>NZ_RCHN01000003.1 GCF_003671495.1 Ketobacter sp. | reverse complement strand
TAACCTTTGGAGCAAGCGCGCCTTTCAAGTCTGATGCAGGATCGGTTTGGCAGCGTTGTGTAAGCCGGGCATATCGGAATATCTGTGCAGCTACTTGCCGGCCGTTGTGAGCGGTTTCCTTTGCGCCCCGATCTTCAATACGCTGAAGCGTTGTAAGCAGCTCCATGGCGGTGATTTCAGAAACGGGCCTGTTACCTAGCCAAGGGAATAAATCGTTCTCCAGTAGTGCGAGGCGCTTTTTGGCTGTGGTGTCTGACCAAGTTGGTAATTGTTTGGCGTACCACTCCCGAGAGATGGCTTCAAAGCTATTGGCTGCCAGTTCTATTCGGAGTGATTTTGTGGCTTTCTTCACTACGCCAGGATCAACGCCAGCCGCTAACAGCTTACGGGCATCGTCGCGTTTCTCTCGGGCTTGTTTCAGGGTGACTTCAGGGTACACGCCATAGGCCAGGCGCTTCTCTTTTCCGTTGAATCTGTACTTGTGTCGCCAGTACTTGGAACCGTTGGGATGAACCTCCAAATAGAGGCCTTTTTCGTCGCTCAGACGTTGGATTTTTTCGCCCGGTTTTGCCTGCTTAATCTTGGGGTCGGTAAGCGCCACAATAGCCTCCATTTTGGGGGCATCTTGAAGGCTTGGTTGCTAACGTGCCCCCAGCTGTGCCCCCTGTATGTTCCGGTTGTGGGGGAACAATATAGGATCGTATAGGACGAATTATATAGGAAAAGTCCAGGAGTTACGCGGGTTCTGGGAGGTTGTGGCACTACCTTGGAAGGAAGAATGGTGCCCGGAGGCGGAATCGAACCACCGACACGGGGATTTTCAATCCCCTGCTCTACCGACTGAGCTATCCGGGCGTCAAGAGCGCGCTATTAAACCCGCAGAAGGGCCGGGAGTCAATAGCTGTCCAGCCCAATTCAGAAACTTTTCTTAAATCAGTCGCTTGGGGGAACATAGCCTTCCGGGCGCTCGTATTCGTCTCCGGCAAGGAACTTGTCAAACTCCGTCTGCAGAAAGGTCTGGGTGGCCGGGTCCAGCATGTTAAGTCGCTTTTCATTGATCAACATGGTCTGGTGTTTCAGCCACTCCTGCCAGGCCTGTTTGGACACATGGTCGAAGATATCCTGGCCCTTGGGGCCCGGGTAGGGTGCGCGCTCCAGGCCTTCCATGTCCCGTTGGTACTTGCGGCAAAAAACCGTTCTGCTCATGGTGTTCAACTCTCTTGCTGTAACCGTTGGATCAACTTGCTGATGGGAGCGGGCAGCCCCAGGGTGGCAAGCTGGCCCTCGTTATACCAGACCTGTTCCGCACCTTCCATGATGGCCTGGGGTTTTCGGCCCAGCGTGACCCGGATGGGGTGAATATCCAGGTGATAGTGGGAAAACGTATGGCGGAAGGGTTCCAGGGCATGAACCTCTCGGGGTTGCAGGTTGCCCAGGTCCAGGGCGCTGTGCAGGTCAGCCTCCCCCGGGTATTCCGGAAAGCTCCACAGTCCACCCCAGATACCCTGTTCCGGGCGGCGGTACAACAGCCATTGCTGGCGGCATTCCAACAGCAGCATCCAGGTTGCCCGCACCGGTTTCTCCTTTTTGGGTTTGGCGTGTGGGTAGGCGGTGGGTTGGCCCTCGGCGGCGGCCTGGCAAAGGTCCACCAGGGGGCAGACGGTACAGGCCGGTTTACTGCGGGTGCAGAGGGTGGCCCCCAGGTCCATCATGGCCTGGGTGTAGTGGCGGGTCTGCTGCGGGTCGCCGGTGGCGTGCTCCGCAGGGCCTTCCTCAATGTAGCTTTCGGCAATACCCCACAAACGGTCGGCCACGGTCTTGTCCCCGGGCCAGCCTGTCACCGCGTGCAGCCGGGTCAGCACCCGTTTCACGTTGCCGTCCAGAATGGGGGCCGGAATGCCCATGCTGATGCTGGCGATGGCCCCGGCGGTGGAGCGGCCGATGCCCGGCAGCGCCGCCAGGGCGTCCACGCTGGCCGGGAACTCGCCGCCATGTTCGGCGCACACCACCTGGGCGCATTTGTGCAGATTGCGGGCCCGGGCGTAGTAACCCAGGCCGGACCAGTGCTGCAGGACGTCGTCCAGCGGGCTGTCCGCGAGGGTCTGCACCGTGGGAAAACGGGCCATAAAGCGTTCAAAATAGGGGATGACGGTGCTGACCTGAGTCTGCTGCAACATGATTTCCGACACCCACACCCGATAGGCGCTGATGTCCTGCTGCCAGGGCAGGTCTTTGCGGCCGAATTGCTGGTACCACGCCAGGATACGGGTGCGGAACGGGTGGGGGTTGAGCTGGGATTCCGGTTTCAATTATCAATACTTTTATCAAGGTCTTAGGAAGGCGAATAAAGGTTCCGCCCGACAGGTTAGTAATGCCTTACTGTTCTTAGGCATTTGGCGAAGTTGTCCACTATACTGAAATTTTACGGAGTAGTTTAACTCCCCCAGGCACTCGGGCGAAGACCAAGGATTGTGCAGCAAGGCTCCCTGATCAAGTTGAATATGGACAGACGCAAGGCGCGCTTCAAGCTCGCACCCACCATTCAGAACAAGTTGTTGGCGGTTATGCTGATTGTGGCGTTGGCCCCCATTGTGGTCTTCGGCACCCTGGCCTATTTCAAATCCCGCGAAACCATCATCAACCAGGTGGGTGAGCGCCTCCAGGCCACGTCGTTGCTGGCCATGTCCCAGATTGACCGTACCTTTGGCTTCAGCCAGGAGAACATCCGTTCCTGGGCGGCGCTGGACGTCATGCAGGCGGTGGAGCGGGGTGACCCGGAAGGGGTGGTGTCCGAAATGCTGTTCGACTACCAACAGGCCTATGGGGTGTACAACACCCTGGTGGCAGTGGATGTGGACGGGGTAGTGGTGGCCGCCGGGGATACGGAGCTGATCGGAATTTCCCTGCGGGACGTGGCCTGGTTTGAGCGGGTGATGAAGGAAAAGAGCGCCTTTCTGCTGCCCCTGCGCCTGGACCCGGAGCTGGGGGGGTACGGCGTCAGCATCGTGGTACCCATCTTCCGCAAGTACCAGCCGGACAAAATGGTGGGGGTGCTGAAGGCGAGTCTGGACTGGCGTGAACTGCTGCTGCAGGTCAATGCCATCAACGTGGGCCCTGAGCAACAAGGGGACAGCGGCTATGCGGTGTTGATCGATGCCGATGGCTATATCCTGGCAGCTCCGGATTTCATTCTGTTCGACGATATGGATTACGACGTGGATGACCCCACCCGGGTCTATGGGCGGCGCTGGTGGGTGGTGGACAACCCCATGCTGCTGGACCGGCTGTTGAACCGGCCCGGTCATCGCTACATCCGTAAGGGGGAACAGGAGCTGCTGCTGGTCAACATGCCGGCGGCGGAATTCAAATACATCCGCAACACCGGTTGGAGCCTGGTGCTGGTGCGGGATGCCAACGACGCCCTTAAAGACATCGCCTTCATCCGGGAACGGGCGGTCATGATTGGCCTGGTGGCGGCCCTCCTTATCGGCTTGGTGGCCTACGTCATGTCCCACCAGATCGGGGCCCCCATTGCCCGGCTGTCGGCCTGGGCGGAGGAGCTGTCGAAGGGCAACCTGGGGCGGCGCATCAGCCTGCGTTCCAATGATGAGCTGGCCCAGCTGGCCAATGCCCTCGACCATATGCGCGGCAACCTGAAGAAAAACCTGGATGAACTGTTTGAATCCAAGGAACGCTATCAATCCATCATCGGCTCCATTGACTGCGTGGTGTGGGAGGCCCAGTTGAATCCCACCAAGGTCACCCTGTTGTCCGGCCAGGTGAAGCATGTGCTGGGCTACAGCGCCGAGGAGTTACTGCGGGAGCTGCCCCAATGGCGCCGCCATATCCTGCAGGACCATCACCAGCTGGTGGTGGATGCGTTCCGCTACGCCACCCGCGAAGCCAGCGATACCTATGTGGAATTCAAGGTCCGCCACAGCAACGGCGAATGGGTATGGGTAAAGGCCCTGGTGAGCGTGGTGATCGAAGGCCTCAATGTGGTGGGTCTGCGGGGCGTGGTGGTGGACATTGATGAAATCGTGAAGGCCTCCGAAGAGATGAAGGAAGCCCGGGACCTGGCGGTGAAAACCGCCGAGGACAAGAGCCGTTTCATGAGCATCGTCAGCCATGAGATCCGCACGCCGATGCACGGTATGCTGGGCATGCTCGACGTCTTCAACGATGCCGGACTCACGGACGAACAGCGTGAGATGCTGGATCTGGCCAAGCGATCCGGCCGCAACCTGCTGTCCCTGGTGGACGATGTGATGGATTTCTCGCGTCTGGAAAGCGGTGAAATGGAGTTCCACTTCGAAGAGGTGAACATCCACGAGCTGTTCAATTCCAGCGTGAACCTGGTGGCCGTGGACGCCTACCGCCGTGGCCTGGATCTGGGAATGGTGGCCGAGGCCAGCCTGCCCCAGCGGGTGGTGGTGGATGCCACCAAGTTGCGCCAGGTACTGACCAGCCTGTTATCCAATGCCGCCAAGTTCACCGAGCATGGTTCGATTATGCTGTGGGCGGAGATGCTGCCGGACGACCGGCTCTATGTGGAGATCAAGGACACCGGAGTGGGGATCGCCGCGGAGCGCCAGGGCGACCTGTTCAAGCCCTTTGTGCAGGAGGATGTGTCCAGCACCCGCAAGTTCGGTGGCTCCGGCCTGGGGCTGGCCCTGTGTGACGGTCTGCTCAAGGCCATGGGGGGCAGTATCGGGGTGCGTTCCATCAAAGAGGTGGGTTCCTCCTTCTTCTTTGAATTGCCGGTACAGGTGCCGGCGGGGCAGACGTCCCTGGCCACCCGGGTGACGCTGGAATTTGCCAAACATTATTCCAATTCGGCCGTGCTGCTGATCGGCGATCTGCCTGCCACCCAGATGGTGATGCAGATGGCCTGTCAGCAGTGGGGCCTGGATTTCCATTGGGAAGCCAAGGAATCCCGGGTCATCCGCCAGCTGGATGAGGTATTGCACAGCCGCAATTATCGCTGGATCTTCATTGCCCAGGAGATCAGTGATCGCTTCTGGGAGCGCCTCAATCCTTATCTGAACGAGGCCAATGCCCCAAAAATCATACAGTTAAGGGTGCCCACGGAACGTTACGGGCAGCGCCCGCTGCCGCATTTGTATGTGCCGTTCTCCCAGCGCCAGTTCGCCGATTGCCTGCTGGGTCGTGGCGAGGAGCAGGCGCACGCCACCAGCCCCGGTGTCAGCCAGAATGTGCCTTTGCCCAAGGTGCTGGTGGTGGACGACAATGAAGTAAACCGGCGGGTGGCCTGCGGTTACCTGCGCAAACTGGGCTTCAGCTGTGACATTGCCGAGGATGGGCTCCAGGCCCTGGAGGCGGTGAAGGAACATCATTACGGCCTGGTGTTTATGGACTGCCAGATGCCGGTGATGGACGGGTATGAGGCCACCCGCGCCATTCGTGACGTGCTGGACGGCAAAGCCCTGCCCATCATCGCCGTAACCGCCAACGCCATGGAGGGGGATCGGGAAAAATGCCTGCAGGCCGGTATGGATGATTATCTGGCCAAACCCTTACGCAAGGACAGTCTGCAACAGGTGGTGATGCACTGGCTGTCCCCGCAACAGGCCCAGGCGGTGGCAAACCGTCCATCGGCTTAGGATTTTCACCGCCTTCGCGTTATAATCCCCCGCTTTCCCCATACCGTCAGTGGAGACCCCATGTCGCAACGTACTGCCCGCGTTGAGCGCAATACGCTGGAAACCCAGATTACCGTGTCCGTGAACCTGGACGGCACCGGCCAGTGCAAGCTGGACACCGGTGTGCCGTTTCTGGAGCACATGATTGATCAGGTGGCCCGTCACGGCCTGATTGACATTGAGATCGTGGCCAAAGGGGACCTGCATATTGACGACCACCACACGGTGGAGGATACCGGCATTACCCTGGGGCAGGCATTGGCCCAGGCCTGGGGCGACAAGAAGGGCGTGCGCCGCTATGGTCATGCCTATGTGCCTTTGGATGAGGCCCTGTCCCGGGTGGTGGTGGATTTGTCCGGCCGCCCCGGCCTGGTGATGGATGTGGAGTACACCCGCGCCATGATCGGCGGTTTTGACGTGGACCTGTTCGGTGAGTTCTTTCAGGGGCTGGTGAACCACGCCATGATCACCCTGCACATCGACAACCTGAAGGGCAAAAACGCCCATCATCAGGCCGAGACCATTTTCAAGGCCTTTGGTCGTGCCCTGCGCATGGCGGTGGAGCGGGATGACCGCATGGCGGGTGTCATGCCGTCCACCAAAGGCTCCCTGTAAAGCATTCTGTCGGAAGTAGTGAAATGAGCAAATCCACCGTTGCCGTGATCGATTACGGTATGGGTAATTTACACAGTGCCGCCAAGGCCCTGGAGCATGTGGCACCGGGCGCCAAGGTGGTGGTGACGCCGGATGCCGAGACCATTCTCTCCGCCGACCGGGTGGTGTTCCCCGGCGTGGGGGCCATTCGTGACTGTGTGGGTGAAATCCTGCGTCTGGGGTTGGATGACGTGGTGCGGGAGGCTGCCCTCAACAAACCCCTGCTGGGCATTTGCGTGGGCATGCAGAGCATGATGACCCACAGCCAGGAGAACGGCGGCGTGGACTGCCTGGATCTGTACGCCGGTGAGGTGAAGTTCTTCGGTGATAACCTGAAGGATGCCTCTGGTGAGAAGCTGAAAGTACCGCACATGGGCTGGAACCAGGTGCAACAGGTACGCCCCCATCCCCTGTGGAAGGCCATTCCGGATAACTCGCGTTTTTATTTTGTGCACAGTTATTACGTGACGGTGCAGGATGAATCCCTGATCACCGGCCGTGGCGAATACGGCGTGCCCTTCGTGGCGACCCTGGGGTGCGATAACGTGTTTGCCGCCCAGTTTCACCCGGAGAAGAGCTCCCGCCCCGGGTTGCAGTTGTTGAAGAATTTTATGGAGTGGGACGGAACGCTCTGAGCCGAAGTGCGGAAGTAGCCCGGGCGGAAAGTGGAGTGGCTCGAAACTCTCAGCGACAGGGATGTCGCTGTGAAGCCCCCAGGGATGGGTTCACGGCGTGTTTCGAGCCACTCCACTTTCTGGCCGGGCGGCTCGACTGCACGAAACCAAAAGGCTAAAAAGGCAAAAGAGAAAAGTCCGAACGTTTTACAATCCAAGTATGAGAACCAATATGCTGATAATCCCCGCCATCGACCTCAAAGACGGAAAATGTGTGCGCCTGCGTCAGGGCCTGATGGACGACTCCACCGTGTTTTCCGATGACCCCGTCGCCATGGCGGACCAGTGGGTGGAACAGGGTGCCCGCCGCCTCCATCTGGTGGACCTGAACGGCGCCTTCGAGGGTGAGCCGGTGAACGGTGGTGTGGTGCAGGCCATTGCCAAAAAATACCCCAACCTGCCGATCCAGATCGGGGGGGGGATCCGCAGCCTGGACACCATCCGCACCTACCTGGACTGCGGGGTGGACTACGTCATCATCGGCACCAAGGCGGTGAAAGAACCGGCCTTCGTCAAAGCCGCCTGCGAACAATTCCCCGGCCACATCATCGTCGGCATCGACGCCAAGAACGGCCTGGTGGCCACCGACGGTTGGGCGGAAGTGTCCAGCATGCAGGCAGTGGATTGCGCCAAACAGTTTGAACACGACGGCGTCAGCGCCATCGTCTACACCGACATCAGCCGCGACGGCATGATGCAGGGTGTGAACATCGAAGCCACCGTGGCCCTGGCGCAGGCCATCAACATTCCGGTGATTGCCTCCGGTGGCGTCACCAACATCGACGACGTAAAAAATCTGTTGAAAGTGGCTGCCTCCGGAATTGAAGGTGCCATCACCGGGCGTGCCATTTATGAAGGCACCCTGGACCTGAAACAAGCGCAGGCATTAGCCGACGGTGAACAATAATGGGACTGGCCAAACGCATCATCCCCTGCCTGGACGTGGACAATGGTCGCGTCGTCAAAGGTGTCCAGTTCGTTGATATTCGCGATGCCGGTGATCCGGTGGAAGTGGCCCGTCGCTACGACGAGCAAGGTGCCGATGAGATCACCTTCCTGGATATTACCGCCAGCCACGAAGACCGTGACACCATGGTGCACACGGTGGAAAAGATGGCCAGCCAAGTGTTTATTCCGCTGACGGTAGGCGGTGGTATTCGCAAACTGGAAGACATCCGCACCATGCTGAATGCCGGGGCGGACAAAGTGTCCATCAACACCGCGGCGGTGTTCAATCCGGAGTTCGTCGGTGAGGCTGCTGCCAAGTTCGGTTCCCAATGCATTGTGGTAGCCATCGACGCGAAACGTGTCAGTGCTGAAGGTGAGCCTTTGCGCTGGGAAATCTTCACCCACGGTGGCCGCAAACCCACCGGCCTGGACGCCATTGAATGGGCGCGCAAAATGGTGGAATTGGGAGCGGGGGAGATCCTGCTGACCAGCATGGATCGTGACGGCACCAAGAACGGTTTTGATCTGGATGTCACCCGCGCCATCAGCGATGCGGTGCACGTGCCGGTGATTGCCTCCGGTGGTGTGGGCAACCTGCAACACCTGGCGGATGGCGTCACCCTGGGCAAAGCAGATGCCGTATTGGCGGCCAGTATTTTTCACTTTGGTGAATACAGTATTCAGGAGGCCAAGCAGTTCATGTCCGCCCAGGGCATTGAAATGCGCATGGACTGAAGCGGAACCGGACATGGCGGAACTGGCAGAACAGCACATCATCGCGCCCTATGACAGCAGCTGGTATCAGAAAGGCTGCGCACTGCGGCGCGAGGTGTTTATGGATGAACAGCACGTGTCGCTGGAAGACGAGTTCGACGGCAAGGACCCGGACGCCACGCACATCGTCACCGTGCAGGAAGGTGAGGTGGTGGGTGTGTTGCGCATTCTCTGGTTGCCGGAACACGCCAAGATCGGGCGCTTTGCGGTGAAGAAGCCATTCCGCAATCAGGGCATCGGCTCCCGCCTGTTGCACACCGCCCTCAGTTTTATCGAACGCCGTGGTCAGGAACGGGTGATGCTGGAAGCCCAGATCGACCGCATCGCGTTTTATGAGCATTTCGGTTTTGAAGCCTACGGTGAAGATTACCTGGACGCCGGTATTCTGCACCGGGCCATGAAAAATTACTGAGCCGGGCGCGGCAACAACGCCAGGGTTGCTTCGGCAAAATAGAACCGTTCCAGATGGCGGCGAATCAGGGGCTCTGCAATATCGTGTTGCAGCAGCAGTTGCGCCAGGTCCGGTGCGTAGTTCAGGATTTCTGACACCACCATGTGCTCGGTGACCCCCAGATCCTGCAGAATCGCCTCCAGGGTATCCTCCCCGTATTTATCGAAGAAAAATTTCACCCCGGCATCGATGTACGACTTCAGATAATCCGTGTGGCGGAACTCCAGCCAGAACTCATAGCCCAGCACCATCAGTTCCTGCAGATCGGTTTCGCTGAAATAACGCTGGAAACTGGCGACCGGCCAGGTCTTGATGTCGTCCCACAGGTCCAGCACGCTGTTGAGGGCAGTGTCCCGATACAAGTCGTTCTCCAGGATATCATCCACCAGCCGCACCGACTGATCCACGCTGGCGCGGGACAGTTGCTTGCCCATGGTGTGAATGTTCTCCGCCAGGCCGGGGGCCTGTTCATTCAGCCAGCTGCGCAGCCGTTGCAGGCCGTTGGCCACCGGCGCCAGTTTCACCAGTTGGTTTTCCTCCAGGGCGTAACCCTTGGCCACGGTGAACACCACGTCCGCCAGAAATTCACGGAAGGGGGCGCTGGCGCGGATGTTGTTCACCGCCTGATCCAGCAGGCTGCCCTGTTCAAAGATCTTTTGCAGAAACTCGTTGATGATCTTTTCCGACAGGATATCGCCCACCCGGGTGCGCTCGTTGTTGGGGTGTTCATAAATGATATTGGCGATTTCGCCGAACAGCTCAGGGATGCCCCCTTCAATTTCCATTTCCACCGCATAGCGCAGGGCAGTGGCTTTCACTTTGTCTTCTGCCACCGCTTGCCGCAGTGTCAGGGCACCCATGCGGGAATAAAGGTAGGGCAGCTCCTGTTGCAGCAGCGGCAACAGTTTGTCGGCGTTCAGTTCCTGCAGCCAGAATTGAACCTGTGCGTCCAATAATGCCTGGGCTAATGCTTGGGTTTGATCGGGCAGTTGATCCGAAGATTGGTTTGACATGGCTCTCGTGCGGTTCGCAGGGAAGATGTCTGCATGTTACCGCAGTCGCCGATGGAGTACGAGATTGCCGGCTGAAGCATCGGTCACGTAAACATCGGGTCACGATGCCCTCAGTGAATGGGCGTCAATTGGAAAAGTTCAGGCGCTGGCTCGCCGGGGCTGGCATGGCCACGATGACGTCCATGATCTCCTGCAGGTCGATGGGCTGGTCCACCGGTTGGCCGTAATACATCACCAGTTCGGAGGCGTCCACCAGTTCCACGCCCATGGATTCCAGCCGTGGCAGGGCTGTGGCCAGGTAATCCAGGGTGGCGGGATAGGGGTGACCGATGGCGATGGCGTGGCCCCGTTTATGGGCAATACGCACCAGTGAGCGGAACATGCGGTCGATGGCGGCTTCCGATTGCACGTTATCCAGGAAGATATCCCGTTTCAGGGAGGGAATCTGGTAGTGCAGCGCCGAATGGTTGGCCACCGAGTGGGGATTGGTCATGCTGTCGATGAAGTACAGGGGGCGGTCCTGCACCGCCTGCATCAGCCAGTGCATGATGTTGACGTCGGCGGTCACGCTGCTGCCCATGTGATTGTTGAGCCCGACGATGTGAGGCACGGCATCCAGAGCTTGCTGCACCCGCTGCTTCACTTGCGCTTCATCCAGGTCGCTGGTGAGGCCACCCTGATCGAGTCGTCGGTCGGGATCGCTGCTTTCCATGGGCAGGTGCAGGATCACCTCACGGTTGCGATCATGGGCGGCCTGGGCCAGGGCTACGCCGTGGGGGGTAAACGGAATGATGGCGTAGGTGATGTTGCCCGGCAGTTGCAGGGCCTGCTCACCGGCGGGCCGGTTGTAACCCAGGTCATCCAGGATGATGGCAATCTTGGGCCGCGGTTCTGCATAGGTCCGCGCCTCCGCATTAGGTCTCACGTCTGCGGCAGCAGCAGGGTGCTGGCGGGTGGCGCCACCACTCAGGGTGGGCAGCAGTAAAGCCAGGATAACGGCGAAGACGGCGGTGGTGATTCGAAGCATGGTGGTTCTATGGCGCAATGACTTAACAAAAGTGTAGTGTATTTGACGCCGCCGTGACGGTGGCCGTGGCGCTCAAGGCATCGTTTTGTGAGCCAGTTCTCTGCTCCGGGGGGTGGCTCCGAAGCCCCGTTGGGGCTTCGGGTGGGAACAGGGTCTGAGGATGCGGGGTTCAGCCGCGATCGTTGCTCTGTTTTACCAGGGCCGCAGCCGGGGGGCGTTTCAGGACATTCAGTGCCTTCAGCAGGTTCAGCGCTTCATACAACTGATAGTCGGTATCCGAAAGCGCTTTCTTGTCATCGCTGTTGGCATGCTTGTCTTCCTCGCCCTCGGGGTTTTCCAGGTGGCCGGACAGATCCCGCTCTTTCACCCGCTCCATCTCTTTGACCCGGGTAAGCTGGGCGTTTTCCACCACAATGTCCGGCTCGATGCCCTGGGCCTGGATGGAACGGCCACTGGGGGTGTAGTAGCGGGCGGTGGTGAGTTTCAGGGCGCGGTTGTTGTGCAGGGGCAATACCGTTTGCACGGAACCCTTGCCAAAGGTGGTGGTGCCCATGATCACTGCCCGGCTGTGATCCTGCAGGGCCCCGGCCACGATTTCGGAGGCGGAGGCAGAGCCACCATTCACCAGCACCACGATGGGTATGCCGTTCAGCTGATCACCGGGGGAGGCGCGAAATTTCATGTCCGAATCCGGCAGCCGGCCCTGGGTGTACACCACCAGGCCGTCGTCAATAAAGGCATCGGATACGTCCACCGCGGCCTGCAACACGCCACCGGGGTTGTTGCGCAGATCCAGTACCAGCCCTTTCAGGTCTGATTGGTTTTGCTTCTTCAGCTTTTCCAGCAGTTTGATCATGTCACCGCCGGTGTTGATCTGGAACTGGGACAGGCGCACGTAACCGTAGTTGGATTCCAGCAACCGTCCCTTCACGCTTTGCACCTGAATGACGGCGCGGGTGACGGTGATTTCCAGGGGTTTGTCCACCCCGGCGCGAATGATGGTGAGCACAATGTCAGAGCCCGGTTTGCCGCGCATCAGTTTGACCGCTTCCCCCAGGCTCAGCCCCTTCACCGGGGTGCTGTCCAGTTTGATGATCAGGTCACCGGCTTCCACGCCGGCTTTCTGGGCCGGGGTGTCATCGATGGGCGTGATCACTTTGACGAAACCGTCTTCCATGCCCACTTCGATGCCCAGGCCACCGAACTCGCCGGTGGTGTTGATCTGCAGGTCCTGGTAGGCCTCCGGTTTCAGGTAGGCGGAATGGGGGTCCAGTTCGGTGAGCATGCCCTGGATGGCGTTCTCCAGCAGGGTCTTGTCATCCACGTCTTCCACATAGGCCTGTTTGATGCGGTCGAACACATCGGCAAAGGTGCGCAGCTCATTGATGGGCAGCAGGCCCTGATCTTTGCTCTGGCTTTCGGCAGTGGCGGTCTCTTCCGCCGCTTCGGGCTCTTCCTGGGAGAAGGACAGGGGACTGATTGCCAGCAACGAAATCAGCAGGCTGCGTGTCCATAGCGGCCGCCAGTTTGACAAAGGTCGATAACCCATTGTGAGCTCCTGTAAAGACGGAATGTGATTAAGACCGCGAACCCGGCGCCGGGTTTCACATCAAAATCATTTAGTTAGCTTGTTTAGCTTAGCGCGAAACGGGGAGGCCCGCACGGTTAATATTAGCCGCGGCACCAGCGGGAGGGGTTCTGGGGTTTGCCATCTTTGCGGATCTCGAAATAGAGGGAGGCCTGGTCCTGGCCGCCACTCAGGCCGCTGTAGGCGATGACCTCGCCCGCCTGCACCCAGTCCCCCGGACCTTTCAGCAGGGTTTCATTGTGGCCGTACAGGCTCAGGTAGCCATCCCCGTGATCGACAATAGTGAGCATGCCGAAGCCCCGCATCCAGTCGGAAAACACCACCCGGCCGTGGTGAACGGCTTTCACCGGGCTGCCTTCCTGGGTCCGGATCAGCACCCCGTTCCAGCGCAGGGCGCCGCTTTCCCGGCGATTGCCGAAGCGCTTGATGACGTTGCCCTGGCTGGGCCAGGCCAGTTTTCCCTGCAGTTTGCCAAAAGGTTGCTTGCCCACATTGCTGGGCAGGTCGCTCAAGGTGGCCTGCACCCGGTGCAGGACGGTTTCCAGCTCGCTCTGGCTGGCTTTCAGGGAGGTCACCCGGGAGGCATCGTTCTTCAGGCTGTCGTCCAGTTTGGCCAGAGCCTGCTTGCGTTGTGCTTTGGCGGATTGCAGGCGTTGCTGTTCATCCGCCAGCTCGGTTTTGAGGGTGGCCAGCTGCGCCACCTCTTCATTGATCTGGATTTCGTTGGCTTTGATTTCGCTCAGGGTCTGGTTGAACGCCTGAATCCGTTGCATGCGGGCCTGGTGATAATAGTCGTAGTATTTCATCTGACGGGCCAGCTTGTCCGGCTGCTCCTGGTTCAGCAGCAGCTTCACGTATTCCTGGCGACCGGCGCGGTAGGCGGCGTTGATGTCTTGTTTGAGAGCTGAGCGCTGGGCTTCCTTGGCCCGGTTCAGTTTCTGCTGGGATTGCCGCAGTTCTGCCAGTTTGGCATCGGAGTTGGCCATGGCACGGTTCACCTCCCGCAGCTTGCGCCGGGTGTCGCTGATGGCCTGCTCCGATTGCTTGAGGGCCTCTTCCGTGGCACTGCGGCGGGATTGGGTCTGCTTGATTTCTTGCTGCAGATCCTGGATGCGGCGCTGAATCTGTTGCAGCTCTTTTTTGGTGGCCACCGGGTCCACACTGGCCAGAACGGGAAAGGCCCAGCACAGGGCCAGGCCAATCACACAGCGGATGCAGAAACGGGTGGACGCCATGGGCTTCGCGGTCACAGCACTCGCAATCACAGCAGAGGCTGACCACTCATCTCGGCGGGTTGCGGCAGGCCCATCAGTTTCAGCAGGGTGGGAGCGATGTCCGACAGTCGCCCGCCCTGGGCCTGCAGCGTGACCGCGCGACCACCCACGTACACCAGGGGTACCAACTCGGTGGTGTGCGCGGTGTGGGGCTGGCCACTGCTCGGGTCTTCCATCTGTTCACAGTTGCCGTGGTCGGCGGTGATCAGCATGTCGCCACCGTTGGCTTCCACCGCGCTCACCAAACGCGCCAGGCAGCCATCCAGGGCTTCCACTGCTTTTACCGCAGCCTCGAACTTGCCGGTGTGGCCCACCATGTCGCCGTTGGCGTAGTTGCAGATCAGCACGTCGTACTGACCGCTGTTGATGGCCTCCACCAGCTTATCGGTGACTTCGGGGGCGCTCATTTCCGGTTGCAGGTCATAGGTGGCGACATTCGGTGATTTCACCAGGATGCGCTCTTCGCCGGGGAAGGGGTCTTCCTGGCCGCCGCTGAAGAAGAACGTCACGTGGGCGTACTTTTCGGTTTCGGCAATGCGCAATTGGGTCTTTTGGTGTTTGGCCAGGTATTCTCCCAGCACGTTCACCAGCTCTTCCGGCGGATAGGCACAGGGCGCTTTGATGTCCGCGGCGTACTGGGTGAGCATCACGAACTCTGCCAGGGCGGGGACTTTCTTGCGCTCGAAACCGTCGAAATCCGGGTTGATGATGGCGCGGGTGATCTGGCGGGCGCGGTCGGCGCGGAAGTTCATGAAGATCACGCTGTCGCCGTCGTTGAGGGTGGCAGGGTTCTGGCCAGTGGCGGCGATCACGGTGGGTTTCACAAACTCGTCGGTTTCATCCCGCTCGTAGGCGGCCAGCAGGGCGTCCACCGGCGTGGCGCTGGTGTAGTCCGCCTCCCCCAGTGTGAGCAGGTTGTAGGCGGCGGCCACCCGCTCCCAGCGGTTGTCCCGGTCCATGGCGTAATAGCGGCCGATGATGCTGGCGATGCGGCCGTTACCAGTTGCATCCAGCTTGGCCTGAATCCGCTCCAGGCTGGGCTGGGCGGATTTGGGGGGCATGTCGCGGCCATCCAGGAAGGCGTGGACGTACACCTGCTTTGCCCCCTGACGCTTGGCCAGCTCGATCATGGCGAGGAAATGGTCTTCGTGGCTGTGCACGCCGCCCGGTGACAGCAGGCCCATCAGGTGCACGGCACCGTGGTTGGCGTTCGCCTTGTTCACCGCATTCACCAGGGCCGCGTTTTCGAAAAAGCCGCCGTCTTCGATGTCTTTGGTGATGCGGGTGAAATCCTGGTACACGATGCGCCCGGCGCCCAGGTTCATGTGCCCCACTTCAGAGTTGCCCATCTGCCCCTGGGGCAGGCCAACATCCATGCCCGATCCAGAGATCAGGGTGTGTGGGCGCTCACTCCACAGCTTGTCCCAGGTGGGGGTGTTGGCGTGGGCGATGGCATTGAATTCAGTTTCGGTGCGGTGGCCGAAACCATCCAGAATGATCAAAACGTGGGGTTTGCGTGTCTGGCTCATGATTCCAACTTGTCGGCTACATCTCGGTGAGTGGAGTTTCCAGAAAGATCGTCAGCATTTTACCCGAAAAAGTCGCTCAAAGCATGAGGCGGCGTTGCCAGCGGTGGTCGCCCTTTACCGCTTTCGGGTATACTCTGCTGCTATTTCATGCCCTGGCCCTGCTTGAGCCGGGTAACCTGTTGAATTTCTGGGAACTTTAAATGGATCGTCTGCTTGAGTTTACGATGAATCACCCCGAGCTGGTGGGTACTTTCGTGGTGTTGCTGGTGCTGTTCTTTGTGCTGGAATCCCGTCGCGGGGGCAAAACCGTGTCCAGCCAGCAGCTCACCAACCTGATGAATAAGGATGAAGGGCTGGTGCTGGATGTGCGGGAAAGCAAGGAGTTCCGTGAGGGCCACATCACCGGCGCCCGCAATATTCCCTACAGTAAATTGAAGGATAACCTGGGTGAAATCGGCCAGTTCAAGGACAAGCCGGTGGTGTTGGTGTGTAAAATGGGTCAGCATGCCGGTGCGGCCGGTAAGATCCTGCACGGCGCCGGCTTCAAGAATGTTCTAAGATTATCCGGCGGTATCACCACCTGGAAATCAGATGGTCTGCCCCTGGTGAAAGGCAAGTAATGTATTTGATAGCAAGTAATTAATCCTACACAGGTTGGAAGTATGGTTGATGTTGTAATCTATACCACTCCGTGGTGCCCCTATTGTATCCGAGCCAAGCATCTGTTGAAGGCCAAGGGCGCCGGGTTCACCGAAATCGATGTGAACGGTAAACCCAACCTGCGCCAGGAAATGGAAATTCGCAGCGGCGCCCACACTGTGCCGCAAATCTGGATCGGTGACACCCATGTTGGGGGATGCGATGACCTCTACGCTTTGGAACGCATGGGCAAGCTCGACGGCCTGTTGTCTGCCTGAGCCAACCGGCAGCACTGGCCAACCACTCGAAGTATTACAGACTAGGTGATTAGAATGACTGAACAAGCCGCTGGCCAACAGCCCCAGCAACAATTTCAATTGCAGCGTATTTACCTGAAAGACCTGTCCTATGAGGCGCCAAAAACCCCACTTCTGTTCAAGGAGCAGTGGAAACCGGATGTGAATCTGGAAATGAACAACAGCGCTTCGGAAGTGGAAAGCGGTATCTATGAGGTGGTGCTGAAGGCCACCGTGACCGTGAAGAATGGCGACAACACCGCCTTCATCGCTGAAGTGGCCCAGGCCGGTCTGTTTTTGCTGCAGGGCGTGGAAGGCATTCAGAAAGAAGCGATTCTTAAAGGGGTCTGTGCCAACATCCTGTTCCCCTATGTGCGCGAAACCGTCTCCGATGTGGTGGCCCGCGGCACTTTCCCCCAGTTCCTGCTGCAGCCCATCAACTTCGAGGCGGCCTTTGCAGAGAACCTGCGCAAGCAACAGGAAAAGGCCCAGCAGGACGCGCAGCCGGCCCATTGATCCTGATAGCGTAATTAAGAAAAAGGCCGGTGTTTCCGGCCTTTTTTATGCCTGCTGTTTTGATCCGCCTGACAGTTCATCGCACTGATTGGCGACGGCTTCCCCCAGGGTCACCTTGCTGTGGGCGGCCTGCTGCTGCGCATAGGCCTGGGCGTTCTGCCTGAGTTCGGTGGCGGCCAGGGTGTCATTCACGACACGGGTAAACTGCTGGGCGGATTCCACTTGGGTCACAGTCTGCCCCAGCTTCAGCTGATGCAGGGTCTGGGCCGTCAGCAGCTGCTCCAGCTGGATGGGCAATACCAGCATGGGGGTGCCGGCAAGGATGCTCTCCAGGGTGGTGCCGCTGTTGCCGTGGCCGATAAACAGGTCGGCTTGTGCCATGGCGGTGGCCAGCTGCACCGGCTCCACACTGAAATGAAAGCGTTCCGACTGAAGGGCGGCCAGGCGTTTCTGATCGCCCCGGGGGCAGGCAATGTAGACGTTGCCGTTGCAACGACTTAACCCCTCCACAATTGCATCAAACTGGGGGTGGCCTGGTTTCAGATAGGCCAGAATTTTAGGTTGTGGCCCGGGGCCGAACTGCACCGGCTTCTCGATGCCCGGGGCGCCGGACTTGTGGAAGTACAGGCCGTCCTGGCGGATATCCCCGTACAGGTCGAACTCCGGTGGGGTGTTGATGATGGTACGCTCCACCGCGAACAGGTCGGCAATATAGCGGATGGGGGGTTGCCCCCGTTTACTGAGCACCTGATTGATGGTGTGAACCACCCGTTGTTCTGACTGTTGGGCCGCGCTGGTCTGGGACGGGTCCGTCAGCCAGCTGCGGATGGGGTGGCCGGGAACCGGTTGCCAGAAGCCGGCACCCACGATGATTTTCTTGCAGGGCAGGTGGCGGGCGGCCAGGGCCGCAGTGGGGGAGTAGTCCATCAGCAACAGGTCCGGCTGCGCCAGTTCGATCAGGTTGGTCCAGGCCTGGGTCAGCCCTGTTAATTCTTCGGCGTGCAGATAGCCGGACAGCAGCAGGGTGTCCGCCAGGCTCAACACCGGCCGTTGCATGCGGATTTTAGGCAGGAACACCGGTGCCTGCAGCAGCTGTTGTCCATCCCCCTGAAAAAACGGCGCCGCTCTTGATAGATCTTTCAGGGCCAGGTAGCAGTGGTAATTCCGCTCATTCAGGGCCTGGGCAATGTGAGCCAGGCGGGCGATGTGACCCAGTTGGCCCCCCAGTTCCCAGGTGCAGAGGACGGTTTTTGGGGCGCGGCTGTGGGGCATGGGCGGGGTTACCTTTTTCCTAATTGGAGGCGATCAGGGCGTTTATGGTAATAGTACAGCGGAAGTCAGGACATATTATCTACTCTTGTGAAGTTAATGTGGGTAAAATCTGCGCTCAAATACTCGCGAATGGAATGTCGACATGAAAATAAGACCACATCATGGGGTGCCGCTTCTTCTGCTTTCAGCGGCGATATCAGAGCAGGTCTACGCCGAAGTCACCGCGCAGGACGATTTTGCCCGCACCGCGGTGGATCAAGCGGTGGTGATCAATGTACTGAGCAACGATGAATTCACCAATGAACAGAGCTTCACGCCCTTTGTGTTCGTGGATGACGGTGAGAGTGGTCTCAAGCCGGCGGACAATGGTGAGGTCATTGTGAACAACGATGGCAGCATCACCTATACGCCCAATGAAGGCTTTGAAGGTCAGGATACCTTTGAGTATGAGGTGGAAGACTCGGTGGATTACGGTACCGACGTCGCCCTGGTGACCGTGGTGGTGGGGGACGGTGGCATCGAGACCCTGGTGACCGGTAAAAACCAGCAGACCACCGCGAGCATGATCGAAAGGGTGTGCGATGCGTCCAACAGTGAAAATATTTCCAGTGAGCTGAGTGAGGCCTGTGCCGAGCTGGACTCCCTCTCCAACGACGAGCTGGCGCAACTGATTACCCAGATCAACCCTGAAGAAATCCTGATGGCCCGGCGCATGATGTCGGAGCTGAGCCGCAGCCAGACCCAGCGCATCTATTCCGGCCAGCAGCTGCTGCGGCAGGGGCTCAACCCCAGTCAGATCGTGTTGAATGGCACCAGTGTTCCGTTGGCAAATTACCAGGGCGGTGCCGCCTCTTCCGAGCAGCTGTCCCGCTTCGGTATTTTCGGCACCGTGCACATCGATCAGGTGGAGCACGATGCCAGCACGCTGGAATCCGGCTATGAGTCGGATTCCTATGGCGCTACTGTGGGGCTCGATTACCGGCTGCGACCGGACCTGCATGTGGGGGCGGCCTTTGATGTGGTGACCCACGAAGTGGATTATGACGACAAGGGCGGTGAACTGGACTCCGACGTGTACAGTCTGACGGGCTACATGTCCTGGTTCCGGGATGCGCTGGGTGTGGACCTGCAGTTGGGGTATGCCAGCGGCACCATCGATACCAAGCGTTATATCACCATTCCGGACGATCAGTTGGTAACGGGCGATACGGATAGTGAGCAGTGGAACCTGAGCACCCAGGTGCAGTGGACCTTTGCCCGCAATGCCTGGACCCTGTCGCCTTTCCTGCGCCTGGATTACATCACCACCCAGATTGATGCCTATGAAGAACGCGGCAACAGCGCCTGGTTGATGGGTGTGGGCGAACAGGAAATGGACCAGCTTTCCACCTCCCTGGGTCTGGAGGGCACGTATGTGCTCAGTTATTCCTGGGGTGTCTGGGTGCCGGGTTTCAATCTCAGCATGATCAGCGAAAGCAACTCGGATTATTCACCGGTGGAATTCTCACTGTTGGGGGATTCCAGCAGCAATGGCGACTTCTCGCTGCAACCGGAATCGGAAGACAGCCTGTTCTATGAGGCAGAGGTCAATTCCGTATTGATCTTCGCCGGTGGTCTATCCACTTTTGCGTCCATTAAAACCGTGGCGGACTATGAGAATATCAGTGCTTATCAGTTCAACTTCGGTTTCAACTATGAGATGTAAGGCGCTACTCAACATCTGTGCGTAAGCGCTGCCACAATGCCTGATAGGCTTTTGCCGCCTGAGAGCTGGCGGCAAAAGTCTGGATGGGCGCTCGATGAATCCCCATCTTCTCCAAATCGCTGGCATAGGGTATGGCCACCGGTTCTTCATCACCGATGATGTTTTTGGCATCTTCCAACACGTCGTTATGAATCTTGCGACGTCGATCCACCATGGTGAAAAACGGTTGCAGCTGCACGCGACGCCAGGTTTTTTTCTTCTGTAAAAATTCCCGTAACTGTTGATAGGAACGCAGGGACAGGGGCGAAGGCAACAATGGCACCGCCAAAATGTCGCAACTGGAAAACAGGCTTTCGGACAGTTTGGAGTAAGCGGGCGCGCAGTCGAAGATCAGCAGTTTGTTGCGTTCGCTTACGTCCTCTGTCAGTTTCTGCAGCAGGGCGCCGGATTTTTCCTGGTCGGCCAGCAGCAGTTCCAGTTTGCGCAGGCTCAGGTCCGCCGGGATCACGGAGAGGCGGGGTTGGGGAGTGTGTAAGCGCAGTTTGCCAATGGGCATTTTGCCCTTGAACAGGTTGAGGGATTTTTGGGGGTGTTCATCATCCACCCCCAGATACCAGCTGGCACAACTTTGCGGATCAAGATCCCACAGCAGGGTGTTGACGCCGTCCTGGGCGGCCTGCCAGGCGATATTGACGGCGGATGTGGTTTTACCCACACCGCCTTTTACGTTGAAAAAGGCGATTTTTTTCATGCATCTCTTCTGGTTTGCGCGGTGTGCCCCCCACTGTACTACAGAATTCCTCGACTGTTCATGAACCTAGAGGGAATAGAAGAGATAAAGTCCGTACTCCTCATCGGGGAAGCCGGTGTCATCGTCGTAGTCGGATAGATAAGCCTGGCCCCCCCAATGCTGACCGGCAAAGAAGTGCAGGGAATAGGTCAGGTAGGCGTAATCATCGAATACGTCGTTATCGGTTTGGCGGTAATCATAGCGGGCACCCAGTTCAAAATACTGACCCAGCGCCAGCCGCCCATCCAGGGAGCCATAGCCATGATCCTGCAGGCCGAAAGCGCTGTTGTCGTCCACCACAAAATAGTAACCCAGGGTGGTGCTCAGGCTCAGCAGGCCATTGCCGGCCATCCAGCTGGTTTCGACAAACAGTTGCTTGGCACCATTGCCCAAACCGGCAAGCTCGTCGCCGTTGTCGAACTGAAACCCGATGCCGACACTGCCCGCCAACCAGTTGGGGTGTGTTGGAATGAAGTCCGGAGGAATGTAATAGTTGGCAAAAATCTCGATATCATTCCAACCGGTGGTTTTATCCTCCACGGTTTCACTCTCGATGCCGCCGGTTTCCTCGCAATAGTCCAGGGCCTCCTGATTCAATGCGGTGTTGCGGACCAGTACCCATTTTTGCAGCGGCGTGAGCTCATTTATCTGGCTGCAGGTATGGGCCAGGTTGGGATAAATATTATTGAAAAAGTACACCCCGTCGATGGCTTGCCAGGGCAGGCTGGCAGAGACATGCCAGTCCCCCCAGCTGAATCCCGGAGCCAGGGTCAGGGTGTCAATGGTGGCTTCGCTGTCGTCAGTTTCAAAGGAAAATTCCTGTTGAATGCGCTCTGCGCTCACCGAGAAACCGGGCTCGAAGGTGGCGGCGGGCAGGTTGCAGGAAAGTACTGCGGCGGCGCATGCTGCCGCCTGTGGCCATGGCAGCCGGCGTGGTGGGTTCTGATTCATACTGCACCTGGTGTTGCGGTGTTAACGTAATGGGTTTAAGCGGCGTTGCAGGCGTTCGCGCATGGTACGGCGTTCTTCCGGTGTGGCTTTGCGGAAGCGTTCCTTCACCACGCTGCGTTCCTGGGGCGTCAGTGCCTGCCAGCCGGACCGCAGTTGTGCGCGCTCTTCAGCGGGCAGTGAACTGAACCAGCGATAACGCTGCTTGATGGCTTCCTGGCGTTCCGCCGGCAATTGGCGGAATTCCTGAAACCGTTGCTGCAGTTCTTCCCGGGTTGCGGGGGGCAGTGCCTGCCAGCGCTCAAAGCGTTGCAGGATGCTCTGTTGCTGTTCTGCTGGCAGCGCCTGAAAGCGCTCCACCGCGGCCAGCAGCTGGCGTTGGCGGTCGGCATCCAACTCAGCCCATTGGTTGGCAAACGGTTGCAGTAATACGCGGGTCTCGGCAGGCAGGGCCTGCCAGTCTACCGGTTCCGCCATGGCGGTTCCTCCCAGCAAAAGCAGTGCAATGACAATCCAGTGTTTCATGGTTGTGGCTCCTCATTGTCATTCGGTTGGGCGTGGTTGCCCGGTGCTGCAGGTGATTCTGATTGCGTGTTCACCTGATGGGTTGTGGCCAGGTCCAGCGGATCGAATACATCACCCTGTTGATCGCTGTACTCCATAAAATAATCCCAGAACTCCGCAGGCAGGGGCGCGGTGTCTGCCTGCGCCAGGGTGGCAAACAGCAGGACATAACAGAGCATTCCGGCTTTGCTGTAGTAGGGATCAGGCATCGGGCACCTCGCCAATGGCCTCCAGCATGTCCCAATCCGCCAGCAGTTCCGGGTCCACACTCAGGTAGTGGTCACTGAACAAGGCCGCGGCCTGTTCGGGGGCCGCCGGTTGCTGCAGTGACCAGGGGATGGCGATCAGCAGCAGGATGGAGGCGGCCGCCGCCAGGGCCGGGCGCCAGGCGCGTCGGGGTGGCTGTTGTGCCTGCAGACGTATTTGCTGCAATTGCTGCAGCGTATGCTCGTCCAATTCATCCAGGCTGCGATCCAGTGATCGGGCCAGGGCTTGTTGGAGTCTGCGGTCTTCATCAGTCATGGGCGATCTCCACGTTCATTCCTGTTGCAGTGCCTGGCGCACGCTGCGCATGGCTCGGTGTAAGTGGGACTTTACCGCGCCTTCGCTGCATTCCATGGCCTGCGCGGTGGCGTTCACGTCCAGTCCTTCCCAGACCCGTAACAGGAATGCCTGTTGCTGGCGTATGGGCAATTGCTCCACCTGTTGGATGACGGTTGCCACGTCCGCTGCGCGACTCAGCAAGTGCTCCGGGTTTTGTTCGCTGGGATCGGCGAAGTCTTCGATGCCGTCGTCCTCTGCTGGGTCGGTTGCGTCTGCGTCGGTTTTTTTCCAGGGCCTGAACCAGCGTTGGCTGCGCTGTTGCCGTCGATGCCAGTCCATGATCTGGTTCTGCAGTATGCGGTGGAACAGGGGTGGCCATTGTTCCGGGGTTTGATCGCCGTAACTGCGACACAGTTTCAACATGGCGTCCTGCACGATGTCCAGCGCGTCGGTCTGATTGCGGGTGGCCAGCAACGCCATGCGGTAAGCACGGCGTTCCACGCTGGCGAGAAATGCATTCAGATTGAGTGCGGTTACGTTGCTGGTCATAGTGAGCGACTATAGCAGTTGCCTGTTATTGCTCGCCACTGTCCCCCCAGCTGCGGGTGGTGGAGGCACTGTAGCTCGCCCCGGCGTATCCGCTGGCTTCCACGTTGCGGGTCTGCACTTGGTTTTCATGATCCACGCTGACGCTTACCTGCTTGGATGCCATCTGGCCATCGGCGTTGGTACGGCTCTGGCTGCGCACAAACCCATCTTCGGTTTTGGTGGTTTCCCGCACCGAGGAAACGGTGTCGCCGTTGGGACGGGTGCTTTCCAGGGTGCGTGTGTACGTCTGGGCGGCGGCGTCGTATTCACCCTGCACCTTACGGCTGGCGGTTTTGCCCTGGCCGGTGGCGAATTGGGTGGTGCGTTGGAAATGCCCTTGTCCTGCTACCTGTTCGGTGGTGCGGCGCAGGCTGCGGTCGCCGGCGGTGCGGGTCACTTCTGTCTGAAAGCTGTGGCGTTGGGCGTGACGCAAGGTGTCGGCCTGCGCGCTGCTGATGAGGAGGCCGCCAACCAGGCAGGAACCCAGGATCAGTGAATTCAGTTTGGAAATGTTCTGTTTGGATGTGTTGAGTTTCATGTTGATGCTCCGTTTTTGGGTGGTGATACCGGTATTAACGCAGCGGGGGGAGATGGGTTTACCTCCAATTGAAAATTTTTTGATCAGATTAACGGGCGCCCGGGAAGCCCAACTGGCGCCAGGCTTCGTACACCACGATGGCGGTGGCGTTGGACAGGTTCAGGCTGCGGCTGTCCGCCTGCATGGGAATGCGGATGCAGCCGGTCATGGCCGGGTGTTCGCGAATCGCTTGTGGCAGGCCCCGGGTCTCCGGACCGAAGACGATGGCATCGCCGGCCTGATAGGACTGGAGGTGGTAGTGCTCGCTGCCCTTGGTGGAGAGCGCAAAGCAGCGGGCGGGGCGCACCGTGCTCAGAAACGCCTCAAAATGGTCATGCAGTTGCACGTTGGCCCACTCGTGATAGTCGAGGCCGGCGCGTCGCATGCGCTTGTCATCCAGCTCAAAACCCAGGGGTTTGATCAGGTGCAGGCTCATGCCGGTATTGGCGCACAATCGAATAATATTGCCGGTGTTCGGCGGAATTTCAGGCTGATACAGCACTATGTTAAGCATGGTGGGTCCTGCGGGTGTCCGGTGTTGGCCCTATCGGTGGCGTTCAGGGGCTAATAAGTTGATTAAAAAGTGGCCCTAACTGCGTGATATTGATCACCATTTTCTGATTGTCGTCTACGCTTTCATAAGATGACAACGTTTCCCTGATTGGGTTTGGGTGATGAGTAGTTGGTATAAACAATTGTTTCGCAAAGATAAAGCCGGTTCGGATACGCTGCTTGGGATCAGTTTGAACCCCAACCAGGCGCTATGGTGCCTGGTGCGTCAGACCGATCAGGGGCCGCAGATTACCCAAACTCATGCCCTTGAGCAAACCTTTAACTCCCCGGGTGAGGCACTGAAGGCGCTGTGCGAGTCGGCGCCCGTGCCAGCGGCCCCCGCTCACATCTGCCTGGGACATCAGTACTACAACCTGTTGCTGGTGGATGCGCCGGATGTGCCGGAGGCGGAGCTGCGGGAGGCCGTGCGCTGGAAGGTCAAGGATCTGATTACCCAACCCCTGGAGCAGGTGGTGATGGACGTATTCCGGTTGCCTGCGGATGCCTATCGCGGCCGTATGAATATGTCCTATGTGGCGGTGGCGGAACGGGCCCAGGTGCAGGCCGTGGTGGACGTGTGTGACCAGCTTGCTGTGAACCTGCAGAGTATCTCCATTAATGAGTTGGCCATGTCCGGCCTGGCGGGGCAGATGCATGAACTGCAGGAGCGGGGCGCGGCCTTCCTCTACCTCAACGGGCAGGGTGGCACCATCAACCTGATTGAAAACGGCAGCCTGTACCTGACCCGCACCATCGAGTTGGGTAATGGCGGTGCGGTGTTCAGCGGCAACCTGGATTTCCAGCAGGACCCGGTGGACAACCTGGCGTTGGACGTGCAGCGCTCGCTGGATTATTACGAGAGCCAGATTGGCAAGTCCGGCATCACCGCCTTGTACCTGGTGTCCGATGCCGAGGAGCAGAATGGGTGGTGTCCCGGTCTGGCCGAGCGCCTGCCCATCGCCGCCCAGTGTTTTGAATTGAGTACCGGGCTGCAACCGACGGACGGCTCAACAGTGGCGGCCGGTGCGCTGGCTCCGGCCCTGGGTGTCGTGTTGGCCGCCCTGGCGACTGCGGCGTCTGGCGGGGCCAAAGTGACGGGCATGGGGAGGGTGGCGTGAGCGCAGTGATTCAACGCGTCAACTTCTATCAGGATAGCTTTCGCAAACCGGTCATTGTTCTGCCGTTGAAGCAGATGCTGATGGTGGTGGCGGCGGTGGTCGTGGCGGTGATCATGCTCACCGTGCTGGAGTGGAGTCGCACAGTCCATGCGCGCAACACTCTGGCGGATATGGAGGCGTCCCGTACCAGGATGGAAGCCTCCATTGAGCGCCTGCAAAAAGAAGTGGATGCGATTGTACTGGATACCCGCTTGCAGCAGCGGGAAAAACAACTGCAGCAATCACTGCAGGGCAAGCGCAAGTTCCTGGGCCAGTTGCAGCAAGAGGGTGACACCCATCATGTGCATTTTTCCGGTTACCTGCAGGCACTGTCCAATATGGATACGCCCTCCGTGTGGTTGACGCGCATTGTGATGCGTTCCCCCGGGCCGGAGCTCAGCCTGCACGGTGTGACCGATAAACCCAAGGCGATTCCAGACTACATTTCGGATTTGAAGCAGGAAGAACACTTCCAGGGCTTTGGCTTTCGGGTGTTCAGCCTGGAGCGCATGGAGGAGCAAAACCGATTCCTGACATTCAGTGTGAGTACGCAGTATGACCAACAGTCTGCGAATTAAATATCAGGAGCTGGAAACCAAAGCCCACAAACTCAGTGTGCGGGAGCGCATGATCATTGTGGGTGCCCTGGCGGTATTGGTGCTGGGGGTGGTGGATCAGTTGCTGTTGCGACCCTGGCTGCAGGAGCGGGATCAGATTGAGAAAGACAAAACCACGCTGCTGAAATCCATGGAGGCGTCCAACCGTCGTATTGATGAGTTGCAGAGCGCGATTCTCAACAACCCCAATAACCAGTTGAAAGCCAATATTGAAAATCTGCTGGAGTTGCACGAGGAAGTGGATCACGACATTGCAGCCATCACCGATGGCATGATCGCGCCTCAGCAGATGCCGGTGATCCTGGGCGAAATGTTGAGTGAACGTTTTGGCCTGAAAGTGCATAGCGTGAAATCAAAAGCGGCAGAGCGGTTGCTGGTGGCTGATGAACAGGATCAACAGGCGGCAGCGATCTATCGTCACGATCTGGAATTGAAGATGGTGGGTTCCTTTTTCCAGGTGAAAAACTACCTGGCGGCAGTGGAAGCGCTGCCGGAGAAATTGTTATGGGACCGCCTGGAATATGTGGTGGAGGAATATCCGAAGGGGAGTCTGACCCTGGAAGTCCATACCCTGAGCTCGCAGGAGGAGTTGTTGCGTGTTGCCCATTAAATGCTTGTTGATGTTGACTGTGCTCGCTGGTTCAGTGTCTGTGCAGGCGGCCGGTGATCCCACCCGTCCTCCCATGTTCTCCAATACCAAAACCAAAACGGCCTATGCGCCGTTGCAGCTCAGTATGATTTTGAATGACGGGCACCACAAACGCGCCATCATCAACGAATCGGTGGTGGGGGTGTCGGATCAGGTGGCGGATGCCAAAGTGCTTTCCATTGCCGAGGATTCGGTGGTGGTGAGTCGAGCCGGTCGCAGAATTACGTTGCGCATGCCCATGGCGGCGGTGAGAAAGGAAAGTGTGAATGAATAAAGTGTTTGCCCAGTCTGTCTTGGTTGCCGCCTGCCTGGCCTTGGTGGCAGGGTGTGCTTCCTGGTATCAGCCCAAGCCGCAGGCCGGCACAGCGCCAGCCGCGACGAAACCATCACAGGCTCAATCACAGCCGCAATCGCAGAGCGGGACAACCCCCTCTGCGGTTGCAATGAACTCCCAGCCTGGCCCCCAAGCCGCGGCGGCGTTGCCGGTGGCGACGGCTCCGGTTGCCCCGGCCAAAAAAGCCAAGCCGGAGCTGCCCCGTTTTGATGTGACGGCCAGCGATACCCCGGCGCGACAGTTCTTCATGAGTCTGGTGCACGGTACTTCCGTCAACATGGTGGTGCACCCGGATGTCACCGGCAACATCTCCATCCGCCTGCGCAGTGTCAACCTGGAGGAGACACTGAAGGCTGTGCGCGATGCCTATGGCTACGATTTCGTGCGCAAGCCCTATGGCTACCAGATACTGCCCCGCACCCTGCAGAGTCGGGTGTTCCGCATCAATTACCTGAACATCAATCGCATGGGCTTGTCCACCACCTCGGTGAGCAGCGGCCAGGTAAGCGTCACTGGAGAGGACGACACCACCGGCAGCTCCACCAGCAGCTCCCGCGAAACCCAGGTGCAACAAAGCAGCAATATCAAAACCGAGAGTAATAGTGCCTTCTGGCAACAGCTGGCCAATGTGCTGACCATGATCGTGGGCACCGGTGATAACCGCAGTGTGGTGGTGGACCCGGTATCGGGGATCGCCGTGGTCAAAGCGCTGCCGTCGGAATTGACCGAAGTGCAGAACTTTCTCGACAGTGCTCAGCTGAGCCTGAAGCAGCAGGTGTTGATCGAAGCCAAGATTCTGGAGGTGGAACTGTCGGAAGGGTTTGCCACCGGCATTCGTTGGGACACCTTTGGTGAAGGCTATAACGGCAGCCTGGAAACCAGTGACAACCGCGTGGCCGGTGGCCTGGAGCAGGCGGATTTCAGTTCCCTGGTGAGCGAAAGCGTATCGCTGATTGGCGGTGTGTTCACCCTGGGGGCCAACTTTACCGACTTCACTGCGGTGTTGAACCTGCTGGAACTGCAGGGCAATGTGCAGGTGTTGTCGAGCCCGCGCATCTCCACTCTCAACAACCAGAAAGCGGTGATCAAGGTGGGCTCTGACGAATTCTTTGTGACCGATATCTCCAGTACCACCACCACCACGTCGTCCACGGTGAGTGATACGCCGGACATTACCCTGACGCCGTTCTTTTCCGGCATTGCCCTGGATGTGACGCCCCAGATTGCGGACAGCGGCGAGGTGATTCTGCACGTCCATCCTTCCATTTCTGAAGTGGTGGAAAAGCGCAAGGACATCGGTCTGGGGGATGAGGATCTTTCGTTGCCCCTGGCCTACAGCACGATTCGTGAAACCGACAGCATCGTACGGGCGCGCACCGGTCAGGTGGTGATCATCGGTGGCCTGATGCAGGATGTTTATAAAGAAGAAGTGTCACAGATTCCTTTTTTGGGGGATCTGCCCCTGATTGGCGATGTGCTGTTCAGCCAGAAACTGCGCCGCAAGAGTAAAAGCGAGCTGGTGATTCTGTTGAAACCTTTCGTGGTGAATGACAGCCTGAGTAACGAGGAAGAAATCCAGTCCATCGAGCATCGTTTCCAGCCTTATTTCCCGGATATGAACCGGTCCCCCATTCTGCAGGATGAACAGGCTGCAGAGGGTACGCAAAGCGAGGAGCCCTGAGCCATGGAAGCACCCAAACAACAGGCGCCCAAGGTTCGCATCGGGGATTTGTTGGTTTCCAAAGGCCTGATCGTCGACGCACAGCTGAAACAGGCGCTGGATGAGCAGAAGCGCACCGGCAAGAAGATCGGCAAGGTGGTGGTGGACCTGGGGTTTGTCACCGAAGCGCAGATGCTGCAGACCATGGCCAATCACTTTGGTTATCCCTTTGTGGACCTGGCCCGTTTCCGCCTCAACAATGATCTGATCAAAACCCTGCCGGAAACCTATGCCCGCCGCTTCCGCGCCATCCTGCTGGCAGAGCAGCCCGACGGCATTCTGGTGGGTATGGCGGATCCCCTGGATCTGCTGGCCATAGATGAATTGCAGCGCATTCTGAAACGGCCGGTGCATCCTGCGTTCGTGAAAGAGCAGGAGTTGTTGGGGGCCATGGACCGCTCCTATCGGCGTTCCGAGCAGATTGCCTCCATCGCGGTGGAGCTGGATTCGGAACTGGAAAGCACCGACTTCGACCTGGAAAGCCTGGCCACCACCACCGATACCGCAGAAGCTCCGGTGGTGCGCCTGTTGCAAAGTATTTTTGAAGACGCGGTGCAGGTGCGGGCGTCGGATATTCATATCGAGCCGGATGAACAGGTGTTGCGGGTGCGGCTGCGCATCGATGGGGAATTGCAGGAGCAGGTGATGAAAGAGCGGCGCATTGCGCCGGCGCTGGTGTCGCGCCTGAAAATCATGTCCGGCCTGGATATCTCGGAAAAACGCCTGCCCCAGGATGGGCGCTTCAATGTGCGGGTGTTGGGTAAAAGTATCGACGTGCGCTTGTCCACGTTGCCGGTGCCCTATGGCGAATGCGTGGTGATGCGTTTGCTGGATCAGTCCGCCGGCATGTTGTCCATGGACAAGCTGGGGATGCCCGAGTCGATTCAGAAACGGTTTGAAAACCTGATCCAGCGGCCCTACGGCATGGTGTTGGTCACCGGTCCTACTGGTAGTGGTAAAACCACCACGCTTTACGCTGCGCTGTCCATGCTCAATATTCCGGAACGCAAAATCATTACGGCGGAAGATCCCATCGAATACCGGTTGCCGCGTATTAACCAGGTACAGGTGAATAGCAAAATCGGCCTCAGTTTTTCCTCGGTGTTGCGCACCGCGTTGCGGCAGGACCCGGACGTGATTCTGGTGGGTGAGATGCGGGATCATGAGACCGCTGAAATCGGCTTGCGCGCCGCCATGACCGGCCACATGGTGTTGTCCACATTGCACACCAATGATTCCGTGTCCACTGCCATGCGTCTGATCGACATGGGCTGTGATGCGTTTCTGGTGGCGTCGTCCCTGCGGGCGGTGATTGCCCAGAGATTGGTGCGCAAGATCTGTGAACATTGTATTCAGCCCTACCAGATGACACCGCAGGAATTAACCTGGCTGGGCAACATCGACAGCACGGCCCTGGATGCGGAATTTCACAAGGGCACTGGCTGTCACCATTGCAACAATACCGGGTACAGCGGTCGTATCGGCGTGTATGAATTACTGGAGTTGGATGAACCCCTGTTGTATGCCCTGCGCAAAGGCGATGCTGCGGAGTTTTCCCGTGCGGCCGCCAACAATCAGCACTTTCGCAGCCTGAGTCAATGTGCGCTGGATTATGCCCGCACCGGAGTGACCTCGGTGCAGGAAGTCTTCAAAATCACCGCTTCTCTGGATGATCGTTAAGCGTCATGCCTACGTTCAGCTATCGCGGCCGCACCACCTCCGGCAGTGAAGTCACCGGCACCCTCGAGGCCGGCAACAGCCAGGCGGCGGCGTTACAATTGCAAAACCAGTCCATAACGCCGGTTTCCATCCAGGCGGTGCAAGCGAAAGCCGCGTCCGGTTTAGCGCTTTCCTGGTCGTTTCAGAAACGGGTCAAGCACGATGACCTGATTATGCTGTGCCGGCAGATGCGGGCCCTGACACGGGCGGGCATTCCCATCATCCAGGCCATTGCCGGGCTGGCGGACATCAGCAAGTCACCGCAGATCAAAGCGGCACTGGCGGATATCAATGTGCGCCTGGCCACCGGTTCCACACTGGCCACGTCCATGGCGGCCCACAGTCGGATCTTCAATTCCATGTTCGTCAGCATGATCCATGTGGGAGAAAACACCGGACGGCTGGAGGATGCCTTTGCCAAACTGATTTCCCACATCGAAATGGAACGGGACACCCGTAACCGCATGACCCAGGCCATGCGTTACCCCATGTTTGTGCTGGGTGCCATGTTCGTGGCCATGATGATCGTCAACATGTTTGTGATTCCGCAATTCGCCAAAGTGTTCGCCAAGGTGGGGGCGGAGTTGCCCACCCCCACCCGGATTCTGGTGGCAGTCTCGGAATTTTCGGTGGACTACTGGTGGTTGATTTTCGGGGTGGTGGGCGGCGGCATCTTTGCGTTCGTCCGCTACATCAACACTGCACCGGGCCGGCTGTGGTGGGATCAGAAAAAACTGCGCATACCCATTATCGGCGGCATCTTTGAAAAGATCGCCCTGTCCCGTTTTGCCCGCAGCTTTGCCATGACCTTTGAGTCCGGTGTGCCGGTGTTGCAGGCCCTGAACATTGTCGGCCCCACGGTGGGTAATGAATATATTGCCAGCAATATTGATTCCATTCGGCGGGGCGTGGAGCGGGGCGATTCCCTGGCGCGCACGTCGGCCGCCGCCGGGATCTTCTCCGATCTGGTGTTGCAGATGATTGCCATCGGTGAGGAAACCGGTTCCTTAGATAAATTATTGCATGACGTGGCGGATTTTTATGACGAAGAAGTGGACTACGAATTGAAAGGCCTGGCCGATGCCATTGAGCCTATCATTCTGGTTTTCCTTGGGATTCTGGTGCTGATTCTGGCGTTGGGTGTGTTCCTGCCCATGTGGGAATTGGGCTCTGCCATGAAACGTTAGTAAGAAAGAGATGAAAGGTTGTAAAGATTCGTTAAACGGACATTGCTGCTGGAATTCTGGTCTATATTTATGAAACAAACTTCAGATTCAAGAACTGGTGTGAAAACAACGACTTTATCGGCAAACCTAAAGGGCAGCACCAACACTCAGGGCTTTACCCTGATTGAGATGGTGGTGGTCATCGCGCTGATTTCCATTCTGGCGGCGGTGGCGTTGCCGCGGATGCTGGACACCTATGACAACGCCCATGAAGCGGCGGTGTTCGGTGCCGGTGGTGCCCTGGCCTCCGCGGTGGTGCTGGTGCGCAGCCAGTGGGTGGCCAACGGTGACTCCCTGGCGGTGGACGCGGTGGATGGCTTCGGCAACGACGATGTGGCCACCAGCAGCGAAGGCTGGCCCACGGATGTAGGGCAGGGCGCGGGTTCCAACAACAGCGATGTCATGGACAGTTCTGACCGCTGTGTACGCATCTGGCGGGGCGTGCTGGTAGCCAATGCGCCATCGGTTTCCGCCAGCGTGGCGGCCAGCTCAGATTATTTAGTGGATACCGTGAACGGCAACTGCCGTTACCTGTATCGACGCACGGACCAGGGCAGCAACATCGTCTACAACGCCCGTACCGGCGAAGTGATTACCACCATTAATTAAGTATTTCATAACAGGTTTTACAGGAGAGCTAGAACAATGCAAAAGCAACAATCGGGTTTCACCCTTATCGAACTGATCATGGTAATCGTGATCCTGGGTATTCTGTCAGCGTTCGCGTTGCCACGGTTTGCGAACCTGAGTGACGAGGCATCCACTGCGGCCGTGCAAGGGGCGCTGGGTTCCGCCAAGTCGGCCGCGGCTATCAGTCATGCGGCTGCGTTGGCAGAAGATGCAACCGCCTCGGTGACATTGGAAGGCACTGCTATTAGTTTGGTGAACCTGTATCCGGATGCTGAGTCCATTTGCGCCGCCGGTCAACTGGATACAGATTTTGATTGCGAGACGAATGCGGCCGGTACAGCAACTATTGTGGCTCCAGGAACTCCTGCTGACAATGACCCTTGCTTCACCTATACCGAAGCAGCAGCCAATAGTGCCCCAACTTTCAGTGTGATTGGTACGTGGACTTCAGGTACTCCTAACACCTGTACCTAATACGTGCCTCGATGAGATCGCATAGCTCCGGCTTCACTCTGGTCGAACTCATCACAGTAATCACCATTATCGGGGTCCTGGCTGTTGTGGTCGGACCCCGTTTTGCTTCCACGGATGTGTTCGATGAGCGCACCTTTTTTGATGACGTGGCGCAGGCGGTGCGTTTTGCCCAGGCCAAAGCCTTGGGCAGCGGTTGCATCACACAGGTGCAGTTCAGCGGTTCGGGTTTCAGCGTCACGGTGGACAGCGACTGCAACAGTGCCGCGTTTTCCGGTGCTGCGGTGGTCAACCCGGATGGATTTGACAGCAGCTACACCGAGCTGAGCCCGTTGCCGGCTGGGGTGTCCTATTCCGCAACGGTGAACCCGTTGCTGTTTGATCCCCAGGGTCGGGCCATGAACAGTGGCCTCGCCATCTTTTCCGGCGAAGCCGTCATCAGTGTGGGCGCGCGGGAACTGCGGGTAGTAGGTGAAACCGGTTATGTATATCAGCCATAAAGGCATGACCCTGATTGAACTGGTGATGGCCATCGCCCTGGCGGGCATTCTGGTGGCTGCCCTGATGTCCTCCTACAGCTCGATCGTTGGCCGCAGTGCCGATCCGATGATTCGCGTGCAGTCCATTGCCATTGCCGAATCCTATCTGGAGGAAGTGCTGCAGAAGCCGTTTCTGGATTCCGCCACCAACAGCCGTTGTCCGGGGGCCAGCGGAGGCCGCAGTACGTTCAACAATGTCTGCGACTACGACGGTTATTCCAGTACCAGTATCACGCTGCCCAATGGCAGCGCAGTATCGTCTTTGAATGGCTACAGCGTCAGCATCAGCGTTGCTGACATCGCTGCCGGCGAGTTGGGAGCCATTCCCACCCATTGCGCCCTGAAGGTCACCGTCACGGTGACCAATCCCATTCAGGATGCCATGTCGTTGACGGGGTACCGCACGGATTATGAAAGCGATCCTGCCTGCAGTTAAGGGTTGCTCCGGGTTCACCCTGGTGGAACTGATCATCGTCATTACCCTGGTGGGGGTGGTGGCGGTGATGGCATCCACCATCATTTCACAACAGATGCAGGGATACGTGGACACCGCGCGCCGGGCTGAGCTGGTGGGTAAGGCCGATGCGGCCCTCAGTCGCATGGCGCGGGATCTGCGTAATGCAGTGCCCCACAGCATTCGGGTCAGCGGCAGTGCCATTGAATGGGTTCCGATCAGCGGGTTCGGCCGCTATCGAAAGTTTCCCACCGGTGGTGCCGGTGATGTGCTGGATTTTTCCGTGGCGGATGAGAGCTTTGATGTGTTCGGCAGTGTGCCGGCGGTGGCCGCGGGCAATCGCATGGTGATCGCCAACAGCGCGGCTGCGGCCAGTGGCTACAACCTGTATCAGGCAGCCAGTGACGGCAGCTCATTACCACTGGGCTCCCATGTGATCACCGCAACCGGAGTGACCCTGTCAGCGGCGGCAGGGGTCATTTCACTCAGCACTCCGTTTCAGTTCTCCCAGGATTCCATCGCCAGCCGCTTTTATATTGTGGATGGCGCCGGCAGCTATGTGTGTAACCTGTCCGACGGTACCTTGCGCCGTTATCAAAGTTACCCCCTGCAGTCCAGTCAGCCCACCAACACGGCTTTGGCCCCTTTGGCGTCCGCCGCCACTGCCCTGCTGGTGGATGCGGTCAGCAATTGTGTGTTTGGTTACACGGCGCTGGATCAGCAGCACGGTCTGGTAACCATCGAGTTGGAACTGAGCCTGGGCAGTGAGTCCATTTCCCTGGTGCGCTTTATTCATGTGGAGAACCGCCCATGAATGGTGTTTGGGTGAAGCGCAAGGGGCGGGGTATCGCCCTGCCGGCGGTGATTTTTCTGATGGTGATCGTCACGCTGCTGGTGGCCAGTATGTCCCGCCTGCTGTCATCGGAAACCGCCACTGCCAACCTGAACCTGCAGGGCAAGCGGGCCTACTGGGCAGCCCAGAGCGCCAATGAGTGGGCGGCGTATTCCATCCACCTGAGCAATGCCTGCCCCACCGTGCCTGCCAATTTCACCATCAACGGGTTCGCCATCACGCTGGCGTGCAGCAGTTTGAGCTATACCGAAGGGGCCAGCAACGGCGTCATCTACACCATCAACACCCGGGCGGTGATGGGCAACGATCCGGCCCAGCCGGATTATGTGTCCCGTTCAGTGGAGGTGATTCTGGATGTGCATTAGTCGCAATCTATGGGCAGGCCCTGGCGTATTACTGTTGGTGCTGCTGTGGCTGGTCAGCCCACGTCTGTGGGCGGCGGAGTGCGCGGCCATCTGGCCGGACCGCGATACTTCCCAGGCTACGGCGCGGGCCACCCTGCCGGCGTTTACCGGCACCACTCAACTGAACCTGAATCGTACCCTGGGGGCTGGCGATTTTCATTTCGCGTCCTCCAGTGAGAGTAGCGGCGACCTGAGTGTGAATGGCGGGCCAAGTACCCGCATCTACATCAACGGTAACCTGATCATCGGTGGCAATACGGATTTGAACCAGAACGGCGACCCAGAAGACCTGATCATTATCGTCAATGGCGACCTCAATTTTAACTCCAGCTGGAATACCATTAATGTCAACGCCATCATTTATGCCACCGGTAATGTGAACCTCAACAACGATGTGGTGGTCAATGGAACCGTGACCGCAGAGGGGTGGGTTAACAACCCCAACCGCATTAATTATGACGCCAACGCCGTGGCCAATGCAGATTTCGGCAGCCTGTGCGGTGGCGCCGAGCCGGTGCTGGAAATGGTCAGCCTGGAGTGCGGTGCCAACGACCGACTGATTGTGAGTTTCAGTGATGCCAGTGGTCAAACCGCCCTGAGCTCCTCGGCAGAAGTGACCTCCAATTATGTATTGCAGGCAGACAGCGGCACGGTGATCGGGATCAGTGATGCCGAGCTGGCGGACAACGGCTTTGAGGTGATCCTGACACTGGCGACACCGTTGACCGCAGGCGAGAACTACACCCTGACGGTGAGCAACATCGCTGATGAAGATGGCACCACACTGGCCAGCGCCAGTGCCTCGGTGTATTTCACCACCACCCAAACCGGATTGGTGGGGGAATATTATTACAACTCCACCCTCACTGATCCGGTGACTGAGTATCGGGTGGAAAGCCAGGTCTATGGCAGCTGGAATTCCAATCAAACCCCCTTTGGCAGTGGCACCAGCGGTTTCTCCATGCGTTGGGAAGGGTACTTTGTTCCCGCCAGCACCGGCACGTACCAGTTCCGTACCTACAGTGATGATGGCGTACGCCTGTGGGTGGACGATCTCAGTGGCACCGGAACCATCAATAATTGGACCGACCACCCGGCCACCTGGGACCAGGGGAGCGGAATGGCCCTGGAGGCGGGCGTCAGTTATCCATTGCGGCTGGAGTACTACAACCGCAGTGCCAATGGCGAAGATGGAGAAATCCAGTTGCAGTGGCGACTCAACAGCGGCAGCTATGGCACCTCATCCGCCGCGTTGAACACCTGTCGGGCGGCCCCGGATGCCACCAACGGCCTGGTGGTGCATTACACCCTGGATGGCCCCACCTGGAACGGCACTGCCAATGAAGTGCTGGACAGCGCCGGCGGCAATGTGCACGGCAACATTGTCAACGGGGCCATCAGTACGCCGGCCCGGGTCTGCAACGGGGCGGAACTGGACGGCAGCAACTTCATCCGCATTCAGGATAACGTGGCACTGGACCTGACTGACGAGCTTACGGTCACCGCCTGGATCAACTTGAGCTCGTTCAGCAATGAGCTGCGCTCCATTCTGTCGAAAGATGAAAACTACGAATTCCATATCGATCGCAACGGCGCGATTTACTGGTGGTGGAACAGCAATGGGGGTACCCGTTCCTTTGATTCCGGTGCCAGCCGTATTACTCTCAACACCTGGCATCATGTGGCCATTGTCTATGCGGACGGCCGCCAGAGTATTTATCTGGATGGCAATGAAGTGGCGTTCCGCACCTACAGCGGAGAGACCCTGATCACCAATGCGGACCCATTGGAAATCGGTGCTGATCAGGGCTTAACTAATCGCAACTGGGTGGGCCAGATTGACGAAGTGAAAATCTTCAAGCAACCGCTGACCCAGGCCGACGTGCAGGATGTGATGAACGAAACCCATCCCTGTGCCAACGCCCTGGATGCCTTTACGGTTACGGCGGCGGCCAGCGCCAGTGTCTGCGCCCCCACCACCGTCACCATCACCGCCACGCAAGCCGATGGCAGCACCTACAGCACCTTCACCGGCGCCGTGGACATTGCCACCAGCAGCGCCCATGGGAACTGGTCCATCGCCAGCGCCAGTGGATCGTTGAGCCCCAACCCCGACAACGATGATAACGGTGCGGTGCAGTACACCTTCGTCAGCGGGGATAATGGCAGCGCCCAGCTCTACCTCAGCAATACCCATGCGGATCAGTTGACGGTAACGGCCACCGAAAACGGCGGCACCGCCACCGGTACTTCTGGCACCATCACCTTCAGTGAAAACGCGCTGCAGATTGATGTGGTGGATGCCTGGGGGTCGGATTTTGTGGCTGGCCGTGATCATGCGTTGCGGGTACAGGCATTGCGCCTGGACCCCAGCACCGGCCGTTGCGGTCTGTTCACCGAATACCAGGGGGATATCGATCTGAAAGCCTGGATCAGCCGCAGTGCGGAAGACCCCGGCGGTGCGGCTCCGGCCATCACCACCACCGGCGCTAATCAGGCATTGCCCAACGCTGAACCGGCCGCCAATAATGTGACCCTGAATTTCAGCGCGGGTGAGGCGTTCGCCGATTGGGTGACCACCGATGTGGGTCAGTATGGCCTGACACTGAAGGACGACAGCAGCGGATTGCTGTTGGATATCAATAACAATCCGTTGCCCATCGAAGGCAGCCTAAGCCCGTTCACCGTGCGCCCCTTTGGTTTTTATCTGGAGGCCGTGGGCAACCCCGCCGCCGTCGATGCCAATGGCGGTGCTTATGTGCGGGCGGGGGAAAGTTTTACGCTGAATGTGACCGCTGTGGGTTATCGTCCGGATCAATCCGCTGAAGACAGCGACGGCGATCATCACCCTGACCCGGGCGCCAACCTGTCGGATAATCCGGTTACAGCCGCCTTCGGCCAGGAACAAAACGGCGCTGCCGAATCGGTGGCCTTAAGTGCGACACTGTTGTTACCCGCTGCAGCCGAAGCACATGACCCCGGCCTGTTGGGCACCACCACGGTGAGTGGATTCAGCGCGGGCACGGCCGCCACCACCGTACGCTATGACGAAGTGGGTATCGTCCAGCTCAATGGCGTGCTGGCGGATACCAGCTATCTGGGCGCCGCCAATGTGCGCGGGCAGATTGCCAATGTGGGGCGCTTCTATCCGGCTTATTTCTCGGCGACGGACAATGGTCCGGCGCTGCGGGATGCCACCGGCAGCTGGACCTGCCCGTTCACCTATCAAGGCCAGCCGTTCGGTTTTGATTCGGAACCTCTGATCACGGTGCAGGCCTTTAACATGAATGGCGATGTCACGGAGAACTACAGCGCGGACTTTTGGAAACTGGATGTACCGACCCACAGCATTGTGCTGGACGTCAGCAGCCTGCCCACGGGTTCCGCCTGTGAAAGCGGGGGCGCGGTGGTGGCCGGTTGCCTGACGGAAAACAGCGCCACGGTGAGCAGAGCCTGGAGTGTCAACAGTGACTATGACGGCAATGGTGTGGTGGTGACCGGTGACCACAGCCTGATCCTGAACAAATTGAACCTCACCCCGGATGGTGGAGATGTGCCCTACAGCCCGGCCCTGGATTATCGGTTAACGGCGGCTGCCCTCACCGATGATGACGGAGCCTGTTATCAGGCCTCGGGTCAACCCAACGGCAGTTGTGCGGATTACCTGATCGACGACATCACCGGCACCGACATCCGTTGGGGCCGGGCCTGGGTGGACAGCGCCCTGGGCAGCGTGCTGACGCCCCTGCCGGTGACGTTACGCCTGCAGTACTGGAACAGCAGCGCCCGGTTCCAGTTGAACGAAGACGATGATTTCACCACCTGCAGCGGCACCCTGGTGCAGTCCGCGGATTTGTCTTTAAGCAATTACAGTGGTGAGCTCAATGCGGGAGAAACCAGTGTGAGTACGGTCACCGGTTATCCGGGATATTACATCAGCACGCTGAGCGCCCCTGGCTACCAGGGCAATACGGCCAACGCCGGCAGTGTGCTGTTGAACTGGGTGCCGGAGACCTGGCTGCAGTTTGATGTTGATGGTGATGGGGCCAGTGAAGACCCGGCCGGGGTGGCCACCTTTGTAGGGCAACCGGCGAACCAGCCTGTGCTGTTCCGCCGGGAACGTTTCCGCTGAGGCGCGGCCGTTATATTTTGCTGGCTATGCCGATGGAAAATCCGCTGATCTCCACACCGTCCTTGTCGTAGTAGTTCATGTATTCCACGTTCAGGCTCATTTTGCGATCTAGGCTCAGATCAGCGCCGAAGCCCCAGGAAACATCGGTTTCGCTTTCGGAATCACTACCGAAGTAGTCATTGGAATATTCCAGTTCCGTGCGGGTGAAGCCCAGTACTGCATAAGGGAAAAAACCCGAGCCCACTGGCGCACCTGCTCGCAAATAGCCGCCGATCATGCTGTTCAATTCTACGTCAGTGTCAAAAATACCTGAACCGATACTGTCGTCACCAACCCCCAGGGACACCCGCACTTCACCTCCGATATTGTCGTTCATCATGCTGCCCAGGCGGCCGGTGATGCCGGTGAGGGAGGCCTCTTCGCTGATGTCTTGAAATTCCGCATCCACAAACAACACACTGCCGCCTACGTAAGGATCGGCGGCCATGGCGGAACCGGCGGCCAACAGGGCCAGGGCAAAGGCGGAATGGGTTACTGTTTTATTCATGATATTCTCTCCGTTGGTCAAAGGTGGGCCATTGCCCACTGGGCGTGTTTATACCATAGGCGCTGCAAACTGAATATGAGCTGAATCAGATCTCCGGCCTTGGGGGGTTCAGCTGAATGAAATAATGCAGCGGCAGAATGACCAGGCGTTGATCAGGGTCTAAGATGGCCACCCGGTCCGGTGGCTAAACTGGAACTCGTTTTACCAACCAAAAAAGGGAATCGTATGCTTGTGGCACTGGGCACCGTGTTGGGCGGCGTCGGCATATTTTTGCTGGGTATGATCTATCTCACCGACGGTCTGAAACAATCCGCCGGGGAAAAGCTGGATGAGTACCTGCATCGGGGGACCAATACCAAACGGCGGGGCTTCTTTTCCGGCTTTCTGCTGACGGCGCTGGTGCAGAGTTCCAGTGTGATCACCGTGGCCACCATTGGCTTTGTCAACGCCCGCCTGTTGACCATGGGGCAGGCGGTGTGGGTGGTGTTCGGCAGTAACGTGGGCACCACCATGACCGCCTGGATCGTGGCGTTGATCGGTTTCAAAATCAATGTGCAGGTGTTCGCGCTGCCCATGGTGGGGTTGGGGGCGTTCATCCACATTCTGTCCAAGCAGGCCCAGTGGCGCGCGCTGGGGGGAGCTCTGGCGGGTTTCGGCCTGTTGTTCGTGGGTCTGGATTTTATGCAGGCCAGCATGAAAGGCTACGAGGAACAATTCCTGTTTCTGGACGAAGGCAGTTTCGATCTGCAGCACGTGATTATCCTGCTGCTGATGGGCTTTCTGATGACGGTGGTGATGCAGTCCTCCAGTGCCTCCATGGCGATGATCCTGACGCTGGTGAACGGCGGGGTGATTCCGCTGCCGTTGGGTGCGGCGGCGGTGATTGGCGCCAATGTGGGCACCACCTCCACGGCGCTGCTGGCCACCATCGGTGCCACTGCCAACGCCAAGCGGGTGGCCTGGGCGCACGTCAGTTTCAATGTGGTGGCGGCGGCGGTGGCACTGTTGTTGCTGCCGCTGGTGTCCACGGTATTCACAACCGCCTACAACCGCGAGCTGGCCGGCGGCAACGCAGCGTTCTGGCTGGCCATATACCATTCCCTGTTCAACCTGTTGGGGGTGCTGATCATGATCCCGCTGGAGCCGCGGGTGACCCGCATGCTGACCCGGCGCTTTAAAAAGCGGGAGGGTGCGCATTTTCAGTTGCGCTACCTGGACAAGAACATCGTCTCGATGCCGCCGTTGGCATTACAGTCCATCAGTAAGGAGCTGGACAACCTGGCGCAGCTGGTGGCCTCGGTGATTGTGCGGGAGGAGAAGGGGCCGGATACCCACGACCAGATCGAGCAGCTGCAGCGCCTGTTGGAACAGTTCGACGGCTATGTGGTGGCCACGCTGCGTCAACCCATGGCCCCCATCAACGCCGATGCGTTCAGTAAAATCATCAAATCCAGTCAGAGCCTGCTCAATGCCCTGCAATGGTATCAACTGACCCTGCAACAGGGCGCCCGCCCCAAAGATCCGGCCATTGAGCAGATACTGCTGCCGTTTGAACTGAGCTTTCGCGAATTTATTCAGGCGGTGGCGGCGGAAGAGGATCACCTGCGCATTCAGCAACGCCTGGAGCAGGTGTTGGCAGAAGCGGAACGGGTCAACCGGGATGTGTTCACCCGTCTGCGGGGGCATGCGGTGTTCAGCAGCGATGTCAGTCTGGCCACGCAATGGGTGGCGTGGCATCGGCGCATTGCCCAGCAGATGATGAAGGTGCTGCGTCGGGTTGAGGAAATTGATGACCTGATGCATCCACAGGAACCATCTGTTACCTTAGAGCAAAATCAAACAGCGGAAAATTAAGCCCGGAGTGGCCTGCAAGCCGCTTCTGGCAACGCATCCTGGTGGTGAATCTCATGATCAAATCAGTCGCAATAACGGGCGCTTCTTCCGGCATCGGCAAAGCCATTGCCTACGAGTTTGCCCGCCGTGGCGCGAACCTGGTGTTGCTGGCGCGACGGCTGGAGCTGCTGCAAGCGCTGGCAGACGACATCCGGGCCCAATACCCCGCGCTGCAGGTGCATTGCCTGGCGCTGGATGTGGCCCAGACGGAAACCCTCTACCCGACCCTGGAGCAGGCGCAGTCATTGCTGGGGCACCTGGATTGTGTGATTGCCAATGCGGGCATCACCGGGGTGAATAAAACCGGTGCCGGTGACTTTAGCCGTGATCAGCAGATCATCCAGGTCAACCTGGTGGGGGGCATGGCCACCATCGACGCTGCCGCACGTCTGTTCCGCCAACAGGGTGGGGGCACGGCGGTGGGCATCTCGTCGGTGTCGGCGTTCCGGGGCATTCCCGGCAGCGCGGCCTATTCCGCTTCCAAGGCCGGCTTCAGCAGTTATCTGGACACCACCCGGATTGAGCTGAAAAAACACGGCATTCAGGTGATCGCCGTGCATCCGGGCTTTGTCAAAACCGAAATCGCTCCCAACATGGAAAAATATCCGTTTGTCATCAGCGCTGAACAGGCAGCGCGGGACATTGTCGACGGCATCGTCAAAGGCAAGTCCAACATCATTGTTCCGGCCCTGCCCTGGTCGGTGTTGGGGCGGGTCATTCCCTTCATGCCCGACGCCGTGATCGAGAAGGCGTTCTGATGGAATCCAGCTGGCTGGCCATGGCCAAGCGGTTGCAGGCATTGGCGGCCACCGGGCGTCACTTCACCCGTTGTCCGTTCGATCTGGAGCGCTATCAGGAAATCGAAACCATTGCCCTGCAGATGCTGGCGGATCTGGGCTCGGTGCCGCTGGAGCGTATTGCCGGCCTGTTTGACGAAGGCGATCCCGGCTATGTGACGCCAAAGGTGGAAGTGCGGGGCGCGGTGATCCGTGACGGCCGCATCCTGCTGGTTCAGGAAAAGGAAGACGGTCGCTGGGCCATGCCCGGGGGCTATGCGGATGTGGGCATTTCCGCCGCCGGTAATGTGGAGAAAGAAGTGTGGGAGGAAGCCGGGCTGGAGGTGAAGGCACAGCAACTGTATGCCCTGCGCCACAAAGCCCGGGGGAACTATCCTCCCGATAGCCGGGATTTCTATAAACTGCATTTTCTGTGTGAGTGCGTGGACCCGGCGGCGGCTCCTTCTCCGGGGGTGGAAACCGTGCGCGCCGAATTCTTTCCAGCGGACGCATTGCCGCCGCTCTCCCTGGGTAAAAACCTGCCGGAGGACATCGCCGCGGCGCTGGCCTTTGCGGCCGATGGCCGCTTGCGCTCCTGGTTCGATTGATGCGTACAGGCTGATCCGGTTAGGTATATCAAAATCGGGTCTCAGTCGAATCCTTTATAACCCCTGAACGACGTTGTTCTCGTTGCCTGGTTATCTACACTTACAGATAGCAAGGGAATTGCACGAGGGTCGACTGTGGCGATGCAAAAAGTTCTGGTGGTGGACGACGACGGGCTGGTGCGCAAGCTCGTATGCCGCGCGTTATCCAGCGAGTATGAGATCCTGACCGCCGCCAATGGGGCAGAGGGATTGGATAAAGCCACCACGGAAAACCCCGACTTCGTGCTGCTGGATGTGGAAATGCCCGGCATGAACGGCTTCGAAGTGTGTGAACGCCTGAAGCAGAACCCAGCCACCCAGGACAAGCCGGTGTTGTTCCTGTCCGGCCTCAGTGGCATCCAGCAGCGCATGCTGGGCTATGAAAAGGGGGCAGCGGATTTCCTGGTAAAGCCGTTTGAGGCCAGCGAACTGTTGGCCAAACTGCGCCTGCTGGGGCAGTTCAAACGCGATCGTGAACAGTTGGACCAGAAAGCCCGGCATGCTTCCGCCACGGCGTTGACCGCCATGCGTGGCTCCAGTGAACTGGGGCTCGCCATCCAGTTTATCGAAGCCACCTATAACGTCACCGATTTTGAGACCATCGCCCGGCGCTTCTTTGATGTCACCAACCAGTTGGGCCTGAATTGTGCGTTGATGTTCCGCACCCGTGGTGGACCCAACTTCTTCAGTGCCAAAGGCGCGGTATCCCCGCTGGAAAAAGAAGTCATCAGCACGCTGTATGACGCCGGCGTGCGCTTTAACGACTTTGGCCACCGCACTCAGATCAATTATTCCCGCGTGGCGCTGCTGATCAAGAACATGCCCATGGACGATCCGCAGGCCTATGGGCGGTATAAGGATTTTCTGCCCACGATGTTGGGGTCCACCGATGCCAAAGTGAAAGCCCTGAACACCGAAATGGCGTTGGTGGAGCAAACCCGAAACCTGACCCAGTCCTTTAATGTGGTGCGGGAAACCCTGGTGCAGGTGGGGGCGAATCTGCAGTCCAGCCAGAGTGAGGTGCTGAATCTGTTGGAGACCACTATTCAGGGACTGGATCAACGAATCCCCACCCTGGGGCTGGATGAGGACCAGGAAAAATATCTGATCAATACCCTGGATGGGGCGTTGCTGTCATCACAACGCATCATCGACGGCGGCGAAAGTGCCCGCGCAGCGTTTCAGACGGTGTGCCGGTTGCTGGAACACCTGGCGGACCGGCAGAACAAGTTATTGCATGAGGTGGTGCAGGAGGAGAAGACGCTCCATTCGAGTGGAGCGCCTGAAGACAGGGAAATCAGCAGCGACGTGGAGTTGTTCTGAGCGGATTACTCGTCGCTGTCATTCGTCGCCATCGTCGTCATCATCGGAATTGTTGCCGTTCATTCCCAGCTCCTTGATCTTGCGGGTCAGAGTGTTACGCCCCCAGCCCAGCAATTCAGCCGCGTCCCGACGCCGTCCAGCGGTATGTTTCAAGGCCGTCTCAATCATAATGCGCTCAAAGGCCGGTACCGCTTTATCCAGCAGCCCGCGCTGACCTCGGGCCAAAGCCTGGTCTGCCCAGGCCCGCAGGCCCTGTTCCCAATTGGAAGAGGCATCCTGTGAACCGTGGGATTCCTGCAGCTCCGGTGGCAGGTCGCTGATCAACACCTCGCGTCCGGAAGCCATCACCGTCAGCCAGCGGCAGGTGTTTTCCAGTTGCCGCACGTTGCCCTTCCAGTCCAGGGTCATCATGTATTCTTCGGTTTCCGGCAGCAGCACCTTGGTTTCCACATTCAGTTCCTTGGCCGCTTTCTGCAGGAAGTGCCCCGCCAGTTGTGGAATGTCCTCCCGCCGCTCGTTCAGCTTCGGCAGGTGCACACGAATGACGTTGAGGCGGTGGAACAAGTCTTCCCGGAACTTGCCGTCTTTCACCAGGTTTTCCAGGTTTTGGTGGGTGGCGGCGATGATGCGTACATCCACTTTGACGGCGGTGTGGCCACCCACACGATAGAAGGTGCCGTCCGCCAGCACCCGCAGTAACCGGGTCTGGGCATCCAGGGGCATATCGCCGATTTCATCAAGGAAGAGGGTGCCGCCATTGGCCTGTTCAAACCGACCCTGACGCTGCGCGGCGGCGCCGGTGAAAGCGCCTTTCTCATGTCCGAACAGCTCGGATTCAATCAGGTCCTTGGGAATGGCCGCCATATTCAGGGCGATAAAGGGTTTGTCGGCCCGCGGGCTGTGGCGGTGCAGGGCGCCGGCCACCAGTTCCTTACCGGTTCCCGATTCCCCATTGATGAGTACGGTGATGTTGGAATGGGACAGCCGGCCGATGGCACGAAACACTTCCTGCATGGCCGGTGCTTCACCGATGATGTCGGTGTTGTTGTTGATGACCGGTTCCCCGCTGCTGGCCTGTTGCTCCTGGCTGTGGGTCACGGCCCGCTTCACCAGTGAGACGGCATCGTCCAGGTCGAAGGGTTTGGGCAGGTATTCGAAGGCGCCACCCTGGTAGGATTGCACGGCGCTGTCCAGGTCCGAGTGGGCGGTCATGATGATGACCGGCAGATTGGGATAGTTATCCTGGATATGGGCCAGCAGGCCCAGGCCGTCGGTGCCGGGCATGCGCACATCGGTGATGATCACGTCAGGCTGTGTATTACGCAGCTTGTTTAGGGCTGAGTCGCCGGACTCAAAAGTGGAGGTGTTGATGCCTTCCTGTGATAAGGCCTTTTCCAGTACCCAGCGAATGGATTTATCATCATCAATAATCCAGACGTTTTCTTCACCCTGCATGATTTACGCTCCAACATTGGTATGCTCTTCCGGTTGTTCCAGAGGCAGCAAGAGTCTAAAAATGGTTTTGCCCGGGTTGCTTTCACATTCCACCAACCCGTGGTGTTGATTAATAATCGATTGCGAGATGGATAACCCCAGACCGGTCCCGCTGGCGCGGCCACTGATCATGGGATAGAACATGGTTTCCTGCATTTCCTTGCTGATGCCGGGGCCGTTGTCCTCGATTTCCACCAGCAGGATCAGGCGGTGGCGGGTATGGCCGATGGTGAACTGGCGCAGGGCCCGGGTGCGCAGGATGATGGTGGGGCTCTCCTGTTCCTCAAACTCGGTCAAGGCCTGTTTGGCGTTGCGCACCACGTTGAGAATGGCCTGGATCAATTGATCCTTGTCGCCACACATCTCCGGCAGGCTGGGGTCGTAGTCCCGCTCGATGGACACCGGATCGCCGGTTTCCGCCGTCAGCACCGAGCGTACCCGTTCCAGGATTTCGTGGATGTTGACCTGGGCCCACTTGGGTAACTTGCGCGGCCCCAGCATCTGATCCACCAGATTGCGCAGGCGGTCCACCTCCGCGATGATGATGTCGGTGTATTCCCGCAGGGAGTCATCTGGCAGTTCCCTTGCCAGAAGCTGTGCTGCCCCACGTATCCCCCCTAAAGGATTCTTGACCTCATGGGCCACCCCCCGTACCAGGGCGCGGGTGGCATGATGAGCGTTAATCAGGTTGTCTTCCCGGCTGATCCGCATCAAGCGATCCAGGGGCCGCAGCTCCAACAACAGGCTGTGGTTGTTGGTCGATTCCCGGATCGGCGTGATGGTGTAGTCCACGGTGGCCAGCTGCGGGTTGTTCAGGATGTAGACCTGCGCTTCCCGTTTGGTGAAGGGGTGCAGGTCCCGCAGGGCGTTTTCCAGATCCGCCTGGGTACTCTGGTCCTTGTCGTTGATCAGGGCGTTGATGCTCATGCCCGCCAGTTGCGATTGGCTGGCGGCCATCAGTTGCTCCGCAGCGGGATTAACGTATTGAACCTTCATTTGTTCGTCCAGCAACACCACGGCCGTGGTGAGATGGTCCATCAAACGACGTGGTTGATCGTAATTGTTTGATACCCTTGCTGTATTCACTGGATTCATCGGGACCTCAGATACTATGGGAGTTGCCAATGCAAAAACTAAACCACCTATGCAATCACGGGTTGAAGTTGGTGCGTCTGGTGAAAGAATGTGTCTGGTTTCCGGGCTTGCCTGCTTTTCAGATCCCTGTTTTGGCGCCAGCAAAGCGCTGGAATCCGGGTTGATTTGGCACACGGGCACCTGGGATGCCCTTTATTGGGTTTCCCAGGTGGTGATATCAGGGGATTTTAGGGAATTTTGGTGTTGGAGTGAACCAAAATGGTGCGACTGGATTTTAGGGGCTTTTTCTTGGTGCCGGTTTGGGAGCGGGAGCGAGGGTGGGGGCAACGGCGGAGCGTTTGACATAGAAGGTGATGCTGTCACTTTTGCCCACTTCTTTGCCGTGGTTGTCAATGGCGCTCACGTGGGCCACATACTCCCCCCGGTCCAGGTTGCTGATGTTGAAGGTGGTGGCACGCTGGGGCTTGCCATAGGGTACGCCGTTGAACACCAGCTGCACCTTGTCGTTATTGCGCAGGTTGGGTGATACCGCCACCTGCACGGTCACTTGACCACCGTTGTTGATGAAGTGCTCCCCATCGCTGGGAATGATGATGGTCATCTTGTTGTAACTGAACTTGTCGTCTTCCGGAGCGGCCACCGGAGCCGTATCAATTTTGGGGATGATGGCGGGTATGGTGGGCACCGGCTGCACATCCATTTTTTCAGCCCCCTCGGTGGGCTCGTCAGTAAACACGGTGTTGCCGCTGGCATCCTTGTACTTGTAGACCGTTTCTGCCGTCGCCGGCACGGCAACCAGGGCCAGGAGGGTGAGGATCACCGGGGTACGGATCATGGTGTTGCTCCATCGGTTGTTGTTATCTACTCATTAAAAACCATTTTCGGCACCAGATACAAAAAAAGCTCCCTATTTTGGGAGCTTTTTCCGTTCCGGGCTGATCGCAGCAGCGATTAGCAGGAGTAGTACATCTCGAACTCAACCGGGTGAGTGGTCATGTTCAGCTTCTCGACTTCGGCGCGCTTCAGGTCCACGTAACCGGCGATCATGTCTTCAGTGAACACGCCACCTTCCATGAGGAAGTCTTTGTCGGCTTCCAGGGCGTCCAGAGACATGGTCAGGTAGGAAGACACAGTGGGGATCAGCTTGCCTTCTTCCGGAGGCAGGTCATACAGGTCTTTGTCCGCCGCGTCGCCGGGGTGGATCTTGTTCTTGATACCGTCCAGGCCGGCCATCAACATGGCAGAGAATGCCAGGTAGGGGTTGGCGGAAGGATCAGGGAAGCGAACTTCGATGCGGCGCGCTTTCGGGCTGCTGACCCACGGAATACGAATGGAAGCAGAACGGTTGCGGGCAGAGTAAGCCAGCATAACCGGCGCTTCAAAACCGGGCACCAGACGCTTGTAAGAGTTGGTGGACGCATTGGTGAAGGCGTTGATGGCGCGGGCGTGCTTGATGATGCCGCCGATGTAGTAGAGGGCTTCTTTGGACAGGCCCGCGTATTCGTCACCGGCGAACAGGTTTTTGCCGTCACGGGACAGGGACTGGTGCACGTGCATACCGGAACCGTTGTCACCCACCAATGGCTTGGGCATGAAGGTGGCGGTTTTGCCGTAAGCGTGTGCTACGTTGTGTACGCAGTATTTCAGGATCTGAACTTCGTCGGCTTTTTTTACCAGGGTGTTGGGGCCAACGCCGATTTCACACTGGCCGGCGGTGCCCACTTCGTGGTGGTGTACTTCGATGGTCAGGCCCATTTGTTCCATGGCGGCACACATGGCGGCGCGCAGGTCGTGCAGGGAATCCACCGGAGGCACGGGGAAGTAACCGCCTTTCACACCGGGACGGTGACCGATGTTGGAACGGTCGAAATCTTCATGGGAAACCCAGGCGGCTTCTTCAGAATGGATGGCGTACATGGAACCGCTCATGTCGGATTTCCAGGTAACGGAATCGAACACGAAGAATTCCGGCTCGGGGCCGAACAGGGCACCGTCGGCGATGCCCGTGGACTTCAGATACTCTTCTGCACGACGGCCAACAGAACGGGGGTCACGCTCGTAGCCCTGCATGGTGGCAGGCTCAACGATGTCGCAACGCAGGTTCAGTGTGGTTTCATCTGTGAAGGGGTCGATGACCGCAGTGCTGTCATCAGGCATCAGGATCATGTCGGATTCGTTAATGCCTTTCCAGCCGGCAATGGAAGAACCATCAAACATTTTGCCGTCGGTAAAGAAATCGTCTTTGATTTCGCTTACCGGCAGGGAAACGTGTTGCTCTTTACCACGGGAATCAGTGAAGCGCAGGTCAACCCAACGAACGTTATTTTCTTTAATAAGAGAAGTGGTCTTTGCAGACATTCTGAAGTGTCCTCCAATTGGAATTTGAAATTAGGGGGTGTGACCAAGTGAAGAAGTCCTGTCGATTCCCCCTCGGGTCTTCGACAGCCCCAACCGGCAGGTGCGAAAAGGAATCTGATCCACGCTGCGGGTGTTCTGGTCTTGCCATAAGCAAAGCAAACTATTTGCCACTGGGTTTTACCGGGTAGGGGCCCCGGTGGGCAACAGTAAGATTTTTTTGGGGCCGTGTCCAGCCCACAAATGGTGCGGGCCCGGAGTTTGTCGCGCAGGCTGTAACCCTGAGTTGTCAAGGCGTTGGGCCATGCGCTGTTCATCACAGCACCAACTTGGAGCGCTACTCGCCGGGGTCACCGCAGACCTCGATCACCACCTCGATCTCCCGTGCCTGTTCCTGGCTGGACAGGATGGTATGGCCGTTGACCCGGCACCAGGCCGGGATGTCGTGCAGGACACCCGGGTCGGTGGCCAGTACCCGCAGCCGGTCTCCCGGCGTCAGTTGTTGGATGGCATTCTGGGTTTTGATGACGGGCATGGGGCAGAGCAGCCCGCGGGCGTCCAGTTCGTGTTGGGTCATGATCTATCCTCCGGGCGCCCATGATAGCGGCGCAGCGCCGGATTGGAAATTGGAAATGGCAAAGCCCCTGGCGGGGCTTTCCTCATCAGGACCAGTTCTTCAGCAAATTGTTGTACTGCTTGACCAATGTGGTCCAGACCTTCTTCTTGTTGTTCTCATCCTGCTTCAGCAGTTTGTTCTGGTCCTTCTCATCGATGCGGGCCTGCTTTTTGGCTTCGTAATCGGTGATGGCGTCGGTCAGGTCCTGGGTGGTGCTGAGAACGGCCGGCTCCTGGGCTTCTGCCGTGCTGGCGAAGGCGTCTGCCTGGTCGCTGTAGCTGTTGTACAGGGCCATAAAGTCGTTGTACTTGGCCTGGTAGGCGGCTTTGCCGGTGGCGTTGTACTTGTCCAGTTGAACCTGGGCCTTCTGCAGGTAGTTGGCCGCTTTCTTGGCCGCCTTGGCCTGGTCCTTCAGCGATTTTGAGTAGGCCTTGGCGGCGTCCTTGGCACTTCTCTTGGCGTCTTTCACCGCCACCTTAGCCGCTTTCTCTGCTTCTTTCTTGGCGGCGTAGGCGGCATCGCTGTCCAGTTTGGCTTGCACGGCGTCGTTGTAGGCGGTTTCCGCATCATTCATCTGGCCATGGGCGATTTGCAGCTCGGATTGCACCGTGGCGTTGGGGTCACCGAAGAAATTGGCAATCTGCGGGCCGGTGATGTTCAGGGCAAAGCGGGCATCGGCGCCCTGGGACTGAAACCGGTCCACGCCGCAGGGCAGGCCTTTGCAGGTGATGTCGGGGTTGGAGAATTTGTAGACTTTGCCGGTCCAGTAATCCACGTTGAATTCCGACTGGTAGGCCATGATGGTGGTGAACTGGCTGTTGACGCCGTGGCCCAGAGCATAGCTCAGGGTGCCGCCGGAGCCGTCCTGCTTGCGGGAATGGCGTAATCCCATGTTGTGCCCCAGCTCGTGGGCAGTCACGTAATCGCCGCAGGAATTCACGGCCACGTGGCTGTACTGATAGTTCTTGATGTACGGCGCCGAGAAATCACCGTTGGTGTTCATGCCGCCGATCCAGGCCAGTCCGCAGCTGCCATGATTGGCATGATAGGGGCGGAACAGTACCACCATGTCCGCTTCATGCACTTCGCGCAATCCGGCAATGGAGCTGAAGGCGCCGCTGCCGTTGGTGATGTCGTTGAGGGCGGTTTCGGCGTTGTTGGTGTCGGTGTAATTCACCTGCACACTGTGCTTGATGTTGAGTTGCAGGTCGATGCCACTGTCGCTGTAAATCTGGTTGGCGGTGGCCACCAGGTGATTGAAGCGGGTCATGGGGTCGCCGGCATACAGGTCGTTGGTGCCGCTGGTATAGACGATCAGCAGATCGATGGTGGCTTCGGCATTAGCCTGCAATGAAAAGGGAAACAGGAAGGCCAGGGTGGCCAGGGAGCGGGTTACGGTTTTTGAAAATAAGTGTGTCATGAAACGTCTGCCTCGTTTGACTTTACTGAAAATCCTCCATGATTCACAAGTAATTGCGCGCATCCTTTAAAGTCATTTTTCCGTGTGCGGTGATCAGGTTTCCATATGGGTATCATCCTCGTCCTGTTGTGAGTGGCTTTGGTGTTGTGCTGGGTGTTGACTATGCTGCTCTGGAATTTCCAGAAAATCCTCGTGTCCGGGTCGGGTCAGCTCGTGTTCCGCCGGATTCTTGTAGAGCCAGCCGACACCCTCCACCGATTCCATGGAGTAACTGCCTTCCGGCGTGGTGATCATGGCAAAGGTCGAAGTCTTCCCGTAGGTCATCACCACCGGATAGTCGTCTCCGTAACCGTCCAGGTGGCCACTCCAGGAGTAATCGCCGTTGCGGGTGACCGTGCTGTTTTTCACGTTGACGGTGACCTGCTTGCCGTTCAGCAGCGTCAACTGCACCCGTTCGCCCTCGCCAGGGTAGGTGGCGGCCGCATCGGTGTTCACCACCTCGTATTCGCGGACGTCGTCGTGCAGCATGAATGATGGAGTGCGCTGCTGCTTGGGGTCCGGTTGCCAGGGGCGGTTCACCGTGGCAGAGGCCGTGGCGCCGGTGGCCGCGGGCCCGGGCAGGTCATCGAATGCTGCGTCGGGCTCCGCCTCGATGGCGTCCGCCAGGGCCAGTGCCTGTTGTGCTGCTAACAGGGTGGGGTTCTGGTTCGCGCTGCGAGTGGGGGTGCTGGTGTTGTGTGCTGCCGATGGCTCACCGGCAGCAGAAACAGGGCGTTGTTCTCCACTGCTGGCCAGTGCCGCAGAAGGCGCTGCCGGTAGGGAAAACCCGCTTTGCTGGTAGGCAATAAAGCCGCCGATCCCGGCCACCAGAAAGTATCCGGCGGTGATGAATTTGTGACTGCCAAGCATGATGCACTCGCACAACGTGTAGGGCTAACTCTGATGAAAAATAGACCCCAACCGTGACTGCCGCCACAAAATCAGAAAAACAGCTCAAGAAAATCTCAATGCGGCCGTGCATGAAACCAGCAGGCATAAAAAACCAAATTCAATTTGTCTGCCCGCTTACTCCGGCGTGGTGACAAACCCCAGTTTTTCGATACCGGCCCGCTGCACTGCTGCCATCACCCGGATCATATGCTCATAGGCCACTTGCTTGTCTCCCCGCAGGTGTATTTCCGGTTGCTCCGGGGCGCCGGCCGCCACCTGCAGCCGTTGTTCCAACACCTCGAACGACACGGTATCGTCGTTCCAGTGAAGGTTGCCGTCGGCGGTCACACTGATGGCGACGGTTTTGGGCTTCAGTTCATTGGGGGTGTTGCTGGCCTGGGGCAGATCCACTTTGACGGAGTGGGTCAGCACCGGCACCGTGATGATAAAGATGATCAGCAGCACCAGCATGACGTCCACCAACGGCGTCATGTTGATCTCGCTCATGGCCTCTTCGTTGTCGTCCAGTCCACTGCCAAAAGCCATCTTATTTCGCCTCGCGCTTGGGCAGTGCGGTCACGTTTTTGCCGCTGCTTCTGGCAATGGGGGAGCCGGTCAGGAAGAAGGCGTGCAACTGATGGGCAAACCGGTTGAGGCGGCCCAGGATCAGTTTGTTTTGCCGCTGCAGGGCGTTGTAACCCAGCACCGCCGGAATCGCTACCGCCAGGCCGAAGGCCGTCATGATCAGCGCCTCGCCCACCGGGCCTGCCACTTTGTCGATGCTGGCCTGGCCGGAGACCCCAATACCCACCAAAGCGTGATAGATGCCCCACACGGTGCCGAACAGCCCTATAAAAGGGGCGGTGCTGCCCACGGATGCCAGGATGGACAAGCCACGTTGCAATCGTTCTGCACTCTCGTCAATGGAACCCCGCAGGCTGGTGGTCAGCCAGTCCGCCAGGGGCAGTTTGCCGTGCAGGTCTTCCTGGTGGGTGGCGTGGTGGTCCAGGGCGATCTGCCCATCCTCCGCCAGTTGATAAAACGGGTTGTGGCTGCGGCCCCGCCCCAGAATCTGCATGCCTTCCCCCAGGCTGTGGGCGTGCCAGAAGTTCTGGATCGAGCCGGCCACCCGGCGCAGACTCAGCAAACCCAGGGAGCGCACCAGAATCACGTACCAGGATAAGACCGACATCACCAGCAGCATGATGGCGACGCCTTTGATGACCGGGTCCCCCTGTTCCCACAGGGCGGCAATGCCGTAGGGGTTGTTTTCCATTTTGCTTTCTCCTGTTATGTGTCTGCTGTCAGCCGTTCAAACTGAAGGTGACCGGTTGCAGGTAACGATAATCGATGGGCTCTCCGCCCCGGGTGGCCGGGTTGTAACGCCAGCGTCGCACCGCTTCGATGGCGGATTTGTCGAGGCGGGGAAAACCGCTGGACTCTTTCACTTTTACTTCATCCACCCGGCCATTTTTCAGTACCAGTAACTCCAGGATCACCGTGCCCTCTTCGCCCCGGCGACGGGACAGGCGGGGGTAGGCCGGAGCCGGGTTCTGGTGCTGACGGGCATCCACCTTGGGAGCGGTAACCGGTGCACCTTCCTGGGAATTGGCCTTGGCCTTGACGGGGGCCGGTGTGGGCGGCGGCTCGGCGACCTGGGGCTGGGGTGCAGGTGGCGGGGGCGTAATCGCTTTTTCCGGCTGGGGTTTGGGTTTGGGCTGGGGTTTGGGAGGCTCCACCGGCTTTGGCTCTGGTTTGGGCTCGGGTTTGGGAGGCTCAACCGGTTTGGGCTTTTCGGGTGGCTCGGGTTTGGGCGGTACGGGCTCTTGTGCTGCGGCCGGAGCCTGCACCACGTTGGCGGGCGGAGCCTGAATCAGCACGCCGCTGACGGTGGGCAACTCGTCCGGCAGGGGCTCCTGTTTTTGCCACAGCGCGGCGGCGCCCAAAGCGGCCCCATGGGCCAGCAGGACGACGGCGAATATCAGGCTGTTGCTCCAGGGATTTTCCACGTGATTACCCAACTTCGGCAGACGGCAGTGAGTGGTCAGGGGCCGGATTATACCCTCATATAATCAATGCCCCAGGAATCGCGACAGCTTACCAGATTCTAATCTAAATGAGAATTATTTGTATTGGTGGGTCACACGTACCAGGCCTGCTGGATGTCATTGGCGTCCATGGGGGTGACATCCACCTGGCGGGCCACGCCGTTTTTGTCCTGGATCTCCACGGTGACGCTGGGGCTGTTCTTGCCCTGGCTGAACCGAGTGGCGATGCGGGCGGCGGTGAGCAGGTCCGCTTCCGTAGGAGCGCCATCCACCAGGCTCAGGGGGCCGCCGTGGCTGACGCACTTGATGGAGTGGAACTGCTTGCGATACCCCATCAGGAAGTTGTTTTCGCCTTCTTCCCGGCTGATGATCACTTTGTAGTGTTGCGCCGGGCGGATGTGGCGACCCACTTTCAGCAGCATGATGTCGTCCAGCTCGTAATCCTTGCGGCCGCGGGCGGTCCACAGGTCCGCCAGTTTGCGGGAATAGGATTCGTCGGTGAGGAAGCAGCAGCCGCCACTGGGCTGGGCAAAGTCCTCCAGGCCGAACTCTTTGGCCAAAGCGATCTGGGGCTTGCGGTTGCGACCGTTGAAATTGTACAGCTCGTCCCGGTTCACCCAGCCTTCCCGCTCCGGCAGGGTGGGGGGTAACAGCTTGGCGCACAACGGGCGCAGCAGGCGGTCGTCGGCGCCGGATTCCCGGGCGATCAGGGGCATGGTGTCCTTGCGCTGGGATTTGGGGCGCTGGCCGATGACTTCGCCGGTGATGATAAAGTCAAATCCCTTGTCGGCGGCCATTCCCCGCGCTTTGTTGAGCATGGTGTTGGCCTTGTCCACCATGAAAATCTTGCAGTCCAGGCAGGGGTTCAGGTTGGCGCCATAACCGTGCTGGGGATTCAATACAATCTTTTTGTACTCTTCCGAGATATCCACAATGTTCATGCGGATACCCAGCTGCTCGGCCACCCACAGGGCGTTGTTGCGCTTCTGTTTGTCTTTATCCTTCTTGCGGATGGCGTGGGTATGGCCCTCCACACAGAAACCGGTGTAGAAGTTGACCCCTTCCACATGAATACCCTGTTTTTGCACGGCTTTAACCGCCAGCATGGAGTCCAGGCCGCCGGAAATCAGAGCAATTGCCTTGCGTTGAATAGCCATAGTGATCCGCTATTTACTCGTAAAGTGACTGTATTGATTTGGGGTCGCGCATTATACAGAAAAACGCCGCCGGACGGGTGGTGATTTTGTAAAGACGCGCAACGCAGGCCAGACCGGTGCACGGCGGAATCCGCAGAGAAAGCCGTGGCGGCAACGAAGCCAGAAGTGTACATTGTGCACCAAGATGATGCCGCATGCTGCTCTGAAATGGTGCAAGTGGTTTGGCGGGGGGCCAGGAAAGGGCCCCCGTGGGCCCTGGGTGGAAAGGGGTAACTCGACGTATTCCGCGGTCTGCGGCCGGTTGGCGCTGGTTTCGGGGAGCGCGGGCCTTTTATTGGGGCGCCAGAATCAGATCGGCACGATAATTGTATTATGACCGCCATGAAAAACTTTGCCGGAGTTCAAACCGGTTTCTATAACCAAGGCGACTGCCTTGATCACGACCTCTGTTCGGAGCAATAAAATATGAAGAGTAAGTTGGAATATATCTGGCTCGACGGTTACAAGCCGACTCAAAGCCTGCGCAGCAAAACCATGGTCCGCAAAGATTTCAGCGGCAAGCTCGAAGACTGCCCCATGTGGTCTTTCGACGGTAGCTCTACTGAGCAGGCGGAAGGTAATGCATCGGATTGTCTGTTGAAGCCGGTGATGATTATTCCTGATCCAGGCCGCATGAACTCCTATCTGGTTATGACCGAAGTTCTGAACGCGGACGGTACTCCTCATGTGTCCAACGGTCGTGCCACCATCGAAGACGATGACGACGATTTCTGGTTTGGTTTCGAGCAGGAATACTTCCTGTGGGATCCCACCACCAACCTGCCCCCGGGCTTCCCTCCGGGTGGTTACCCACCGCCACAGGGCCCTTACTACTGCTCCGTGGGCGCGCGCAATGCCTATTGCCGTGACCTGATCGAAGAGCACCTGGACCTGTGTCTGGAAGCTGGCCTGAACGTGGAAGGTATCAACGCCGAAGTAGCTGCCGGCCAGTGGGAATTCCAGATCTTTGCCAAGAGCGCAACCCGCGCCGGTGACGAAATCTGGCTGGCCCGCTATCTGCTGGAGCGCACCGCCGAGAAATATGACCTGTCCGTCTCCTGGCATCCCAAGCCCCTGGGTGATACCGACTGGAACGGTTCCGGCATGCACGCCAACTTTTCCAATGGCGCCATGCGCGATTCCGGTGATGAATCCGTATTCACCAAAATTTGCGAACAGTTCGGCCGTCACGTTCCGGAGTGCATCGCGGTATACGGTGCCCACAACGAACAGCGTCTGACCGGTAAGCACGAAACTCAGTCCATCGACCAGTACAGCTACGGCGTATCCGACCGTGGTGCGTCTATCCGTATCCCCATCGGGACTGTTGAAGATGGCTGGAAAGGCCGTCTGGAAGACCGCCGTCCGGCTTCCAACGCGGATCCCTACAAGGTGGCCGCCGTGATCGTGAAAGTGACCAAAAAAGCACTGGCCTGATCCGATAGCACATCCTCTGACGGATTTTAATCAGTCCGTTTAGCCGGGGGCGGGACGCCGCCTCCGGTTTTTTTGTGCCTGAATGTCTGCATCGGAGAATGTCGCGTGGGGTTGTCAGCGCCGATGAGCCAGCAGATCTGTGGCCCAGTTTTCCTGCAGTACCCGAATCACATCAACCATGGCCTCCGGCCGCTGGGCGGGGTCTTTCTGCAGGCATTGCAGGGCCAGGCGTTCCAGCAGACGCGGCACTGGATACTTGCTGACGCTGGAGGGCTTGGCGGGCTGGTGGTGTTCCACCGCCTCCAGGACTTCATAGCTGTGGGTGCCGGTGAACGGCGTGCGTCCGGCGAGCAGTTCATAAAGCACTGAGCCCAGGCTGTAGATGTCGGTGCTGTAGCTGATGTCCGGGTCGCGCCGGATCTGCTCCGGTGACATGTAGCAAAGGGTGCCCTGCAGGTTGCCCATGCCGGTCATGGACTTGTTCTCTTTATTGATGCGGGAATTGAGGGGCTTCAGGCTGGATTCATCCAGCTCCTCGTCGGAGGTGCCATCCTTGCGCCAGACCTTGGCCATGCCCCAATCCAGCAGCAACACCTCCCCGTAGGGGCCCACCAGAATGTTTTCCGGCTTGATGTCCCGGTGAGCCACGCCGTGGGCATGGGCGTAATCCAGGGCGTGGGCAATTTGCTCGATGACCTCCACCAGCTGGGTCAGGTCGTAGCGGTCCCGGTAGTTCATGATTTCCCGCAGGGTGTAGCCGTGCACCAGCTTCATGGTGAAGTAGCAGTTGCCGTCCCGGTCCCGGCCGATTTCGTAAGTGGGCACCGTATTGGGGTGTTGTAGCAGGGCGGACACCCGGGCCTCCCGCAGCAGGCGGCGTTGCTCAATGGGGTCGTTGATGAACTCGGGGCGCAGGGATTTGTACACCACCACCCGGGACAGGTGCAGATCCTTGCAGCTGCGGATGATGGACTTGCCGCCGGTGGCCACGGTGCCAATGAACATGTAGCGGGTGTTGGGGTTGAGCACTTCCGGCAAAGGCCGGTCGGTGTCTTCCAGGTATACATTGCTGTACTCCCGGGGTGGTTGCTGGAACTGAAGCATAGAGTGACCACTGGGTTGCCGGCATTGATCGGATTGTACAGAAAAAATAGCCCAACTTGTGGCGAATTTGTAAATCCTGCTGCCAAGTTGTCAGTGGTTTCCTGTATACTCCGCGCCCTCGAAGAAGTGTTTAGGGCTGAGGCTGTAAGTTTGTGATCGAAAAAATCCGTAATATCGCCATCATCGCGCACGTTGACCACGGTAAAACCACCTTGGTTGACAAGCTGTTACAACAATCCGGCACCCTGGGTCGCAAAGACGAAGGGGAGCGGGTGATGGATTCCAATGACCTGGAAAAAGAGCGCGGGATCACCATCCTGGCCAAAAACACCGCCATTCGCTGGAATGATTACCATATCAATATTGTGGATACTCCCGGGCACGCCGATTTCGGCGGTGAAGTGGAGCGGGTCATGTCCATGGTGGACTGCGTGCTGCTGCTGGTGGATGCCCAGGACGGCCCCATGCCCCAGACCCGGTTTGTGACCCAGAAAGCCTTTGCCCAGGGTCTGAACCCCATCGTGGTCATCAACAAGATCGACCGCCCCGGCGCCCGCCCGGACTGGGTTATGGACCAGGTGTTCGATCTGTTTGACCGCCTGGGTGCCACCGATCAGCAACTGGATTTCCCGGTGATTTACACCTCGGCCCTGAACGGCATTGCGGGCTTGGACCCGGACGCCATGGCCGACGACATGACGCCGTTGTTTGAGGCCATCGTCGAGAAAGTTTCGCCCCCGGAAGTGGACCTGGACGGCCCGTTCCAGATGCAGATCAGCTCCCTGGATTATTCCAGCTTCCTGGGTGTTATCGGTATCGGTCGCATCAAGCGTGGCAAGATCAAGGCGGGTGCCCCGGTGAAAGTGGTGGACCGTGAAGGCAAAGTGCGCAGCGGCAAGATCCTGAAAATCATGAGCCACCTGGGCCTGGAACGGGTGGAAGTGCAGGAAGCCGAGGCGGGCGACATCGTGTGCATTACCGGTATCGACGAGCTGTTCATTTCCGACACCGTGTGCGCCCCGGAAGCGCCGGAAGCCCTGCCGCCTTTGACGGTGGATGAGCCCACCGTGAGCATGATCTTCCAGGTCAACACCTCACCGTTCGCCGGTAAGGAAGGCAAGTACATCACCTCCCGTAATATTCGTGACCGCCTGCAGAAAGAATTGATCCACAATGTGGCGCTGCGGGTGGAAGACACCGACAGCCCGGACCGTTTTCGTGTATCCGGCCGCGGTGAACTGCACCTGTCGGTACTGATTGAGAACATGCGCCGTGAAGGCTACGAACTGGCGGTGGGTTCTCCGGAAGTGATCGTCAAAGAAGTGGATGGCGAAATGCAGGAGCCTTTCGAGCAGCTCACCATCGACATCGAAGAAGACAACCAGGGTTCGATCATGGAACAACTGGGTCTGCGCAAAGCGGAAATGACCGACATGGTGCCCGACGGCAAAGGCCGCATCCGCATGGACTTCATCGCGCCTTCCCGCGGTTTGATCGGTTTCCGTTCCGAATTCCTGACCCTGACCTCCGGTACCGGCATCATGAACTCCACCTTCAGCCACTATGGCCCCATCAAGGAAGGGGACGTCACCAAGCGCCAGAATGGTGTTCTGATCTCCATGATCAGCGGCAAGGTACTGGCCTATGCCCTGTTCAATATCCAGGAACGTGGTCGTCTGTTCGTGGACCCCAACGTGGACGTGTATGAAGGCCAGATCATCGGCATTCACTCCCGCGGCAACGATCTGGTGGTGAACCCCACCAAGGGCAAGCAGCTCACTAACTTCCGCGCTTCCGGCTCCGATGAGAACGTGCTGCTGACCCCGCCGATCAAATTGTCCCTGGAGCAGGCGCTGGATTTCATCGATAAAGATGAGTTGGTGGAAGTAACCCCTGAATCCATCCGAATCCGCAAAAAGTTCCTCAAGGAACACGAGCGTAAGCGCGCTACCAAGTAAGCAGTAACTACAATCACGGGTCCGGCGTCCGGCGATCCAGAACAACGGCTGAAGGTGCAAACCTCAGCCGTTTTTTTTGGCCTGTCCGGTGTGTTGCGCGTCAGGCCGGATCAAGAAAACCATTCCTTTTTGAACCCACTTTCACTACAGTCTGATCTGCATAAGACCAATCCACTCATAACAAGGAATTTTTTATGGCAACGGTTACGCTACAAGGTAATCCCATTGAGACTGTAGGTGAATTGCCTGCGGTTGGCACTCAGGCACCGGCTTATACTTTTGTGCAGGGCGATCTGTCGGAGCTGACGTCTGCTGCCCTGGCGGGCAAACGGGTGATCCTGAATATTTTTCCTTCCATTGATACGCCCACCTGTGCCACCTCCGTGCGCACTTTCAACCAAAAAGCCGCGGCGTTGGATAACACCGTGGTGGTGTGCGTGGCGGCGGACCTGCCGTTTGCCATGACCCGCTTCTGCGGTGCAGAAGGCATTGCCAATGTGAAGATCGGCTCCACCTTCCGTTCCAGTTTCGGTACGGATTACGGTGTTCAGTTCAGTAGTGGGCCGTTGCTCGGGCTGCTGTCCCGTGCGGTGGTGGTGATCGATGAAAACGGCAAAGTGCTGCACACGGAGCAGGTGGGCGAGATCGCCGATGAACCCAACTATGAAGCGGCCCTCGCTGTGCTGTAATTCCGCCTCTATCGTGCGGTAACGAACCCGTCATCCTGAGCCCATCATCACAATCGTTGGTGGCGAGGATGCCGGGTTTTTGTTTTGCGAGATCCTATTCAGAGTCCGCGCTGCTATCCAGCGAACGGCGCTTTTCGAATCACGCCCTTGAACCCCAGGCGCTTCATGGCTGCAAAGCGCGAATCCGGGTGCAAGGCCGCCTCCCGATCCACCCACTGTTGTAATTCCTGCTTCAGTTGCAAGCGAGGGTGTTCCTGCAGCACCTGCGTCCGCAGCGCCGCCGGTAATTCTGTATTGCGCTGACCGGTCACATCCAGTGAGGCGCCCGCTTGCAGATAATGAGCTTCCCAGCCGTGGACCTCCCCCGGCACGTTAATGTTCAGATGGTGCAGAATCGCTTGACTGATGCGCTCGGCGCGGGCCGGTTCTGTCTTCGCCAGTACCGGTTTGGCCGCGTACACGCCGTCCCAGGTGAAACACTGTCCACTGTGGCAGCAGCCGTGATGTTGCTCGGTCAGGCCCAGGTCGTGGAGCATGGCGCTGACGAACAGGATTTCGGCATCACATTGTTGTTCATCCAGTTGTTGCAGCAGGCTGCCCCAGATGTAGGTGCGATAGCAATGGTGGAACAAGGCCGCGCTGGAGGCGGTTTCCATCGCTTCCACGGCGGATCTTGCCAGCGCGCTGTCCGGGTAGGGGATTGCCTCCAGGTCCAGTTTGCTGAGGGCGCGGCGCCGCGGTTTATGTGCCACCAGGGCCGGAATCATGATCTTCAATCTGGCCGCAACGGCCTGCAGGTTGTAGCGCCAGCGTGCCCGGGTGGAAAGTGCGCCCTGGTGCAGTGTCAGGCTGTGCATCAGTGTGTCCATCGTTATTGTGTCCATGGTCGTCTCGTTTGAATGCGTGAGTGGCCAATATAGAGCGCCCTTGGCGTGGAGAGTGATTGGCATATATGACAGGTTTTAATACTATTTGTGCCAGATAAGCCGTTCAGACCCGATGAGGAGGTGCGGCCATGAAAAAAGTTCTGATTTATGCCCAGCAATTCGGCTTCGCCTCCACCTTGGTGGGCCCCCTGGAAGTGTTTGCCTACACTGGCACCCTGTGGAACTACCTCACCTGTGCGGAGTTTGATCGTCGTTTCACGGTGCAGGTGGCGTCTCTGGATGGGAGGCCAGTGTTGACCCGTACCGGCCTGAAAATTGAAGTGGATCTGGCCGTGCTGGATGCGGACGATGCGGACGTGATACTGATCACCTCCTGTGGTGAGGCCATCGACGCCTGTCTGCAGGCGTCAGCACCGGTGATACCCTGGCTGCAACAGCAGGCAGCCCGCGGAGCGCTGATCGGTTCGATCTGTACCGGCATGGTGTTGCTGGCCGCCGCCGGACTGCTGGACGGCAAGCGGGCCACCACGCATTGGGGCATGTTCGATACAGTGCGGGGTTGCTTTCCCAAGGTGCAGTTGGAACCGGATCAGTTGTATATTGAGGAAGGCAATATCATTACCGCAGGCGGAGGTTACGCGGGCAATGACCTGGCGTTGTATCTGGTGGAGAAACTCTGTGGTAAAGAAATCGCCCGCCAATGTGCTAACGCATTGATGTTGGATACGGGGCGCACTTCCCAATCCATGTACGCGGGCATCATGCACCACCGCATGCATCACGATGAGCGTGTGCAGTCCATTCAGCAGTGGCTGGAACAGAATTTCAATGCGGACATTAATCTGGATGAACTGGCCCGCCAATATGGAATGAGCCCGCGCAATTTCAAACGGCGCTTTACCGATGCGTCCGGCGAAACCCCGTTGAACTATTTGCAGAAACTGCGGGTGGAGGCGGCCAAACATTTGTTGGATGGATCGTCGGTGCAGATCGAGCAGGTGGCGGAGCAGGTGGGCTACCGGGATGTGAATCACTTTCGGCGTTTGTTCAAACGCCACGCTGGCATGACGCCGGCACGCTTTCGGGCGATCAATCGATAAGAGGAATCAATGTGGCATTAACACGGATAGGACACAGTTATCGTGACCGGGAATCGGGAACGGTTTTGGATGTGTGGTTTCCCCGGGATAACCAAAAAATTGAGCGCAATTGTCTGGCGAGGAAGCTGGGCCTGATTGAGGCCGAATGGGTGGAGGTGTGTATCGGGGATATTGCCAGTCCGCCGGTGTCCACCGCTGAGGTCTATCTGCGCCTGCATTTGCTGTCGGAGTGCGCAATGACGCCGAACTCCATGAACCTCGACGGTATTTTTGCCTTGTTGCAGAACGTGGCCTGGACCTCTGCCGGTCCGGTGTTGCCCAATCGGGTGGATGCACTGCGGATGGCGCTGGTGGCAGAGGACCATCACCTGACGGTGTTTTCGATTGACAAGTTTCCGCGCATGGTGGATTACGTGATTCCACCGGGCGTCAGGATTGCCGATGCCGACCGGGTCCGGTTGGGTGCGCACCTGGCGCCGGGCACCACCGTCATGCATGAGGGCTTTGTGAATTTCAATGCCGGTAGCCTGGGGGAGTGCATGATCGAGGGCCGGGTCACGCCGGGTGTGGTGGTGGGAGCCAAATCCGATGTGGGGGCGGGCTCCTCCATCATGGGCACCTTGTCCGGCGGCGGCAAGCAGGTGAATGCCATTGGCGAGCGCAGCCTGTTGGGGGCAAACGCAGGCATCGGGATTTCCCTGGGGGACGATTCCATTGTGGAGGCGGGGCTTTATGTCACCGCTGGTACCAAGGTGCGCCTGCCCGACGGTACAGTGGTTGCGGCCCGGGTATTATCGGGCCAGCCCGGATTGCTGTTCCGGCGCAACAGCCAAAGTGGTTGCGTCGAGGTGTTGCCAACAGACTCCGGACGCTGGGGTGGCATCAATACCACACTGCACAACAACGACTGAAGGGCGCATCCTGCGCCCGCCAGATCACCAGCCATCGCGCAGCCTCACGCAGTACGTTAGAGCTTGCCCCTGACGTGAGTGCGCGCGCCCAGATAGATCACCGCAACGCCCAGCACCACCAGGGTGTAATGTTTCAATGCGGATGAGCTGGCGTCTTCAACCAACCAGGACACCAGCAGGGCAATCACCGCCAGCACCGTCGCCACGGTATATTCCTTATGATTACTGTATTTCGCTGCCAAAAAAGCGCCAAGAAAAGAAGCGAACAGGCCGATCGCAGTGAATCCGTAACCCATGGCGCTGTCCATCACGGCGGGCAGGGTACGGTCGATTTCCGCTTCCAGCTGGGAGGCTGGAATGCCCTGTTCCAGCAAGGCAAAACCGATGATGGAACCCAGCACACCGCCGGCAACGAGCGTCAAGCCGAAGTCCACTACTACCCCGATGATGATGGCCAGAAACAGGTTGCCCTTGCGCACGTCTCCGACGATGGATTTCGGGCTTTCATACAGATCGGACATGGGCAGTTCCTGTGGCAACGGGATGGGTGTGCCGGAAGTATAGGTGAATCCTGTACACCTCAAAAGACGCGGTGGGCTTGCAGAATGTGACAGGCAGCGTAAGAAATCCGATGCGATGCACATTCTGTTCTGGCGGGTTAATGATCCGCTGACAGGGGACATAGTATGTTTACCGGATTGCACACGCGACGTCGCTAAAGAGGGAACGAATCATTATGAAATGTATAGTCATCGGTGGTGGCCTGTCGGGCCTGTCTTCCGCGGTCTGGCTGGCGGAAGCCGGGCATGACGTGACCCTGTTGGAACGACGGGGCTCCCTGGGCGGGCGCACCATCGCCATTCCCCAGCCGGAGGTGGACGATGTGCCGGACAATGGCCAGCACGTGTTTGCCAGTGGTTACGAAAACCTGTTCCGTTACCTGGAAAGCGTGGGCACCCGTCAACATGTGGCCTTCCCGGGGCACATGTCCATGCGGCTGCCAGGCGGTGCCGTACGGCGCAATGCCTTCTGGGGGCTGGACGGACTGCGCGCGGCACTGGGGGATCTGCCCGGGGTGAGCGGCCTGGATAAAGTGCGCACTGCCATTGCCCAGGCGAAGTTGTTCCGCGATGCGTTGCGTCAGCCGGAAGACCTGGACCGCATTACCGCCGATGAGTGGTTCCAGCGGATCGGCATGCCGGCCTCGGCCCGCAAGGCCATGTGGGATGGCATTGTCATCGGCCTGACCGGCGACAAGACCGAGATTTCCTCAGCCAAGGTACCGGCGGATCTGCTGGTGACCGGCATCCGCCAGGCGCTGAAAACGGGGGAGCCGGTGTCCATCGGTTACCCCACGGTGGATCTGGATACCCTGTTTGTGACGCCGACCAAAAAAATATTCGAAGCGCGTGGCGTCAAGGTGCGTTATCGGTCCCCCGTGGCCCAGGTCAATGTGGAGGCCGGCAAGGTGAAGGGCGTGACCCTGCGCAGCGGGCAAACCCTGGAGGCGGATTGCGTGATTTGTGCGGTGCCGGTGTGGCAGGTGAAAGGCTTGCTGGACCAGGTGCCGGAACATGAGATTTACGACAGGGCAGTGGCCGAGCTGACGCCGGTGCCCATCGTCAGTGTGAACCTGTATCTGGACCGCAGCATCGGCATGCAGGACTGGGGTGAGATCCTGTTGGGAGGGGAAGGTGTGCTGGAGCAGGTGTGGGACCGGCAGACCATGCACGGTCGCTCCCCGGACAAGAACTGGTTTTATTCCACCACGGTGTCTGCGTCCTATGAGCTGATCAAATGCTCCAACAAGGAAATCGTGGACACCCAGATGGCGATGCTGCGGCAGTATTATCCCCAGGCCCGGGATGCGCAGGTGATTCACAGTCATATTGTGCGCATGCCCAATTCCACCATGGCCCAGCGTCCAGGCAGTGCCGGTGTGCGCCCGCCGCAGAAAACCTCGGTGCGGGGGCTGGCGGTGGCCGGTGACTGGACCCAAACGGATTGGACCATCACCATGGAAGGGGCCTGCCAGAGCGCGGCCCGGGCGGTGGATGCCGTGCTGGCGGATTTTCAATTGGCACCCCGGACCAAGCCGCAGACGGCGTCACCGGGTTTGCGTCAGAAGGTGGCGGAGCTGGTGCTGTAGCCGGATCAGTTGCGCGAACTGGCCGCCGCCAGTCGATCACTCAGCTGCGCGATCTCCGCGGCCATGGTGAGCTGGTTGCGCCAGGGTGCGGGGATGCCCTCCACCCCGTAAAAAGCGCCGGCAATCTGGCCGCACACGGCGGCCGTGGTGTCGGCATCATCCCCCAGGTTGGCCGCCATCAGGATGGCATCACGAAAATTATCGGTGCGGTAAAAACACCAAAGGGCCGCTTCCAGACAATCGACCACATAGCCGCTGCCTTTAATCTGTGCCGGGGTTTTGGTTTGATATTCCCCCCGGCTGACAGCACTCACTTTGCGGGTTTCCGGTGTGTACTCTGTACTGTTCAACAGGCGGCTTTTCTCGGTGCCCGTCAATGCCAGATGCAGCAGGCTGCCGAAATAGCGGCAGGCGTCAATGCACTCCAGTGCGGCGTGCGTGGTGCGGGAGCTTTCCCCGCAATAGTGGATCACCTGTTGCAGGTTCGGGCTGAAGTACATGACCACGGGGGCCAGTCGCATCAGGGAGCCGTTGCCGGCACTGAAGGGGTTGCTGGAGCCGGAGAACGGGTCGCCGGTTGAAAGAAACTGACTGAGGGCTTCGGAAACGGTGACCCCGATGTCAAAGCAGCGCCCATTGCTGCTCATGTAGCCTTCCTTGCGCCAGGCGCAATAGCGTTGCATCTGATCTGCCGGATCAAAGCCCTGGCAGTGCAGCAGTGAGTGGGCCAGGCAGAGGGCCATGGAGGTGTCGTCGGTCCATTGCCCCGCTTGCAGGTTGAAGGGGCCGCCACCCACCATGTCGGTCAGGGGTTCAAAACTGCCGGGCTCGCGGAATTCCAGAGTGGTGCCCACGGCGTCCCCGGCTGCCAATCCCAACAGGCAGCCACGGTAGCGTTGTCCTCGGTCAAACATGGGATAAATACACCTTATCAACGGACCAGTTCGAGGTATTATCAGGGCTTCCCGTAAACCGGTTCAATCGGATTTAAGTGATGTCTTCCAAACCGGCTACATTACCCGCGTACGCGCGCAGCGCCTTGAATCACTGTAATCTGCCGGCCGTGATCCTGGGCGGACTGACCTACCAACGCCACCCTGAGCCGATTGAGATCGACGGGGTTCAGGTGTTGCACCGCGCCCTGTTTGGCGCCTTGGATCGCATCGATGACCCTGCAGTGCGGGCGTTGCATTTTCGGGATTACATGAGTGCCTGCTTTCTGCTGGACCATAAAGAGCGCGCCGGGTTCGACCCCGATCTGCAGCGGGTGCGGCGGGGCCGGGCGGATTACCTGCGGCTGCTGCGGGGCTGGATGTTCGACGCCGACAGCATCGAAGGCGCTGTCCTGAAACGCTGGGTGGAATCCCGCTTTGGTCTGTTGACCCGGCGCCATGGGGGGCCGTTGCGGGAGATGGATTCCGCGGCATACCATGCCTACCAGGCGGACTATGTCCGTGGGTTGTACAACACCAATGCGCTGGAGGCACAGCTGGACCTGCTCTACAGCTATTGTCAGTATGAGTTGCGCCGGCGCCACGGTGGGCGCTTGCACTGGACCCTTTATCGCGGCCTTAACCGCCTGCAGGATTTTGAGTGCATGTCGCCGCCGCAAAGCGAGCGGGTGGCGGTGCTGCTGAATAACCTCAATTCCTTTAGCGCAGATCGGGAGCAGGCCTGTGCGTTCGGCGATACCGTGCTCGCCGCGCAGGTTCCGCTGCCCAAATTGCTGTATTTTCACGACCTGCTGCCCGGTGTCTTGAAAGGGGAGCAGGAATTCCTGGTCATAGGGGGCGTCTACGAAGTCCTCCTTTCTTATTGATTCATAAGCCTCTCTTTGCTTCTGATACCCCGCTGCCTTTCGTCGGCTTGCGCTCAAATTCGACTCAATCCCAGTGGTTTTACTAGAACGATGGTGCTAATAATGGGAGACAAATCGCCGCCGCTGTTTATATGAGAGCAATTTGACAATTTATTTTGCAAAACATATTGCAAAATAAATTGTATTTGGACACTATGTTTACAGATGCTCATAAGTCATCTGATTGAGGGTTAGCCACCCAACAAAAATAAGAAACAAAAAGCAGGGTTCAACAACAGGATCAAACAACACACAGGAAGAACGGCGAAACGGGTTGTGTGCAGAGGGGAAATATTTCTCTACTGGTGACTAAAGAGTCAAGCTGTGCCGCACAGGCATCCCAACGCGACTGACAGTCATCCCATTCACAGGCTGTATCTCTTCATTCTGGTGCTCATGTTGTTCCCCGCCAAGGAGAGCAAATGACACGGCTAATAGTGGCGCTGGGGTTCGTTTTTTCTTTGCTTAATCCCATATTTTGCTTAGGCAATCCCGAAGCACCGGGCATGTACGATGCGCGCAACATGGGGATGGGTGGCGCCGGCCTGGCGCACCTGAAAAGCCCGGCGGCGGTGTTGCATAATCCGGCGAACCTGGTGCAGAACCCCACCTCACAGAATCAAAGCGCCTTCACCTTGTTGGGGGTGAAACTGGGTGGCTCCTTCGCCGGTCCGGATCATTATCAGGAGTCTGACTGGATCGCCGTGCCGCTGCCGTTCTGGGGCTATATCAACAAGCACTCCAACGATCTGGCCTATGGGGCATCTTTTTATCTGGCTCTGGGTTTTGGTGGCGGCTATGAGGATGTGAAGCGTTATGGCACCGGCAAAAAATGCACCCGTGCACCCAGTGATGTGATCCTGAGCGACGGTAACGGCGGTGTGATGTTGGACCCTACCGCCATCGACAATGACCAGTGCCTGTCCCGGGGGCGGGAGGAGATGGTCAACCTGGCTTTGTTTGAACTGGCTTTTCCTGTCAGCTATCGCGTCAACGATCGTTTCCGGGTTGGCGTTTCCTTCCGCTTTCCCTTCGGCATGTTTGAACAGCAGACCACCGAGGATTTTGCCGGTGCTTTCACCGAGCCGGACTCGCCGGTGGGATCTTACGGTTTGGGTTACACCCAGGTGCAGTCCAAAATGTACGGCGTGGGCACCCCGGGGGTATTGCTGGGCATGAGTTACGATGTGACGGAATACTTCACCGTGGCCGCAGCCTATCGCACCAAAACCACCACCACAATGAAGGGCACCACCGATGTGGTGTTGGAATCCAATATGCTGATCAACCCGGCTCTGAACATGCTGGGTGGTTTGCCGGTGGGGGGGTACGCGGATCTGGTGAATTCCATTCCCGGCGTATCGCAGTTGGTGTCCATCACCAGCAACGACGACATCTATAACGTGGCGGAAAAAATTGCCACCGACATTGATTCGCAGATTTCCTGGTCCACAGCAGAAGCCATTGAATTGGGTATCGCCCTGCAGGTGACGCCGAACCTGTTGTTCGCCATGGATTGGCGGCGCGCGTATTACTCCGATTCCAACAAGGATTTTATTGTGGAATTGAAGGAGCCCATTTTTGAGGCCACGGGCCTGGACCGGTTGGGCCAGACGCTGGATTGGGAAGATGCGGATGTGTGGAGTTTTGGCTTGGAGTGGAACTTCAAGCGCAATCAGTACCTGCGCTTCGGTTACAGCGTGGGCAACAGCGCCACGCCGGAAGCCTACACCAATGCCTTCACCCCGCCCCCCGCGGACAAACAGGATTCATTTTACATTGGCTATGGCACACAACAGGGCCGTTGGATTCTGGATATCGGCTTTAACTACGCCACAGTGGAATACACCATCGATCAGCCCTATGACAGTGAGGGCAATCCGGTGGACACACCCACCTGCCGTGCCGGCCAGTTGGTGAAATCCGGCTGCCCCGGTTTGCAGACGGTGGAATCGGTATTCCTGGGGTTGTCGGCGAATTACCAATACTAAACGCCAAGACTAAACACACCTACTCACAACGATAACAAAGCAACCGTAACGCAGTATCGCGGGTTTGTTGTTTCGCGCTAAGGAGAGCGTATGAAACAGGCAACTCAACGACTGCCTGACGGGCGGTTATTGTCTTTGATTGCGGTTGCTGTGCTTGCCGTACTGCCTCTCAATGCACAGGCGGTGGTGGCAGACAGCCTCACCATTGGTAATGCCAAGGCGGTTTCCCTGGGTCATGCGGTTACCGCGGACCCACCCGGTATCGATTCCATCCATTTTAATCCCGCCGGTCTCGCGCGCATCAAGGGGCGCACCCTGCAGCTGAAAGTGGTGGCAGCGGACTTTTCGGTGGTGATGGAAATCGGCGACTATGTTGAGCCCCGCAAGTCCCAGTTGCAGGCCATGGAGGCGTCCGGCCTGTTCGAGGACGACTACTTTTATGATGAAGCCCATATGAGCACCAGCGAGACCAGCGGCGCGTCGTTGATGCTGCCGTTTGTGGGCATGACCGATCTGCCGGCGATCATTGCGCCTTTGGGCGGTGCTTCCTATGCGCCGCCCGGTAAAGGCTATACCCTGGCCACCAACGTGTATTCCCCCATGATGGTGGGCTTTTATCGGGAGGAAGATGACCCGGGCCGCTTTATCGGTGAACGCATGTCGATGATGCATCTCACCTACTTTTCGCCCAGCATCGGCGTCAGCATCACCGATCAACTGGATGTCGGTGCGGCGCTGACGTTCAACTACATTGGCGTGGGAATGGATCTGCCCATACGGGCGCCCCATGCCGGGCAATTATTCCTGGGGGATCTTCAGAGCCAGTGCCCTATTGCACAGAATGATGCGTTCATTGGTTTTCAGGACCTGGCCTCGGAGTTGTGTGCAGGGGAGCGCCTGGGGTTGTACAACCAACTGGCGTACCTGGAGTTCGAAGTGGAAAAGGCCTTGGTGCCCGGATTCAACTTCGGGGTGTTGTGGCGCCCCACCGCCTGGCTCACCCTGGGGGCCAATTACATTGCTTCTTTCCCCATGGACATGGAAGGCTGGTTCCGCTGGACCAATGGGGATAACTGGAATGGTTTCCTGCAGCCGTTTCTGGTGCCGGATGCTAACGGCGTCACCCTGGCGGGGCAGATTGATTCTCTGTTGCGGGTGTTGGGCTGGTCGTTTCCCCAGGGGGAAAGTTATACCGAGGGGGATGCCTTTATATCCATGGACATGCCAGAGCAGTATATGTTCGGGGCCAGCATTCAACTTACCGAGAATTTCAAACTGAACCTGGATTACAAGTTTGCCGGCTGGTCTGCCTGGCAGGTGCTGGAAGTGGAGTTTTCCGAGCCGGTGGATTTTTTGCGTCTGGCGGAAATCGTGCAGCCGGATCTGGCGGGCAAGCAGCGCATCGCCTTTCCCCTTGGGTTGGAAGACACCTGGAACTGGGCGGTGGGTATTGAGTACCAGTATTCCCCCACCACCGTGTTGCGGTTGGGGGTCGAGGATCGCCCCACCTCGTTGCCGGCAGATGGGTTGACGCCGTTGCTGCCGTTAGGGTCCGGCACATTTTACGGCGCCGGTTTCGGCATGGAGCTGGCCAGTGATGCGATTCTGGAAATGGCGGTGGGTTATATGAAATCCAGCCTGGACATGCCCGGTGGAACCGCAGACGTGGGAAACTCCCTGGATGCCTCCAAACTGATCTACAGCCCTTACGCTGGCTCGGATCTTCAGGTGGAGCTGGAGACCTTCATGCTGGAGTTGAGTTTCACCCAGCCGTTTTAGCTACTCACGCAGACTGAAGGCATCCTGGGCCAACTTCAAAAAGCTCGGCGGCTCACCGGCGCCATACACTTCCAGGGCAGCACCGCTGATGTAGGCGGCGTGGTCATCGGCCAGAAACAGGCAGGCGTGGGCAATGTCATCCGGCACCGCCATGCGCTTCATGGGCAGGGATTCCTCGATCAGGTGGATACCGGCCTGGCCGCCGTAGTGATCGTGGGAGGCTTCGGTTTTGATCATACCGGCGATGATGGCGTTGACCCGCACCTGGTCTGCTCCCCATTCCTGGGCCAGGGAGCGGGTGGCGTTGATCAGGCCGGCTTTGGCGGCACCGTAGGCGGCCGTGCCCGGTGATGGGCGTTCGCCCGAGATGCTGGCGATGTTGATGATGCTGCCACCGGTGTTGCGCATGGCGTGATAGGCCTGCTGGGCCAGGATCATGGGGGCAATCAGGTTGAGGCGGATGATGGATTCCGTCAGTCGTGGTGAGGAATCCGCTGCCGCCACCGGCGGGCTGCCACCGGCGTTGTTGATCAGGACATCCAGGCGCCCGCTTTGGTTGAGCACCGCGTCAATGAGTTGTTGAGTGGCTTCCGGTTGGCGCACGTCCACGCTGTGAAACACCGCGGTTTTACCGTTAGCGTGCGGCAGGGATTCCGGAGCGCTGCGCCCACAGATAAAAACATCTGCACCGGCTGCAAGGAATGCTGCACTGATGCCGAAACCAACGCCTTTACTGCCGCCGGTGACGATCACGCTTTTGCCGGAAAAATCAAACATGGTTGCCTCGTTACTGCGTCCGTTTCAGGTATTTCCACACTCCGGTGGCTTTGCCCACCAGCGCATCACCACACCAGGCTTCGCCCTCCATGAACGCCATGGTGGCGGTGGCATGGGTGACCTTGCCATAGGCCATCAAAAACTCGCCGGCGGTCATGGGCGCAAAAAACTGGGTGTTCATGGATACGGTCACCGCCGGCTGCATCTGGCGACTGATGCAGGCGTTCATGCCCAGCGCTTCATCCAGTATGGTCATCAGCAGGCCGCCGTGGCCCCGGTTGTTGCCGCCGATGTGATGATCCTGCAGCAGGACACCGGCCCAACCCCGAATGCTGCCGTCTTCTAACGTCTCACGCTTATAACGGATGGGGCCGCAGTGATCGGAATAGGGGGCAAAGCCAGAGCTGTCGAAACCGGCGGGAATCGTCATGACGTCAACCCCGTTCCAGAATCGCAGCCCCGGTGGGCACACCGGCACCGGCAGTAATCAGCACGTGATCCACGTTTTCCACCTGGTTCACCGAGGTGCCTCGAATCTGGCGCACCGCTTCGGCGATGCCGTTCATGCCGTGGATATAGGCTTCGCCCAATTGGCCGCCGTGGGGATTCACCGGTAACTTGCCGCCGCGATTGATATGACCGTCTTTGACGAAATCTTTGGCTTCGCCGCGATCACAAAAGCCAAAGGCCTCCAGCTGTGGCAACACCCAGGGAGAAAAGTGATCGTACAGACAGGCCACATTAATGTCGTTGGGCGACAGTCCGGCCATGGCATACACCTCACCGGCGCAGGCGTCGAATTCGGGAATGCCCGACAGCGTTTCTCCATAGAACGGCGTCATCATTCGGGATTCTTTCACAATGCTTTGGCGTGCGCTGGCGATCACCGCCGGGGTGTTGGCCAGGTCTTTGGCCCGTTCCATCGACGTCACCACAAACGCCACGGCACCATCGCTTTCCTGGCAGCAGTCGTACAAGCGCAGCGGATCAGCGATCATGCGCGATGCCTGATGTTCTTCCAGCGTGATGGGGCGCTCGTAGAAAAACGCATTGGGATTGGTGGCGGCAAAATCGCGCATGGCCACTGCCACCCGGCCGAAGTCTTCGCTGGTGGCGCCGTATTCGTGCATGTAACGGCGGGCACTGAAGGCGATCCAGGCTGCAGGCGTCATAAAGCCGTAGGGAAAATAATGGCTGAAGTTGATGATGTTGGGGTCCAGGGGACTGTTATTCATCATCTGTCCGCTGCCAAAGCGCAAACCGGAGCGTTCATTCAAGGCGCGATAAATCACCACGGTCTCACACAGGCCGCTGGCGATCGCAGTGGCGGCGTGCACAAACGGACCGCAGGCAGCACCGCCCCCGAATTCCGTGCGGGAAAAGAATTTCAGTGCCTTGCCGCCTACTTGGCGCAGGATTTCGTTTTCCCAGTTGTTGTCCATGCTGAAGCTGGCCATGCCATCAATGGCGCTGCCGTTGAGTCCGGCATCGTCCAGTGCCGCTTTCACCGCTTCACAGGCCAGCTGCATTTCACTGCGGCCGGAATCCTTGGAAAATTCGGTGGCGCCAATGCCGACGATGGCGGCTTTGCGGGATAAGGTATGGCTCATCCGTTTGCCCCCCCGTTCTGCTGCGCCCCGGCCAGTTGCACCACCGCAACACCGCTCACGTGATTGCCCATGCCGTTTTTGCCTTTGAAATTTACATGGGCCAGATGGTGTTCACCCTCCTGGCTCAATTCGGTCACTTCACCACTCATGATCATGGTGTCGCCGGGAAAATTCGGCGCCCCCAGGTTGAACTGGATTTTTTTAATGCGGCTGCCGGGGCCGGCCCAGTCCGTCAGGTAACGGCCCACAAAGCCGTTGGTGGTGAGGATGTTCATAAAAATATCCGGGGTACCCTTGGCGATGGCGGCATCCTTGTCGTGATGCACATCCTGAAAATCCTGGGATGCCATGGCGGTGGATACCACCAATTTCGCCGTAATGGGTAATTCAAATTCCGGCAGAGCATCACCCACGGACAGTTCAGAGGCGATTACATTCCTGTAGTTAAGATTTGCGTCAGACATCATCGCCTCCTTACGGTTTCTCTGTAGTAGATGGGTCGGCAGCATGAAACAGGGGCAGGGTCATGTCCTCCTGCACTTCCGTCAGTTTCATTTCCACCGACATACCCACTTTGATGTCATCGGGTTTGGTGCCGATTAACTGCGACACAATGCGCACCCCTTCCTCCAGATCCACCAGCACAATGGCGTTGGGATAATCAAAGGGCGGAATTTCCGGATAATGCATGACGGTGTAGGTATAGACCGTGCCTTTGCCCTTGGACTCGATGGTGCTCCAACGCAACGACTGGCAGTGTTCACACATGGGTTGGGGTGGATGACGCAACTCGCCGCAATCATCGCATTTCTGGATCAGCAGTTTGCCGTCCCGCAGCCCCTGCCAGAAATGGGCGTGGTCGTGGTTTTCCACCGGATGGATGCGATTGATCTTGCCGGGGGCGCTGGGCTTGCTGGCGCCGGCGGGCTTTTTCGGCACCTGGTATTTGAAATAGGTGATGCGGGCTTCCGCAAACAGCTCGTCATTCTGGTCCATGAACTCCGCTAACTGGGTGACGAAAAACCCTTTGCCGATACCGGTGGTTTTCAGGTCGCTGACGTTGATGATGGTGCTGTAATGGTGGGCGCGGTCGCCTTCTTCCAGGTAGCGATGAAAGGTCTGGTCGTAGCTCACTGCCATGATGCCGGCATAGCCTTCCTGCTCCAGGGCGTCGAGAATTTCAAACAGATTATCGGTGGTGGAGCCGGGGCCGTCGTGGCCGTTCACATCCCGCATGGACCACATCTGCATCATGGCCGGTGGGGCCACCGCTTTATCCGCAGCGAATTCGCTGTGTTCAGCGCGGTATTGGTCGTCCAGATAGAGTGGGTTGTGATCCCCCATGGCGCTGCACCATTGCCAGATCTGGGTGCGGGAGACCGGATTCCAACTGTTGTAGGGGCCTACCCGTTTGTGCATCAGGGGTTTGATTTTATTGAGAATGTCCGCAGCCGACGAATCTGACATGGCTACTCCCTCATGTGCTGATGATCGTTATTGTTATGCGTTACAGCACGATTGTAATAAATTATGCATTATATTTGCAATAATAATGCATAATTTATCCTTCGCAATCCTGATGGCTCGGCTTTGGAACTTGTCAGGATTGCGAAGTCCGGCTTCAGAAGCCGGGCATTACATGGGTCGGTACCGCTCTTGCTTATGCGGCTTCAAGTGCCGCCTTTACCAATGCCACCAGGTCATTTTCGCTGTTGGCCAGGTCTTCCACGCTGATCGACAGCTGCTCGCCGATGATCTTTTTGGCCTGCATGAATTCCTTGGCGCTGTTGATGCAATCTGCGGCCAGGATTTTGTCCCCTTGCAGATACCAGGCAACGAACTGGTTGCTGTCCGGATTGCCGCGCAGTACCACGCGATCATAGCCGCGGTTAAAGCCGGCGATCTGCAGCTTGATGTCATACTGGTCAGACCAGAACCAGGGCAGAGCATGGTAGGCCTTCTGCTTGCCACAGATGGAGGCGGCGGCCGTCTTGGCCTGCTCCATGGCGTTGGGCACGGATTCCAGGCGCAGGCGATAGCCCAGCACATCATTGGGATGGAAGGTACAGTCACCGGCAGCAACGATATCCGGGTCCTGGGTGCAGGCAAACTCGTCTACCACGATGCCGTTTTCGATTTCCAGACCGGCATCTGCCGCCAGTTCGGTATTGGGAATAACACCGATGCCGATGATCACCAGGTCAGCGTCCAGGGTCAGGTCATTATTGCACTGCACCTGCTGGGCGCGGCCATCACCCAGAATGGCCTGAGCCTGGGCGTCGGTAATGATCTTAACGCCATGGCCTTGGTGCAGCTTGGTGTAGTACTCAGACAGTTCCGGCGCGGTTACCCGCTCCAGCACCCGGTGCATCATTTCCAGTACGGTGACGTCCATGCCCAGCTTGCGTAGCGATGCGGCGGTTTCCAAACCGATATAGCCACCACCGACGATAACGGCTTTGCCGCCTTCCTTAACACTGCCCTGGATCGCTTCAGAGTCCGCCAGGTCGCGCAGATAGTGTACGCCGGGCAGATCGCCGCCGGGGATATCCAGCTTGCGTACCCGGGCGCCGGTGCACAGTGCCAATTTGGTATAAGGCAGGGTCTCACCACTGTCCAGGGTAATGGATTTGCCGGCGCGGTCGATTTTGCTCACGCGGGCGTTCAGCTTGAATTCCACTCCGGCTTTTTCGTAAACCGAGGGCTTAAAGATTTCCAGCTGGTCGGCGGTTTTTTCTTTCATCAAAAAGGCTTTGGACAGCGGTGGGCGGTGATAGGGCGCAATCGGTTCATCCCCGATTACCAGAATGCGACCTTCCCATCCTTCCTTGCGAACACTTGTGGCCAATTGGGCTCCGGCGTGACTGGCGCCGATAATAATACAAACTTGATCTTCACTCATTGGGATATCCCTCGGACTGCCTTTATTTATAAATATCGAAAAATGAATAGCTGTTGTTGTTGTTAGTATACTGTGTATACTAACTCCATCCAAG
>NZ_RCHN01000029.1 GCF_003671495.1 Ketobacter sp. | reverse complement strand
CCGTTTGGTGCAAATTGGGCCATCAAATGGCCAAAAATGAAGAGATGCTTGGCTTGTTTTCTTGAGATTGGTGCCAGTTGGTATTTTGCAGGCCAATTACCAAGTTATTCAGAGGTTCCTTAGAACTCCAACAAACGACTAACCTTGAGGATGTGAGTCATGGAAATGAACGATATGGTGATCATTAGCGTAGATGATCACATTACTGAACCACCCGACATGTTCGATAAGCACTTGTCCGCCGAAGACCTCAAAACGGCGCCCAAATTCAACACCGATGAGAACGGCAAGAGCTATTGGACCTACCAGGGCATGTATATGCCGTCCGTGGGCCTGAATGCGGTCGTGGGGCGCCCCCTGGAAGAGTATGGCATGGAACCCAATTCCCTGGAGGAGATGCGCGCCGGTGTCTATAACGTGGATGCCCGTATTGACGACATGAACGCCAACGGCATCGCTGCGTCACTGAACTTCGGCACCTGCGTGGGTTTTGACGGTGGCCGCTTCCATAAAGCGCCGGACAAAGCGCTGTCCTTGAAGCACCTGCGTGCCTATAACGATTGGCACATCGATGAGTGGTGCGGTGCCTATCCCGGACGTTTCATTCCCTGCGCGTTGTTGCCCACCTGGGACATGGACGCCACTGTGGAAGAGATCAAGCGCATTGCAGCGAAAGGCTGTACCGCTGTCTCCCTCAACGAAAACCCCACAAAGCAAGAGCTGCCCAGCGTTCACAATGAATACTGGAACCCCATGTGGAAGGCCATCGCTGATCACGACATGACAATGTGTTTACACATCGGCGCTGGTAATCCGGTCCCCCATGCTTCTGCGGAAACCCCCATTGAGGCCTGGATCACCACCATGCCGCTGTCCAGCGCTGTGGGTGCCGCAGACTGGCTGCATCTCAGCGCACTGCATGAGTACAACCTGAAAATCGCGTTGTCAGAAGCCAGTATCGGCTGGGTGCCATACTTCCTGGAGCGGGCCGATTTCGCCCATTCACGTCACAAGTTCTGGACTCATAATCACTTCAACGGCATGCAACCCAGTGAAGTATTCAAAAAGCATTTCATGCTGTGCTTCATCGACGATGCCTACGGTTTGAAAAACCTCAATGAATTGAACGAAGACCTGATCTCTTATGAGTGTGACTATCCACATTCGGATACTCTGTGGCCTGAGTGCCCCGAGCATCTGTGGAAAACCATCAATCATTTGCGCGAAGAGCAGATCGAGAAAATCACCCACCTCAATGCGATGAAGTGGTTCAACTTCGACCTGTTCAAATTCAATGACCGGGAAAATTTGACCGTGGGTGCATTGCGGGCCCAGGCGCAAAAGGATGGGGTGGATACCACGCCGAAATCCTACAGTGGTGAAAGCCCACTGGCAGCGGGTGAGGAGCCCCGTCGCATCACCTCAGGTGATTTGATGAAGATGTTCGCTCATCATGCGCAGGAAGGTACCAAGAAGGTGCAAGCGGGTTAATGGCCCAGCCTGACACACGGGAGCCGAATGGCTCCCGTTTACTTAGGTTGTTCTGGTGATTCAGGCCTTTGATCATGGGCAATCGCATGCTCCACCAGTTCGATCAGCCAACTGAGCGTTGCCATGGATTGATCTGAATCGAAATTCCATGCATTCATCAGCCTTTCATAGGTTTCCGGCTGCCATAGAATATCCAGGGTAGCGGTGACAATCTCCTGTTGCGCAGGCGTCCATTCGGGTGTGGATTCGGCAACGGATCTGAGCAGCGCCTCCCGCCGGATTTTATCCAGACTGCTGAATGAAGGGTCCGCCACGGGTTTTGACTTGGCGGCGAAGGATTGCATGTACTGGAACAGGCCCTTCACCGTGCTGTTGAACTCACTCAGACTCAAGGAGTCCAGGTCGACGCCGGATTCTTCCACCAACCTCTGTATTACGGCATCCTTCAGGGCCTGTTCGGTTGGGAAATATCGATATACCGTGCGCTCACTCACGCCTGCCCGTTCCCCGACAGCGCGGAACGTCAGATTTTTCCAGTCCCATTCGGTGAACTCCTGCACCAGTTCAACACCTCCCTTGATGATCTGCTCCCGGGTTTTATTGGATTGCGCCTGGCGTACTACGCTGTTGTAGCGGCGTTTTTTAGCGCTACCAGATTTGCTCTGGTCAGCATTGATATTGTCATTGGATCGGGACTTCATTCTGTTCGGAACTCAATTGCGTAAGTGAATGAATTGTCCCAAAAACAACGTACTAAAGCAAAGCAATGCCGGGTTTGAATGGTTGCCCACTAACTACTGAACAACTATGTTGTGCAGTGTAAAATGGGTATAATGTTCAGAACGAGAAAGTCAAAGCAAAACAATAAACCAGGTAACAGGAAGAGCAGGAGATCCCGCCATGTCAGAAGCGTTCATCATTGATGCCGTCCGCACACCCCGCGGCACCGGCAAAGTAGGCAAGGGGGCTCTGGCGGAGCTGCATCCCCAACATTTGGCTGCAGCGGTACTGAAAGCGTTGCAGGAACGCAATGACATTGTTACCGCAGATGTGGACGATGTGATCTGGGGTACCAGTGCGCAAAAGGGCAAGCAGGGCGGTGACATGGGCCGTATGGCGTTATTGGACGCCGGCTTTGATACCCGGGCCAGTGGCGTTACCCTGGACCGGTTCTGTGGTAGTGGCCTTACGGCCGCCAACCTGGCCGCCGGGCAATTGGTATCAGGCTTTGAAGATCTGTTGATTGCTGGCGGCACCGAGATGATGTCGCATATCATGGATCTGGGCAAACGGGAGATGGAAGCCGGATTTCGCTCGCCCGGGCTGGGAACGGGCAACGCGCGCCTGCAACAACGCCATCCCCAGTCTAACCAGGGTGTCTGCGCAGACGCCATCGCCTCTATGGAAGGCATTGATCGAACCACGCTGGATCAATTGGCGCTGGAAAGTCAGCGTCGGGCCGCTATGGCCATTGAGGAAGGTCGCTTCGATCGCGCCATCATCCCGGTGTTCGACGACAACGGAACATTATTGCTGGACCGCGATGAGCATCCACGCCCACAAACCACGCTGGCTGATCTTGCCGAGCTGAAACCCAGCTTCGAAAAAATTGCTGATTTCCCTGCCGATTCAACAGGCACCACTTTCCGCCAACTGATCAATCGTCGCTATCCGGATCTGGAGATCAAGCACTTCCACCACGCCGGCAATTCCTCGGGCGTTGTGGATGGCGCTGCGGCACTGTTGATGGCGTCGAAACGCTATGCCCAACAGCAAGGCTGGAAACCGAGGGCCAGGGTGGTGGCGGTCGCCAATATGGGGGGAGACCCCACCTTAATGCTGAATGCGCCGGTTCCTGCAGCGCAAAAAGTGTTGGCAAAAGCCGGCTTGAAGCCGCAGGACATTGATTTGTGGGAAGTGAATGAAGCCTTCGCCGTGGTGGTGGAGAAATTCATTCGCGACCTGAATATTGATCGCGACAAGATCAATGTTAACGGTGGTGCAATTGCACTGGGGCATCCTATCGGCGCAACCGGCGCCATTCTGATCGGCACCGTACTGGATGAGCTGGAACGTCGAGACCTGCGACGTGGTTTGATTACCATGTGTGCTGCCGGAGGCATGGCACCGGCCATGATCATTGAACGGGTTTAATTTGCATCGCTATGAAAAAGCCGCTTCCATATGAAGCGGCTTTTTTGTTGGTTCCGGCTTATTGTGTAAGGAGCTGACTCCACCACCGCCGTCACTATTCGCTGAACAACTTGCGGATTTCCCGTCGCAGAAGCTTACCCATTTCGTTATAAGGAAGCTCATCCAGGACTGCAATCCGTTCCGGCACCCGCGATGAACGCAAGCGGTCCTTAATCAAGGATTTCAACTCACTTTCACTGGGCGCTGCACAATCCGGTTTGATTGAAATGGCGATGCCCACAGCTTCTCCCCATTCTGTTGAGGGCGCAGCAACTGCAGCTGCGTCGGCGATGGCAGGATGCGTTAATAGCACATCTTCAATTTCACCAGGTGAGATGTTTTCGCCGCCCCGTACGATGACATCATCTGCCCGACCTGCCAGGAACAAGAAGCCTTCCTCATCCAGCCAACCGGCATCACGGGTGGGGAACCAGCCATCGGCGTCCAATGCGGAACGCTCCCGGTATTCACCGGAAACCTGTTCGCCTCGAACGTAAATCTCACCCCGCTCACCCGCGGGCAAGCAGTGACCTTCCTCGTCACGAATCTCCAGCTCGATGGTGGGTAGAGGTCGTCCCACCGATCCCAGCCTGGCCCGCACCGCTGGCTCCTGGGAGGAGAACGCAACACGATGATCTTCCGGACCCAGTAACGCGATGGTGGAGCTGGTTTCGGTCAGGCCATAGGCGTTGGTAAAGCCGCAGTTGGGGAACAACTGCATGGCCCGCTCGATCACCACCACCGGCATGGGGCCGCCGCCGTAGGCGATGGCCTGCAGGGAGGAGAGGTCCGCCTTCACACCTTCATCCAAGCGCGCAATGATACGGGTGAGCATGGTGGGCACGACAAAGGCGTTGCTGGCGCGTTCTTCGCTGGCCAGTGCCAGCCATGCGTCCGGATCGAATGCCGGCAACAGGAGGATCTTACGCAGAGAATAAATGGAGCTCAGCATCGCGGCAATACCCGCGATATGGTACGGAGGCACACACACCAGACCGGCTTCTTCCGGTGCGGCTGAACCGAATTCTACGGTACCCAGAATATAGGACAGCAGATTGGCGTGCTTGAGCAAGGCCGCTTTGGGGGCAGAGGTGGTCCCACTGGTGAAGATCTGCGCCGCCACGTCGGCTTCTTCCGATTCCACCGCGTCAAACGCCTGCTTCACGGATTCCGCAGCAGCCACAAACTCAGCGCGGGTCAGGCAGGTGTGCCCACCGTCGGCGTTAATACGTTGAATGCGCGACACATCACCGATCGCATAAGCCGGGGCGATGCGTTTCAGCAACGCCGCCAGATCTTCATCGGCCAGACGGTAATTCAGCGGTACATAAGGCACTCCTGCCAGGGCCGCACCAAACAGCGCCATCGGCGTGGCTTCGCTGCTTTCATCGAGAAAAGCAACAAACTGGCAACCACTGCGGGAAATATTATGGGCCGCACCCTGCGCTGCCTGCCATAATTCGCCGTAAGTCCAGCGCCGCCCGTTGCACACCAGCGCTTCCCGATCCGGCTCCGCATCTGCCGCCATTTGCAGAATGAGTGAAATATTCATGGAACAACCCCTTAGTCAGAGGAAGGCAGAGGTTTACTGTCCTTGATCTGAAGTGCGACCCCAGCAATGGACAGAGAGCCTTTACCGGCCTTCACACACAACAGTTCCACCGAGCCATCGGAGTTCACATAGCGCTTACCCACCTGGGTTCCCGCGGAAAACTGACCATCCAGCTCGGTTGGCGTCTCAGGAGCGGTGTCCGACATGGGGCTGCCCCCGCAATCCACGGTAAAACCACTTCCTTTAATGACCATCACTTCGGTCGTGCACGCTGCACTTTTTAATTTTGTTCCAGGCTTCATAATGCTCTCTTATGTCTGCGCTTATCGTTGCTCTTGTTAGAGTTTATTATGCAATGGCACCGGTGGATTTCAGGGCCTCAATACGATCCCACTCCAGCCCCAGTTCCATCAGGTACATTTCCGTGTGCTCTGAGGCTTGCGGTGCCCGGGTGGTGTTCACTGACTCGTGATTGAACTGCACCGGACCACGGACCAGTTTCAGCGGATCACCGCCATCGGCGGCTTCCACCTCAAACAGCATATCGTTGGCCAGGGCCTGCTCGTCGGTGCTCAGGTCCAACAGGCTTTGGATCGGTGCCCATTGTCCTTTCATGGTCTTCAGATGCTGTCGCCAGTACTCAAACGGTTTGGAGGCAAACGCGGTGGCGATCAGGTCACTGGCATCACTCCAGTTCTTCATCAGGGCCTGCACGGTGGAGAAGCGCTCATCCTGTGCAGCCTCGGGCACACCCAGATGGGCAAAAGTATCTTCTATATAGGCACCGGGCGTGATCATGCACAGGTTGATGGTGCCCCCATCGGCAGTGGTGTAGTTACCGGTAAACGGGTTACCCGGGTTGCCGCCGGAAGTGGGCATACGGTTGCGCATGACCTCACCTTTTTCAATGAAAAGATCCATGGCGGAACCGGCTGCCCACCAGGCAGTGCTCAACAAAGATACATCCACCTCGCTGGCTTCGCCGGTCTGGGCCCGGTGGAAGAGGGCAGCGGCTACCCCACCCGCGATGTTCATACCGCCAATGGAATCCCCGAATGCGGCAATGCCCTGGGCCAGTGGTTGGCCCAGTTCCGCAGGCGACATGGAGAAGCCCACACCACTGCGGGACCAGAAGGCAGTACCATCAAACCCACCCACATCCCGCTCCGGGCCTTTGTCGCCATAGGCGCTGCCACGGGCATAAATAATGTTCGGGTTTACGGCACGAATGTGCTCCAGATCGATCTTCAGTTTCTGGCGCTGAAAAGGAAGGTAATTGGTGAGGAAGACGTCCGCGGTCTTGGCAATTTCATAGATCAGTTCAACGCCTTCCGGTTTCGAGATATCAATCCCCACGCTGCGTTTACCGCGGTTGGCATGTTCCATCATGGTGTTACGTTGCGGGTCTATTTTCATGCCACCCATATTGATGAATCCGCGCTGGGTATCGCCCCGCACCGGATGCTCAATCTTGATTACGTCCGCCCCCCAATCCGCCAAAATCGCACCGGCAGCAGGTACAAAGGTGAATTGCGCCACTTCAAGGACTTTGATGCCTTTCATTACTTGCGTCATAGGTACTCTCCAGCTCCTCTCCGGGTGTTCGCCTCTCTTTGAAGACGTTGGATTTATAAGAGAATTTCAGAGTATAATACTAAACAACAACACTGTTGTATATAAACAGTTGGCGCTATGATAATCAACAGATTAGCGCCATTACGCTATGAGAGAAGATACTTAATGCCTTGAATTTTCGGGCAAATCACCCATGCCAGGTAAAGATAACAATTAGAGGGCCATATACCATGAAAATCGATTCCGACATTGCAGCCGTAGTGACCGGTGGCGCATCAGGCCTGGGCCTGGCCACCGTCAAGGCGTTGCGGGCCAAGGGCGTTAAGGTCGCCATCTTTGATCTGAATGCGGAAGTGGGGGAACAGGCCGCGGCTGCCACCGGTGCCACGTTCTGTCAATGTGATGTATTGTCGGATGAGAGTGTTGACCAGGCCTTTGCCCAGGCCCGCGAAGTCAATGGACAGGAGCGGATTCTGGTGTGCTGTGCCGGCGGCGGAAATGCCATTCCCACTGCGCGCCGGGACAAGAAAACCGGCGAGATTAAAATGTTCCCCAGCGATCAATTTGAATGGGTGCTGCGCTTGAACACCGTCGGTACGTTTCGCTGCATCACCCGGGCCGCAGCAGGCATGATGAGCGCAGACCCCCTTGACGGTGAGCGTGGCGTCATCATCAATACGGCTTCCGCGGCCGCCACGGAAGGCCAGATGGGGCAAGCAGCCTATTCCGCAGCAAAGGCGGGGATCGTGGGCATGACACTGACCATTGCCCGTGATTTGTCCCGCGAAGCCATTCGGGTGAACACCATCCAGCCTGGCATTTTTGATACGCCGGCCATGGCCAGAGCACCGCAGGAGATGAAGGATGCGCTGGGTGCCATGGTGCCTTTCCCTCCACGCCTGGGCCACGCAGATGAATACGCCAGTATGGCGTTGGAGATCATCCGGAACAGTTATATCAATGGCACCACTCTGCGTTTGGACGGTGCCATCCGGATGCAACCACGATAAATCACACATCAATAACAAGCACACAATGCGTTAACGGGATAATCACTATGACAAACGAAAGTACTGCTTCAAGCCCGATCACATACGAAACAGAAGGCCCGGTCGCTGTGATCAGCCTTAATCGCCCCCAGCAGGCCAACGCCCAGAATAAAGAATTGTTGGTGGAGCTGGACAAAGCCTGGGACCGTGCTGCTGAAGATGAGAGCGTAAAAGTCATCGTGCTGCGGGCCAACGGCAAGCACTTTTCATCAGGCCATGACCTGTCCAATTCCGGAGCCAAGGATCAGTTCGATAAGGACAAAGCGGAATCCGGCATGATGAAACTGTATATGCACGAGCGCAAACACTTCCTGGGATTCAGTCGCAAGTGGCGTGACATTCCCAAACCCTCCATCGCCGTGGTTCAAGGTTCCTGTATTGCCGCTGGTATGATGTTGTGTTGGCCCTGCGATTTGATTCTGGCGGCCGACAACGCTGTGTTCCGGGATCCGGTAGTGATGATGGGCATCGGTGGTGTCGAGTACCATGGTCACACCTGGGAGTTCGGCCCCCGCAAAGCCAAGGAAATGCTCTTCACCGCATCGTCCATCACGGCCGCAGAAGCGCGGGAGTTGGGCATGGTCAATCGAGTCATCCCACTGGCGGAACTGGATTCACAGGCGATGGAGCTGGCCCAGCAGATCGCCAAAATGCCCGCATTCGGTTTGGCCATGGCCAAGCGCGCAGTCAATCAGACCCTGGACACCATGGGTCAATATGCGGCCATTCAATCCGTGTTTGATATTCACTCCCTGGGACATGGCAATGCGGTGGCTCAATGTGGTTTCCCGGTGTTGGTCGATCTTGAAAAACTGAAACAGGCCGGCAAGAAGTCCGATTCGTAACCATAGGGAGTGAATATAATGGGTAACTTCAGCGATAAAGTGGTAGTGATCACCGGTGCTGCCGGTGGTCTGGGGCAGGGCATCGTTGCTTATTTCCGAAATCAGGGTGCCAAACTCGCGCTGGTGGATTACAGCGACGAGTTGTTAAACAAGGCATTCCCACAAAGTGATCAGGAGAATGAGATCCTGGTCAGTTGCGATCTGACCAGCCGGGAATCCACCCAGGCCGCGTTTGAGCATATTCTGGGTCGCTTTGGCCGCATTGATGTACTGGCCAACATTGCAGGCGGTTTTACTATGGGTGAGGCCGTTCACGAAACCTCGGACAAGACCTGGGATTTTCTGCTGAACCTCAATACGCGCTCCATCATCAATACCGCTGCAGTCGCGGTTCCGGCCATGCTGCAGCAAGGGGCGGGTAAGATCATCAATGTGGCATCGGCCTCATCCGTGAAAGGGGCTGCACTGCAAGGCGCTTACCTGGCGTCCAAATGCGCAGTGGCACGCTTGTCTGAGACCATGGCAGACGAGTTGCGGGCCAAGCACATCAACGTCAATTACATCATGCCATCCATCATCGATACGCCGGTAAACCGTGACAGCATGCCCAACGCGGATTTCAGCAAATGGGTCAAGCCGGAGGAGCTGGCCAACGTGGTGGGGTTCCTGGCTTCCGACGCCAGTAGCGCGGTGCATGGTGCCGGTATTCCGGTGGTGGGATTGAGCTGATCCGCTCCCGCGGACCGTTGAAACAGAGTGTTATGGTCATGAGTGCACTACAAGAACTCAGTCTGGCGGTGCTCAATGGCCCACCGGAAGAGCAGGCCCTGGAATACGAAAAGCGGTGGTATACCTGGGGCGAACTGGGCCAGGTGGCACGTGATGTCGTGACACTGATCCAAGAAAGTGGTGCGCCCGCCAATAGTAAAATTGCGCTGGTGGCCAAGAACCGTCCGTCTGCAGTGGCTGCGTATCTTGGCCTGATGGGCGAGGGCCTAAGCTTCCGCATGGTGTATCCGTTCCAATCTTCGGTGGCCATGGCAACGGAACTGGCTTCTATCAAACCCTCAGTGATGGTGGCTGCGGCGGAAACCTATGACGCAACCCTGATTGCAGCACTGCAGGACATGGGGGTCGCCGCCATCGCGTTACGGGAGAAAAGCGCGATCTTCGTTCCCGGGCTGGAGCGCAGTACTATCGAGCCTGCCGTCAGCAACACGCCGATCATTGAAATACACACCAGTGGCACCACTGGCACGCCCAAGCCGTTTGAGTTTGATTACGATACCGTTGCCAGGCACATTGTCGGTGGGCGGGCCACGCCATCGTCGGTGGGGGCAGATCCCAAAAACCTGCCGCCGGTGCTCATGTACTTTCCCGCTGGCAACATCACCGGTCTGCATTCCACCATCGCGCCCTTACTCCGGGGGCTGCGTGGAATGTTACTGGACCGGTTCAGTGTGGAGGGATGGCATGATCACCTGGTTCGGTATCGACCCTCCGCCGGTGGCTTGCCGCCAGCCGGAGTACAGATGATTCTGGACGCTGACCTGCCTCCGGAAGATTTTCGTTCCCTGAAAATGATCGGCTCCGGCTCGGCGCCGCTGGACCCGACCGTTCAGAAGCGCTTCGAAGAACGTTATAAGGTCCCCATCCTGCTGGCCTATGGTGCCACCGAATTCGGCGGTCCGGTGGCCAGCATGACCCCGGAGGTGTATCAAACCTGGGGGGACCAAAAGGTCGGCAGCGTCGGCAAGCCGTTCCCCGGGGTTAAGCTCAGGGTGATTGATCCGAACAACTTTACCGAATTGTCCGCCGGAGCAGTGGGACTGCTGGAAGTGGTGTCACCGCGTATGGGCGAGCATTGGATACGCACCGCCGACCTGGCGTATCTGGATGAGGACGGATTTCTGTTTCTCTGTGGCAGGGCAGACGGCGCCATCATGCGGGGCGGCTTTAAGATCCTGCCGGAAACCATTGAGAAGGCCCTGTTACAACATCCGGCGGTGGCTGCAGCGGGGGTGGTGGGCGTAGCGGACCATCGACTGGGGCAAGTGCCCGCGGCGGCCATTCAAGCCAAGGCTGGGCAACCTTCGCCGTCGGTGGAAGAACTTGAGTCGCACTTGCGGGAACGCGTGGCGGCCACCCACATCCCGGTAAAGTGGACGTTTGTAGAAGCCTTACCCAGAACCGCCTCTTATAAGGTCCATCAGCCGGCGCTGCGGGAATTGTTCGAATGAACGATACGCTGAAAGACCCGACCACACTATACTGATACCCCAAACCGTCGTCGACGGAAACCAGTAGATGGGCAAAACAAGAATGAATATGAAGAAATCCAACTGGAAACTACGGATCGAAAAAGGCTTCGAGCAACTGGGCTTTGCCATGGGGCGCCACCCCTTGGCCTGGTTAGTGGGCAGCTTGTTGATCATCGCGGCCATGGCCTCCCAACTTGGCAACCTCAGACAGGATACCAGCCTGGAAAGTTTCCTACCCAAAGGGGCGGACATCATCCAATCCTACATGGAGTTTAAAGAGACCTTCGGGCGCGATGAAACCTTCGCCATCACGGTGGAATCAGAGAACCCTTACACCCAGGAATTCGCCACCCAACTGCATGCGCTGCACCAGCAACTCATGGATGAAGTCCCTTATATAGCCAATGTGGACTCCCTGGCCAATGCCCGCCATACCCACGGCGCAGACGACACTTTATATGTGGACGAGTTGCTGCCTGAAATCCTCCCGGAGGATCCGGAAGAAGTGGAAAAGCTGAGAAACTATGCGCTGGCCAGCGAGAACTATCGAAATTTCCTGATCTCCGAAGATGGACAACTGGTTGCGTTGATCGTTCGACTCAATTCATTTCATTATGAGAAAGACGCCAGCGGGGAGCTGCACCGCCGTTATCTCGAAGAATCGGACATGAAGGTTTCCTATGACAGAATCCGCGCCATCATTGAACAATACCAGGGGGTAATGTCCGATGACATCCAGTTGACCGGGGGTATGCCCATCTCCCTGGAACTGGCGGAGCTGACGTCGCGGGACTTTGTGGTGCTGGCCGGACTGGCCAACCTGGTGATCGGGATTGTTCTGTTTGTGATCTTCAAACGGCTATCCGGCGTAGTAATGCCCCTGCTGATTATGGCGTTCGGCATCACCGTCACCATGAGCATGATGGCCATTCTGGATTCCCCTATCCAGATCAGCACCTCCATCCTGCCCGCGTTCCTGCTGGCAGTGTGCGTGGGGGACAGTATCCACATGTTAACTATCTTCTATCGACACTATGATGAAGGGGACGAAAAGCTGCACGCCTTGGCCTCCGCCATGGGTCACACCGGGCTTGCCATGCTGTTCACCAGTATCACCACCGCTGCCGGGCTGTTGTCGTTTTCCACTTCGGAGTTAACCCCGGTGGCATCACTGGGCATCTACGGCGCCATCGGCTCCCTGGTGGCCTTCCTGTTATCGGTTACTATATTGCCGTGTCTGATCGCATTGCTGCCACTCAAACGGCGCAAGTTGCATCAGGAAGAACATAAAATGATGCATCGTTTCCTGTCCTGGTGTGGCACATTTTCAGCGCGAAATGCCAAACCGATTGTCATCGTCGGAGTATTACTGCTGGTGAGCAGCGCTTTCTTCGCCAGTCAGATTCGGTTCAGCCACTATCCTTTGTCCTGGCTGCCGCCGGACAATCCTTTCACCATTGCCATCAAAGAATACGAACAGCGCATGGGCTCCACCGTCAGCATTGAAGTGGTACTGGATACCGGTGTGGACCGCGGTATTCTCAACCCGGGTTTCCTGAGAGCAGTGGATCGAATTCAACAGGATGTGGTGCACTGGGACACGGAGCATTATCAGATTGCCAAGGCCATGAGTGTTACCAATATCGTGAAGGAAACCAACCGGGCACTGCACGATAACGAAGAAGCACATTACTCCATACCCGATGATCCCAACCTGATCAGCCAGGAATTGTTCCTGGTGGAAATGGATGAACCGGACGATCTGTATAACGTAGTGGATAAGGATTACCGCATTGCGCGCTTGACCATCACCTCCACCTGGTTTGATGGGCTGTACATGCAAGGGCTGCTGGACAAGCTGGATGTGCGGATCAAGGATGAAATGGCCCCCTACAATGTTTCCATCACCTACACCGGCCTGGCCCCGATTATGGGTGTCACCTTTGCCAAGATGCTGTTTTCAACCGCAGAAAGTTACGGCCTGGCGGCCATCAGTATCAGCCTGATGATGGTACTGTTGATCGGCAACGTGAAGCTGGGCCTGCTCAGTATGATCCCGTCGTTACTGCCGATCCTGACCGTGTTGGCTGCCATGCAGATTCTTGGTATACCGCTGGACATGCTCACCATGTTGATCGGTTCCATTGCCATTGGTCTGACGGTGGACGACAACATTCACTTTATGCACGGCTTCAGAAAACTTTACCTGAAAACTGGTGATCCGATTTTTGCGGTAGAGAAAACCCTGTTATCAACCGGACGCGCCATGTTGATTACCTCCATTGTGTTGAGTCTGGGATTCCTCGTGTACATTCAGGCGGAAATGACCATCATGGCGGGATTTGGTGTCATTACGGCGGTCTGCATTGTGCTGGCGTTGCTGGCGTCGTATCTGATCGCGCCGGCACTGATGATAGTGGCCAATAAAACCTGGCATCATCAGGGCGAAAAGAAGGGCAGAATCAACCCAAGATCGGATGAAAAAGAAGAGCGGGAGGTCGTGGAATAACCCACGACTCCCGATGTTGAATCAGACAGCCACTTCGACCCAGTCGTCCACCACCCGTACTTCATAAGTGGGTATGGGTTTGGTGGCGGGCAGGCAGGTGGCTTTACCGGTAGCCAGGTCAAACTGCGCGCCATGCAGCGGGCATGTAATACGACAGTTGCGCACACGCCCGGTGTGCAGGAACTTGTCCTGATGGGAGCACAGGTTCTGCACCGCATACAGTTTGCCCTTGGTGTGCACCACCAGCACCATGGTGCCGTTGATTTTACGGGCACGCTTGGACCCCTCAGGCACTGCAGACAGTTCACAGAAGCGGGTGAATTCCAGGGTAACGCTTTGCTCTTCGGCAACGTCCAGGCGATCCGATGGTTCTGTTGTATTGGTCATCTCAACTCTTTTTTATTTTCCGTACACGTATTTTTCCACCGTTTTCTCAAAATGGCGGATGCGGATTTCCTGGTAGTTGCCTAAGGTCAACCCCGGTTTGGCACTGGCTTCCAGGCCTTCCTGTTCCAGTAACAGGTTCTCGGTATCCTGATCCAGAATCGCGCCAAAGCCTGGGTCCATACCCTCTGCTTCGGTGAAAGATTGATGTTCCTCCAGGCGTACCTCACAGGCGGGTTCCGGACGCTCACCATCTTTGGGCACCGGGCGCAGGAAGAACACCTCGTAAATACACTTGCGATGGTCGCCTTTCACCGGGCGGAACCGATACACCATTGGCAGGGAGATTCCGGGGAACAGGAAGGTGTTGGGGAACACAGTGTAAGAGAAGCAGTCCAACAGCTCCGAATCAGACACAGCGCTGAGATCCGTATTGGTAGCCTGCTCAAACATGCCCCGCATCATATCCGCCATACGTTGGCGCGCGGTTTCACCTTCCTGCAACTTGCGGTCTGCTCCCTGCAGCACCGAGCTGTCCCCCACGGTAAATTGATCCAGAACGTCCTGTTCGCTGATCCGGCCCTTGAGGTGCGGACTCACCACGCCGAGGGTGGAGATGAAGCGGTTTACATGCTCGCCGTAAGTATCATACTGGGAGTTGGCATCGCCATTGGAGGGCGCCACCTGAGGGTGCGTTTCCAGCACGTGATAAGCTTCCATAAACGCTTCCATGGTGAGTTTCCAGTTGGCCGGAATCACCTTGGTTACATGGGCCACGATATAGCGATCTTCCAGCTTCCATTTATTGATGTGGGCCATGGCATCTGCGCCGATGTATTCCGCCAGGGTAGGGGCATTCTCATCCATGTTGACGAACACAAAGCCGCCCAGGGTTTCCACTTTGGCCTGGGGCAGGCACATGCTTTTCTTATCAACATGGGGGAAGTCCCAATCGCAGACCACGTTCTTGCTGGTGCCGTCGATATTCCAGGACCAGCCGTGGAACGGACAACGAAACTCACTGGCGCAGCCTTCGGTGCCGGATGCCCGAAGTTTGGTGCCCCGGTGCAGGCAAGCGTTGTAATAGGCGCGGATATCGTTTTCCGCTACCCGGGTGATGATGAAGGAGTAGTGCTCCAGGTCATAGACATAGTAGTCGCCGACTTCAGGAATATGCTCTTCACGACAGGCAAACTGCCAGGTTTTTTTCCACAGGGTCTGCAGTTCTTTTTTGGCGAATGCGGGATCGATATAGCGATCAATGGATATGTCCTCGTCACCCAGGAATTCGTAACTTTCGGAACACACCCAGTCCGGCGCAGACACTTTGTCACGCGCGATGATTTCCTGGGTACTGGGAGCATCCGGACAGCGGGCTTCACCTTTTTCAAACTTGACTCGAATATTCATTGCAATCTATCTCCGAAAATCGTGGCAGGGGCTCATTGAGTCAGGGCATTCTTATGCAGTGAGCCATCTTTCATAATCATTGTTAAGTTGTTGGCATCCACCAGTACTGACGGATCAGCGATGGGGTCACCGTTCACCAACAGCAGATCTGCCAGGTAACCTTCCTGAACCAGACCCAGTTTTTCATCGGTACCCATGGTCATCATGGCGCCGCCGTTGGCGGTGGCACACACCAGCGCCTCTTTTGTGCTGTAGCCGAAGTACTGCACAAAGAAGCCCACATCCCGGGCATTGGTGCCGTTGTGGCTCCAGGCGAAGCCGTAGTCACCGCCGATGGTGTGGCGTATGCCGCGTTTGCGCAGGGCGTTATGGGTATCCTGGGATGCTTCCAATAAACGGTCGATTTGCATGGCGCGGGCGATTTCATTGCTCATATACGGCTCAGCCTCATACAGCAGGGTATGAAACAGGCTGACGGTCGGGGCCACGAACACGCGATCACGGGCTTCCTCAAACAGATCCAGGGCTTCCTCATCAGTGAATTCGCAATGGTAGAGCACGTCCACACCGGCTTTAAGGCAGACCTTGGCGCCCTCGATGGAGCGGACATGGGCATTCACCCGACGACCGAAGGCGTGGGCGGTATCCACTGCCATTTTCACTTCGTCAAACGTCATGGGCGTGGTATTGGCGGGCGTTCCCGGGTAGAAAGGGTCACCGGACACATCCAGTTTGATGTTGTCGCAGCCTTCCCGGCAGGCAAGTCGCACGGCTTTGCGCATTTCCTCAGGTCCATCCACTATCATGGACGGGCCACCGGGCCGCGGATCGTGCAGTCGGCTTTCATCGCCCATGGCACCGGTTACGGAGATTTCCAATGAACCAGCCCGTATTCTAGGGCCTTTCATATGCCCCTCGTTGATGGCGTTACGAACCGCCACACCCAAGCGCAATTTGGCTTCAGAGGCCCCCCAGGCACTGGTAAAGCCTTGATCCAGCAGGCGCGCTGCCACCCGGGCAGTGAGGAGGGTATGTTCTTCCGGGGGTGGAGTGATCAGATCGGCGGTTGCAGTCACGTTATCAAAGGACAGGTGGGCGTGGCCTTCGGTCATGCCGGGCATCAAAAACTGGCCATTGGCCTGGATCACCTCGCAGCCTTCCGCCGGCAGTTGGCCTGGCGCCATCAAAACCCGTTTGATGCGGTTTCCCTCGATTAAAACATCACCGGGGTAGGGGTCTGCTCCGGTTCCGTCGAAGATGTTTGCTCCTCGTATCAGTACTTTGCTCATAGCGCGCCTGTTGGCCTCCTTTTTTAGATTTCATTATGCCTGTCGGGCAAAATGGTCAAAATGACCTCAAGCGCACAGCCAATTGACTCGTATTGCAGGGTTACTTATCCCGTTTGATCTAAATCAGTAGACTCGCGTTATCCCACTGCAAAACGTTCAGGAGATAACAATGATAAGGGGTATTCACCACGTTGCCGTCCATGTGCACGATCTGGACAAAATGATCCGGTTTTACCGGGATGCTTTCGGGTTCGAAGTGGTTGGAGAACCGTTCGGGTGGGAGAACGATGAGTTCATCGATCGCATTGTGTCCGTGAAGGGCTCCGCCGCCAGAGGCGCCATGCTACGGGCCGGCTCCTGTTATTTCGAGCTGTTTGAATACAGCGCGCCGCAACCGGGCAACACCCGTGGGCTCAATCCGTACGACAAGGGTTACACGCACTTCTGTGTGGATGTTACGGATATCAAACAGGAATTCGAGCGTCTGCAGAGCTTGGGCATGACCTTCCCGGAACCGGAGCCCATCAACGTCGGCCATGTAATCACCATCTACGGCCGAGACCCCGAGGGCAACCTGATCGAAATTCAGGAAACCATCGACGAGAACTGTGACTTCCCACTGGATCAGCTTCCGTCTATCCCCGCAAAGCAATAATCAGCCACATCAGAGCCAGCAACATACGAAGTAATTTCACTGCATGACACAGACCGCCGTTACACTCGATGACAAATACGTCCAGCCCGCTGGGCAGGTATTTTTGAATGCCAACCAGGCGCTGGTGCGCTTGCCGCTGGATCAGGCCCGTCGCGACCGCGCCATGGGGTTGGCTACCGCCGGCTATATCTCGGGTTATCGGGGCTCCCCCCTGGGCGTGTACGACTCCGCGTTGTGGAGCGCACAGAAGTTGCTGGACGAACACAACATCGTGTTCAGGCCCGGCCTCAATGAAGAGCTGGCCATCAGCGCCATTCGCGGCACCCAGGAACTGAAATGGTTTGGCCAGTCGGATCTGGACGGAATTTTCGGGCTTTGGTACGGCAAAGGCATCGGAGTGGATCGGGCCTGTGAATCCATGAAACTGGGTAATCTGGAGGGCGCTTCCGCCGCCGGTGGCTTTTTGATAGTGGCGGGTGACGATCACGGGGGAAAGTCGTCAGACAGCGCTCATCAATCCGAAAACACGCTGATGGCGGCCATGGTGCCCATCCTCTATCCCGCCAACATTCAGGAGATCATCGAGTTTGGGCTTCTGGGTTGGGCCATTTCCCGCTACAGCGGGTGTTACGTCGGATTGAAGACCATTACGGACACCCTGGATCTTTCCGCCTGTATCGAATTACCCGATGCCTATCACCCCTACCAGATTCCCACCGATGTGGAGATCCCCCCCCAGGGCCTGAACTTGCGACCGAACCTGCCGGCACTGGAGGAAGAACGCTGGCTGGTGGACTACCGGTTACCCGCCGCCACCGCATTTGCCCGCGCCAATCAGGTTGATCGCATCGTCCTGGATGGCGTGCAGCGCACGTTGGGTATCGTCGCAGCAGGCAAAGCCTATCTGGATGTGCGCCAGGCACTGGATGATCTGGGCCTGGACGAAACCCGTTGCGCCCGGTTGGGCATCCGCCTGTACAAGCCCGGCCTGATCTGGCCCATGGACAGGGTGGGGTTAACCCAATTTGCAAAAGGCAGCCGTGCGCTTCTGGTAGTCGAAGAAAAAAGGCCGGTGATGGAAGAGCAGATTGCCCGTCATCTTTATCACCTGGAGGGGGATCTGCGACCGGAACTTGCCGGCAAACAGGATCTGCAAGGCGCACCCTTGCTGCCGTCGGTGGGGGAACTCTCTGTCGGCAAAATACGGCATGCCATCATCCAGGTTCTGACCCAGCTCGGTATTGGCGACGCTGAAGCCAGCCAGCGTTTGCATCATTTCAGCCAACTGGAACGGCAAGGAGTGGCGTTGGGCAGTGGCGTCAATCGCCCAGCCTATTTCTGTTCCGGCTGCCCGCACAATACCAGCACCAAGTTACCCGCTGGCTCCAAGGCTATGGGGGGAATCGGGTGCCACGGTCTGGCCGCAGTGGTGATGGAGCGGGATACCATGCAGTTCATGCCGATGGGGCACGAAGGCTCCCCCTGGGTGTCGGTTTCCCAGTTCGTGGACACACCCCACATGTTCCAGAACATCGGCGATGGCACCTACTCTCACTCTGGAATCCTGGCCATTCGTGCGGCTGTGGCTGCCAAAGTGAACATCACCTACAAGGTGCTCTATAACGACGCTGTGGCCATGACCGGCGGACAACCGGTTGAACAACAGATCACACCATTGGATATGGTGAATCAAATGCTCTCCGAAGGCGTGCGGCCGGTGTATCTGGTATCGGATAATCCAACCCAGTACCGTCATCTCACTATGCCAAAGCATTCAGCGTTGTTTCACCGCGATGAGCTGGATCGACTGCAGAGGGAATTGCGTGAGACCAAAGGTGTCAGCGGTATTGTCTACGAACAAACCTGTGCCACAGAGAAGCGCCGGCGCCGCAAGCGCGGCTTGATGGATGATCCGCCGCAGCGCTTGTTCATTCACCCCGAAGTGTGCGAAGGGTGTGGTGATTGCTCGGTGCAATCCAACTGCATCAGCATTACGCCCCTGGAAACCGAATTTGGCCGCAAACGGCGTATCGATCAGTCCACCTGCAACAAAGACTACAGCTGTGTAAAAGGTTTTTGTCCGTCGTTTGTGACTGTGACCGGCGCGGCAATTGCCACGCACCTGAAGGGCAATGCAGAACGGATTAACGAATTGATCGCCACTTTGCCGGCACCCGCAATCTCACCATTGGATCAACGGGGTTTCAATATTCTGGTTGCGGGGATCGGTGGAACCGGCGTGCTGACCATCGGTGCCTTGCTGGGTATGGCCGCGCATCTGGATGGAAAAGGGTGTACCGTGTTGGACATGACGGGCATGGCGCAAAAGGGTGGGGCGGTTACCAGTCATATACGCATCGGCACCAACCCCCAGAGCATCTATACATCGCGCTTGAGTGAAGGCATGACCGATCTGCTGCTGGCCTGTGACATGATTGTCGGGGCCAGTGCGCCGGTTCTGAAAACCGTCCAATCTGGTAACACCAAAGCCATCCTGAATAACGATGTCGCACCCACCGGGGATTTCCAAAGCAACAAGCACCTGGATCTGGGAGAAGCCCGCTTGCGTGCCGCTATACTGAAAGCACTGGCCGGTGGCACCACTTTCGATATTCATGCCAGCAAACTGGCCACTGACCTCACCGGCGACAGCATCGGCACCAACATGCTGATGTTGGGCTATGCCATTCAAAAAGGCTTGCTGCCACTGACGGTGGAATCCATTCAGGAAGCCATTCGACTCAATGGCACCTTTGTTGAAGGCAACCTGCGCACTCTGGCACTGGGTCGACTGGCCGCCCACGTGCCGGCTGCTTTAGCCGCGGAGCTTTCGGCCGGGGCGGATGCAGAATTCGAGCTTCCGGATTTGAGCACGGTGGACGCGGTGCTGAAAAGCCGCGTCAACCTGCTCACCCGATACCAGAATCAGGCTTATGCCCTTCAGTATCAGGATTTCGTTACTGACGTGCGTAGACAGGTGAAACACAAGCAGTTGGACACCGCTGAGGCTTTTAGCCGTGAAGTGGCGCTGACCCTGGCCAAGCTGATGAGTTACAAGGACGAGTATGAGGTGGCGCGCCTGTACAGCGACCCTTCATTTGCGCAACGCCTGAAGTCACAATTCAAAGGTGACTACAGCATCCGATTTAACCTGGCACCGCCTATACTGCCCGGCCGGGATAAGGCCACCGGGCGCCCCAGGAAACGCGCCTTTGGGCCCTGGATGCTGCAGGGGTTTCGTTGGTTGAGTAAATTGAAGTTCTTACGGGGCACGGCATTTGATCCCTTTGGCTATTTTGCGGAACGCAAGATGGAGCGGCAACTGATTGAAGAGTACCGACGCCTGATCCTCGAGGTGGTGGCCAGGTTACGCGATGACAATCTGGAAGCCGCCATACACCTGGCAGGTGCTGCCCGCGAGATCGGCGGCTACGGACCGGTGAAGGCGGCATCACTGAACCAGTATCGTGCCCGCCTGCCAGTGCTGAAAAAAGCGCTTGATGCTCAACCGGAAGAGACGCAAACCGCGCCCAGGAAACTGCAGGTCACCCAGGCTTGATATGACTTTGCCCCTAACGGGCATTGATCAGCGACAAAAACTCGTAGCGGGTGGCTTGGTTATCCCGGAAGGTTCCGAGCATGGCGGAGGTTTTCATCACCGAGTTCTGTTTTTCCACGCCCCGCATCATCATACACATGTGCTGGGCTTCAACCACCACACCCACACCGGCAGCACCCACCACGTCCTGAATGGTCTCGGCAATCTGAGTGGTGAGCTGTTCCTGGATTTGCAGACGACGGGCGTACATATCCACTATACGCGCCACTTTGGATAAACCCAGCACTTTGCCGGATGGAATGTACGCCACGTGGGCACGACCAATAAAGGGCAGCAGGTGGTGTTCACACATGGAATACAGCTCGATATCTTTCACTACCACCATCTCACTGGCGTCGGAAGGGAACAACGCATTGTTGATGACGTCGTCCAGCTGTTGATGGTAACCACGGGTCAGATATTCAAACGCCTTGGCGGCCCGCTCCGGGGTCTTTTCCAGACCAGGACGGGTAAGGTCTTCTCCGATGGCGGTGATGATGGCGGCAAAATTTTCTTTCATTGTTCAGGTCTCTTTTACTGCTGATCTGGATTTTAGCGTGGACTAATGCAGGCTGCGGATAGGATGGACTCGCTACTATAACACACTGCTGTTGATTAGAAACTGCTGGAGATCGTCCGGAGTATCGATGTCACTGAGCACCGCTGGATCATCCACCTGCACCTCGATGGGCTGGCAGCGTTTCAAGATAGCGCGCCCACCCTGGTCACCCTGCAATTGGGATAGTTGGGAAAACTGTGCTTGTTGAAAGCCCACCGGATGCCCCCATCCACCTTCATATACCGGAACAACCGGTTCACCCTGTTGTTGCCGTTCTACGAGGGCCTGGATAAGGCTTTGAATGGTGTCCTGGCGGATGCCGGGCATGTCTGCCAGTGCCACCAGGGCAGCCTGCCACTGCTGTTTTGATGCCGATTTTATAGCGGCCGCCAGACTGTCACCCATTCCTAATCCGTGTTCATTCTGAGTCTGCCTGGGGAGCAACAGAAGCTCTGCATCGGCGCGTACAGCAGACTGGATTTCCATGGGCAGATCATCACTGGCGACCACCAGCTTGGGGCCGGGAATCACCGCTAAGCTGGTAAGCGTGTGTAACAGCAGCGGCTTCCCATTTAACAGGGCCAAGCGCTTATCTGAGCCAAAGCGGCGAGAGTATCCCGCGGCCAGAACGATGGTTCCTATGCGTGCAAGGCTACTCATGATCGTTCCCGCTTGCGTCGCAACTGGGTCAACTCCGCCAGCACGGACACCGCAATTTCCGGGGCGGTTTTACTGCCAATTGACAACCCCACAGGTGCATGCAGGCGTTGCAACTGTGCCTCGGTCACGTCCAGCTGCCGCAGTCTTGCAATACGCTGTTCCGTGGTACGTAAGGAACCAAGCGCACCCACATAGAGGTTGTCCCGGGTCAGCGCCTCCATCAAAGCCATATCGTCGATACGGGGGTCATGGGTCAGGGTGATCACAATGCTGAATGGATCGCTCCCATATTGCCTCACGACGTCGTCCGGCATCCCCAACACACACTCACAGGCTTGCTCAGGGCCAATGATATGAGTCTGGAAATCGTCCAATTTGTCGGCGCGCGGATCGGTCACCACCACCCGATAGTCCATCAAGCTCCCCATCTGCGTCAGGCAGCCCGCAATTTGGCCTGCACCCACCAGCAACAGGGTGTAACGGGGGCCGTAAACCTGCACCCACTTTTCTTCCGATAGATAGAAGGGTTTAAAATTCGTCACTTGCCGCAGGCTGGACACACCCGTCTCCAAATCAACGGATCGTTCGATGCAGGCGCGCCGCTCAAGCCTGTCATTCACCGCACGCAGTAAATTCAGATTAGAGACATCCAGTTTTTCCACCAGTACTGTCAGGTAGCCACCGCAGGGGAGGCCAAGGCGGGCATTTTCCTCAGCATTGAGTCCGTACTCCACCAGAGTCGGGAACCCTTCAGTGCCACCGGAAAGCAGCTTGGCCACCAGATCATCCTCCACACAGCCACCAGACAGTGCACCCACCACCTGACCATTTTGGTTGCAGGCCATTAACGAACCGGCCGGGCGGGGAGAAGAGCCATGAGTCGCCACAATGGTACACAACCAGGCGCAATGCCCGTCGGCAATCCAGCCTTGCAGCGTTGCCAGCACCTGATGATCAAGACTGTGCATGGTAAACCCTGTCTGTGGTTAAACTATGGGGTAGTTTGTGCATACTGGTTAAGGCCCCGTGTAATCCAGCGTTTCCTGTTTGGTGTCCGGCGATTCCGCCTGCCAACGCACCGAGCCGATGGGCCGTTCCAGCTTGCGCCGCACGTGCGTTGGCCCAGTGAACCGATTGAATATTTTAACCTCACCATGAGTGGCCAGGTCGATCTGCGTGTAGCGGGAACGCATTCTGAGATAGTCGCCCCAGGTTGGGCAATGAAAGCGCTCCGTCCAGAGATCGGGGTTTTCGATGTCCCGTGCCAGCGACCAATCATAGGCCCCGTTGCGCAGCCGGACTTTCTGCATGTGAAGCATGGCGTTGTAGAACTGGCGGGCCTGCTCCGGCGCAATGTCGTAATCGATCTCCAATACAATGGGGCCGGAGCGCATGGTCAGATCCAGCGCCACGTTCGGTTCATTGGACAGTTCAATTTGCTCTATGTCTTCATCGGCATCCTTCGGTACGGGTAACAACCAACCAATCAGGATGGTCAGCAGCAAGGCCAGGGCGGAAAGCATCATAGCCTGCTGCACCGAATAGTCCGACGCCACCAGCCCCCAAACCCAGGAGCCAATGGCAATGCCGCCGGCCGTGCAGGTCTGAAACATGGACAACGCCCGCGCGATCACCCAGCGGGGTGTGGAGAGTTGTACCGATATATTCAACAATGACACCACCAGAATGCTGGCCCCGCTGGCCACGAACAATGCCAGGCAGGTGAGCACCAGAAACTGGCTGAGCCCCACCACCAACAATGACCCAGATCCTATCAACGCCAGAATTTTCAGTGTGCGCTCAGTGTGGGTGAGGGCACGAATGTGGCTCACCGCCAACCCGGCGGTCACCGCCCCCACACCGCTGACCCCCAGCAATAATCCATACATGTCGGCGCCACCACCCAGCACATCCCGGGCAATCAGGGGGGCCAATGCATTGGCGGAAGCGATACAAATACAAACACTGAATGAGCGCAGTAACGCCCGCTTGATGGGAGAGGAGTGTTGCGCATAGCGCAGGCCGGAAATCACTGCCCGTCGAAAGCCTTCTGGCGGCAGACGGGAAGGGGCAACGTTCCTGCGCCATAAATAGAATGTGATGAATAATGGAATGTAAAAGATTGAGTTGACGATGAAGGCGTAGTTGGCCCCAAAAGCCATCACGATGATGCCACCCAAAGCGGGGCCAACACTGCGCGCCGCATTGTAAGCCACAGAACCCAGGCCGATGGCCGCGGGTAACTGGTCCGGGGGGACCTGCTCCGGAATCGATGCCTGCCAGGAAGGCGCATAAAACGCGACCCCGCATCCGATCATGACCGTAAACAGCAACAGCATCCAGGGGGTGGTGTACCCGAGAAACGCCAGGGAGGTCAGAGTAATGGAAGTGATGATGGCAAAAGCCAGGGAGCACAGGGTAATTAACCTGCGGTCAAACATATCCGCCACCGCACCGGCCACAATGGCCACGAGCATGTAGGGCGCCATCAACGCGGTTTGGGTGAGAGCCACCATGGAGGGGGAGTCGGTGATACGGGCCATTTCCCAGGCCACCCCAACCCCCAGTATCAAATGCCCAAAATACGCAAATACACTGGCGGACCAGATATTACGAAAGTTCTTATGCTTTAAGGGCGTAAACGCACCGACGTTCTTATTACTCAAAGATCGACCCAGACCGTTTATTATTATACAACAATGGTGTTTAATAGATTATCCAGTATTCGGGCGCCCCAGGCAACCACATTCAATATATTGAACATTATAAGAATAACGAGATTAGGTTCTGGCAAACAACGATGAAATCCAAAAGTGGTGAATTTCGATCCGGATGGACGGCCCTCCTGGCAGCAACATCCGGCATGAGTGCTGGGCTTGGACTGAATGCCTACGTCAACAATATATTTGGTCCCTATTTGCTGCAAGCATTTGATTGGACCAAATCTGAGTACGCCCTCAACGGGGCCATTTCCATCATCACGGTCTTCTGGATTCCGTTTATCGGTCGTATGGCGGACTTGTTCGGTGTACGCACCGTTGCCGTGTTCGGTATCGTCGCCTATCCCATCAGTTTTATCCTGATGAGCCTGTTGACGGGTGATGTGAAAGTTCTGTACGCCATTCACTTTATGCAGGTGATATTCTGCGCATCCACCACTGCGACGGTGTATTGCCGAGTGGTGGCGGAACGCTTTACCCGCCAACGGGGCCTGGCCCTGGCGGTTTGTGCGGCGGGGCCCGCCGTGACCGGGGCGGTCGCCAGTCCACTGTTGACCGGGTATGTGGACCTGTACGGTTGGCGTTCCGGTTTTCACGCCATGGCGGTGTTTTCCGGGGTTTTGGGCATTCTGGCCCTGATACTGCTGCCCAAGCGTGCCCCGGAACGGCGACAAAATGCGGCCAGACAAAGTGCCCGCAAAGACTATCCCATGATTTTCAAAAGCCCTGCCTTTCGCATCATTGCCATCAGCTCGTTCCTGTGCAGTCTCACTCACGCCCTTGCCACTTCACAACTCAAAATTGTGCTCGCCGATCACAATGTGTCAGATGTGGCGGCAGGGTACATGGTGTCGGTGTTTGCGGTGGGGGTCATCATCGGCCGGTTGATCGCCGGTGTTGCCCTGGATAAATGGCAGACCCACATTGTGGCCGCCATTGGCATGGGCCTGCCGTGCCTGGGTTGTTTTATTCTGGCCACAGGCACAGAAACCCTGTTACTACTCGGTATTGCCATCGTATTGATCGGTCTGTCGTTTGGAGCGGAGGCGGATATTCTTGCTTACGTCACCGCGGAATACTTTCCCATGGCGATTTACAGTACGGTGATGGGATTGTTGACCACGGCGGTGGGACTGGCCATTGGATTGGGGTCCGGGTTGTTGAGTTTTATGCTGGCGAAAACAGACAGTTTCACCGCGTTCCTGTTACTTGGGGGTACCCTGGTGTTCTTCGGTGGCATTAACTTGCTGCGACTGGGGGCTCACCGGCCAGCGCAGACCGAATCGGCCACAGCTTCGACAGTTGCAAGCTGATATCCATAATCACACTGCCATATCACTGTGGCTCCAGTGGTTCAAAAACACCTGCATAAGGTGCAATTGAGACCGAGCGGGTTCATTACGCTCAATGATTGGGTCAGTTCGGGTACTTGCGGCGTTGAGCCCCTCGAGACCGGACAATGTCCTGATTGGGCCTCGCAACAGCCAGCTCAACCCCATTGAGCCCATATAAAGGTTCAAGTGCCGTTTCAACTGTTCAATGTCTAGTTGAACACCACAGCCCGCCTGATACGTCGCTATGAACAGGTGCAGCAGGCCGTCTAGATGTTCATTCCAGAGGTCCAGTTCCGCACCACTCAAGCAGCCCCACAGAGCCATTGCGACATTCATCTGGCTGACATTACCCCAATCCAACAGTCCGCATTCCAGCGCGCCGCTGGGCTCACGCCAGAACCAGGCGTTATCCACATGAGCATTCCAATGACAGAGTGCGATCATGTCCGGTTCACTTTGCAATAGGGCGTGAATATGCGGTTGATGGTGTTGGAACTGACATGCCTGCCGTCTGAACCGAGCAAGAAATTCCGCACTGCGCAGATGCGCTGGAATCAAGCCTGGATAGGTTTTGCAAAACTGCGCGTAACGATCGACGTTTTGTTCCAGCTGGCCTGGCTGCAGGGCGCGTCTGGGGCCTACATCCAGCTGTTCCGGTTGGAAAGGAAATTGGCGTTCAACTTCATCCCGTAGCGAGCCATTTTTGCTGGCGGCAGCCAGCCTTGCCAGATTACGAATCAACGCCCGGTAGTAGGGAAGACTGTCACCCAGTCGATAATCCATGGCCTTGGGGCGTTGGGGTTCCACGTCACCCTCTCCGTAGGGAATACACTCCGTGATCATAAGCCCGGTACCGGTGCGGTGCTGGAAATCCGCAAAGTAGCAAGTGGGTACCACGATGGGGAACTGCGGTAACTGGGATAATTGAGCAAATCGAATTTCCAATGCCATCTGTTGCCGGGAAGCATCACGGATCTCATTGCTGAAATCCCGGGAGAACTTCACAAACAGGCGTTGCTTCTTGCGCGAAGTCGCGGCTGCTATCTCAACGGTTAACAGTAATTTGGTTCCGGTGCTACCGGCATGGATGATCTGGCTGTCTAATATGCTTTCGATTGAGCGCGAGGCGTTGCCGGTCGCATGGATTGAAGCTGCATGCTGAAACGCACGATTCAGAAACGCCGCTCCACTTTTCAATAGTGCGTCCGGGTGAGCGGGTATATCCAGCCCATAGGTATCACCCGTCACCCAATCGACCGTGTTGTTCTGGCGGAAAGCGGGCATCAGGTCAACAATAACGCCGCCTGGCGATCGTGCATTGCCCCAGCATCATGTGAGACGTGGGTGAGTCAATCAGGTTGTGGGGAAAGCAGGTCTCAATATCACTGACCTGTTGCAGTTGCCGGAGGTGTTCATCGCTGAATTGAATGGTAAGTGCCTTGAGGTTCTCAGCCAACTGGTCAAAGGTCCGCGCCCCGATAATAGGCGAAGTTACTGAGGGGTTCTGCAGGGTCCAGGCCAACGCAATCTGTGAAGAAGTGCTGTCCAGATCATGGGCGACCGCAGCGACGACTTCGGCAATATCCAACGCCTGTTCGGTAAGGCGCCCCGTAGCCAGATTAATATTCTTGCGAGAATCCAGTGCTGAAGGCTTCAAGCTCAGATCGTCGCGGCGGTACTTTCCGGATAACACGCCGCCGGCGAGGGGAGACCAGGGCAACACGCCTAACCCCATCTCGGTCGCCATACTCATGAACTCCCGCTCCACCGTACGCTCAGTGAGATTATAAGGAATCTGCAAAGCCACCAATGGTGACCACCCCCGCAACTGGGCCAGGGTCTGCAGGCGCGACACCTGCCAGGCCGGGGTGTCCGATATGCCCACATAGAGGATTTTTCCGGCGCGAACCAAATCATCAAACGCCCGCAGGATCTCTTCAACCGGTGTGAGGTTATCCCACAGATGCAGGTAGAATAGATCAATGTAATCCGTATTCAATCTCTGCAGGCTGGCCTCAACGGACTGAATCATGTTTTTGCGATGATTGCCGCTGGCGTTGGGGTCGCCTTTTTTCATGGTCAGGCTGTATTTGGTCGCAACCACCAGTTGCTGGCGCCGCTCAGCCATCAGCCGCCCCAGTATGCGCTCGGATTCCCCATTGGCGTAATAGTTTGCGGTATCCAGGCTATTGCCGCCCAGCTCAATAAAGTGGCCCAACATTTTATCTGCCTCACTGAGCTCCGTTCCCCAGCCCGGCATACCGAAGGTCATGGTTCCCAAGGTCAGAGGCGAAATTCGCAAACCGGAGCGCCCCAACAGCCGGTAGTGATCCAGTTGTGAGGTGGAGTCAGGCATCACGCCACGGCCTGCGCAGAGGCACTTAGGGTAGCCGATGAATCGGACTCCACCTTCACGCCGGCTGCAGCGGCCATATGATTGGCCGCCACGAAGCCAAAGGTTGCCGCTGGCCCGATGGTACCGCCGGCACCGGGGTAGAGGTTGCCAAAGGGGTTGCCGGAATTGTTCCCCGCTGCGTACAGCCCGGGGATGGGCTTGTTTTGGCCATCCACTACCTGTGCCTGGGCATTGGCTTTCAATCCACCCTTGGTGCCCAGATCTCCCAGGTTGATGGGGACAGCATAGTAGGGCGGGGTATCGATTGGTCCCAAGCAGGGATTGGGGGCTACACTGGCATCGCCAAACATTTGGTCATAGGCATTGCTGCCGCGGGCGAACTCGGCATCCGTACCGGTGCGGGCGTACTCATTCATGTTGCCCACGGTCGTCCGCAATTCACTGGCGGAAATTTGAATTTTCGATGCCAGTTCGTCGATGGATTCCGCTTTGAACAGGTAATGATCCCAACAATCCGCAGGAATACGCCAATCCGGCATAATCATGCTTGGCAAAAAGCCGCCGGCAGTGAATTTTTTGCGAAAATTGGCATCGAACACCAGCCAGCAGGGGGTATTGGCGCCGGTCTTGAGTTGATCCTCCACCATTGCAATTCCGAACTCGTCATAACTGCAGGCTTCGTTCACAAAGCGATGGCCATTGCGGTTGACGCAAACACTGTGGGGGCGCCCCACGTCGAAGGCGGCCTGATGGATCTCGTCGAAGTTGGAGGCGCTGTCCATGGGCTTGTGCATAGTAGGAATCCACCAGCCAGCTTCGGTGTGTTCAGTGGCGGCCCCAATGTTCATGCCCGCAATCAGGGCCTCGCCCCGGTTGGCATCCTCTGGCGAACTGCTGTGGCGGGTCAGTCCGGGAACCTGGAAAAAGCGTTCCCGGAGTTCCTGGTTCCATTCAAATCCCCCGGCCGCCAGAACCACGCCATGACGGGCTTTAAGGCTGTATTCACGGCCGAAGGTCTGCACCAATACACCGCTGACGCGGTCCCCATCCATAACCAATTCCCGCAATGCGGTCTCGGTTCGCACCTCCACACCTCGATCCAACACCTGCTTGTACAGATGTCCCATCAAGGCGGCCCCCTGGGTAAAGCGTCGATCCCGACTGCTCAGCAAGCGTGTATTGATATCCGACCAATAGCGCCAGAGCATTTTCAGAAAAACCTTTATCCAGCCCGGTGCACGGGTTGAGATGGCAAAGAACTCGGCAATGTCCATGGCATAGCGACGGAATATCTTGAAGCGGTTGTACTGTTCCCGCATGCCGACAAAATGTCGATCATCCAACAGCCGGCCGTCAAAGGTATCGCACAACACTGAACGGTCAGCACGGGCCTCCGGCGCCGTTTGGAAGTAGTCTGGCCAGGCCGCCTGCATCAGAGGAATGCCAACCGAGGTCAGGAACCGGGCCATCTTTGGCGCCTGGTCCACATAGGCTTCCAGGCGATTCTGCTGTACCTCACTGCGTAACAGGCTGTTGAGGTAAGTGAAGGTTTTATCTTTGCTGTCGTCATTGGGCGTCAGTTGATTATTGGGAATCCACATAACCCCGCCCGAGGTGGCAGAGGTGCCACCGTATTTATGGGCCTTTTCCACGATCAGTACCGAAAGCCCCAATTCAACCGCCCGCAGGGCAGCCACAGCCCCTGCTGCGCCGGAACCCACAACGATCACATCATAGGTTTCAATCGCGCTCATGACATTTCTCCGTATGTTCTTGAAGGCAGGCCTTACAGTGATTCCGGTGCGACCGTGACCCGTAATCCGTCCATATTTTCCGCCAGCTCAATCTGACAGCATAAACGGCTGTTGGGCTTTCGGGTTTCAAAGACCATATCCAGGGTCATATCCTCCACGTCATTGGGGCCGCCAACAACAGACTCCCAATCCGGATCAACGTAGATGTGGCAGGTGCCACAGGCACATCCGCCGCCACACTCACCCAGGATCCCGGCCACCTCATTGGCCGTAGCGACCTGCATGATGTTCTCGCCGACCCCGGCGTCCGTAATCACTTTTTCTGTTCCGCCGATTTCGACAAAGGTAATGGTAATCTCACTCACTACAGGTTACTCCTTACTGATTTCTGCCAACGCCTGTGCCCGTGCATCCATAATTTCCCGCAGGTGATTAACCGGGTCACCGGCTGTGATGCCGCCATCAATTGGCAATACAACGCCCGTAATCTGGGCAGCACGATCACTCACCAGAAACAGCACTGTTTCTGCGACATCTGCGGGTTTACCGTGCCTTTTTAACGGTTGATTCGAATCGAAAGCGGGGGATATGGCCTGCTTCACTCGTTCTATCTGATCGTCGGTCATACCAGGCATGGAAAACGCCGTCAGGCTGGTCCGGATATGCCCGGGTGCCAGGCAATTCACTCGAATGCCGTATTCCGCCAGATCAATGGCCAGTGATTTGCTGAACATAATCACTGCCGCCTTGGTCGCCCGGTACGTCATAAGTGCCTGCCCGGGCAGGATGCCGGCAATGGATGCGTTATTGATGATCACGCCACCCCCGTGCCTGGACATGTAGCGCCCCGCACTGCGACTGCCCGCCATAACACCCAACAGGTTGATTCCTACCACTTTATCGAAGTCAGCCAGATCGTCATCCAGAAAGCGCGGATACTGCGCACCGGAGATGCCCGCGTTGTTGAACATGATGTCCAGACCGCCAAAATGCTCCACGGTGAAATCCACCAGCGCCTGCATCTGTTCTGGACTGGAAACATCAACTTTACGATAAAATGCTGCATCCCCCAGTGCCTGCACCAACTGTTCGCCTTGCTCGTCATTGACGTCAGCGATAACCACCTTGGCCCCTTCGCGCACAAAGGCCTCCACGGTAGCACGCCCGATCCCGCCAGCACCGCCGGTTACGATGGCGACTTTTCCTTGCAGATCCTGTTTCATATCAGCCTCCAGGTGATGGCAAAACGCTTACTCATCAGGACACCACCGGAGCGGAAGTCGCGTCAATTCTTCCAGCGGCGCCCTTCGCGGCAGGCCGCTTCTTGAGGGTAATCGGCAGGGAGGAAATGGAATGGGTGGCCACCGTTTTCTGATACGTGACATCCTCCGCCGGAATTGCCAACGTGATGTCACTGACCCGCTTAATCAACTCCCTGGCGGCCACCTTGATTTCCATTCGAGCCAGGGAGGCACCGATGCAACGATGAATTCCGACACCGAATGCCACATGGGTGCCGGTGTTGCCGCGGGATACATCAAACGTGCGCGGGCAATTGAAGTGGGACTCATCATCATTACCGGAACCGTACAGCACCAGCATGTGGGCGCCCTTCGGCAGTTTCACACTGCCCAACTCAGTGTCACAGGTCGCCATCTTGGCCAGACCACGAACCGGGGGGGCAAAGCGCAATAGCTCCTCCACAAATCGGGTCAGGAAGCGCTCGTCTTCCACATTGTCATAGAGTTGATGTGCTACCTGGGGCTGGGTTGCCAGAATGAAGAGCAGATTGCCTATGGCGGTTGCAGTAGTGTCGTTACCGGCGATGATCAGGGCCCGCACCAGCGATACCGCCTCACCGAATTCAAGCTTTCCACCGTCCTCGGTACGGGCATGAACCAGGTCCGAAATCATGTCTTCCTTGGGTTCTGCTTCACGATCCCGCATCTGCTGTATGATGAAGTTCTGCAGCTCACACACCTTGAGGGCATTCTTGACCATGTCTTCGCGGTTCTGCATGCGCCCGATCTGGGCGGTAATGGCTTCGGACCATTCTGAGATCTTGTTACCGTCGTATTGATTGATGCCCAACTGTTCACAGATCACCGCAATGGTGAGCGGGATCGCAAAATCCTTGACCCCATCGATCACCGTACCATGGTCTGCTTTGTCTGCCATCTGGTCCACCAGGTCGGCGATGATGCGGGTAATTACAGGCTCCAGGGTTTTTACCCGATGGGCACTGAATGCACCGTCCATCAATTTTCGAATTCGGGTGTGTTCCGGTGGATCACTCTTAATGACATCCGGGAAAAACCCGCCACCTTGCTCTATCAGGATCTGCTTGAACTCCTCGAAGAAGCCACTGGCATACTGAGCTTCGTAGCCCTGCTTGTCGGAAAACGTTTTCGGATCACGGAGCAGGGTGACGATATCGTCATACCGGGACACCAGCCACATACCCAGTTTTTCATCATAATGCACCGGATCTTCGTTACGCAGCTTGGTGTAAAATGCCTGCGGATGAGCCTGGATTACCGGATCAGTCAGCGACATATCGCCGAGTGCCATAGCTTCCAGGTGTGCCGGGCAACCACTGCCTTGGGTCGTATTTTCACTGCTGGACATTTTATCCTCTCACTATTCTTGAATGGCTACGCAATGCCGGTTACTGCAACGAGCTGGAACCCGCACCGTAATATTTTGGGGACATTGATTTGATGGACTTGGTTTCCATGGTCTTGGCGTCTTTGGATTGGGCATCCTCGGACTTCATCGCATCGCGTTGGGCAAGCCGGTTGTTGCGGTACTCGCGGGGGCTGACCTTATACACACGTTTAAACAGACGGCTGAAATGGGCAGGGCTTTTGAACCCGATTCGAAATGCCACTTCTGAAATTGAGATGTCATCGGCCATACTGGAAGACAGCCATTCGTGGGCCGTCTTCAGCCGCCAATCCCAGATCAGGGTCGGAAACGACGTGCCGTGCTGGCGCATGAGGTGCGACAAATAGCGACGAGAGATACCACAGGCCTGCGCCACCATTTCTGCGCTGAGTTTGGGGTCCGACAGGTGAATCTCAATGAAACGCAGAACATCCTGGCGCCGCTTCTGCGACAGTGATTGGCGCTCGTGCAGGGAATCCTCACAGTTTTTCAGGCGTTCAGCCAGTACTGCCAGGGCGTTGTCCACCAGAATGTGTTCAACTCGCTCGGACAACTCCTCTGAATCGTCATAGACTTCCGTCAACATGGCTTCGGCGATACGGAATTCGCGCTTCTTGGCAGACGTGCAAAACCCGGCGTTGATTTCCGCTGACACAAATTTTCGGAAGATATGGGAGGGAACGACAATGTGCAGAACTTCGTGCAAGTCCTGATCATCGGTTCGACACTCCATGGAAAACGGTGCCATGGATTTGGTCACCAGAAAATCCCCGGCATGGGCTATACTGGTGCCCGCCTGGTGGTTGATATAGAGGCTGCCTCGCTTTACAAACCAGAGTACCGTGACATCGGTGGCATCCTCCCGGATATGGGACCAGGTGCGACGAAAGGACAGGTTGGTGCGTGATTGCAGACGGATGATGGAGTAGGCCCCCACCGCTTTCTTATCGGCCCGCACATCAATTTTTGACCCACCATCGATGCTGTATTCTCCCAGGTAATACTCCTGGTTGTTCTCACCACGGAAAGTGGACTGGCATTCGTGATAGTTGCGCTCATCAAATGCGAATAGTTTTTCTGTCATTTGAGCTCTCCCGGACCAGGCGAGGCCCAAATGCTCGGCCAGAACCTGTCTCTCTCTTTGCCACCGGATGGCAGCCTGATTACAACCTGACTTTGACTATATCCGGCCCTTGCCGGCAACTCTCTCCAGTCAACGATATTTCATGTACATTTCGTGCAGGGACAAGTCCGTCACCATTCCATCGCCACCGCTCACCGGATAACACCGCTCCCATCGAGCGCCCGGCGTTCTGCCTCAGTGAGGCCAAGCACCTCCCCGAAGATATAATCATTGTGTTGCCCCAAATTTGGCGCTGCATTCTCGATGGTTGCGCCTCGACTCATCTTCCAGCCGGGCCCCACAATTGTTTGCGACTGGCCGTCCGGGCCATGGACTTCACGATAGAACTCCCTGGCCCAAAGATGGACATCAGAAATCAATTCAATGGAATTCAGGCTTTTGGTGGCGGCAATCCCTAACTGCTGTAGTTTTTCCACCAGCTCATCCGCCCTCTGGCTTTGGGTCCAGCTTGCCAGGCAATGATCCAGAGCGTCCTCATTCGCCTTGCGTTGGGGCAGGGTGGTAAACCGACTCAGGTTGACCTCTGCGCCGGTGCTCGGTGCCGCAGTCAACTGCTGTGCCAGCGTGTTCCAGGCCCTATCGTCGCGCACGGCTATGCAGATCCACTCGTTATCCAGACAGGGATAGACCCCGTGGGGTGCCATCTCGGGATGGCGGTTACCGGTACTGGTTGCGATCTCTCCGTTCAGGGTAAAGCTCATCAGCGCATCGCCGATCATGCTGCTCATGGCCTCCACCGCAGATACGTCCACATACTGGCCGCGCCCGGTTTCATTGCGATGGTAGAGTGCGGCAACAGTGGCCAGCGCAGCAGCGGCACCGAAGGTGGAATCGGCATAACGAACATTCATGCCGGCCGGGGGCTCGCCTTCGTAGCCCACCAATGCGCTGATCCCCCCCAAGGCAGCAAAACAGGGGGCATAACCGGTCTGATAACTTAATGGGCCCTCATTGCCGTACATGCCCATTGAGGTGTAGACAATATCCGGTTTAACCGCTTTTATTGTCTTGTAATCCAATCCCAGGCGCTGCACGGCACCGGGTCGCAGATTCTCGATCAGAACATCGGATTTCTGCACCAGGTCCAGCAACAGCCGAATCCCCTCATCAGATTTCATATCAATCTGCACGCTAAGCTTTTCCGGGTTCACCGCTTTGAATCCCGGGGCATTGTTGATGTCTGAGACACCATACACCCGAGTTACATCCAGCGACTTTTCGCTTTCCACGCGGATCACTTCTGCACCCAGGAACGCCAACAGTTTGCCGGTATAGGGGCCAGCCCAGACTTTGGTCAGCTCCACCACCCGAACACCCTGCAAAGGGCCACCACGATGTCGTTTAGTCATTGTGTTTCACCTGCGCCGGTTGTGTTTGGGGTTGTTGCCATTCGAGCGTCTGGCGTTGCCCCAGCAGCGGTGCCGGGCTCAAGGGTTTCGCCGGGGTTTCACTCATGCGGTATGGAACGGTGGGGTATTTCAAGTTGCCGAGGACCGGGTGCTCCAATCCAACGAAGAACTCCCGGAACTGGTATTGCGGCGAATTCACCAGGTCCGCCGCGTTGTTCACGGCAACCAACGTTACACCCAGCTTCTGCGCCTGTTCGGCCGCTTGTTGTTTACCTTGGGTTTTTAACCACTGTACCAAATGCCGACGGCAGGTAGCGACGCGCTCTGGTGTGCACGCCTTTTCCAACCAATTCTCGGGAAACTCGTGCATCCAGGCAGGGTCTCCCAGCAGCTGACGTAACCCCTGCCAGTGGGCCGGGGCCGACAACCAGATATATACAAAACCATCTTCACAGGGAAAAATTCCGGCGGGGCCAGACAGGTCGAACGCCGAGCGGCACTGGCTCACGTTCATGTCGCCGCCCACCATCTGCGCCAACACATAATCCACCCGCGACGCCAGCACCTCCTGCTTTGAAATTTCAATGAACTGGCCTTCACCGGTCTGGCGCTGAGCGAGCAACGCGGCACTGATACAGAGCGCGGCCTCAAGCCCCGCTTCGTAACTGGGAAGGAAACGTCCGGCACCATTCAAAGGGGGCAGGGCAGGGTCGCCGCCAGTGGGGGTATGGAAACCCCATCCGCTACTATGGAATACATTCAGGTCTTCAGCATGCAATCGATCCTGGGGTGGCTCCAATCCGAAATTCGAAATAGAACACACCACCAAGCCGGAATGCATGTGTTGCTGTTGGGTGGCGTGCAAACCCAACGCACTCAGCCATTCCAGGGAATGGTCATCAATCACTGCATCGACCTGGGACAGCAGCCGTGAGAGGATGGATTTGTTCTGCAGCAAATCCAACTCGATGGACTGCTTGCCAGTGTTCAGGTACGCAAACAATCCACTGCTTTCAACATCCACATTCCTGGCATCACTTGTCTTACTGCCTGGAGCAGACGCAGGCTGCACCTTGAACGGCCCCATGCGACGGGTAGGGCTGCCCACCCCGGGAGTTTCGATTTTGATGACTTCAGCGCCGAAATCCGCCAGCAGCTTGCCGCAGTATTCACCACTGACACTTTCCGCCAATTCCAGTATTTTTACACCGCTCAAGGCCGCCATAGAGTCCTCTGTGGTTCATATTTTTATTCATTTATTCAATAGGTTAGAGACAACCACCAGGCTCTGTTTCACTTTCTGTGTACAACACCACTGTTGTACAGTAGGATAATGAATTGCGGGCCTGATTTTCACCCCTGACACTTGGCAACAGCATCGCCCTGAATTCTAGGTTTTCACAGGCAGGGTATCGTTTCCTGACAGAAGGTGAGATTCGATGAACAGTTGGCGCGGCCCCACAGTCAAACCTAATAAAACACTAACAAAAGGTGACGGCTCATGAATGAAAACGCTTTTTTTAGCTTGGACGGCCCACTGGAAGTCATGCCATCGGAGCGTCAGATGCGGGTTGCCAATCTGGGCGCTTTTCCCGTTCTGGCCCGCAATCTGGGAGCAGACCCCAACCGATTGCTGGAACGTCATGAAATTGATCCCTACAGTCTGCGCGATCCCGACCATTACATCGATTGCCAGTCCTACGTGGACCTGCTGGAGGACTGCAGCAGCCAGTTCAACGATCCCTTGTTCGGCCTGCGCCTGGCACAGGTGCAGGAGCCCGACGTGTACGGCTGCGTTACCGCACTGTGTCGGGCGTCTTCCACCATGCGCGAAGCCATTCATTGCCTGATCAAGTTTATTCCCGTCACCCATTCGCCTGCGGCTATGCAGGAATTAGTGGTCAACGAAGAATTGGCCATGTTGCGTTGGGGTGTACGCACGGATCTGGGGGAGAACAAACAGGCTAACTACCAAGCCGCCTTGCTGAACCTGAAACTGCTGCGTCAATTGGGCGGTAAGAACTTCCGCCCCAATTACGTCAACCTGGCGGTGGATACCCGCCATCGTGATATTGATGAGCTTGAACATCAACTTGGGTGCCGCTTTAACGGGCGCACCACAGAAAACGTCATTGCATTCCCCTCGGCTTATCTGGACCAGCGCATCAGCAGTGCCAATCGGTTGTTGTTCAAACTTCTGGGAGGCTATCTCAGTAAAGTAAAAGAAGCCGCCCGCACCACATTGGTGGACCGGGTGCAGGACTACATACGATCATCACTGCCGGAAGGCCAATGCACCATTGAACGCTGTGCCGCGAAGATGGACATTTCGGTGCGTACACTGCAGGCAAAACTGAGCGAAGCGAACCTGAGCTTCTCCGATATTCTGGAGGAACAACGAATTGCCTTGGCCCAGGGGTATTTACGCCAACACCAGATTTCCCTGGACGATGTGGCCGCCAACCTCGGTTATTCAGAACAATCCAGTTTCGGCCGTGCTTTCAAACGCTGGACCGGCGTGACACCAAAACAATACCGACAGAAATCATTGGTCAACTAATCAAGGCATTTTGACCCAAGGCCCCGTACTCGGGGCCTGTTACCGTTTATTGGGTTTTCTGCATCTCATAGTCGCCGGAATCATCAACCTGTACCTTCCACCCTGGGTACACCACAATGGTGGTAAAGGTTTCTTCAATGATCGCCGGTCCGGTAACCTCATAACCTGGTAACAACGCGTTGCCCGCATAGATTTCGATATCCATGTAGCCTTCACCCAGATTGGCCCGCCGCCGTTTGACGGACGCAGCAGCCATCCGTGGAGCGGAACAACCTCTACCCACCGGTGGTGCCGGTGTATCCACCGCCGTGATCAGGCGAACGCCGATGATCTCTGGCAATTCCGCTTCACGAATATGTTCAAATTCCTGCATGTGGCGGGCATTGAACGCTTCCAGTGCCCGCGCTCCGAACTCAGCATCCAGAAACCTGAAATCCTGGGCGCCCTGGCAACGGTGCACATCAAAGCTCACGGCAAAGTTCTGCCCTGCATAACGCATATTGATCTGATAAATGTATTCAACCTGCTCTGTTGAGAAGCCCGCATCCCTGAAGTAACGATTGGCTCGCTCTTCCAACTGGCTCCAAAGCGTTCTCATTTTCTCCAGATCCGGGGCATCCACCGAACAACTGCAGGAACGCTCCTCATCGATGGTGGGTTTAGCCACCAGCGTCCCCAATGCCGAGAACGTAGGTGAGGCCTTGGGCACCAAAACCTTTTTGATGCCCAGTGCATCGGCGTGTACCGCTGCAAAAGCGGGTCCGTTGCCACCGTAGGCCAACATCACCATCTCCTTGGGATCGATCCCCTTACCGGCGGTGGTACGACGAATGGCCTGGATCATATTGGCGTTAACCACGCGCCAGCAATCGAAGGCAGCATCCTCCGCGCCGTAGCCCATTTGATCGCCCAACACCTGGAACGCCTCACGCACACCCTGTTCCTGCAAGGCAAAACTGCCGCCGGCAAACTCAGCATCGGCAGAAAGAATCCCCAACATCAACAAGGCGTCGGTCACGGTCGGTTCAACGCCACCCCTGCCGTAACAGATAGGACCGGGCTCGGAGCCGGCGGATTTTGGCCCCACCTGGATTTCACCACCACTGACATGGCAAATCGATCCGCCGCCAGCTCCCAGGGTTTCCACCTGCACCATGGGTACACCCACCAGGTAGCGATGATGCATGTTCCAACCAGCGGTGGCCGGTGCCGCTCCATCCAACACAATGGACATATCATAGGAAGTGCCCCCCATGTCCACGCACAACAGGTTAGGGGAGCCTTTGGCCACACCCGTGTGCGCGGAGCCAATCACGCCACCTGCCGGGCCGGAGGCCAACACGCGAATGGGTGAGCCATCAATGTATTCCCGGGTCATCACACCACCGCTGGCCTGCATCACCATCAATTGGTTTTTGTAACCGGCCTCCTGTAGGCGCGTCACCAGTTTTTCCAGATAGGAGGTGACCCTCGGCCCTACATAGGCGTTGACCACGGTGGTGCTGGTGCGGTCATACTCCGGCCCCCGCGGCAACACCTGGTGAGAGACAGAAAGATGTACACCCGGCATCTCTTCTTCCACAATCTGTTTGACGCGCAGTTCATGGGCCGGATTGACGAAAGAGAAAATCAGCGAAATTGCCACGGACTCCACATTCTGCTTTCTCAACTTACGACAGGCGTCACGCACCGCCTGTTCGTCCAACGCCTCGTAGATTGAACCATCAAACAGCATGCGCTCCGGCACAGTCAGACGCCGTCGCCGCGGAGTAATCTGCTTGAATGGCGCCAGGGTGGCATCCCAAATGTTCTCTTTAAAACCCCGACGGTACTCCATTTCATCCCGAAAGCCCTGCGTGGTGATCAGGCCGGTAACAGCACCGTTCATCTCAATCAGCGTATTGTCGGCGATGGTGGTGCCGTGCACGATGCTCTCACACTGACCCAACAGATCCCCCAGGGTCATACCTTCCTTTTCCGCCAGCTTTTCCAACCCGGTCATCACACCGATGGAGCGGTCTTCCGGGGTGCTGAGATTTTTGTGCAGAATGATTTCTTCGCCTTTAAGCATGGCGAAATCCGTGAACGTACCGCCTATATCAATGCCTACTCGATAACTCATGACGCTGCCCCCTGTGCGGCGGTCTCTGCTTTCATTTTATTTCTCAGTGCCTGGGTCGCAGCGATGTCAACGGCAAGGTCATACTCCTCCAGACTGCCGGTCAGCACCACACCATACTTGGAGCGGGCCGCTGCCAGACTGACGTATTCGTCCAGCACATCTTCTTTCACCGCTTCCGGGTCGCGCTCAAGCGCCGGGCCGAAGCCGGCGCCACCACCGTGCTGATAGGCCATGACAGCACCCTCGGGTAACTGTGCACTTTCCACCAGTTCGATTTTGTATTCCTGCTCGGTTCCCACCAGAAAGCGGTTACTGTAGGGAATGGCATCCTCACCACCACACATGCCTCGTAACGGATGTTTGGCAGACACCATCCACGCCATGGCCGATACCGGTTCCAGTACTTTTTTCACATTCAGGCTGCCGGGTGCGCCGCGCCACTGGCCGGCACCACCGCCATCGGTCACCATTTCCCGGCTGATGTTCAACACCGGAAAACGGGCTTCACTGTCTTCGGCCATGGACAGCAGCAAGCTGCCCAGAGACGCCGGGCTGGAACCCCAGCCATCCACGCCTTTCACTGCCGACACGTCCATGGAACGGGAGTCCACCCCCTGATCCATCCACATCATGCCGTTGGCGTTAAACCCGATCACCGCGTTGGGCATCCCGATCTTATAGACCTGGGGTTGTGCGCGCTCCGGCACAATGTTGGAAAGGGCAATGCACACTGCCTCGGTGATTTCACAGGCGGGGTGGAACGAGCCCAGTGCCGCCGGCTTGTTCGGTGGCGGATGGGCGATACAGCCTTCCGGCAGAATAATGTCCACCGCATTGAACAGCCCTTCGTTTTTTGGAATCTCCGGATCAATCATGCTGCACAGTTGCACCATGATATAACCGCGGGAATTGGCAAAAGTGTTCCACACACCCACCAGGTGGGGGCGGTCGTCGGTTCCGGTCAGGTCCACCGTCAATTGGTCACCCCGTACCTCACATGCCACATGCACTTTCACATCCGGAGTGCCCTGAGTGTCGGCGTCCACCCAAACGTCCGCCTCATAGGTCCCGTCCGGCCAGGCGGCAATCTCTTCACGAAACCGCTTCTCTGTGTGTTCCACCGTATAGTTCAGTGCTGCCCGTACGTTGTCCGTGCCGTACTTACGGATCAGCGCCTGATGCTCGCGCACGGCCATCTGCACGCCGCCGATCATGGCCGCCAGGTCACCGGCAAAGGTGGCAAAGCGATTGTTGCGTTCGATCAGGTTTATGACGTCGCGACGCTTCTCCCCTCGGTGCACCAGCTTCAGACAGGGAATCGCCAGGCCTTCGGTGAAAATGTCCGTGGCCTCCAGGGTGAAGCCACCTGGGTCCTTGCCACCGGTGTCACCCTGATGGGCCTGCAGGGCCTGAATCATGACCAGCCTACCGTCATCATCAAACACCGGCGCATACACGTTATAGTCCGGCAGATGACCGCCCCCATGATCCGGGTCGTTGGCCAGGAACACATCGCCCGGCCCCCAGTCGTAATCGTCCTGATGCATCAAGCCGTAACGCACAGTCAATTGCGTCACGAACGTCAGGTGAGGCGTGCCCACCGATCCCACCACCAGGCGACCATGGGAGTCGATGATGGACGAGTTACGTTCATTGGACTGATTGATGATAGGGGAGGAGGCGGCCCGGCCCAGATGAGTACAAGCCTCAAAGCACACGGTTTCCAAAGCACCACGAATAATGCTGGCGGTTACCGGGTCAAGATCGGATGCGGTGGGCAGGGGTTCGCGCTTGGCGGCCAGGCGCCGATTCAGTTCGTATGACATGGTGTGATCCTTAAATATGGCGCGGCAGAAGTCAGGGTTTCTTACGGTTCGACATACCCAACCGCCACTCTGGCGGGTACATCATGTCGATATCCTTCACCACGTTATTGAGGCCTTTTTCGAAGGTATCGCTGTCCACACCCGCCTGATTTTGTCGATCGTTGGTCATCATCGGCAGCATGCCTTCCACAAAACCGGTCAACAGGCTGCCCATGTATTCGCCGCGGTACTGTTTGTACATTTCAATAAAGGTTTTTTGTACCTGAACCACATCGGTGGGCCGGCTGCGGGAGCAGGCGAGGGCGTATTTCCGGGTCTCATCCGCCAACTTTTCCAACGGCACTACGCTGTTAATGAAGTTTGTCTCGTACATTTCGGCTGCGGTAAACGGGCGACCGGTGAACAGCATTTCAGAGAACTTACGGAGCCCGATTTGCTCGATCCAGGTCCACATGCGAGGGCCCCAGCCGGCATAACGGAAGGAGGGATGTCCGAACAGGGTGTCCTCTGACGAGATCAGCAGGTCGGCATCCGCCGCCTGGTAGAAGTGCCATCCATAGCAGTAGCCTTTGGTTTCTATGATGCTGATTTTCTTGAATTCCTGCAGTGGACGGCTGCCGGCCGGTGCCTTGGCATAATGATCCGTCATACTGTGCAGGAACCGGTAAGAGCCCCGCGGTGGATATTTGACATCGGGGTCGTTGATCCCGAATTCATGCAACAGGGACATGTCCTCGCCGGAGTCGGAGTACATGTCGGCCTGCTCCTGCAGATCACCACCGCTGCCGAAATGCTTGCCTTCCCCCCGAATCACCAGCACTTTAACGTCATCATCCACGTTGGCCTTGAATACCAGGTCGGCATAGTACTGTCGCATACCCGTGGTGGTGGCGTTCAGCGCGTCCGGCCGGTCGAAAGTCAGATAGGCAATCTTGTTTTCGGTGTCTTTCTCATACCGGATATATTCCTTTGCCTCTTCCTTGAGCTGATTGATATCGGGAGCTTGTTTCATAGAGATACGCCTGTGCTGGAAACGGAAGTCAGAGATAGATCGTCAGTACAGGTTGTACCATGGGGGTCTGGAGGCGTCCTGACAGTTCATGCCACAGTCTCTACCATGAGCGCAGCCGGCGCCCCAACCTCACTCACTAGCCTGAACAGGCGCACTGAAATGCCTGAGCCTGTATTCCGGGCGGATCTTCGGCCTGGCTATATCGTCAGCTGGATACCCGGGGATATACACTGTTGTGACTGTTCCGGGAGCGTTCCCGGATGTTGAGAAATGTCCGAATGGGCCCGGCGCAAACGGGCTCTAAGTAACGGGCTGTACACAGGGGAGGCTAATAACAATATGAATGATCAAGCTCAACGGCCAGTGGCTCTGATTACCGGCGCCAGTTCCGGAATTGGCGAGGCCATCGCGCGCAAGTTTGCCAAAGAGGGATGGCGCATCGTCGCCGTAGCGCGACGGGAACCCCGCCTGCAGCAGCTGCAGCAGGAGCTCTCCGAACTGACGGATCTGGAGTACCTGGTGGCGGATGTCACCGATAAAGATGCCCCCAAGCGAGCGGTGGATCTGGCTTTACACGCGTTCGACCGTCTCGATTGCCTGGTCAACAACGCCGGTTCCGGCAAGTGGGCACCTCCGGGAGAGACCGACGATGATACCATCGATGAAGTGCTGAACATCAGCCTGAAAGCACCCTTCCGCTTCGGACGGGAGGCATTACGAGCCATGCAACCGGGTTCGTCCATCATTAATATCGGCTCGGTGTTTGGGTTGTTGGGGGGCCTGGACGGTGGTATCTATTGCACCGCAAAAGCCGGCATGATTGGCATGAGTCAGGCGTTCGCCGTGCAATACGGCGCCAAAGGCATACGCTCCAACGTCGTGGCACCCGGTGTGGTTAAGACAGAAATGACCGCTGCGGCCTGGGACTTTCCCGGCTTTCAACGCACCAATCAGGAACTGACCCCGTTTGACCGCGACGGTACGGTGGACGACGTTGCCAACACCGTGTTCTTTTTGGCGTCCAAGGAAGGCAGCTATATCAACGGTCAGACCATCGCGCTAGATGGCGGCTGGTCAACCACCAAGTACGTAGCCCCGGAAGCCCTGCTCTGTGAACGGGTGATGCCAGGCGAGTAATACCAGAAAAAAGAGCCGCATAAGCGGCTCTTTTTCAACTGCGTACATCACAGCTTATTTGGCGACCGGGGTTCCGCTGAACGGAATCTTGGTCATCATGGCCTTGATGTGGCCGCTGATGTTGTTGTCTGCGTCCACGGTGGCGCTGTACGTCACGGTGAGCTTCACTGGCTTGGTGACTTTGCTTTTCCAGGTCAAGGTTTCGCCATCGTATTTGCCGCCTTCGATGGGCTGCTCACCAAACTCCGGATTGGTGATGGTGCCGGTCAGCACCTCGCCTTCGGATTTCAGGGTCACAACACTTCGCTGTTCACCGTTGGGGGCTTTGATTACCAAATCCCAGGCATTATCAATACCTGCTTCTGTTGCATTAGACACGGCTTTCTCCTGTGGTCTGTTTTTGTTTTGCTCTTGTTTCCACTTCGCTTCGTCGGTAATCACCGGCAAAGTTTCCCAGCCCCGAACCGTTGAGGTGCGGGCCTGTTTGGCGTTCTCCCAATCCACTTTCCAACTGGGGAAACGTTTGAGAACCTCTTCCAGGGCTATCCGACCTTCCAGCTTGGCCAGGTGACTACCCATACAGAAATGCAGACCATGACCAAAGGTCAGAGTCTGATCGATCTTGCGCCGGATATTAAAGGTGTCCGGATCCTTGAACTTGCGCTCGTCCCGATTGGCGGAGGCGTTCAACAACAGGATGACACTGCCTTTCGGCACGATCTGCCCGTAGTGCTCCACATCGCGGGTAACATAGCGGGCCTGAACCGGGGAGGGAGGCTCAAAGCGCAGCACTTCATCAATGGCGTTATTAATCAGGCTGGGGTCTTTGGCCAGCTCGGCCAATTGCTCCGGGTGATCGGCCAACACCTTGCCAGTCCAGCCAATCAGGCGCGTGGTGGTTTCATTGCCGGCACCGGCCAGTAACCGCACATAACCCAGGATTTCCTCCCGGCTCAGGCGGCGCTGGGTACCGGTCTCATCCACAAACTCACTGGTCAGCAGTTGCGTCATAAGATCGTCGGAGGGATTTTGTTCGCGCCAGTCCAGATAGGCGCCAAACAGATCATTCACTTCAATGGGATCGCCATCTTTGCCGTTAAAACGAAACTCGAAATCCACAGCCGGGGCGCCGCTCTCATCCAGATCCAACCCTTCCAGGGAGAAGTCACGAAACTTGGCCTGATCCGCCTCTGGTATACCCAACAACATGCCAATGGTGCGCATCGGCATCTCCGAACCCAGGTCTTTGATAAAGTCGAAGCCCCCTTTGCCAATCTGGGGATCCAACACCTGGGTGGTAAACTCCCGGATTTTGGGTTCCACCGCGGCAATAGCACGGGGGGTGAACAACCGGCGCAGGATGTCCCGGTGAATGTCGTGCAGTGGCGGATCTTCAAAGATGAACATGCCCGGTGGTGGCTGAAACCCGGCTTTGATCAACTCCATGATGGTGCCCTTGGCTGAGCTGTAGGTTGCAAAGTCCTTGAGACACTTGGTCACATCTTCGTAACGGCTCAGGGCATAAAAATCATATTTTTCATTGTAATAGAGCGGCGCTTCGTCTCGCATCCGTTTCCAGACAGGATACGGGTTCTCATCGATATCAAAATCATAGGGATCGTAATACAGCGGTGAATCCACTTTTGCGTTCATCTTTCCAGACACCTTTAGTCCAAACACCTCTGTGTTAATAGGGTTCCAGGCAACGTTGTAACCGGATCGAAGGTCTAGGGTGGCCTTACCGGGACTCGACGCTTTGGGACCTGCGGTATGCTCTTTGCGCACTGCAAGCCTTTGCGCACCAGAAAGTTGTGCACTGGATTCAAGCGCTTAGCGCTGCATTTGCCGGCAGCGATTAACGATTGCCGGAGATGGTGCTTAAGCTTAAACTGCCCACCAATTGTTAGTCAACATTGGTGTTCACTTGCTGGGTTGCATCCGAGTACCTGTCCAGACAAGCGAACACGTGTTAATCTGCCCAATATAAATCAACAGTGTTGTTGACTTAGAGGGGTTTCCTTGGATACCCTACTACAAACAAATAGAATGCATGAAAGGTGAATATTATGTCTGGCTTACCCTATCCAACTTATGACGCGGACCATCATTTTTACGAGCCACCCGAAGCTTTGATGCGTTACCTGCCCAAGGAATTCAAGCACGCAGTTTCCTATGTACAGGTAAATGGACGCACCAAGTTGGCGATCGGTGGCCTGATCAGTGACTATATTCCCGACCCCACCTTCAGCCACATTGCCGCCCCTGGCAAACTGGTGGAGTGGTACATGGGCAAGAACGCCGAAGGGCTTTCCATGCGCGAATCCATGGGCAAGCCCATCGCACCCAAGAATGGATGGCGCACCGGCGAAGAACGCATAAAAGAGCTGGATGAGCAGGGCCTGAACGGAGCACTGATGTTTCCGACCCTGGTTTCCGCCGTTGAAGAACGCATGGGCCAATACAACATTCCAGCCATGTGCGCGATCATGCACTCCCTCAACCAGTGGATGCTGGAAGAATGGACCTTCAACCGTCAAAACCGTATCTTCGCCGCCCCGGTGATCAGCCTTGCGGATATCGACTGGGCGGTTAAAGAGCTGGATTGGGCAATCAAAAACGGTGCCAAAACAGTACTGGTGCGACCAGCGCCTGTGCCCGGCATTAGCGGTACCCGCTCTCCCGGCTTCGAAGAATTTGATCCGTTCTGGGCCCGCATCAACGAATCCAAGATCTTTGTATCCATGCACGCATCCGACAGCGGTTACGATCGGTTCGTTCGTATGTGGGTGGGTGGCAACGAATACAAACCATTCAAGCCTTCCGCGTTCTCGCACATCCTGAAGCCTGCTGCCCGGGTTATTGCAGACACCTGTGCCGCCCTTATTTGTCACGGCGTGTTCGACCGTTTCCCCGATGTGAAAATTGCCACCATCGAAAACGGCGCCGCCTGGGTTGGCGAACTGCTGCGCACCATGGAAAAGGCCAAAAACATTTTCCCGCAGGAATTCAAATACGATCCGGTTCAGCGCTTCAAGGAGAACGTGTATGTTGCTCCTTTCTATGAAGATTCCCTGGACGGTTTGCGTGATCTGGTCGGCGCTGACCAGGTACTGTTCGGTAGCGACTATCCGCACCCTGAAGGGGTCGCCAGCCCGCTGCAGTTCATCGACCGACTGGATGCCTACACCGAAGAAGAGCAACGCAAAGTGATGGGCGGAAACCTGTTGGGCCTGCTGGAACGTTCCGGCTCCCTGCAGTAAGGAATACCCACAGTGGGTCGACGCCAAGCCGCGACCCACTTCAACAATCTTTTGTGCCAAGTCTTATGGGTTTCTATCAAGAAAGGATTTGGTATTTTGCCGACCCCCAGTCGGCATTTTTTATTCCGGGCGCTCCGTGCAGGCTACCGAAATGCCAAGCGCCCACTCTCTATATCAAGCCTTGTCAAAGCACCAAGCGCAGCAGAAGCGCTAGGCCTCTGCCTGCAGCAACGTTTGACGAATCTTGTGCTTCAACACCTTACCGGCATCATTTTTGGGTAATGCTTTCCAGATGGCTACCTGTTCCGGAAACTTGAATTTGGCGACACCCTGGCGCAGCAGGAAATCAGCCAGGTCAGAGACCGTGGGCGTGGCATCCCCGGCCGGCACAATCACAGCACAGGCCCTTTCTCCGGTTTTCGGATCGGGTAGGCCGACGATCGCAATCTCAGCGATCTCCGCCAGATTGACCAGCAGATCTTCGATCTCCTTGGGGGCAATGTTTTCACCATGGCGGATAATGATGTCCTTGGCTCGACCCACAATGACCAGATAATTCTGATCCACCCAGCGACCAAGATCCCCGGTGCGGAAGAAGCCGTTTTCATCGAACACACTGGCCTCATCTTCGGCATGCACATAGCCCACCAGCATTTGTGGCCCTTTGGCAATCACTTCACCACTGTCGGCCGTTGCGTTCTCGATGCCAGCAAGCCTCACCTGAGCGATACCGGGCTGGCCATCGGTCTCCGCGGCATGATCAACATCCCCCACGGCGCCAACGGTCATCACCGGGACCTCGGTGGACCCATACACCCGGGTCACCGCGGCACGTTCAAAGTAGTCATCAGCCTCGCGGATCAGTGACGCCGGCACCGATGCGCCACCACACACGAACAGTTTCAAGCTGGGTAACCGGGTCTGCTGTTTGCGGGCAGCGGCCAGAGTCTGCACCAAAAATGGCGTAGCCCCGGCAAAATGGGTACAGCCTTCTGACTGCAATAATGTAACGGCCTGGTCAGGGTTCCAATGCTCCATCAACACCGCCGTTGCGCCCAACAGAAGAGGGCACTCGAACGCATAAATTGAGCCTCCGATATGGCTGATCGGTGACGCCACCAAAAATTTATCTCCGGGCTCCACCCGCCAATGTTCGCCAATCTGTTTGATCAGCGCGTGGATGGAGTTGTGACTGTGCATCACGCCTTTCGGGTTACCGGTGGTGCCGGACGTATACATGATCATCCGCACTGCATCGGCCTCCACAATGGGCAGAGCCTGCTCCGGTGCGTTCTCAAACAGACTGTCGAAGGCAGTGAATTTATGGGGATTACCCCGCAGCACGACCACCTGCGGAGGTGACGCCAACTGCTCGACAACGTGTGACAGCATTTCGGCATAATGGTGATTGCGGAACTGCTCTGGAATGAAAATCATCCGGCAGGACATATCCTTCAACATAAAGCGCAGATCATGCTCACGCAACGATGGCAGGATCGGGTTGGCCACCATGCCGGCCATCGTCGCAGCCAGATAAATCACCGCCGCTTCATGCCAATTGGGGAGCATAAACGACACCACGCTGCCCTCGTGGTGGCCCGCTGCCATCACCCGGGCCAGGGTGCGCGCACGCTCGTACAGCTCACCGGCAGACAGGCGAACGCTGCCCTCAATCACGAGCACCCGATCAGGCTCCTGGGCTGCAATGCGCTGCAGGGAATCGGCCAGCGTTTCGTGGGTCCAGTAGCCCCGTTCATAGGCGGCTTTCGCCTGCTCTTCATCCCACCGAACCGATCTGCCAACCAGAGTTCTGCGCCCATCCTTCACTGCGGATTGCATGACAAAAAGTGCTCCATAGATATTGTTTTTTGCTATGTCGTTACGATACCATTTGACCACAAATGAACACAAGTGTTGATTATTATAGCCGCCAGCGGAACTGCTCCGGAAGCCACGGGCTAATCAATATTCATAACAAAATCAACAATTAAATAAGCGCCAGCGGGCACTCGGCCCATCAGCTATCGAGGAAAACAGAGGGGTAACCTGTGATGTTGTTGTCCCTTGGAGAAATAACCGGAAGAACCAAAAGAAGAACAATAACCAGAAACCAGGGGAGCTGATTTCACCATGACCTCAATGAATAGTCGCTATGCGCCCGAAGTCCGCGCAACTCTGGCGCAGGGCTGGACGCTTGAACGGCTGACCCCACCCAGCCGGCTGTTTGGTGCCAACGGAATCCGTACCGGCCCGGACGGGCGCATTTACGTAGCCCAGGTATCGGGCAGCCAGATCAGTGCTATCGACATCCACCACGGACACATCGAAACCATCAGCCCAAAAGGAGGGGACATCGTTGCCCCCGACGATCTGGTGTTCGATGCCCAAGGCAATATTTTCGCCACCGAAATCACCGAAGGCCGGGTCAGCATCCTGAGCCCAAACGGCATCGCAAAAGTCGTGTGCGCAGACTTGCCTTGTGCCAACCCCATCACCATCCACCAGGGCCGGTTGTTTGCGGGGGAGTGCAGGCCCGATGGCCGCATTCTGGAGCTGGATCTGCACGGCGGCGCCCCACGGGTCATCCTGGAAAACGTTCCCTTGCCCAACGCCATGGAGGTAGGGCCTGACGGGTTGCTGTATTTCCCGGTCATGGGGGCCAATGAAATCTGGCGCGTCCATCCCGATGGCGGTGCACCTGAGGTGGTTGCCAGGAACCTGGGCGTACCGGACGCCGTCAAGTTCGATGCAGAGGGCTACATCGTTTCCACCCAGGTGGCCAGTGGGCAGGTGTTACGCATTGATCCCCGCACCGGAGCGCAATCGGTACTGGCCAACATCGCCCCCGGTTTGGACAACCTCACCTTTGTTGGAGATCGACTGTTCGTTTCCAGTATTTCCGGGCAGATCAACGAAGTCCTTGCCAATGGACAAGTGCAGTCCCTGGTGCCGGACGGCTTGAACTGGCCGCTGGGTCTGGCAGTGGATCCGGATGGACTGCTGTTCGTTGCCGACGGGGGCTTCACTTATACCTTACCGTCAGGGGGCCCACTGCAACCGGCTGGTATGCTGTTTACGCCGGGCTTCCCCGGTTATACCCGGGGTGTGGCTGCGGTGGGATCGTCTGAGTACATGGTCACCACCGCCAATGGTCAGGTGTCACTTTGGTCCCCTGCGAAGCAGGAACACACCGTGTTGGCAGACGGGTTCGATCAGCTGTATGGCATCGCCTTAACCAGCCGGGGTACCGCGGTGGTTGCGGAAAAAGGCCGTGGCCGCGTATTGGCGGTCACCGCCGGAAACGTCGAAACCTTGCTGGACGGACTGGCAGGGCCAAGCGGTGTCGCGGTCAGTGGCGACACCATTCTGGTGGCCGAAGAGGGCGCCGGCCGAGTCATCAAAGTCACCGGTAAAGGGCCGCAGACGGTGGTGGACGGTCTGCGTTCACCCCAGGGCATCCTGGCCACGGGTGAGCACTTGTACATTGTGGATGTGGGGAGCAAGGAGTTGATTCAGTTTAACCTCACTACCGGAACCCGGCACAGCATCGCCACCCAATTACCGGTGGGCGCACCACCCGGCGTAACCCCAAAATTTCTCGGGCCCATTGGCGTCCTGTCCGGGCCCATGGGGCCCTTTGCAGATATTGCCGAAGGCCTCAATGGTGAACTCTATATCTCTGCCGATGCGGAGGGCAGTGTTCTGAAACTGCAACCAGGCCTGCCCACCCATTGACTAATCGATTTTTATTTGGAGAACCGCATGAGCGATAAAATTCTGGACTGTTCCGATCTTGATAACCACATGGGCAAGCCCATTGCACCGGCCAGCATGAAGGAACCCCTGAACAACAATGATTTTCGGCGCTGGGCACAGGCAATGCACTATCCCAACCTGCTGCACTACGACCATGATTTTGCTGCCGAGAGCCGCTACGGGCGCCTGGTAGCCCCGCAGTCATTTGCGGTGGCAACCGACGACGGCCATGGTGCCGGCCCGGCCTGCGTCGGCATGATCCCCGAATCCCACCTCATTTTCGGCGGCGACGAATGGTGGTTCTACGGCCCAAAAATGTTCGCCGGTGACTGGATCACCAATGAAAAGATTCCGTTTGATTACGTAGTAAAAGACACCAAGTTTGCCGGCCCCACCTGTTTCCAGCGGGGCGATAACAATTACTACAACCAGAACGGTGATTTTGTTGCCAAACAACGCTCCACCACCATTCGCTATCGCGCGGATCTGGCCGTGGAAATGGGGGCCATGGCGGACAACACAGACGATCCAGTATGGACCCCGGAAGCCCTCAAGGAGCTGGAAGACAAGAAATACGAATACATCAAGATGATGCACGAACTTGGTCACGGCAAACGTTACTGGGATGACGTGGAAGTGAACTCGGAACTGCCGGTGCGCGTAATTGGCCCGCACAGCATCGCCAGTTTCACCACCGAGTGGCGCGCCTACCCATTCACTATATGGGGCACAACCAATCGACCCGGTTACGATCTGGCGGGCATGGGTTTCACTGAGGAAATGGCCGGTTATGAAAATGACCCAGTGATGGAGAAGGATAACCCGGAGTGGACTGACGGTGCCTACTTTGGCCCATCACGGGGTCACCTTTTCCCGGAATACGCCCGTAAGATCGGCATGCCCCGGGGCTATGGCTATGGTGCCTCCATGGGCGCCTGGATTCTGGACTACCTGAGTGGATGGGCCGGGGAGTGGGGCCAGGTTGTCCACTGCAATTCGTCCTACCGCGGCCCCGCGTTCACCGGCGACAGCACCATCATGACCGGCACCATTGTGGAGAAGTCCACCGATGAGGACGGTCGTAATATCGTTCAGGTGAAATGCAAAATGACCAACCAACTGGGCCATGTGATGGCGACCGCCACGGCGGAAGTGGAACTGCCAAAAAAATAGCGAAGATAATAAGCCAATGAGGGTGTCGTTGAGCGCTACTGAACATCAGCAGCGCTCGACGGTTGGTTAGAATTCACCGCTGAGTTGGTTTGACAGCATCTGGGCGCTCTTTAGAAGCGCATTTTGCAGGGCAGGTAACCCGTTTCGGTTCAGGGTGCTGCTGATACCGATGGCAACCATTGCGTGACTGAGCTTCTCCCGGGTTTTCCATACCGGGGCTGCCACAACCGTCACGCCGGAGATGTAATTACCTTCATCGACCGCGTAGCCATCCGTGCGCACCTTCTCAATTTGCGCCATCCATTCCTCGAAGGAGGGCGGATCATCCCAACGCAGGGTGTTGAATTTTTCTTCCAGCTCTTCGTGGGTGTAATTGCCAAAAGCGGCAATGCAACGACCGGTGGCACTGATCAAAGCAGGAAAACGGCTACCCACCTGGGCACTCAGCTGGAAGTTGTTTCCGGCCTGGGAAATGGCGACCACAATGATGTGCTCCAGCCCGACGATGTTGACGCCGAGCACCGTGCAATCGAATTCCTGGCTGATGCGATTGAGTTCGGGCTGGGCCAAATCAGTGAATTGGTTTCGACGCAGCCAGTGCCGGGCCAGGGTGAGGACTCCTGCCTCCAGGGAATAGCGTTTGGTGTCGGGGTCAAATGCAACGAACTCCTCATCCACCAGTGCGCGCAGCACATAAAGACAGGTGCTGGGAACCAGGTTGAGGGAACGTGCGATGGCCTGTAGACCCATCGGCGTATCGCTTTTGCCAAGCAGCCGGAGTATGGCAGCGGCGCGGGAAATGGCGGGAGCTTTACTTTCTTTCAGGGCGTTGGCGAGTTTTTTGTCGCTCGTCATGGCCTGGGTGGAATGTTGCGTCATTGGGGTCCCCTGTGTAGTCCTTTGTTTTTACTGTAATTAGCGCTGAGTCAGAATTTTTACCATTATGACATCACCCCTCTTCATATTCAATATATAAAATCTGTTTCTATATTTACAACACTTTTTTTTCGTGGCATTGTTTTTACACGATGAATTACGGCCCAAAACCACCCGGATTCGAACAACGACGATCTGCTTTGGGGCGCTAGAAACTGATAACAATAACCAGGTGATTGAATGGCAAAGCTCACGGAATACACCACCTACGCAGATGCCCAAGCCCATGCGAATTCCACTGCGTTGTGGGAACTTTTCGATGGTGACAAAGAACATCTCAATATTGCCCACGAATGCATTACCCGCCACGCAGACGGGTCCGGCCGGGCAGCAGTACGCATTGCCAAATCCGACGGCAGTGATGAAATTCTCAGTTTTGACCAGCTGGCCTCCGGCGCTGCGCAATTTGCCCACTGGCTGGATGACAATGAAGTTCAACCCGGTGATCGCATTGCGTTCATGCTGGAGCCGTCACTGCCATTCTATGTGTGCCTGTTCGGTGCCATGCAGACCGGCGCCATCAGCGTACCTTTGTTTACCCTGTTCGGGCCGGATGCCTTACGGCTCCGTATTGACGACTGCAAGCCCACCATCCTCATCACCAATGGGGAGAAAGCAGAACTGGCACGGGAAATCGACGGTTTGCGTGTGATCGTGGCGGATCAAGCATTGTTGGATGACATCGCCAAATACCCATCCCGTTACGAGCCCAAAACCAAAGCCAATGACCTGGCGGTGTTTCAGTACACATCCGGCACCACCCGCGAGCTGCCTGCTGCGGTTAAACACACTCACAAAGCCATCGTCACCCTGATGTTTGCAGCCTTGTATGGCACCGGTATCCGCCCGGGCGATGAGTATTTTTGCCCTTCGTCCCCGGCCTGGGGGCACGGACTCTGGCACGGTACCCTGGCACCACTGGCCCTGGGTGTGACCACCGGCACCTTTGCCGGGCGCTTTGACGCGGTGCGCCTGATGCGGGCTCTGCAGGATTTCAAAATTACCAATATGTCCGCTGCGGCCACGCATTACCGCATGATGAAGAACACCGGCCAGGCAGACGCATTCACCTTTCATTTCACCAAACTGTCCTTTACCGGTGAACCCATTGATCCGGCCACTCTGGAGTTTATTGATCAGTATTTCAAAGTGCCCGCCTGCAGCATGTATGGCACTACGGAAATCGGTGTGGTGTTGGTGAACTACCCTGGAGCGGAGGATTTCGAAGTCAAGCCTGGATCACTGGGCAAACCGGTGCCTGGCCTGAAGCTTGAGGTGCACCGCCCTGACGGTTCACCCACTGCCGCGGGTGAAGTGGGGGAGCTGATGCTGTGGAAACGGGATCACTGGGAAACCACCAAAGACCGCGCCAAACTAGACGATGAAGGTTACCTGTATCACTGCGGACGCGCGGACGATGTGATTATTTCCGCCGGCTGGACCATGAGTGCGGTCGAAATTGAACACACTATGTTAAAGCACGACAACGTTACGGAAGTCGGTGTAATCGGAGTTCCGGATGATACCCGTGGCCAGGTAGCGAAAGCCTTTGTGGTGAGCAATCGCGCCCCCAGTGCCGAATTCATTGTTGAATTGCAGAATTTCACCCGCGAGAAACTCAGTCAACACGAGTTTCCCCGCCACATAGAATTTGTAAGCGAGCTGCCTAAGACGCCCGCTGGCAAAGTCCACCGCAAAATATTGCGTGATCGTGAGGCTGCCAAATCGCCAGCCGCCATTAACTAACGGCTGCGGCCGGCAATTAAGAACCAAGGAGAAAAAAGATGTCCGCCAAGTTTCCAAAAATAACCGAACAGGGTCTGGCTGATCTGCGCGAGCGCATTGGCGTCAAGATCACCAACACCGTAGAACCTTGGAACTACGAAGCCACACGCGATGCCATCCGCCATTACGCTCATGGCATTGGTGACGACAACCCGCTGTGGTGTGATCCCGAATACGCCGCCAACACCAAGTACGGCTCCATCGTGGCGCTGCCCAGCTTCCTGTTCACCACCAGCCGCATTGTTTCCGGTTACTGCGGTGGCCTGTCCGGTGTGCACGCCATGTGGGCCGGTGCTGACTGGACCTGGCACAAGCCGGTTCTGCGCAATGATGTCATCACCACCGAAGCCTATCTGAAAGACCTGGTGGAACACCAAACCAAATTTGCCGGCCGTGCCTTCCAGCAGATCTATCACGTGGACTTTTTCAACCAGTCCGGTGACAAAGTGGCAGAAGCCGATTCCTGGGTATTCCGCACCGACCGCGACGAAGCCCGTGAACGCGGCACCAAATACACCGAAGCCCGCGGCCGGGTGGAACCCTTCACCGAAGAACAGCTGGCGGAATTCAGCAAGGTCTATGAGCAGGAAGAAATTCGTGGTGCCACACCCCGTTATTGGGAGGATGTGAAAGAGGGCGAAGAACTGCCTACCATGATGAAGGGCCCCATGACCGTCACCGGCTTCATCTGTTACGCTCAGGGCTGGGGTGGTCTTTACATCCGCGCCAACAAGCTCGCCTGGAAAATGCAACAGGCGCATCCTGGCCTGGGCATCAAAAACCGCTTTAACGTGCCCGACTGTCCTGAGCGTGTGCACTGGGATGAAGACTTCGCGTTGGAAGTGGGCGCACCGGGTGCCTACGATTACGGCCCGGAGCGTTGTTCCTGGCTGACCCATCAGATCACCAACTGGATGGGAGATGACGGCTTCCTGCGTAAGGCGAAAAGTCAGATCCGTCGGCACAATCCCGATGGGGACGCCATCTTCATCAATGCCACGGTGGTGCGCAAATTCGTGGAAGATGGTAAGCATCTGGTAGAAATCCAGCAGAAAGCAGAAACCCATCGGGGTGAACTGTCTGCCAGCGGTGTTGCCATTGTTGAGCTGCCCAGTCGCGCATAACATCACTGCGCTTACCAGACAAGGAAAGGCGTGCTTTTTGGCACGCCTTGTCCTACCATCTTCTGAAATCTCAAACGCAGTCAGACCACAAAAACAATACTACCGAAAATAAAAAGGTAACAACATGACGCTGCCAACCCAATCTCGCGAAGGCTTGTCCCTGATCAAGGGGATTCCACTGAATGAAGAAGAAGGTATCGGCGCACTCACTTTAGGTGGCTACCTGAAGGAGGTGACCTCCCGTTTCGGCCCACGTGAGGCGGTGATGTTGCCCAGCACCGATGGCGCAGAACGCTGGACTTATGACGAGTTATGGTCCCGCTCGGTGGTGGTGGCCCGTTCCTTATTAGCCTGCGGTGCCGGCAAAGGCACTCGGGTAGGCATTCTGATGACCAACCGCCTGGAGTTTCTATCTGCGGTGTTCGGTACCGCCCTGGCCGGTGGCGTGGCGACAACGCTGAGCACCTTTTCAACGCCCGCCGAGCTGAAAGTGGTATTGGAAAACTCGGGCTGTTCCATCCTGCTGTTCGAAAGACATGTATTGAAGAAAGACTTCGCTACCGTGCTAAGGGAGCTGGAGCCAAAGCTGAGCAACGCAGCCCCTGGTCAATTGTTTTCTGAAACGTTCCCTTACCTGCGACACCTGGCGACGGTAGATAGCGAAGAAACAGCAGGTGGCATTGAAGGCTGGAACGCCTTTCTGGCACGGGGTGAGAGCATCTCACCGGAGCTGGTTGAAGCGACCGCTGCCGCTGTGCAGCCTGCCGATCCAGGCGTACTGTTTTTTTCCTCTGGCTCCACCGGCAAACCGAAAGGCATTCTAAGTGCCCATCGGGGCGTTTGCCTGCAGCTCTGGCGCTGGCGTAAATGGCTGGGGCTGGATCAGGATGTGCGCTCACTCACCACCAACGGCTTTTTCTGGTCCGGTAATTTTGCCATAGGTATCGGCAGCACGCTGTCGGCCGGGGGCACCCTGGTGCTGCAGCAAACCTTCCAGCCGGAGGAAGCACTGGCCATTATGGAGGCCGAGAACGTTTCCTATATTTTCGCCTGGCCCCACCAATGGGCGCAGCTGGTGGACGCCAAAAACTGGCTTGATGTGGATTTGTCAGCGTTAAAATACATTGACGCCAATTCACCGGTGGCGGGTCACCCTACAGTGAATTCCAACTGGATTGATGCCACCCACGCTTACGGCAATACGGAAACCTTTACCCTCAGTTCCGTATTTCCCGCCAATACGCCCAAATCGGTTTCCGGTGACAGTCACGGCATACCGGTGGCGGGCAACACATTCAAGATCGTAGACCCGCTGTCCGGTGATTTAATGCCACTGGGGGAACGGGGTGAGATTGCGGTGAAAGGCCCAACCCTGATGCTGGGCTACATCGGTATCCCCCAAGATGAAGTGTTGGACGAAGAGGGCTTTTTCCGCACCGGCGATGGTGGATTTTTTGATCCGCAGGGCAGACTGCACTGGGAAGGCCGCCTGAACGACATCATCAAAACCGGGGGCGCCAATGTATCCCCCGTGGAAATTGACACCGTCATAGCCCAGTGCCCCGGAGTCAAGGTCACCAAAACCGTCGGCATTCCTGACGAACTGCTGGGGGAGCTGGTGGTGACCTGTATCGTCCCGCAGGAAGGCGCTGAGCTGTCGGAAGAGTTGGTCCGCTCCTTTGCCAAGGAACAACTGGCCAGCTTCAAAGTGCCGCGACGCGTATTGCTGTTCAGGGAAGACGAACTGGAATGGACCGGCAGCGCAAAGGTCAAAAGCTCACAATTGCAGACCCTGGCGGCAGACCGACTCAAGGCACAAGGCTGACGTTTGTTAAAACGACCAGATCTGGTAAAGTGGTTTTTCACTGACAGCAATAAAAAGATACCCCATTCCACATGGCAGTACGAAAAACCACTAAAGCAGAGGCAAAACGGCCACGGGGTCGTCCACGGCCGGAAGACGTTGCAGACATCGAAGACCAACTCCTGGCAGTGGCCTTGCAGGAGTTCCAGGATCAGGGATACGGTGCCGCCTCGGTCAGCCGCATTGTCAAAACCGCCGGCATGTCTAAAACTACACTGTATTCCCGCTACCCCTCGAAAGAGCAGTTGTTCCGCGCCATTCTGAAACAACAGATCGAACGCTATTCACCTTGGGCCTCCCTCACGGTGGATACCAGTGGCAAACCGAATCTCGAAAAAGGGCTCACAGCTTACGCCAATCGCACTTTGGAGCTCAGCCTGGCCAACGACGAGGTGGCGGTGAATCAACTGATCTACAGTGAAATCCATCGTTTCCCGGAGCTGGGTAAAGCCGCCGCGGAGCGTACCGAAATTGGAATCCGCCGTATTGCCGAGTTCATTGAACAATGTGCTCAGGCAGACAACCTGCCCTGTAAAGACGCCAGCGCGGTCGCGGAAGTGTTCATTCACATGATTCGGGGCTGGTACATCAACGCCATGCTTTCGAAAAAAGAAGTCTCCGAGAAAGAGCGCCGGGAATGGGTGGGCAAAGCCGTGCGCACCCTGGTGTCCGCCCGTTCCGACTGGTAGAAATTCGTTACGAAACCATCCCTAAGTCCCGCAGTTTTCAGCGATTTTTAGCGCAATCCACGCCATTTCATTCCCCCACCAGATTCACTCCGGCGCTCCTTAAGGAGCGCTTGTCTTCGTCTTGACAACTAAAAGTACTGACCGGTATTATTAATCAACAGTGTTGTTAAAATAAGAGCCAACCATTGGAGCAAAGATCCATGTCATTACAGGGGAAAGTCGCGGTGGTTACCGGCGGCGGAAGTGGAATTGGAAGAGCCATCTGTCTGCAGTTGGCAAACGACGGCGCGGCAGTATCCGTCTGGGACCTGAACGCGGACAGCGCTGAAGAAACCGTAGCACTGATCTCCGCCAATGGTGGGAAGGCCATCGCCTGTGTGGGCGATGCATCCTCAAAAACGGACATTGCCCACAGTGCCGAACTGACCCGGCAGGCGTTCGGCCCCATCACCGTTTTGGTGAACAATGCGGGTATTTCCGCCTTCATCCCGTTCATGAATATCGAAGAAGAAGCGATTGATCGCATGATGGCGATTAACATCAAAGGCCCCATGCTGTGTTGCCAACAGGTCATTCCAGATATGCTGGCCGCAGGGTGGGGGCGCATCATCAATATTTCTTCATCATCGGCACAAACCGGCGCGCCCATGATGTGTCATTACTCCGCGTCCAAGGGTGGGGTTATTGCCTTCACCAAATCCCTCGGCCTCGAACTGGCCGCAAAAGGCATTACCGTCAACAACATTCCCCCCGGCTTTGTCGACACACCGATGTTGCGCCAATCCCCCGTGGACATCGACAAACAAATCGAAGCGTCGCCCATGAAGCGAGCCGGTAGCCCGGATGACATAGCCGCAGCATGTTCCTTCCTGGCGTCGGAGCAAGCGGGTTACATCACCGGCCTCACTCTGGGCGTAAACGGTGGACGTGTAATGCCTTAGCCGTTCGATATATAAAAACGGCCTGAATATTTACTGCAAATCCCAATCATGGCAATGTTTGAATAGCTCACCAAGCTGACGTTACTGCCACAAATATAAGAAGAGATCGGACCATGAAGTGTAAAGCGACGAATGTGCCACCCGCTGGTGAAGTTGATATCCCGGCACTGCGGGAAAAGTATCGGCAGGAACGGGAAATACGAGTAAGACCCGAAGGGCAAAAGCAATATGTGCGCCCGGACGATGACGGCAACGATGCCTATGAGATCGACCCTCACACACCAGTGCAGGCCCGCGCGCCCATCTCGGAAGATCTGGATGTGGCAGTACTGGGTGGTGGCTGGTCTGGTTTATTGGCTGGCGTGGAATTAAAAAAAGCGGGCGTCAAAAACTTCCGCAACATCGATCACGCTGGTGATTTCGGTGGTGTCTGGTATTGGAACCGCTATCCGGGAATCCAATGCGATAACGATGCCTATTGTTATCTCCCCATGCTGGAAGAGATGGGGTACATGCCTTCCAAAAAGTACACCGATGGCTATGATATCTACGATTATATGCGTAGCATCGCTGATCGTTTTGACCTGTACGAAAAAGCCTTGTTCCATACGCTCGTGTCCACCATGAAGTGGGACGACAGGCTGAATCGTTGGCGCATCAAAACCAATCGCGGCGACGAAATTCGAGCGCGGTTTGTGGTCATGGCCAATGGACTGCTGAACATTCCCAAGCTGCCGGCAATCCCCGGAATTCATGACTTTAAAGGCAAAATGTTCCACACCGCACGCTGGGATTACGAGTACACCGGCGGTGAATATCGCAATCCAGAACTGTCAAAGCTGGCCGACAAAACCGTAGCCATTATTGGTACTGGTGCCACCGCGATCCAGGCCATCCCCTATCTTGGACGGTATGCAAAGCAAGTCTATGTGCTGCAACGCACGCCCTCTACCGTGGACGAGCGCAAAAATGTTCCCACCGATCCTGAATGGGCAAACAGCCTGAAGCCTGGCTGGCAGCAGGAACGCAAAGCCAATTTCCAGCGTGCCGCTATTGACACCTTCGCCCCCGGTGACGAAGACAATATTTGTGACATCTGGACTGAGGTCAATCGCAACCTGGTGGCGGAATTTGAACAGGAAGGTTGGCCCACCAGCCCAGAGCAATTCATGGAAAAACGGGAGCTGATGGACTATCGCGTGATGGAGCGTCTACGCGCCCGTGTAGAAGCCCTGGTGGAAGACAAAGCCACGGCGGAATCCCTGAAGCCCTGGTACCGTTTCCTGTGTAAACGACCCTGTTCCAACGACGATTATTATTCCACCTTCAATCGCCCCAACGTTACCCTGGTGGATGTCTCCAAGACCCGGGGTGTGGAAGAGATGACTGAGAAGGGCTTTATTGCCCAAGGTCAGGAATACGAAATCGACTGCATGATTTTTGCCAGTGGCTTCGAAGTTACCAGTGATCTGGACCGTCGCTGGGGGATCGATGCCATCGAAGGTCGTGACGGCTTGTCTCTCTATGAACATTGGGCCGATGGCTATCAAACACTGCACGGCATGATGAGCCACGGCTTCCCCAATCAATTCTATGTGGGCTTCTACCAGGGGGGCTTTAACGCCACCACCACAGAAACCTTCAGCCGGCAGAGCCATCATATTGCCTACATCATCAACGCGGCATTGGAGCGCGGTTTAACGTCGGTTGAGCCAAGCAAGTCCGCCCAGGATGCATGGATACAACACATCCGTGAAACGGCCATTGATATTTCTCAGTTCCAGCGGGAATGTACCCCCAGTTACTTCAACAACGAGGGTGAAGCCCAACTGGATAGCAAAGGCGAGGAAAAATTCCGCTGGTATCTGGGAGAATCCTACGGTCCGGGTTGGGATGCGTTCCAATCCCTGATGCAGGACTGGCGCGATAAAGGCGACCTGGAAGGCATGGTCGTCGGTACTGACTGAAATTTTCAATGGCTTTGCACCAATGACATCGCCATGGCTGGAGAACCATATGAACAAGAAAGCCGATATTAATCCTGACAAAGTGATCCCGGTGGAGGACCTCTCCGAACCTTTGACCTACGGCGTCGAGGCATTCACCTGCCCCGAGTATGCGCGCGAAGAGGGCGACAAGATTTGGTCGAAGGTCTGGCAGCACGCCGGCCGGGTTGAAGAAATCCCCGAAGTGGGCAACTTCATCACCTATGATGTCATGGACGACTCCATTATCATCGTGCGTACCGGCCCGGATACATTAAAGGCCTTTTATAACGTCTGCTCCCACCGGGGCCGGCAACTGGTGGACACCCCGGAAGGCGCCCACAGTGCTTGTGGTCGCAAACAGAATTTCGTGTGCGGTTATCACGGTTGGACCTACAACCTCGAAGGCAAGTGCACCCGCATCCTGGATCAGGACGATTGGAAGGGCTGCCTGAACGACGAACGAACACAATTGGGTGAGGTGAAAGTCGACACCTGGGGCGGCTGGATCTGGATCAACATGAACCCGGATTGTGAGCCGCTGGTGGAATACCTGATGCCCGCATCTGACCTGTTGAACCAGTTTGAATTCGAAGACATGCGCTATCATTGGCGCCAGTACGTAGTGTTTGACTGCAACTGGAAGACCGCGTTAGAAGCCTTTATGGAACCTTACCATGTTGAAGGCACCCATCCGCAACTCTGCGTGTACGGCGACTTTTATGCCTGGAGCAAAGCACAAGGGCTGCACGGCAACGATGGTTTCGATTCGAAAGATCCGGAAGAGGGTGACTCCGCCGCCACCACCACCGTCACCCGCACCGGCAAAGGCCCGGATGCACGCAAGATGATTGCCCAGATGCAGAATGAGTTCTGGGATACCATTCGGGGCAGCACCACGCCAACGCTGGTGAATGCCGCCAATCGACTGGTGGACGAGCTGCCAGAAGACACTCCGCCACACGAGGTGCATGAACACTGGTATGAGTCAGCCAAACGGGATGATGCAGCCCGTGGTGTGGTCTGGCCCACCATTGATCCGGACAAGCTGGCCAAAGCTGGGCTGGCGTGGCACATCTTTCCCAACATGTCGTTTATCCCTGGCCTGACATTCCTGCTGGGTTACCGGGCTCGGCCGTACGGTGGCGACCCCAATAAGTGCATTTTTGAAGCTTATGCACTGGAGCGTTATCCGCAGGGTGAAGAGCCCAAGACGGAGTGGGTGTACGCAGAACCCACCGAAGAAAAATGGCGCAAAGTGCTGGCACAGGATTTCTCCAATATGGCGGCCGTACAGAAAGGCATGCGCAATCGCGGATTCCGTGGCGCCCTGCCCAATCCGCACCAGGAACAGAAGATCACCAATTTCCACCGCAACCTGGCCCGTTTTATGGGTAAAGGATCACCCCGGGTGATCGAGGATTAACGCGGTTCATAAAACAATAAGACAGAATACAGGATGCTTACCATGCGCGAATATTTGCAATTCTACATTGACGGTGAATGGGTCGACCCGGTTGAGTTAACAACACTGGATGTGGAAAATCCGGCCACGGAATCCCCCTGCGGCCGGATCGCAATCGGCTCCGCCGCCGACGTGGATAAAGCGGTACGGGCAGCGCGCCAAGCATTTTCCAGCTGGTCTGTGACCCGGACTGGCGATCGGCTGGAGATCCTGCAGAATATTCTTGCGGAATACGAGAAACGCACAGCGGATCTGGCCGCAGCCTTGACCGAGGAAATGGGCGCACCGTCGTATCTGGCCAATGGTTTTCAGGTAGGGCTGGGCTCCGGGCATTTGCAAACTGCCATTGAAGTACTCAAGACGTTTCAGTTCGAAGAGCAGCGTGGTGCCACTTTGGTCGTGAAAGAACCCATCGGTGTCTGTGGCCTGATCACACCCTGGAACTGGCCATTGAACCAGATCGCCGTCAAAGTGTTCCCAGCCCTGGCCACCGGCTGCACCATGATTCTCAAACCCTCTGAAATTGCACCCTTCACCGGCCAGATTTTTGCGGAAATCCTGCACGCCGCCGGCGTCCCGGCCGGGGTCTTTAACCTGGTGCAGGGTGATGGGGCAGGGGTAGGCGTAGCGCTGTCTTCCCATCCCGATGTGGACATGGTCTCTTTCACCGGTTCCACCCGGGCCGGCGTGGAAATAGCGCGCAATGCCGCGCCCACCGTCAAACGGGTCACTCAGGAGCTGGGGGGCAAAAGCCCCAGCATCATCCTGGATGACGAAGCCTTTGCCGAGAGTGTCGCCGCCAGCGTCGCCGGCATGATGGGGAATTCAGGCCAAACCTGCAGTGCCGGTTCCCGCCTGTTAGTACCTGCCGCCCGCATGCAGGAAGCCATGGATATCGCCCGGGAAGCCGCAGCCCAGGTCTCTGTGGGTGATCCCAATTCCGAGGTGGTGATGGGGCCGGTTTCATCGAAAGCGCAATTCGAAAAGATCCAGTCTCTGATCCAACAGGGGATCGATGAAGGCGCTACGCTGGTGGCTGGTGGCGTGGGGCGCCCGGATGGCCTGCACACCGGCTACTATGTGAAGCCCACGGTTTTCGGCCAGGTCAACAATAACATGACCATCGCCCGGGAAGAGATATTCGGACCAGTGATCTGCATTTTGGATTATGACGACCTGGAGCAGGCCATTGAGATCGGCAACGATACCGAGTACGGATTAGCCGGCTATGTGTCCGGAGCCAACCTGGAGCAGGCCCGTTCCGTAGCACGACGCCTACGGGCCGGTTGGGTGGCGATCAACGGCGGCTTTGATTTCAACTGCCCCTTTGGTGGTTATAAGAAAAGTGGTAACGGTCGCGAGTGGGGCGAGTTTGGTTTCCACGATTATTTGGAGATCAAAGGCATCCTGGGATACGCCCCGGATCAGGCGCCCCAATAATCCAGCCCGAAAATCCAGCCCGAAAATCCATAGCAGGGCTACCACATTGAATTGACGCAGCAACGGATTGGTGACAGCATACTGTCATTAATTTATTGCAGGCCGGGGTCGTCTGGAACAAGCTTGCCCAGAAACTCGTGCCAAGGATACACATGCCAGGAATAACAATAAGTATGAAAACGCTGTATAGAATGCCTTTGTTAAAAACCCTCGTGACGCCCATTCTGTTGGTCACCGCGCCATTGTCCCTCGCCGCCAACTCTGTAGTGGATCAGCTTCAGCTGGGAACCAAATATTCCGCACTCAAGCAAATCAACAAAGACAATGTCACCCAGCTCGGGGTCGCCTGGGAATACCATACCGGCGACGGCAAGGAGCCCAAACCCGGATCGTTAACCTCGTTCCAGGATCAACCCAGCCTGATCGAAGGCAACCTGGTGGTGTGCAGCACCAATCGCCGCGTCATCGCCCTTGATCCCAAAACCGGAGAAGAGCGCTGGGTGTTCGATCCCAAAGACCCCGAAACCGGCATGAAGAAATGCCGGGGCGTCGGCAACTGGGTGGACAGTCAGGCGGAAGCGGGCGCGGTCTGTCAATCCCGCATCTTCCTCGGCACCGCCAACTATCGATTGTTCGCCATCGACGCCAAGACCGGTAAACCCTGCCCCGGTTTCGGGAACAACGGTGAAGTGATCATGCCAGTGGAAAAGCCGCAGATCTTCACCGGGGAAGTGCTGGCTAATTCGCGCCCTGCCATCGTCAACGATGTGGTGGTGGTGGGTTCGGTGGTGGCGGATAACCAGCGGATTGAAGCCCCCAGCGGACGAGTCCTGGCGTTTGATGCCCGCAGCGGAGAACAACTCTGGTCGTTCGATCCATTACCCCGCGACCCGTCTGACCCGGCCATGAAAACCTGGCTGAAGGGATCGGTGGGTGAATTCGGCGCCGGCAATGTGTGGGCCACCATGTCAGTGGACCAGGAGTTGGACATGGTCTATCTGCCCACCTCCAGCGCCTCTGGTGATTTCTACGGTGCCGGACGTCCGGGCAACAACGAATACACTTCATCCGTGGTGGCGTTGAAAGGCACCACCGGCGAAGTGGTCTGGCATCAACAGTTAGTGCATCACAACGTTTTTGATTATGACGTGCCTTCGCAACCTCTGTTGCTGGACTTCCCCCACAAGGGCAAGCTGGTGCCGGCATTGGTGCAGAACACCAAGATGGGTTTGATTTTTGTCTTCGACCGTAAAACCGGAGAGCCACTGATTCCCATCGAGGAACGCCCGGTGCCTCAGGAGGGCAAAGTGGAAGGGGAGTGGCTGTCACCCACCCAACCGTTCCCGGTGGGCATACCCAATATCATGCCCCTGGGTTTTTCACCAGATGACGTATGGGGCTTCACACCGTTGGATGAGTGGCTGTGCCGCCGCAAAACCGAAAGCCTGCTCTACGGTGATATTTACACCCCGGCCAGCCTCAAGGGCACCATCTTCAATCCGTCCGTAGGCGGCGGGCCCAACTGGGGTGGCGGTGGTTACGACCCGGCCACCAACATCATGGTGGTGCCGTCCAACCGCATCCCCACCATCGTTACCCTGGTGCCCCGTGAGCAGGCGGAGTTCAAGGAAGGCCAGGCCATCGAGGCCACCTCCGAAATGATATTCCCGGTGGAGGGCTCCCCCTATGTCCCCAAGGTACAGGGCTTGCTGTCCATCTTCGGCGCCCCCTGTTCCAAGCCACCCTGGGCGGCACTCACCGCAGTGAACATGGCCACCAAAGAAATTGCCTGGGAAGTGCCTCTGGGCAGCGTCGACAAGATGTCCCCATTCCCCATGCCCTGGGACTTAGGCATGCCCGGCGCCGGTGGCCCCCTGGTCACCGCAGGGGGGTTGATCTTCATCGGCTATTCGTTGGATGACACCATGAAGGCCTTCGATCTCAACAGCGGAGAGCTGTTATGGGAAGGCGACCTGCCCGCCGCCGGCACCTCTGTACCCATCTCCTATGAATGGGAAGGCGAGCAGTACATCATCATTCCCGCGGGGGGGCACAGCATGTACAACTCCACCATGGGTGATTCGGTGATGGCCTTCAAGCTGAAACGGTAACGGTTTGAATCCGATAAGAAAGTAGAAGAGGGGGTAGTTCAGGCTACCCCCTTTTTTGTGGATTATCTTGACGCTGAAATCATTTGGTGTCAGCATGCTGTCACTAATTATAAAAAGTGGAGATGGTTGTCATGGCAGAGAATGCAGTATTGGGTAGCAGCACTGGTAGCACCGCCGGTGACAAGGTCTATTACGACCCCTACCTGCGAGAAATCGTTAAAAACCCCTATCCGGTGTATCGACGCCTGCGTCAGGAAGCACCGCTGTACTACAACGAAAAATACGACTTTTACGCCGTCAGCCGTTACAGCGACGTGCAGAAATGTTTTCTCGATCACGAGACTTTCATCTCCGGTCGGGGTGGCATTCTGGAGTTGATCAAGGAAAACGTGCAGATGCCCCCCGGCACCTTCATTTTTGAAGATCCACCGCAGCACACCGTACATCGGCGCATCGTGCAACGCATTTTCGCTCCCAAACGCATGGCGGCGCTGGAAGAACAGATCCGCGAAATGACCAAAAAGCACATGGCGGAACTGGCACACCGGGATGAATTCGATTTTATCGGCGACGTGGGCGGGCAGATCCCCATGCGAGTGATCGGGATGTTGCTGGGCATTCCGGAAGAGGACTTCCAGGAAGTGCGCCGCATCACCGACTCGAAGCTGGTGACCGAAGAGGGCAAACCGGTGGACTACTCGGCGGGGCTGAACATCGAACAGGATTTCGAGCGCTATGTGCATTGGCGCCGGGAAAACCCTTCTGACGATGTCATCACCGAATTACTGAATGTGGAATTCACCGATGAGAACGGTGTGGAGCGCAAGCTTTCCATTGAAGAGCTCACCACCTTCGTGAACCTGCTGGCAGGCGCGGGTAATGAAACCACCAACCGCCTGATCGGCTGGATGGCAAAATCCCTGGCAGAAAACCCGGACCAACGCCGGGAACTGGTGGCAAACCCGGCCCTGATTCCACAAGCCATCGAAGAGGCATTGCGCCTGGAGCCACCACCGCCGCACGTGGGCCGCTATGTGGCGAAAGACGTGGTGATTCAGGGCCAGACTGTCCCGGCGGGCAGCACCATCCTGCTCCTCGTAGGCTCTGCCAATCACGATGACGAGGTCTTCCCCGATCCCGAGCAGTTCAACATGCACCGGGAGCGTCCGCGCCACATGACCTTTGGTCACGGCATTCACACCTGCATCGGTAATGTGCTGGCCCGGATGGAAGCCCGAGTGGTGTTCGAAGAGCTGCTGAAGCAGATTCCGGATTGGGATGTGGATCTGGAGTTGGCCAACCTGTCTTCCACCTCCACCGTGCGCGGCTGGGAGACCCTGCCCACCTATCGTAATGAAGCGGGCAAACAGAAGCTGCGCGCGAATGCCGCGGCCAAGGTCGCCGCCGAAGCCAAAGCCAAGGCGGAAGCCGGTTCCAAAGCGCCTGCCTCAGTGGAAGGAAAGTGGACGGTCACCGTCAAAGGCCCCACCGGACCGATGGACAGCTCGCTGGAGCTGGCAACCGTCAACGGCGCGTTAGGCGGCACCCAGGCCGGCGACGGCAACGTGGATCCCATTGATTCCATTACCTATAACCCGGCCAACGGTGAGATAGAGTGGATCAACAAGATCAAAAAGCCCATGAAGCTCAAACTGACCTTCAAAGGCGTGGTTGAGGGCGACACCATGACCGGCAAAGTGAAAACCGGATTCATGGGCGCGTTCCCATTCACCGCGGTAAAAGCCTGATCCGGCGGCTTCCGGAAGGCATACTGGGGGTTTGCACGTATTGTCAATGGGATCGGTTTGCAGGGGCGAGAACGAAACAACACTGTTGACTACTATGTCCCGAACCAGCAGACTAAGGTCTCTTAAAACGGTCGCACTTGGCATAGCGTTCTCGCATCACATGCGGCCTTCTCACATAAATTGATAGTAGCGAGAGACAACTAGTATGTTTTCCGGAATTCTGATTAGCAAAGACGATCAAGGCCAGACGGTTGAAGTAGCTCAGATCGAGGAATCCCAGTTGCCGGAAGGCAACGTGACCGTGGAAGTAGAGTGCTCGACGCTGAACTACAAAGATGGCCTGGCCATCACCGGCAGTTCACCGGTCGTACGCAAGTTCCCCATGGTACCGGGCATCGACCTGGCCGGTGTCGTCAGCGAAAGCAGCCACCCGGACTGGAAAGAAGGTGATCGGGTTGTACTGAACGGCTGGGGCGTGGGCGAGACCCATTGGGGTGGCCTGGCCCAGAAAGCCCGCCTTAATGGCGACTGGCTGATTGCACTGCCGACTGCCTTCAACAGCCGCCAGGCCATGACCATCGGCACGGCGGGTTACACGGCCGCACTCTGCGTGGACGCCCTGGTCAACTACGGGATTACCCCGGATCAAGGTGAAATCTTGGTCACCGGAGCCACCGGCGGCGTGGGCAGCGTTGCGGTTATGCTGCTGGCCAAGGCCGGATTCAAGGTGGTGGCCGCCACCGGTAAAGCCTCTGAAGAAGCCTACCTGAAAGGTTTGGGCGCCACCGACATCATCGAACGGGCCAGCCTGGCTGAAAAAGGCAAGCCCCTGCAGAAAGAACGCTGGGCCGGGGTCGTGGACGCGGTGGGTAGCCATACACTGGTGAACGCCTGTGCCCAGACCCGCTATTGCGGTGCTGTTGCTGCCTGTGGTTTGGCCCAGGGCGCGGATTTTCCCTCCACCGTGATGCCGTTCATCCTGCGGGGTGTGGCGCTGTTGGGTGTGGACTCCGTAATGGCCCCCAAAGCGCGCCGTATGGCGGCCTGGGAGCGTTTGGCCCGGGATCTGGATCTGAACGCACTGGAAGATGTCATCGCCAAGGAAGTCGGACTGGCGGACGCCATTCCCGCCGCCGCCGAATTGCTGGAAGGCAAAATCCGTGGCCGCGTTCTGGTAGACGTAAACAAATAAGGCGCCTGCCGCCAGCGGGGTCACTCAGCCTGTGTGACCCCGCCTGTTACGGGCGCTATCCGATGCAATGTAAGACGGAGCACGCTCGTATGTCTGTTGTCGAAACACAACAAAACCAAACACAACTGGACTTAAGTGAACTGGATAAATGGGTGGGCAAACCCATTGTGTTCGCGGAAATGTGGGACCCCTGTAACGCCACGGACATCCGGCGCTGGGTTCAGGCAATGGATTATCCCAATCCTTTGCATTGGGATGAGAATTTCGCCCGCGAATCCAAATTCGGCGGTATTGTCGCACCCCAATCCTTCACAGTGGCCATGGATTACGGTCACGGTTGTCACCCTTCCTGCGTTGGCAAGATTCCCGGCTCTCACCTGATCTTCGGGGGCGAGGAGTGGTGGTTCTACGGCACGCCCATCCGCCCCGGGGACAAACTCACACAACAACGTCGTTTTGATGGCTACGATGTGGCGGACACCAAATTTGCCGGCCCCACCGTTTTCACCCGGGGCGATACCGTGCACCACAACCAGCATGGTGCCATGGTGGCAAAAGAACGGGCCACCGCCATTCGTTACCTGGTGGACGAAGCGAAAAAGCGCGGCATGTACGACAAGGAAAAGCGCGCGCCTAAACGCTGGAATGCTGAGGAATTGGCAGACATCAACCAGCAACGTATGAATTGGATACTCTCCAACCGGGAAGGCATCTCACCACACTTCCGCCAAGTCAATGTGGGCGACAAGTTACCCCGCCGCGTGATCGGCCCTCATTCCGTGGTGACCTTCGCCCTGGAATGCCGTGCCCACCGCCAGAACATCTGGGGCACCTGGCGCTGGAACGTGCCGGAAGGGGTACACGATCCCGCCACTGAAGACGCCGGCTTCTCAGAAAAAATGTCCTACGACTTCGAAGCCCGCAAGATTGATCCCCGCATGGCGGACGGCCTGTTCCATGGGCCTTCAAGCGGCCATATCAACTCCGACAAGGCAGAGGATATCGGCATGGGTGGCGCTTATGGATACGGTGCATCCATGAATGCCTGGTTCGTGGATTACGTGGCCTACTGGGCAGGGCACAATGGCTTCATCTGGCATTCCAAATCCCAGTTCCGCAGCCCCGCGTTTGAAGGGGATGTTACGTTTCTGGATGGAGAGGTGATTGATAAGATCGAAACCTCTGCCTATGGCATGCCCGTAGTCCAGATCAAGGTGAAACAAACCACCCAGGAAGGCGATGTGATTCTCACCGGCATCGCCGAAGTGGAATTGCCTTACTAACCTCAATCAATCCGGAGCAAACACTATGGGTGGTCAACGGGCTACGGTCGACGATCTGTCGGCGTCGCTGGTACGGGGTATGCCATTGCAGGAAGAAACGGGGATGGGCGCACTGACTATTCCCGGCTATCTGCAGGAAGTGTGCGAGCGCTATGGCGACGCGGAAGCACTGGTACTGCACACCGACACGGGAACCCTTCGCTGGCGCTATCAGGATTTGTGGCAGCACGCCATCGAAGTGGCCCAGGCACTGATTGCCGCCGGCGTTAACAAAGATACCCGGGTGGGTATCCTGATGACCAACCGCCCCGAGTACTTATCCCTGCTGTTCGGTACCGCGCTCGCCGGCGGTGTCGCCGTGGCACTCAGTACCTTCTCCACCCAGGACGAGCTGGAATACCTGCTCTCGGCATCGTCGGTTTCCGTATTGGTGTTCGAGGATTGGGTGCTGAAGAAAAATTTCGCGGACATGCTCACCGCCATCGAGCCGGCGATAACAGAAAGCAGCGCCGGGCAACTCAGCTCAAAGAAATTCCCGTATCTTTCCCGGCTGGTGTGTCTGGAAGGCATCACAGGCCCGGGCAGCGCAGAGCCGGCAGCGTTTGACGGCGTTGGATTTGAAAGCTGGGACACCTTTATCACCCGGGGCCAGGGAGTGGGGGAGGACATCGTACACGCCCGCGCCAAAACCGTCACACCGGGGGACGCCGGGGGTTTGTTTTTCTCCTCCGGCACCACCAGCCTGCCCAAAGGCATCCTGCATTCACAACAGGCCATTGCCATTCAATGGTGGCGCTGGCCCCGGGTGATGGCGGTAAAGGAACCGGCACGAGCCTGGACCGGTAATGGCTTCTTCTGGTCCGGTAACGTCTCCATGGTGGTGGGCGTCGCCCTCTCCACCGGGGGCACCGTAGTGTTACAACCCCTGTTTGACGCCGCGGAAGCGGTACGCCTGATTGAAGCAGAGCGCATCAGTTTTATGAACGGGCGTCCACACCAATGGGCCCGCCTGCAGGCGGTACCCGGGTATCAGGAGGCAGACTTGAGCAGCCTGCGCTATGTGACCCGCGGTGAATTGGTGGTGTCACACCCTACGGTTAATACCCAATGGAATCTGCCCATGTCCTTTGGCACGACAGAGACCATGACCATCATCACCTCATTTGATGCGGACACCTCCGCCGAAGACTACGCTGGCAGCGCCGGTGTGCCATTACCGGGCAATCTGTTGAAAGTGGTGGACCCCAATACCCACGCCCTGGTGCCCGTGGGCACACGGGGGGAAATCTGCGTCAAGGGCCCCACGCTGATGCTGGGCTACATCGGCAAAACGCTGGAAGACTGCTTTGATGATGAGGGTTATTACTGCACCGGCGACGGCGGCTATGTGGACAGCGCAGGCCGCTTGTTTTGGGAAGGCCGCCTCAACGACATCATCAAAACCGGCGGCGCCAACGTATCACCAGAGGAAGTGGACTCCATCATCGCCAAGTTCCCTGGAATCAAGCGCACCCAGACCGTCGGGGTGGAGCACGATACCCTGGGGGAAATGGTGATTTCCTGCATTGTTCCACTGGCCGATACCGTGGTTGAACCCGAGCAGCTGATGGTGTTTTTGAAAGAGAAACTCGCCAGCTTCAAGCTGCCAAAGCGTATTCTGATTCTGGATGAATCGGAGTTCGCTATCACCGGCAATGAGAAGGCCAAAGCCGGTGAAATCAGGGCGGTGGCACTTAATCGGCTTAAAGCCCTGGGGGAACCCGGGGTGGTGTTCAGCTAGGCGCCTCGGTTTACATCTGCTCGGTTCACATCTGCTCGGTTCACAACAGGCAGGCGGCTGCGATTTCCCGCAGACCGTCCGCCACTGCACCTTCGTTTGTCAGCGGTGCCAGTATGCAAACCTCAGCTGCTTCCATCTCAGAGGCACCCACCGCGATCATTTTTGCCGCCGACACCAAAGCCCGAGTGGAAGGTGGCTCAAAATGAAAAACAGCATCCGCATTGCGAATGCTGGTAGCGCATTGCACCAGGCGGCTTGCCACCTTGTCGTCAATATTGGCTTCACTCATTAACACCCTGGCTTCACGTTCCGGGTCGAGAAAATTCATGGCCACCGTCACAAAGCGTTGACGGAATGAAGGCTTCAGTTCTTTCAACGAGCTGCGATAGGCTGGATTGTAGGAGCACACCAGCATAAAGCGGTCGGGTGCGGTGACCGTCTCCGCGGCCCGGTCCAGGTACAGGGTTCTTCGGTGATCGGTGAGGGAATGCAGCACCGCCAGGGAATCGTGGCGTGCCTCCACCACTTCATCCAGGTAACAAATGGCACCGTCTTTCACGGCCCGGGTCAACGGTCCGTCCGTCCAGACCACATCACCTCCGGTCACCATAAAGCGACCCACCAGATCCGCGCTGGTCAGATCATCGTGGCAGCTGATGGTCACCACCTCCCGCTGCAGCACCTCACCCATGTATTCAATCAATCGGGTTTTGCCACATCCGGTAGGGCCGGTAAGCATTACCGGCAACCGTTGCTCCGCCGCTTGCTTGAATAACGCCACTTCGTTTTGATTGGGTTGGTACATCAGGTTACCCATAGATTGTTACCCATAACTTGTTACCCATAGCTTGCCTCGTTGTATTGCCTTTCGTTGTGTTCAATTACGCTGAAATCAATTCCCGATGCACCCGCGCCAGCACTTCAGGCAGTTGCTCCACCTGCTGAATTCGGGTGGAGCGCCGGGGGCCGAACACATCCGGCAGCGGATCAACCCGCGCCTGCCCAACCCCGATATAAAACAGGGATACCCCGGCCTGTTCGGCTTCTTCCACCGCGTGGGCAGAATCGGCCCAGGCGTAACGCCCTTCATAGCCTTCATCGGAAATCAGCCCATCCCCGATCACAATGAGTAAGCGCCGTTCGGAGGCCTGGGCCAGTAAGCGTTGGGTCAGATGACGCAGCGGCGCCCCCAGGCGCGTGTATCCTCCGGTGGTGAGCCCCATATCTCCAGGGACGATCGTATAGCGGTCATCAAAATCCCGCAGACAGGTGACGTCGACCCGGTGCCGGGATTTCCCACTGAACACAAACAGCCCGTGACGCTCCCGGGCCTGGGCCATGGCCTGACACAGACCATCAGCACAGGCCAGCTCCAGTTTGAACACATCGCCGCCCCCGGCACTGAGGGAAGCGCTGCCATCCAGGAGAACGGCGGTAGTGACATCCCGATAGGCGGGTAGCAGATCGCGAAACACGCGGGCGTCAGTGGCGATGCCGGTGCGCAAACGGATGTAGTGATCGATGTAGCGCTCCACGTCCAGGTCCGAGCCATCCTCCAGGCGGTTTTTCATAACGCGATGGGTAGGCATGGCAAACCAACGTTGCAGGTTCACCGACGGGGAGTTCACGGATTTAGATGCAGGTGCCACTTTGCGTTCCAGTACTGCAACGTGATTTTTGAGGAACTGTTCTGTCCACAGATTCCATTCGGGGTAGGGCACGCCGGCCCGCTGATCCGGCCGTATTTCAATGTCGTCCTCCTCCGGCCGGCTGGCAGGGGGTAGGCGTGAACTCTTGATATTGCTTTCGCCGCCGGCTGGAATGGACTCATAGCCTGGGGACACATAACGTTTGCTGGTGGACCAGGGTGCGCGGGCCTGAGCCCGCTGCAGAGCGGCCAGGATACCCTGACGCCCGATGCGGCCCGCCGGCAGGCTGCCCAACACCGGATGGTAGTGGATCGGCTGCTGACGTTTGGCCAAATCCAGGGCGCGTTCAAGAATGCTTGCACCATCCAACTCCGGTGCAAGGGGCCTAAGATCCGGCATACAGCGTTCTGCCTCTGTAACCAGGCCAGGCCAGCGTTGGTACAGCCAGCCCAACGCCACTGCGCCCTCAACCCACGCCAGTGCCGCCCGTTGCCGTTGATTTAACGCCGCCAGGGTAAATTGCGCGATTCGTGCTTTGGAAGGCGCACACTGCAGGGCGATACCGGTACTCCAGGTTCGCAGGGTCCATCCAAAACCCAGCGCAGGGTAGGGCACCTGAAGCAGCGTACCTTGTGGATTCATCACAAAGGCCCGCCGCTCGCCGGTCATCAATCGAACCCGCGGGCACACACCGTCCGACAAGGCATTGACCACGATACTGCAAGTCCGCTCAACGCCAGAGGCATCCAACGAAGGAGAGATTACTGGAGCACTCTGCATTTCTTATGGATCGTTCTCAGTCGCTCAAAGTCTTTACCATATAGATATTTCTACTTACCCGCAAGTTATATTACTTTTAAGTAAGTAGAAAAAGCGTGACTATCCTCTATGGGTTCTATAAATTCCCAATGAACATGAATAAAACACATTATCCAGACAGGAAGGCAGCAGTAGAACGTGAAACACGCCAGTACCCGAACCCGACGCACCGCCCCCAAAGCCGAACGCACCAAGGCATCCATACTCTCTGTCGCTGAAAACTATTTTTCGAAACTGGGCTTTGCCGCCACCCGACTGGAGGATATTGCCGATGAACTGGGCATGACCCGGGCTGCATTGTTTTATCACTTCAAGGATAAGCAAATGCTGTACGACGCCATGGTAGCGGAAGCCTTCAGCGCGTTGAACGAACGCCTGGAGGCGATCCTGGGCTCGGAAAGTAAAACCGTGGTGGAGCGGTTGGAGCTGGCCATTGATGCCTGGGTGGATTCTGTGGTGTCACGGCCGAACCTGGCACGCCTGATTCTGCGCTTTGTCGCCGACGGCACCGACCAACCCACCCAAAAGGTGTTTGTGAGCGACCAGCTGGTACCGGCAAAGTATTTTCAATTATTCCACGAAGGGCGGGAAAGCGGAGAGCTCAACCCGTTGCACGACGATCCCATCCATGTGGCCAGCACCATCCTCGGCACCACGGTATTTTATGTGGCAGCCCTCAGTGCGTTGTTGCCCAACCAGTTTGAGCCCCTGGAGCCGGAGCAAGTGGAAGTGCATCGACAAGAAACCCTGTACTCCGCCCGACGCCTGTTGGGCATCCAGACCAAAACCCGGCGCAAACGCAAATAGCCACCGTAGGGAATCCACCTCGGTAAATCAGGTGATAGTGCGATAGCGCTCCCGCAAGCGCTTTTTATCCGGCTTGCCCACCGGCGTTTGCGGAATCGCGTCGATAAACTCAATGGTTTTCGGCGCCTGGTAGGCGCCCTTACGGGCAATTACCCGTTCCCGCAATGCCTCAACAGATACGGACTTGCCTTCACGTAATACCACCAGTGCTGTGATCGCTTCGCCCCATTTTTCATGGGGCACCCCAATCACCGCCACCTGGGCTACCGCGGGATCTTCCGCAAGAATATCTTCCACTTCCCGTGGATACACATTGAAGCCTCCCGTCACAATCATGTCTTTGGTGCGATCAATGATTCTCAAAAAGCCGTCGCCATCCCGAATCGCAACATCGCCACTGTGCAGCCAACCACCGGCAAAGGCTTCCGCCGTTAATGTCGGATTGTCCCGATACCCATTCATCACCAGTGGTCCACGAATGCAAATTTCCCCCGGTTCACCATCGGGCACCGGCTGGTTGTTGGCGTCCAGTAAGGCCACGTGCAACCAGGGCACCGGGCGGCCACAACTGGCCAGTCGCAGCGGATCGTTAACATCATGCTCGTGCTTGCGCAGGATGGTGATGGCCATGGGCGCTTCCGCCTGACCATAAAACTGCATGAACACCGGACCTATGCGTTCGATGGCTTCTTTCAGGCGGGCAGGTGAGATGGCGGAAGCACCATAAAACACGGTTTCCAGACTGCTGAGATCAAATTCGTCGAAGCGGGGGTGATCCAGCAACGCGTAAATCATGGTGGGCACCAGCATGACACAGTTGATCTGATAATCCTGAATGGTCTGCAGCACCTGCACCGGATCAAATGCCGGTAACACCAACATGGTGCCGCCTTTCAACAGGGTAGGCAGGAACATGGCCGCACCGGCGTGACTGAGGGGCGTGCAGGACAGAAATCGCAAAGGGGCCGGCCATTCCCACTCCGCCATCATGATCGATATCGTGGCCAGACCCGTGCGTTGCACACTGGCCAGGGCTTTCGGCTTGCCAGTAGTGCCGCCGGAATAGCCCAGGCGCAGAACATCGTCACCCGCCACCACCGGGGCCACCAGAGGTTGGGGTTCAAACTCACCCGCCAACGCCACCAGATCCGCGCCATGGCTACTGCTACCCAACGACAACAACTGGAGCCCGGGAACCTGTTCCGCCAACGCCCTTGCGCGATCCCCATAACGCGCCTCATCGAACACCAACACATCAATCTGCGCGTCCGTCACCACATGCAAATGATCGTCAAGTCCACCCAGCGGGTGCATTGGGACATAAATGGCAGCCAGGATCTGGATGGCGTTGGCAACCATCAACACTTCGGGGCGATTGGAGGAGAGCAATCCCACTCTGGAACCCTTGCTGTAACCCAGGCTGTGCAGGGCCTGGCAATAGCGGCTGGTAAGATCGCGAACATCGCCCACAGTGAGGCGATCACCACCCAGAATCTCAAGTAGGGGGCGATGCGGTTCCTGATTGAGGGCATTGACCAATAAATCCGGTGCGTATAACGGGCGGTGCAGGTGCTCCATGGGCCACTCCTTAAACCATCAACAGTGCTGTTTATTCAAAGCACTGCCATGTTACCTCAGAAGTGTTTGCTGTACATGATTTCAAACAGAATGAATTCCACTTTGGATTTAATATCCTGGCCCTGATAGGGTGCGAATACCACGTCATTGGGATTACATCCATTTCCCAGTTTGGCGGAGCAGGGTGGGTAATGGGTTTCAGAGGCAAAATAGCCGATGGCCACATCCAGATTGTCGTCGTCATCGAAGCGGTAGCCAAAGCCCACTGAATAGAGGTTGCCGTCGTTGATGGGAATAAACGCATTGGGTTCGTCATCCGGTACTGCGGAAGGGCGCTTCTCAAAGCCCATGCGCAAAGCCAGATTCTTGTTGTACTGATATTCGGTACCCATCCCCCAATAGGTCACGTCCTGCAGGTTCAGCTGGTACTCCACACCGTCACCGTACACGCCGTTTTTACCCCCGGTACCCAATTGATCCGCCAGCTCACCTAACTGCATGAGGGGAATGTCACGATCAAACTTGAAATTGAGTTTGCTGAAGGCAGACCACTCCGTCCAGCGTACGTCCACATTGTATTTCCACTTGGGTGTGATCTGCAGGCTCATACCAAAATTCCAGTGTTGTGGAATTTCGTAGGTGACATTGATCTTACCGCTGCCCTGGTTCGCTGTTTCCTCGGCGGTTGGCAGCTCATACCCCAATGCGCCGGCGGCCGCCACCACCAAAGGCCAGTCGTCCCCCCCCATGGCCGACAACAGCACCTCTTTAAAGTAGGGGCGGATCGGGAATTCGTAGTCGCCATCCATATCCACGTTGATATTGGAATTGTAGGATAAACCAAAGGTGATCCAGGGCTCGGGGCTCCACAACATGCCGACGTTGTAGCCGAGCACCAGATTCTGGTCCACCTCAAAGCGCAGATCGGTATAAACCGTATAAGGACTTACAGTGTTACACAGATCGATATCAGTGATGCCCTCAAGAGGGCCTTCGGGATTACAGAAATTCTCACTGATGAAATCAGAGCCGTAGAAGAACAGGGCCAGATGGGGTTCCCGTGCAGGAAGGTCAATTCCCATCCCGGAATAGTTGAAGTTGATGGAAAGGCCGATCTGAAATTCATCCGACACTTCAAAAGCAACACTGGGGGAGAAATAGGTGAGGAGAGTAAAGGCGCCGCGCTGTTGGAAGAAGCGCCCGGGATCATCATCGTCCCGGTGCACACCGTTCATCATAGGTGCATAGACGTTGGTGGCAAAGGTATAACGGCTACCCGGTGGAGTATAGGAGGCTCCCCCCATAAAACCACCGGCAAACGGCAGGTCCACCATCCCGCCCGGCAGCATCACCGTGGGTCCTTCAACTTCACTCTTGGTATTCAACGCCTCGTCGTAAAAATACGCTTCACCTTCCGGTGTCAGATTGCCATCCTCGTCGCTCCAGTACTGACTGTATTCATCGATCAATCCCTGCTGAAACTCCCCGTAATCCCCCAGCTCGTATTCTGTGGAAAAGATGCCATACACGAATTTCAGGTGCAGTTGGCGACCTTTAAGTCGGGTCAGGCCAGCTGGGTTGTAGTGGACGGAATCGATACTGGGCGGATCAGCGGTGACCGCGTGGCCAAGGGACAGTGCTTTCGGGTTACCGATGGTGAGGTTGTCGGTGAAAGATGCGTAAACTGATTGTGCAGTGCAAACCAGTATCAACGCAGCTAAATACTTCGTGATGCTCGCAACTGGGCACGGCGCCGAGGGCATTATAATTCTATAAATCATTTTTACGACTTTATATTTGTTATAGATTCGAAGGCGTTGTCATTGTCTGACAATCATTAATCCAATCTATCTGAAGGCTCAGTCGTAAGAAATGCTTCAGCGAGCTATATAAGTTGTCTACACACACCCCGGATTCAGGATGGCCTGATGATGGGGGAGACCACCGCACTGTCAAAGATTGCGGCTATTTTGTCAACGGGCATAGGATCTTTCTGTTTCAGCCACCACGCCAACAACTCAATGGTGCCACTGGTCACCAGGATAACACCCAGTTCCGCAGGTATGGTTTCATCACTGCCTTGCCAGGCCGCGGCCACCTGCAATGACAAGCGCACAAACTCATCCCGCAGCACGCTGGCGGCGCCGCCGGTCAGCAGGGTAGACCACAATGCGCGGTGTTCAGCCACATAACCGCACATGGCCAGGGCGGCTTCCCGGGAGTCGTTTGGACCCAGCACCGACAACGCCAGTTCAATCAGGTTCTGAATTTCGGCTGCGGCTATTTCATTGAGCAGCTCTTCTTTGCTGGGGTGATGACGAAAAAAAGTGGTGTAGCCGATGGCGGCTTCCGTGGCAATTTCACGCACGGTGATCTGGTCAAGGGGTTTCTGATCGAGCAAATTCAAAAACGCTTTGCGAATGGCTGCCCGTGTCTGGTGGACACGGGCATCTTTCGCTGTGGAATAGTCAGCTCGGTAAATCTTGCCTTGGGACATTTAACAGCTACCTGGATTCCGTAATCAGTCTTCGGGCGCAATTTCCAATGACAAACCACCCAAAGATTCCGACATCCGGATCTGGCAGCTCAGGCGAGAAACTTCCGGTTTGCGGTGCAGCGACCCATCCAACAGCATGTCTTCATCTTCACTGATGGGCGGCAGTTTTGCCATGAATTCAGGGTCAACGTACACGTGGCAAGTTGCGCAGGAGCAGCAACCTCCACATATGGCGTCCATACCGTCGATTCCGTTGTCCCGAATCACCTCCATCAAGGTTTGGTTTTCCTCCGCGTCGATTTCATGCTTGTCGCCGTCGCGGGTTGTAATGGTTATCAGGGGCATATTCTTACTCTCTTAACTGACTGGAGTGAAATCGATGTACAGGTCTTTCAGGGCACGCAGGGTATAGATCCCCTCATAGTTGAAACGACGTTCACCCGCAGGACCATGGTGCGCTTCCGAAAAGCGGATATCCTGCATACGATCCAGGATACGATTCAGGCTGGCCGTTACTTCCGCTTTCGCCAGGGGAGCACCCGCACAGGTATGGGCGCCACGGCCAAAGCCAAGGTGTTTGCGCGCATTGGGGCGATTCAGAATTACTTCTGTGGGCGCTTCAAATTCACGGGGATCACGGTTACAGGCTCCGTACAACAGTGCCACATGGGTGCCAGCTTTGATTTCAACGCCACCGACCGTGGTGGTTTTGACCGCCAGGCGGTGGGCACATTTCACCGGCCCTTCGTAACGCACCACTTCCTCGATGAACGCAGGAATCAGAGAACGGTCATTTCGAACCTGTTCCTGCAGTTCGGGATTCTCGCAGAATACCCGTAGGCAGGCACCCAAAAGACGTGCAGTGGTATCCTGGCCGGCACCGAACAGGAAAGCGGCAATCCATACCAGATCATAGACCTCAGGCGTGGAGCCATCGGGGAATTTCGCCTGGGCAAACTGGCTCAGGATATCCCCTTTTGGCGATTCGCGACGCTCTGCCAGGTATTGACCAAAGTACTCAAACAGGAAGCTCATTCCCAACACCTGGGAGTCTTCGTAGCTGACTTCCTCACCCACAACCCCCGGCGGTGGCCCCAGCTTTTCACAGAAAGTGATGCGATCGTCCTCAGGAATACCCAGCAGATCAGCAATGACCAACGTCGCAAAGGGCGTGGCATAGGAAGCAATCAGATCACAGTGGCCTTTATCGGCAGAATCATCCAACAACGTGTCGGCCAGGCTCCACATGTATTCTTCGTTCGCTTTCAGGCGGGAAGGGGTGAACAGGTTCATCATCAAAGAGCGGTGATTGGCATGCTCTTTACCGTCTTTACACACCACCAGGCCAGTGGCAATCAATTCGTCACGATGTTCGTCCAACTGCTCGCCGATATCATCACCTTCCGGCTCCCAGGGCAGATCGGGCAGCGGCCCTGTGGCCGCATTGGCCGAGGAAAACGCTTTGGGATCGTTGAGAATCTCAATCGCCTCTGCGTAACCGGTGACGGCCAGTACATTTCGATGGGGCAGACGGGCAATGGGGCCCTGGCTGCGCAGGTATTCGAAATAGGGAAACGGGTTTTCAATCAGGGATGAGTCAGTATAAAAATCTACCGTTGCAAAATCGGTCATGGTTCCCTCTCTTCTCTTCTTTTTGGGCTCATTAGGGCTTATTCGACGCTACCGTCATTTGGATTTCAGCAATCGCTGCTGTAAGCGGGTGCGCAACCTACAACAAAGATATGAAACTATGTGTTTCATATTAATTCGATGCGGTGGAAAGTCAATACATCATGTTTTGAATTTTTTGTTATCAAGACGTGCGCGCCGGAGCCATACCCTTTCCCGGCAAAGCGATTCAACCCATTGAAAATGTTTATAAAAGCGATTGGATCGCCGCCACCAGCCGAAGTGGGTGATCCACCATAAGGTGGTGACCCGCCGCGGGAATAATGATGAGCTGACCAGCCTGGGGGAAATGGGCTAAGACCCGGGCCGGTTTATCATCGACATTCAGGAAGCTGTTCTCCCCATAAATCATGTCGATGTGCACAGCGGCAGCACGGAGGATGTCCGCATCTTCGATTTCACCCACATTAACGATGTTAGGGTCCGCTTTCCAATGCCAGCCTTGGGCGCTTTGCGCGCAGGAATGATAGGCGATGTAACGCACCAGGGCAGGGTGATAATCGGGTTGCGGGGGCACCAGGCGGAAGCGGGCCATACAGGCTTCACGGGATTCGCTGAGTTTGTGTTGCCCTTTGGGCACCAGGCGCCGGATGAGTGGTTCCGGTGGCAGCCTCACATTGGAATCCACCACAATCCCATGACTGAAACGCTGCGGCGCCATCCCCATGGCGCGTATGGCCTGGGCACCACCAAAACTGTGGCCGACAATGCACACCGGAGCCAGATGATTGTGTTCGATGCAGGCAATTATGGCGCGGGCGAAGCCATCATCCACGTATTGCCGCGGTGGCTCACTGTCACCAAACCCTGGCAGGTCTATGGCAGCAACGCGATAGTTCGGCAGAAAAAAGGGCGCCAGAAAACTCCACCAATGAGCGTGCGCGCCAAAGCCATGGATCAACAATAACACGGGCAGATCCGTGCGTTGCCAGTTCCAGGTCAGCATATGTACCCGATGGTCGTCCACCTGGGTATATACCGATTGCCCCGGCTGCTGAATATTTTCCAACAGCCACTCAGGCGCGTCATGCAACGATAACGCCGGTAGCTCCATATGTACTCCTACTGCTTTCGCTGCTGTCCGGCCCGGCTCTAGAAGTGCTGACTGAAACCCAATTCGAACAACATCACTTCGACTTTAGTCTTGATATCCTGACCAGTATAAACCGGGTACACCACGTTGTAAGGATTGCAGGCATTACCCAACTGAGCGCTACAAGGTGGGAAGTGGGTTTCGGATTTCATATAACCGAAGGCAAAATCGATGTGCCGCTGTTCCGGCAGGTCATAACCAAAGCCCACGGAATACAACTTGGCGTCGTTCATTGGAATGAAGGCATTTGGGGCATCGTCAGGCACCGCAGACGGCCGATCTTCAAATCCCGCACGTAACACCAGGTTCTGACTGTAGCGATACTCGGTACCAAACCCCCAATAGCCCACATCCTGCAATCCCAGTTTGTAGGCCACTTCATCCGGACTGATGCCATTCCTGGCACCGTTAGCCACCTGATCGGCCACACTGCCCCACATCAGCAGGGGAACGTCGATACCGAACTTCAGGTTGATGTCACTGAATGCGGACCATTCCGTCCAACGATAATCCACGTTCACTTTCCAATTGGGGGTCACCTGCAGGCTCATACCGACATTCCAGCGTTGTGGCACCTGGTATGAAACGGTGAGCGGGCCTTCAGCGTCTACCGCCGTCTGCTCAGCGGTGGGTAGTTTCACGCCCAGGGCGCCCAGACCATTGACCACCACTTCCTCCCAACCGGGGCTGCTCTGAAGGTTAATCAAAAAAGTCTTGAAAGGATCGTGAATCGGGAAAGCGAACTCACCGTCCATCTCCACGTCCACAGCGGAGTTATAGGAAAGTCCGAAGGACAACCAGGGCTGGGGTTCCCACAGCAAACCGAAGTTGTAACCCAGCACAATGTTCTGATCCACTTCAAACCTCAGCTCACCGAATTGAGTATAGGGTGGCACTTCAGTGGTACAGACATCAATGCCCAGGCTATTGGGTACAAAGGTGCCATCTTCACCGATCTCGCAAAAACCTTCACGCTCCATGGGATCACCCGGGTTTTCACCGGGAATACCGGTAATGGTGGGTGACCCCAATAAGAAGATGGCTTCGTGCGGCTCCCGGATGGGCAATTCCATCCCCATACCGGAATAGTTGAAGTTGATGGAGACGCCCATGGAGAGTTCATCTGAAAACTCGTAGGCAATGGTGGGGGAGAAGTAGGTAATGAGTGTGAAGGCAACCCGCTGTTGAGCAAACCGGCCCGGGTCGTCATCGGAACGGTGGAAACCGTTCATCAACGGTGCGTACACATTTGTACCGAAGGTGAAACGACTTCCTGGTGGGTTGTAGGATGCTCCACCGGCAACCCCGGCCCCAATGGGCAGATCCACCATGCCGCCCGGCAACATTAGCGTGGGCCCACCTTCCGACTCACTCTTTGTGTTTAACACCGGGTCATACGCGTATTCGTCGTAAGGCCGCTTGCCATAAAGGTAGTTTCCGTTGTCATCCCGATAGGCGTCATCGTATTGGGCGCGATAATTTTCAATCAGGTCAGTGGTGTAGTCCCCGTATTCGCCTAGTTCCATTTCGGTAGAGAACACGCCGACTATCCCTTTTAGGAACATCTGTCGACCTTTCAAGCGGGTCAATCCAGCGGGATTAAAATGAATGGAATCAATGTCGGGTGGATCAGCAGTCACAGCATGACCCAGGGCCAGTGCTTTGGGATTTCCGATGGTGATACTGTCAGTGAACGAAGCCAGCGCCAATTGGGAAAAACCCAACGCTCCCAGAAAAAGACCGGGCTTTAACTTCGCATACTTTTTACTTGGGTAAGTAGTTAAACCAGTTTCGTACTTCATGGGAATTTTCTTTGTAATTGTTTTTATTGAACAGCTAAACCGGCAAACCAAAAATCCATGTCGAGCTGACTTGTTTCAATTCAATCTATCTGATTGGGGAGGCAGTAGCAATAGACCAAAGCCGCATAATCAACTCAATCAGATTAATTTTTTCGATCAACATTTCATATGTTGAATCACCCACAATCCGGTTCATTATCTTGAACATATTGTCCGGTTTTTCAGCCTATTGAAGACATCGATGGGGTTAAAATCAGGGGCTTGGAAGGCGCCCTTCATTTTTAAATCATGCTTGGGGTCCTGGGCACAACCGGCTCTTACAATGTATGAAATTTGTAACGTCAAAACGAAAGCATTTTGGTTCTCTGTCTGGACGACATCAAAGCACTACTCACACCCCAATCAGAATCCTAAAAAGGGGTCGAGCCAACGCTGGGTTCGCATCCAATTGCGAGGCTTTTTAACCTCGTTCGTTCGGTATGTTGAAGCCTACAAAGATCGGTGCAGTGGAATTATTGTAAACAGAACAGCGTTGGTTTACTGTTGTAGACCAACGCGCCAAGGAAGCATATCCAGGCAGCGCAAAACACCTGAGAAGGTTGTCATAACCATAATAAAATCAGGCCACGCAATTCGCATGTTGGCGGTTCATCTAAGCAACCAGCCTTAATCGCTGAACCCGCAAAAGCAACTATGCCAAGAACAGCAACACAGCGTGCCTGAATTCCCAATGAGGAAAGTGGCCCCATGCAAACCAAAGATCAACTCATCTGTTTGTGGCTAGTGCCATTTTTCGGCCTGGCATTTCTGTTTGCCTTCTGGAACGCCAATGGTTTCTTTCCTCCCATGTCACCCACCATGACTGCCGAAGAGGTAGCTACCTTCTATCAAGACAATCTCGCAAGCATTCGCTCCAGCATGATCCTTTGCAACATCATCGGGTTGTCTCTGGTGCCTTTCTATATGGTGATCATCGTGCAGATGATGAGAATGGTGCATGCCAGCCGGGTATTCTCTTACTCGTACCTTATCGCAGTGGTGAACGGTGGCACGATGTTCGCCCTGGCAGATCTGGCATGGCTGAATGCAGCGTTTCGCCCGGATCGCGATCCCCAGCTGACCATGCTATTGAACGACCTGGCCTGGTTCGCGTTTATCACACCGGTAGGTTTTTTCATTGTGCAGAATTTCTGTCTGGCCATGGCCATTCTGTTCGACAAAAGTGCGCAACCGGTATTCCCCCGATGGGTCGCCCATTTTAATATCGTAACGGCGCTGCTGGTGGCCCCCAGTGCCTGTGCGCTCATTTATAAAACCGGCCCCCTGGCCTGGGATGGCGCCATCAGTTTCTGGCTGCACATGACAACCTATGTCTGCTACGTTGCCGTCATGTTTATCGTTACCCGTGCAGCCGTCATCCGGCAGGCCACTGAATCCAGCACACATCCACAAACCTGGCAGGAGCAAGCCGCATGAACAGCGCAGCGGTTCCCGCATCGCCGGGCATCGACCTGAGTAAACCCCGAATGCTGAGCAACCCAAAACTGGATCAATGGATCTGCTTTTGGTCTATCCCCGTATTCTATGTTTTATTCGGGATCATCTTCGTGATCTTCGGGCGCATAATGCCCCCACCCACACCAGCCATGGCCACTGCCGATATCGTGGCATTCATGACCTCGCCTTACCTGTCCATCGCTGTGGTTCTGTTGGCAATGTCACTGGGCATCTATGCCTTGAACTCTGGCCTCATGCTGACGCAAATGAAAAGAATGGAAGGGGTCAGCCCAGTGCTACGCTACGGATATATCGCCGTTCTGGGCGTCGGAGGCTTACCGGGTTGCCTGTTCCCCGGATACATGTTCGCCCTGGGAGCGTTTCGGCCTGAATACGATGCGCATATCCAGGTCATGTTGTACGAATTGGGGTTCCTGTGTTTCGTGGGCTCACTGGGGTGCTTCATCATCCAATACACCCTGTTTGCGATCGCGGTTTTTCTGGATAAGCGGCAGCTGTTTCCCAAGTGGTTGGCATACTTCAGCATCTGGACTCTGGTGACAGAGTTGGTGGCAGCGCCGGTCTTCATTACCCAGACCGGGCCTTTCGCCTGGGATGGTCTACTGGCGTTCTACCAAGGAACGATCATCTGGGTTGCCTGGCAAACCTGTCTTACGTTCTACCTGTTCAAAGCCATCAAAGAACAGCCCATTGAAGAACTCGGTTTGCCCATGCGACCTAATGAGCTGTAGTGCAGCGTAACGAATCAGGTAGCTATCCATTATGAGCAACAGCAGCTTCACCTACGAACAAGCCTCTCAATTCACAGAGCATCTTCAGGGGCCATCCGGCAGCGCTCCCGACAAACCCATTGCCCGTGTACCCGGTCAGGCCGCTATGTGGTTCTTCGTTGTGGGCGACCTCTGGATTTTTACGTGCTATTTTGCCTGCTACGCCTACGATCGGGCACAGGAGCCCATGGCCTTCCTGCAAGGCCAACTCTCCCTGAGTCAGGATCTGGGTGCATTCAACACCGTACTGTTGCTCACCAGCTCGCTGCTGGTAGCCTTGTGTCTTAAAGCCACACGCAAGCAGCAGCACACCCAGGCCCGGCAATTATTGCTGATGGGGGGCACATTGGGAGTCTGCTTTCTGCTGATTAAAGCGGCGGAGTGGTATGTCAAAATTGAGGCCGGGCTGCCGGTAATGAGCGGTCAGTTCTTTATTTATTACTTCATGTTTACCGGGCTGCATTTTATGCACGTATCCCTTGGCCTTGTCATTCTGACCCTGGTTTATCTTGAGTTAAAAAAAGCCACAGCGGGTAACTTAGCCATGGTGGAAGCGGGCGCCGTGTACTGGCATATGGTTGACCTGCTTTGGATTATTATCTTTGCCTTACTGTATTTAATGTGAGAGGAAAGGGCACCCATGAATCCATTTCGCAATCTCAGCCTGTTTCAGAATCGGCTAACCCACGTCTGGGCCTTCCTGGTCGCCACCACCCTGGCATCCTGGTGGCTGGGTGGCAGTGCGCACCGGATAATGGAAGGCGCACTCGCACAGGAGCGCTTTACCACCACCAGTATCATCATCGCCATTGCGATCATTAAAATGCGATTGGTGATCTGGCATTTTATGGAAGTCAAAGCATGCCCTCGATGGCTGCGCTGGACCTGTGACGCATGGTTACTGTCTGTCGCAATTATTGTGCTTGGACTGTATCGATTTGCTTAAACATCCGGGTAGAACACCCGGAACACGAAGTGGAGGACAACCGATGGAAGTAGCGATCATCACCGGAGCCGGTAGTGGTATCGGGCTGGAGACGGCCAAAATGCTGCACCAAAATGGCATGGCCATTGTGGGTGTGGGCCGTGATCAAAACAAACTGGCGAACCTGGAAAAGGAAATCAACGATCCTGAACGACTACTGACCCTGTCGGTGGACATCACCACCGATGACGCACCCCAAACCATTGTCACAGCGACATTGGAACGCTTCGGCCAGATTAACTACCTGGTAAACAACGCCGGGATTGGCAGCCCAAAACCGCTGCATGAAACCGACGACGCCACCCTGGATCATTTTCTTGGCATCATGCTGCGCGCCCCTTTTCGGCTGGCCCGCGATGTGATTGTGCACATGAAACCGGGCTCCGCCATTGTCAATGTAACTTCCACATTCGCAGTGATTGGGGGGCGCCGGGGGGGAGCCTATTCCGCTGCCAAAGGGGGATTGACTTCGCTGACACAACATATGGCCTGTGAATATGGACCACAAGGGATTCGTTCCAACTGTGTTGCTCCCGGAGTGACCATGACCGATATGGTGCGCGAGCGTTTCAATGACAAGGGATTCCGACGGATGCAGGTGGACATGACCCCCTATCCCAGATTGGGGGAGACCGAGGATGTGGCCAGCACCATCGCATTTTTATGCTCGAAGGGTTCCGAATTCATCAATGGCCAGACCATAGTGGTGGATGGTGGTTGGTCCAGCACCAAATACCTGTCGCCCGATGCCATCAACGCCGGCGACTGACCCATGCTTTCCCGCGTCAGACACAATTTTATCCTCTCACTGTGCGCAGCATGGTTTTGCTGCGCCGCCAGTGCAACAGAAACTCACAGTAACGATGGTAGTGCAATGAGCCTTTCACCTAAACAACAACGCAATCTGGAAATCCTGCAAACCATGGCGGCCAATGGCATCAAAGGCAACTGGGACATCGTGCGCCCTTTTGTGGATGACAATCTGGAAATGATCATGCCGGAAGGCCTGCCATACGGTAAAACCTTTCACGGCTGGGACGGCTATCGGGAAGGGTTGGCCGCCTTGGGCTTCTGGACGGAGCTGAGCTTTACACCGGGTGAAATGGTGCCAACGGAGGACAAGGTCATCTATCTTTCCCATTTGAACGCAAAGATCAAGAGCAACGGAAAAGCAGTGTCGCAGCCTTATGTGGCGGTGTGGGAAATCAAAAATGAGAAGGTGGTGAAGATAACGGCGTTTTACTTTGATACGAAGCAAATCGCTGACCTGGCGTCCCAATAGCCCAGGCGGAACCGCATTGAAACCCCGAGCATAACTCCGGGGTTCCAATGCGCGGTTTATCAGGCGAAAGGTTCTTCACCTTGCAACTTGGTCCGAATCATCAGACGACCGCTGTTGGGATCGTAAGGTGTAGCGCGATGCATGGTGCCGGTGTTATCCCAGATTACACAGTCACCCACTGACCATTTATGGCTGTACACAAACTGGGGCTGGGTGGCCCATTCACGCAAACGTACCAACAACTGGGTGCTGTCCCGGGCACTCAAGCCTTCCACATGATGGGCGGTACAACCAATTACCAGCGATTTGCGCCCTGACCGGTGCTTCCATACCAAAGGCAGCACGCGCTCGCCGATGGACATCATTTCCTTGGTTTTCGCCAGGCTCGGCTCAGGATCGTAATAGAATAGGGAAGTCCAGGCCGAGTGCATGACTTTCATGGTTTCAAACTGTTCTTTGTCTTCATCCGAGAGCTGCTCCCAGGCTGCATAAGTATTGCAGAACTCCGTATTGCCACCGGTGGGCGCCAACACCTTGCCACTCAGGATGGATGCCAGAATGGGTACTTCATTCATGGTCCCGTCCAGGTGCCAATACATGGACCCCTTCAAATAATCGGCTCTTGAATTGGCCTTGGTATCCAGAGTGACCTTATAGGTAGGCTCGCCCGCCATCTCTGGTGCCAGATTCCCGAGGGTTTCGGTGAACTGGATTTGTTCCTCATCGGTAAAGTTGATTTTGGGAAAAACCAGAACGCCGCGCTGTTCCAGAAGATCCCGCAGGTCCGATGCATGCTCACCACTGAGCAACTCATCCTTACTGAGGTGAACCTGGCTGCCGATAAAGGGACTGATTTCTGATGACTTCAATTTTTCTTGGATAACGGCTGACATAATTGCAATCCTTCTTTATTTTCACTGGTACACATTCTTTGTGCAAAGCAGAAGCTCTGGTACTTGGATCAGGATGACGTACTGAACATTCTCGCTCTGACTTCCGGCGCCATTGGATCCAGACAGGCCTCAAAGGGCACACCAAAAGATTTAAATGCCATTGCCAACACCTCGTAACACCCAACCGTGAATACGATGTCGATCATTTGCTCGGTGGTAAACTCATCGCTGAGGGCACTCCAGGTGGTCGAATTCACACAGGCATCACGAACCAGATCATCGGCCGCGCGCAACAGGTTGGCGTCCACCTCATTCCAGGTGGTGGCTTCGGGACCATCCTGGATAGCGGCAATTTCCGCCTCCGTCAGGCCGGCCCGCAATCCCAGGACCACATGTTGTTGAAATTCATATTCGGACTGGCGCAACCAGCTCACCCGCAGGATCAACAGCTCACAGATACGCTTGGACAGTTTGTTGTCTTTCGCTATGTGGTTGTTGAACGTCAGGAAGGCTTTTGCCAGGGCAGGGTGGTTCAACATGGCACCCACACCATTCATGCCACGGGCCTCTCCAGCCTCCCAATTATTCAGAATAAAGTCGCGCCCGGCTGGAAAGGCGCTGACTGCATCGTGCATGTCCGGGCTCCAGTCTGAAGGTAACAACGGAGGAATTCGGGGTGAGGACTCATTCTGCATAGGGGTATTCTGCTCGTACCTGATGAAGTCTGTTTTTATTAATAGTACCACCCGGTACTATAATAATAAAGCTGAAAATCCGGTGAACAACCGGTTATTCCCTTGCGCATTTCAACTGGTTGAACAGCTCTGGTTCGCCCCTGAAAAAACGCCTTTAAGCAGCCTGCAAGGGCGAGGCCTCTACGGGTGAATCGGCTGAATCTTCGCTTGCATGCTGGTACTCTGACTTACGATTGCGATCCACGATCAGCAGAATGACAGGCAGCAGAACCACATCCAGAACGAACGCCGCAACCAGAATAACAGCGGTTACCTGACCCAGAGCGCTGTTAATAATAATCTTTGAGGTGCCAAGCACACCAAATCCACTGGCCAATACCGCGGTGGTCATGAACAAGGCGGAACCCACCTGGCGGAAGGTGGTGCGAATGGCCTGCTCGGCATCACCCAGGTGATCCTTGAGTGCCTTTTGATACTTCACCAAAAAATGCACCGTATCATCCACCACAATGCCGATGGTGATAATGGCGACGCAGGTAAGACCCAAGCCCACGCTGCCGGAATATAAATACCAGATTCCAAACCCGAACGTGGCCGGAACAATATTCGGAATCAAACTGATGAGCCCATAGCGCAAAGAGCGCAGCAGCAACAGCATCACCATGGAAATCAGGACCAGCGCTATGGCGGACCCCTCCAGCGAGTTGGTCAGACTGTGAATGGTCAGATTGGACCAGATCGTGGAGATGGCGCTGTTGCGTGCCTGCATGTGTGGCGGCAGGTTTTGTTGCTCCCACTCCCAGATGCGTTCATCCAGCGCGATGTCGGTTTTGGTATCAAGTGAAGGCATGCTGGCCGACAGCAGCGTACGCCGTCGATCCGGTGTCACCTGCGCCCCCAGATCCAACCCGAAGGGTAATGACATTTCGTACATCAACACGTATTGCGCAATCAGCTGACGATCATCCGGGATTCGATAATAGGCCGGGTCGTCGTTGTGCATGCTTTTATTCAGATTCTTTATGACATCTGAAAAGGTATGAACCGCGTTGACCTCCGGTTGCTGCCGCAGAAACTCGGCGAACTCATCGAGCTTTTTCAGATATCCGGGGTCAAAAATGCCGTTTTCCGCGCCTGAGTCCACGTCGAAGTTATTGATATACAGCGCACCAAAGTGCTCATCAATGAGGCTGGTATCGCTGCGAAAAACATGGGGTTTATGCAGGGTTTCCGTCAGGCGGTCATTGAGGTCGTTCATGAAGCTCAGGCCCACCATAAGTACGGATAAAGCTGACATGAACAACAACACCAGATACTTGCGCCGGATCAGCAGGTCCGCCAGTCGATCCATGACCCGGTCGATCACAAACTCGCTGGTCTGGTGCGCTTTGAACGGCAGCAGCATCACCAATGCCGGCAACATGGTCAACGACAACAGCCAGGCCATGGCCGAACCAATGGCCGCAGCATTACCCAGATCCGCCGCCGGTGGCAGATCATTGGTGTTCAGGCTCAAAAACCCAATCAAGGTGGTCAGTGTGGTTACGGTTACGGCAAAGAAGTTGATGCGCAGGCTGGAGGCAATAGCCTGTAGCTTATCCTGGGTTTGCAGCTCCTTGAACAGCTGGGTGAATATATGAATACAGTGCGCAACCGCCACCGTGATACTGATGATCACCGCATTCACCGACAATACCGAAAAGGTAATACCCAACCAGGACGCGATCCCCAAAGCCCCCACAGCGGAAAAAAATGCCACCCCGAACGACACCAATACGGTGGAGACACTGCGCAAGAGCAACCCCAGCACCAGGAACATAAGGCCAAACATCACAGGAATCATGAACGTCATATCCTTACGGGCCACTTCCGAGCTGTAGACCGTACTTAACAGACTGCCGGTGGCGGCGATCTCGATATTGGGATACTTCTGTTCTATGGATTCATACAATTCGATACTGCGACGCAGAAGATCAGCGCCTTCGCCGGTTTGCGTCTGCTCCGATGTCAGGGTCAGAGACAAGATCACGGCCGCGTGCTTTCCATCCCTGGATACCAGGCGGTTAACAATATCCAGCTCCCGCAGTGCTACCGCCTGGCGTTCCGCCAGCAACTGAGGATCTTCCATCACGGGTTCGCCGAAGATGTCCTCGACAAACAGCTCGTCATCATAGCTGTAGGTGTACTGATAGTTGCTCAGGGAATCCACCCGGCGCACATAGGGTAACTCCCACGCCTTATCGGTCAGCTCCTGAATCGCCTGCAGGCTGTTGGGGTCCATGATGCTGCCCTCACTGGCAGACAACATCAGGAATATCTTCAAATCGCTGCCATAGGTTTCCTCCAGCGCTTCAAAGCGGGCATAGGAAGGGTTGTCTGACGAGAAAAAAGCGCGGGGCGAGCCGTCAAACTTGAAGTGTTGGAAGCCGGCCATGGCAAAGCCCAACAACAACAGCGAACCCAGAAAAAACAACCAGCGAAAACGAATCAACACATTGATTAATGATGGCATCCGACTAATTCCGCCCCTCACGGGGTATATTATTTTTATGAATCAAATTACGATAACACCGCTATATTAATAAACACAACTGTTGATTATTATGTAATATATGGCTGAGTTTCATTCGCGTTGGGGAACCCACCCTGACACGCCGAATTTTCTCCGTCAGATGGGTGCTTGGACACGCCTCTGAAATACAAATATAACGTTTAAATACAACAAGATAATTAACTATCGCCGGATAAGGATTAACACCATGAGCCATACCCTGGATATCGGAATCAGTGGGCCTATTGCGACCATTCGCTTTGCCAACCCACCCTCCAATTTCGCCACGGTAGGCCTGATCAGTGCCATCGCCGATGCCCTGGAACAGGTGGATCAGGCAGCGGAGGTGAGGGTCATTCTGCTGGTGGCCGACGGCAAGGTCTTTTGCGCCGGTGCCGATCTGGTGTCTGAAAACGGCTTTGGTGCCAACAGTGATGATCCACTGCGGGAGTTCTACGATCAGGTGGTCCGGCTATTTCATAACAAAAAACCCATTATTGCCGTAGTGCAGGGGGCCGCCATTGGCGCAGGTCTGGGGCTGGCCGTGGCCGCCGATTTCCGGATTGCCTCTCCGAATGCCCGCTTCTCCGCCAACTTCGTCAAGCTTGGATTTCATCCCGGGTTTGGGCTTACCCACACTTTACCCAGGCTCATCGGCCAGCAGCGGGCACTTGAAGCGTTCCTCTCCGGTAACCGATACCGCGCTGAAGAAGCGTTGCAGTGGGGACTGGTGGACCGGGTATCGACCGACCACGATTCCCTGCTGGACTGTGCGCTGGCGTTCGCCCAGCAGATCGCTGAAAACGCCCCCCTGGGATTGCTTGCCACCCGCGAAACGCTCCGTGGCGACCTGGCGCGGGAAGTAGAGGAGGCCATCCTGCGGGAACACTCAGAACAGCTCAAGCTACAGAAAACGGAAGACTTTGCTGAAGGGATACGGGCAGTGACCGAACGGCGCCCCGGCCACTTCAAAGGCCAATAACGATAACTGAAACAATAATAATGAACAGTGAGGGAAATCCGGTATGAACTCAACGCAGAGCGCAATGCAGGAATGGCGTGGATTCTGGTTTCTGCCGATCGCAGCGGGATTGGGCTATGCCACAGCCACCATGTATGTGTATTCCATGGGGCCTTTTATTGCCCCCATCCAGGCTGAATTTCAATGGAGCCGGGCGCAAATCGCGTCAGGCATCACCATCGCCGCGTTTTTCAGCGCCATATTCGGTATCCCGATGGGCATGCTGGTGGACCGCATCGGGCCACGCATCGTGGGTTTGGTGGGAGCGGCCCTCATGTGCGGTTGTTTCGCCCTGATCGGTACCGCCACCGGCGACAAGACCAACTGGATAATCCTGTGGGGCTGTTTGGCGGTGTCCACCTTGTGGGTTCAGGCCACAGTCTGGACCAGTGCGGTCAACAGTCGCTTTCATACATCGAGAGGCCTGGCACTGGCCATTACGCTGTCGGGCGCGTCCTTTGCGGCGGCGGTGTTTCCGGTCATTGCCACAGCCCTGATTGAAAAACTCGGCTGGCGCATGGCGTATATGACCATGGGCGGACTCTGGTTCATCCTGGTGTTCCCCATCCTTCTGTTCGGGTTTCGCGGCGCTCAGGATGGCAAACGCAACAAAATCACCGATGCGGATCTCACGCCGGCAACACCATTGACGGGCGTCAGCCTGCAGCAGGGCCTGCGCTCGCCGGCGCTTTATAAACTGGTCGCGGCAGCGGGGTTTTTCACCTTTACGGCGGTGGGCATCGTGGTGCACTTTGTCCCCATCCTTACGGATCGCGGCGCTGATCCTTTATCCGCCGCCAGCGTGGCATCATTAATCGGCATCTTCTCCATAGTCGGTCGCCTTGGCACCGGATTTTTGCTGGACCGTTTTCCCGGCTATCTGGTGGGTGCATTTGCGTTCCTGATCCCGATTGTGGCCTGTGCGCTGTTGATTTACGATGGCGCCAACCCCGTAAGCCAATCCATCGCTGCCGCCATTTTTGGACTGACGCTGGGCTCGGAAGTGGATGTCATCGCGTATCTGGCAGCAAAGTATTTTGGCCTGAAACACTTCGGTGCTTTGTACGGTGCGATGGTGATGGCGTTATCCCTGGGTACCGCCTTTGGCCCGCTGGGGGCAGGCGCCGTATTCGACGCCTATCAAAGCTATGAACCCTTCCTGATCCTCACCGCCGTATTAATGGGGTTGAGCGCCTTGGCGCTGCTCAGCCTGCATTCCGTTCCGGATGTGAATCAACTCAAACTGGAACAGGCCAGCTGAATGAACAAAGTGGCATAGGGAAACCAACATGAGCGATCTGGCAATCATAACCGGCGGAGCAGGCGGAATGGGCCTGGCCTGCGCTAAAATTTTGGGCCGGGATCATCAGCTGATCATTTGCGATATCAGCCAGGAAAAGTTAACCCAGGCAGCGAACGAACTGAAAAGCTTGGGTATCCAATGCGCCACTCGGGTGTGTGATATTACGGATCAGCAGGCTGTGCAACAGCTCTTTCACGATGCAGCAAAAATGACTGAACAAAAAGGGGCGGGAGAGGGCACTTTACGCTGTGTGGTCCATACTGCGGGGATCAGTCCTCAGATGGCGGACCCGTTGACGATCCTGAGAGTCAACACCCTCGGCACCATTCATATTACAGAGGCTGCACTCGCCCTGGCCGGACCAGGCTTTGCCCTGGTGAATGTCGCTTCCATGGCTGGGCATCTGCTGCCTAACATCATGATTCCAACCCGGGCCTTTCGTTTGGCCTTCACCAATCAAACAAAATTCATCCACAAGCTGCTGTTCCCCTGCCAACTGATGCCCAAGCCCCTGTACCGAAACGGACTGGCCTATGCCATCAGCAAAACCTTTGTGATCTGGTACTGCAAGCGTATGGCCGGGAAGTTTGGCGACAGGAATGCAAGAATACTGTCGGTGTCACCCGGTAGCTTCGATACCCAGATGGGGCGACTGGAAGAGAAAAGTGGGTCTGCGGATATGCTCGAAAACGCAGCCCTCAAGCGTTTTGGAAAGGTCGAGGAAATTGCGGAACTGCTCGCGTTCTGTGCCAGCGATAAAGCCAGCTACCTGACCGGCACCGACATCCTGTGTGACGGTGGTGTAGTCGCAGCACGTATAAAATAGGGTCTCGCATAGAGTAGGGTAGAGCAACGTATATGGACCTGATGGGAAAAGTAGTAGTGGTAACCGGTGGCGGCAACGGCATAGGCCAGCAGATTGTACTGGCGCTGTTGAACAAAAATGCCATCGTCGCAGCGGCTGACATTAATCTGGATGGACTGAATGACACCCAGACCAAGGCCGGATCACTTGGCACCCGACTGAGCCTGCATCAAACCGATATATCCAGCCGTGAGTCAGTGCAAAAACTCTGTAATGAGGTAACGCACAAGCACCAACATGTGGATGTCATTATCAATAACGCCGGCGTCATTCATCCTTTTGTTCCGGTAAGCGACCTGGACGATGCAGTGATCAACAAAGTCATCAACGTCAATCTGTTCGGCGCCATCAACATGACAAAAGTGTTCCTACCTGTGCTGTTGAGTCGCCCGGTGGCCCATATCGTGAACATATCCAGCATGGGGGGATTATTTGCCTTCCCCAAACAAACCATCTACGGCGCCAGCAAAGCAGCCGTAAAACTCCTAAGCGAAGGGCTCTATGCCGAACTGAAGCAAACCAACGTAGGAGTCACTGTGGTTTTTCCCGGTGCGGTCAAAACCAACATCACCAAGAACTGTGACTCGCATCCGGTCGCCCTCGACAAATTCGAGCGATTCCACCCCGGGATGTCACCCCAAATCACGGCCCAGCGCATTGTCACGGCGATCGAGAAAAACACCTTCAGATTGCACATCGGGGCAGACTCCCGCTTGTTGAGCCTGGTGTACCGCCTGGCACCCAACTTTGCCATTAACCTACTGGCCAAAGTAATGCGAATGGCCATGGATGGATAAGCAAACGTGACTGATATGACTGAAATCGAATCGCCACAGCGCAACTTCTGTTTTGATTTACACCTGAACTCCATTCTGGTGACACCGGAACGCTGCATTATGACAGCGCCTTTAAGCAGGGAAATTCGGGCGGACGACCATCTCAGTGCCAGGCTGGGCGTTCTGGCGACGATGCTCGATGTAGCGGGTTCCGATCCGGTACTGGCTGCGTGGAGCCCGGATTGGACAGCCACACAGGACCTTTCGGTACACCGCATTGCCCCCATACAGCAGGGCCCGATTGTGGTGGATGCCAAGACTGCGCGCCTCGGGAAACGTGTCATTTTCGTCAGCGCCGACCTGTATGACGGAAACGGCATCACGGACATACCAACCTTACAGGAGGCCATTGATCACCGGAGTAGCGCCCGGACCGTACCAACCCTCGCAGCCAAAGGCCTGATAACATTCATCAGAATCCCCAGAACCGGGGCCAGCGGCGTAGACAGCTACGATCCGAATCTTTGGGTGGGCAAGTTAAAGAAAAGAGCGGCTGACCGCCATAACCCGGAGTTCCTCAATGAACGCCTTGGCATCGACGTGATAGAAGCTGAAGCCGGCATCGTGGAAATCGCCAACAATCCCTACGTGGCCAACAGCATCGGGACCATCAATGGCGGCGTACAGGCCATCACTGTAGAGGCCGCTGCAGAAGCCCTGTGCCCACACCGGATCGCGGTGGACCTGCAAATGCACTTTCTGTCACAACTCAAAGCGGGCCCGGCACGAACCCGATGCACTCTGGTACGGGAAGCCACGGACCATAGCATTGTGGAAGTGCACCTGGTGGATACCGCGGCGGGTGACAAGTTGCTGGCCAGGGCGTTGGTTACGCTAATGTGAGGGTTTGAGGGCAAGATATGCTATTTAACATAATATATATTATGCGGAATTGGAATGTAGAAATGATATAGAAATGTCACTGGTTAGTTTTTTAGAAATGTCCCTCCTTGTAGTCTATCAGGTCCCCCCTGGCACAGACACACGGAGGCCCAACCGTGACGATCTATACCATGACAGAACCCGAACTCTCCAAATTCCAGGTCATCCAGCAACTCAGTGAAGGCAAGCTCACACGACGTCAGGCTGGCGAGTTATTGCACCTCAGCATCCGTCAGATCCAGCGCCTGCATAATCGCTACCGCAACCAGGGTATCGCTGGTTTGGTGTCCCAGAAACGCGGCCAGCCCAGTAACCGCAGCTATCCAGATGCGTTCAAGCAATACGTGCTGTACCTGGTGAAAGCCCAATACACCGACTTTGGTCCGACTCTGGCCTGTGAGAAGCTGGCAGAACTCCATAACCTGCATGTGTCCGTCTCCACCTTGCGCAGCTGGATGGTGGAAGCCGAGATCTGGACCACCCGCAAAGCGGCTGCGAAACGGGTTTACCAACCCCGCTATCGCCGGGAGTGTTTTGGTGAGCTGATTCAAATCGATGGCTCCGATCACTATTGGTTCGAAGATCGCGTTCCCAAGTGCACGCTACTGGTGTTCATCGACGATGCCACCAGCCAGCTGATGGAACTGCGCTTTTGTCCCAGTGAAACCACCTTCGACTACTTCCAAGCGACCAAACGTTACCTGGAAACCTACGGCAAACCGGTGGCGTTTTACAGTGACAAACACTCCATATTCCGGGTCAACAAACCCGATCCCACCACCGGGTCTGGCATGACGCAGTTTGGCCGAGCCCTCCAGGACCTCAACATTGACATCATCTGTGCCAACACCTCCCAAGCCAAAGGCCGGGTGGAACGGGCTAATCGAACCCTGCAGGATCGTCTGGTGAAAGAACTGCGACTCAGGGACATCAGTGACATCGATGCCGGTAATCAATACCTGCCGGAATTCAGGCAGGCTTTCAACCAGCGCTTTGCCAAAGTGCCCTTCAACGATAAAGATCTGCACCGACCGTTGAACCAATTCGATGACCTGGAGGATGCACTGACCTGGCAGGTAGAACGGACCGTTAGCAACAGCCTCACAGTACAATATGATCGCGTGGTGTATCTGTTGGAACCCAACGACCTCACGTTGGGATTGAAGCGCAAGAAAGTTAGAATCTACGATTATCCGGATGGCACCATCGAGATCCGCTACGATGGACACCCTCTTCCCTACTCCATCTTTGACAAGGTCCAGGAAATAACGCCGACCGAGATTGTGAACAACAAACGACTTGGGGTGGTTTTACAGTACGCCCAAGAGAAACAGAAAGAGATTGGCTACAAGCGCAGCCAACATGCACCGAGTAGAAAGGGCCAGGCACATGAGGCCAGGAAATTAAATCCGGCAGCTCGTCAAACAGGGCCTACATAGCACCCTCCATAAAGCCACTCACAGATTCTAGTACCCTAGGCATATCTTCCTTATGAGGAACATGTCCGCAATTTGGAATAA
>NZ_RCHN01000028.1 GCF_003671495.1 Ketobacter sp. | reverse complement strand
CCGTCCAGGCCGTATCGATCCTGGGCAAAAATCACCGGGCCACGGGAAGACAGCTTCACACCGATGGCAATGATCAGCATGGGGATGGCGATCACGGTGAGGATAATCAGCGACAGTACCAGATCTTCCACACGCTTCAGCAACGACCAGCCCCCCCGCATGGGCGTGTCGTACACACTGACGGTTTGCAGTCCACCGACCTGACCAATGCGGGCATGCAGCAGATTATAGATGAAGAAATCCGGTATCAGGTGGACATCCACCGTGGTATCCCCCAACAACCGCAGTATTTGTTCAATCCGGTTTTTGGCAGAGAACGGCAAGCCAACGAACAGGACTTCAAACTCCCCGGCCTGGGCCCGTCTCACCCCTTCATTCACATCACCTTCCACCAGGTCGCTGAAGCGGTTGTTGATGCGGTCGAGTTGATTCTCTTTGGAACGATCGTCAAAGATGGCTTTGAGCTTGTAGCCGGTTTCGGGGTGGTCGAGGATTTCCTGAACCAGTTTGCAGCCCGAATCCGATAGCCCGATGATGGCGACCGAGCGGGTGTTGTGCCCCTGCTTTCGCATATGAAACAGGAACAGTCGGAACAGAATCCGCCAACCACACAAAAAACAGAGCGTCGCCACGATCCAGCCTCCCAGAATAAGCCTGGAATAGTGCTCCGCCGTTTTGGCAAAGAACACGAACATCAACACCGGCAGCAACGCGATGGTCCAGCTCAACAGGGTGTAGAACAGCATTTCCTTGAGCGCGCCGGCGCGCCAGGAACGATACAACCAGAGCAACTCAGAGACGAAGGAATAGGACAGGTTTGCGATCAGTGCCAAAACAAAATAGAGGAAATCGTATTGAACACCGTAGATCAGGGTCGCCAACAGCAATCCCAGCTGGATGATCACCAGATCCGCCAAACGATACATGAACGCAAACTGGTTTACGTTGTTTCTAACAAATCCTTCGTTAGTCATAGCCGATACCGCCCCAATACAGGTTACTACTCGCAGACTGTCTCGCAGACTGTAAAGTTACTGCTCAACTATAGTAAAATTATGACCATGCGCTTTATAGCGATAGTTACGTTACGTAACTTTCTGTAAACCCTGCCAAAGTTGCCAGTCACACGAGAGCCATAGTCTAAACGATAAGACCTCTCACCCTAAGCAAAAGCTCCCTATATAAAAGCGTAATTTGTGCCATTTTGAATGCGGAGTATGTTACGGGTCTTCCGTAATGGGGGCTCCACAATTGCCCCGTACCATGGATGCCCTTACAGTGGGGTGTCACTAGCAATGGTCTGATTCTTGAATAACAATTGCCACACCACAGGCGAGACATCCGTGAAAGTCTGTTAGAGTCACACCTAGAGTTGCCGGCGCTCAATGCCGCTAATTGATGAAGAAGGAAGGATAGATAATGGGTATGAAAGGCATCATTCTGGCCGGGGGCAGCGGTACACGCCTGCACCCTTTAACGCACAGCGTCAGCAAACAGCTCATGCCGGTTTACGATAAGCCGATGATTTACTACCCCCTGTCCACCCTGATGTTGTCCGGTATCAAGGATGTGCTGATCATTACCACGCCCCGCGATGCAGAGGCTTTCCAGCATTTGCTGGGTGACGGCAGTCAATGGGGCATCAATATTCAATATGCCCAGCAGCCCTCCCCGGACGGCCTGGCCCAGGCCTTCATCATCGGCGAGCAGTTCGTCGGCCGGGATCATGTGAGCCTGGTACTGGGGGACAACCTGTTTTACGGTGGCGGCCTGTCGCAGAAGCTGCAGAAAGTGGCCCAGAAGGAATCCGGTGCCACGGTCTTTGGATACTACGTTAAAGACCCCGAGCGCTACGGCGTTGTAAGTTATTCCGACGATGGCCAGGTCACGGACATCGAAGAGAAACCGAAAAAACCCAAGTCCTCCATTGCCGTCACCGGGTTGTATTTCTACGATAACCAGGTGGTGGATATCGCGAAATCCATCAAGCCCTCTGCAAGGGGCGAGCTGGAGATTACCGATGTGAATAAGGTGTATCTGGACCAGGGTCAGTTAAGCGTGGAAGTGCTGGGCCGCGGTTACGCCTGGCTCGATACCGGCACCCACGACTCCCTGCTGGATGCCGCCAACTTCATGAAGCTGGTGGAAGACCGGCAAAGCCTTAAAATCGGCTGCCCGGAGGAAATTGCCTACAAGATGAAATACATCAACGCTGAGCAAATGGCCCAGCTGATCGAACCCCTGCGCAAAAGCGGTTATGGGCAATATCTGGAAAAAATTCTGACCGACAAACACGGACCCTCTCAAATATGAACATCATTCCAACCGACATTCCTGATGTAAAGATTATCGAACCCAAAGTCTTTGGCGACGATCGCGGTTTCTTTTTGGAAAGCTGGCGGGACAGCTGGACAGAGGAGCTGGGCATCCAGGGCCGCTTCATCCAGGACAACCACAGCAAATCGAAGCACCTGACGTTACGGGGCCTGCATTACCAGATCCAGAATCCTCAGGGTAAGCTGGTGCGGGTCACCGAGGGTCGGGTGTTCGATGTGGCGGTGGATATGCGCAAGGCATCCCCCCACTTCGGCAAATGGGTGGGCGTGGAACTTTCCGCCGAGAACAAGCGCTTGTTCTGGGTGCCGCCGGGTTTCGCCCACGGCTTTCTGGTGTTGTCGGAAAGTGCAGAATTTCTCTATAAGTGCACCGACTACTATGCGCCAGAGTATGAGCGCAGTCTGTTGTGGAATGACCCTGATGTAAACATCGACTGGCCCCTTAAGGAAGGCGAAGCTCCCCTGCTTTCGGCCAAGGATGCCGAGGGTGCTACATTACAACAGGCGGACTATTTTGAGGGTGGCACAGTATGAAGGTGTTGGTATTCGGCGCTAACGGGCAGCTGGGTCGATGCCTGCTGCCCAAGTTAGCCGGCCATGACGTGGTGGCCGCTACCCGGGCGGAGATCGATCTGACGGACACTCAGGCCATTGCACCTTTTATTACGGCAATCCAGCCGGATTCTGTGCTGAACCTGTCCGCCTATACCGCGGTGGATAAAGCCGAGTCCGACACCGAACTGGCGTATTGCATCAACCAGCATGCGGTAGCCGCCATGGCACAGGCCTGCGCGACACTGGATCGTCCGCTGTTTCACGTTTCCACGGATTTCGTGTTCTCCGGCAATCAGTCCACACCCTATTCCACGGATGCACCCTGCCAGCCGATCGGGGCTTACGGTGAGTCCAAATTCGCCGGGGAACAGGCCATTGCCCAATACCATCCCGGGCGCTCGGTGATTGTTCGCACCGCCTGGTTGTATTCCGATGTGGGCGCTAATTTCCTGTTGTCCATGTTGCGTTTAATGCGGGAACGGGACACCCTGGGCATCGTATGTGATCAGGTGGGAACCCCCACTTCCGCCTATAGCCTGGCGGATACCCTGGTGCGTTTTCTCGATTCCGATGGCAATGGCGTGTATCACTGGACCGATGCCGGCGTCGCCAGCTGGTATGATTTTGCCGTGGCCATCTATGAAGAAGCGCTGGCCCGTGATCTGGTACCCACTGGTGTGAAGATCAACCCTATTTTCACCGCAGATTATCCGACGCCGGCAAAACGTCCGGCTTTCAGTGTGTTGGATAAATCCAGGACCTATGACGCTGTGCAGGCACCCAAAGTGCATTGGCGGGAAGAGTTGCGGGCCGTGCTGGATCGACTGGCCGGCCAATAGATTTTTGAATAACCGAGTAATGTTAAGGAGACAGCTGTGCGTAAGCTCTTAATCACCGGCGGGGCAGGCTTTATCGGTGTGAACTTTGTGTATTATTGCCTGGAACGCTATCCCGACTGCCGGATTGTGGTGCTGGATGCACTGACCTATGCCGGCAATCGGGCCAGCCTGGATCTGGCTCTGGACAGTAACCGGGTTGAATTTGTTCAGGGTGATATCATCGATCAGGCGCTGGTTACTGAGCTGTTGCAGAAACACGATCTGGATACCATCGTACATTTCGCTGCAGAAAGCCATGTGGATCGCTCCATTACCGGTCCGGACGCCTTTATCGATACCAACGTGGTGGGCACCCATTCCCTGCTGAAAGCTGCACGGGAAGTGTGGCTCACCCAAAAGCAACACTTCGATAACCACCGCTTTCATCATATTTCCACCGACGAAGTATTCGGTTCCCTGGATGCGGATGCTCCTGCGTTCACGGAGTCCAATCAATATGAACCCAATTCACCCTATTCCGCCTCAAAGGCCGCGTCCGATCACCTGGTTCGCGCCTACCATCACACCTATGGCCTGAACACCACCACCAGCAACTGTTCCAATAACTATGGGCCCTATCACTTTCCTGAAAAGCTGATCCCCCTGTGCATCACCAATATTCTGCACGGCAAATCCCTGCCCATTTACGGTGACGGCAAAAACATCCGGGACTGGTTGTATGTGAAGGACCACTGTGTCGGCATCGGTTTGATCCTGGAGCAAGGCGTGGTGGGAGAAACCTACAACGTTGGCGGCGAAAACGAATGGGATAACCTTTCCCTGGTGAACGTGCTGTGTGAAACCATGGACAGCATCTTCAGCCGTCGCCCCGAGTTGAAAGAGCAATTCAGTGCCAGCCCTATGGCCAATGGGCAATCCAGCAAGGAGCTGATCACCTTTGTCACCGATCGCGCCGGCCATGACCGACGTTACGCCATCGACGCCAAAAAAATTCGCGATGAGCTTGGCTACAAACCCAGCGTAGACTTTGAGCAGGGCCTGGTGAAAACCGTGGACTGGTATCTGGAAAATCAGGACTGGTGGCAACCACTACTGCCAAAATAAATATCGGAATAACAAAAAAAGCCATCAAACGATGGCTTTTTTTGTGCTCGGGATTAGGAGTGCTCTAGTAAGCGTTCTGACCCACAAAGCCTTTGGTGAACGTAGCCAGAATGATCCGGCAATCCATCCACAAGGACCAGTTGCGGATGTACTCCAGGTCGTATTGGATACGCATCTTCATCTTGTCCAGAGTGTCCGTCTCACCGCGCCAGCCATTGATCTGGGCCCAGCCGGTAATACCCGGTTTCATCTTGTGCCGCAGCATATAGTATTCAATCTGCTTGCGGTATTCCTCGTTGTGGGCAACCGCATGGGGGCGGGGGCCAACGATGGACATGGTGCCCTGCAATACATTGATGAATTGGGGCAACTCGTCCAGCGAGGTACGGCGCAGGAAAGCTCCGAAGGGCGTGATGCGGGAATCGTTTTTTGATGCCTGCGTTACCTTGGCGCCATTCTCCGTCACCCGCATGGAGCGGAACTTGTAGACTTTGATTTTGCGGCCGTCCAGGCCGTATCGATCCTGGGCAAAAATCACCGGGCCACGGGAAGACAGCTTCACACCGATGGCGATGAACAACATGGGAATGGCGATCACGGTGAGGATCATCAGCGACAACACCAGATCCTCCATGCGTTTCAACAGCGACCAGCCACCACGAATGGGTGTGTCGTACACACTCACAGTCTGCAGCTCACCCACCTGACCGATGCGGGCATGCAGCAGATTGTAGATAAAGAAGTCCGGAATCAGGTGCACATCGACGGTGGTATCACCCAGCAGACGCAGGATGTGTTCGATTCGATTTTTTGCGGTAAAAGGCAGACCGATGAACAGTTCATCAAATTCGCCGGCTTGAGCCCGACGTACCCCTTCCGCGACATTGCCTTCCAGACCGGACACAAACTCACAGTCCAGACGATCCCCTGCACGATCATCAAAAATGCCTTTCAGCACATAACCGGTTTCCGGATGGTCCCGCAGCTCCTTGGCCAGCTTGCAGCCGGAATCAGACAAACCGATGATGCCCACCTTGCGGGTATTGTGTCCGCGGCGACGCATGTGAAACAGAAAATAGCGGAAAGCGATGCGCCAGCCACTGAGCGCTACAAACGTGGAAACGATCCAGGCACCCAGAATCAGACGGGAGAAGTGCTCCGCCACCTGGGCGAAAAACACAAACAGCAGTACCGGCAGTAAGGCCACCACCCAGCTGAGGAAACTGTAGAATAGCATCTCCTTGAGTGCACCGGCACGCCAGGAACGGTAAAGCCACAGCAGTTCAGACACAAACGAAAACGATACATTGGCAATCAGCGCCAATACAAAGTGCTGGAAATCATACTGCACTCCGTACAACTGGGTTGCCAGAAAAAGCGTTGCCTGAATGATTACGAGATCGACTAATCGATACAGAAACGCAAACTGATTCACGTTGTTTCTCACAAATCCATCGTTGCTCATAATACTACGTCGCCCAAATCAATAAGAGTTCGTCTTTGCACACTGAAATTCAAACAAACTGTCCCTGCCAAAATCAGAAGTCTGACTTTGAAGTTTCCGTGTTCTTCGCCAGCCCCAGGGTTGTATCGGGGGCCAATCTTGCCGGGGCCAGATTGGGGGGCCGCTGTGGCAAGTGGGAAGGAATACAAGGCAATAACGACTGACCTAAGGGGTCAACTTCCCTTTGCCGAAAGCAGACCGGAGTCTGCACCCAAAACGGCGATCACTCCTTCCCTTGACGATCGCTGGTGGGTCGCTTACTGCGATGAGCCTTGATCTGCAAACAGCAGGCCAAAAAATAATTCTATTTAAATCATGTAGTTAACATAATTTGACGTTCAGGGTGTTAAGAATACCGACAGAACAACACCCAGTTTCGATCAATAACTGACCAAAAATCTACTCTGTATATCTGTATAAGTTATTGATATATATGGATATAACTTTAGTTTTCAAGGTAGTTTACAAGCCAGAGCAGGCCGCACCCAATTAGGGAGCCACTCAATCAATTGCTTCATTTTTAACATTTAATCAGAGCAACATGACTGTAAAGAAATGTTTACAGGTCACAGTCATAGCGCCGTGTCGAATTCTCTTACAGGGGTTGAGGGTTCAGCATGGAGTCGGAAAAATTATTATAAGTCTCTGTTTTACTTACCAATACAGAAACTGGAAAAGATTCTTCCCAAGAGGTCGTCCGGGGTAAAGCGACCGGTTATTTCGCCCAGGTGTTCCTGCGCCAGACGCAGGTCCTCGGCCAACAGCTCGCCGGCTCCGGCGCACACTAATTGCTCACGTCCCTGGTCCAAGGCGGATCGGGCCCGCTTCAGGGCTTCAATATGTCGCTGGCGGGCGGTGAAGCTCCCCTGATTCTCACCACTGTAGCCCATAGAGGATTTCAGGTGCTCTCGCAGCACGTCCACTCCCTCGCCGGTTTTGGCGGACAGCGGAATCACGGTGTGGCCCGAACTATCCAGCAACGGGACATCCGTCATCAGGTCGATTTTATTCAGCACCAGGGTGAGTGGGGTTCCCGCCGGCAATTGTTGCACAAACTCCGGCCACAGAGCCTGTGCTGAAAAATCCCCAGCGCTTACGGTGGTGCGATCCACCAGCATCAGCACGCGGTCGGCCTGACGGATTTCCTCCCAGGCCCGGCGGATGCCTTCCTGCTCCACCTCATCCGGGCTGTCCCGCAGGCCTGCGGTGTCGGTGATGTGCAGTGGCATGCCGTCCAGGTGGATGTGTTCCCGCAATACATCCCGGGTGGTACCGGCGATGGGGGTCACAATGGCAGTATCACGACCGGACAAGGCGTTGAGCAGACTGGATTTGCCCGCGTTGGGCTTACCCGCCAACACCACCTTCATCCCTTCTTTCATCAACACGCCGCGATTGGCGGCCTTGAACACCAGGTTCAGCTGCTCGATGATGGCATCCAGATCCCCCAGCACTTTCCCATCCGCCAGAAAATCGATTTCCTCCTCCGGGAAGTCGATGGCGGCTTCCACATACATTCTAAGGGCAATCACCTGTTCCACCAGGGTATTGATCTGGTCGGAGAAAGCCCCCTGCAGGGAGCGCAACGCGCTGCGCGCAGCCTGCTCAGAGGAGGAGTCAATCAGGTCGGCAATGGCCTCGGCCTGGGCCAGGTCGATTTTGTCATTGAGGAACGCCCGTTCGGAGAACTCACCGGGGCGGGCCACCCGCGCACCCAGCTCCACCACCTGATTGAGCAGCGATGCCATCACCACGGGGCCGCCATGGCCCTGCAGTTCCACCACATCCTCGCCGGTAAACGAGTTGGGGGCAGGAAAATACAACACCAGCCCTTCGTCCAGCACCTGGCCATCACCATCGTGAAAGCGGGCGAAGTGGGCGAAGCGGGGTTCAAATGGCAGGTTTCTTTTACACAGTGTGCGGGCGATGCCATTGGCCTTGGCACCGGACAGGCGGATGATGCCAACGCCACCGCGCCCCGGCGGAGTCGCCTGGGCCGCAATGGTGTCGTTATCCAAACCGCGAAGGCTGTTCACTGGCTGTTCCGGTGAGGGCGTCAGCTGCTGGCGCCGGATTCAATGCGCTTGGTAATCACATACTGCTGGGTAATGGACAGAATGTTGTTGGTCACCCAGTACAGTACCAGTCCCGCCGGGAACCAGAGGAACATGACGGTGAACAGGATCGGCATCATCTTCATCACTTTGGCCTGCATGGGGTCCGGTGGTGCCGGGTTTAACATCTGCTGCACCCACATACTGCCACCCATGATCAAGGGCAGTACAAAATAGGGGTCCATCACCGCCAGATCCTGGATCCAGAACAGGAAGGGGGCCTGCCGCAATTCCACACTTTCTAACAAAGCCCAATACAACGCCAGGAACACCGGCATCTGAATCAGAATCGGCAAACAGCCACCCAACGGATTGATTTTCTCTTTCTTGTAGAGATTCATCATTTCCTGGGACAACTTCTGCCGATCATCACCGTACTGCTCCCGCAGCCGGGTCATCTCCGGTGCCACTTTGCGCATCTTGGCCATGGATTTGTAGCTCAGCGCAGAGGGATAGAAGAACACCACTTTTACCAACATGGTTAAGAGAATAATGGCGAAGCCCCAGTTACCCGTCCAGGAATGGAACGTATCCAGGCACCAGAACAGAATCTCTGAAATGAAAAACAGGGGGCCGAAATCAATGGCCAGGTCCATGCCCTTGCCGGGCAACAGTGCTTTCAGATCTTTCTGGATTTTGGGCCCTGCGTAGAAACGGGCAGAAAAGGTGTGGGACTGTTCGGGTGCCACGGAAATCTTGGGCGTGGTGAAACCGATGATGTGATTGCCCTTGGCCACCCGGGTACTGTAGTGGTGGGTCTGATCCTGGTCCGGTATCCAGGCACTCATAAAATAGTGCTGGATCATGGCCAGCCAACCGCCGGGAATTTTCTTGTTCAGCGGCGCTTCCACCATATCGTCGAAGCTGATCTTGTTATAGGTCTTTTCCTGATCCCAGTAGGCGCCCCCGAGATAAGTAGGCAAGCCAAAGCCCACCATGCTGTTAAGACCGGGATCGGCACTGCCATCCCGTTTGATCTGGCCGTACATCAGGCCCTGCCAGGTCTCGGTGCCGTGGTTTTCCACCCGATGATCCACGTTCACCACATGACTGCCGGCGGTGAAGGTGAACACTTTACTGATGAGGGCGCCGTTATCCTGCTGGTAACGCAGGGTCACCACCAGCTCTTTCCCGCTGAGGGTATAACTGGTCTGGTCACTGGCGTACTGAGGGCGGCCACCGGGATTGCTGTCCGGACCGTCGGGACCAATCAGGCCACTCTGGGAAATGTAGGTATGCTCGTTGGAGGATTCCAACAGGGTAAACGGCACGTTGGGTGTGGCCAGGGACGCTGGATAATCCTTCAAGCCCACGGCCACAATATCGCCACCCACTGGATTGATTTTCACCGACAGCACATCCGTTTCCACCCGAATCAGCCCCTGGGTGGGTTTCAGGGTTTCCAGAGCCGGAGTGTCCGCCGCTACGGATGGGTCCTGGGGCACATCGGCCGCGCTTGCCATGTCTTCAGTGGGGACGTCTTCCGCCAGGTCCTGTGGATAACTTTGTGCATAAGATTCCACCTGTTCCAACTGGGGTGCTTCCACATAATCTTTCTGCCATTGCAGAATCATCATGTAAGACACCACGGCCAGAGCGGCGATCAAGAGGGTTCGTTGCCAGTCCATCTTCACTTATTGTCTGTCGGATTAGTGTTTGAATGATTACAGCCCTGGTGGCCGTTTGCGTCCGGTACCGGATCGTAGCCGCCGGGGCCCCAAGGATGACATTTAGATAGCCGCCGCAAGGTTAACAGGCTGCCGCGAGCAAAGCCATAGCGTTGGATCGCTTCTTGGGCATAAGTCGAGCAGGAGGGTTCAAAGCGGCAATGGGGCGGCATCAACGGGCTGATGGCCAATTGGTAAATTCTAAGCAGGAACAAGGCGACCGCTTTCAGTGGAGTACCCCCTAGGACTGGGTCGGTGCAGTATGGCACCGGCGCACCAGCTTGGGCCAGTACTTCTGCAGCTCCGCCGCCAATTGCCGGGCATCCAGCTCTTTTACACCCGGGCGGGCCAACACCACAATATCCAGGCCGATCAGCTGTGCTTGAGACAGGCGAAACTGGGTACGGACGACCCGCTTGAACCCGTTTCGGTCCACCGCGCGCTTTAAGTGTTTTTTGGCCACGACCAAACCCAGCCGAGCGGGTTGCTCCGGCTGGGTTTTGCGTGCAAGCAGTAAAAAAGCGGAATGACTGACGCGGCCTTCTGTCTGGTCAAATACACTTTTGTATTGTGACGGGGTCAGCAGGCGCTGGTGGCGTTGGAAGGCAAACGGGCTCACGCCACCGATTCAGCTTTTAGGCGCAGAGACGATGACGGCCTTTGGCGCGACGACGAGCCAAGACTTTACGACCGTTCTTGGTGGCCATACGGGCACGGAAACCGTGGGTGCGCTTGCGCTTCAGATTGCTGGGTTGAAATGTTCTTTTCATGGTACGACCGCTCTGGTGTGTTCAAGTGTTTCAGGGTGGCCCACAAAGTGCTCGCAAAGCCCCTGACCCACCATGGGAAAAAAGAGGCGCAATTCTAAGGTTAAGAAAGGGGACTGTCAATCGGTGAATCGCACGCTGTTTTTCACCGTCCACAGGTCGTAATAATAAATAAAGAATATATAAAGAAAAGATTATGGTTGTTGTTACTGGTGTTGATAGTTTCTGTGGATAACCATTATTTGTTCAACAAATACATATAGTTAGGATATTAATAACTATGTGTTATAAAACGGTATTAGCTGCTGGAAAATTGATGATATAGATGTGGATAACTCAGGTTGCACGGTTATCCCCTGTTTGGTACCCAGTTATTCCCTGTGTTCATGCAGGTTTTGTCCACAAGATAAATTCACTCGGTCAGTCAAGGAGTTGGCGGCTAAAAAACTCACTTTCTTCTGTGGATAAGTCTTGGATCGGGGTATATCATTCTGGGTTCAATCCATTTCAAATCGCCGATATCACTGGGGGCTGGCCAAGTGGTAAGTTCGCTATGGCATCAATGCCTGGATCGATTACAAGAAGAATTACCCTCACAGCAATTCAATATGTGGATACGACCGCTGCAGGCTGAAGTGGATGGCGTACAGTTGCGCCTGTTGGCCCCGAACCGGTTTGTTCTGGACTGGGTGAATGAAAAGTTCCTGGGTCGTATCTCAGAATTGATGAAAGAGCTGGCGCTGGATGAAGAACCCCTGCACGTGGTGCTGGCCATCGGTTCCCGCCAGACCAAGCCGACGCCGTCCAATGTGGATACCTCCACCGGCCGTTCCGGTCGTTCTGTAACCGTGGTTGAGCACGCGCTGCCGGCCTCCGAAGCTGAATCCCATACCTCCCCTGCGGCTGCCTCTAATAAAGGTACTATAAAGGAAGCCAAAGCCCGGGAAGTGGACATGGGCGGGACCATCAAGCACAAGACCAACCTGAACCCTGCCTTTACCTTCACCAGCTTTGTGGAAGGTAAGTCCAACCAGTTGGCCCGCGCCGCGGCCACCCAGGTGGCGGAGAATCCCGGCCAGGCCTACAACCCCCTGTTTCTCTACGGTGGCGTGGGTCTGGGTAAAACCCACTTGATGCATGCGGTGGGCAATTTCATGATGGCCCAAAACCCCAATGCCAAAGTGGTGTACCTGCATTCCGAACGCTTTGTGGCGGATATGGTAAAAGCTCTGCAGATCAATGCCATCAACGAATTCAAACGCTTCTATCGATCCGTGGACGCCCTCTTGATCGATGATATCCAGTTCTTTGCCGGCAAGGAGCGCTCCCAGGAGGAGTTCTTCCACACCTTCAATGCGCTGTTGGAAGGCGGTCAGCAGATGATTCTCACCAGTGATCGCTATCCAAAGGAGATCAGTGGGGTGGAAGAGCGCCTTAAAAGCCGTTTCGGCTGGGGGTTGACGGTGGCGGTTGAGCCGCCTGAACTGGAGACCCGGGTTGCTATTCTGATGAAGAAAGCCGAAGAGGCGAAAATCAATCTGCCGGATGAAGCCGCGTTTTTCGTAGCCCAGCGGGTGCGCTCCAATGTGCGTGAGCTGGAAGGGGCCTTGAAGCGGGTGGTGGCCAATGCTCACTTCACCGGCAAGCCCATTACGCTGGACTTCGTGAAGGAGTCATTGAAGGATTTGCTGGCGTTGCAGGAAAAGCAGGTCAGCATCGATAATATCCAGAAAACCGTGGCCGAGTATTTCAAGATCAAGATCGCGGATATTTTATCCAAGCGACGCAGTCGATCCGTGGCCCGCCCGCGTCAGATTGCCATGGCGCTGGCCAAGGAACTCACCAATCACAGTTTGCCGGAGATCGGCGATGCCTTTGGTGGTCGTGACCATACCACCGTGTTGCACGCCTGCCGCAAGATCAAGGAGCTGCGGGAGACCAGCTCCGATGTGCGTGAGGACTATACCAATTTATTGAGGTTGCTTACCTCGTAAGTTAGCACTAACTAGCTTTAGGATTCGTTATGAACTTTACCATTGAGCGGGAAAAACTATTACGACCCTTGCAACAGGTAGCCGGTGTGGTGGAGCGCAGGCAGACCCTGCCGGTGCTGTCCAACGTTTTGATGGTGGTGGACGGCGACACGCTGTCGCTGACCGGCACTGACCTGGAAGTAGAGCTGGTGGCTCACGTTGCCCTGGACGGTCAGTACGAGCACGCTGAAATTACGGTTCCTGCCAAGAAGCTGCTGGATATCTGCAAATCCTTACCGGATGAAAGCACTATCCAATTCACCACGGATGAACAGAAGCTGTCGGTAAAAGCGGGTCGCAGCCGCTTCAGCCTGGCGACCCTCCCCTCCAACGAGTTTCCGAACCTGGAGGAAGCCACCGGTAACGTGACCTTCTCCATCAATCAGGGTTATCTGAAATCGGTGATTGATCGTACCGGCTTTGCCATGGCCCAGCAGGATGTTCGTTTCTATCTGAACGGTATGTTGTTCGAAGTGTCCACCAACCTGTTGCGGGCGGTCTCCACTGACGGACATCGATTGGCGCTGTGCAATGCCGAGATCCAGGTTGAAGTGGAATCGCCGGTGCAAGCCATTGTGCCGCGCAAGGGTGTTTTGGAGTTGTCCAAGCTGTTTGCCGATATGGATGCCGACGTTTCTGTTTCCCTGAGTGCCAACCATATTCGGGTCGAGAGCGCAGATCTGCGGTTTACCTCTAAATTGATCGACGGGAAGTTCCCCGATTATGAGCGGGTTCTGCCCAAGAACAGCGATAAAACCGTGATCAGTGATAAGAATGAGATGAAGCAGTGCTTTTCTCGAGTGTCGATCCTGTCCAATGAGAAATACCGCGGTGTTCGCCTGCGTTTTGAAAACGGCAGCCTGACCACGGTTGCCAACAACCCTGAGCAGGAAGAGGCCGAAGAAACCATCAATGTGGATTACGCCGGTGGTGAGTTGGAAATTGGTTTTAACGTGAATTACCTGCTGGATGTGATGAATGTGATTCGCAGTGAGAGCGTCAAGCTGCAACTGGCGGATTCCAACAGCAGTGCCCTGGTCACTGATGCCAATGACGATTCCGCCATGTACGTCGTTATGCCCATGCGCCTGTAGCAGCCAAACAGTAACTTCTGTATGCGTCTCCTTTCACTGGAGGTGTCCAATCTTCGGAACCTCCAGTCTGTTTCTCTCCTCCCCCACCCTAACACCAATTTCGTTATTGGCGCCAACGGCAGCGGTAAAACCAGCCTGCTGGAATCCATCGCTTTACTTTCCAATGGGCGCTCTTTTCGCACCCCGGACAGCAAAAAGCTGATCCGGCATGGTTCTGACCAGCTGGTGGTGTTCAGTGCCATCGAATCAGAGCATTCTGGTAAGCACCGAGTTGGGATTTCCAAGAGCGGTAAAGGAATCACATCCGCAAAGCTGGATGGCAAATTACAGCAGAAAGTGTCTGCCCTGGCGAAGGTATTCCCCGTGATTTCAATAGAAACCAACTCCATGGAATTGATAGAGGGTGGGCCGTCGTTGCGACGCAGCTTGCTGGACTGGGGAATGTTTCACGTGGAACATCGCTTTCTTGAGATTTGGGGCCAGTATCGTGCGGGTCTTAAACAAAAGAATGCGCTCCTAAAATCCGGTAAGAAGGTAAACACAACGGAGCTTCAACACTGGAACCGGGTGATCGCCCATTTTGGTGAGCGCCTGGACATAGAACGGACGCAGTACTGTGATGCTCTGATTGAACAGTTTGGTCGCATTCGACATGACTATTTTGAGTCAGAACTTGAGATTCAATTCCGGTATCGACCCGGCTGGGACAAGGCCACCTTTGTCACCCTGGAACAGTGCCTTAGTGAGAAGATGGAGTCAGAGATACAGCGTGCGAGCTGTCTTTATGGCCCCCATCGTGCCGACCTGGACATCCTGTGGAACGGGTCACTGGCGAAAGATATTTGCTCCAGGGGGCAGAAAAAGCTGGTATTATATGGAGTTAGGCTGGCTCAGATTGCGTACATGATGAGGAAGACCGGGGTATCCCCTATTCTTTTGCTAGACGATCTACCGGCTGAATTGGATGAAAAAAATATAAACAATGTGATTCGGTTTTTGAAAGAGTTTCCTTGCCAGACGTTCATTACTGCCATCAGTGACCAGTCTATCACTCAAGAGATGTTGTCCGCTTTCGAAGAGCACAAGATGTTCCACGTGGAACATGGAACCTTTGAAGAAATCCGCTAAACCCGCAACCGGAGCGAAATGCACCTATGTCTGATGATTCCAAAAAGACCTACGATTCCTCAAATATCAAAGTACTTAAGGGATTGGACGCCGTTCGCAAGCGGCCGGGGATGTACATCGGTGACACCGACGACGGCACCGGCCTGCACCATATGGTGTTCGAGGTGGTGGATAATTCGATTGATGAAGCCTTGGCGGGACATTGCTCGGAAATACGTGTGGTGATCCACCCTGATGAATCCATCTCCGTTTCAGATAATGGACGCGGTATTCCGGTGGACATTCACCCGGAAGAAGGCCGGTCCGCAGCAGAAGTGATCATGACGGTACTGCACGCTGGCGGAAAATTCGATGACAACTCCTACAAGGTGTCCGGCGGACTGCACGGTGTGGGGGTTTCCGTGGTGAACGCGCTGTCCACAAAGCTCAAGCTCACCATTCGCCGTGAAGGCAAAATCTGGGAGCAAACCTACAAGCACGGCGTGCCGGAGGCCCCGTTAGCGCCCGTGGGTGACAGCGACAGCACGGGTACCGAGCTGCATTTCTGGCCTTCTGCGGAGACCTTCACCAACATCAAGTTCTCCCACGATGTGCTGGCCAAGCGTTTGCGGGAACTGTCGTTCCTGAATTCCGGTGTGCGTATCGTGCTGGTGGATGAGCGCACCGGCCATGAAGATGTATTCCAATACGAAGGTGGGCTCTCCGCCTTCGTGAGCTACCTGAACCAGAACAAGAATCCTCTGAACCAGGTGTTCTATTTTGACGGCCACCGGGAGGATGAAGGGATCTCGGTGGAAGTGGCCCTGCAATGGAATGATTCCTACCAGGAGAACATCTATTGCTATACCAACAACATTCCCCAACGGGACGGCGGAACCCATTTGGCGGGCTTCCGCGCTGCCCTCACCCGCTGTCTGAACACCTACATCGAAAAAGAAGGGCTGCAGAAAAAAGCCAAGGTCAACACCAGCGGCGATGATGCCCGCGAAGGCTTGACGGCTATTGTTTCAGTGAAAGTGCCCGATCCCAAGTTTTCCTCCCAGACCAAAGACAAGCTGGTTTCCTCGGAAGTGAAAGCCGTGGTGGAACAGCACATGATGGAGAAACTGCAGGAATATCTGTTGGAAAACCCCAATGACGCAAAAATCATCTGTAACAAGATCATTGATGCGGCTCGCGCCCGGGATGCGGCCCGTCGCGCTCGTGAGATGACCCGGCGCAAAGGCGTACTGGATATTGCCGGTCTGCCCGGCAAACTGGCGGACTGCCAGGAAAAGGACCCGGCCCTGTCCGAACTGTACCTGGTGGAGGGTGATTCTGCGGGCGGCTCTGCCAAACAAGGTCGTAACCGTAAAACCCAGGCGATCCTGCCATTGAAAGGTAAGATCCTGAACGTGGAGAAAGCCCGTTTTGACAAGATGCTCTCATCTGCGGAGGTAGGCACTCTGATCACGGCCATGGGGTGTGGAATCGGTAAGGACGAATACGATCCGGAGAAATGCCGTTACCACTCCATCATCATCATGACGGACGCGGACGTGGACGGTTCCCATATTCGCACCCTGCTGCTGACGTTCTTCTTCCGCCAGATGCCTGAAGTGATTGAACGGGGCTACGTCTATATTGCCCAGCCACCGCTTTACAAAATCAAGAAAGGTAAACAGGAGCAATACCTGAAAGACGACTCTGCCCTGGAGAATTACCTCACCCAGGCGGCCCTGGATGACGCGTCACTGCACGTGAACGCCGACGCTCCGGGCATTGGAGGGTCGGCTCTTGAAACGTTGGTGACGGAATATCGGACTGTCTATAAACGAATTGACCGGCTTTCCCGTGTGTACCCGGCGTTTGTATTGGAGCAGTTGATCTACAGTCCTACATTCTTGGAAGATAACCTGACCTCAGCCGAAAGCCTGGCGGACTGGTGTACACAACTGGCCGCCCATCTGATGGGTAAAGCACCCGCCACCGAACGCTATGAAGTGTCGGTGTACGAGGACAAGGAACGCCACATTTATTTGCCGAAGGTGGTGCAGACGGCTCACGGTGTGCCCACTGAGTACATTCTGTCCCGGGAGTTCCTGGTTTCGGACGATTACCAGGCCATTGCATCCATGGGTGAAAAGCTCAGCACCCTGTTGGAAGACGGCGCCTTCATCAAGCGCGGGGAAAAAGTGCGGCCCATCGACAGTTTTGCCGAGGCATTGGACTGGTTGATGACGGAATCCAAGAAAGGTCACACCATTCAGCGTTATAAGGGATTGGGTGAGATGAACCCGGATCAGTTGTGGGAAACCACCATGGACCCGGAAACCCGGCGCATGCTGCAAGTGACCATTGAAGATGCTATTGCTGCGGACCAGATCTTTACCACCTTGATGGGCGATCAGGTGGAACCCAGACGTGACTTTATTGAAACCAATGCGTTGAATGTATCGAATCTGGACATATAAGTAAGTACTAACTAACTTGCTTATATGCTCAAAAGACTTTGGGTTATCCAAAACACCGGGGCCAGTGCGATGCCGATACAACGCACTGGCCCCCAACCTTCAAAGCGCATTAACTTTTGCGCACTTCGATGCGGTTTTCCACCGAGCTGACGCTCTCCATGTTCTCCACCAGCTGCTGTGCCAGGTCCTTCTCAGCTTCGGTTTTCACCTTACCTTCGAGGGTCACGACGTTTTTGTTGGTGTCGACGCTGATGTCCACTCCGTCCACAAACTCATTGGCCAACAACTTCATTTTCACCTGGGCTGAGATGGACGCATCTTCCACTGCAGAGAGGAAGCTATCGTCATCTTTCGACATAGGCTTGTCCTTGGCGCTCTCAGAAATCATCAGCAGGTTATCCACTTCATCGATGCCTTCCACGCTGAGGGCGATTTCCTCGGCGAGTTCTTTTTCCACGCCACCTGGAACGTCACCGCGCAGCAGGGCCTTGCTGCCATTCACTTCCACATCGATGTCGAAGCTGTTGAGGTTGTCATTGAACAGCAGCGCGGTTTCGATCTTGCCTTCGCGCAATCCGTTGTTGAAATAGGTCTTGGTGTCTTCCGACATCTGTTCGATCTTGGTTTGAATACTGGTGTCTTCGGCAAAGCTCTGTACAGCGGCGGTGGAGGCTACCCCCAGGCAAACCGCCAGAGCAATTTTTTTGACTACGCCGAATTGCGCAGTATGAGTGGATTGGGTAGCAGACAGGGTTTGGGCTTTCACTTGGTTAGTCATGATGTTTCTCCTTGCTTGAACTAGGTGATCAACTTGATCGCGGGTGGTTAAAACTTAAAGCGAACACCGGCGGCGGCGTGGTCCAGGTCCACATCACTGTCGATGCTGTCTGTGGCCAGCAGGCCAACTTCGTCTTCAGAAAACTCCACGTTGTAGCGGGTGTAATCGAAGGTGATCTCAACGTTCTGAGTGACGGCGAAGGCCGCTCCGACACCCCAGAACAATTCATCTCCGTCAGCACTGCCATCAAAACCGACGACCTCGTAGTCGCTGTTCCACCACAGCTGACCGCCTTTGGCGTGCAGTGAGAAAAAGTCGGTGAGTGGCAGGGTGCCTTTCAGGGCCAGGGTGTAGCCATCGGTATCGGCGCTGGCAACGTTACCGCCATACTTGCCGAAGTCGATGTAGCTGCCCTCCACGCCGATGAAGGCGTTGAAGTCACCACCGATAATCAGTTGATAGGCATCGTTGTCGTCGTCAAAGTCATCGTCGTCCTTCACTTTGAGATAACCGTAGTTGCCGCCAACGTAGAGACCTGAATCGTCGTCGTTGCTGGCTGATACCAGCGGAGCCGGTATCAGCAGAGCGGTGACAATGGATAAGTGCGTTAAGTATTTCATGATGTCCTCCGTAACGGGTTTAAAAGTGGAATCTGTGCTGACTGGGATTAACAGTCGGTGTCCTTGCTGTTCATTTCCTGCTTCATGTCTTCACAGAGGTCCTCAACCTTGTTGCCGGTATCGGTAACCACTTCATCAATTTTTTCACCGGCTTCTTCCGCGCCGCCCTCATCAACGTCGCAGGCGGTCAAACCGAGAGTGAACAAACATACGAAAGCGAAGATTGCAGTTTTCATGGTGAGCTCCTGTTAATGGGTTACACCAGAGATATATCAACAACCGTGCCAGGCCGTATTGATAAGCGCTCAAGCCCAGTATTGACGGGGGCTGCAGAGAGATTCCCTTTAATAACGTGCTGGCGCTGAGACGGAAAATCAGGGGGTGTTTTAAGTAAGGCTTACAAGCTATTTGCAAAAGCTGCATTGAGCCGTTTGCAAATACAATCCATATAAAAAAAGCCGGCAGAGTGCCGGCTTTTCGTGAAATAAACGTAAGGTGCGATTCAGTTCATGGCCAACGGTTTGTTGGATGCAACATAGTCCACCACGACCCTGCGATTCTGCTCACGCCCTTGGGCATTATCATTGGAGGCGGTGGGTTGGGTTTCACCAAAACTCTGTACGGTCCACTCCGAGGGATCCAGCTTACTGCGCAGGAAGGACTCGACGGTCTTGGCCCGTGCCTCCGAGAGTGCATCGTTGTAGACCTCTGGCCCGGTGGCATCAGCGTGCCCGGCAATGACGATGCGGGAATTCATCAGTTCATTGTTGCGGGCTGCAGTGACCAACTCCGATAACACTTGTTGGGAGCGTGGCGTCAATTCAGCGGAATCAAAATCGAAGTACAAAATTTTGCGTTGTACTGCCAGCACCGGTTCCTGGATTGGCGGTGTGCTCTCCTGCTCCGGGACGGAAATGGTAACGGGTTCGCTGGGAACCGTTGGTTCCGGTTCTGCTGTGGGTGTGGAACTGCAACCGGTGGCGATGAATCCGGACAGCGCCAACATCCAAAACCAGTGGCGTTTATGGAAAGGATGTTGGTGGGGTTGATTAGCGGTGGTTCTCATGGTGTGTCTCCTTGTGGCCAAAAGCCTCTGCATGTCAGGGTGCATATTGATGTGTATGAAATGCTAGCGTGGTTCCGGTTAGCCAGTTTCATGCCAGTCAATCGAACGCCCGAGTTACCGCGGGATGACGCGGAGTTTGGCGTTCCCACCCTGCGCAAAAGCACACGCTATACAGGGTCTTTTTGTAAGTTTTACCAGCGACCTTGGGAGAACTTACAAATTCAGCAACGCTCAATGCGGTTACTTACGACGTATTTCGCGCTAATACCACTTTGGAGAAAGCTGGCATGGAACTTTCATTTCTGACTGTGTTATACCTATGCACTCATTCGACAGAAAAAGGTGAAACACCGTGGCCAAAGTCCTGATGGTGGATGACGATGCGGGATTTACCGACGCTACCGCACAGATAATCGAGTTGCTGCAGCACTCGGTGACCGTGGCCGGCACGGTTGCCGATGCCCGCCAATGCCTGGAGCAAAACACGTATGATCTGGTGTTGCTGGACATCATGTTGCCCGACGGCAGTGGCTTTGAAGTGTTGGAAGCACTGTACCGCCACAATCGTTCGGCACACATCGCGTTCATCACCGGCCATGTTGCCGTGAAGAACATTGTGCGTTCGGTGGCGGGTCCGGAGGTGAGCTTTCTGTTAAAGCCCATTGACGTGGATAAGATCCGCTCCCTGTTCAACCGGGTGGTGGCCAGCGCCGAAGACAACAGCGCAGTGACGCAGACACACTTTGGGGTTCTGGTGGGAGAATCCGCCAGCATGCAGGCACTCTACACCATGATTGAACGGGTGGCCGCCTCCAACGCTAACGTGTTGATTCAGGGCCAGAGCGGGACCGGCAAGGAACTGGTGGCGCGGGCCATTCATAACGCCAGTGGGTGTGACGGTGCCTTCGTGGCCGCCAACTGCGGTGCCATTCCCACCGACCTGATCGCCAGTGAATTGTTCGGTCATGAGAAAGGCGCCTTCACCGGAGCCAATGCCCGTAAGATCGGCTTGTTCGAACGGGCCCAGGGCGGCACCCTGTTTCTGGATGAGGTCACCGAAATGCCCCTGGACCTGCAGCCTAACCTGTTGCGGGCACTGGAGACCGGCAGGATTACCCGGGTGGGCGGCAGTGAGGAGATTGCCGTGAATTGCCGGGTGCTGTCCGCCACCAACCGCACCCGGGATGAGTTGGCCTCGAAACAGTATCTGCGGGAAGACATCTACTTTCGTCTGGCGGTGTTTCCCATCGAACTGCCGCCCCTGCAGAATCGCAAAGAGGATATTCCGTTGTTGGCGCAATCGTTCCTGGATGAGTTTAACCGTGAACAGGGCACCGGCTATCGACTGGATAACGATGCCCTGGCGCGGCTGGAATGTTACCGTTGGCCGGGCAACGTGCGGGAGCTGCGTCACGCCATTCAGCGCGCGCACATTCTTACTCCGCCGGACGCCGAGGTGCTGGTGCTGCCGGATGATCTGGGCTCGCCCTTTGCCAGTGAAACCAAACAACCCACGGCCCTGCAGGCTGGGCAAACCATTGAGGAAGTGGAACGCCAGCTGATTCTGGAAACGTTAAAAGCCACCGACGGCAGCAAGCCGGAGGCGGCCGAGATGCTGGGCATCAGCCTCAAGACGTTGTACAACCGGCTCAACCAATATCAACAGACAGCCGACACCAATCTGGAATCCGGTTGAGGAGACCCTACCATGAGTGACCACGATAAAACGTCACTGGATCGTCACACCCTGCGCAATATGCTGAACAACATCACCATGAACGCCGAGCTGATCAAACTGCAGGTGCAACAGGATGTGCCCACACCCCAACTGATGGCCAGTGTCGAAAAGATCCTGCAGGAATGTAAGCACTGTGCCCACTACCTGAATCAGAACCAGGGATAACCACCATCCAGTATGATGAAACAAATCAGCGTATTACAACGGGTCTGGATCGTCAGTATTGTGACCCTGATTCTGCTGCTGGGCATCAACGCCGTGCAATCCTATCGTGCCATCGAAGAGCTGGTGGATAACGAACAACGCACCAGCACCACCAAGTCCATCCTGCGCGCCATCAAGGATGTGTTCTCTTCTGTACAGGATGCAGAGCTGGGGCTGCGGGGCTTCCTGATCACCGGCAAAGCCGATCATCTGCGGCCCTATTTCACTTCCCTGGAAAATATTCAGGAGCATATTTCCCAGTTGCGGAGTTTCCATTCCGAGTTACCGGAGCAGCGCTCCCGGGTGGACGAACTGGAAGAGGCCATTCTGGAACGACTTGAGCAGATGACCGAGCACATCAACCAGCACAGCAAGAACAGTGAGCTGGACTGGCTCTCCTCCAGTAACATGTTGGCCAGTCACGAGAGTCTGTCCAGCATCCGGGATCTGGTGACCCGTATGGAGGAAGCGGAATACCAGTTGCTGGAAGTGCAATCCCGTCAGGCCCGGGTCAGTCGCAAGACGGTGATGCAGACCATCGTGGTGGCCAACGGGTTGGGTCTGTTGCTGATTGCGTTCATTGCGGTGCTGTTGTATCGCGGCATTGGCCGGCAACAGATGGAGGCCATGCAGTTGGAAGCCATGGTGGAACAGCGCACGCGGGAGTTGCAGTTGTATTCCGATGAGCTGAAGCGCAGCAATCGGGAGCTGCAGGATTTTGCGTTTGTGGCGTCCCACGATTTGCAGGAACCGTTGCGCAAAATCCGCACCTTTGGCGACCGCCTGAAATCCCGCTACGCCGAACAACTGGGGGACGGTGCCGACTACATTATCCGCATGCAAAGTGCTGCCGTGCGCATGTCAAACCTGATTGATGATCTGCTGACGTTCTCCCGGGTCACCACCCGCGCCAAACCCTTTGTGGATGTGAAACTGGAAGAGGTGTTGGACGAAGTTCTGGATAATTTGTCGGTACGTATAGAGGAAACCCGGGCGGTAATCGAACGGGACCCACTGCCGGTGGTAAAAGGCGATGCTTCGCAGATGAAGCAACTGCTGCAGAATATCCTGAGCAATGCGCTGAAGTTCATTCCCCCTGGCGTCCATCCCCACATCCAGATCCGTTGTGAACAAACCCAAAGTCGTTACTGTCTGCAGATCGTGGATAACGGCATTGGCTTTGATGAACAGTACCTGGAAAAAATCTTCACCCCGTTTCAGCGCCTGCATGGCAAGGATCAATACCAGGGCACGGGCATCGGCCTAGCCATCTGCCGTCGAATTGTAGAGCGTCACGGCGGTGAAATTCACGCCCGCAGTGAGCCGGGTGCCGGCGCCACTTTCATTCTGGATATTCCATTCAATCCGCCGGTGCAGGTGGTAACGGAGAACGCAGCATTATGACCAGTGATCCCTCGATGCATGACCGCAACCCCATTGTGATTCTGATGGCGGATGATGATAAGGATGACCAGCTGCTGACGCGGGATGCGTTGGAGGAAAGCCGGGTGTCCAATACCCTGGTGGTGGTGAATGACGGCGTGGAACTGATGCAGTACCTGCGCGGTGAAGGGCCTTTCGCGAATCAGGACAACCCCTGGCCCGGATTGATTCTGCTGGATCTGAACATGCCGCGCATGGACGGCCGGGAGGCTCTGGCGGAGATCAAGGCGGACCCCAGGTTGCGGGTGATTCCAGTGGTGATCCTGACCACCTCCAAAACCGAGGAGGATATGTTGCGGGGCTATGATCTGGGCGCGGCATCCTATCTCACCAAACCGGTGACCTTTGAAGGCCTGGTGGATCTGATGAAAGCCCTGGGCCGTTATTGGGTGGAGTTTGTGGAATTGCCGCAGGCCCACCATGACAACGACGACGGTTGACGCGTATGAGTAAGATTCGCCTGCTGCTGGTGGAAGATGATGAGGACGACTACATCATCACCCGGGATTTGCTGGACGACATCGCCGGGGGAGATTATCGCCTGGACTGGGCCTCGAACCTGGATACCGCCCGCGAGTGGTTGAGCCTGAACGAGCACGATGTTTGTCTGATGGATTATGAGCTGGGTCCGGTGGACGGCGTCTCCCTGTTGAAGGAAGCCCAGGGACTGGGGTTTACCCGCCCCATCATCATGCTTACGGGTCAGGATGACGAACGGCTGGACCAGTTGGCGTTGTCGGCCGGGGCGGTGGATTACCTGGTGAAGTCCTACCTCACACAATCCCGATTGGCACGGGCCATCCGCTATGCCGTGGCCCGTCGCGATACCGAGCAGGAGCGTCTGGAACGATTGAAGGCTGAGTCGGAAAACCGGGCTAAAACCGAATTCCTGGCGCACCTGAGCCATGAGCTGCGTACCCCGCTCTCCTCCATTCTGGGCTACACCGACCTGATGCTGCGGCAGGCGCAAGGGCAGCAGGTACAACAGTTGGGTGTGATCAAACGCAACGGGCATCACCTGTTGAGCCTGCTCAACGATGTGCTGGACCTTTCCAAAATTGAAGCGGGAAAACTGGAGATGGAAAGTCATCCGGTGGACCTGCAACGCCTGCTGAGCGATGTCTATCAACTGCTGCGGGTGCGGGCGGACGACAAGAACATCGCGCTGCGTTTTGAACTGCCACCGACCTTGCCGGAGGAAGTGAAAACCGATCCCACGCGGTTGCGGCAGATCCTGCTGAACCTGTTGGGCAACGCCATCAAGTTCACCCACGAGGGGGAAGTCCGCCTGCTGGTGTCGGTGGAGGAGCAAACGCCAGTATCGAGCCTGCGTTGCCAGGTAATGGACACCGGTGTGGGCATCGGGCCGGATTTTCTGCCACACCTGTTCAAACCGTTTTCCCAGGCGCCGGGTACAGACAGCAACAATCGCGAAGGCACCGGGCTGGGTCTGGCCATCAGTCGGCAACTGGCCCAGCGCATGGGCGGTGATATTCAGGTGGCGAGCACGCCGGGACAGGGCAGCGTGTTTACCCTGGAGGTGATGGTGGAACTGCCAGAAGCAGTGGCCTGGCGCAGCTTCGATTTGCAGACGGTGGAAAGTGCCACCCAGCCCCGACAGCTGCCCACTCTTCAGGCCCGGATTCTGATTGCCGACGATGTGGAAGATCTGCGGGTGATGCTAGGTCAGATCCTGTCCACCATGTCCATCGACACCGCTTTTGCGGAGAACGGTGAGCAGGCGGTGGCCCAGGTGCTGGCCGCCGAGCAGGAGGGTGCGGCCTTTGACCTGGTGCTGATGGATGTGCAGATGCCCAAACTGAATGGGCTGGAGGCCACGGCGCAACTGCGCCAGGGCGGCTACGACAAACCCATCATTGCGCTGACCGCGGCCACCATGGAGGGGGAGCGGGATCGCTGTCTGCAGGCCGGCTGTTCTGACTACCTGAGCAAACCGGTGGATGAAAGCGCGTTGGTGAAATGCATTCGCCGCCAACTGCAAACGCGGCCCCAACGGCCACAACAGGCTCCGGCCAACCCCGTGCTGTTGTTGGTGGAAGATGATCACGATGCGGCTGCCATGACCCGCTTGTTACTGGCCAACCTGGGCTGGGAGGTGCAGGTGGCCCACAGCGGTCAGGAGGCACTGCAGCACTACCAGCAACAGCAGCCGGATCTGATCCTCATGGATCGCGGCCTGCCGGACTGCCGGGGTGATGATCTGGCGCGACAGATTCGGGAATTGGGTGTCAACGCCACCCGCATTGTGGCCCTCAGCGGCAGCGAGTTGTCACGGGCGGAACTGAATGCCTCTGCCTTTGACGATCACCTGTTGAAGCCATTGGACCTGGATGTGATCAGGTCCGTTCTGGAACAGGCGCGGCCTAAGGCTGCGGCCGTTTGATGCCGAACTGGGACAGCCGGTACGCCAGGGTGGAGGGCTTCAACCCCAATAATTCAGCGGCACCGTCCGCTCCGGAGATTTTCCATTGGGTACGCTGCATGGCCGCCAGCAGGTTGTTTTTCTCCAGTTGACGAAATTCTGTTTCGGTCAGGATTTCCCCTGCCACGAACATTTGATCTTCCGCCTGTTCTTGCGGTGGTTCTGAGCCGGGCAGCGCCATGTCGAGATTCAAGCGATGGGCTCCGGCGGACAGAATCACCGCGCGCTCCATGACGTTTTTCAATTCCCGGATGTTACCCGGCCAGGGGTGTTGTTTGAGTTTGGCGATTTGCGCCTGGGTGAGCGCAAAAGGCCTGCGACCCAACTGCCGGCAAAAACTGTTGATGAAGTGTTGGGCGATGGGGGCGATGTCCTCACGCCGTTGTTTCAGCGGCGGCACGTCCACCGGGAATACCGAAAGGCGGTAATACAGGTCCTCCCGAAACCGGCCCCGCTTCACTTCTTCCGCCAGGTCACGGTTGGTGGCGGCAATGATGCGCACGTCGACCCGCTGGGTGCGCTCGTCACCGACTTTTTCGAATTCACTTTCCTGCAGTGCCCGCAGTAACTTGCCCTGTAAGTCCAGGGGGATCTCGCCCACTTCATCCAGAAACAGCGTGCCCTGGTTGGCCAGTTGCATCTTGCCCACCCGGTCCCGATGGGCACCGGTGAAGGCACCTTTCACGTGGCCGAAGAACTCGCTTTCAAACAGCTCCTTGGGAATTGAGGCGCAGTTGACTTTCACCAGGGGATGATGGGCCCGGTCGCTGTTGAGATGAATGGCCCGGGCGACCATTTCCTTGCCGACGCCGGATTCCCCCAGGATCAAAACACTGGTGGGGGTTCGCGCCACCGCTTCTATTTGCGACAGGGTGCGCTTCAGGGCCTGGCTCGCGCCGATGATCTCACCAAAGTTGGCGCTGATGTTGATTTCATCCCGCAGATAATCCCGCTCCTGCTCCAACTGCTCTTTCAGGCGGTTGATCTCGGCGAAGGCCCGCTCCCGCTCCTCTTCAATTTTCACCCGCTCGGATATGTCCCGAAAAATCACCACCGCCCCGTTCAAGCGGCCGTTTTCCCAGATCGGTGTGCTGGTGTATTCCACCGGTACTGCGTGTCCGGCGGAATGCCAGAACACTTCGTCGTCCACCTGATGTACCTCGCCGTCCTTGAGTGCGGCGTAGATGGGGCATTCCTCAGTGGGGTAATGACGCCCGTCCAGATGGGTGTGGTGATGCAGGTCGTGGATGGAAGTGCCGATCACCTCCTGCTCTTTCCAACCCAGGATGCGAACCGCGGCCTCGTTGACAAAGGTAGCCTTACCGTCGCAGTCGAGGCCGTAAATGCCCTCCCCGGCGGCCTTCAGTATCAATTGATGCAGGCGATGCAGGCTGGGTTCCTGGAGCAGCTGAGTGTGTTCGGTCATGGGATGGCAGCCTTGGTGCGTGTGTGAATGGCCCTGAAATGCGCTCGAATGAATTCGAAGACGTTAACAAATATTTGAGAGTAAATCCTCAGAAAATTGAGAATCACAAATTTCTGAGACCTTCAATTTATAGTAACTATATGAATTTCATAGGAAAAATAGTTGGCACGATAACTGATATATCCCGTCATCGAGAACGCAAGTAAATCAAAGCCAAATATCAGACCAGAATCCAGTACAGGAGCCTAGACCATGACCTTACGTACCATCCTCAACGCCACCGGGCTGATTGTAGCCCTGCTGCTCGCCGGCTTTGCCAGTGCCGCCATCAGTGACCGCAGTGCCAAGCCCTTGGCCCAGTCGCCGTTTTCCCTGGCGTACTTTCATATCAAACAGTCCGGGCATATCCACCAGGGCGAGCACCAGTGGCCCCGGGCAGACCACGCCCAGGGCGGCCGAACCTGCGTGTGGGTGCATCACTTCGAGAAACGGATTTCCGTTTACCAGAAGCGTTACTGCCAGGTGCCCGCCCACGCAGCGGCCACGACGGCCGGACTGGCGCCAGTGAATCACACCTTTTAAGTGAAGTCGCTTTTCAGCAAGCAGTCGTTAAGCAAACCGTACCGAGCACCATCCTTTAAATAACCGAACGCAACAAACCAAACCAAACCATGAAAGGAGAACACCCCATGAAACTGACTCAAACCCTGAAACTGGCCGGCGCCGCGGGCGCTTTACTGATGAGCAGCCTGAGCGTTGCCTCTGCCAGCAACATCGGCGCCAACGACCTGGCCATCCACGGCTACGATCCGGTTGCCTACTTCACCCAGAGCAAGGCGGTGGTGGGTTCGGCCCAGTTCACCGCCACCCATGACGGTGCCATCTACCGTTTTTCCAGCCAGCAGAACCGTGATCTGTTCAAGTCCGACGCGGATCACTATGCACCTCAGTTCGGCGGCTACTGCGCCATGGGTGTCGTGTTGAACAAAAAACTCGACATTGATCCACAGGCTTTCTACATCGCCGGCGACAAGCTGTATTTGAACCTGAATAAAGACATCCAGAAAAAATGGCTGACGGATGTGAACGGACACGTGAGGAGCGCCGTGCGCATCTGGAACGGCATTGAAGACCTGCCGGTGGCGGTGGTGAACGCAGAAGACTGATGGTTGTGCGCGCTACTAGGTGACAAACATCACCGCAGTAGCGCGCCACCGGGTTCATTAAGTTCAAGCCAACTCAACCCGAACAAGGAGAACACCATGAACAGCAAACAACGGATCGCCACCGCCGCCCTGGCATTGGCACTCACCACCCTGGCCACTGCCCCGGCCCAGGCGGAAGGTAAGGAAAAGTGCTATGGCGTGGCCGCCGCAGGACAAAACGATTGCGGCAACCTGGCGGGTACCCATTCCTGCGCCGGTGCCTCGAAAGTGGATTACGACCCGGGCGAATGGAAGCTGGTTGCCAAAGGCACCTGTGAAAGCATCGGTGGCATGTTGAAGGCGGAAGCCAAACGTCGCTACCAGGAAAGTCAACGCTAGTGGTCGCGGCGCGCAACGTAAATTAATGCTTAAGAGGAGTAGAACGATGTCTCATTTCAATGCGTCGATGGTGGGTGTGGGATTGCGTCATCCCCATTATGAGATGGCGTTGGATGGGGCGTCGTCCATAGATTTTGTGGAAGTGCACGCCGAGAACTTTTTTGCAGCGGGCGGGCTGACCTGCACCTTGCTGGAGGAGATTGGCAACCGTTACCGATTAAGTCTGCACGCCACCGGACTGGGCCTGGGTTCCGCCGTCGGGGTGGACGATCAGCACCTGCAACGCCTGCAGCATCTGGTGGACCGCAGTGATCCCCTGTTGGTATCGGATCACGCGGCCCTGGCCAGGAGTCATTTTGAACAGCGCCCGGTGCATGCCGGTGATCTGTTACCGGTGGAATTTTCAGTACAGGCCCTGGCGGTGTTGGTGGAAAACGTGGACCGGGTTCAACAGCATCTGGGGCGGCGCCTGCTGGTGGAAAACATTGCCCAGTACATTGCCCTGCAACCGGCAGATCTCAGTGAGACCGCGTTTCTGGTGTCCCTGGTGGAGCAAACCCAATGTGGCCTGCTGCTGGATCTGAATAACCTGCTGGTGAATGCGCACAATCAAGGGCGATCTGATCCCCTGCAGTATGCCAAAGCCTGGCTGCGGGATATTCCTGCCCAGGCGGTGGGTGAACTTCACTTGGCGGGAAGTACCCCGGTAGGCGATGCCGACATCCAGGTGGATGATCACGCGCAACCGGTTTCGCAAACCTGCTGGGATCTGTATCGCTATGCCCTGACCCGGTTTGGCCCGGTGCCCACTCTGGTGGAATGGGATAACCAGTTGCCATCCTGGTCGGTGTTGTTGCAACAGGCGGAACAGGCCCGTGCCATTTTGAACGAGTCCACTTCTGGTTTGAAAGAGTCCGCTACTGGCGAGGTGAATGGCGATGATCTCTGATCGTGAACGGGCGGCATTGCAGCAGCGGCAACAACAACTGATCCAATGTGTGTTTGATCAGGACAGCCCCTGCACCACCGGCCTGCGGGTGTATCGCCACAGCTTGTGGACCAACGGGGCCCGTGCGCTCAGCACCACTTATCCCGTGCTGACCCGGCTGTTGGGTAATGAGGCCATGGCGGTACTGGCCCGCACGCTTCTGCGTCAGTCCCCACCCAGCGCTGGGGACTGGGCGGAATGGGGTGAAGGCCTGATTCCGCTGGTGGATTCAGCACCGGAGCTGGCACAGATGGACTTTCTGCCGGACGTAGCCCGATTGGAATGGTCCTGGCATCAGGTGAGCCGGTGGGCACCCCTGCCCCTTGACCCCGGCAGCCTGAACCGGCTGCAGGAATGTGCTCCGGAAGACATTCGCCTGCAGCTGTCACCGGCCATTGTGCTACTGCGCAGCCCGTTCCCAATCGATGCGATCTGGCGTGCTCATCGCCCGGTGTCTGCACAGCATGGCCAGGACCACCACAGCCTGGATCTCGGTGCGCTGTCCCGGGCCATTGCCGAACAGGATGACGACTGCTTCCTGTTGATTGATCAGCGCCGTAGCCGTGCTCACCTGCAGCGGCTTTCCGGCGAAGAATTCCAATGGTTTGACGATCTGCTGCGCGGCCTCGATCTGGCCGAATTGCTGGAGCGTCACCCCGATTTTAATTTTGTGCACTGGTTTTCCCGGGCGGTACAGCATCAATGGATTACGCACCTGCGTTAACCGCCACCAAAAAACCGGTTTAAACCCGATTACCCAACCCACTGCTATCTATCAGGAGAAAATCCATGAACCACCTTACCCACCTGGCGCTACCGCTTATTGAAAAGGCGGACATCAGTCTGTCGAAACTGCATTCACCGGTGATGTTGGCGGCCCGACTCTATTTGGCCAACGTGTTCTTTAGTGCCGGCCTCACCAAGTTGCGGGACTGGGACAGCACCCTGTTCCTGTTTGCGGAGGAATACCAGGTTCCCCTGCTGCCCTATGAACTGGCCGCATGGCTCGGCACCGCCGGTGAATTGCTGTTTCCCATTCTGCTGGTGCTGGGGTTGTTTTCCCGCTTGTCGGCACTGGCACTGTTTGTGGTGAACCTGGTGGCGGTGATCAGCCTGCCGGAGATTGCCACCGCCGCACTTTACCTGCACGTGATCTGGGGCATCCTGCTGCTGCAGACCGCAGTCTACGGAGGTGGAATGTTGGCGATGGACACCCTGCTGGGGCGCAGTCGTCACCGCCCTGCCAAGGCGACACCGCATTGATCCCGATTCTGGAATGCCGAACCTGCAATCCCGAACCAGGCCAACTCTTTCCATCACAGGAGAACATCATGAGCACCACCACTGACCACAAGCAAGATCCGGAGCCGGGCCGACCCCCGTTGCCACCCTTTACCGAACAAACTGCCCGCATCAAGGTGCAGGCGGCGGAGGATGCCTGGAACAGCCGCGATCCCAAGCGGGTGGCCCTGGCCTATACCCCCGATTCCCAATGGCGAAACCGCGATGAGTTTCTGCTGGGACGGGACCAGATAGAAGCCTTTCTCACCCGCAAATGGGAGCGGGAGCTGGATTACCGGCTGCGCAAACAGCTATGGGCCTTCACCGCTAACCGCATTGCGGTGACCTTTGAGTATGAATGGCACGACCACGACGGCCACTGGTTCCGCTCCTATGGCAACGAAATGTGGGAGTTTGCGGAAAACGGGCTCATGCAGCGCCGTATCGCCAGCATCAACGATCTGCCGATCCTGCCGGAGCAGCGCACATTACGGGAACACTCTGGATAAATCTGTGGATAAAAATGTGAATAAGGACATGCTTACCGGACAGTCCACTGATTGTGGGCGTCCGGGTGTTATCCGGTCAAACTGATTAAGGTACTTTATCAGTTGATTAAAAAACATTGAATAACAATGACTTATGTGTATAGTTCGATTTTAGTCAAGGGCCGGTTGTAAGTGATGGCTCACACTCGAGGAAAAAAATAAATTAAATTTAGTATTTTTCCCGTCTGTGGATAACCGTGTTACTGATTGAAACAGACCCCGTGACAATCGGGAACACTCATGATCCATTGTTGAGCAAAATCTGCTTTTCGCCGTTCAACCACTGCTCTAGTTGGGCGTTGAGCTGCTTGGCGGACTTGCCTTCGGAAGGCACCGGTGCGCCAATTTTCACCACAATTTCACCCGGAATCTTGGCCAGTTTGTGGGCAGGCCAATGTTGTCCGGCGTTATGTACCACCGGCAGCACCGCCACCCCGCTTTTCACCGCCAACATGGCCCCGCCCGGCATATGGCTGCGGGTTTCACTGGGGGGCACCCGGGTGCCTTCCGGAAAAATCAGCACCGACAGCCCGTCACTCAGGCGATTCTGTCCCTGGCGCAGAATCTCTTTGAGGGCGGTGGCTTTCTTCTTGCGATCGATGACGATGGGGCGCGACCAGCGCAGCAGCCAGCCGAAAATGGGAATGTAGGTGAGCTCTTTCTTCAGCACCGTACAGACCGGATAGAGCAGATGATACAGGGCATAGGTTTCCCAGGTGCTTTGATGGTTGGACACAATCACTAAGGGCTGGCGGGGAATGTTCTCGCGCCCAATGACCCGCACCCGAATACCGCAGATGATGCGCAGGTACCACAGGATACTTTGAGTCCAGAGCACGAAAAAGCGGGTGCGACCGCGAAAGCCGATGAAGGGGCCGATCAATACCACAGGCACACTGATCAGAATCACACTCATGCTGTAGAACAGATTAAAGATCAGACCGCGTATGACGTTCATGGAAATTCCAGGCAACCCTCAAACGGGGGCAAAGGGCCCCCGGCAAAATGCGAATGTGTTTATTGCAACTCGGCGATATCGGCAATATCCAAAAACAACTGATGCAGTTGACTGAGCAGCGACAACCGGTTGTTGCGCAGCGCTTCGTCCTCCACGTTTACCATCACCTTGTCAAAGAACGCGTCCACCGGTTCCCGCAGGGCGGCCAGGGCTTCCAGGCGGGATGGGTAATCCATGCTGCTGTCACTTTGATGCAGGGCAATGGCGCTGGCCAGGGTTTGTTCTTCGGCATCCTGCAACAGGGATTCGTTCAATGGTGGCAGGGCCGCGCTTTGATCTCGCTTGGAAAGAATATTGCCCACCCGCTTGTTGGCGGCGGCCAAGGCTTCCGCCTGGGGTAACTGCTTGAAGGCCTGAACCGCTTTGGCCCGCTGGTAAAAATCCAACGGTTGGGTGGGGTTCACCGCCAGCACCGCTTTAACGATGTCGACGCTGATGCCCTCTTCCACAAACCAGGTCTGGTAGCGGCCGTTCATGAAGGCCATAAAATCCGCGACGGCGTTGTCGTTGGTGAGCTTGTCGCCGTACAGGGCGGCGGCCTGCTCACCCAGTTGCAGCAAATCCAGGGCCAGTTCCTTGCCGACGATGATGCGCAATGCACCCAAAGCAGCCCGACGTAAGGCGAAGGGGTCCTTGTCGCCGGTGGGGTGTTTGCCGATGCCCAGAATCCCCACCAGAGTATCCACTTTGTCAGCGATGGCAACCGCCTGACCGGTGGTGGTGCCCGGCAATTCATCGCCGGCAAAACGGGGCTGGTACTGCTCGTTCAACGCCAGTGCCACTTCGTCAGCTTCACCATCGTGACGGGCGTAGTAAGTGCCCATGATGCCTTGCAGTTCCGGGAACTCGCCCACCATTTCCGTCGACAAATCGCATTTTGACAGCAGGCCGGCACGCTCTGCCATGGCCACGTCAGCACCCAGGGTTCTGGCGATATAACCCGCCAGTTTGGACACCCGTTCGGCCTTGTCGTAAACGCTGCCCAGTTCGTTCTGGAACACCACATTCTTTAAGCGTTCATTATGGGATTCCAGCGTGTTTTTCTTGTCCTGCTTGAAAAAGAATTCCGCGTCATTCAAACGCGGGCGCACGACCTTTTCGTTGCCTTCCACAATGAATTCGGGATGCGTACTGTCCAGGTTGGCGACGGTAATAAAACGGGGCAGCAATTTGCCGCTGTTGTCCAGCAGGCAGAAATACTTCTGGTTGTCCTGCATGGTGGAGATCAGGGCTTCCTGGGGCACTTCTAGGAAACGCTCTTCAAAGGAACACACCAGGGGCACCGGCCATTCCACCAGCGCCGTCACTTCGTCCAGCAAATCATCCGGCACAATGGCCGTGCCGTTTTCCTGGGCGGCTAACGCATGGACTCTGCTTTTGATGATCTCGCGGCGCTCGGCAAAATCGGCAATGACCCAGGCGGCGCGCAGGTCTTCCAGATAATGGGCCGGTGCACTGATGCGCACGCTTTCCGGATGATGAAAACGATGGCCTCTGGACTCGTGACCCGCTGTTTGCGCCAGGATATTGCACTCCACCACCTGGTCACCCAACAGCATCACCAGCCATTGGGTGGGGCGTACGAATTCCACGCGGGACGCACCCCAACGCATGCGTTTGGGAATCGGCAGATCATTCAGGGACTGTGCCACGATCTCCGGCACCAATTGCTGCGCAGGGTTGCCTTTCACTTCCTGCACGTAACGCAGTTTGGGGCCGCTGCGATCCAGATCTGCCACCTCCACGCCATTTTTCCTGGCAAAGCCCAGGGCGGCTTTGGTGGGATTGCCGTCGGCATCGAACGCCGCCTGAACCGGAGGACCATCAATATTCTGCACGCGATCCGGTTGCTGTTTGGCCAGGGCTTTCACCAGCACCGCCAGTCTGCGTGGCGCGGCATAGGCTTGCACTTCACCGTGGGGTAAACCGGCGGCCTCCAGGCCTTTGACAATGCCGTCACGAAAGCTTTGGGATAAGGTGTTCAAGGCTTTTGGCGGCAGTTCTTCGGTGCCCAACTCCACCAGGAAATCCGCGTTGCTCATGCTGCGTCCTCCTGTGCCAGTTTCGCCAGCACTTCATCGCGCAGGGTGGCCTCCGCCATGGGGAAGCCCAGCTTGGCGCGGGCTTTCAGGTAGCTTTTGGCGATGTTGCGGGCCAGGGTGCGCACCCGCAGTATGAATCGCTGACGCTCGGTGACCGAGATGGCGCGGCGGGCATCCAACAGGTTAAAGGTGTGGGAGGCTTTAACCACCATTTCATAGGCGGGTAACGGTAATTCCTGCTCCATTAATTTATTGGATTCCGCTTCGTAGTAATCGAACAGTTCGAACAGCTTGGGCACATTGGCGTGCTCGAAGTTGTAGGTGGACATCTCCACTTCGTTCTGGTGGAACACATCGCCGTAAGTGACCTTGCCGAAGGGGCCGTCGGTCCACACCAGGTCGTACACCGAATCCACGCCCTGCAGGTACATGCACAGGCGCTCCAGGCCGTAGGTGATCTCACCGGTCACCGGATAGCACTCCACGCCGCCCACCTGCTGGAAATAGGTGAACTGGGTGACTTCCATGCCGTTCAGCCACACCTCCCAACCCAGACCCCAGGCACCCAGGGTTGGGGATTCCCAGTTGTCTTCCACAAAGCGTACGTCGTGGGCGTTGGTGTCGATGCCCAGCAGGCGCAGGGATTCCAGATACAACTCCTGAATATTGGAGGGGCTGGGCTTCAGCACCACCTGGAACTGGTAGTAGTGTTGCAGGCGGTTGGGGTTTTCCCCGTAGCGGCCATCGGTGGGGCGGCGGCTGGGTTGCACGTAGGCCGCATTCCAGGTCTCGGGGCCAATGGCCCGCAGGAAAGTGGCGGTGTGAAAGGTGCCCGCCCCCATTTCCATATCGTAAGGCTGGATCACCACGCAGCCCCGGGAGGCCCAGAAGTTCTGCAGGGTGAGGATCAATTCCTGAAAAGTCAGGGGCTTGGATTGGCCGGACGTCTGTTCGCTCATGGAAAACCTTGATCGTGAAGCGCTCAAATTCAAAAGGCGCCTATTATAGCCTGATAACCGTGGCGGCTTCGATACTTGGATGGCTTGGGCTGGTGTGTCAATCCGATTGATTAAATGAGAAGGATATCCGTGCAACTTTCTACAATGGGGCGACGTATTAAAGGTGAAGCAACCCAACAATGAGGATTTCACCATGCCAAACACCCTGTTCGGATTAAATTGCTACGAAGATAACGTCCAGACTGAAATGGGCTTCAAAAACTTCCAGTGGGTACACCATGGCCGCGTGGCCCGCGCTTCCCAGCCGAACTACAACAACACCGATCGGGTTCAGGAATACAGCATGCACAACATTCTGTTTCTGAAAATGAAAGGCATTCGCTGCATCATCAGTGCGAATCATGAGGGGATCAGCGAAGAGTCCACGCGCAAGCTGGCCGCAGCCAACATCGCCCATCACCACTATCGTGTGGAGGACTTCCAGCCCCCTACGCCGGCCCAGCTGCAAAACGCCGCCAACATGATCCAGCACGTCACGCAGGGTGGTGGTGCGGTGCTGGTGCACTGCGGATACGGACAAGGGCGCACCGGCACCTTTGTGGCCGCCTGGGCCATGCTCAAGTGTTTCGATGGGGGCGATGGCAAGCGCAGCCTGTCGCGCGACCAGATGTGTGACTTGAACTTTTTGAGAACGAATTTTGGTGTGGAAACGCAGCCCCAGGTGAACGCCATTCGCACCGCGGCGGGCTTGGGTGCCGCAGCGCCGGCGGCGATGGCACCGATGGGGTTGGGCCTGGGAATGGGCATGACCAGCGCGGGAAGCTTCGCGCCTCCGATGGCCAGCCCCGGGCAGCCGGTGTTTAACAGTGGGTTGTCGACCTTGGGTGCACCGGTCACCAATAATGCCCCCCTTACCTTTGCCAACGGCGGTGGTGGCAGCGGCCTGTCCGACATCTCTTGGTAAGGGCCGCCCTACTGCGGCAAAAACACACTCACGCAGGCCCCGGAAAGCCGATCGCTGGGGCCCAGTTCCAGGCGGCCCACCTTGTCACCTTCCCGGTGCTGGCTCACCAGGCGCCGGGCGAAATACAGACCCAGGCCGGTGGACTGGCCATCGGCTTTCACGGCTCCCTGTGCCGGATCCGCCTCCAGCATGGTGGCGGGGAACCCCGGACCGTCGTCGTGAATCTGGATGCACAGATAAAACCCCTCGACGATCTCCGCACTCAGCAGGATGGTTTTGGCACCCTCTTTCACCGCGTTGTAGATGGCGGTATCGAGCACGATATTGATGACCCCGGCATCAAAGAAGCCGTCCAGATCCTCGTCGCAGTCGAATTCCAGTGCCAGGCCATGGGCCCGTACGGTGTTGGCGTGGCGGGCCACCTTCTCTTCCAGAAAATCCACCACGAACTGCTGGTCGGAGTTGATGATGTTGTCGCCTTCCAGGGTTTTGTAGCTGGCCAGCACCCGCACCAGTTCGGCACCGATGAATTCGGCTTCGCTTTTGATCTGCTCGGCGTTGTGGGTGGTGGCGTCATCCAGCGGTAAGGCTGCCAGTAATTGATCCAGTTGTGAAAACATCAGCCCGAAGCGGTTTTTGATTTCGTGGATCGAGGCAGCGAGAAGCTGGTCAGCCAGTTGCGGTTTGTGAGTCATCGGAGGATTGTTCTGCCCATAGCAAACGGAGTTTTTCCAAGGTGGGGTAACGGGGATCGCCGCTGTCCATATTCTGCAGCAGCGCAAACAATTCGTTGGCCTGATTGAGATGTTCCTGGGAACGATCCCCCTGCTTGTACAGATTCACCACCGCCTTGAGCGCGTCCAACTGGCAATCCACATCGGCGCAGGGCAGGCGCGTGGACTTGTACAGCACCTCCCAGGCCTCCTCGAAATCCTTCATGCCCAGCAATTCGGCACCGCGCTTTTTCAGCAGCGCCAGGCGGGCTTCCGGAGTGCGGGAAAGGTGGAAATCCAGGATATTGTAATACTTGGTTTGCAGGCGCCGGTCGCCGCCGATCTTCTGCAAGATGCTCTGACAGTAGGCATTGGCATCGGCTTCGTCCTCAAACTGCAGTTTGGCCACCAGCACGTCCAACTGATCGTCCAGGGACAGGGAGGAATCGTCTTTAATCATGGCGCGCACCGCCTGATAGGCCATTTGACCCTCCTCCGGCTTGCCTGCGTTGAACAGGGTTTGCGCTTCCACCAGACCGCACTTCACCATCTGCGATAGATTCAGGTGAAACTCGGTCTTGGCGTTTTCGATCAGGCTGAAGGCTTCGCTGGTGGCGATTTTCTGGTCCCGCATGCTGCCGTGTTTGATCTTGGCCTGCAGGGATTTGGCATAGCGAATCATGTTCTCGGCGTTGCGGAACACCGAGTTGCGGGACAGGCCGGACGCCTTGCGGCAGGCTTTGTACATGGTCTCCATGTCGCCGTTCAGCTCCGCCAGCCGGGCCAGCTCCTGCTGCCGCACCACCGCTTTGGGGGATTCCTCCACCGCCTGCTGCAACACCGTCTGTGCCGCCTTGAACTTGCCCTGGGCCTCCAACACCTTGGACAACCAGTCGAAAGCTTCCACATACTTGGACTTGGTTTTCGCCAGGCTTTCCAGCAGGGTCTGGGCCGCTTCGTAGTTACCCTGGTAATACTCCACTTTACCCATACCCAGGACCGCCCAGGCCACTCTTTTGATGCCGAGCACGGTGTCGTAAATGTCCCTGGCCTCTTCGTAGCGCTGCTCGCCGATCAGCAGTTTGCCCTTGATGCGATAGGCCGGCAGGGCGAACTTGGGCTTCTCCACCGCCAGCCGGTTGCAGGCTTCCAGGGCGCCGTTGATGTCCTTCTTGTCGATGGCCCGGTTGATCTCCTGATACACATCCTTGGTACGGATGATGCGGTTCAAGCGGGTGCGCAGGATCTCCAGGGTCACCGGCTTGGTGATATAGCCGTCGGGTTCGAATTCCAGGGCACCCATCACCATCTCCACGGTCTGCGCGGCGGTGACCATGATGTACACGGTGGAGGCGGGAATCAGGCCGGAATGGCGCACCTCTTCCAGGATCTGCTGGCCATCCTTGCCCCGCCCCAGCTCGTAGTCCGAGAACACGATGTTGTAGCGGTTGTAAGCCATCTTGGTGAGTGCTTCCTCACCGTTGTTCACGGTCTCCATCTTCTGCACGCCCAGGCTGGCCAGCATGGATTTCATGGAAGAGCGCATCTCTGCCAGATCCTCGATGATCAGCACGCTCTTCTTGTGATAGGGAATCAGATCTAACGCCATTGGCTACCGTGACACAGTCCATTGATTGAAGCTCATCCTATAAGTGTAGGAGCTTTACCGCGTGGCGCCAGCCGCTGCCCTTTTCGGGGGCAGCGGTTGGATCAGAAGGAGACCTGACCGTAGCTGCCTTCGGGGTCTGTGAAAGAGGTCACCGCCACCAGCTTGGAAAACTTGTTGGCGTACTTGAACTTGGTCCAGAATCCTTTCATGAACTTGCTGAAAGCGGTGAAATCCGGGAAGTAGAACTCTCCGTAATTGGGGTCCATGAAGACCACGGTATCGTCGATGACCCGGGCGGCCATGGCGTGAGCACCGCTATCGCCGTAGATACTGATGGTTTTATAGCCGCTGGTGCGGGTGCACATCTGGGCCAAGGTCTCCCCGCTCACCACGTTCTGCTGCAGGGAATCCCCATTCTGGTTGCGCTGGCAGGGGGTTTCGAAGGTGATTTTGGGGGCGTACCAGTTCATTACCGCCGTGGGGTTGAGACCGCTCTGGATCAGGTATTCCTTCTGCTTCACCAGCTTGGCGTCATGCTGCATGATGGTTTTCAGGGCCACGAAGGGGGCGCCCACGCCGGCGGAGGCATTGCGGTCAGCCAGGGAGGGGCAGGCCACCGCCGGGGGTTTGAACCATCCCCAGAAGCTCTGCTCATTGGCGGTTTTGATGATCCACTGGATGGACATGGCCAGACACCAGCCACCGTTTACCAGGGAGCCCCCGCTCTTGACCCGGATGTCCAGGCCCTGCCGATACAGCACCAGAACCTGGCCGCCGAATTTCTGTACTCCTGTGCTTACTTTTGTATCCCAACTCATGATGTTGCTCCGATCAAACGAAAGATGACTGCTCTGACCGGTCTATCGCAGATTCTGTGCCAATATTGTAATCTGTTGTATTTGTTAGGAAAAATGAGATTCAGGATAATTTATGATCAGGCGGGAACGGGGTCAGATCAGCGTGTCGGGGCAGTGGTGACCTGTCACTTTCTGGATCTGACAGGCCACCTTGATGGCATTACACGGGCAGGTTGTAAGGGTGCAGGCCAAAGGCTTTGACCTTGGCGGGCTGCTGGGCCTCGTGGTATTGGGTTGCCGCTCGCCACACCTTTTTATAACGATAGAACGGCACCGTGGGATACAGGTGATGGGCCAGGTGGTAATTCTGGTACATCATCAGCGGAGTCAGCAGCCATTCCCAGCCTTCGCGGATCAGGGTGGCCTGGAACGGCGCGTCTTTGTCCTTATAGGTGTGGGGTACGTGGGGCAGGTACATGAACACCAGGCAGATCAGCCACACCATGAGCCGGGTGGGGATGAACCACAGGATCAACACCTCCAGGGGGAAGAACACGGCCACCATGCCGACGATGGACAGGCCCAGGGCCAGTTCGGTGTAGATGCGGGTCAGGTTGATATCCGGATACTGGTCGCGGTACTTGTTGTAGACCCAAATGTAGCGAAAATCCCAGAAAAACCATAAAAATAGTACGTTCTTCCAATCCTGGACCAGATCGTGATCCGGGTCCAGGGTGTCGTTGGTAAAGCGGTGATGCTGCATGTGCATCAGCCCCAGCAGCTTGCCGCTGGTGAGCGGCAGGTAGCCGAACGCGGTTTGGTACAGCGCCCACTCGTTGATCCAGGATTTGCTGGAGACCGACTTATGCATGGCATCGTGGGCCGGGGTGAACAGGGCGTAATAGGCGATGGTGTTCACCAGACAGCCCAGCCACAGATTAATCTGATCCGTAAGGGCCAGATACCACACCCCGGCCACCAGGGCCTGGGAGGCAAACAGCAGGATCACCGTGGGCCAGGCCACCAGCGGTTTCTTGCGCAGGGTGGCAATGGCCGCTTTCTCTGCGGCGCCCAGGCTGGGCTGGGGTTGAGGTTGGATGTGCGTCGTCATCGGGGTTCTCCTTTTGTTCTTATGTGCCGGAGAATGGCATAGACGGATTGTCTACAGGAGGACCGGGGCGGACGATCAGGGGGACATTTGCCGCCAAGCTGACGGAGTGTTGATCAGCGTCGGTATTCCGATGGCAACTGGCCGAACCAGCGTTTGAAGGCACGGCGGAAACTGGACTGGTCGTGATAGCCCAATTGTTCGGCGATGGACTCAATGGTGTGGCGGGTATGCTCCAGATAATAACGGGCGAGCCGCTTCTGTTCCTGGTCCACCAGCTGTTTGTAAGTACTTCCTTCCTCCCTGAGCTTTCTTAACAGGGTGCGTGGCGAGACGTTCAGCATATACGCCACCTGATCCTGGCCCAGGGTGCGACCGGGTGTCTGGCGCAGGATGGTGAGAGTACGGGCGGTGAAGGAGGCGGCCTTGTGCAAGCGCTCGAACTGTTGCTCGCATTGCTGAACGGCCCATTGCTGCAGGGCAGCATCGTGGGTGGCCACCGCCAGATCCCCCACCTCCCGGGGCAGCAGCATGCGGTTCACCGGGTGGCCGAAGCTCAGCGTGCCGGGCAGGATTTCATGATAGAGGGCGCCGTAATCCGGCTCGGGGAAGGCCAGCTCCAGGGTCAGGTCCGCCACCCGGTCCCCCAGCAGAAAGCGCAGGGTGGACACCTGGGACACCAGCAGGGCGTCCAACAGGAACTGACCCACCGCATCCCGCTCCACCCGCAGGGAAAACTGGATGATCAGGGTGTCGGCCACCACCTCCAGGGATTGCTCAACAAACTGCGCCCGGGTGGGGTGGTAGCGCGCCAGCACCTGCAATCCCTCCATCACAGTGGGGCAGGCCATGGTGGCCACACCCACCAGGCCGTGGGTCATCAGGGAATAGCGTTCTCCTGCCCGCAGCCCCAGTCCGGGGGCGCCGTAGAGTGCCAGGGCGTTGGTGATGATGCGGTGCTGCTCCGGCCAGGAGATGTAGCCTTCCTTCTCCAGGAACTGCTGTGGGGTCAGCCCGGTGTCCGCCAGCAGGGCGGGCAGCTGATGGTGGTCAAGGTTCAGTACCCCCGCCAGGATGCGGGAGTAGTCGATGGCAAAGACCAGATCCTCAGAAGTCGATGGCCTGGGCAATGCGTTCCGCCTGCTTGGCCATAAAACGATCAATTTCGCCCTGGCGGTTGTTGGATGGGGTTTCCCCCTCGTGGTAGCGGCACATCTCCATGGCCAGGCGTTTGGCCCGTTCTGCCTGGGCGGCGTCTTCCAACTGAGCAGCGATGCGGAACAACTGCAGGGCACACAATTCGTACTGGGAGCGGGCGTCTTCGGTGTCCACCCCATCTTCCCAATACTTCTGTTCGATCTGCAACATGGGGCGGAAGCGCTTGGCGTCGCGGGCGGCGTTATAGCCCTCCTGCCAGGCCTGGGCGAGCACTTCCTCCTCAAAGGGGTTCTGCCGTTCCTGGCTGGGGTCGAACTCGGAATCCCCCAGGTCATAGGCAATGTGCTCGGCCTTGAGCTGGGCCACTTTGGTGTCCTCGGCGTGTTCGCTCTGGTACTTGGCCAGCATCAGCTGAGCCTGGGCATTGCAGACCTGCAGCGCGCGATGGGCGGAATCGGTGATGGTCTGATGCAGGCGGGAGGTATTGAACGTTTGGGTGTCACCGGCAAGAAACAGATCGTCCTGATCCGAAAACATCGCCAGATCATCAGGTGCAATGATCAGGTCCGGTTCATCCAGTATCGGCGCTTCCACAGCCTTCCCCTCGTCTTGTCTTTATTGTGTTGATGATTCTACCAGCCAGGCCCGATTTATACAGGACTCATTTACACCAAAGCCATCGACTGGATCAATTTTTCGCGGGTTTGGCGGTGTCGTCCGGCCAGGCCAGTGCATTGAACTTTGCGGCCATCCCTGTATGCTATCGAACGTCCTGTTACACGTTGAGGAAGGGAAAAACCATGCTTCACAGAACACGGCAGCGATTGCTCATCGCGCTGCTGCATGCCAGCCTACTGCCGGTTCTAGCCTGGGCGGAGACCGACAACCGGGCGGCGGCCCAGGCCAACAATCCGCTCGCCAATATGACTGCTTTCAATGTCCAGGATTACTACATTGGTGACCTGAGCGATACCGACAAAACCGCCAATCAGGCCTGGCTGCGCTTCGCCAAGCCCTTCAGCCTGGGGGACAGCAACTGGCTGTTGCGAGCGTCTCTGCCTTTCAACCGGTTCCCGGTGGGTCCCGGCGGCAGCAGTGAGAGCGGCATTGGCGATCTCAACCTGTTTACGGCTTACCTGATTGATACGGGCAACCCGGCCATCAGTTTTGGGGTGGGTCCGCAGCTCACCGCCCCCACTGCCACCGAGGATGCCGTGGGCAGTGAAAAGTGGTCAGCGGGCTTGGTGAATGTCTTGTTCAACGCCACTTCGGCACAGTTCCAGTTTGGTTATCTGCTTTCCTGGCAGCACAGCTTCGCCGGAGAAGACGACCGCGATACCGTGAACGTGGGCGCTTTCCAACCGTTCGGCATGTATCAATTGGGGGGAGGCACCTATCTGCGTGCGGCCCCCATCTGGGTGTACAACTTTGAGAACGACCATTACAGTGTGCCGGTGGGCATCGGCATCGGCCAGGTGTTCAAGCAACAGAAAACCGTTTACAACCTGTTCATCGAGCCTCAATTTTCCCTGGCAGACGACGGCCCCGGGCAGCCCCAGTGGCAGGTCTACATGGGACTCAACATGCAATTTCTCTAACGCGGATTTTTTGCTCAGTGGGAATTCAATCTAATCACACTCAGGATAACAAAAGGAGAGTCATGATGACCGCATCCTCGAATATCGCCCGGGCCCTGTTGATCGCCTGCAGCCTTGGGGCATCCAGCGCCATGGCCGCCGGTGGTGGTGGCGTCCTGTCAGACGCCGGTGCCGCTGAGGGTAAACACTTCCATCCCAAAGGCAAGCTGCCCTCTGAATACACCGTCAAACTGCAACAGTTGCAGCGGGACAGCCTGCCGTTTGAGGACACCCGCGATTTTGAGGAGTCCAAACGCGGCTTCATCGCGGCGCCGGATTACAAACAGATCATGGCGGAAGCCGGCAATGTGGCCTGGGACATGGGCAGCTATGAATGGCTGCTGGAAGAAGGCCAAACCTGGGACAGCATCCACCCTTCCCTGCAACGCCAGGCCATCCTCAACATGAACTACGGCCTGTATGAAGTGTTGCCCGGTAAGATCTATCAGGTGCGAGGCTTCGACCTGGCCAACATCAGTTTTATCAAAAGTGACACCGGCTGGATTGTATTTGATCCCCTGACGGCAAAAGAGACCGCAGCGGCGGCCCTCAAACTGGTTAACGAAAAGCTCGGCAAACGCCCTGTGGTGGCCGTGGTCTATTCCCATTCCCATGCCGACCATTTTGGTGGAGTGCGGGGTGTGGTGGATTTGAAAGACGTCCAGAGTGGTAAAGTCAAAGTCATTGCCCCGGTGGGCTTTATGGATCATGCCGTCGCGGAAAACGTGTACGCCGGTAATGCCATGAACCGCCGCATGTTCTTCCAGTACGGCGTGTTGCTGCCCCGCAGCCCCTTCGGCCACGTGGACCAGTCCATCGGTAAAAACACCGCAGCCGGTAACCTGGGCCTGATCCCACCCAATGTGATCGTGTCCAAAGATCTGGAAACCCTCACCGTCGATGGCGTGAAAATGATATTCCAGAACACTCCGGGCACAGAAGCACCGGCGGAGATGAATACCTACTTCCCGGAGTGGAAAGCCTTCTGGGCGGCGGAGAACATCACCGGCACCATCCACAATATTTATACCCTGCGCGGCGCCCTGGTGCGGGATGCGTTGAAGTGGTCCAAAGAAATCAACCGCGCACTGTACCTGTTCGGTCAGGATGCCCAGGTGATGTTTGCTTCCCACAGCTGGCCACGCTGGGGTAATGAACGCATTCAGGAAGTGATGCGGGCCCAGCGCGACACTTACGCCAACCTCAACAACGGTGTGCTGCACCTGGCCAATCAGGGCGTGACCATCAACCAGATCCACAACCAATACGAAGTGCCAGAAAGTCTGCAACAACAATGGTCCGCACGCAGCTATCACGGCTCCGTGGAACACAACAGCCGTGCTGTGGTGAACCGTTACCTGGGCTATTGGGATGGCAACCCCACCACCCTGATCCCGCTGTCGCCGGAAGATTCCGCACCGCTGTACGTGGAGATGATGGGTGGCGCAAAGAAAATCCTCAAAAAAGGTCAGCAGCTGTATAACGAAGGCAAGTACCGCCACGCCCAGGAGATCCTCAACAAACTGGTCTATGCGGAACCGGATAACCAGAAAGCCAAGGACCTGCTGGCGGATGTATTCGAGCAGATTGGCTATCAGCAGGAAAGCCCCAGTGTGCGTAACAGCTTCCTGGCCGCTGCCTATGAATTGCGTTCCGGCATTCCCTCCGGTTCCTCCCCGAAGAGTTCCGGTCCGGATATGATCCAGGCCATGAGCACCGAATTGTGGCTGGATTTTCTCGGCATTCGACTGGATAGCCACAAGGCGGAAGGCAAGGCGTTTTCCATTAACCTGGTGACGCCGGACAACAAGGAAAAATTCGCCGTGGAGTTGAGTAACAGCACCCTGACCAGCATTCAGGGCTTTACCAACAAAAACGCAGACCTCACCATCACCATCAACCGTTCCGACCTGGAAAAAACCATGATGGGTGCGGTGAGCTTTGATGATCAGATCAAATCCGGCAAGGCCAAACTGGAGGGCGACAAGTCAGCCTATGAGACCCTGAAAACCCTGTTGGTGCAGTTCGACATCGGCTTTGAACTGATGCCTGGCACCAAGCCCAAGGATCTGACCCCCAACAAAGGCACCTTTGAACAGGCCGACCTGGCAGACACCAGTGGCGGCTGACAGCGCTACGGCAACTCCAGGATGACTTTGCCGGTGGTCAGGTTGCTGGCCACCAGCTCAAAGGCCTGATTGGCCTGGGTAATGGGAAAGCGGCTGTGGACGATCGGCTGCAGTATCGGGTTGGTGTTGGCCGTGGCCGCAAACCCTGGCCACACCTGCTCCCGCAATTGCGCGATCACCGCAGCCTTGCTGGCATCGCTGCGGCTGCGCAGAGTGGAGCCAATGACCCGAATGCGTTTCACCAGCAGGCGGCCCAGATCCAGCGACCCGGAACGGCCTCCCATCAGCCCGATGATCACCAGGCTGCCATCGGTGTTGAGGCACCGGATGTTCTGCTCCAGATAACTGCCGCCCACCGGATCCAGGATTGCGGCCACACCGGCCTTGCCAGCCCAGTCTTTCACTTTGGATTCGAAATCACCTTCGGTGCGCAGGTGTCCGGCATCGGCGCCCAATGCAATGCAGCTGTCCAGTTTGGCCTGATCCCCAACGGTGACGAACACCGGGTTGCCGCGGGCCTTACACAGCTGGATGGCGGCGGTGCCCACTCCGCTGGCACCGGCGTGGACGATGGCCTTCTGGCCAGGTTGCAACTCCGCTAGCATAAACAGATTGAGCCAGGCGGTGGCGAACACTTCCGGCAGGGCAGCGGCCTGAACAAAATCGAAACCGTCGGGTATCGGCAATACGTGATCGGCGTGACACACCACGGTTTCGGCGTAACCGCCCCCCGCCAGCAGTGCACACACTTTGTCCCCCACCTGCCACTGGCGCACATTGGCGCCGATGGCTTTGATCTCACCGGCGCATTCCAAACCCAGAATCTCACTGGCCCCCGGCGGCGGTGGATACAGGCCGGCCCGTTGCATCAGGTCGGCCCGGTTCACCGCAGTGGTCCGCACGGCGATGGCCACCTGATCCGGGCCCAGCGCCGGCTCCGGGTGGTCCTGCCAGCTCAGGGTCTTGTCTGCTTCAATCACAATGGCTTTCATGACGGGTCGGCCTCCAGCTTCAGCTTTTCCTGGCGCTCTTTTTCATAGCGGGCGTATTGAATCCATTGCTGCGCCTGCTGGCTGCGCTCTTCATCCAGGGCTGCCTGCTCAAACGCCGCGATGGCTGCGTCGTATTGTTTCAGATTTATCTGGCATTGTCCCAGCATCAGCCAGGCGGTGGTGGACTGTTTGAGCTCGCCCTTGTCCAGGCCGGTGAGCAGTGCCTTGCTGGCTTCTTCCCAGCGGGCCAGCTGATACAGGGCGTTGCCCAGCATGATGTCCAGCTCGCCGTCTTTGGATTGGGCTGCCGCCGCCCGCAGCGGCACCAGGGCCTTTTCGTATTCCCGCGCCATGGTGTAGGCGGACGCCAGAAAACGCAGATTGCGGATGTTGCGTTTGACAACGCCTTTCTGCATGCCCTCTTCCAGAATCTGCGCGGTCTTCTGCGGTGCCCCTTCGGCAAAATAAACGCTGGCCAGGGACACAAACTGGGCGTCGGTATTCAACAGATCCTTGCGCTCGGCCAGGGCCAGAATCGCCAGGTACTTGTCCATCTGCTCCAACTGGGCATAGGCACTGGCCAGGGCCAGCCAGTATTCCTTCTTTGGGAACCAGGCCAGCAGCATGCGGATGGTGCGGATGCGGTGCTCCACGTCGTTCATTTGCGCCAGGCTGGCCTGCAGCAGATTGAGCCAGGATTCCCGCGGGGTTTTGCGGCGGGCCTGATAGCCGTCGATGGCGGTTTCCAGATGGGTGACGGCGGATTTGTACTGCTTCATCTCGTAGTAGCAATGGGCGATCAGGGCGTGGATCTCTTCGCGGTTATCGGTCTCGTTTTCCAGCCAGCGCCGTAAATGGGGTAACGCCTCCCGGTATTGGCTGCGGGCCATGTACACCTGCCCCAGCATCTTGTGATTGCTGTTGCTGAGGCTGACGGGGATGTCGTAGTCGAATACTTTTTCAAAGGCGTCGGCGGACTTGTTCAGCTGACCCTGTTCGTAATACACATAGCCCAGCAGATGCCAGAGCATGGCATTGTCATAGGGGGAATTGCGAGTGTCGCCGGTATGGTCCTCCAGCATCTTTTGCGCGCTGTCCAGTTGCTTTTTTTGCAGTGCGGTCTGGGCATCCACAATCACTTTGTAGACGCGGGCAGTCAGCGAGGGGCTGTCGGCCCGGGCGGGGTTGCCGAACAATAGACTCAGCAACAGGCTCAAAAGCAGGATCAGCGGAACAAGAACAGGCAGCCGGCGCATCATTTCTTCAACTTGAATCGAATGCGGTTCTGCACGCCCTGCACTTCCACCGGAGTGCCGGCGATGTTGCGGGGCTTGAAGCGGAACCGGCGCACCGCATCCAGGGCCGCCTGATCGAAGGTGCCGCGGGGACTGGATTCCACCACCCGGGCATCCTTCACCTCACCCTGGGTGCCGATGGTGAACTCCACCACCACCCAGCCTTCCACCCGGTCAAACAGGGCCTTGCGGGGATACTGTGGCGGTACCCGATACACCGGCAGATACTCGCCGTCGCCCTCACCGATGCCCAGGCCGGGCTCCAATACAAAACTGTCCGCCACCGGCAGTTCGGAAATGGCAAAGGATTCGCCGCTGGGATCCAGGGTTTCAATCTGCAATGCGGCCGGTGGTGGCGGTTCGGAAGGTTTCGGTGGTGGCTCGGGCTTCAGGTCTTCCAGGCGCAGATTGGGGTCCCGCTTCTCGCGAATGAAATTGACCAGATTCAATCGGCTGTTATCGGCCACCGGCACCTCACTGGTTTTGATCAGGGCGATCATCAGCGCAAACAGAAAGGTAACCATCCAGAAGGCCAACACGAACGCGATGCAATAGCGGCGCAGCATAACTACTTTTCAGAGGCCGCGATGGAAATGGAAGTGATGCCCGCCTGGCGGGCGGCGTCCATGACCTGCACCAGTTTTTCGTTGGTGGAACGGCGGTCCGCCTGCACGATCAATCCCCCCTGCGGGTTTTCCATGTGCATGCGCTCCAGCAACGGCCGCACACTGCGTTCGTCCACCTGATGACGATCAATCCAGATGGCATCGTTACCGTCGATGGCGATTTTGATGTTGGCGGTTTCCTTGGTGATGGCGGTTTTGGCCTGGGGGCGATTGATGTCGATCCCGGTCTCTTTTACAAACGACGCGGTCACCACAAAAAAGATGAGCATGATGAACACGATATCCAACATGGGGGTCATGTCGATATTGGTATCGTCGTCTTCGGTAACGTGGGCGAATGGGCGTCTCATGCGGGAGTACCTCCTGTCGTACTGCGGGTGGCAGCACGGGTGGAAAGCGACAGCTGGTCGGCCACACCCTGCACCTGGATTTCGTAATAGCGCAGCAGGGCGCGATAGGCCATCAGGCCAAAAATGGCCGCCCCCATGCCCGCCATGGTGGGCAGGGTGGCGCGGGAAATACCCGATGCCATGGAACGGGTGTTGTTCATGCCGAAGGCGTTCATGACATCAAAAATCTCGATCATGCCGGTCACCGTACCCAGCAAACCGAACAGCGGACACAGGGTCACCAGAGTTTTGATCACCGGCAGGGAAAAGTGCGCCCGCTGGCTGATCTCGGCCACCAGTTTCTGGCGAATCTGGCGCGCGTACCAGGAACGGCGGTCATCGCGGGAAAACCAGGAATGGGTGACCCGGTTCACTTCCCTGGGCAGGGTGAAGCGATAAAACAGCACCCGCTCGATCACCAGCGTCCACATCAGCAGGGTGTTGAGGCCGATGGTCCACAGCACCACCCCACCGGCAAAGTGGAAATCCCGCACGATGGCGAAGGCTTCCATCACCGCCCACATCAGCTGTTCTCCTGCTCCGCTTTTTCCGCCACCAGGCCGGTGCTCTGTTCTTCCAGTACCGAAATCACCGCTTTGCTGCGGGTGCTGGCCAGGGCGTGGAAGAACACCACCGGAATCGCCACCGACAGACCCAGCACGGTGGTCACCAGCGCCTGGGAAATACCGCCGGCCATTAACTTGGGATCACCGGTGCCAAACAGGGTAATGGTCTGGAAGGTGTTGATCATACCGGTGACCGTACCCAACAGTCCCAGCAGGGGGGCAATCACCGCCACAATCTTGATGATGGCCAGGTGTTTTTCCAGCGGACCCCGCTCCCGCAGAATGGCTTCGCCCAGCTTCAGCTCCAGCGATTCCAGGGGCAGGCTTTTGTGTTGCTCATAGGTGAGGATGATGCGGCCCAGGGGATTGTCGCGGCGGGTTTCTTTCATACGGGTCTGGTCCGCCACTTTGCGGGTCACCACGATCAGGAACATGATGCGCTCCAGCGCCAGCACCACGCCCACAAAGCCCAGCACGATGATGACGTAACCGATAAAACCGCCCTGCTCCACCCGGTCCACAAAGTCCGGTGCGTCCAACAGCATGTTAAGCAGAGTGCCCTGGGTGGGATCGATGGCCACCGCATTAAAGCCTTCGGTGCTTTGGGTGTAATCCTCCACATAGCTCAGCATGTATCGGGGCGGCTGGCGATTCAGGTCGATGATCTTGCCGGTCTCGGGAATGAACTGCAGGTAGCGGTTGCCGGACAACAGGTTGAATGAACCCAGCCGCACCACATCCGCTTTCACCGGTTCACCGTCGGTGGTGATGACCTCCAGGTTCAGGTGTTTGATCTTGCCGGACTCCACCATCTCCCGCTGCATCTGATACCACAGCTGTTCGATGTTGTTGATGTTGGGCAGGCTGCGACTGCCGCCCAGGCGATCCGACAGATCCTCCATTTCCAGATTGCGGGAGGGAAACTCCACTGAAGTGATGGATTGCTGCAACAGGCCGGATGCCTCTGCGGTGTCGGTCTGCAACTGGATGAACAGTTCCTTTAACGAGCCCATGCGTTTTTCCAGGCGCCGGGTCAGCTCATCCAGTTGTTCCTTGTTCTCAGCGTAGGTGGTTTCCAGCAGTTCACTGCGACGTTCCAGTTTCTGCCGTTCCTCCACCGTACCTTTCAGCATCTGTTCCTGTTTGGATTGTTCGGCCAGGAAGCGCTGTTCCCGCGCGCGATTCTCTCGGGATTGTTCAACCCGGCCCTGTTTCACCAGCTCCAGCAGTTCATCCAGGGATTGGATTTCTTCTTTCGGTTGCCACACCGCATGGGCTTTGGATAGGGGCAAGCAGCACAGCAGTGCCAACACCAATAGGGAGGTCATTCGCATCATGGCATGGGCTCCGGTGCCGGCATGGGCAACGTCAACATTTCCGGGGCGGCCTGCTTCTTGGCCACCTTCAGGCCCAGGCGAATATCACGGGCATACAGGCTGCCCAATGCTTCCCACTGTTTGGTTTCCTTGCTCCAGGCGCCCCGCTCACTGCCGTCCAGGGTCTGGTACATCAGGCCGATGCGGCCCACCCGCAGGAACTCCACCTCACTGGTCCGCTCACCGTTGGTGAGGGTGCCACGGTAGCTTTCGATGGTGTTGCCGTATTCCAGTTCCACTTTATAGGCGTCTACCACCTGGCGAAATTTCTCGGCGATGGTGACATCGGCCCGGGCCAGGGTGTGTTTGAGAAAAGCGATGCGCTCAAAGCGCTCTTCCAGCAGAAAGGGGGCGTCCAGGCGGATGAAGGTTTCCAGGGATTGCACCATGCGGTCCAGCAGCGGAGTCAGCTGGCGCTCGATGATGGCCACATCTTCAATGGCCTTCTCCGTTTCCAGCATGCTTTGTTGCTGACGCCGGATCTGCTGCGTCAGTTGCGCGTTGTAGGCGGTCAGATCCTCAATGCGTTTCAGTTCCAGTTGAAAATCCTGGAACATTTGCTGCGTGGTGTCGGCGATGGTGTTGACCCGCTCCTGCGACTGCACAGCGGACTTGATATTGGCCTTTTCCCCGTCGATGATGCGATCGATCTTGTCCGCCAGGGTGTGAACCCCCGGCGTCATGATTCCCGTCAACACGAACAGGCTGGCCATTACCCATCTGGCGCTTCGTGTAAGCATAATGTGTCGTTGGACCTTTTTCGTTATGCCCCTGCTTTGGTCGCGCTCTTGTTTGTTATATGCAGGGGTTTTGTTTGTTTTGTTCCCTGATTTCCTGGGATTTCATCCATTGCAGAATACGACCGCCCAATGCCTGGCCGGTGGCACGCTCGGCGGCCTGCACGGCAACACGCAGTTTGGCGATATCAATACCGGTATCAAAGCCGGCTTCCTCCAGCATATAGACCAGATCCTCGGTAGCAACGTTCCCTGATGCCCCCGGTGCGAACGGACAACCGCCCAACCCGCCGATGGAACTGTCAAAGCGACGCACACCCTGGGTGATACCAGCCCAGGCCATGGCCAGCGCCTGCCCCCGGGTATCATGCAAATGCAGGTTAAAGCGCTCAGGCCCGAATTGTTGCACAAGTGGGCCCAGAATATCATTGATCTGTTGCGGGTTTCCGGCCCCGATGGTGTCGCCAATGGAAATTTCGTCGGCGCCGAACTCAATCATCTCCGCGCACATGCGGTGTACCACATCCACCGGCGTCTTGCCGTCGTAAGGGCAGGACAACGCGCCGGATACATAGCCCCGCACTTTCACCCCGTCTGCCCGGGCCTGCTGGATCACTTCGCGGCAGACGTCGGTGGCCTTCGCGGTGGTCATGTTCAGGTTGCGCAGATTGAAGGTATCGGTGGAGGCCACCACCACGGCGACGGAGTTCACCCCGTTGGCGCGGGCCCGCTCATAACCCCGCATATTAGGCACCAGGGCCGAGATCTCCACATCCTTCTTGAGTGGGATTTGAGCCAACCCGGCCAGCACTTCAGCAGCGTCCGCCATTTGCGGCACGGCTTTGGGGTGCACAAAAGCCACCGCCTCCAGGTATTCCACACCGGCGTCCAACAGGGCCTGGGCCATCTCCAGCTTGGCCTGGGTGGAAACGGGATTGGGCTGATTCTGCAGGCCGTCGCGCAGGCCCACCTCATTAATATAGATACGTTCGCGCATAGTCATGATTCTTCTTTGGTGGTCTCAGAAATAAACAACAGTGTCGATTATAAGGTAACTGAGACGGTAATCATCCATCGATCACGCCATTTTGACGTAATTCAGCGATTTGTGAATCACTCATTTGCAGTAATTCCTGCAGCACCGATGCCGTGTGCTGACCTAAAGTGGGAGGTGGAGTAAATACTTGCTCACCTGCTGCAGACAATTTCACGGGGTTTCCGGGTTGTTTGACAATCTTACCATTTCCAAGAGGCACTTCAACCACCATGTCTCGCGCCTGGATCTGGGTGTCATTCAGGGCGTGCTCGAAATCGTTCACCGGGGCAGCGGGAATGCGGTGTTCCTTCAATTGTTCCAGCCAGTGCTCGCAGGTTTCCCGCTCCAGGTGTTCCTGTACCCGGGCGTTGATGAAATGACGGTGCTCCCAACGCACCGGCTGGGTGGCGAATTTGGGGTCCATCAGCTCCGGATCGTTCAACATCGCCGCCAGTTTGCCGAAGAAGGCATCACCCATGCAGGCCAGGATCAGGTAGCGGGTTTGGGTTTTGAAGGTGCCATAGGGCACGTGCACAAAGTGACTGTTGCCCACTGCGGGTGGCTGCACCCCACTCATCAGGTACATGGTGGCCATGTAATTGAGCATGGAAACCTGGCAATCCTGCATGGAGATATCCACGTGCTGCCCCAGCCCCTGGCGCGGGCCGGGCTGATCCCGCTGGTTCAGGGCCGCCAGAATGCCGATGGTGGCAAACAGGCCGCCCCCCAGATCACCGATGGGAATCCCCGCCCGCAGCGGCGGCGCCCCTTCCTCCCCGGTAATGGACATGCCGCCCCCCATGCCCTGGGCCACCAGATCGAACGCGGCCCGGTTGCGGTCGGGACCGGTCTCGCCAAAACCGGTGATGGAACAGGTAATGATGCGGGGATTGTGCTGCTTGAGCACCTCGTAATCGATGCCCAGGCGTTTGGGAACCCCCTCCCCGAAGTTGTTGATCACTACGTCCGCGTGCTTTACCAGCTGGTAGAACAGCGCCAGGCCGGCGGGCTTTTTCAGGTCGATGGCCACACTCTTCTTGTTGCGGGAAAGAGTAAGAAAGTAAGCGCCCACTCCGTCGATGGAGTACTTCTCATCGTCCGCCAGCAGCCTGCGGGTGCCTTCCCCCTGGCCCGGCGGCTCCACCTTGATGCAATGGGCCCCCATATCCGCCAGCAACTGGCTGGAATAGGGGCCGGACAACATGTGGGTGAGATCAAGAATCGTGATATGGGACAACGCACTCATGGGCAAACCTTCTGTGGAATCAAGGATAACGCTACAACTTGTATGCAATTCCAGCCGAACAGAGCCTGAAACAGGCATAAAATAGGGGTTGAAACTGCTCAATCATTATGATTGTATACAATCTACAATCGTGACCCATAAGTCAAATACAAAATCGGTCTCACACATCGCTAAAAGAGAAGACTGCAGAGAGAAGGTAGAGAAGTGCCATGAGCGAGCCAACCAGCCAGGACAAGCCACAAGAAAAGCCCACTATTGCCCGCAAAGCCGTGCACAACATGCACCATACCGCCTACCGCTGCCGGGATGCGGAACAAACCCGTTGGTTCTATGAAGACGTGCTGGGGTTCAAACTGGCTGCGGCCATGGTGTTCGACGAAGAACCAGGGGCAGCCAAAAAGCGCGAATACATGCACCTGTTTTTCCAGACCACCGACGGCAACTTCATTGCCTTCTTTGATGTGCCCGATGATGTGGAAGAAAAGATGTTCATTGCCCGCCACGGCTTTGACCAGCACATCGCCTTTGAAGTGGACAGCCTGGAACAGCTGAAAGCCTGGCGCCGCCACATTAACAAAATGGGCCGCCCCTGTTTTGGCCCCATCGACCACGGCTTTGTGCACTCCATTTACATGTACGATCCCAACGGCGTGCAGGTGGAGCTCACCCTGAAAGACAAAAACTACGATGCCATCCTGGCGGAAGACAGCGCCAAGGCCCACGACGTATTGAAAGAATGGACCGAACGCACCCGTGCGCAAAAACTTGAACGCCTGCAGGCGGACATGCTGGATCAGCGCGGCATTGATATGAGCAAAGCGGACTTCTCCAAGGTGAAGCAAGAGGGGGCACAATCATGAGCACCAAATACGAATACGACCGCATCCCTTACCTGTTGGCCTTTGCCGAGCAGTCCAAATTCAAGGATACCTACGGCGGCACCGCCGACATCGTGGCCCTGGAATCCTACTGGCTGAAACCCAAAGACAAACCCAGCGACACCGTCATCATCTTTATGCATCCCATCGGTGGTGGTGCCTACCTGCCCATGGTGTCGGCCCTGGCAAAAAAGGGCTGTCATGTGATTTATTGCAACAGCCGCTACCGCGGCACCGACAGTGCCCTGATCATGGAAAAGGTGGCCCTGGATATGGCGGCCTGCGTACGGGATGCGAAAGAGAAGAAAGGCTATAAAAAAGTGGTATTAGCAGGTTGGAGTGGCGGCGGTTCCCTCTCCCTGTTCTATCAGGCCCAGGCGGAAAATCCCACCATCACCGAAACCCCCGCCGGCGATCCCGTGGACCTGGTGGGTGCCAACCTGATCCCTGCCGACGGCATGATGCTGCTGGCGGCTCACATCAGCCGCGCCGGCACCATGACCGAGTGGATGGATGCGTCCATCCTGGATGAAAACGATCCCACCAAACGCGATCCCGAGCTGGACCTGTACGACCCCAACAATCCCAACCAGCCGCCCTACTCCGCTGAGTTTGTGGAAAAGTATCGCGCCGCCCAGATTGCCCGTAACCGTAAAATCACCGCCTGGGTAAAACAAAAGCTGGAAGACTTCCGCAAGGATGGCCTCACCACCGAAGAGTTTGCCTTTGTGGTGCACGGCACCATGGCCGATCCTCGCTGGCTGGATCCCACTCAAGACCCCAACGACCGCATGCCCGGCTGGTGTTACCTGGGTGATCCCAAAGTGGTGAACAACGGCCCCGTAGGCCTGGCGCGATTCTGTACCCTGCGAGGTTGGCTGTCACAGTGGAGTTATGACGATTCCAATGCCAATGGATTGACCTGCGCTGAGCAGATCAGTGTGCCCACGCTGGTGATTGGTAATACCGCTGATGATGCCTGTACCCCGAGCCATACTCATCGTTTGTATGAAGCAGTGGGCCATGATGATAAAGAGATGTATGAAGTGAAGGGTGCTAATCACTATTACTTCGGGCAGAAAGATAAACTGGATGAAGCCACCGGCAAGTGTCTGGAGTGGCTGGTGCAGAAGGGTTTTATGGCGGGGTGATTTGAGGTAATTGCTTCGACATAGGGTTGGAAGAAAGCGGCTGATGGGGGACTGTCAGCCGTTTTTTTATTTTTCTAGTTGCAATAAACTGAATGAAACTGGGTTGCCTCATCACTGCATTAGATCCCGGCAAACGCCATCTTCCTGCGCAAAAACGCCAACTGCGTCTGCAACGGCAATGCTTTCGGACACACATCCTGACATCCCATCAACGACATGCAGCCAAAAATTCCGTCATCATGGCCAATCAACTCATAAAACGCACCATCGTCTCGTTCATCCCTTGGGTCCAGGCGAAACCGTGCCATTTTGTTCAACCCCACGGCCCCCACAAATGCCTCCCGCATTACGGCCGTGCCACAACCCGCCACACAACATCCGCATTCAATGCAGCGCTCCAACTCATAGATCTGTTCCGCCAGGGCAGGCTCCATGGCCGCTTCCATGGCATCAAGATCCGGTTCGGTTTCGGTGTGCACCCAGGTCTGCAATCGTTCGCTCATGCCGTGCATCCACTTACCGGTGTTCACCGATAAATCCCCAATCAGTTCGAACACCGGTAACGGTGCCAAGCGGATGGTGCTGGGCAGGGCTTGGGTCAACGTGCGGCACGCCAGGTCGGGTCGGCCGTTGATGAGCATGGCGCAGCTGCCGCAGATACCGGCACGGCAGACAAAATCAAATTGCAGGCTGGGGTCCTGTTCTTCGCGGATCAGGTTGAGGGCAATGAACAGCGTCATGCCTGCGGTTTCTTCCAGGGTGAAGGTGTCAAAGTGGGGTTCGCTGCCCGGGTCCAGCGGGTTGAAGCGAAAAATTTCAAAGGTCAGTTGTCGACTATTGGGTTCCGATTCATTTACAGGAATACGCTGTTTGCTGTCTTGGGTCATGGGGATTCCCCTTCGCTGTTTTCCTGAAAGCGGGCGTTGTTCTGGTGGAATTTCTCGGGCAACAGGTGGTGGAACGGCAGCAGCGCCTGCTGACGCTCGAAACGATTTTGAGTCTTACGGTGAATGGCGTCCACCTGCTGTTGTCGCGTGTCTGCATCCGGATGGGGAATAAAATCCTTTTTGCCATAGCCGCGCCAACCCGGGGGCAATTCCATTTTCATAATGTCGATGGGTTCGTAGTTCAACGTTGGGCTGGATGCACCCAGTGGCCAGCTGGCCAAAGTGCGCTTCAGCCATTGGCTGTCATCCCGTTGCGGATAATCCAGTCGGGTGTGGGCGCCGCGACTTTCGGTGCGGTTCAATGCACCCTGTGCCACGCACAGGGCCAGCTTCAACATCCGTGGCAGGCGATACGCCATCACCAGTTCCGGATTCACACCGGGTGCGCTGGATTGCAGGCCGACCCTTTCGCTACGCTCTAATAACGATTTCAGCTCACTGACTGCGGTTTGCAGGTTGGTACCATCCCGATAAATGCCCACGTAATCGGTCATCAGGGTTTGCATTTGTTTGATCAGCTCACTGGCTTTTTCTGTGCCTTTGGATTTGCAGATGCCATCCAAAGCATCCTGCTCCTGCTGCAAAAAGCGTTTCACCAGTGCGGTATCAATCATCCCCTGCCCTGCTTCCGATAAACAGTAATCGGCGATGGATTCCCCCACAATCATGCCCGCCACCACGGTTTCCGCCACGGAATTGCCACCCAGTCGGTTAAAGCCGTGCATGTCCCAACAGGCGGCTTCGCCACAGGCGAACAGGCCTTGCAGTTGTGGGCTCTGGCCGTGGGCGTCGGTGCGGATGCCACCCATGGAATAATGCTGTGCCGGGCGTACGGGAATCAGTTCATGCACCGGGTTGATGCCGAGAAAGTATTGGCAGATCTCTTTCACTTCCCGCAGTTTGTGATTGATGTGCTGTTCCCCCAACAGGCGGATGTCCAGCCACAGGTGTTCGCCAAAACGGGAGCGGGCGCCTTTGCCCTGTTTGATGTGGTATTCCATATGGCGGGCCACCACATCGCGGGAGGCCAGTTCGGCTTTTTCCGGTTCGTAATCGGGCATGAAGCGATGACCATCACCATCCAACAACAGGCCGCCGTCGCCGCGACAGCCTTCCGTCACCAGAATGCCGGCGGGGAAAATGCCGGTGGGATGAAACTGCACCGCTTCCATGTTGCCGAGGGTGGCGACACCGGTTTCCAGGGCGATGGCGGCCCCCATGCCTTCGTTGATGACGGCATTGGTGCTGATGCGATAGATGCGGCCGAAGCCGCCGGTGGCAATGCAGGTGGCGTTAGCGGTATGGGCAAACAGTTCGCCGGTCATCAGGTTGCGCACGATGGCGCCGTAACAGCGCTGGCCGTCGTGGATCAGGGCCATGGCTTCGGTGCGTTCCAATACCGGGATGTTGGCGGCGATGGCCTGGTCGCTGACGTTGTACAACATGGAATGGCCGGTGCCGTCCGCCACATAACAGGTGCGCCACTTGGCGGTGCCACCAAAATTACGTGCGGTAATCAGGCCGTGGGCGGCTTCGGATTCTTCCAGCGTTACCGGTTGGCCATTGATAATGACGTTGTGTTTGCCCCCTTGTACCCGGTTCCAGGGCACACCCCAGTGGGCCAGTTCCCGCACGGCCTTGGGCGCCATATGCACGAACATGCGCACCACATCCTGATCCGCACCCCAGTCGCTGCCGCGTACGGTGTCGGCAAAATGCACGTCTTCATTATCGCCATAACCTTTCACCGCATTGGCCAGGCTGGCCTGCATACCCCCTTGGGCAGCGGCGGAATGGGAACGCTTCGGCGGCACCAGTGACAGAATGGACACGTCCAAACCCCGGCGGCGGGCACCAATGGCGGTGCGCAATCCCGCCAGACCCCCTCCGATCACCAGCACATCGGTATGCAGGATCTTCATGACAGCACCTCGCTGTTGGTGGGGCATTGGGATTGCGTGACCGGGTGATAACGCTCCCCCGGCTGATCCTGCAGGGTGCTGCCCAATCGGTAATAGGCCAGCAGAGTGCACAGCCCCAGTATGATAAAGAACGCACTCATGCCCCACTTCAACAGACTCAGTCGCTTCCGCATCACCGGCACCGGCATGGTGGGGAAACTCAGCCATTTGATGGCCAGGCGATACAGGCCGATGGCGCCGTGCAACTCCACCGCAAACAGCAGAATCAGATACAGGGGCCAGTGCGTGCTGTACACCCGGTAGGACGAGGCATAGGGTCCGATCTGATCCGGTTGGGAAAACATGCCGAACAAATGCATGGGCGCCAGAAAGAACAACAGAAACCCCGTGACCACCTGCCACCACCACAGGGTGGTATCCGGGTGATGCATGCGGTTCTTATGCCCCAGGAATAATTGATATTGACGGGTGCTTTGGGGAAACTTGCGCAGGGCCAGGGCGGCGTGCAGCATGATCAAGACGAGGATAGCGGCCGCTGCTGCGGATACCAGCCACGGATATGAACGGCCAAAGACATAGTAACCTTCGAACAGCTTGGCCACCGCGTACATGGCATCGTTGCTGATCAGGATGGATGACACCAGGAACATGTGCACCCACATGAACAGGGCCAGAGCCAGGCCGCTGGCACTTTGCAGCAGATCCAGCCGGGCAGGCCAGCGTGAATTGGATGGGATGGATGACATGGACTTGAATCCCCGTACACCGGAAACTTACTTATAATCCAAGTTTGAGGGGAAATCCATGCTGCTTGTATGACAATGAGGATGGCAATGGGAGAGTAAAAAGCCCGGCGAACTTCACCGTGCGCCGGGCTCTTCTATCTTCTATCACCCGTGATCAGAACCAGTTGCGACCACGACCACGACCGCGACCGTGTCCGGGTCGGCGGGAATAGCCGGTTTCCAGATAAATCGGACGGTGATCCTCGCGCCAGATGCAGTAGGTGATGCCCATGCCCTGGTTGTTCACAAACATAAAGCGCCCATCCGGGGAGAAACAGGCACCGGCGAATTCGCTGGTGTCGCCCGGAATGATGTTGTGGGCGAACTGGAACAGGCCGCCGCTGGCGTCCACACCCACCACGTACTGGCTGTAGTTGGCGTCGCCTTCGCTGCCACCGCTGCCATCCTCACACAGATAGAGGGTGCCATCGCGGGCCACGGTCATGTTGTCCGGGCCATCCAGCAGGTTTTCGTCGGTGGATTCCACGATCAGGGTGATGGTTTCGCGCTTGGGATCGTAGCAGTACACCTGCCCTTCTCCCGCTTCACCGGCACCGGAGCACACGAAGTAGTGTTTACCCTGATGGAACCAGGCACCTTCACCGCGGTAGAACACCGCAGCGCCTTTGGCTTGGGCTTCCTGGCGCAATGTGTCCTGCTCGGGATCAACGTCCTCCAGTTTGACCCAGCGCACTTTCAAGGGCTGACCCAGGAACGGCAGCATGCTGGCGGGCGCACCACGGCGCACACCGCGGGTATCCACCAGATCGGCGTTATGATAGTTGGCCACCGGCACCTGAGATACGCCGTCGCAGTGTGCCACCTGACCGGCTTCAATCACCATGGCGTACAGGTCGCCGTCGTTATCCTGCAGGTTGCCAAAGCAATGTGATTTCTTACGGGGCACATAGCGGTAGTAGCAGCTGTCGCCGCGGTCTTCCGTCAGGTACACATAACCGTCTTTGGAATCCACGGATACGGCTTCGTGATTGCAACGGCCCATGGCGGTGAGGGGGATCGGGTCAACGGCTTCGCCCAGCTGAGAGGGCACTTCAAAGCAGTAGCCGTGTTTCTTGGTGTTGGTGCTGCCCGGCAGGCTGGTGTCTTCTTCACAGCTGATCCAGGAGTTCCAGGGGGTTGGACCACCGGCACAGTTACGGATGGTGCCGCCCAGGGAGATGTAATCCTGGGTGACCTGGCCGTGACGGTTGATGACCACGGTGGAGGTGCCACCGCCACCCAGACCGGCCGCGCTGCCGGTGAACGGGTCGTACTGTTTGCCGTTCGGGGCCAGGCATCCCAGGTTGTTGCCGTATTTGTTTTCGGTGGGGCTCAGCTCGTGGTTGCGCACCAGGATCACATCACCGCGACGGCCCTGAAAACAGGCCATACCGTCGTGGTCGCCCGGGGTCAGCACGCCATCACTCATGGGTGTGCCGACGATGCTGACGGCGCTGTAACGGAAACCTTGCGGCAACCGCAACAGCGGCGTGTTGGACAGGTCCCCGCGGGGATGGGAGGCCAGCATCAGGGTGTTTTCGGGCAACGTTGGATTGATCGGACCGAAGCCATTGACGGCAAAGCTGGCCAGGTTGCAGCTTGCGGCCGCCTCGGCCATGCGAGAGTTCAACAGGCCCAGTGGCGCAACCATGGTGCCGGCTGCGGCGACGCTGGACAGTTGAATGAACTTACGGCGATTGATAGTTGAAGACATGCGTTTCTCCGTGGATCGCAATTATTGTTGTCTACTGATAAAGATGAGTTTCAGGGTGGAGATGGACTCTCTGGGGTTTTGCGGGAACGAACGGTAGCAAAGGCAGGTTACAGCGGGTGGTAAAAACGATTACAGGGGTATCACGTTGGCGTCATGATTTGTTCACATTGTTCACGGGTCAGCCCTGAGGCAATTTGTCGCATCCCGCACTGACCTCATCCTGTGTATCGTTTCGTTCCTTATAATCAATAAACAAAAGGAAGTGCACATGAATTTGAACAGGACACAGGTTGCGCAGTTGCAGGCGTTGATGGGAACGATTTTGTTACTGGGTTGCATCCAATTGACCCATGCCCATGTTTCGGTGACCTCGGGCACGGCTTATGCCAACGGCTATTATCAGGTGGACCTGTCGGTGCCGCACGGATGCGAAGGGGCCGATAGCTATCGGGTAGAAGTGGTGTTGCCCGCTGGATTTCCGCCTGTTCGCGCAGTATTGGGCCCTCTCGGTTATGCCACCATTGAAGCCGAGGCGGATACCGGGCTGCCCACCCGGTTGATTTGGGAGAAGCCGGAAGCCGAGCTTTTGGATTCGGACTCCCATACCTATGAAGTGAGCTTTCGCACCAAATTACCGGCAGTTGAATTCGTGCGTTACCACTTTCCCACTACTCAATTTTGTCGCGACACACAAGGGGTGGAATCCACCGCCGCCTGGGTGGGTATCAACAGCAGTCACGATCATGGTGGGGGCAGCGGGGGTGCAGATGCCGGTGAAAAGCCCGCGCCCAGTTTGTTTGTGTATCCCCCACGGTCACCCGGATGGAATCAATACACGGCTCCCGATCACCTCCACGATATGAGTATTTTCAAAGACGCCCAGATCGTGTGGAAAGGCAGTGCGGCTTACAGCCCCAATCCGGTGACCCAGCAATTGATTGAGGACGATGCAGAGGCATCCACCTTGGAACAGATTCACCCCGGTGAAGTGTTCTGGATTAAGTATTAGGGAGGGTGGGACGATGCGATACTATTTTCCAGTACTGTTCTTGGGTGCAGGGCTTTTACTCACTGGCTGCGGAGGTGACAGCAGCAGTAGTCGATCTGGGCCTGAAAACAAGCAATTGTCCGAAACCCCCACGCTGACTCTGGCGGGTCTGGTGCCGGACCGCGCTCAGCTCCCCAAGCCGGGGCAGGGGCTGGCGGGACTCAAGCCGCCCCGATAGCGGAAACTGCGACCGGGTTAGTCTTTGGTATGATGACTAACCCGTTTCGGACGTCTACTATTCATCCGGAACCTTCACTTTTTAACCAGTCATCTGCAACGGCGCAGTGGCCTCATAAGGGTTTGCGATGAATAAGTCTGATATTCCGGATTATGTGAAAGAAGCGTTTAAAGGCGGGCAGTTCGAGATCATTACGATTCCCGCAGGCACAGGGCTGTATAAATTGTCTCAATACCCCATTGTGAATGAAGCCAGAGGAAACAGTGTGTCACCCTGGTGGTCGCCGGTACGGCCGTTTCGGGAGGACAAGCTGGGTGCGGTGGGCCGCTACAAAGAGGCCGAGCTGAATGGCATCAGTTTTGAGGCCATGGTGCGGTTTGCGTCGGCGGTGCGGGTGGACTGGAATGGGTTGGATAACTACCAGGAAATCTCGTTGACCAAGGAGGTGGAAGCGGTATGGGGCCAGTTCGAGCCGCAACCGGCCTACAGTCCTGCCGAGAAGGGCAAGCGGGTGGAACAGATGATCAAGAACATTGAGGCGAAAATCAAAATTCAGGAAAAAGGCCACTATGTACCTGAAGTGCTCGGTGGCATCGAAGCCTATCAGTTCTGGATTCCCAACCTGAAGAAGGAGGATCTGCGCACCTGTTCCACCATCCCCACCAAGGACAACAAAGGTCTGGCGGTGGCCCTGGGACTGGCCTGATCCTCGATTGTGAACCACCGGAAAGCAGGGCTGAGCCTTGGCACGCCGCCCTGCTTTCATTGACTCAGCGGAAGCGTTATTCCGCGCCGGACTGACGGATTCCCACGTTCATTCCCAGCACCATGGTAATCATTTCACTCGGGTCAAACGGGTTGGGGATCAAACAGGTGTGTCCATCCAGCAGGTTCGTGGAGGTCACCACCGTACCGGCCGCGGCCGCATCCCCATTCAACACCGCTTGCTGCAGGCTCACACAGGGCAGGGAAGGTTGTTGGAGTACGTTGTTCAGCGCGAAATTCTCCATCCATTTACCGGCATTATTGATGTAGGCGTGGTAGTACAGGGAATTCCCGGAATCAAAGCTGTAGGTGGTGTCGGTGCCATACTGCAGACACCAGGAGAAGAACACCAGGGCACAGCTCACGTCCAGGTTGATGGCGTTGGTGACATAGTTTCCGATATAGGTTTGTGGGTCGGGGAATACGGAATCTTCCAGGCTGTTTCGCACCTCACCGGCCGCGATGCTGCAGACGGCCTCTTTCACAATGCCACCGATGGGCATGTCCGTCTCGATGCATTTGGCTCTGGCCTTGGCGTAAAGCTCCTGAACTTTGGCGGCGTCGATGTCGTCGAAGGTGAAGTCGTCGCAGGTATCGAATTCCACTGTGAATTCGTGACCATGGCTGTCGGCGTCATTCAACAGCACGGCGCCTTGAGTGGGGGCGATCTCGCCGTAAGCGAAGGCTACTCCGATGGTGCGGGTGGCGTTGTTGCAGTCCATCTGATAGGTGCCTTCGTAATCGTAAATGCCGGCGCTGGCGTTCATCGAGGTGACGGCGGCACAGGCCAGCAGGCTGCCTCCGATCCAGGCTTTTAATGTGTTCATGCGGTTCCTTCCTGTCGTTTGTGTGTAAAGCATTGAGTGGGATGGATATGAAACACCAGAACCAACCGCAGGAGCCATGTTACTTTCGGCAAATGAGGAGTCATGTCTGGCAAGGTGCCGTGCCGGGTGCAGTTTTATTAACAGGTTAATTCATGCTGATTACTTGCGCCCCGGAGTGAGCGGCGTACAGTATTAAGATTTTGGGGAGGAGCCAGTGACCAGTCTTCAGGACAACATCATTCAAGAAGAGGTACGCCAGGAGATCATTACCCGCCTGCGTGCCGCTGAGTTGGAACATGACGTTCGCATTCTTTACGCCTGTGAATCCGGCAGTCGGGCCTGGGGCTTCGCTTCTCCCGATTCCGATTACGATGTGCGCTTTATTTACGTGCGCAAACCGGAATGGTATTTGTCATTTGATGTTGAGCGTAAACGGGACGTGATCGAATACCCGATTGTGGACGAGATCGACTGTGGTGGCTGGGATCTGCGTAAAGCGCTCTACCTGCTGACACGCACCAATGGCGCCCTGCTGGAATGGCTGAACAGTCCGGTGCAGTACATTGAATCCGGAACCACGGCGCAATCCTTGCGACGGTTGGCGCCGGTGGTGATGAATCCCACGGCGCTTTGTTATCACTACAGTCACATGGCGCGGGGTAATGCACGGGAATATCTGTTTCAGGAACAAGTGAAACTGAAAAAATATTTTTATGTGTTACGCCCGCTGTTGGCCATTCGACACATTGAGGCCGGCAAAGGGGTTCCCCCGGTGGAATTTGCGCGCTTGATGGACGCCGTTGCCCCTGCGCATCTGGTTCCCAGCATCAATCGCCTGCTGGAGCTGAAACGCAATACAGCCGAGCTGGGAATGGGGGCTCGTGTTCCCGAGATCAATGACTTTGTGGAAGCGGAATTGAATCGCCACGGTACGGCGTTTTCCGGTCAGGGGCGACCGGATTCAGAGCACAAGCAGGCTGTGTATGAGCAGTTGAATGCGGTGTTTCGGGAAGCGGTTGGCTCGGGCCGGGCACGTTGAACTGGTCACCTTGAACAACGTGGGCCGGCCTTCAGCCCACGTTTCAAAGCGTACTTGTTAGTAACACTCAAGCGGCATCACTGCTCTTTACCACCCTCTACAGAAGGTGTTTCCACCGCCTCCACTTCCACCCTGGATTCTGCATCCCAGGTGGAGTACGTGGCGTCCGACATCTTGACGCCGAAACCGAAATTCAGTGCGATCAGTGATCCGAAAATGACAAATACGTATCCCATGGTGTCCTCCTGTTGCCTTTTTCAGGCTGAGTGAAATCCTTTCAAGTGTTCACAGCACACTCAAAATAAAATTTGGCGAATAATGGCGTTTGCCCGGTTGTCTTGGTCGACAGTGCTAGGCTAAGCTCACCTCATCCGCTTCTGAATTGGCAGGATTGACAAGATGACAGGCAAAATGGACACAAGAACCGACGGCGATCAGCACAGCAACGACATCCGGGTCGCCATTCTTACCTTCCCCATGGGTTTGTTGTCCTGTGTGTTTGCCATGCAGGAAAGCCTGATGGTGGCCAACTACTGTGCCTCGCAGTTTGGTGTGCGCAAAAAGCACTTCCGTGCCCAGCTGGTGGGCCTGGATGCGCTGGGCACCCAGTCCTTCTCCGGGGCCAGGGTGGAGCAGGTGAATGCGTTGCCGGCACCGGATCAGGTGGATCTGGTGCTGGTGCCGGCCGGGCCGCCGCCGGTGATTGATGGGGGCAGTTTGCAGGCCTGGCTTCAGGCCTGTCGCCCCATGGCGGATTGGCTGCAGCAGGTCCATGCCCATGGGGCCCAGATCGCTTCCACCTGCACCGGCAGCCTGCTGCTGGCGGACGCGGGATTGTTGCAGGGCGTACCGGCCACCACCCACTGGGCCATCGAGCAGGTGGCGCAGCAGGCCTTTCCACAGGTGCAATGGCGGGTGGATGAATCCATGGTGGAACACGGCGCAGTCATCACCGCCGGGGGTGGCAACATCTACACCATGTTGCTGCAGCAACTGATCCAGCGGCACCTGGGCAGCGATGTGGCCATGGAAACGTCCCGTATGCTGTTGCTGGACACCCAGGGTGAGCGCCAGGCGGTGTATTTTCGCGGCGCGCTGGACGTGCGTTATGAGCACCCCAAAATGGAAATGATGAAACAGTATGTGGCGCAGCATTTTCGCCACGCCCTGACGCTCTCGGATCTGGCCGGTGCCACCTCCCTGTCGGAACGGACCCTGAACCGAACCTGCCAGCGGGAACTGGGCATGACCCCCATGCAGTTTGTGCAGCGGGTGCGCATTGAATCCGTCATGCATTCCTTACAGCTGACCCCCGAGCCGGTGAACAAAATTGTATGGGAAGCCGGTTACGAGGATCTGAGTTCCTTCCAACGTTTGTTCAAGCGTCACACCGGTTTGACCATGAGCGAATACCGGCGTCGGTTCGGCGTGAAGGTGTACACCCATGATGAAGAGGAAAGCATGGCGTTCGAAGCCTGATTTCAGTATTGCCTATGATCGTGATTAATCACCTGGTGTCCATTCCGGACGAGGAAGTCGAGATCACCGCCATTCGAGCCCAGGGCGCCGGCGGGCAGAATGTGAATAAGGTGTCGTCCGCCATTCACCTGCGTTTTGACATTCAGGCGTCATCCCTGCCGGATGCCTATAAACAGCGCCTGTTGACCCAGTCCGACCAGCGCATCAGCAAAGACGGCGTGATCGTCATCAAGGCCCAGGGTTATCGCACCCAGGAGAAAAACCGGGACGATGCCATTGCACGTCTGGTGGAATTGATTCGCAACGCCACGGTGGTTAAAAAAGCCCGCCGCCCCACCAAAGCCACCCGTGCCTCGCAGAAACGCCGTGTCGACAGCAAGACCCATCGGGGCAAAATTAAAGCCTTGCGCGGCAAGCCGGTTGATTGATACCCCGGGGATGGTTTAGGGTTCATCTTACGCTCATATTTGTATAGCAATATCTGCTCCCGTCCAATATTGAAGTAACCAACCCATCCAGCAGTCAACGAGAGGAATCACTGTTATGAATCGCATCCATTTTGTAGGTGGAGAAAAAGGGGGCGTGGGTAAATCCGTGCTGGCGCGGGTGCTGGCCCAGTACTACATCGATCGCAACAAGCCATTCAGTGCCTTCGATGCGGACCTGTCCCACGGTGCCCTGATTCGCTACTACGGTGATTATTCGAAGCCGGTGGACGTGAGCCGGTTTGACAGTGCAGATCAGATTGCCGAGACCTGCGCCGAACAGGGTTGCGATGTGTTGGTGGATCTGGCGGCCCAGTCTGCCCGTAATGTGGATCGCTGGATTGCGGAAAGCGGCCTGGTGGAGTTTGCCGAAGAGATGGGCCTGGTGGTCACCCTCTGGCATGTGATGGACGACGGCACGGATTCCGTGCGCTTGTTGGAAAAGACTCTGGACACCTACGGCCCCCGGCCCGCCTATGTGATCGTGCGCAACCATGGGCGCGGCAGCGACTTTGCGTTCTTTAACGAATCCGAGGCCAAGGCGAAAGCGGAAGCCTACGGCGCCACCATCATCGACCTGCCGGAACTGCACGGTGCCTCCATGCGCAAAATCGACCGCATCGGTGCCAGCCTGTGGGCCGCCGCCAACAATAAAGACGAAGCCGTTGGCCCCACGTTGGGCATGTTGGAGCGCCAGCGGGTGCGGGTGTGGCTGAGCAAGGCCTATGGGGAGTTGGATCGGGTATTGGGTGAGGAGCAATAGCCACCCGCCCGAAGTTTGCCCATTCAAGCATCACCGATTATGCTTATCGTAACCAGCGGCCCCTTTGGCTGTGGTTACGATTCCTGATTATCCTGTTGGAGTACTTATGCGCACCTCGAATCCTGCTTTGAGCGACAAGGCGTTTGCGAACGTAGAACGCAGCGGCCCGCCGATGACCCTGTCGGGCACGGTGAACAAAACGGCCATGTTGCTGGCCCTGAGTTTGATTACCGCCATGATCACCTGGGGCATGGCCCTGGAATCCATCGAAGCAGCGCAGAATGGGGGCCAGATGAGCCCGCTGTTGATGCCGCTGATGATCGGGGGTGCGGTGGGTGGATTTATCCTGGCGCTGATCTGCGTCTTCAAAAAAACCAGCGCGCCTGTCGTAGCGCCGTTATATGCCCTGTCCGAAGGCTTGTTCCTGGGCGCGGTGTCGGCGTTTTTTGAAGTGCGCTTTCCCGGGATCGTCATGCAGGCGGTGGGCCTGACCTTCTGTACCCTGCTGGCGCTGTTGATGGCGTATCGCAGTGGCCTGATCAAGGCAACAGAGAATTTCAAACTGGGTGTGTTTGCCGCCACCGGCGCAATTGCATTGATTTACCTGGTGAACATCGGCATGCGTTTGTTCGGCTTCGAAGGCATGGGTTTTATTCACGACAGTGGCCCCATCGGAATCGGCTTCAGCCTGTTCGTGGTGGGCATTGCCGCGTTGAACCTGGTGCTGGATTTTGATTTCATCGAAAACGGCGTGGCCTACGGCGCACCCAAATACATGGAGTGGTATGCGGCGTTCGGTTTGATGGTAACGTTGGTGTGGCTGTATCTGGAAATGCTGCGCCTGTTGTCCAAACTGCGTGGCGGCGACTGAGCCTGACCCTGCGGGCGGTGAACACGACACCGCCCGTTCCCTGCCGGGTACCCCCTTCTTCCTGCCCATCGCCCTGACCATCGTACAGGTCATCTGAAACAACCCCACAATTGAGCGGAAAACAGGCAATATACTGAAAGATCAGGTGATTTCGCCGCCAATAGGCTATATTTTGGTGATGATTACCCGATAGGTTTGAGCTTTTTCTGCCGATGTTTCAAACAGCCCTCTGGATTCGACATTTCCTATCCGTGCTTTTGCTGGTTTGCGTGTATGGCCAGGCGTATGCCGTCGACAAGGTTGTGCTGCAGCTGAAGTGGGAGCACGAATTTCAGTTTGCCGGATATTATGCGGCCCAATGGCAGGGCTACTATGAGCGCGAGGGCCTGGAGGTGGACATTCGCTCCTGGGCGGCGCCAACGGGCAAAGTGGTGTCGCCCCTGGAGGAATTGCTCAGTGGTCGAGCCCAGTTTGCGGTGGGTGCCAATGATATTCTGCTGAACAAGGGGCATGGCTACGATCTGGTGATGGTGGCCCCGATCTTCCAACGTTCGGCCACCGCCTTGGTGAGCCTGCATACCACGCCGCTGCAGGATGTGGAACAGGTTTCTCACCTGCGCTTGGCCGCCGTGGCCGACGACGATACGGCGCTGGAGGCCAGGGCCATGTTCATGATGAACGGGGTGGATGCGGGCCGGGTGCAGTTTGTGCAGGAGCCGCTCACGATGGAGACCTTGCTGCAGAACAAGGCCGATGCGCTGATCACCTATCGCATATCCGCCGAAACCCGGGCCAGGGAGTTGGGCCTGGAGCTGAACATCATGAACCCCAGTGATTTTGGGGTGCAGTTTTACGGCGACTCGCTGTATACCACCGGCACCCTGGCGCGCCGCAATCCGGATTTGGTGGAACGCTTTCGCCGGGCCAGCCTGGCGGGCTGGCGTTACGCGCTGGACAACAAAGCCGAGGTGGCGCAGCGCATAGCGGAGCAGTTGCCCCGCCACCTGTACCGGTATGATGACTTTGCCGCCTACAATCTGGCGTTTGCCCACGTCATCGACGATTACACCTTTTACCCGGCGGTGGAGCTGGGTCACGTGAATCAGAAACGCCTGCAGCGCACCTACGATATTCTGGAACGCCTGGGGGAAATTGAGCACCCTTACGAACCGGAATCCCTGTTGTTCAGCAAACCCAAAGCCAGCCAGGAACACTGGCTCAACTTCAATTGGTTGCTGGCGGTGGTGGCGCTGGCGGTGCTGATCCTGGGGGTTGCACTGGCCTCAGGCAAGCCGGCCTATGGATTACAGCTGGTGGTGCTGTTGCTCCTGCTGCTGGCGGAACAGGGCCTGGAAACCTGGATCGAACGGGACCACAAAGTGCAGCAGTCGGTGAGCACGCTGGAAACCCTTGCCACCGTACGTTCCCGGCTGGAACAGGTCATCTCCCGCAACCTGGCGGAGTTGACCGGCGCCGCGGCATTCATCGCTGCCAATCCGGATCTGACCCAGACGGAGTTCAACGATTACGCCAGGAACGTGCTCAAGCTGGACCCCCAGTTGATCAACCTGGCGGCGGCGCCGGATCTGGTCATCAAGTACATCTATCCCCTGCCCGGCAATGAAGCCGCTCTGGGTTTGAATTATCGCAACAATCCCCAGCAGCTGCCTGCCATCCTGCGGGCCATTGAGTTCAATGAGCCGGTGGTGGCCGGGCCGGTTACCCTGGTTCAGGGTGGGCGGGCCCTGATCAGTCGGGCTCCGGTGCGGGTGCTGAACCAGCGCGGGCAACACCGCCTGTGGGGCATCGTGTCGGCGCCCATCGACGTGGCGTCGGTGTACCGGGAAGCCGGCCTGTTGGACCCGGCTCTGGAGCTGAAGGTGGCCATCCGCGGTAAGGACGGCCTGGGCAAAGACGGCGAGACGTTCTACGGCAGAGCGGAACTGTTTGATCAACCCGGTGTGGTGACGCAATCGGTGAGTTTCGGTGGTGGCGCCTGGCAGATTGCCGCCATGCCGGCGGATGCTGACGCCGGTCTGTCCACTCGTATTGCCGGGGTCAGGATCGGCTGTGCGTTGGTGGGGTTGCTGATCATGTTGTTGCTGTACTCCCAAACCCAGCGCTTCAACAGTCGGCGTCAGTATCAAAAAGTGGTGAAGCACCACGCGGAGTTTCTGCGTGAGGTGGAAACGGTGGCCAAGGTGGGCGGCTGGCGCATGAACAGTGCCGGTGTGGTCTATGAACTGTCGGAACAAGCCCAAACCCTGCTGGGCATCGACTTCAGTGAGGTGGCGTTGGCCACCGAAGAATTCGCCGAACTGTTCAGCGGTGCCCGTGGGATGCTGGCGCGGGAATTGAAAGCCGCTTTGCAACAGGTGCAGCCGCTGGATCTGGAACTGCAATCCAAGGATCAGCAAAGCTGGTTGCGATTGATCGCCGACCCGTCCACCGATGAACTGGGTAATGTGGAACTGGTGGGCGCGATACAGGACATCAGCCAGCAAAAACAGGCCGATGCCAAAATTGAACATCAGGCCAATTACGATGGCCTCACCAACTTGCCCAACCGCTTGCTGTTTCTGGACCGGCTGCAGAACGCCATGGCCATGAGCCGTCGTAATGGCAAAAAAATCGCCCTGCTGTTTGTGGATCTGGATAATTTCAAAACCATCAATGACAACCATGGCCATCGTGAAGGGGATCTGGTGTTGTGTGAGGCGGCGCGCCGGGTGCAGCATTGCGTGCGTGCTTCCGATACGGTGGGGCGGCACAGCGGCGATGAATTCACGGTGATTCTCAATGATCTGGAGAGCGAACGCACCGCGGCCAATATTGCCGAGATGATCGTCGTGGAAATGAGCAAGGCTTTCAAATTGCATGATGTGGTGGTGTACAGTGGCGCAAGTGTCGGCATCGCCATGTTCCCGGGGGATGCCAAGAGCGCGGAAGAGCTGCTCATCAACGCGGACCAGGCCATGTATGAAGTGAAGAAGAGCGGCCGTAACGGCTGGCACTTTTACACCGACGAAATGCAGCGCCAATCGGAATATCGTCATCAGCTGAACACCGCCCTGATCACCGCCATCAATCGCGAGGAAATGACTTTCCATCTGCAGCCCATTGTGGACACCCGCACCGGGAAAACCACCGCCTGTGAAGCCCTGGCCCGTTGGCAGCGCCGGGATGGAAAATGGGTGTCGCCGGGTGAGTTTGTGCCTCTGGCAGAAGAAACCGGGCTGATCAATCAACTGGATTATCTGATCATGGATAAAGCCATTGCAGCGCTGACGGCGATCAATGCCCAGCGTGCAGTGCCCATCGCGCTGTCTGTCAACGTATCACCACGCCTGTTCCAAACCAAGGACCAGGCATTAGACCGGTGGCTGGATCTGGTGCGCTCAGCGTGCCGCTCACTGCCCATTGTGGTGGAAATCACCGAGCGCCTGCTTACCGCAGAATCCACCCGCACGGAGGAAGTGTTGCATGAATTGGCCGGACTGGGGATTGGAATCTCCATCGATGACTTTGGTACCGGTTATTCTTCCCTGAGTTACCTGACCCGTTTCCCCGTCAACAAACTGAAAATCGACCGCTCCTTTGTGAACTGCATCGGTGTCAACACCACCAGCGAAACCCTGATTGAAACCATCCTTGCGATGGCGGATAAGTTGGGGTTGAACGTGGTGGCGGAAGGGGTGGAAACCCAACTGCAACTGGACTACCTGAAACGGCTCAATTGTCACAGTGTCCAGGGCTTTTTTCTGGGTCGGCCCATGAGCGCGCAGGACTTCGCCTCCCGTATCCGGCAGGAGGAAGAGGTGGCGTGACGTCCGGATCATGACCTGCCTCGGCCAAAGCCACTTCAACTCAGGTGACGGTCTGGCGCATCGACTTGGACACCCTGGTGTCGTTGATGTTCTGCTCCAGTTTGAAGCGACAAAAACGGATGAAGTTTGTGTGCGTATCCGCTGACAGTGAAATCAGCTTATAAAAATAGGTCTCCATCAGGAACAGGGAGTCTTCGTAATCGTCGCTGATCAAGTACTTGGTGGAAAACACGTTGCGTTTGGCAGAGCCAATGGGTTTTTTGAACAGGCCCAGGGTATCCAGGCTGCTGATGGCCAGGCTTTCGATGTTAGAGAAATCGTATAACGGGCGATACTGGGTATCTTTCTGGGATACGGTGGCGTGCTGTTTACAGAGCAGACGGGTGGCTTTGGCGATGGCCCGGTTGAGTGAGTAGCGGCATTCATGATCACCAATGGCCAGGTGGGCCACTAACCGAAACAGTACCTTCCACATGCCATAATAGGCGTAACAAATGGGTGGGCACATCAGGTGGTTGTCGTTGTCCACAAAGCGTTGAATCGCTTTGATCAGCCGAAAGTGTGCATAGACTGCTCTGTAGACGCTGTCCAAACAGTTGCTGTCAAAGCGGATCAATTCCACTTTGCTGCTGAATATCTGGTCCAACGACTCAAAACTCACCAGGCAACCATCAATATCCTCATAGCAATTCTTGGCCTCCAGCAGCAATTCAAACAGGCGAGAGCGCACCGAGAACATCGCTGATTCAGGAAACACGGGTACATTCTTGTATTGCGGCAGGGATGCCCAGCGACTGTACGCCCATATAAGTTGTGACAGGGGGCTTTGATTGGTGAGCAGTGGGCTTAGGTTATTGATGGTGGGCTGAAGTGCAGGATCGGCATAACGCTCCAATAGCTTGTCCCAGCGGGTAAGTTCATGCAGATTAAAACCCAATGATGCCGGGGATTGGGATGGCTGATCATCATCGGCGTTGCCTTGGCCAAGTTGCAGATCCCGATAAATGAAATTCATCAGGGGTTGATAATTGGAATCGCCCTCCACCAGTTCCAGTTCGGTCACCAGCGTTTTCAGCAATTGATCGCGGGTTTGGCGGAAACGATGGGGCTGAATGGAAGGCGGAAGATAGTGATCCCGGTCCAGTTCAATAAAATGCAGAAGATCCACCGGAAACAATTCAGTCAGTGCAATCTTGATGTTGAAAATGGATAGAATCTTCATCATGCCGCGTATTTTCAGATTGTTCCTGCACAGATTGGCGGCATGTACAGGCACCTTTTCCAATACCAGGCTCAGCTCATAGTTTATGGAGCCGTTATGATCGGAGCGGTACTGTTTGATCACTTCCTTAACCGTGTTGATCCAATGTTTCCAGAAGTTTGAATCTGCTTCGCCTAAAGAAAGATTGGGCGGCGCCATCGCCAGGGGCTTGCACACATCCGATATTCGCCGGTACAGGTTCAGCTCCAGCAGCCGTACGTTGGAAATGGCGTGCAGAAAGTGGGAATGCCGATCCACATTGGTATCGGTTCCGTATTCTGAAACGGTTTCTTCCTGCAGCAAACTCTGCTTTTTAACGGAGAGCTCCTGCAATATCTCAGAGGATTCGTCCAGCTTATGGTTGATGAACTTCAGGGTGGCAATTCGTAACAGGGTCATGTCGTCCGGAGTGAATGTCTCGCTGCTATCCCCGGTTATGATTTCAATGCTGTACTTGGGTTCGGTGGTTAAAGCCTCTTCCGATTCCGGGTGTGGCCGTCGCAGGGAAAACGCACCCCGGGTAGTGATCGAATTTTTTATGGACTTGGCCTGTACATAAGACATGGCCATATAGGCTTGACTGATGGAGCTTAGATAGGGGCTTTTACGATTGTCGTAGGCGTGGTGATTGCGAAAACGGGAGAGCAACACCAAGGCATGGTGATAGTAGGATTCCGCGTTATTGAACGCGCCAGAGATTTCGTACACGTTGCCGGCGTTGAGCAGGGAGTAAATCAGGCTGTGCAGCTCGATGTTGGCCTCGTCCTGTTGATAGGCATTCAGATAAATCTCAATGGACTGATCATAGTGCTGTACGGCTTTGTCGAATTTGCGTTCCCAGCGGTACAGATCCGCCAGGATCGAATGGTATTTTGCCAGGCTGATCAGGCCACCCTGATGGTTGCTGGGGCAGTTCCCCAGAATACTGATCTGCTCCAGATAATACAGTTTTACATCTTCATTGGCGCCCAGCGAGAAGTTGAACAACGCCGACTCCACAGGATTGATGTAAGAGGAGTATTTCAATTCATTGGACAACAGACTGGAGAAGCGCAGATCGTGCACGCCATTGCGGATGTGGCGAATATAAGGATAGAGCACGCTATTGATAATGGAGTCGATGACGTCAGTGAGCTCCGGCGAACTATGGATGTTCAGGACCGTGGCAACCCGTTCCAGATGGCGACGGGAAAACCCGGTGTTGTGAAACTTCAGAATGTGATCGAAGATCAGCAGTGTAGAGACCACCAGCTTGTCATCACCGCGAATGATTTTGTCCGCCATACTGCGATAAAGCGCGTTATATAAAAAGGACCCCAGAAGAATCCGCTGTTGATCCTCGATGGAAAAAACCAGGCTGGATTGGTCATCCTTGGACTCCACATATTGATGAAACAATTGATTCAGACGTTTGCAGTTGCCCCAGGATCTCAGCGTCAGGTAGTTTATAAAGGAACGCAGAAAGGCATGTTTGCGCACCCAGCTCGCATCAACAGTGGACAAATCGAATTTGCCTTTGATATGAAACGCGAGGGTGAAACACTCGTCACCGATAGGCGTATCCTTCTTGACGGGGGGATACAGTTTGGAAATCACAAAACGCTCGATCATCGAATCCGGATACGCGGGTTGATCATCGGAAAAGTCCTTCAACAGGGAAGGCACATTGATGATCTCATCAAACAGGTTTTCGTACAGATTGCCGGTTTTGCCGATTTCGGAATGATAGGTATCAAATATCTCCCGCCCGGCAATGAAGAAAAAGTACGCGTGTCCATAGCTGATGATGTTCTTCAGTCCGGTGAGCACCAGATCGATCTGGTTTTTTCGATCCTTCAGTTCGATCAGCTCCCGCTGGTCTTTATCGCTCAGTGAGATCTTATCCAGTTCATCAAAAATATACACCACGCGAATGCCAGAGTGTTTGCACAGGTCGAGGATTTCAATCAAACGGATTTCGCACTCGCGTTCGGTGATGTCGCGGCGCGAACGCCGTTGTCGAAAAGATAGTGCCCAATTGGTCGCGCGGATATCCGACGTGACGGTGTAATCAATATCATCAATGAGTTGTTGCAGCTCCCGGCCTATTTTCAGTTGGTTGAAGAAACGAAACAGCACCTGGGGAAGAAAGCGGGATTTAGGGACTTTTCTGATGTTACGAACGTAGGTGAACACCAGCAGGGCATACGCCATCTCGATCAGCGTCAGGGTGCTGGCAATATTGAGAGCCGGTAAGAAATCCAGACCGGATGGCAGCAGTTTCTCCACCTGGTTGGGATACCAGTTGGCGGCACCCCAGGTCACCAGGTACAGAAACGACAGCAGCAACAAACCCAGGCTGACGTTGCAGACCATTGATGTGCGCAGGTTGATGCGGGCCAAACGGGCTTTCAGCTGGCGGGCCATGTCAAACAGAATCGGATTGATATCAAGATTCTGGGAGTTGCCCAGGTTGAGATAGATGGTTTCGCACTCCCGGTATTGGCAGTGGGTGATCTTTTCCTGAAACCGGATACGCTGGCCGAACTTCTGTCGATACTCTCTGATGACTTTATTGACGAACAGCGTTTTACCAGACCCGCGGTAACCGGTTACGAGAAAACTGCGGCGCTGGCCTGTGCGATCCAGCTGATGCATGGTGGTGGTGGTCTTTTCCAGAATCTTGGTACGACCAATAAAGTGATCGTCCGATTCTGAAATGATTTTCCCCGAGGTATTGGGTGTGTAGTTGGGAAGTGCATACTCAAGGCTTTGCTTTCCGTGCTTGAATTCGTCGTTTTCCATAACATGTTATTCTTCTTTTGGAGTAACGCGGGTTAACAGTCGGGTGATACAAGATTAAGCCAGCACCATCCGAACCGTTCAGGTGGAGGCCGAATCACCCGTCCCGGGTGATGCTGCGCTAACTTTATAATCATCAATCGGCTTGATCAAGCCCCTTGGGGGATAGGCATTGCTGAGTGTTCAGCGATTGATCGTTAACCACCACAGAAAGGCAACCACCACAAAAAAGGAATTCCCCATGAACCAACACGAAAAACTCAACTATGTCGAATATCCTGCGCGGGATCTGCCCGCCACCAAGTCGTTTTTTGAAGCGGCGTTCGGTTGGGTGTTTACCGACTATGGGCCGGAATACACGGCCTTTTCTGACCAGGGTCTGGACGGCGGGTTCTATCAGAGTGATCTCAGTGCATCGTCACAACAGGGATCGGCCTTGCTGGTTTTTTACAGTGCGGACCTGGAGTCCACATTGCAGAAAGTGACCGCTGCGGGTGGGCACATCATCAAGCCGATTTTTGACTTTCCCGGTGGGCGGCGCTTTCACTTCAGTGAGCCCAGTGGTAACGAATTTGCGGTGTGGTCAGAACCGGCCAAAGCCTGATCCACCCTATCCGGCCCGCTACACCCGTCCCGGTGAAACACCGATGATGCGTTTGAAGGCTCGGGAAAAGGCGGCCTCGGATTGATAGCCCAGTTCTTCCGCCAACACGATCAGTGGTACTGACTGCTGTTGCAGCCGCTGATGAGCCAGGCGCATGCGCCATTCCGTTAAATAGCGTTTGACACTGTTGCCCATGAGTTGGGTGAAGCGGGCGGAAAATCCGGAGCGGGAGAGTCCGCATTCCCGCGCCAGGCTGTCCACCGTCCAGTGTTTGTCCGGTTGATGGTGGATGGCTCGCAGGGCCACGCCGATGTGCTGGTCCCGCAGGGCCGCCAGCCAGCCCTGTTCCCCCCGGTCAGAGCGTTCCAGCCAGTGGCGGATCAATTGGATCACCAGAATGTCCGCCAGATGGGTGATGATGGTTTCGCCGCCGGGTTTCAGGTCACTGGCTTCACAACGGATGAATTCAAGGGTGCTGTGCAGCCATTGTTCACCACAGTGGTCCAGGCTATCCAGAATCATCAGCGGGGGCAGTTGCTGCAGCAGCTGGTGACCCAGGGCCTGATCAAACCCCATCACGCCGCAGGTGAGTTCTGTGGTGGCCCCGGCACCCTGAATCTCAAGCACCTCATAACGTTCGCTGATCTTGCGGATACCGGCGTCGAACAGCGGTGTGGGGGGCAGCTGAGGGTCACTGCTGATGCTGTGCCCGCGTCCGTGGGGGATCAGCGCCAGGGTGCCCTGGCCCATGGGGCGGGGCGCTTCGTCCTCCACCTGCAGCCAGCATTCCCCCCGGGTGATGATGTGAAACATCATGCTGCCCGGCAGGCTGGGCATCGCCAGGGACCAATCACCGCTCAGGGTGGATCGACAGTACAGGCTCCCGGTCAACCGCAGCTGGTGCAGTATTTCCCCCAGTGGATCATTGGCGGCTGGAAGCGCCGGGGTGGGCGCGGAATTGGACGAATAATCAATATTCATGGAATAACAGGCATTAAATATCCAGTGGAGTTACAGGATACTGGCTTCGTTGCAGTAAACGCAAGCCCATCCATACCACAAAAGAGGATACGACCATGTCATCACCCACCACCCTGATCATCGGAAAACACGCCAAGACCGGCTCCCGCGTGGATGCCCTGCTGCGGGCGCAGGGGCACGCCACCCGGGCGGTTTCCCGCTCCACCGCCCCCGCATTCGACTGGGACAACCCATCCGGTTGGGCCCAGGCCATGGCCGGCTGCCGGGCCGCCTATGTGACCTTTCAACCGGATCTCGCGGTGCCCGGCGCCCGGGAAACCCTGGCCCGGTTTATTGAAACCGCCAAGCAGGCGGGCCTGGAGCACCTGGTGCTGCTCTCCGGCCGCGGCGAAGCCGGCGCGCAACAGGCGGAGCAAGTGTTGATGAACAGTGGCCTCACCTGGAACGTGGTGCGGGCCAGTTGGTTTGACCAGAACTTCAGCGAAGGATTTTTGATTGAAGGTGTGCTCCAGGGAGAGGTTGCCTTACCGTCCGGTGATGTGCCAGAGCCGTTTATTGATGTGGATGACATTGCGGAGGTGGCGGTCGCCTGCCTGACCCGGCCGGAGTTGGCCAATACCCTGTTTGAAGTGACCGGGCCGGAGTTGCTGACCTTTCAACAGTGCGTGGCCATCCTGGCGGAGGAGCTGCAGCGCCCCATCGAATTTGTGCCCATCAGTGCCCGGCAATTGCTCCAGGGTCTGGAGGCGCAGGGCTTGCCGGAGCCCATGCAGTGGTTGATGAATGAGTTGTTCACCGTGGTGATGGATGGACGCAACAGCCGACTTGAGCAGGGGGTGATGCAGGCCCTGGGGCGACCTGCCCGAAGTTTCCGGGATTACGTTCGCAAGACCGCTGCGTCAGGGGTCTGGCAAGCGGCAGAGACTTCAGCAGTGGTTGGCGCGACCGCGGGTGTCCAGGCCCAGTAACGTTACTCCGGTAGTTCCCCCGAAAATCCGGTGAAGCGGCGGGAGATCATCTCCACCTGTCGCTCCATGTCCGCTTCATCGGCGTTGAGCAGATCCCCTTCCAGGCGGGCGCTGAGGCTCGGCAATTGGAGTTCAAACACCACGCCGGCCACGTCCAGCGGGGTAAAGCTGAGAACGGTGCTCTTGCGGCGTTTGGTATCCAATTGCAGGCGCCAGCGTGGCTGGGCCGGTTGGCTCGGGTCCAGCACACAGCCGTCCACCAGATCCTCCTGCTGCCGGCGATGGGTCTTCTGATCACTCTGGTGGGTGATCTCAATGGACACCAGGTTGCCGCTGAATTCCCACTCCAGCCGGTCAACGGCGGACTCGCTGCCGGATTTACGACACACCGGCGTGCCCTCCTCTACCAGAAGTTCGATGACCTCGGTAATCACTTCCCCGCTCCCGGTTTCCAGCCGCAGTGACAATACATCCGGTTGGTTGTACAGGTTGCTGAACGCAATCTTGCCGTCATAACCCTTGATGATCTCGTTGACGAAATACAGGCCCAGCCCCTTGCCATGATGTTCCCGTACCCGCCGGGTGGAATAGCCCAGTTGAAACAGCTTGGTGGCGGTATCCGCATCGATGTGGGGGCCGCGATTGTAGATCCGATAGCGCACATAGCCGTGTTCCTGATCCAGTTGAATGGCAATGCGGGCGCGCTTTTCAATCTTGCGCGAATTGACCCGGCCGGTAAAAAACTGGGCGTTGCTGATCAGGTTTTCCAGGGCCAGTACCACATGATTTTCGTTGCCGAGCAAGGCGTCGGTGGCGGATACCTGCAGCCACACCCAATCATGGTCGCTGAGCAGCAGGGAACCGTCTTCCCGCCGTTGCGGCGCACTGCCAAAACAACGGTGCAGTGCTTTCACCAGGGCGGAGTCGGGCTGAAACACCGGCCGCTCCGGATTGACGTCCTGCCCGTTATCCAGCTCCGATTGAAAAATCACTTCCTCTGCCTCGCACACCTGGTTGGCGATGTGCAGAGCGATGTTATCCGCAGTGGACAGATCCAGCAGATCCCACAGATAACGCAGACTGTCGCGGGCCTCCTGCAGCCGTTGCACTTCGTCAAGGTCGGCGATGCCGATCTCATTCATCTGCCGGTCCAGTAACGTGGAAAGGGTATCGTAACTGATCACGCCGTTGTGGCGCACTTCGCTGGCAATGCTTTTGAAGTGCAGAAACTTTTCGTCGTACTCAATGTATTCCAGCAGTTTGTCGCTGATGAACAGCTTCAGCTTTTCGGCGTGATTGGCGTACACATGGGCTTTGGCGTGCAGCTGCTTTTTGTTGTCCAGCAGTTCATCGATCTGCTCTTCCACCCGCAGCATCATCTCGTGCTGATGGCGCCGTTGCATCTGCACATTGCGCAGCTCCAGCAACACCACCAGGGCGAAGGCGGCCAGCAGGGCCTCAGGAATGGGTGGTTCAAACACCAGGGCCGGGATGCGATAAAACTGCGCCAGATCCGGATGCACCAACAGATAAAAATAACTCAGCAGGGCGAACGCCAGCAGAATGCTCAACAACGGATACGGCGTTTTCATTCGGCTCGGGTTCATGAGTCGCTCTTCCAGAAATAGGCGTGGGCATCGCCGAAGGTGACGATGCCGCGTCCTTGCTGGCAAAGCTCAGAAAATTCACCGGAATGCCCTTCGGCAGCATCAAATGCAGAGCGCAGGGTTTTGATGTGCTGACGATAATTGGCGTAGGAAAACCGTTCCAGATCCGCCTCCAGCAAATCGGCGATCTGCTCCGTGCTCAAGGGGCGCGGACTGCGCTCCACCAGGAACCGCAGAATTTTGCGCGGCGTCGGCGCCAGTGGCCGCTTCGGATTGTGAGGGTTCATCAGCTTGACCCCTTTCCAGAACACTTCCCAGCTGTCGGTATGGATTTCCAGACTGCCACTGCGTAATCCGGCCTGCTCACCCAGCTGTTGCGCCTGACGTTTTTTCAACGCGGCTTTGATGCGCCAACACAACACCGCCTCGATATTGCGTTGATGCTTGGCAATAAAATCCTGGGCGTCGTTTTGAGTGATGGCCTGTTCCTCGATCTCGGTGCCGCTGTGTTCCGACAAATACAGGATGGGCAGGTCCGGCCACTTTTTCAGTAAAGCACGGGACACACTGAAACCCGCCTGATCGGAACCGTTCATGTGGGCATCCAGTAACGCCAGATCCGGCTTATGCTGATCGGTCATCACCGCAATGCGCTGCTTGGCGGCTTCCGGAAACTTATAAACCTCCAGATGATTGGGCTCGCCGTCCAGGTCCGCCTGCTTCAACACAGCGGAAAAGCGGTCGATCCAATGGGACTGGTCTTCTACCCAAAACAGCTTAGCCATAAGAAATCAAACACTTAACAAATAAGTCGCCCCAATGCGAACGGATCAATAAAAACTCACGGATTATTCACCAGCTTAGCCAAAAATCCCTTCTCAAGGGCGCCGAAAAGCAACGAGTGCGCCACTGATCACAAAAACTTGAGGAGTCTGTCATGTTAAACGAGTTGTTATTGCTCTGGTCGGAGCAACCGGCCATTTCCCTGGCCGTCTGGCTGTTGGTGCTGGTCACCGTGCTGTACCTGGCCCGGGAGCCGGCCCATCTGCTGATTAAAAGCACCGGGCGTGCCATCTATCGCTTTATGCGCAGCGCCGCCCGCGCGGTTTCGCATATTGAACAGCGGGCCATTCACCGTAACAAGGAAATCATACTGGCCCAGGGCAGGGAAGCCACCGAGAAATTCATCGAACGGGAATTCACCCGCATCAATGAGATCGTGGCGCGGGACCTGAGCCACTACCCCAACCTGCACCGGGAATTAACGGATGCCATCGAGCGCCTGGAAAACGACTACCAGGCTGCAACGGATGCGCCGCCGTTACCGCCGGAATGGCTGAGTGTGGTGCAGACCATTTCCGAGTTGCCCCGGCAAGGCGATCCGGTGGTGTCTTCTATTCTCGAGAACATTCAGGACGAAGTGGTCACCGCCCATGAGGAAACGCTAAAGGCGTACCAAAAATCCAGCGCTGAGCGTCATCGCCTGCTGGGTGCCTTGCAACCCCAATGGCGTGCTTTGGCCAACAAGTTGAACAAAACCAAGGACGTGGTAGCCATCACCCAGGAACGGGCCGATGCCGTGGACAAACACATGGCGAACTACGAAGCCATTCGCGATCACGAGGATCACATTGCCCGTTCCCTGACGGCCTCATCCCTGACCCAGTTCTTCATCGCCGGACTGGTGCTGTTTGTGGCGGTGATGGGTGGCCTGATCAACTTCCAGTTGATTGCCATGCCCATGGCGGAAATGGTGGGCGGTAACACCTATACCGGAGGTTTCAAAACCTCGGACATCGCGGCCCTGGTGATCATCATGGTGGAGATCGCCATGGGATTGTTCCTGCTGGAAAGCCTGCGCATCACCAAATTGTTCCCGGTGATCGCCCACATGGACGACAAGATGCGCAAACGCATGATGGTGATTTCCTTCAGCATCCTGTTCATCCTGGCGGGCATTGAAGCCTCACTGGCCTACATGCGGGATTTGCTGGCCCTGGATCGCGAGGCACTGAAGCAATCGTTGGCAGGGGTGTCGGCGCTGAATGCGGAGTTTCGCTGGATTCCCTCCATCGGACAAATGGTGATGGGTTTCATTCTGCCTTTCGCGCTCGCTTTCGTGGCCATTCCGTTGGAGTCGTTCATCCATTCATCACGCACGGTGTTGGGTGTGTTGACGGTCGCGGTGTTGCGCACGGTGATCATCAGCCTGCGTTTGGTGGGTGGCTTTGCCCATCAGGTAAGCAAGATGCTGGTGTTCGGTTACGACATGGTGATCACGGTGCCACTTTCTATAGAGAAGTGGGTGCGTCAGGGTGTGCAAGCCCGTCGTGACCGTGGCACGGAAGCAACCCATCAATACCCGATAGAACCTTATCTGCCACTAGAGGATGCAGATGAGATTCAGCAAGAAACCGTATCGGTTTCTGAAAAGCCCAAGCGTACTCGCAAACGCAAAACGCCGGACCTGGATACGGATCTGGCGCTCAACAAGAGCTGAACGAATAGCAACTAAGGAGTAACGATCATGAAAACATTATTGGTCTCATTAGCACTCGCCACATTGGCTCTGACGCTGTCCGCTTGCGGGCAGCCCCAACCCACCAACAAGGCCGTGTTCCTGCTGGTGGATACTTCCGGCACCTACACCGAGGAGCTGAACAAGGCCCAGGGTATTCTCAACTACCTGTTGGCCACCCTGGACAGCGGTGACTCCATCGCGGTGGCGCGCATCGACAGCGGCAGCTTCAGTGAAAAGGATGTCATTGCCAAGGCCACCTTCGATGAACGCCCCAGCATGGCCAATGACCAGAAGCGGGTTTTCAAACACGACATGGATCAGTTTGTGGCGACCATCAAAACCGGCAGTGCCCACACCGACATCACCGGCGCCATTCTGCAGGCGGCTGAATACCTGCAGGAAACCGGTGCCGGGGAAAAGTATGTGTTGGTGTTCTCAGATCTGGAGGAGGATCTGCAAAAAGGCCATATCCGGGACTTTCCCCTGGAATTGGATGGGATACAGGTCATCGCCCTCAACGTCACCAAATTGCGTTCCGACAATATTGATCCGCGGGACTACCTGAACCGATTGGCCCAGTGGCAGAAACGGGTGCTGGACGGCGGCGGCAATTGGCGGGTGGTGAATGACTTTGATCGGTTGGACCGATTGATCGCCATCAATGCCATGGATGAGATTTAGTAACCCAAACCAAGAGGTGCAACCACACAGGAGCGGATGGGGTTAAGGTTGATGAGCGGTGATTTTCCGTTGCACGGACACCCGCAGGCGGCTGAGATAGTCTTCGGGAAACTGCCAGGTCACCCCATCCTCTCCCCGCTCCAACCCACGTTGCTCCGGCGACAGGTTGAAGCGCAAGGTGGCCAGAATATCGCTGGAAACCCAGGGACTGCTGCGAAAATAGCTGTGACCATTGTTGCGCTCTATCTCCGCTGCCTGACTGATGTCGATGATGCGGATCTGCGGGTTGTCGAGCAGATACTGGCGGATTTTATCCCCCCGCGCAGCCGCATCCATGGCCTTACCTGCCCGGGCCTTACCGTACAGAAACTCAGAGAGATGCAGGGTTTTGTCCTGAGCAGACTGATACAGGGAGAAGCTGTCACACACCCGCAGCATTCCGTCCAGCAGGTAGCCCGCCAGAATCGAGCGATCCAGATCGCTGCCCACCAGAATTACGTTGCCCAGTTTCACCTGATCGGCCACCGCGCCGGCATCCAGGCCATAGGCAAGCAGGCTGAGGTCAGCCACCGTTCGCGCCACCAAGCGTGTGCCCATGCTGTATCCCAGCAGGTGGATTTTCTCTGCGTCGGTGGTTTGGCTGATGTGCAGGATAAGGCTGCGCAGGTAACGGGCGGATTGCTCGGCATCCTCGATGTCTGAAAAATAGTCGGTCACCTTGAAACTGGAAGGCCAGGAATACGCTATAAACGCCCCTTGTGTTCCCATAAAATGCCAGAGCTCACCGGCCACCAGCACGGGGTTCTCAAAATTCACTTTATAACCGTGCACATAAATATATACGTCCTTGGATTTGGATCGTGTCAGCTGTGCGTTGATCAGGTTGCTGAAACGTAAGCCGGGCTCGGGGCTGACGGGTGTCTGCTCGTCCAACGGCGAAATCGTGCGTTGCAAGGCGCCGAACTCATCCACCTCGGCAATTTCCAGGGGGTAATCCTCATCGCGATCTTTCAGTAAAGCGATATGGCGCAACTCTTCATACGACACCGCTTCCTCATGGGTCAAACGAATTTGAGCCTGACCCAGCCGCAGCACCTGGCCCCGTTGGTCAGAGTAAAATTCAAAGCGCTTGTCGTCGTGCGCAGCGGGTTCGCGATCGGTGGCGTACAGTATGGTGGGGGGATCACCGGATACGGACTTTCCTGCCAGGAACTGATTGGTCATCTCCTCGTCGAAGAGACCGGGTGTGGGCATCAGGAAGATTTGATTGGGCAGTGGCTTGTTGCCGCTGCAACCGGATAACAGCAGCCCGGTCAACAGCAGCAGAAAAAAATAGTTCATGTTGATTATTGTAATCTGAGTACCTGTGTTCTTTATTGAGCCAGGTTCCCCATGTGATTCAACGTTCGAATCAACTGACTCACATAGCTCATTTCATTATCGTACCAGGACACCACCCGCACTTCGTAAATCTTGGTGCCGCAGCGTTGCGCCAGGGTTTGGGTGGCGTCGAACAGAGAGCCATAACTGATGCCGATGATGTCGCTGGACACCAGTTCCTCGTCGGTGTACCCGAAGGATTCGTCCGCCGCTTTTTTCATAGCCTCGTTGATGCCTTCCACGCTGACGGATTCGGTTTCATCCTTCAGGGTTGCATCCAGAATGGTGATGGAACCAGAAGGCACCGGCACCCGTTGTGCGGAACCAATCAGCTTGCCAGCCAGTTCGGGAATCACCAGGCCGATGGCCTTGGCGGCGCCGGTGGAGTTGGGCACGATGTTGATGGCGCCGGCCCGGGCCCGCCGGAAATCCCCTTTGCGGTGGGGGCCGTCGATGATCATCTGGTCGCCGGTGTACGCGTGAATGGTGGTCATAAAGCCGGTGCGCACTTCACGATAATCATTCAGTACTTTGGCCATGGGGGCCAGGCAGTTGGTGGTGCAGGAGGCGGCAGAAACAATCCGGTCTTCGGCTTTCAGGGTATGTTGATTGACGCCGTATACAATGGTGGGCAGGTCATTGCCGGCCGGGGCGGAGATCAGGACCCGCTTGGCGCCGGCATCAATATGGGCCTGGCTTTTGGCTTTGGAACAGAAGAACCCGGTGCATTCCAGGACGATATCCACATCGTAGTCGCCCCAGGGCAGATTGCGGGGATCGGGCTCTTTGTGCACCCGAATGCGTTGGCCGTCCACGATCAGGGATTCCTCATCGCTCTCTACGGTATGCCCGGTAAATGGACCCTGCACACTGTCGTACTTCAACAACTGAGCCAGCATCTTGGGCTCGGTGAGGTCGTTGATGGCCACCACCTCAAAACGATCGTCAGCAAAGATTTTACGGAACGTCAGCTTGCCTATTCTACCAAAACCATTAATCGCGACTTTGAGCATAATGTTTCCCCTGGCATAAATACGTGCTGTAGAGATTACCCTGCTTTGATGATACTAGTGTGATTCAGCTCAAAGCACCAGCGTCTTAGGCGCCGGATGGCCGAGCCCCGTCACCCGCCTGTCTTGCGGCGAATTTTCACTCCAACTGCCAATTGTGGTAGTTTTTGACTATGCGATATTTTGAGGAATTCACCGCAAGGCTGTTCAAATGGGCCTGTGGGCTGGCTTTTTTGGGGGTTTGCGGAGCATTGGCCGCCCAGCCGGCCCAGCTGGCGATCTCCTGCGGTGCACTGGGGATACAGCTCACCCTGTGCCAGGAAGGGGTGGCGGCCTGGTCCCGCAGCACCGGTACCGCGGTGACCGTGGTGGCCACACCCAACTCCTCCACCGAGCGCTTTGCCTTATATCAACAGATTCTGGCCTCCCATTCCCCGGATATTGATGTTTTTCAGATTGATGTGGTGTGGCCCGGCACGTTTGCACCCCATCTGGTGGATCTCTCCCGCTATATCGGGCCCGACATCACCGACCAGTACTTTGCCAGCATGATTCACAACAACACCATCGATGGCGCGCTGGTGGCCATGCCCTGGTATACCGATGCCGGAGTGCTCTATTACCGCGCAGACCTGCTGCAGAAATACGGTGAATCACCGCCTGAGACCTGGCAGCAGCTCACGGCCACGGCCCGCAGGATTCAACAGGCGGAGCGCGCAGCGGGCAACAGCCGGATGCAGGGGTTTGTGTTTCAGGCCAAGGGCTATGAAGGGCTCACCTGCGATGCCCTGGAATGGATCGACAGCTTTGGCGGTGGCACGGTGGTGGACAGCGCAGGCCGGGTCACTATTGATAATCCACAGGCGGTTGCTGCGTTGGACTTGGCTGCCAGCTGGATCGGCGACATTGCCCCGCAGGGTGTGCTCAATTACGACGAGGAAGCCAGCCGCGGTGTGTTCCAGTCCGGCAACGCCGTGTTTATGCGTAACTGGCCTTATGCCTGGTCGTTGGGGAATGCAGCGGACAGCCCCATCAAAGGCAAGATTGGGGTGAGCGCGCTGCCCAGGGGCGAAGTACAGGGCCATCACAGTGGCACCCTGGGGGGCTGGCAGTTGGCGGTGTCCCGTTATTCCAAACACCCGGCGCTGGCGGCGGATCTGGTGCGTTACCTCACCAGTTATGAGGAGCAAAAGCGGCGCGCCATTGCGGCCTCCTACAACCCTACCATTCGCGCCCTGTATCAGGATGAAGACGTGCTGGAGGCGGTGCCGTTTTTCGGCACCCTGTATCGCAGTTTTGAACACGCGGTGGCCCGGCCCTCCAGGGTGACCGGTAGCCAGTACGCCCGGGTGAGCGCGGAGTTCTATTACGCCGTGCACGATATTCTGAGCGGCAAGCTGCAAGCTGCCCCGGCACTGAACGCACTGCACCAAAAACTGGTCCGGCTATCGCGGGGGGAACAGTGGTGACCTCTCTTCATCAGAAAAGCCATCTGCACAAAAAACGGGTGCGCTGGGCCTGGATCTTCCTGGCGCCAGTGGTGTTGGTGCTGGCCCTGGTGGCAGGCTGGCCGTTGCTGAAAACCATGGCCTATGGTTTTACCGACGCCAGTTTGATTGATCCGGAGTCGGCGCAATTTGTGGGCTTGGATAACTTTGCGTTTCTGCTGCAGGACCCGTACTGGTGGTCAGCGGTGTGGAACACGGTGGTGTTTGCGCTGAGCTCGGTATTGTTGGAAACCGTGCTGGGATTGATCATCGCGTTGGCCTTGAATGCGCAGTTTCGTGGCCGTGGTGGCTTGCGTGCGGCGATCCTGATTCCCTGGGCCATTCCCACGGTGGTGTCGGCGCAGATGTGGAACTGGATGTTCAATGATGTGTTCGGGGTGATCAACCACCTGCTGCTGGATGTGGGCCTGATCCAGGCGCCCATCGCCTGGACCGCCTCCCCGGATACCGCGTTGCTGTCCATCATTCTGGTGGATGTGTGGAAGACCACGCCGTTCATGGCACTGTTGCTGCTGGCGGGGTTACAGATGCTGCCCAGGGAGTGTTATGAATCCGCCCGGGTGGATGGCGTGCATCCGCTCAAGGTGTTCTTTAAAGTCACCCTGCCGTTATTGAAGCCGGCGTTGACGGTGGCCATTATCTTCCGCCTGTTGGATGCATTGCGGGTGTTCGATCTGGTGTACGTGATGAGCGGCAACAATCGCAGCACCATGTCCATGTCCGTGTACGCTCGGCAGCAATTGATTGATTTCGGTGGCCTGGGCTTTGGTTCCGCCGCCGCCACGTTGATTTTTGCCATCATTGCCTTGTTCACCGTGGTGTATCTGATGGCGGCACGGGTGGGGCGCGAGAACTGATATGAACGTTAAGCGGATGAAAAAGATTATCGTACGCATCGCCTTCTATCTGCTGTTAGTGGTCATTGGCATGTACACGGTGTTCCCGTTTTACTGGGCCATTGTGTCGTCCCTCAAAACCGGCTCGGCACTGTTTGAAGTGGAATACTGGATCTCGCAACCCTATTGGCAGAACTATGTGTCGGTGTTCCAGGAACAGCCGTTTGGCCGCAACATCCTGAACTCGCTATTCGTGGCGGTGTCCACGGTGGCGTTGTCGCTGGTGCTGGCTTTGGCGGCGGCCTATGCCATTGGCCGCATTCAGTTTCGGGGGCGCATGTTGTTGCTGTTTGTGATCCTGGGGGTTTCCATGTTCCCGCAGATCGCGGTGCTGTCGGGTATGTTCGAGCTGATCAATTCACTGGGCCTGTACAACAATCTGTTGGCGCTGTCGTTCTCGTACCTGATTTTCACCTTGCCGTTTACCGTGTGGGTGCTCACCACCTTCATGCGTGAGTTGCCGAAAGAACTGGAAGAAGCCGCCATCGTCGACGGTGCCACGCCCTTTACCATCGTTACCCAGGTGTTTCTGCCGCTGATGGGGCCGGCGCTGGTCACCACCGGATTGCTGGCGTTCATTGCCGCCTGGAACGAATTTTTATTTGCGCTGACCTTTACGCTGTCCAGCGAAATGCGTACGGTGCCGGTGGCCATTGCCTTGACCTCCGGCGCCAGCGCCCATGAATTGCCCTGGGGCAACATTATGGCGGCTTCGGTGATTGTGACGGTGCCGCTGATTATTCTGGTGCTGGTGTTTCAACGTCGAATCGTGTCGGGATTGACCGCCGGCGCGGTGAAAGGATGAGGAGAACATAAACCATGGCGGCCATTTCCATGCAGACGGTTGCGAAACGCTTTGGCAAAACCGAGGTGATCCGACAGGTGAACCTGGCCATCAACGACGGTGAGTTTGCGGTGTTTGTGGGGCCCTCCGGCTGTGGCAAATCCACGCTGCTGCGGCTGATCGCGGGCCTCGAAGACGTCAGCGCCGGCAGCATCCAGTTCGATCAACAGGATGTCACGGCGCTGGAACCCAGCGAGCGCGGCGTGGCCATGGTGTTCCAGTCCTATGCGCTCTATCCTCACATGAGCGTGTACGACAACATGGCCTTTGGCCTCAAACTGAAAAAAACCGACAGCACCACCATCCAACAACGGGTACAGGAATCCGCACGCATCCTGCAGATCGAACATCTACTACAGCGCAAACCCAAGGCGCTGTCCGGAGGGCAACGGCAGCGGGTGGCCATCGGCCGTGCCATTGTGCGCAAACCCCGGGTGTTCTTGTTTGATGAACCCCTCTCCAACCTGGATGCAGCGTTAAGAGTGCAGATGCGGCTGGAGCTGAAACGGCTGCACCGTGAGTTGGGTACCACCATGATTTACGTTACCCATGACCAGGTGGAAGCCATGACTCTGGCAGATCGCATTGTGGTGTTGAACGGCGGAAAGGTGGAACAGGTCGGCACGCCCCTGGAGTTGTATCATCACCCGGCCAACCTGTTTGTGGCGGGATTTATTGGGTCGCCGAAGATGAACTTCATTGCGGGGAAGGTGGTGGCCAGCAACGGCAAGCAGGTGCAGGTGGATATTGGTGCAGGGAATCCGATCCCGGTGGAGGTGGGTGAAGCATCAGCATTAGGTTCCGGCGCGCCCGTCACGCTGGGCGTGAGACCAGAACACCTGTCCGTTACCCGTGCGTCGGCCAATGGAAACAACGAACCTCCTGCCAATGTGGAAGGAACTGTGGTGGCTGTTGAGCATTTGGGGTCAGAGGCTTATGTCCATCTGAATCTGAAAACCGACGCCCCGGTTGAGCCATTGGTATTCAGAGCCAATGGAGACGTGGTGTGGGAGACCGGTCAGCCAGTGGTGCTGAAGATGGAGCCCCACAAGTGTTATCTGTTCGATGATTCGGGCGCAGCTGTCGCTCGCGGCCATTGATCTAGGCAAGAATTATCTCTAAGCTAAGCGACCGATTAATAATTGATCGTAATTAGTGACGTTTGATGCGTCGTGTGTCTGTGAGTGAACTGGGTTTGGTCATTCGATGATGTTGAAATATTTCAGGCTTTTCGTTTTTATAAATGCAGCTCTTTTTTTATTTGGTTGTGGTGGTTCCGATAAGTCCTCTTCTGATGACGATGGGCCCGAAGAGGAAGAATTTGTTGCGGTTTCTGATGTGGATCTCACCGGGACCTGGCTTAACACCGATACAACCGAGATGTATAAAGAGGAAACCGGAGAATATCTGTCCACTACCTACGTTAAATTCAAATACGTATTGGAAGACACACCCAACGGTGTCAAAGCTGAGAGGTGTTGGGAATTGGGAGGCTACGCAGGATACGGCGTGAAGACCCTTGAGCATTTCTACATGAGTGTCTACGAAGATGGATACAAAATGCAGGATGAAAACACCTTATTGCGGAGATCAGAGTACACGGATGAGTACCGCCCGGGCTTTATATTCAAAAAACAAGAAAAGCTGCAGCGATTGGGTACTGAAACCCTGGTAGACGATGGACATCTGACCATTTCCGGGACTAACGTCAACGTGAGTGAAAGCGATAATGTGTGCTACTGGCATGTAACGAGCACACTGGGAATCACTCAGACCGTGGAACTATTGGTGCCCTATCTGGACCATTACCTGAGTTTTTCAATTCGGTTCATTGGGGTTCTTCAAGTCGGTGAATATGAGTACGAAGAATACAACGATAACAACCAGATAATTGATGTGAACGTGTACTCTGGAGCAACGGGTTTTTGGGATGCCGTCGGCTCTAATATCCTCGCTCCGGATGCAGCTACCATCGAAATCACTGCTGTTGAGCCGAATTACTTGGAAGGCCGTTTCAGCTTTGTGGGTCAGGACATGGAAAGCTACACCGGAAGTTTTGGTATTCATCTACCCTGAGCCTCTGCAGGCAATACCGACCAGGGTTGCCTGCTTTTTGATCACAAACATCCGCTTATTTTATAGCCATGAAGACTCTATAATCACACCATGACTATAAAAGAAAAAAGCGATCTCTTCAGTGGCTCGATCTTTTCCCGCCTGTCGTTACGCAGGAAGCGCACACCTGCGCCTGCGACTTCCGCGGATTTTCCCCGTATCCCCCAGTTTGAAATGCTGGACAAGCTCGGCGAAGGTGGAATGGCGTCGGTATACCTGGCGCGGCAAACCCGCACTGGCCGGGAAGTGGCGATCAAGATTCTGGCCACACACCTGCAATCGGACTCCCTTTGGGCCAATCGTTTTCTGGATGAAGCCACCCGCTTGGCGGAACTCTCGCATCCCAACATCGTGCCCGTGTTTGACTGGGGCAACGCCGAAGGTAATGCCTATATTGTCATGGAGTATATGAAAGGCGGCGACCTGAAGACGCACATCCGACAGGGGCACTTGAACCTGCGGCGGGTGATCGATATTGTGCGGCAGGTGGCTTCGGGTTTGGATTTCGCTGGCGAAAAGGGTTACGTCCACCGCGACATCAAGCCGGACAATATCCTGTTCCGGGAAGATGGCTCACCCTGCATTCTCGACTTTGGCATTGCCAAAAAAAGCAGCTCGACGACGGTGATTTCCAGCAGTGGTATGTTAGTGGGAACCGGCGCCTATTTAAGCCCCGAGCAGGCCAATCCCAATGCAGGCAAGGTGGATGCCCGCAGTGATCTGTACAGCCTGGGTGTGGTGTTGTATGAAATGCTCACCGGACGGCGCCCGTTTGAGTTCGAGCAGCGTAACCCCCTGGAAGCCTTTCAGTTGTTTGTGTACGCCCATCTCAACAGCCCGCCGCCGGATCTACCACAGGCGTTGCAGGCGTTCCAGCCGATCCTGAATAAACTGCTGGACAAGAACCCGGCTAACCGGTTTGCCCGGGGCAACGAATTGAAAGCGGCACTGAATGCGTTAGAGAAAACCCTGTCGGAGGAGTTGCTGCAATACCCTGCAGGGGAACAGCACGAGGCCACCCTGACCATGCCGGGCGCCCCCAACCAGGCTGCCAACCATTCGTTCCATAAAAACACCACGTTGGTGAATTCAGCGTTAATCCATCCCAATGCGGAAGACAGAACCGGTGCTGAGGTGCCGCCGGAGTCAGCCAAGCGGCGCTCAGGCTCGAGGTTGCTGATCTTGCTTTTAATCATGTTGATAGGGGGCGGGATCTGGTGGGCGAATGACACTCGAGTCTCGATTCAAACGCCCTCCAACCTAAGCGACAGAAAGCATGACACTACACCCACGGTGATCGAACTCACTACGGCAAAACCGGAGCCTGCCACAACGTTGACGGCTCTGCCGGACGTGTTCGAAGTCGTTGTTCCCGACGCCGATCTGGACGATTGGGATACGCAAAAACGGTTGGGGGATCTCTACCAGCAATTGCCAGCGTTGGACATCAAACCCAGTGACGAAGACGAAATTGCTGCTGCCCGCCCGCTGGCGGAGCCGATTACGCCGCAGGTAGAAAGCAATCCGGTCCAGCAGCATCAACAGGCGTCTCAGGAAGTGCAATCCAAACCCAATCCTGAATCTTACTCTGTTCCTGAAACAGCCGTTGAACCCATTCCCGAGACTGCCGCTGAAACGGTTGCTGAAGCGCTGCCTGAACCTGCGCCTGCACCGGTATCAGAACCGGAACCGGCCCCACTAGAAGAGACGCCGGCCCAACCCAAAGTTCGGACTTTCGGTTCCTTCTAAAAAATAAACTGTAAGCCGGCACTGAGACCAAGAATGGTTTCATCCGTTGCAACCTCGGAGCCCTCGAACGAAGGCAATCCAGTGGTGTCTTTCGCGTCCATGCTGTAGAACTGTGCTCGGCCATCTACAAAATAGAACAAGTACTCATTCAAGGGGGCGGTCCACGCCAAAGAGGTACTGGTGCCCTTGCTCTTGCCTTCATAATCAAATTCCGAAGACCCGAACGCATCGTGGTAGTTATCCGAATACTCGCCATCCATATAGGCATAGGCCAAACTGGCGGACACCTTACCGGGACCAACCCGCCATCCGGCACCCACACCCACAAAGAAACCTTTCTCTTCGTAGCGCTGCTTATATTCCTGATCGTCATCCTGCAGCATGACCGAGGCCGCATTGGTACAGGTTACATCCCGGCAGGCGTCGGGTGTGAGTTCAGTGAGCCCCTGCATGTAGCCGGTAAACACCGAGAAGGTATCGTTGAAGTTATACCCCAGCACCAGGCTGATGTCATTGCGGAGCACATCGGTGGACAACGAGGTCCCCTCGGTGGTGAAGGGAATGCTGGAATCGACGCTGCTCTCCGAAAGCGTGTTTTCCACCTTGAGTACCGAATAGAATTGTTTGTAGAACAGAATCCCCTGCACCGTCGCCACCGGCAGGGTGGCCTTCAAATCGCCGTCGTTGGCGTTGCTGTTGCTGAGCAGGTTCAAGCCCGTAAACCGCTGCTCCATTTCCAGTTGTTTGTATTGCACCGCCAGCGAAAAGCCGGCGCCGACCTCGCTGGCCCAGGTGCTTGCCGGCAACAGTAACAGGAACACCGGCAGTATGAGAGAGAGTGTGCTTGGCTTGGTAATCGGATGCATCGTCATAACGTCTACTGTTTGATAAGTGACAGTCTTTCTACACCGCGGCTGGTGGAAACATAGAGGTTGTTGCCGTGGGCAGTCAGGTGAAGTGCATAGCTCGAAGTGGGAGCCGTGCCAAGAATTTCAGGCGCGGATGGCGTGGATACATCCATTACAGTGACTCCAGAGCTGTGATTCGCGATATAGGCATAGCGGCCATTAAAGATAATATGATAGGCCGGATCTTCCAGATCAATGGTGGTTGCCAAGCTGGGTTCTGCGGGGCTGCTTACATCCAGTACATGGATGCCCGAGTCTCGGGTAGCGACATAAGCGAAGTCACCCAGGCGGGCGACACTTAGAACCTGCCCAAGGTCATCCGTCACCGCAATCAACTGCGGATCAGTAGGGTTATTCACGTCGATAATAGCCAGCCCGCCTGGGCCCAATGCGGAGTAGAGATAGTCGCCGATTTTTGTTGAGCGAAGAATTTGCCCTATGGATTCCATCCGGCCTATTGTCATCATTTGGGCAGGATCGCTGATGTCCACAACGTGCAGGCCTTGATCCTCGAAGTCGATATAGGCGACGTTTCCATCTATTAGAATAGAGTAAGCCTGTGCCCCAACATCGTATTCAGCCAGTAGGGTTGGTGCTGTTGGATCACTAAAATCCAAAGCCTGAACCCCATTGCCATACAAAGTGAGGTAAGCAATACCATTATGCGGCGTGATGCCACTGATGTGCCGCTCTGGATCTTCATATTTCGCCGAATGCTTTGGTGTCGATGGGCGGCTAATATCCAGGACCTCAATGCCGTAATCCAATTCATGGGAAAATAACCTGTCGTTATTCGCCCAAGTGCTGCGAACGAAGCGATTTTCTGAAATTATCGGCCGGCTAATAGGATCAGCCAGCTTATCCAGTTCCATCGAAAGCAACCCCGACGGCCCAGCGGCGACAAACAAGCGTTGTTCTTTAATGGCTGCGCTGTAGGTCAAAGTGGGGGTTGAAATGCGGGTGAGGAGCGACGGGTTAGCCAGTTGTTTGATATCAACCACCTGAATGTCCCCGCCGTGTTGCAACAGATAGATCTCATCATCCCCCAGTACAGCATTCGTGATGGCGAAATCAAGTTCCAAATGTCCAACCTGCACCAAAGTATCTGGCCTGGACCGATCAAAGACAGTAATACCTCTTGGCGAGGTGACGTAAAGATGTTCCGGTAGTAATGTGAGATGTCGTCCGTCAATGTCGCCAAAATATATGTCATTGCTATCTGACTGGCTGATGTCGACCACCAGTAATTTGTCGGGTTTGCTTTCTGGGGAGGGTATTTCGGTATTGATGAATAACGCATAGAGAATATTGCCGTCCAGGACCGCTTTGTGCGCCTCGAGTGATGCTGGATAACTTCTGAAAATGAATGGGTTATCTGGATTGATGATGCTGTAAATAAGAACGCCGTTTACACCGTCGCTGACAATAAGGTTTTGCCCGGTGATCGAGATAGAATGCACATCCGTAAGTTTTAGGGTATTCAAAATCCTGGGTGCCTGAGGGACTGTGATATCCACGATGTGAAGCCGGTCTCTTGCTGAAACGAAGGCGTAGTCACCATATAGGGCTATATCCCTACCGGTGCTATTCATGCTCAGTGACCCAATTTCTTGCAGTTCTTCGGACTGGCTGATGTCATACACCCTAAGACCGAAGCGGGTGTCAGCGATGAAGGCAAGGTGATCCTGAATTTCAATATCAAAGAACCACCCACCAGGGTCAGCGCTGGCAACCATCGGTTGAATATACTGCACAGACAAACGTCGATTTTCTTTGACATCAAAACCCGAGATCAGATTATCCAATACTTGCTCCAGCAGCAGAGAGCGGGCTGTAGGAGGATACTCTGCAGATCGGTCGGGGTGCCATCGCAACAGATCCTGATAGGTGATGCGCTTCGACGGGGACTGATTGAATAGCCAGCTGGCCATACTGTTCATAATATTCGCCAGCTGGTCAGCGGAATATTCAGCCGCAACGTAATACGCCAGGTTCTGATACACAATTTCGGTCAGCGCTGATGCCGTCCAGTTGCCTTGCTGCAGCTGACGACCACTCAGCATGACGTGAATCGGGGCTTCTACTGCGCAGGTTGTCGCGGGTGGTGTGGGGGGGCAGGTAATTTCCACTACATACAGGCGACTGTCACGAACGGCACTGGAGGGAACCGCCAACCTCAGTGTGCCATCCTGTTCCACTTTGCCGTTACCCAGCGCCACCTGCTGCTTGCCGCGCAGCACCAGATCCTTATCCAGGCCATAGATTGCGAAATCCGCGCCTTCCATGGAATAGAAAGTGCTGTCGCTGCGGGCAATGGCCACCTGCCCGTTGATGGCGATTTGATTGGCGTTTCGGTCTGCGCTGGAACCGGAGCCACCGCCGCCGCATGCAGACAAAGCGTAAACCATGACGGCCAGCATCATCATTGAAATGTTCGATGATCGGTGCACGTGGCATTCTCCCCGGGCGAGAATTGCATTCGACGCAATACAGCAAGGTCATCTGAATGCGCGTGAATATTGAGCCCTATATTATTTGGTGGAGACACTGCCTAGAAATAGTGAATATTAACCAAAATGAACCTTTATTCGTTAACAGCTTAATGGCCGGTGGAATGCTTCCAGCAGAATGTGGTGGTTTAATGCTCAGATCTATGGGGTTGGATCACATAGGCGGAATCGAGAACGCAGCCACCTAGGTCAGGTGGTTGTTAAAAAAAGGCACAATCCGTTCCATCGCCAGGCCCACCGGTTCTGCACGGTCATACAAGTCGTAATGAGACCACTCTGCAAGTTCAACCAACTGCCGATCTTTGGAAGCCGTCGCACGGCCAAAAATTTCCAAACCGTCGCGATAGGCACCAAATGCGCCGACTTTCTGCCCCACCACTGACATGACCGGCTGCGTCAACAAAATCTCAGAGAAGGCAAAGGCGTCCCAGGACAGTGTTTTCTGTGCATGAGAAAACAGCATCCGGGTAGCACCACCGGGTTGTTGCCCTCTAGCTGTTTTGTAATAGTCCGTTGCTTCAAACACATCCCGTTCGGTAAGGCCGTTCTCCCGGGCAAACTCCGGGCTGGGTGGTAACAACTCGTTGACCTGCAACTCGCCACCCCGTGCTTCCAGGGTACGTTGTGCGGCCATGGCGTGTAATGCGCCCAGCGGGTCATGTTGGCTGAAGCCTTCTCGAAACAGACGGCCCACATTCACTGGCGTTATCCCGACAACGGCTTTGATCCTTTTTTCGGTGAGCGCTGCATTTATCACATAACCGCCGCCACCACAGATACCAATACCGCCGATGCGCTCGGCATCCACAAAAGGCAGGGTTACCGCATAGTCGATCACCCGACTGATGTCTTCCACCCGCTGAGTGGGATCTTCCACGTAGCGCGGTGTACCACCGGATTCACCCTGAAAACTGGCATCATAGGCGATTACCACGAACCCTGCCTCGGCCAGTGCCTTGCCAAATACGGCGCTGGAAGTCTGTTCTTTACAGCTGCCGAACGGATGCACGCTGACAATGGTGGGATACTGCTTTGCGTCATCAAAGTTGGGTGGGAATAAAATCAAAGCGGACATATCCCACGCCATATCGGTATTGCGAAACGTTACTTTTTCCATGGTGCTCACCAGGTTTCTATTCTCTCAATGACTCTTAAAGTATCTCTCATAACTTCTGCTCAAAGAAGGGCGCAAGCACGCTGATGGCTTCGGCAATTTCCGCTTCGCCATCGTACAGGTTCATATGATTGGCACCGTCCACAATATGCAGGTGCTTGTCGTTGCTGGCAGCTCGCTCCATCAAGTCGTCGCTCATCCATTTGCTACCGGCTGCGCTGCCAACCACCATCATTAATGGTTGGGTCAGAAACGCTTCCGCTTTGTGGAAGGCATCGTAGGTGATAATCTGGTTCAAGCTGCGGGCGGTAGCAAAACCCGGTGCGGTGCAATACTCTGCCCGCTTGGTGTGGTAATACTCCCAGGCCTGGCGCAATTCCTCGTTGGGTGCGTCTTCCTCTTTCAACGGTGCCATGGGCATAGTCGCAATTTCAGCACCGCTTGCGTCGGAGGTGCGCGCATCTGATCCGGCCTGAATAAAGGGAATCGCATCGCTGTCGGCAATCGAGTTGTCCCAACCGTTGCGGAACATCTGCCCGATGTTCACCATGCTCACGGTGCCAACCGCTTTAATGCGGCGGTCATTGATGGCGGCGTTGGCGGTGTAGCCCGCACCGGCACAGATGCCCATGGCACCGATGCGGCTGTTGTCCACATAAGGCAGGGTAGTCAGATAATCGATCACCGCGCTGACGTCTTCGGTACGGATGTGAGGATTCTCAAGCTGTCGCGGCTCGCCGGTGCTCTCACCCTGGAACGAGGCATCATAGGCAATGCTGATAAACCCCTGCTCTGCCAATTTACGGGCATAGGTGCCGGCGGTCTGTTCCTTTACGCCACCACCGGGATGGGAAACCACGATGGCCGGATACTGCTTGTCCTCATCGAACCCTGCGGGAAAACTGATGACGGCCGCGATGGTGATGTTCAATCCGTTGGTATTGGGCAAGCTCACAGTCTTCATGGTGCTGTTTCCTGGGTTCATGGTGTTCTCCTGGGTACGATGCTTTCGCGTTATCGGATGAATGGGCGTCTGTGGTTGTGTGCCCGTTGAGATACAGTGTGCGAAAAACAGCGGAGGGGTTCTTGCCCATTGCACCCCAACTTTTGCCTGTTTCAACGATACTGCGTTTTTGTGTCTATCTTTCAGGATGGAAGTGGGTAAACTGTAACCTGCTAGAAAAGGTGCACGGTTATGCAAAAAATTGAAGAAAAAATCAGTAAAAACAATACAAAAGGCAATGGTGAATCCCGGCAAGAGGCAAATAAACAGCTCTTGGATGCCATCAGCAAGCGCCTGCTAAAAATTGCCCTAACCGACGGTGACTATGCCACTGATATACCTGCTCTTTCTGTGCATCGCAGAAACCATATCACCGACGACATCCCCTGCATCTACGATCTTGGGCTTGCTGTGACCATTGCCGGGCAGAAGCAAGTGACTGCAGGTCAGGATGTGTACAACTATGGTGGTGGGGAAGCCCTCCTGGCCTCGGTGGACATGCCGGTGGTTTCCCGCGTGATGCAGGCGAGCCCGACTGAACCCTATCTTGGCATCATGCTGCAACTTAATCCACAACTGGTTATGCAGGTGGCCTCCGGCATAACACCGGCCCGCGCCACACGGGATACCCAATACCGAGCCTTGTCGAAAAGCACTCTGGACGCGGCAATGCTGAACGCATTGGATCGATTGCTTGGCTTGCTGGATGAGCCCGCGCTGCTGGCGACGGTGACGCCACTGGTTATTCAAGAAATCATCGCCCGCTTGCTGGTGAGCCCCCACGGCCTCCACTTTTTGCAGCTGAATGCCATGGGCACACCCAGTCGCCAGATCGCCAATTGCATTGCGTGGCTGAAACAGCACTATATGGAATCCATCAGCATCGAATCACTGGCAGATCAAGCCCACATGAGCCCCACCACCTTTCGCCAGCATTTCAAAACCATCGCTGGCATCAGCCCGTTGCAATACATAAAGCACCTGCGGTTGCAAGAGGCACGACTGTTGATGTTGAACGAAGGTCTGGACGCCAGCACGTCCGGATTACAGGTGGGGTATGAAAGCGTCTCGCAATTTAATCGGGAATACGCGCGGTTGTTTGGGGAGCCACCGCTGCGGGATATCAAAAAACTGAGGGAAGCGGCACGGTACTGAATGAACGGTGAACGCTGATCACAACAATGACCACTGCCCACTGTAGAACGCATAGATGAACAACAGCATGTTGGTGGTGCCGTGGGCGATGATCGCATCCAGAACATGCGTGCTTTTGTATCGCACGAACGCATAAATCAAACCCGCTACAGTGCCTGCCAGCCAGGCGCCGTGCAGCAGGCCAAACGCCAGGGAGCTGGCCACAACTGCAACGATGGAGAATTCAATGTTGCCCCGGGTGACCACTTCTTTGCCGGCCAGCTTACAGAGCAGATAACCCCTAAAGCCCAGTTCCTCGGCGATGGGCACGGTGATCACGGTGCCGATAAAGCGGCATACCAGCCAGAACAGGGCCAATGAGCCGCTGGATTCCGCCAGGGTGCTGCCGATCAACTGGTCTGCCTCGGTATCCGTTGGCACCATCCAGATCCAAAGCACGGTCACCACCGCACCGGCCAGCACCGAAACATAGCTCCATTGCATTGGGAAGAAATCCAGATGCTTCATGCAATACAGCACCGCCGCGCCCACCACAACCACTCGCAACGGGTATAACCAATCGAACTGCCCGGATAATGCCTGAGTGAGGAAGGTCATGGCCAACAACGCCAGCAACGGTATCAGGGTGGCCAGTGGCAGGCCCATCGGCTGCTTGTGCGTGAGGGATGGCTTTGCCTGGGACTTGGAAAAGAACCGACTGTTGTGAGCCAGCATCATGATGCCCAGCGACGTCAGAATAAACGCAATCCAACCGGCCTGGGAATGAAATCCCCACACTGCCACCTCTTCCGACCAATAGCTGCCGATGAAAATCAACACCACAATGCGCAACAGATTGAACAGCCAGATGGTGGCGATGCCAATGGGGAACAGCCACAAAGACCGCGGGAACCTGAATTCGTTGCGAAAGCTGTACAAGAAGATAGAGATAAACGAGATCACCAGGCCGATGCCCTCATAGCCTGAGCATTGCGTATCCACGCTTACCAGAAAACCGTTCAGGCCGATGACCCGCTTGCCGAAATCCAGGTGAATGCCATCGCTGAAAAGACTGAGCATGAAGGCAACGCAAGAAAAGGTAATGTCGCTCAGATAGGACCATAAACTCTGCGTGGAAACACCCAGCCACCACACGCCATAACTGATGGCCAGTGCACTCAGCAGATGCCACTTATGTTGGCGGAATACCAGCGCCCAAAAGGATCGGCTTGCGACCGATAGCGCCGTGAAGGTCACCAGTGCCACCCCGGCGGCCAGCCATAACACCTGATACACCGGCTGCGGCGAACCGATAGGAAAGGCTTTGTGGGTGAGCAGATAAAACAGACCAAAGCAGAGCAACTGCAACGGCATAAAATAGAATTGGGAGACGCTGTAATGGTTTAAATAGAGTTTGCGGTAATCCTTCAGCTGCCCCTGGATCAGAATCGCAAAGACAACCAGCGAGAGGAACAGAGTTCTGGACAGGCTTTTGCCATGATTGAACAGCAGATCAGAAAGAAAGGAAGGGTCCGCTTGTTTGACCGCCCCATAAACGTGGGCGCCGATGGCAAACTTTTCCCCCAGCAGGATGGCCACCACCGCAACCAGGTTGCATATCAACACCGACCGCAACGACAACTTCAGGTCTGAATGGATCATCATGGGGAATCAAATCTCCAGGCAAGCCCAGAACATCAGCGGATCAAAAAGATTAACCCCATGACACTGGCCATGGGGTTGATCTTTGTTTCAGAAGCTTACTTGGACTTCGACTTCTTGGACAGTTGACGCTCGCGATACGCGAGAACCAAACCACCTACCAGTGCGAAGGCAATACCCGCGCCGGCACCGTCGATTTCAGGTACGGCTGTGGGGCCCGGATCTGGGGTCGGGGTTGGATCAGGCTTGGAGCACTTTTTCACGGGAATGAACCCGTACCATACCCAAGTACAATTACCACCGTATCCGCCGCCGCCGTATCCACCACCGCCGTGACCGCCGCCATGTCCATAGGTAGCGAAGGAACTGGATGAGAACAATGCTGCGCTCAAGGCAAATGCCAGCAAAATAGCTTTTCTCATAGCAAAACTCCAAAAGTGTTTGATTATGAGCTGGGAACTAACAGTACGAATCGACTGATAACGCCCATCCCCCAATAAGCCAAAGCGCTCGGTGACTAAAAAATGCACAGCCATGAAAGCATTTGACTTGAAACCGCTCGCAAAATCCAAGCCAAACATAATTTAGGCATAAAAAACAATAAGTTAAGTTTTAAATGGAACTAAAACTGTAAAATAAATCGACGTAAATTAAGTCAAATAGTCTATTGGTTCACAGTTTTTCGGCGTTGGTAGGCGTTTTTAGAGGGCAAAAACTGACCGGGGCGTTATGCGTACGCCCCGGTCAGTCTTGGAACAATGGCTATTAAATCAGCATCATAACGCGTCAAAACTCGCACTAAACCCGAAGTGATGCCGCGGCTTACCCACCGTCTTCACACTCCCCGGCATGATCGACAGGCTGCTGTCGCCATAACTTAACACCAGACTATCGGGCA
>NZ_RCHN01000027.1 GCF_003671495.1 Ketobacter sp. | reverse complement strand
CCTGTTGACCGCTTCTCGGCGGAATTCTTCGGTATAAGCTTGCGTTTTCTTACGTGCCATTTCGACATCTCCATAGGGGTTGGTCTAACTATAAAGGATGTCTACTAATTGTGGGTAACACGGGAAGCTAACGCCTGCATCACAGGAGACAACGGAGCAGAACCAATTGTGGTAAAGTGCACGAAGTGCACCACAATTGGTGGCGCGTAGTTGGCTTCCTGTGCATGCAATTGTTATAACTTAACCAATGCGCCACGCTTTTATGACTGGCTCTATATTCCATTCGAAAAATGCCTCCAAAGCCAAAACCCAATGCTTAGACTTATCTTCATTTACGTTAAATAGGAGCAATCTCAAATTTGGATCGTCAGCCAAATCAGACATAGCCACGACATCATTTCTAGAATTATCAGAAATATGCTGAAGCGCTCTCTTCTTTGAATTAGATTGACTTTTACCGACCAACACAACCTCATACTCTGGATGCCAATACACGTAGATACCTGGGCGATTGCTCCTGGGATCTACAGTGCTATTTGCCTCCGCGACTGAAAGCTGCAAAACCTCAAAGCACTCAGCTATCACCCCAAATTCTGATTTGAATTTTTCAATTACTTCATCAATTCTCATCAGCTCCCCCTAGTTATAACGCCTTGGTCACGGGACCAACGTAGTGGAACAAACATGTGGTAAAGTGAGCGTAGCGAACCACATGTTTGTGGAGCGTAGTTGGTTCCCGTGCACCAATTTGTTAGCTGCCAACCGCACTGGATTTTATTTCAATACGCTTTTGTACCAACCACGCGATAATAATGCCATTGAAATATGCAAACAAAAGTAGCCCAATTTTATTAAGCAAGATGGTCATTAGTTGGCCGGCGTGTGTCTCCGCCGTTGCAATACTTATCTTTGCATTCATGATATTAAGAAATGCCCACCATAGAGCTTCAGCAGCTGTATTTAACCCTACATTAGATTCTCTTTCGAAGTGCAGGATTAAACTTGCACATACTGTATACGATAGGAATGTAACCAATAGAACCACAAAGCTTAGGCTTTGAATCTTACTACTCTGCACATTTTCATATATCGCTTTTATAGAACGAAGGGAACGTAAAAATCGAACTATTCGGATAACTTTGGATAAGCGTCCCCATCTGAGTGAATCAAGAACAGGAATTGATGAAATTAAGTCGATCCAGCCCCATTTCAAATACTTTAGCTTGCTCTCAGCAGTAATCAGATTCAGAAAAAAATCAAATAGAAAAAACATACATATTGCAAGATCTACATACTGCAATACCTTTTTGATCTCATCATCCTGAACAATGAACATCTCTAAGGTTAATGCGCTCAATACATAAACTGACAACGCAAGCATAAATAATTGATATATTGCACTCCCTTTTTCTTTCATGATTACAGGATCTCAAACAAGCTAACGCCTGCATCACAGGAGACAACGGAGCAGAGCCAATTGTGGTAAAGTGCGCGAAGCGCACCACAATTGGTGGCGCGTAGTTGGCTTCCTGTGCATGCAATTGTTATGCATTTGGATCTTGCAACAGGTGGAAAACTGCAAACTTATTTGAGTCCAAATCCCTAAAATATGCACCATAGTATAGTCCATCGTACCTTGGCCCAGGATCACCTTCATTTATCGCGCCTAGAGATAAAGCAAGATCATGAACCCTTTCAACGTCCTCAATGCTGGGAACCGTGAACGCAAGCATTGTACCATTGCCTACACTCGCCAACTCACCATTAAATGGTACTGAAATTGCCAGTTTTGCTGCCCCATCACCAAAAGAGTAAAAAACAGCCCTATCGGTTTTTACGTGTTTCCTTCCATTAAGGCTCGGAAGCAATTTGTCGAAAAATCCTTCCGCCCTTCCAAGATCATTAGTTCCAAACGTCGTGTGTGAAATCATGCTTCTTCCCTGATTTTAATTTCAATCTAGTGTTCTTGATTGACACCTGATATCGCATAACAACTTAGTGAACCGAACCTTTCGAGATATCCAAGCCCCGATCCCCTAACCAATTGTTTTAAATAACTTATTAAACAGTATAGGTTATAAATTAATCTGGCAAAAGCTGAACCTTTCGAGATACCCAGGCCTGCAAATGCCGGAACCTTCGTGATATCCAAGCACCAAATCACGGAACCCACGGTATATCCCGGAAGCAAATACCGGAAGTTCCGGTACATCCAACTTATGGTCTTTCTTTGTGCAGCCCCTGTCTACTGTATGTATTTACACTTTGTGGCGCTATTTGAGGATTGCCGTATGCAGTACAAGTCCCCATTTTTGAATGAGGTGCAGAGGGTGCTTCGTGTCCGTGGCTACGCCTACCAAACGGAAAAGACCTACATTTATTGGATTCGCTACTACATTAAGTTTAATCATGATCAACACCCGAAAGTGATGGCTGAGTCGGAGGTGGAACGCTTCCTTTCCTATTTGGCGGTGAGCCGCAATGTGGCGGTTAATACGCAAAATCAGGCCTTTAATGCGTTGATCTTTTTATATCGCCATGTGCTGAATAAACCGTTAGTGGGGTTAGATGCCTGTCGGGCGAAACGCGTACGCAAATTACCTGCTGTGTTGAATCGGCCCGAGATGAAAGCCTTGCTGTATAACCTGCAAGGTCACAACCGTCTGTTGGCATCGCTCATGTACGGCGTTGGGCTACGCGTGAGTGAAGCGCTGCGGATTCGAGTGAAGGATCTGGATTTCCATGATGCACGTTTGCACATTCATCAGGGCAAAGGCAGTAAAGATCGTGTGGTTCCCTTGCATCCCGCCTTGATCCTACCACTGCAACGGCATCTCAGTATGGTGAAGCAATTACACGACACGGACCTTGCTGCTGGCTATGGTGAGGTTCATCTTCCGAATGCCTTGGAGAGAAAATACCCTAAAGCTGCTGGTGCCTGGGCCTGGCAGTACGTGTTTCCTTCCCAAAAGCTGAGCGCTGATCCCCGCAGCGATAAAATTCGTCGCCACCATCTGCACCCCAGCACCATTCAATCGGCGATTAAGACGGTGGCCCTGCCAACTCACAAACAGGTAATGCCACGTGAAAACCCGGAGCTAAATGCTTTTCTCGGTTCGTTTGGGCCTTAGCGTTTCAAATTGGTTGAAGATTCTCGTCGCCCGCACCAAACCCACCAAAAAAATCCCGGCGCCAGGGCCGGGATTCATTGCCAGGGATTATGCCTGCCGCGATTTATCCATCAGGGCTTTTCAAACTCAAAGTTACCTGCCACCAATTGGCCGTTGGGCATCTCTGCGTTGAAGTTGCCTTTCATCCACACTTTGGAATCTTCGGTGATGGTGATGGAGCCGTTGCGCAGATTCATCTCGGAGCGATTGATGCGGGATTTGAGGGCATCGGATTTCATGAAGATCTGAATGCCGCCTTCGGCCATGTCGCGGTTCACGTCATAGGTGCCTTTGCCGATGCTGCCCATGCGGCTGATTTCCAGAATCAGGGGCTTGCCGTTCAGAATGGTGGTGGCCGAGATGCGTTCCTGAGTGGCTTGCCCCAGGATGCGGGCGTTGTCGGACTGGATGCAGATGTTGGAGCTGGCGATGCTGCCTAGATCGCCGCCGCTGACGGCAAGGGAGCCCATGTCGAACACGGCTTTGGTGGACATCTTGGTAGCGGCGCTGTCGCCCAGGCTGCCGTTGGCGTTGATGCTGTCATTGGTGGCCACGGTGGCTTCGCCCACGGGCATGCCGCTCAGGGTGTTGCCGTCCCGGCTCAGGGTCACGCCCTGACGCTCGGCGCAGGCTACCATGTTCACTTCGTCCCCGTTGTCGGTGAGGGTGTAGGTGATGCCCGCTTCAGCGTTCAGGCCGGTCTGGCTGGTTTCAAAGTTCAAGCGCCAGAGCCCGGTGAGGTTGGCGCTATTGGACGTGGCGCGTTGGGTTTCAGCTTGTTCCCCGCCGCAACCGGTCAGCAATAGGGAGGGTAACAGCATGGCAGCAGCAACAGTTTTATAGCGCATCATAGAGTTTATACCTTTCTAAATGGGGCTTTGGTTTTTGTCGTTTTTATCGCTCGTCCCTGATTCAGCGGGTGTCGTCTCAGGCACGTAATGGCTTGGGGGCCCAGTGGTGCGCCCGCACTTATTATTACGATGACATCAATTAAACCGAATTTGGTCCAAATCATCACCGTACAAAGGTATGGGCGCGGCAGGATTGGGTGCGAAAAAGGGGCCCGCAGGCCCCTTCCTCAATGCCAGGATGCCATATCCCGTGGTTTACAGGGTTAGCACATACTGCACCAGACGGTCCACTTCGGCGCTGGAGTCGGCGCACCAGGGGTGGGGCGAGGCGGGCATCCCGATGGGGCTGGGGGTGCCCATTTCATCCGGGCCGTATTCGCTGCGGAATTTCTGGTAATCCCAGTAGTAGTGCTCGCTGTCCCAGGGGACTTCCACAAAGTATTTGTGGCGCTCGATAAAGCGGTTGCGCTGCTCGGCGGTATCCCCGGCGCTGGTGGATTGGGATTTGGGCACCCGGAACACGTCCCCCTTGCGGTTGGTGGCGGGATAGGGCTCGGGGAAGTCGGGGCCTCCCAGCGCCGGCACCACCGGTGGATGCAGGGTGTAGTACTGGTTGTAGAGGTCACTGCCGCTGGTACAGCGATCCGGATGCACCAGGTCTTCCAGGTTACGCACATGGCCGTCGGTGAGCAGGCCCCGGTGCTGCACCCAGTACATGTTGCGCAGGAAGCCCACCCGGATACTCTGTGTTTCCTGCTGATACAGGGAGGGCACAAAGAAGTGGCCCACCTGGTTCAGGGGCAGCATGTTCTCGTCGGTGTGGGCGCCCAGGTTGTCCTGGTGGCAGCTGCCGCAGGCGCTGTCAAAGCTGGTCTTGCCCTGATTGACCGCGGCCACTACGCCGGGGTACGACTGCCAGCCGTTCTGCACGAACTCGCCTTCCCCCAGGTCTGCCGAGCCGGTTTGTTCCGCCAGTTTGCCGTTGTACTTGAGCCAGCGGTACAGGCCCACGTTGCGCAGGTCGTCGTCGTGCTGATCCAGTACCGTCATGTAGGCGGTCAGTGCCTGCAGGGGGTAGCGATACATGCTGCCGGTGGCGCCGTCCGGTTCCTCCGCGTGGATGTAGGAGCCTTCGAAGCCCACGTAGGATTCGGTGTGGGAGAGGGAGCGGCGGATGCTCATGTAGTGGGTCACGTTGGGGATGGTGTGGGGTGAAAACTGGTAGTCGTTGTCGGTATGACTGCCTTCGCCGTTGACCCGAATCATGTTGTGCTCACCGGTGCCCTGGGGCAGGTAATAGAGCAGCATGCTTTTGTCGATCTTGGCGGCGCCGGGGGCCCAGCTGGGGCCTTCCTCGCTGGTGACGATGCCGTCAAAGGTGGAGGTGGTTTCCGCGTTCTTGTCCCCCAGAATGGCCCATTTTACGGTCCACTCCGGATTGGGCAGGCCCGGGAATACCTTGGTCACCGTGGTGTTGGGGGTGTTCTCGTAGCTGATGCGGTAACCGTGGCAGGAGGCGCAGTTGAACCCGATCCACGAACCACGCCCGGTATACGGGTGGCTGCCCTGGGCGTAGCGGTAGCCGGCCCAGCCGGAGTCGGTGGTGTTGCCTTTTTTGAGCTGGGGTTCGATGGTCAGAAAACCCGGAATCGGACTGGGCTGTGGGTACGGGTCAAAATAGACGTCGTCGATGGCGGCACTGGGCACCTCACCGGCCAGGGTGGGGTAGGCGCCGAACAGTTTGGCCGGGTCTGCCACTTCGTGGGTGATGGGGTCTTTGGTCTGGTAGTTGAAGATCTTCTTCCAGTTCAGGTTGCGTATGGCGTGGGCCAGCCCGATGTTGTAATCGTAGGACCAGAAGATCTCCTCGCCGTAGTTCACCAGGGCCTGGAACTCGGGGTTGACGATGCTCACCTCGATGGGGGCGGTGGCCTGGCTGTGGCTGAGCTGGGACACCACGTCGCAATTGTGCTCAAAATCCTCATCGGTGATGCGGCTGGTGAGGGCGTCGATCACGTTGAACGGTTGCCCCGGGTTGGTGAGGGATTCGTTATAGCCGGTGCGCTTCTGGATCTGCACAATCAATGGGCCTGTACTGACGTGATCCGGCACCGTGAACTGGATCTGGTCCGGTTGCCAGGCCAGGATGTCTTTGGGCCAGCTGTCCAGCAGGTCGTCCACTTCGTAGTTCACCTGGTTGGCGATATCCAGCTTCTGCTTGAACATCACCAGGTCGGTTTCCAGCACGCGGGTGTTGCCCAGCATGATCTTGGTAAAGTCGGTGTCCGGACCATTGCCCAGTCCGGTGCCGGTGAGGGTCACCACGTCGCCCGGTTGCAGGCTGGGGGCAGGGGAGCCGCTGCCGGCCTCCCACACCAGGCTGCCATTTACCGCCAGGCGGGTGATGACCGGCGCGGGAAAGCTGGCCGCAGAGGCCGCCCGTGCGTTCTCGCGCACGGTGTCGAAGCTGCAAATGCCATCGGATTCAGGAAAGTCGCCGGCCGGTTGGCAGGCGCAGAGCAGTAGCGCCGCCGGTGCCAGTCCCAGCAGGCCAGATCGGATTGTCATCGTGGTGTTCCTCATTCTTGTCATTATTCGGGGGTTTGCACCTGAAGTCGTGTTGTACCATAGTACCTGCTACAGAGCACTGACCGACGGTACTAGATTGGCTGAAACGGCTACGCAGGTAACCCCCCATAGGAGGGGGAATGGTCGGTCACGCCGGGCGTTGGCGCCGGGGTATAATAGGCACTGATATAAAAATCGAACAATAACAATAAATTAGAATAAAACCAGAAACAGATAAGGTGTACAGCCTATGTCCCAGCACGGTAGTGGACCAACCGCGGCGGGCCGCAGTGTCCTGGCCAGTAATCATTTGGTGCGGCCCCAGCTCATCGACCTGGTGAACCGGGCCGAGGATTATCCCCTCACCGTGTTGCTGGCCCCCGCCGGGTCCGGCAAGTCCACGCTGCTGCGGCAGTGGCTGCGCTCCGGGCGCCAATCGTCCCGCTTTGCGGTGCTGAACCTGGAACCTGCCCACAATGCCCCGGCGCCCTTTTTTGCCGCCCTGATCAAGGCCATCAAGCAGAGCTGCAAGCACTTCGACGCCTATTACCTGAACCAGATCAACGATCGCGTGGCCTTTTCCGTGGAGGCGGTGACGGAATCCCTGGTGCTGGGGCTGGAGCGACTGCAGGAGCCGTTGTTTGTGGTGCTCGATGACTACCAGCAAATCCAGGATGAGAACATCCACCACACGTTGTCCCAGGTGATTTTCAGTCTGCCGCCCCACATCCATTTTGTGGTGGCCTCCCGCAATCATCCGCCGCTGCAGTTGAGCAAACTGAAACTGGAGGACAGCCTGCTCAGCATCGACGCCAATGACTTGAAATGGGATATGGATTCCCTGCAAAGCTGGTTCTGTTCGGTGGGGTTGGATACCGGGGACACGTCCTTCATGCGTGCGTTGCTGGACTGGACCGAGGGTTGGGTGGCCGGTATCAAACTGTTGGCGCTGTCCCTCAAGGGCGGTTGTTCCGGGCAGACCGATCACATGGCGCGGGAAAGCAAGAGCCCCGAGGTGCTGCAGTACTTTGCCGACTCGGTGTTGCAGCAGCAACCGGACCACATTCGTAATTTCCTTATCAAAAGCGCCTGCCTGGAAACCCTGGACGCGGCTCTGTGCAACGATGTGTTGCAGATTGGGGATGCCCAGCGCTGCATCGACTACCTGCTGGAAAATCACGTCTTTCTACACCCGCTGGACGGGCAGGGGGAGGTGTACCGTTATCATTCCATTTTTCGTGAGTTCCTGTTACACCGCTTGAAAGCGGATTTCCCGCAGGAAATGGATTCCCTGATCCGGCGCGCCGCGTCCACCCGTTTGCAGCGACGGGAATGGGAGCCGGCGTTGCAGTTGCTGGCCGACATCAATGATGGCGAGGCGTTGGAAAGTGCCATCGTCCGTTGCAGTGACGAGTGGATCAAAAGCGGTGAATTCACCCGCCTGATCGAGTGGATCAACCGGCTGCCGGAAGAACGCATGATCAATCAGAGTGAGCTGGTGTATCCGCTCATCACAGCGCTGATTTTTTATCGGCGTTTCAATCAGGCTAACTACTACATCGAACTGGTGCAGGAACTCAACCGGCGTGGAGAGATGCAGGGGCGCTATGCGCACGACGATTCGTTGCCGTTCCTGCTGAATGTGTTGGAGCTGTTCCACAGCGATACGGATTTTCGCCACAATGATATTTACCGGCTGCCCAACCAGAAAAATGTGCAGCACCATGTGCGCCTGTTCTACAGTCCCATGCGGGCGTACTACCATCTGTTGAACGCGGATTTTGCCACCGCCGTGGCGGAGGCCCATCGTGCCCGCGACATTCTGCGCATCTCCGGCCAGAATTTTTTGCGCAGTTTTGCCGATCAGGTGCTGGTGCTGGCGGAGCGGGCCCAGGGCAATATGATGGTGGCAGTGCAATTGGCGGAAGAGGCGTTCCGTTCTGTCAGCGATCGGCCGTACACCCTGGAGTGGGTGAATCTGGCGACGCCGGTTGCCTTGATCCGTTATGAGCAGAATCGTCTGGAGGAAGCGGAAAAGCTGCTGCGGGAAGTGGTGCCCCTGGTGTCCAGTGCCTGTGCCACGGAAGTGATTACCGCCAGCTATTGTGCGCTGGCCCGGCTGGCGTTTATTCGCGGCAACGATGTGGAAGCCCGGCGCTTGCTGAATTATTTATCCCGCGTGCTGGTGCATGGGGATTACGAACGCTTCAACACCCAGTTGTGCCTGGAGTGGACGCTGTACGCCCGCACCCACGGCGATCTGGAAACCATTTACCGGGTACAGCAGGAGTATCAACTGGAAGCCAAACAGAAAGCCGGCTACTGGAGCGAGGATTGCGGATTCGATGAAGGTCGTGACCGGCTGGGGATTTCCCGGGTGATTTTTTTGTCCATGCTGAAAAAATTTGACGCCGCCGAGCGACTGGTGAATCAATTGATCCACACCGCTGAACAATACGGCTGCGTACCCCGGGTGGTGGTGGGGCGCATGAACCGGGCGGTGATTTATGCGCATCAGGGGCGGCAGGAGGAGGCCCTGCAGGAAGTGCGCGCCAGCCTCAAATACGGTGGCCTGGCCTGCTTCAACCGCACCGTGTTTGATGAGGCGCCGGGCAGTGCCGCGTTGTTGATGCAGGCGGTGCAGAGCAATGTGTTGCAGCCACTGCCGGAGTTGTATCGCCTGATGTTCCAGGATCTGCTGCAACATGATGACCAGCAGCAGATGCATCGCTTTGTGGTGGAGCCGCTCACCGACAAAGAGAAGGAAGTGCTGAACCTGTTGCAGTCCGGACTGCGCAACAAGGATGTGGCGGCCCGTGCCAACATCTCCCTCACCACCACCAAGTGGCATCTCAAAAATGTCTACGCCAAGTTAAACGTCAGTAACCGTACCGAAGCCGTGGCCAAAGCCCGGGAGATGAATCTGTTATAGGCGGAATCGTCTATAGACGCGCTGGAGATCGAATCGGCGACTTGCTATGCTCTAGGGTTCGATTTTCTGACTGATACGCGATCATGAGCATCCCATTGGAGTTTGATGAGGAAACTGCCCTGGCAGCGGCGGCGGCCCTGCAGCAGGTGTTGGAGCAGCGCACTCACAAGCGTAAATATCTGGGGCAGGTGTATACGGTGCCCGGTAAGCTGGGTGAGGCCCTGAATTTGCCCACCATTGTCTCCCGTTTGCGGAGCAAGGTGGCGCGGCGGCGTCAGGCCGGGTTAGAGGAGTTCGAGGAGTTGTGGGCGACGCTGTCGGTGGCGACTCAGCATAAAGTGCTGGATGCCATCCAATGGTACGATCCGGAACAATTGAATTGGGATGACAAGCGCTCCAACCGGCGCCCGGCACCTGCCCGTAAAACGGAAGAGGGTCAGGACTGATCCGGTGCTGATGGTTTCACGTTCTGCATCACCTGTTCGATCTCCTGGTCGGAGGCGCGCAAGGGGCCGCGCCGACGCAGAAAATCCCGGGTAATGTGCACGTGGGCGACGAATTTACGGCACTTCGCACAGACGAACAAATGCAGCCGGAACAGCAGACGTCGCCACCAGCTGAGGTTCTGGTCGAGGTAGTCACTGGCTTCGTGTGCCACGTCTCTGCAATTCAGCATTCGCCGGTTTCCTGATAACGATCAATTACTTGCATTAGCTTCATGCGGGCGCGGTGGAGCAGCACCCTCACATAGGACTCGGTGACTTCAAGAATATTACAGATTTCCGCCAGCGCCTGCTGTTCGATGTCCCGCAGGATGAAGACGGCCCGCTGCTGAGGCGGCAGAATCGATACTGTGTGATCAATGCATTTCTGCAGGTGTTTCTCTTCCAGCAGCTGGTCCGGCGAATCCAGGTGCCAGTCCGGCGGCGGCACTTTCCAGTGGCCACCAAAGCGATAAAAGCGATCCGGGCCCAGGTAATCCCCGCTGCCTTCCGGGTTGAAATCCTCCAGGGCCACGAGGCGCTTTTCCTTGCGCAGGCGGGATTTGGCCTCGTTGCTGACGATGGTGAACAGCCAGGTCTTGACCGAGGAGCGGCCCTCGAATTTGGGCAGGTTGCGATAGGCTGACACCCAGGCCTCCTGCACGACTTCCTCCGCCAGGCTGTCCCCCACGATGGCCCGGGCCACGGACACCATGGGGCGATGCAACTGGCTGACCAGCGCTTCGAAGGCCTGGTGATCCTGTTGCCGCAGGCGTTCCTGATCAATGCTGTCGATGGAATCCGTCATGTCCTTCCCGGAGCACGCTTACTGAAATGATTGTGAGCGGAATCATACACATGGGTGCGGAACGAGGCAAAGCGGAAATGGTTGTGCGGGTCGAACACACGCCGGGTTCCCCAACCCGACGTGTGCGATCCCAAAGTACAGCAAGAGTCGGCTGTAAAGAGGGTGTGAAATGGAATCACTGTGTTTATCAAAGCAAGTGTGATGCCAAGATCAAAACCTGCGAAAATCCCGAAAAACCGGTTTTTCTGAGCCATCAGAACCCTTTATCTGCTTCAAGTTAACGCCGGTTGCACCTTGTTGCTTTAGTTTGGTGCAAAATTTACTGAGTCATGTAATGGCTGCGAATCCAGGTTTGCTGAATCACCCAGGCGTCCACACTGGCCCGATGACGGTGCTGGTCACTGCAGGCCAGCACTTCATCGTGGACTTCATCCCACACGGTGAACTGGTCCTCGGTCATGATCAGTTCGATGGGAGAAAGCTGGAAGGTGGGCTCAATGTTGACGGCAAAGAACAACGTCATCAGCCAGGGATGATCCACCACCCAGCCGTCGCTGTAGATCTGCTTGCCGTGCAACCGGCGGTTCAGTTCCAGTGCCACTTCCCTTGGATCGCGGCCCCGTTGCAATAGTTCCGCCCGACTGATGCCGTGGGCGGCCTCGGCGGAGTCACTCCAATGGGTCCAGCTGGGAAAGGGTTTGATCAGGCTGCAATAGCGGGTCTGGGCGTCAGCGGCAAAGCCCACCTCGATGGGGTAACTGCCGTTGCCAAAGCCGGAGGCTTCAATATCAAGCACAATGGGCGGGTGTTCCCCATCATAAATCCGTTTCATGTTGCTCGGTGAATCCTGTTTTATTATTGTGCTGCAGCACTGCTCAAGCGCAAGATGGCGCGATGTGTTTGCGGCGACGTAACCCAGGATAAAAAACCCAGGATAAAACCCCAGGGTAGATCGCTAAGGGTATATAACTAAAAATAGCCTAAGCACATTAAATGCCATAATAATTTTTGAATATAGGGAATAAGGTATGTGGATGCAGAGTAAATGGATTCTGGTTCTGATGGCCCTGTGTTGGGCACTGCCGCTCAGGGCAGAGGTGAAATGCTTTCCGGAGCGGATCAAATCCCTGGAAGTGGCCAAAGGCGGTGACCTGTTTTATGCCACGGTGTCCGGCGTGCGGCGCAAGCTCACCCATATGTCGCAGTACGAAGCCACTGCCATGTTGAACATCCTGCGGGATTCCATGGGCACCGACCACATCATCCAGGTGATCTATCCGGATGGCTACGACTGTAAAAAGCCGGATCTCAGTGTGCCGGCGGAGCGACTGAAGATGCAAGTGCCGGCGGTACGCTGAACAGGTTGTTTTGGGTTGTTTTTGGGCAAGTTCCAGCCATGGGGTTTGCACAGCAGCGGATGCTGGACCACTCTCATTAATAACCATCGTGTGCTTTGAGGTGCCCCTTGAACATCCCTGTGAAATACCCCTCCACCGCCCGTGCCTGGGTGACCGTGGCGATTCTCATGCTGGCCTATGTGCTGTCCTTCATCGATCGTCAGATTCTTAACCTGCTGGTGGGCCCCATCCGCCGGGATCTGGCGATATCCGATACCCAGATGAGCCTGCTGATGGGGTTCTCCTTCGCGTTGTTCTATACCCTGTGCGGCATTCCATTGGGGCGCATGGCAGATCGTCGCAGCCGCCGCGGGCTGATTGCCGCCGGGGTGCTGGTGTGGAGTGCCATGACCGCGGCCTGTGGCCTGGCCAAACACTATTGGCACTTCCTTTTTGCCCGGGTGGGGGTGGGCGCCGGCGAGGCGGCCCTGTCCCCGGCGGCCTATTCCCTGATTGCCGACAGCTTTCCCCCCCATCAGCGGGCCACCGCCATCAGTGTGTACTCCATGGGGATTTATGTGGGGTCGGGCATGGCCTTTCTGCTGGGTGGACTGGTGATTCATTTTGCGTCTGCCCGGGGGGATATGGTGTTACCGGTCATAGGCACCATTCGCCCCTGGCAATCGATCTTCCTCATGCTGGGGGCGGCGGGCGTCATGTTCTGCCTGGTGCTGCTGCTATTGAAGGAACCCCAACGGCAGGGTGCCGGGGCCGGGGTGGATGTGTCCTTCGGTGAAGTGATGGCCTACATCCGCAAGAACCGCAAAACCGTGCTGCTGCACAACCTGAGCTTTGCCTGCGTGGCGTTCTGCGCCTATGGGGCCGCGTCCTGGGTGCCGGCCTTTTTCATGCGGACCCATAGCCTGGATGCCTCGGAAGTGGGCTACATCTATGGCCTGCTGATTGGGATTTTTGGGTCCCTGGGCATCATCGTCGGTGGTCGCCTGTCGGACTGGCTCACCGGCCGTGGCTACCAGGATGCCCCGATGCGGGTGGGCCTGATTGCCTGTGCCCTGGCGTTGCCTTCCTTCGCCTGTTACGCGGTGGACGACCTGCGGGTGGCCATTGTGGGCGTGGGCGTGGGGTGTTTTACCCTGGCCATGCCGTTCGGGGTGGCGCCGGCGGCGATTCAGGAGATCATGCCCAACCCCATGCGCGGCCAGGCGTCCGCCATGTACCTGTTCGTGGTCACCATCATCGGATTGGGGGTGGGCCCCACGGCGGTGGCGCTGCTGACGGACTATGTGTTCCGCGATGACCAGGCCCTGCGTTATTCCCTGCTGATCATCAGTGTGCTGGCCACTGTGGTGGCGATCCTGCTGCTCGTCGCTTCCCTGCGCCCTTATCGGGAAAGTGTGGCCCGGGTGCGGGAGTGGGGTGCGGCCACGGTTTAGGCTGTACGCTATCTGACAATGTGATCCCGGGTGTCGGCTTTGGGTCGGCACCTGCCCGCCAAACGCTGTTTTCTAACTAATAAAATCAACTGGTTAGTGTTGGTGCGTGGCTTGCAAATGTCATCGCTTGCTATTGGTATGGGTCTCTGTTGAGAGACCGGGAGCAGGCCGGACATGTTCATACACCTTCGCAACTTCCCCCCGTTGGACCCTTCCGTGGCTCTGGATGAGTGGCTGGGGCGTTGGGTGGCGGCCCAATCCCTGTCTGCTTCGGATCTGGACTGCGCCACCACCGTCATGCTCAAAATCCTGGACGGCAAGTGCAAGATGAAACCCCTGGAAAAGGCGGTAATGACGGCGCTGTACGATCAAGTGAAGCATCGCGCCGGTGAGCAAATGGGGGCGGACCTGCACGCTATGATCGCGCAATACCGCGGTGAGTTGAGTGCGGCGGATACAGAACGGGTCTATGAGCTGCGGGTGCTGGCGGAAACCCGGATTTCGCGGCCGGTGATGAAGGCGTTCAAGGCCCACATTCGAGAGCAGGGTCTGTTCCGGTTGCCCCCGGATCTGCTGCAGTGGCTGGCGCAAGACGCTGCCGAAGGATGTTGAACAGCATGCCTTGCTCAGGAACCTAAATACGCTTACGAGGACCATCATGCAGATAAAAGATCTGTTTGACGATCTGCCGCTCAGCACCGGGGTGGCGGACATTCAGCTGCAGAAACTGTTGCGGGAACCACTGGATATTTGCAACGACTGGCAACGTACGGAAAACCTGTTGCTGGAAGCACATCAGCGGATGCCGGACAAACTGGAAGTGTTGGTGGCGTTGTACAAGATGTACGCTTATTCCAACCGCTTTGATGAATCCCTGCAACGGATCAACCAGGTGCTGGTGATGAGCGCGTTGCAGGCAGGGTTTGCGGTGGACTGGCGGGTACAGGAGCCGGGGCCGGACTGGTTGAACCTGAGTGGCGCCCGTCGGCTTTATGTGTACAGCATGAAGGCCACGGGTTTTGTGCAGTTGCGCAAGGGCAATGTGGAGCAGGCCATGGCGGTGTTGTTGAAACTGCAGGCGTTGGACCCAGGGGATCAGGTGGGGGGCAGCGTGGTGTTGGAAATGGCTCAGCGTCTGGTGGAAGCGGATGCGGACTGAGGGTGGTCAGCGAACGTGACCCGGTTGCGCCCGCTGCTTTTCGACTCATACAGGGCGTGATCACTGGTGGAAAGTAAATCCGTGGCGGACACTGCGGCGTTGGGTATCCGCGCCGCAACCCCCAGGCTGGCCGTAACACTCAACGGGCCGGAGTCGGTTTCCAGAACAGTTTCAGACAACGAGGTGCGAATGCTTTCCGCCAGCAGCATAGCGGACTCAGCCGGAGTATCGAACAACACCATTACAAACTCTTCACCGCCGTAGCGGCAGATGATGTCTTTTGGCCGCGTGACGCGATTACGCAGCGCCTCGGCCACCGCCACCAGGCATTGGTCACCGGTGAGGTGTCCGTAGGTGTCGTTGATGGATTTGAAATGGTCGATGTCCAGCATGATAACGCTGATCCACTTGCCCTTGGATTGCGCCTCCCGCCACAGCTCCGGATAGGCATCGTTGAAGAAACGGCGATTACGCACTTTGGTGAGACCATCATTGATGGACAGCTCCATCAGCTTGCGGTTTTGAATTTCAAGTTCACCTAAAATCCGGGTGATGTCCTGGGTGCGTTCTTCCACCTGTTGTTCCAGTTCCTCTTTGGCGGCGGTTTCCGTTCTCAGCAATTGTTCCTGGGTCAGGCGCAACGTCCGTTCCTGTTTCACCAGCTCCATTTGGGTCTGCAGGCGCATGCGGCGCTCGGCGGTGACACGGTCGGCAATGGTGATGGAAAACAGTATGGCCTCCAGCGTGGCACCCACCTGCCAGGCATTGTCGGTAAATCCGTTGCTGGGCAGAACGTTCCATAACTTGAGGCAGAAGATGGTGGCACCGGTGATGCCGGAGGACCAGGACAACAGGAACAACATGGCGCTGCGATCACCGGCAATGGCGCATTGTACGCAGCTGTACATGATGCCGGTGCCCACGATCATGCACAGCACTGTGGACACGGCCGAGCCAATCACATGGGGCACCAGCAGGCATTGCAGTGTGCTGATGATGGCAATCACCAGCAGGGCCTGAGAGCGCCGGTAGAGTTGCGGATACTTCTCCTGAAATTTGAGAAACGAGCGAAAGAACAATACCGACATGATCACCGCAAAGTTCACCATGAATATGATGCCGGTGCGGTTCCAGAACAGGCTTTCCATATTGAACAGGCTGGCGGGCACCCCTTCCAGCATGGTGATGGTGAACACGTGATGGGAAAGCAGGAAGCCGAAATAATACAGCATCTCCAACTCCCTCAGTTTGATCAGCATAAACAGCGCGAAGCACAGGTTCGCCAGAATCAGTCCGCTGAACAGGGTGATGCCGATGGTGTCGGTGACCATGACGCGCTGGAAGTCGGCCCGCGGCATCAGGGTGGCGGCGGTGGAGATGGCATCCTCACTTTTCAGGGCCAGGTAGAACGTCTGGCTGCTGTGGGCGGGAAGGGTGATTTCAAAATGAAAAAAGCGCGTGGGAATGGGGCTCTGGTTGTGCTCGCTCAGGTAGCGCCGTCCACTGTACTGGGCGCTGAATCCGTTGCCCTCCTCACGATAGAGCACCACGTCATCCAGCAGAAAATAATTCATGTACAGGACCCGATACGCGGGTGTCGGCTCTGGGTTGTACAGTTGGAAGCGCAACCATACCCTTGCCTTGGTGAAACCCAGGCTCAGGGTTTCCTGTTCCACCGGTTGCAGCAGCGGCACGTCACGGATTGCCTCCACCGTCAATGCTTCGGATTCATCCACGTACAGCTCTGCCCGGGGCATCAGTTCGATGGGGCCCGTATCCGGCGTGAGTGTAATGGTGCCGGCCTGTATTACGGTTGCTAGCAGTAGGCCGAGGCACGTCAACAGTAAACGCTGTAGCAGCATGAAATGGAGTCGACCTGGTTAGGGGTAGCTGAATATTCATTGTAGACCGTCTTTTCTGTGTGCCACCGCTGTCGGCGGATTGTTAACTTTGTTAGGATCATCAGAGTGAACGGTTGGGTGTGGGAATACCTTAATGAAATCATACGATTGCAAAATGGCCTGGCGTCTGCCGGGGTGGGTCGCCTGGGGCGTGCTGTGCCTGGGCTGGGCCGGACTGTTGCGCGCAGAGCCGGTGGCGGTTACACCCGCGCCGGCCCCCGAGGCAGCGCAGCAGGCTGAATTCAGCCAGTGCGTGGCGCAGCTGCAACAACGGGCCCTGGCAGAGGCCATCGATCCCCGGGTGGTGGAAACCCAGTTGGGGGCGGTGTCCTATGTGGCCCGGGTCATCGAACTGGACCGGCGCCAGCCGGAATTCACCGAGACCTTCCATAACTATCTGGGGCAGCGGGTGAACGAACAGCGGATCGAAACCGGTCGCCGCCTGCTGAAGCAACACTACGACCTGTTGCTGCCCCTGACCCGCCAATACGGCATCCCGCCGCAGTACCTGGTGGCGTTCTGGGGCCTGGAGACCAATTTCGGTTCTTATCTGGGCAAGATGAACGTGCTGGATTCCCTCACCACCCTGGCCTGCGATCCCCGCCGCAGTGAATTCTTCACCCAGGAACTGATGGAAGCCCTGCGCCTGGTGGAAGCCGGGGTGGCGGATCACGGCACCATGCTCGGGTCCTGGGCCGGTGCCATGGGCAATATGCAGTTCATGCCCAGTGCCTATCGGCGCTTTGCCCTGGACGCGGATGGTGACAACAAGGCGGACCTGTGGAACAGTCTGCCGGATGCCTTCACCTCGGCGGCCCATTTCCTCAACCAGCTGGGCTGGGAGCGGAACCTGCGCTGGGGGCGCGAAGTGCGCCTACCGCCGGGCTTCGATTACGCCCTGGCCGGGCGCGATGTGCACAAGCCCCTGTCGGAATGGCGTCGTTTGGGGATCACCGATGTGGCGGGCAACCGCCTGCCGGACCTGCCGCTGACGGCGTCGGTTATTGTGCCCAGTGGTCACCGGGGGCCGGCGTTCGTGGTCTACCGCAACTTTGACGTGATCATGGGCTGGAACCGCTCCGAGTACTATGCGTTGGCGGTTGGCCATCTGGCAGACCGCATCAACGGCGGTGGCGAGCTGAGCGTGACCCCGCCCAACGATGAACGCCTCACCCTGGCCACGGTCCAATGGGTACAGGGAGCGCTCACCCAGGCCGGCTATGATGTGGGGCCGGTAGACGGTATCTTCGGCACTCGCACCAAGCGGGCCCTGCGGGACCTGCAGAAATCCCGGGGCTGGGTGGCGGACGGTTACCTGTCGGATGAGACCCTGGAGCAATTGCGTGCGGTACTGCCCGCGGAGCCCACACCCACTCGATCGGGAGAACAACCTTGAAGAATGCATGGATTGCACTGCTGTGCCTGTTAAGTGGATTGAGCGCCGCCCCCTCCCTCTGGGCGGAGACCCGGACCATCGGCGGAGTATCGCTGCGCGGTGATTTTATCCAGGGAGGCATGGTGGTGGGCCAGGTCCCGGATCAGGCCAGGGTGCGTTATGGTGGCCGCCAACTCACCCTCACCGAACAGGGCGAGTTTGTGTTGGGCTTCGGTCGTGATGAACCCCTGGAGCACAGCCTGCAGGTGACGCTGGCCGACGGTCGCCAGCAGACCCTGGCTTTCAGCATTGAAAAACGGGAATACAACCTGCAACGGGTGGAAGGGGTGCCGGCCCGCACCGTGAACCCGGACCCCAGCCACCTGAAGCGGATTCAGGAAGAGGCCGGTCAGGTCAAGCAGGCGCGGGATACCGAGAGTGATCTGCACGGGTTTCTACAGCAATTTACCTGGCCGGTGCAGGGCCCCATCAGCGGCGTTTATGGCAGCCAGCGCTTCTACAATGGCGAGCCCCGCCGCCCCCATTACGGTGTCGACATCGCCGTACCCCAGGGCACCGAGATCCTGGCCCCGGCCGATGGGGTGGTCACCCTGGCTCACGAGGATATGTTCTTTTCCGGTGGCACAATGGTCATTGATCACGGCCACGGTATCAGCACCAGCTATCTGCACATGAGCAAGCTGCTGGTGACGCCCGGCACCGCGGTCACCCAAGGTCAGGTGATCGGGCTGGTGGGGGCCACCGGCCGTGCCACCGGTCCGCACCTGTGCTGGCGCCTGAACTGGTATCAGGAGCGCCTGGACCCGCAACTGTTGATTCCGGAATCCTGAACCGCTCCTGCTCCATTGTGGCCTGGGGATGAACGCTCAGCGAATCCAGCCCTTGAGCCGCTCGGCGTCCTGGATCTGCAGATAGGCGGTATCCGGGGTGCCGGCCTCCAGGGTGAGCTGGAACTGCATCAACTCATCGCGCCGAAAACCCACTATGTCCACCTGATCCCCCGCCTCATAGCGGGCCAGCAGTTTTTCCAGATTGCCGTTGTCCAGCCGGATGCGGTTGAGGGCAATCAGGGTATCCCCGGCGGAAATGCCGGCCCGGTGGGCACTGGACCCGTTCAGCACCCGCTGGACCTTGGCACCCCCGTTGTCCGCTGTGGTGAGCAGGCCCAGTTCCAGTCGCGTTTGCTCGCCGGAGGCCGGCTTCCCGCCGCCGTCGCTGGCGGAGGTGGCGGGGCGGGTATGAAAGCGAACCCCCACTGCATCGAACAGGGCGGCAAAATCAAAGTCGTCAGTGCCGTAGATGGCGTTGTCCAGATACTGGTCCAGCGCCGCCAGCGCGTCAGCACCCTGCGGGGCCAGGGATGCCCGACACAGATTCTGGATATCGAATTCCGCCACCGGGGTGTGAGTCCGGCCGTGCCGTTGCCACAGTTGCACCATGATGTGATCCAGGTTGACCGCCCCCTGGCTCAGTCGGCGCAGGGTCAGATCCAGTCCCAGGGCAATCAGGGCGCCTTTGGTGTAATAGCTGACGATGGCATTGGCCGCATTCTCATCCTGTTTGTAGAACTTGGTCCAGGTGTCGAAGCTGGAGTCGGCGGTGGACTGCACCGTACGGCCCGGGTTGCGCAGGATACGGGTGATGGTTTTGCCCACCAGCTCCAGATAGTCTTCAGCGGAAATCAAACCGGTGCGCACCAGGGTGAGATCATCGTAATAGGAGGTGATGCCTTCAAAGGCCCACAACAGCGGCGTGTGATTCTCCCGGCTCAGGTCGTAGGGAATATCCGGCTGGATGCGTTTGACGTTCCAGCTGTGAAAATATTCGTGGCTGCATAATCCCAGAAAGGTTTTGTAGCCGTCGCTGACCTTGCCCCTCTCGTTACGGCAGGGCAGGTCATCCCGGTTGCAGATCAGGCTGGTGGAGGCGCGGTGTTCCAGTCCGCCATAGCCGTTGCCCACCGCCCAGGTGATGAATACATAACGATCGAACGGCGCTGTTCCACCGAACAGGTTGATCTGGTACTCGCAAATGATTTTCAGGTCATCTGCCAGTCGTTCAAGGTCCGCGTTATGCAAACCAGTGAGCGCAAAATCATGGGGCACGCCACAGGCTTCGAAGCTCACCAGGCTGAAGTCGGCGATCTCCACCGGGTGATCAATCAGGTCACTGTAATTCTCGGCCCGATAACGGCCAAAACCATACTGCTCGGCACCGGCCGTAGGCAGTGACGTGCCTACCCGCCAATGGCGTGCTTCGGGAATGGTGGCGTTGTGAATGTCCACCGTGCAGGGAGTGTCGGCGTAGCCTTCCAGCTCCAGGAACACGCTGGTGCCGTTGAAGTAGGCGTGATTCTGATCCAGGTGGGCTGCGCGCACTGACATATCCCAGGCGTACACCTGATAATGGATCGACAGCGGGGCATCACAGGCCGGCAGGCTCCAGGTCTGCTTATCCACTTTGGTCAGCGTGACCCGTTGGCCATCACACTCCCCGTGAAGCGTCACGATGTTTTTGGCAAAGTCGCGGATCATATAGCTGCCGGGAATCCAGCTGGGCAAACGCAGGCGCTGCCCGGCGGCCACGGCAAAGGGAATGTCCAGTTGTACTGCAAATACATGGGCATAGGGATCAATGGGGGTGATACTGTAGTGCAATTCGCAAGCGTGATTCATGGCGGCCCGTAAAATTCAGGTGGGTGTCAGGGTTGTGAAGGTGACCGATATTCTGGCGCGGCAGGGTTTAATTTTCCATAACCGGTTAGCTATGACAAATGCTTCCTGCCTGAGACGCTTAGGTTACAGAATCACAACAGGCTATCAAAGCAACACGTTCGTTCCAAACTATAATGATGGATAGATCATTTCACAGGTACTGTTTCGTGTTTAAATTCTGGAGTGCGTGCTGCTGCGGGTTGTTGCTGCTGTTGGCCTGCAGCGTTTCCCATGGCGCGGCGCGCGCTGATATTCTGGATCTGGCGGCATCCGATGCCATCCGGGTGCAGCCTGGTGATGTGCGCTTCTGGGTACAGCCGGAATCAACCGAGATCAGCGACCCACGGCAGCTGCCGACGGAGGGCTGGTCCGGCCTGCAAAAAACCGCCATCAATGTGGGCAAGAGCGCTACCCCGGTATGGTTTCGCTTTACGGTGGAGAACCGGAGTGACAAAGCGCTGCAACGCACTCTGGAAATACGCTGGATCAATCTGGGTGTGCTCGACCTGTTTGTGATGGGCCAGGATGAAGCCAATGTGCGCAAGGTGGCGTCCGGTTTGAACACGCCGCGCACCGACGCCTCAGACAACAATACCAGCTGGCTGTTTTCCCTGTCACTGGCGCCGGGGGAGCAACAGCAGATTTATCTGCGCGCCGGTTCCCGTTTCAATATTTTTCTACCCATGTACATCTGGCAGCAGGATGCACTGGATCAGCATCAGCAGCAGCGTTATGTCTGGTACGGTCTGGCCTTTGGTGTGCTCATCGCATTGATGTTGTTCAACCTGTCACTGTATGTGTTCACCCGCGATCACAGTTATCTGTATTACTGTTTCTATGCCCTTTCCATCATGGTGTACGAATGCGGTCTCACCGGGGTGGGTGACTATTTGTTGTGGGGGCACACTCAGTGGTTGCGGCTGAATGGGTTTGCGCTGTCGATCTATGTCAGCTTCTTTGCTGCGGCCCTGTTCATGCGACACTTTCTGGAACTCAAACACTATGGCGGCTGGATGCTGCATTGCAATACGTTCTTCATACTGTATTGGGCGTGTTCCGCGCTGGTATTGCTGGTGGGGAATGATTTCCTGGTACGGATTAATGAGCTGTGCGCGTTGCTGTCCTGTGTGGTGGCGTTGGCCACCTCCATCGTGCTGTGGATCAAGGGCAATGTGTCGGCCCGCTATTTCACGATCGCCTGGGGTGGGTTGATTACCCTGACCATGATGGCGGTGTTGATGATGGAAGGCGCTTTACCCTATTCGATGATCACTGAAAACGGCCAGTTGATCGGTTTTGTGGCGGAAATGCTGCTGCTTTCCTTTGCGTTGGCAGAGCGCATTAACCGCGAACGCAGCCAACGGGAACTGGCGCAAACCCGAGCCCTTGATCTGCAGTTGCTGATGAACCGGGAGCGGGAGGAAAAACTGCAGGCCCAGGAGGCGATGCTGCAACTGCAACAGCAAACCAACGAGGCACTGGAGGAGCGGGTGGTGGAGCGCACCCAGGAGTTGGAGCGCACCATGACCAACCTGGAAATTGCCAACCGGGAACTGGCCAAGTTGAGCGTCACCGACCCGCTCACCAAAGTCCATAACCGGCGTTATTTTGATGCCACCCTGAGCCGTGAGATTGAGCGTTCCACCCGTACCGGACAGCCCCTGTCCCTGGTGCTGGTGGACATTGATCATTTCAAACAATTCAACGATCGCTATGGCCATCTGGTGGGCGACGACTGTTTACGCCTGGTGGCGGCCACCCTCAAAGAAGTCGCCAGCCGCAGCACGGATCTGGTGGCGCGCTATGGTGGCGAGGAATTTGCCATTGTGTTGCCGGACACCGCCGCAGCAGAAGCCTATTCGGTGGCGGAGCGCGTTCGCAACCAAATCAGCGAGCTGAAGTTCATTTTCAAAGGCGAGCGTATTCCTATCAGCGCCAGCCTGGGTGTGGTGGGGCAGACCCTGCAGCCGGGTGCCAAAGCCGATGACTTGATTGAAGCCGCCGACAAAGCCCTCTATGAGGCCAAGAACCGCGGGCGAAACTGTTCGGTGGCGGCGTCTTCCCTGGCGTCCTGAATCAGGCGATCTTTTGCAGCGGGCGGGGTGGACGTTCCGGCGCCTGAGGCGGCACGGTAATATTGCGGGACAGGTAGCGGTGAATACGCTGGTTCAGTCCGCTCATGCCGGGGATGTGGTAATGGACGAAGGTGGCCCCCCGGTTGGCCGTAATGTAAAACTGGGCCCGTCGGCGCCAACCCGGTGGCTGGGTGATATTGAGTGCGTTCGCCCTGGCGTCGCCCAGACAAATGCGGCTGAAACTCTGCAGCAACTCATTGGGAATATTCAACAGGCCCTGTTCGCCGATGCAGCGCAGCGTGGTGTGGGCCAGCAGTTCGTGTTCCCTGGCAACGCGTTTCTGGCGTTGGCTCAGTTGCCGATACAGCGCCCGTTCTTCATGGGGGCCGGCGGTGATCAACGCTTCATCCAGTCCGTACAACCAACTGCAGTAGCGCCAGAAATGATGAATGGCGCGTCTGTCATCCTGATCCAGTTGAATGCCCAGGCGCTCCATGCCCTGGGTGGCCAGATACCCGTATTCCAGCATATCGAAAGCCAGGTCCAGTTGTGACAGGGGAGCGCATTTGTAGTGCTCCGGCCAGCCCCGTGTGGTCAGGCTTTTGCGGATCATGGCGTTGGACAGGCGCAGCTCTGCCAGGGCGCGATAGCCGGGCTTGCCGCTACGCAGGCTGTCGGTTTGATTGAGGCTGTGAATCAGGTAATTGGCTTCGTGGATGCGACGAATGACTTCGTGATGCAGATGACCCCGGGTCACCAGGGCCACCGCGGCGCGATTCTGGCAATAGCCTTCCAGCAGGCTGCCGGAAAAGATGGCGATACTGCGGGCATGATGGAAGGCGCTTTGCAGGCGGCGGGCGTGTTCAATCTGCTCCCAATCCAACCAGCCGGGATGGGTGTTGAGCTGGTCGATGAATTCCTGGTAAACGCTGATTTCGGTTTTGGCCAGGTACACCACCTCGTCCATCATGTGGGACGGTCGGCGGCGATCAATGCGCAGGGCCACGGCATCGGCCAGTGGGTCACCCCGATTGGCCAGGCGTTTGAAGGAGAAATCACTCATCGCATTCTCGCGCGCTTGGGAGAACATCTGATGCCCCGATGGTTACTGGTTTATTGTTATTGTCAGCCAACTACATTACACAACCCGGTACACAACCGCAATCGGTCACGCAACAATCAGTTCTCCTGCTTACCCATGGCCCGTTTGGTGCGGGTGGTGGCGGGGACGGCAGCGGGGTCTTCCGGCCAGAAATGCTTGGGGTAGCGGCCACGCATCTCCTTGGCCACCTCGGTATAGGAGCCGGACCAGAAGGCCACCAGGTCGCGGGTGATCTGGATCGGGCGCCGGGCCGGCGACAGCAGCTCCAGGGTCAGGGGCGTGCCGTCCGGCAGGGTGGGGTGCTGCTGCAGTCCATAGCACTCCTGCAACCGCACCCGCAGGGTGGGCGTGCGGTTACTGTAATCAATGGGATGAGTGCCGGTGGCCAGGGTCCAGTGGGTGGGGGCCCGTGCGTCCAGTTCGGGCAGCCGCTCCCAGCCCAGACGGTTTTTCAGGGCGTCCAAAAGGGGCAGCTGCTCCAGCTCGGCGAAGCTGCTGCGTTGTTCCAGGAACGGCTCCAGCCACTGGTCAGCGCTCAGGCTCAGGGCCTCGGGGCTGAAATCCGGCCAGGACTCTCCGGGTCGGCTGGCCAGCCAGAGCAGGCGCTCACAGAACTGGCGGCACCCCTGGGTCCAGGGCAGGGGGGTAAGCTGCGCCTCCCGCAGTGCCTGCAGCAACAGTGTCTGGGTCTGGGCCTGAGTATGGGGTGGCCAGGGTTTGGGCAGGGGGTGCTGCTGCAACACCAGGCGGCCCAGGCGTAACTGCTGCTGGGCCACCACCGCCTGCCGCGAGGGCTCCCAGAACAGGGCCGCAGTGGTCTCCAGTAATGCCGGCAGAGCCTGCTTGATGTCCTCCAGGGACAGGGGACAGGCCAGTTCCACCCGGGCCTCGGTGGCGCTGCCGCCGGCTTCCAGAATCACCAGAAAACGCTGCCCCGCCAGGGGGTCGTGGGGGTGCAGCTGCACGCCCTTGCCGTTGCTCATCAGGTAGCGCTGGGCATGCCCGCTGCGCTGCTGCGCGATGCGGTCCGGGAAGGCCTTGGCCAGCGCCTGGGCCAGGCTTGGGGTCTGGGTCTGGGTCTGGGGCTGGGGCTGGGGCTGGGTCTCAGCCCGGGTGACCGGCGCCGGGGGCAGCCTTTGCTGGATCTGTTTGACCAGGGCATGGATGCGTGGGTGGCGGCTGGATTCCAGGTGGGCCAGGCGCAGCAGGATATCGGCCCGCACCGAATCCTGGCCCTGGCGCTGTCCCTGCAATAGAGGGTCGCCCTCATTGAGGATGGCGGCGCAGCGGATGGCGTCCGCCAGCACCGGGCTGCCCTGGCAATTCAGCACCAGGGCGGCCAGGCGCGGCGGCAGTCCCAGCTGCCCCAGGCGACGACCAAACTCGGTGATGGCGTCGTCCTCCCGCAGCGCGCCCAGTTGGCGCAGGGATGCCCGCGCCCGCTGCAGGCGGTCCGCCGGTGGGTGATCCAGCAGGGTCAGGTCCGCCGGGTTGGGCACGCCCCATTGGGCCAGCTCCAGGGCAATGGGCTGCAGGTCCGTGGTGAGCAATTCCGGGTCGCTGAAGGGCTTGAGGGAGGCCTGTTGGCTTTCGCCCCACAGCCGATAGCAAACGCCGGGTTGGGTGCGGCCGGCCCGGCCCCGGCGTTGTTCTGCCGAGGCTGCCGAGACCCTCTCCGTATGCAGTCCATTGAGCCCGCGGCGTTCGTCATAGCGGGCCACCCGCACCTGCCCACTGTCGATGACCACCCGCACATCCTCAATGGTGATACTGGTTTCCGCCACATTGGTAGCCAGTACAATCTTGCGCTGGCCGGCTGGGGCCGGTGTCAGGGCGGCCTGCTGTTGCGCCCGGGGCAGGCTGGCATGCAGGGGCAGCACCACCACCTGGTCCGGCAACGATGCTTGCTCCAGCCGCCGCTGCAGGGCCCGGATTTCCCCCATGCCCGGCAGGAACACCAACAGGCTGCCCTGTTCGGTGCGCAGGGCTTCTTCAATCACGGCGGCAATGGCTTGCTCGGGGTAACGATCCCGTGGCAGGGGGCGGTAATGCGTGGTGACCGGGTGGGAACGGCCCTGGGACTGGATCAGCGGCGCATCCAGCCAGCGGCTGAGGCGCTCACCGTCCAGCGTGGCGGACATCACCATCAGTCGCAGTGCCTGGTCGCTGTCCCGCAGTTGTTGGGCTTCCAGGGCGAAGGCCAGCCCCAGGTCCAGGTTGGCCGAGCGCTCGTGAAACTCATCGAACAGCACCATGGCGATGCCGTTCAGTTCCGGGTCCCGTTGAATCTGGGCCAGGAAAATACCATCGGTGACCACTTCGATCCGGTTGTGTCCACTGACGCAACGATCATAGCGGGTGCGGTAGCCCACAGTCTGGCCCGGCGTTTCCCCCAGCTGTTGTGCCAGGCGGTGGGCCGCACTGTACACCGCCAGGCGGCGGGGCTGGATCAACAGGATCTTGCCCTTCAGCCAGGGGCACGCCAACAGCGCCAGTGGCACCCGGGTGGTTTTGCCGGCACCGGGGGGCGCCTGCAGCACCACCGCACGGTGGGCTTCACTGGCCTGCAGCAACTCCGGCAGTACCTGTTCAATGGGCAGCTCAAGCGGATTTTCAAACACGCAGAGTATCCGAATATAAATGAGGCCCAAGTTTAGAGGCCACTCACAAAACTGTACAGCGCACACGTTTGCACGGGAGCCGGCTAGCGGTATGATCCCAACAGAGCCGCAGCGACGTATCGCCGTGACACAGTATAAGGAAACAGCATGTTTGATATCACCGTCTATCAGTTCAGCCGGGCCTGGGGTTTGCCCAACGCATCGCCCTTCTGCATGAAATTGGAAGGCTATCTCAAACTCGGACAGTTGCCCTATAAGATTGTCGAACAGAATGATCCACGCAAAGGCCCGAAAAGCAAAATCCCCTACGTGAAAATCGACAAGCAGATCATGGGGGATTCCGAGCAGATCTATGAGTTTCTCCACTCCCACCACGCCATCGACCTGGATGCACCGCTCACCGATGAGCAACGTGCCGTGCAGCACGCCATGCGTTCCATGTGTGAAGAAAGCCTGTATTTTGTGATGCTGTACAGCCGCTGGATGGATGATGCCAACTGGGATCAGGTGCGCGATACCATGTTTGCCGGCATTCCCAAGTTGATCCGCCCGGTGATCACCAACCAGATCCGCAAGAAAATCCAGGGGGACCTGGTGGGGCAGGGCATGGGGCGCCACAACACGGCAGAGGTCTATTCCATCGGCGCCAAGCACGTGAATGCGCTGGGGCAGTATCTGGGGGATAAAACCTGGTTCGGTGAGCAACAGCCGGTGAAACTGGATGTGGTGGCGGTGAGCTATCTGGCCAACATTCTTAAGCCCCCCATCGAAACCCCGTTAAAAGCCACCGTGAAAAAATGGCCTAACCTGGTGAGCTTCACCGAGCGGGCCCTCACTGAAATTTTCGGCACGTGATATAGTGCGCGCCCTTTTATTGAAACAGCCGTTGATGACGCAGTATGACTGACTCCTCCCCTCTGATAATTTTTCACGCCAATTGCCTGGACGGTTTTGGCAGCGCCTACAGTGCCTGGGTGCACTTTCAATTGAACCTGAACGTCAGCGCCGAGTACCTGCCGGCGGCCCATGGGGATACGCCCCCTGCGGCCCATAATCGAACCGTGTACCTGCTGGACTACGCCTACAAACGTGAAGGCATGGAGCAACTGTGCCAGCAGGCGGCCAAAGTGATTGTGCTGGATCATCATATTACGGCGGTGAACGAGTTGGCGGGCATGGACCAACAGTTCGACAATCTGGAGCTGCATTTTGATATGGAGCGCTCCGGGGCCATGATTACCTGGGAATACTTTCATTCCACGGCCGCGCCCAAATTGATTGCCTGCGTGCAGGACCGGGACATGTGGTGGTGGAACATTCCGGAGAGTCATGACGTGAACGCAGGATTGATGTCGCAACCGTTTACATTCGAACGCTGGCATGAGGCGGTGCAGGATGAACAGGCGTTTCAGTGCCTGGTGAACGACGGCAACGCCATCAATCGTTATCGCACGCAAATGATCGAGCAAGGCAAGCGGGCGGCGGAAATGGGCACCATTGCCGGCCATCGGGTGCCCATTGTGAATTGCCCCCGTGCCATTGTCAGTGAATTGGTGGGGGAACTGGCGGAAGGTCATCCGTTTGCGGCGGGTTACAGTGATAAGGGATTGCGCCGCAGCTGGTCGTTGCGTTCGGCGCAGGATGGCGCGGATGTGGCGCAGATTGCCCAGCAGTTTGGTGGCGGTGGCCACAAAAATGCCGCCGGGTTTGTCACCTGGCTGGGGCAGGATAATCTGGTGATTGAGCCCGGCTCAGCCTAAATGCGATCCCTGCGCTTCAAGATCGCCGCGCTGGCGGCAGTCAGTATGCTTTGGTCAACGCCGCTGGCCGCTGCGGAAGTGGACCAGTTCACCCGGCCGGACGGTGCGCCGGCAAACCTGCCGGACAGCACCACGGTGTTGAACCAGGAAGTGAACCGGCGGCTGCAATTGGCCGTGCAGCGGGCCAATGCCAGAATCATGCGAACCCAACCCAAAACCGCCCCCAAATGGATTGCACCGGGCTGTGATGAAGAGCGGCTCTACACCAAGCTGGTGGAACAACTGGCCCGCAGCCTGATCGGTCAGCTGGAGTCTTTCGCGGAGGAGAGCGAGCAGATTACCCGGCGCCGTGTGCCGTTGCAGGAATCCATCTATCAGGACTTTGCCTGGCAGGCGTCGCCATCGCTGGTGCTGTCGGAACGCATGGCATCGGTGATCCATGTGAATGGGGTGGACATCGGCACCGACAAGCTGGGTCACTTCTTCACGGAAGGCTTCAGTTATTTTGTGGTGACTGATCATCTGCACCGTACCCTTGAGAGTGGCCTGTTGTTCGGTGAATGGTCGGAGGCCGTGTACTTCGGCGCCCAGACCACCGGAGTGTTCTCCTACGCGGACCTGACCGCCAATTTTCACGGCTTGCGCTTCTGGAATCGGATTCTTGCGCTGCACCCGGACCCGCTCACCGGACAATCCCCTTCCCCCTACGTGGTCTGTGTGCAGAAGCAATGGCGTGTGGCCAATGCCTTTCATTGGTCGGACTATGTGGACGCAGCCTGGGATGAAAGCATTAACTGCCCTTTGTTGCGGGATGAAGCGTTGCTGACCAGCGTGCGTGAGCAGAACGTCCAGTGCCGCACGGATCAGCTGCCGCGGCAGCAGTACGGCCGCCTCGGTGAGCGCCTGTTGAACCCTTCCGGTCACGGGATCATTCCGGAGCAATTGCAACCGGAAGTCATCCTGCGCAAACGGGCGGATCGCAGTGATGTGGATATTTCCGAAAAAACGTTGCAGTACGTTAGTGAGCTGCGTGCCCGGATTGAGGTGTGGCGGCGGGAGAGCATTGCGGCGGCCAAAGCCGCTTTGCAAACCCCTTAATCCTGGCGTACGTCATTCAATATGTTGATTCGACATCTCTCTTTCTAGCGCTGCTCTGCGTCGCCGCTCAAGGCTTTTTGCCATTTCTTTGCTCCTCTTTTGTCTTACCTAGCACGACAGGCATTTCTTCCGGATCACACGGCATCCAATAACAAGAGGCAAAGGCGATGAAATCCCAAACTAAACTATGGCTTACCTCGGCGGCGACTCTGTTGCTGGCCGCCTGTGGTGGTGGCAACGCCGGGGGCACCCTGACGGTGTCGCAACCGGTGGGCGGTACCATCGTATCCGCAGACGGCAATATCCAGTGCGGTGCGGACTGTGAGCATGACTATACCAGCGACACCACGGTGACGCTCACCGCCACCGCCCAGGCGGGATACCAGTTCCTGAATTGGCTGGATGACTGTTCCGGTACCGAGGCAACCTGCGAGGTAACCGTCAGCGATGATCGCACCGTAGGCGCCGTGTTCAACGAGAACTCCGACCCGGGCATTGGCGCGGTACTGCAGGTGCGCGCCGGCACCGTGATCAATCTGAACTACACCGGTTCCACTGATCCCTTTGACTACGCCGGGATCTATGCCCTGGATGGGGAAAACACGCAATACCTTGAGCGCAGTCGACTGGCCCAGGACTTTGGCAGCACCACCATCCGGGTGCCCACCATCGCCGGCACCTATCAGTTTCGGATGATCAACAACAAATACGAAACCATTGTCATCGACGACAACCTGGAAGTGCTGCCTTATAACACGCAATTCAACCTGGAAACCCCGGCCCTGAGCCCGGAAGACGTGGTACGGGTGAGCTATCAGGGCTCCACCCACGATTTTGATTACATTGCGGTGATACCGGAAGGGGGCACCAATACCGGCTACGCCAGCCGTGCCCGCCTGGCTGATCCGGAGGGCGAAGTGGATCTGTCCATGCCGGCCCAGGAAGGGCGCTATGAAATCCGCATGATCAACAACAAGTATGAAACCATCTCTTCCAGCCTGACAGTGGATCTGTCCTACTCCGCGTCGGTCAGCACGGTGCAGCAGGCCTATCCCGGCCAGACCATCAATGTCAGCTTCAGTGGTTCCACCCAGGATTTTGATTACATCGCCCTGTATCCGCAGAACGTGGCCAACACCGGTTATCTGTCGCGGGTGCGTTTGGCGGGAGTGAGCAGCGGAACCGTGCAAATAACCCTGCCGGACGCCACCGGCATGTATACCGTCAAGATGATCAATCAGGGCTATGAGACCATGGCCAGCCACGAATACGTGAGTGTGCTGGACAGCAATGCAGTGGAAGTGTTTGTGGCGCCGGATCTGGCGCTGCGTGGGGAAACACTGACCATCGCGTACAGCGGTGTCAGTGGTGGCGAAGCGGTGGCCCTGTTCGAACAGGGGGCCCCCAACAGCGCGCCGTTGGCCTCCGCGGCCATCGGTGTGGTGCCGGCGGGCAACATTCAATTGCCGGCACCGGATGCAGTGGGGTATTACGAGCTGCGCCTGTTGTCTGCTGCCCAGCAAACCCTGGCTGCAATGGAGTATGTAAAAGTCATCGATCCCGCGCAGGTGCATGTGGAAATTCCCCAGACGGTGCAGCCTGGCGACACCATCCCGATTATTTTCTCCGGCTCCGCAGACAACTTCGACTACATCGCCATCTATCCGTTGGGGGAAGACAACCTGGTGAGCTACACCACCCGCATTCGGGTGGCCGATGCCAACGGCATGGTGGATTTCCGGATGCCCACGGTGGCGGGGCAGTACGTGGTGCGCCTGATCAATTCCCAGTATGAATTGCTGGATGAGGGGAACACCTTTACCGTAGAGCCCTATGCAGCCACGGTGACCCTGTCCAGTTATGAGGTCACTCCCGGGCAGAGCATTGATGTTCAATACACCGGTTCCACCAACGGCTTTGACTATGTGGCCTTCTATGCGCCCGGTGCCACCAATACCCAGTACACCCAGCGGGTGCGTTTGCCGCAGGATGCCGGTGAGGTCTCGGTCACTGCCCCCAGTGCAGAAGGCGCTTATCAGATCCGTATGATCAATAACGCCTACGAAACCATTCTGGAAGCTGGTGTACTGGACGTGGCCTACGACGACGCCTTTGTGGGTGGCCCCGAGTTCGGCCTGCCGGGCCAGCAGGTGACGGTGAGCTTCAATGGTTCCACGGAGGACTTCGACTATGTGGCTTTGTACGCCCAGCACGCCGCCAACACCGGCTATCTGAGCCGGGTGCGCCTGAACGGTGTGACGGAAGGTGACGTAACGCTGAATCTGCCGGAGCAAACCGGCATGTACGATGTGCGCATGATCAACAACGGCTACGTTACCATCGCCGACGGCGTGCCCATCGCGGTGCTGGATCCTTCCCTGTCTGAAATCTTCACCGCGCCGGTGTGGGATGAATCCGGGTCCCAGATGCATGTGGCCTATTCCCATCCACTGGCCCTGGAAGGCGCCACCGTGGGGGTGTATGCCCAGGGTGCCGCTAATAATATGCCCATTGCCGAGTTGCCTGCCAGCGAGTTCCCCCAAGGGCGTGTCACCATGAACCTGCCGGCCAACGCCGGCATCTACCACGTGCGACTGGTGAGTGCCGAGGACCAGACCCTGGCCAGTGCCCGCCTGGTGTATTCCATCAATCCGGCAGAAGAAAACCTCTTTATCCCGGATGAGGTGCGTGCCGGTGAAACCCTGTGGGTTGGCTTCTCCGGATCGGACGATGCCTTTGATTATGCCGCCAGCTACCCGGTGGGGCAGTCCAACAACACCAGCTACTACAATCGGGAACGCCTGGCGGCCAACTACGGTGTGGTATCGTTGCGGGTGCCTACGGTAGCCGGTGAATACGATCTGCGCATGATCTCCAACAGCTATGTCACGCAAGTGGAAGGCAATCGCTTCACCGTGGCGCCCTATAATGCCACCGCCGGTTTTGTCTCGGTGGCAGAGCCCACCCAGTCCATCCAGGTGAGTTACTCCGGTTCCACTGATCCGTTCGACTATTTTGCTTTTTATGCCCCCGGGGCGGCGAATACCAGTTATGTGGGGCGGGTGCGTTTGCCCAGCGAATCCGGTGTGGCCAGCATTAATATGCCGGATACAGAGGGCCAGTATGAAGTGCGACTGATCAACAACAAGTACGAAACCATCGCTGAACTGGGCACTATCCTGGCGGCGTACAACAGCAGCATTTCAGTGTCGGCCCAGGAGTTGGCGAGCCCCGGTGAAGAGATCACGGTGTCCTTTGTGGGTTCCACCGAAGACTGGGATTACATCGCTCTCTATCCGCAGCATGCCACCAATACTGCCTACCTGACCCGGGTACGGCTCAATGGCTTGAACGAGGGCGCTATCCCGCTGCAGTTGCCCACGGAAACCGGCATCTATGACATCCGTATGATCAATCGCGGCTACGTCACCATGAGTAACAACATCACCGTCAGCGTGCTGGATCAGAGTCTCACAGAGTTGTTCATCGCGCCGGAAATCGCTGCCCCGGGTGCACCGGTGACCTTCGGTTACAGTGGGTCATTCGCAGCGGGCAATACCATCGGCATTTACCATCAGCTGTCAGGCGCTGCGTTGAATACGGGCACGCTGCCTGTGGGCTTTGGCAATGCGACCCTGACTGCCCCGGCGGCGGATGGTGTGTATCACGTGGAAATGCGCAACGGCAGCAACCAAGCCCTGGCGCAGGCCAATCTGTTGTATGTGCTGGACCCTTCCCGTTCGGCGGTGCATGGCCCTGCGGTGGTGCGGGCGGGAGATACCGTGCGCTTCATTTACTCCGGCGTGACCGGCAGTTTCCCCCGTATTGCGTTTTATGCCGCGGTGCCGGGGGAATATTCTGCCCTGTCCTCCCGCTTGCCTGCTGCCAGTGGTGCACAATACCTGCGGGTGCCCACTGTCGCCGGAACCTATCGGGTGCAGGTGATCGACAACAACAACGCGCTGTTGATAGATGGTCACGACATTGTGATCGAACCCTATGACGGAGATATTGATCCGGAGTAAGGGCGGTTGCTAGCCGTGCAAAACACCTGAAAGCAAACCAAAAGGGCTGGATCATCCAGCCCTTTTTCATTAATCAAAATAGTGGTGCTCCACCTCGTAAACCTGATCCTCCGGGCGGTCGATCTCGGAGGTGATGCCGGAATTGCGACGGGTGCGTCCGGCGGCGTATTGAAAGCCGGGGCCGGCCATCATCTCGTCGCAGAGCAGGCATTGATTCAATTGGCCACCGTTGGTGTTGGGGCTGGATTCGGTGCCCAGGATGAGGGGGATCAGGCCGTATTCCTGCACACACCGGACAAAGCAGGATTGGGTTGTCTGTTGTGCATTGAAGGCCCAGCTTTCGGCACAGGCGGAGGTAAAACCGATGTCTTCCATGCAACGTTGTTTGGCGGTGAAGCCCTGCTGTTTGCTGCAGGTCTTGGCCATGACGGTGAGATCCAGGGAGCCGTACACCGCCAGATCCTGCAAGGTGGAGCAACTGCCGCATTGCTGGTAATGGGTGAGCTGAAAGCCAGGGGTACTGTCCAATTCTGTGCGGTTGCTGAAACTGGCCAGCTCATACTGAGCGCTGTCGTCTTCCAGAAAACGAAGGCCGCAAACGGCCGCCTGGTCCGGCTCGGTCAGCCGACTCTGCCACCAGGCGTACACCACCTCATTGGCGGGAAACGCCTGCAGGGGAATGCCGGTTTCGGTAATGCTGTAGCGGCAATGGGTATCCTGCCAGCATTCGGCAAAATTCATCAGGGTAAGGGGTTGATAGGGGGAGCGGCTGATGGTGGTTTCCGCCGGGGTCGCGAGCAATTGATTCTGCGCCAGAATGTCGTGGAGGTTGATGGCCTGGCTGTTGTGCATGCGGGCCAGTGTGGTGTCGTCAAAGGCCGGTTGTGGCAGAGGGGCGATGTCCAGAGGCGGATTGCACCCGGCCAGGCCCATTCCCATTCCTATGACCGTTCCCATTCCCATTCCAATGGCACGGAAGGTTCTTGCAAACAGGGTTCCCAACGGCGATGGTAATCGCCACCGCGGTGTAGGCCAGGTGGGCATAACAGGCTCGCTTTTTTTTTGTTGTTATAGGCCCGATGCTACTGGATTCGTCAGCCTAATGTAATGCTATTTACCGCGGCGGGGCTTTTTGCCAGCTGTGCCGGCACGGGGCGGCAGGCCTGTGTGTTGGGTCAGGATTCTGCCTTTGCCCGCCTTGGCGCGGGTGCCCGAGGGGTTGGGCTTGTTAGGCTTGCGTTGGTGCGGTTTTGATGAGGGGTGATTCGCCGGCTGCGTCGGTGGCACCAGGTGCTTTTTGCCATAGCCGATCAGGTGTGCCTTACCCATGCGCTTCAGGGCCTCCCGCAACATGGGCCAGTTGTCCGGATCGTGGTAGCGTAAAAACGCTTTATGCAGGCGGCGCTGCTTTTCCCCTTTGGGAATGAACACCTTTTCCGTTTTGTAGTTGATCCGGTGAATGGGGTCTTTTTCCGTGTGGTACATGGCGGTGGCCATGGCCATGGGGGAGGGGTAAAAGGTTTGCACCTGATCCGCCCGGAAACCATTGTTCTTCAGCCAGAACGCCAGCCCCAACATGTCTTCATCGGTGGTGCCCGGGTGGGCGGCGATGAAGTAGGGAATCAGGTATTGCTCCTTGCCCGCCTCCCTGGAGAAACGGTCGAACATTTCCTTGAACTGATCGTAGGCGCCCATGCCCGGCTTCATCATTTTCGACAGGGGGGCGTCTTCGGTGTGCTCCGGCGCAATTTTCAAGTACCCACCCACGTGATGGGTCACCAGCTCTTTCACGTACTCCGGGTCCAGCACCGCCAGATCGTAGCGCAGGCCGGAGGCAATCATGATGCGCTTGATGCCGGGCAGTTCCCGCGCCCGTCGATACAGGCGGGTGGTGGGGCTGTGATCGGTCACCAGGTTTTTACAGATGGTGGGAAACACGCAGGACAGCCGCCGGCAGTTCTGGTGAATGTCCTCACTCACGCAATTCAGCATGTACATGTTGGCGGTGGGGCCGCCCAGGTCGGAAATGGTGCCGGTAAAGCCCGGCGTCATATCGCGAATCTTTTCCACTTCGCGGATGATGGAATCTTCCGAGCGACTCTGGATGACCCGCCCTTCGTGTTCGGTGATGGAACAGAAAGAACAGCCGCCAAAGCAACCGCGCATGATGTTCACGGAGAAGCGAATCATTTCATAGGCGGGAATGCGGGCGTCGCCGTAGGCCGGGTGGGGCACCCGCTGGAACGGCAGCTCGAACACATCGTCCAGTTCTTCTGTAGAGAGAGGCACCGGTGGAGGGTTCATCCACAGAAAGCGGTCGCCGTGCTTTTGCACCAGGGTACGGGCGTTGGAGGGGTTGGTTTCCAGATGCAGCACCCGCGAGGTATGCGCATACAGCACGGGATCTTTGCTGACCTTTTCATAGGAGGGCAGCATGACGTATTGCTTTTTGCTGCCGGCAGCGGGGCGGATGTGCACCACCTGGGTATCCTGCTGGGTTGGGCCATTGTCGCCGCTGGCGCAGGGGGCCTCCAGGGCCGCGTTGGTCTGCTCCCAGTGATAGGGGTTGTAGTGGGGGTCCACTTTTCCGGGGGTGTCGATGCGGGTGGAATCCTTTACTTCCCAGTCCGCGGGCAGTTCGTTGATCAGGCAGGCGGTGCCGCGTACGTCGCGGATATCCTTCATGGCCTGGCCTGCCGCCACCCGGTGGGCGACTTCCACCACCGCCCGTTCCGCGTTGCCGTAGACCAGCAGATCGGCCTTGGAATCCATCAGCACCGAACGGCGTACCTTGTTGCTCCAGTAATCGTAATGAGCAATGCGGCGCAGACTGGCCTCGATACCCCCAATCAACACAGGGATATCTTTATAGGCTTCGCGGCAGCGCTGGGAATACACCAACACCGCCCGATCCGGCCGCTTGCCCCCTTCATTGTTGGGGGTATAGGCGTCGTCATGGCGGATTTTCAGGTCCGCCGTGTAACGGTTGATCATGGAATCCATGTTGCCGGCGGACACCGCAAAGAACAGGTTGGGGCGGCCCAGGGCGCGGAACGGTTCTGCGCTGTTCCAGTCGGGCTGGGCAATGATGCCTACCCGAAATCCTTGGGATTCCAACAACCTACCGATTACCGCCATGCCGAAGCTGGGGTGATCCACATAGGCGTCACCGCTGATAATGATGATGTCGCAGCTGTCCCAACCCAGGGTGTCCATCTCCCGGCGGGACATGGGCAGAAACGGGGCCGTGCCGTAGCATTCCGCCCAATAGCGCGGATAGGTAAAGAGGGATTTGGCTGCTTGCATAGGATTTAACAGGGGACTGCCGAGAATTAATCCGCCAATTCTAGCGGAACTGCAGACATATCACCAATGATCTTGCAGTCCGCTTTCCCTGTTACCAAGCCTGTTACTGTGCCTGTTGCTAGCCTTGCTTGAAGAAACTCAGCTCCTGGTGCATTTTGCTGACCTGATCCACCATGGACGTGGTGGCGGCGGTGGCCTGCTCCATCAGGGCGGAATTCTGTTGCGTGGTTTCATCAATGCTGCTGATGGCCTGGTTCACCTGCTGCACACCCACCAGCTGCTCGGAGGCCGAGGCCGCGATTTCGGACACCTGTTCAGTCACCTTCACCACCTGGTTGATGATCTCCTCCAGGGTCTCGCCGGATTTGAACACCATCTGGGTGCCGGTTTCCACTTTGTCCACACTGTCTTTGATGAGTTGGCCGATTTCCTTGGCGGCGGCGGCCGAGCGTTGTGCCAGGTTGCGTACCTCACCCGCCACCACAGCGAACCCCCGCCCCTGGTCGCCGGCGCGGGCAGCTTCCACTGCAGCGTTCAGGGCCAGCAGGTTGGTCTGGAAGGCGATCTCGTCGATGGTGCCGATGATGTCGGCGATTTGTTTGCTGGAGCTGGCAATGGCGCTCATGGCCTGAATGGCGGCGTCCACTACTTCTTTACCCTGGGTAGCGGATTCCTTGGCGGTCTGGGCGGTGCGGTTGGCGTTACCGGCGTTGGTGGTGCTGGTGTTCAGTTGCGCCGTCATTTGTTCCATGCTGGAGGCGGTTTCTTCCAGCGAGGCGGCCTGGCTTTCGGTACGGCGGCTTAAATCCAGGTTGCCGCTCTGGATTTCGGTGGCCCCCACCTGGATGTCGTTGGCGGCGGTCTGGATGCTGGCCACCAGATTCTGCAGGCGATCGAAGGTGGTATTCATCGCAGTCTTGAGCTGATCGAATTCGCCCTGATACTGGCCCCTAACCCGTTGACTCAGGTCGCCTTCTGCCAGCGCAAGCAGACAATGGCTGATCTCGTTCACCGCCAATTTACGTTCGGTGACATCGGTGGCGAACTTCACCACTTTATAGGGTTTGCCGGAGGCATCGAAGATGGGGTTGTAAGAGGCCTGAATCCAGATGCGGCGCCCGCCTTTGGCAATGCGTTCATACTCTTCGCTGAAAAACTCACCCTTATTGAGGGCTTTCCAGAAGGCCCGGTATTCTTCCGACTGGGCATAGGCTTCATCCACAAACAGGCGGTGGTGTTGGCCTTTGACTTCCTCCAGCGTGTAGCCCATGGCCTGCAGGAAATTGTCGTTGGCGTGGCGGATGATGCCGTTCAGCTCAAACTCAATGACCGCCTGGGAACGGGAGATGGCGTTGAGTTGGCCTTCGTAGTCGGCGTTGCGCAGCTTATCTTCGGTAATGTCGGTGGCGTATTTCACGACTTTCACCGGCTTGCCGTTCATGTCCAGAATCGGGTTGTAGGAGGCCTGAATCCACACTTCCCGCTGATGTTTGCCGAAACGCTTGTACTCCCCGGTAAAATGCTGGCCTTCATTCAGGGCTTGCCAGAACGCCTTATACTCTGCGGATTGGCGCTCTTCGGGGGCCACAAACAGGCTGTGATGTTGGCCTTTCACTTCAGCGAGCGTATAACCCATGGCTTGCAGGAAATTGTCGTTGGCGTGCTGGATGGTTCCATCCAGGTCGAACTCAATGACTGCCTGGGAGCGGGAGATGGCATCAATCTGACCGGAATAGTCCGCGTTGATCAGGGTTTGCCGGGTTACGTCGGTGGCAAATTTGATGACCCGATAGGGCTTGCCGTGCTCGTCCAGGATGGGGTTATAGGTGGCCTGAATCCAGATCTCGCGCCCGTCTTTGCCAAAGCGCTGGAAGGTGGCGGATTGAAACTCACCCCGGCGCAGGCGGTTCCAGAACTCCCGGTACTCGGCGCTTTGCCCGTATTCCTTGCCCACGAACATGCGATGGTGCTGGCCCCGGATCTCCTCCAGGGTGTAGCCCATGGCGTCCAGAAAGTTTTGATTGGCTTCGAGAATGTTGCCGTCCGGATCGAATTGAATCACTGCCTGGGATCGATCCAGTGCGTCGAATTGACTCAGCAGCGCCTGCCGTTCCCGCTTCTGCTCAGTGATGTCCACCGCGAACTTCACAATGTGGGTAATGTTGCCGTCGGCATCCAGTACCGGGTTGTAGGCGGCCTGAATCCAGACCTCGCTATGGTCCCGGGTGCGCCGCCTGAACTCGCCGGACTGGAATTCACCCCGCCGTAATTGCTGCCAAAACGCCTGATATTGGGGGCTATCGGCATCCTCGTCGCGAACAAAGATGCGGTGGTGCTGGCCCTGGATATCCTGCAGTTGATAGCCCATCAGCTGCAGAAAGAGTGGGTTGGCGTCCCGGATGGTGCCATCCAGTTCGAATTCGATGCGGGCCTGGGTCTTGTCCAGCGCCCGGAGGACGGCCTCCTGCTGGGCTATTCGGTGCTCGGCTTGCTGCAGGCGGGAGCCAGTGATGCGTTCGATGATAGTCGCCAACATGGTGAAATCCCTTCGCGATGACAATGAAAAATGCTTCCGATTCTCATCTAAGTCTAGAAAGGGCTTTGGGGTTTGGCGAACCGGCGTGGGTATAAAGAGCCATCAGGCCGGTTTTCCTGAATCATTTAGGTAGCTTGGTGCGCCGTTTGAGCGGGTTTTACGCAGAGTGACTCATTGGTTCAGGCAATGCCATGTTTCTTGCCATTGCCAGATTAGTGCAAAAGCTCTAGAAGTGTCTCCTGTACCAAACCACACAATTCTAACTACAGGGAGGCCAGCCATGGGTGCTGTTCTGGAATCTGATAAATTGACCCAGGCACAGGGGTGGGCGGCGGATGCCGTATCACGACAGCGTGCATTTTTTGAAACCGGGGTAACGCGAAGCTACGAGTATCGGGTGCAGCAGCTCAACAAGCTGCGGGCTGCCATTGTGAAATATCAGGGCGACATTCAGGATGCGTTGAAGGCCGACATCGGCCGTCCGCCGTTTGAAGCCTATATTGAAATCAGCACCGCCATTGAAGATCTCAAGCACACCATCAAGCACCTGAAGAGCTGGATGAAGCCCAAGAAAGTGGCCACCACCATGTGGGCACAGCCGGGTCGCAGCTACATTGAATCCACCCCGCAGGGTGTCACTTTTATCATGGGGCCCTACAACTATCCTTTCCTGTTGTTGTTGCAGCCTTTGATCGGTTCCATCTCCGCCGGTAATACCGCCATCCTGAAACCCTCTTCGCTGAACCCCACTGTAGCGGACGTGGTGGAGAAGATGGTGAAAGAAAACTTCAGCGAAGATTACATCAGCGTGTACAAGGGCAGCACCGAAGTGACCAACGAGCTGTTGGAGCAGCGCTTCGATCACATCTTCTTTACTGGCAGCCCGCGGGTGGGTCGTATCGTTATGGCGGCCGCCGCCAAACACCTCACCAAAGTAACCCTGGAATTGGGTGGCAAGAGCCCCACCATTATCCACAGCGACGCCAACCTGAAAATCGCGGCGCGCCGTACCCTGGCCGGTAAAATGCTGAACGTGGGCCAGACCTGTGTGGCGCCGGACCACGTGCATGTGCATGCGGACGTGAAGGAAGCCTTTGAACAGGAACTGGCAAACGCTGTGCGCGAGTTCTATGGCAATGATCCGGTCAACAGCCCGGACCTGGGCCGCATGATCAACGAACGTCACTTTGATCGGGTGGCTGCACTGATCGACAAAGCCAAGATCCTGGTGGGCGGGCAAACCGACCGCAGCCAGAAGTTCATCGCCCCCACGGTCCTCAAAGACGTCACCATGGACGATGAGGTGATGCAGGAAGAAATCTTTGGCCCGGTGCTGCCCCTGGTGACCTACCGCACCGTGGACGAGTTGGTGGGCAACATCAAAAAACTGCCTGAACACCCACTGGCCCTGTATCTGTTCACTGAAAGCGAAGCGGTTGAGCGTCAGATCCTGGATCGGGTTCAGTTCGGTGGCGGTTGTGTGAACAATACCGTCATGCATGTGGCCAACCCGAATCTGCCGTTTGGCGGTGTGGGGGAAAGCGGAATGGGTTCCTATCACGGCAAGAACTCGTTTGATGTGTTCTCCCATCAGCGCAGCCTGTTGCGGGCCACCACGAAGTTCGACCTGCCCATGCGCTATGCGCCTTACGCGAAAAAACTGCCGCTGATCGGTGACCGGCTGGAGCTGGTCAAGAAAATGATCAAGTAAACCGGCGCACGATGCAGCCTGAAGACCGTCCTGGCTTCAGGCTGCTCTATTCTATGGCCGCCCCCTTGGCCAATCTCATCATATATCCATTGCTTTGATAACCTCCTTCAAGCAATCCGCCTGAATCGCCTGACGGGTTAATCCGCTTTCTGCCCCGATGGCGGGATACTGAATCGGTATCGCTGCGCCGCCTGTGCTATGTTTGTAATGGATTGTGGAATCTAGGGCCAAGGTCTGGCAAGGAACGTTATGAAATCAATTCAAATGATCGCGCTTCTAGTGTTGTGCATGCCTGTGGTGGCCAATGCGGAAATTGACTGGAACGATGCCGACATCAAGTGGTATGGCTACGTGGACGGCATGCTTGCAGCAAAGCGGCAACAAAAAAATGTGATTCTGGTGGTGTACGCCAACTGGTGCTCAGTGTGTAAGAAGTATTCCAGGATGTTCCACGACCCGTCGGTTATCTCCCACAGCGATAAAGTGGTGCTGGTCCGGCTGAATCAGGATGAGGACGGGCACTATCTGAGCAAGTTCAGCCTGGATGGCAAATACGTTCCCAGAACTTATATACTGAATGCCGACTTTGAGGTGCAGCCCAGCCCGTTCAAATCGAAGAAATACGATTTCTATCTGCCGCCGAATAACGTCAGTTATCTGGTGAATTTGATGAGTTCGCTGGAAAAGTGAAGGGTGTTGGGTCACAGTCAAACGTACTAATGTCAAACACACAAATATAAGGAAACTGAATGCACTGCCCAAAATGCAAGAATGAATATTTGAAGCCGACCAAGCTCGAAGAAGGGTTGCCGGTAATGGGTTGCCCCAAGTGTAACGGAGCTTTGCTGTCGCTTTTGTATTACCGGGACTGGTCAGAACGGGTGGTTGTCACGTCGGATGACGTGGTTGATACAGGAGAGATACGATCTGACGCTGACACCGCAACCGCGCTGGGCTGCCCGAAATGTAGCAGATTGATGACGAAATATCTTGTGTCGGGTGCGCTTAACACCCGTCTGGATCTGTGTGGAAATTGTGATGAGGCCTGGTTGGATGGCGGGGAGTGGCAACTGCTGAAATCGCTGGAGCTTGGGAATGCGCTGCCCAGTGTGTTTACGGACAGTTGGCAACGAAAAGTGAGAGCAGAGCGTACGGAACTGGATCGGGTAGAACGCCTCAAAAAGAGGGTGGGCGAGGAGGATGCAGAGCAAGCTGTTGCTGTAAAAAAGTGGCTTGGTACGACACAGCACAAGTCCACGATCTTGCACTTTCTAGGATCTGATTGAAGCACCGTGTCTGTGTCATGCCTGTCAATAAAGAAACCATGAGAGAATCGGTAATATGGAGTTCAGCAACGAGGAAAAAGAGGCCATAACCCAAAAAATCCAGAATTACTTCAAAGCCGAATTAGACAGTGATATTGGCCAGTTTGATGCTTTGTTTCTGCTGGATTTTTTCACGCGGGAAATCGGTCCGTACTTTTACAATCGTGGGTTATACGATGCACAGGCGCTACTGGCCCAGCGCATCGAGGATATTGCTGAATCCATCTTCGAGCTGGAAAAATGAGTTTGGAGTGAAAGCTTTACTGCCGGTGTGGCCGTTCTGGAGAGCTCACAACAGTAAGTTCCGGTTTTTTCAATCTCACCAAAGGAATGGATATGATCAGAAGCGCTCGGGTGGAGGATGCCGCCCAGTGTTGTGAGGTCATCAGGGCCTCAATAGTGGAGTTGTGCCAACAGGATCATCACGGCGAGCAAGCGCGAATTGATGATTGGCTGCAGAATAAAACCGTCGCCCATTGCGAGCACTGGATTCAGGACGCGGCCACCAACACCTTTGTTGCCGACGAGGGTGGGCAAGTAGTGGGGGTGTCCAGCATCAGCCACAGCGGGCATCTGTTCCTTCTGTATCTGCGCCCGGGAACTGTTGGAAAGGGCGTTGGGGCTCAGTTGCTGTCGGCGGCCGAGGACAGTGTGCGTGCGCTGGGCGTTCACCGTTTCACCTTGGAAAGCACCCTGACCGCCAAAGGCTTCTATGAACGCTTTGGTTATGTTGCCTGTGGTGCAACGGAGCATTGTCTTAAGTATGAAAAGGTACTGAGCGACTAGTTGCAGCCATCCGCGCCTTCGTTAGAATTCAATCTTCCTGCCACGGCGGTATCAGACGATTCCATGAACTACTTTTTTGCGCTCCTGTTGATTCTTGTGTCCGGCTGGGTCGGTGCCGCAGGCAATCCGATCGCCCATCTCTATCAATCAAAAGGGATCACCGGTTCCCTGCTCATTGAGTCTGAGGAGGGCGCCCCGCGATACGAGCACAACGTCAATGCCGCTGAGCGATTCGTTCCTGCCTCCACCTTCAAAATCCCCAACACGCTCATTATTCTGCAGGAAGGCTTGCTGGAGGGGGCGGACGACGTCATTACCTGGGATGGGGTTAAGCGGGAGTATGATCCCTGGAATCAAAACCAGACACTGAAAACGGCCTTTCAGCGCTCCTGCGTGTGGTGTTATCAACGTTATGCCTTGCAAGTGGGCGACGCCAAATATCGCACGTATCTGGCGCAGTTCGATTATGGTAATGGGTTGACCGGGCCAGACGTGTCGCGCTTTTGGCTGGATGGTGAATTGCGGGTTTCGGTGCAGGATCAGATACTTTTTTTGCGGAAGGTGGTGAACGAAACCTTGCCCATTGCCCCGCAGCACATTAAAACTCTGAAAGACATCATGGAGTCCGATGACCGGCACGGCTTTAAGTTATGGTCCAAAACCGGCTGGTCCGGGCGGGATGGGTGGTTCGTGGGGTATCTGGTGGTGAACGGCCACACCTGGTATTTCGCCAATCACATTGAAATAGAGCAACCCTCCGATTTGGTATTTCGACAACAACTCACTCTGGACGCCTTCAGGGTGCTCGGCATCATACAATAGTGCAAAGCTATCAGCTGAAAGCCTCGCCTCGAGAGTGATCTATTGCCTGCCAATGTTTCTGCCGCCCACGGGTTTGGGCGGGCGTTAAAAATGCCCAGAGGACCGCTATTAACCGACTGCTGCTCGGGCTATAGTAATTCCGTGATACCCGGTTGCCTGAGTTAAGGCCCTAAGGAAAATGTCATGAACGTTCTGATGAGTTTGGAGACGTTACCCCGGCTGCTTAAATTGCTGCTGGGAATGTTGCTCATTGGGGTGGTTGGTGGTGTTGACTATCTGACAGGGTATGAGCTGTCCTTCTCGTTCTTTTATGTGGTGCCTATTGCCCTGTTGACCTGGGTTGGCGGGCGCACGCTGGGTATGCTGGCCTCCCTGGTCAGTGCAGTGGTGTGGTATGTTGCGGATACCACACTGGGGCACCCCTACTCGCACCCGCTGATTGCGGTTTGGAACGGCGGCATCCGGTTCTCCTTTTTTGTCATCATCACCTGGTTGCTGGTGCGGGTGAAACAGGCATTGGAACGGGAGCAGGAACTGGCTCGATCCGACAACCTGACCGGAGCGGTGAATGCACGCTTTTTCTATCAGTTGGCGCAGATGGAAATTGATCGCCTGCAGCGCTACCAGCACCCCTTTACCCTGGTGTACTTTGACCTGGACAACTTTAAACAGGTGAACGACCGGTATGGCCATGTGGTGGGAGACCAGGCGCTGCGCGCGGTGGCCGTGTGCGCGCGACAGTCCCTGCGTAAAATTGATGTGTTGGCCCGCTTGGGCGGGGATGAGTTCGCTCTGTTACTGCCCGAGACCGACCATCAATCGGCTGGCACCATGCTGGCCAAACTGCAGACTAACCTGCTGCTGGAAATGCAGCGACACCAATGGCCGATTACGTTCAGCATCGGCGCCTTGACCTGCAGTGTGGCACCGGATTCGTTGGAGGACATTGTGAAACGCTCCGATGAGTTGATGTATGAGGTCAAGCGCCAAGGCAAGAATGGCCTTAAATTTGCGGAATACACCGGTTAGATTATTCCTGCTTCCAAACTCATGGCCATGGTGGTGCCCAGCTCCTGGCATTGCGCCACGAAATCCTCCTGCCATTCACCCCGACACACCAGATGCTCCCGCACGGCTTTCCAGCGCAGGCCGGTGGTGATGGTGTCGACGGCGCGACAGGTGCCGGTGCCGTCGTGACCGGCACGCACATACAGCGCAAAGGGTAAGCCCTGCTTTATTTCCAGGCAGGGGTAGTAGACCCGATCGAAAAAATCCTTCAGCGCCCCGCTCATGTATCCCAGGTTCTCGGTGGTGCCAAGGATGATCGCATCACAGGCCAGCACGTCCTCAGCGTTGGCCTCCAGGGGGGCGATTGCCGAGATTTCCACTTCACTGATGTCCGGATGCTGCGCACCTTGGATGACTGCTTCCCGCAGCCTGAGCGTATTTGCCGACGGGGCGTGCGTCACAATCAGCAGTTTCTTCATGGCGGTATCCCGGGTGCTCCGAATGCAATGGGTTGGTTATAGGATACGTGCCCTCGGCTTACTTTTAAACACGACCTTCAATGGGCCATCTCAGATGTGCGCCGGGTGATCTGCATCCGGCTGTATCAATCCCGCCGCGCTGCGGGCGCCGGCGTGAAACACCGCCAGCATGTTCCGTTGCTTGCGATAACCCTGTTCCGCCAGGCGGCGATATCCGCCCGGCACCAGGCGATGTGCGCTTTGCCACGCCAGGCGCGGGCCAATGGTCAGCAGCGGATACCAGGGCAGGACGTTGGACGGCACACCCAGTTTGTCCAGGGTCTTCTTGCTCAGGTACAGGCGACTGATGCTCAGGTGTTTGGAGTGTTCAAAGCGGCGGCGCAGTGTCTGAAAATGAGGGTATTCCCGCGTCAGTGGTTCCGCCGCCAGGGATTGCGCCATGATCCGGCTGGTTTCCTCGCCCCGCGGTTGGGTGCTGGCAGAGTGCATCAACAGGCGAATGCCCTGGGCGGTGGAATCAAACAACCAGGGTTCCTTGATGCCCATCAGCCAGGCGGCGTAACGCCCGTGGTGGGCAATGGCATCGGTTTCACGGCGGGTCATGGGTACACCCAGTGCCCGCGAGCCCAACCCCAGCAACAGAGTGGTGAGAATGGTGGTGAGCATGTCGGTCTGGTTGATGGGAATGCCCAGGCGGGCGAAGTCCCACTCGGACTTGGTTTGCAGATTGCGCCGCACCAGGGCGTGGATCAGGCGCACCCGGAGCGTGCTTTTGAAGCCTGCGCCGAACCGCTCCATGCCATTCGGGGAATAGAGGTCGATGGTCCAGGACTGGGTTTCCGCAAAGCGCTTGCCGGTGCCTTTGCGCAGCGCGCCGGTCATGATCAGCGGTTCGTTGAAGCCCGACAGCAGATAGGCCCCCATCAGGAAAAAATCCCGGGCCAGATAATGGATGGCTGCCCCGGAGGCATTCACCGCGCGAGCGCCTTTGCGCAGCTCAGACCGATCCAGCCATGGCGGTGGTTCATCAATCAGGGCAAAAAACTCGCGCAAGGGTTGGGGGGCATCGGCAACGGTGTCGATACCGTGCTCCAGGGCCTGATCAAACTGCTTCTTGGCCTGTCCCGGCCCAATCTCAAACATCCAGTCCACCAGATGATCCATAGGGGCGTCCCCTTCCCACAGACCCTGCACCATTTCCTCCCGCAAGGCGGGGTCCAGCCGCACCGGGCCGCCCAGCAGGGTTTCCATCAGCCAGGTGGGCACCTGACGGGGGATCAGGCTGTAAATAAACGGCGGAATGCCCCCTTGCGGAAACGGTGGTACCCGGGTGGGGGTAGGGCGGGTGGACAGATAGTACTGCGCTGAATGCATGGGTTATTCCTTTTGGGCAGGGCCTTGTGAATGAGGGCTTGCGTTGGGGAAAACGATAATGCGATCATTAAGTCGCATTCAAGTCGTATTAGGAGCCCGTCGTGAAGAAACGCCCGGTACAGCAACGCTCGCGCATGATGGTGAAGAGCATCATCGACGCCGCCTGCCAGGTCATTGCTGAGGAAGGTTTGGACGCGCTCACCACCAACCGGGTGGCGGAGCTGGCGGGCATCAGCAACGGCTCGTTCTATCAGTATTTCTACGACCGCGCGGACCTGATTGAGGCCGTGCTGGAACAGGTCAGCCAGGACGCCAACCAGATGTTCAACCGCCAGTTGGGCCAACTGGACACCCGCCAGGTGGATGTGCAAACCCTGTCAAAAATGGCATTGCAGATGAGTCTGGCCTTCCTGCGTTCCAATGCGCTGTATCCGGAACTGATCCGCAACTGGCATCGCCTGCCGATCCAGCGTCTGTTCGACCCCATTGCCCAGCACCTGGCCTCCATCAGTCGCACTTATTTGCTGCAACACGTAGAGCACTACTCCCTGGACCACCTGCACACCAAACTCTATGTCTTAATCAACAGCACCATTTTCACCATGATTCGTTATCTGCATGAGGAAGACCCCATCCTCAAGGAGCCGCAAATCATTAATTGCCTGGCCAACATGGTGGAGCTGGTATTGCGGGACCAACTCCCCGATTCACCATAGGCGTTTGCCGGCTGACTGTGGTACAAAAGAGGTTACTGCCTGTCGGGCTCAACAATAATAAGAGAACGTTATGTCGTCGCTGGTACTGTATCAATTTCCGATTTCACACTTTTGCGAAAAGGCCCGCTGGGCCCTGGATTACAAAGGCCTGGATTACACCACCAAAAACCTGCTGCCGGGATTGCACGTCAAAACCACGAAGAAACTTGCCGCCAAATCCTCAGTGCCGGTGCTGGTACACGAAGGGCGCTCCATTCAGGGATCAGAACAGATCATTACCTATCTGGATGAGCACTTTCCCGATAAAAAGCTAACTCCGGTGAATTCCCAAGAAGCACAATCTGCCCGGGAGTGGGAACGCTACCTGGATAAAGAAATTGGCGTGCACCTGCGGTGCTACCTGTATCACACCCTGCTGGATCATCCTGACATGGTGATCGGCTTTTTTGCCAAGGATGGCCCGTTCTGGGCCAAACCGTTTTTGAAAGTCATGTTCCCCAAGTTAACACGCACCATGCGCAAACTGATGGACATCAACGAAGCCACTGCGGCCAAATCCCGTCAAGCAGTGTTGATGGCTTTGGAACGTACCAATGATGCCGTGGATGAGAACAAGTATCTGGTGGGCAATCGCTTTAGTCGTGCAGACCTGACCGCCGCGGCGCTGTTGGCGCCATTGTTCATGCCGCCACAATACGGTTTGGACTGGCCGGCGACGTTGCCGGAACCGTTGCAATCAGAGGTGAAAGCGATGGAGCCCTATCTGGTTTGGGCGAAGGAGATTTATCGCAAGCATCGGTAGGGTGTGGTGGTCTGAATGCTCAGGTTCAAGCAGGGCAGCGTCTTCCAGGAACACGACGCTATCGTCGCAACCTGACCAACCGCCACATATAACGTCCAAGTCTAATCATATTATATAATATTCCTGCCTGATCTAAATAAGGCCTGCTAATCTCGCCGTACCAAAATCACAGTGGGTACGGTACATCATGAAGATTCGCAATCTGGATCTGGACGTCAGCGAAAACGACCGCCATCGGCAACTGGGGCTGCCACCGCTGGAGCAGGCGGTGACCCACCCGGGTACCCATCCGGTTTTGCGCCTGGCCGTTGGTTTTGTGATGGTCACCTTACTGGCGATTTCGCTGTACCTGGTCAGTCGCCTGTTCCTGCAGAATGATCTGGCCGGTGCCCTGCAGGCCATCCTGGAAACGCTCACCGGCTACTCATTCTGGGCAGCGGTGCTGGTGGGTTTTGCGGCGCAAGCCGTGGATGGTGCCCTGGGGATGGCGTATGGCATCACCGCTACCACGTTCTTACTCGGCACCGGGGTTACGCCGGCCATCGCCACGGCCAGTGTGCATATGGCAGAGGTGTTCACCACCGGGTTTTCAGGGGTGTCCCATGTGCGCTACGGCAACGTCAACAAGTCGTTGTTCCTGAAGTTGTTGGTGCCGGGGATTATCGGTGCCCTGCTGGGGGTTGTGCTGGTGACCCAAATCGACGGCGCGATCCTGAAACCCTATATCTCCGCCTACCTGCTGTTGATGGGGTTGTTTATCCTGAGCAAGGCGTTTCGACGTCTGCGACGGGCCGCCCATGAACCTCGCCATGTGGCCAAGCTGGCCGTGTGCGGGGGCTTTGTGGACACCGTAGGTGGCGGTGGCTGGGGTCCGGTGGTCACCACCACGTTGATCGGCTCAGGTCACGATCCCCGTACCACGATCGGCTCTGTCAATTTTGCAGAATTTTTTCTGTCACTCTCGTCCGCCGCCGCGTTTGCGGTGCTGGTGGGGCCGGATACCTGGCCGACGATCGCGGGGTTGGTGTTGGGCGGAGTGTTTGCAGCTCCCCTGGCCGCTGTGTTGACCCGTAAGCTGTCGCCGCGGACTCTGCTGGTGCTGGTGGGAACCCTGATCAGTACCCTGAGCGTGTACAACCTGACTCGGGCGTTGCTGGCTTGAGGCGGCGTAGCTAAGGCCGCGGTGCTGGAGGTGATGGCATAGGTGCAGCAACCGTGCCCTGAGTTCGTGGGAAAGGCACGGCTGCCGCGGTGGACCTGTCAGATCAACCTAGTGGCTGATCATCCAGGGCCGCATGGAGGGAAAGAATTTCTCCCCCCGTGCGGTGTACATGAGTTTGGAATTGCGCTTCTTGTGATCCCCGCAGCCGCAACCGCCGTCCCGCTTGTGAATCTTGCGGGACTGGTCCGTTGAGAAAATGGGTTCGTGTTGCGCTTTCTCGTTGGTCTGGAACGCCTGGCGGCGCTCCTTGTCCATGTTGAGAAATTCCGGTGGAATCATGATAACCCGGCCCGACAGCTCCCCACACTGGGGGCAGGGGCAGGGTTTGGCATGATCGTCCAGGGTGGCCAGCTCGTGGAACACACCGTGGGTTTTGCATTTGTAATCATAGACAGGCATACATACCTCCCGTTGTTGATCCGGTGCTGTTACTTATCTGGTGCCAAGGGTACGTCAATGGAGCCGTCCAGGTACTTGGTGGGGCCATCGGCGTTGGGTTTCACATCGAACTCGAAGATGTCCGTGGGCAGCCACAGCGTAGCGCAGGCGTTGGGCACGTCCACCACACCGCTGATGTGACCCTGTACCGGCGCAGTGCCGAGAATGGCGTAGGCCTGGGCGCCGGAGTAACCGAATTTCTTCAGGTATTCGATGGCGTTCAAACAGGCCTGGCGATAGGCGATGTGTACGTCCAGGTAATGTTGTTTGCCTTGCTCATCCACCGAGATGCCTTCGAAGATCAGGTAGTCATCGTACTTGGGCGTGATCGGGCTGGGCTTGAAGATGGGGTTCTTGATGCCGTACTTGGACATACCGTCTTTGATCAGGTCCACCCGCATGTGAATCCAGCCGGCCATCTCAATCGCTCCGCAGAACGTGATTTCGCCGTCGCCCTGGCTGAAGTGCAGGTCGCCGACGGACAAGCCGCCGTCTTTCACATACACCGGGAAGTAAACCTTGGAGCCGCGGGACAGGTCTTTGATGTCGCAGTTGCCGCCGTGCTCACGGGGCGGCACCGTACGGGCACCTTCGGCGGCGGCCGCGTCTTTTTCGGCGCCGGTCATTTTGCCCATGTGGGCGGTTTCGGCATAGGGCAGGTTCGCCAGGCCCGGTACGCGGTCCGGCTCGGTGTCATAGAGTTCTTTCTCGCGCTTGTTCCACTCCGCCAGCATCTCTTTGGAAGGCAGGCAGCCGATCAATCCGGGGTGAATCAAACCGGCGAATTCAACGCCGGGCACGTGGCGTGAGCTGGTGAACATGCCTTTGAAATCCCAGATGGACTTTTGCGCTTCCGGGAAATGCTCCGTGAGGAAGCCGCCGCCGTTCTGTTTGGAGAAAAATCCGTTGAAGCCCCACAGGCTTTCCTGGAAAGCACCGATGTCGAGGATTTCCACCACCAGCAGGTCGCCGGGTTCGGCACCTTCCACGCCCACCGGGCCAGACAAAAAGTGCACCTGGGACAAATCAACATCACGCACGTCGCTGGCATCGTCATCGTTTTTGATCTGACCACCGGTCCAGTCGTAGCATTCGATGATGAAATCGTCGCCGGGTTTTACCATCGCCGCCATGGGAATGTCCGGGTGCCAGCGATTGTGGATGTCGTCCTGATCGTAGGGTGATTTATTAAGATCTATTTTGATAATGGTTTCAGCCATGGTCATATTCTCCAGACATTTTGTTTTACAAGAGCCAGTTTCTATAAAAGTGCTTTTACAAGAGCGCGTTACTTCTCGTTCAAATGCTTATACCGATAAGTAAGCAGCAATCTTTTCCTCGTTCACATTTTCTCGGGTTTCCTCCGCGACGATCTCACCTTTCTCCAGCACCAGAATGCGATCGGCGATGTCCAGGGCAAAGCTCAGCACCTGTTCCGACACCACGATGGACAGGCCCTTTTCGTCACGGATGCGCCGCAGGGTGCGGGCCATCTCCTTGATGATGGAGGGTTGGATACCTTCGGTGGGTTCATCCAGCAGCAGCATCTTGGGCTTGCTGGCTAAAGCCCGGGCAATGGCCAGCTGTTGCTGTTGCCCCCCGGACAGGTTGCCGCCGCGTCTGGATTTCATTTCCAGCAGTACCGGGAACAGGTCGTACAGATCCTGCGGTACTTTTTTCTCCTTGGTGGTGGTGAGCCCGGTTTCGATGTTTTCCTTGACGGTCATGGTGGAAAAAATCATCCGGCCCTGGGGCACAAAGCTCATGCCGTTGGCCACCCGTTGGTGACTTTTCATGTTGGTCATTTCCACGTTGTCCAGTTTGATGCTGCCGTCGGACGGCAGTACACCAATCAGGGATTTCATCAGCGTGGTTTTGCCCATGCCATTACGGCCCATGATGGCGACGATTTCGTTGGGTTTGACTTCAAAGTTGAGCCCGTGGATCACTTCGCTCTGGCCGTAGGACACTTTGTGGTTGGATACATTCAACATGGTGGTTCTCCTCCTAGTGTCCCAGGTACACTTCCTTCACTTTCGGGTCGTTCTGCACTTTGTCCATGGAACCTTCGGACAAGACTTTGCCCTGGTGCAACACGGTAACGCGGTTGGCGATGTCCGCCACAAACTGCATGTCGTGCTCGATTACAATCACCGAACGGTCTTTGGTGATTTTGTTGAGCAGTTCTGCGGTCTGTTTGCGTTCCGCCACGGACATGCCGGCGACCGGTTCGTCCAGCATCAGCAGTTCCGGGTCCTGGATCAGCAACATGCCAATCTCCAGCCACTGCTTTTGCCCATGGCTGAGCAGGGCCGCCTGTTTGTTCAGGTCATCCTGCAGGAAGATCAACTCGGCGATCTCATGTACCTTGTCGATGACTTCCTTATCCCGTTTGAACATGAGGGCGCCGAACACATTGCGCCCACGGGGAAACGAGATCTCCAGGTTTTCAAACACGGTAAGGTCTTCGTAGATGGAAGGGTTCTGGAATTTGCGTCCAACCCCGGCGTGTACGATCTGGTGTTCCTTGAGTTTGGTCAGCTCCTTGCCACGGAATTTGATCGAGCCGTCCGTGGCTCTGGTGCGTCCACAAATCAAGTCCAAGACTGTGGTTTTACCCGCGCCATTGGGTCCGATAATGACGCGAATCTCGTTTTCGTCCACATAGAAGGACAGATCGTTAACCGCTTTGAACCCATCGAAGGAAACCGTCAAACCTTCCACCGAGAGAACAAAATCTTTACCCATTGGTGTTACGCTCATGGTTTAACTCCTCGACTCTGCAGTGCCGGACGGCAGTGGTGGTCGTGCTGATTTGAGACTCTTCAACCACTTCGCCAGCTTGGGTTCGACATAGGTGCTGTACACACCGGCCAGACCGTTGGGGAAGGCCAGTACCACTCCGATGAACAGTGCGCCCAGACCGAACAACCACAATTCAGGGAAGGATTCCGAGAATACGGTTTTGGCCCAGTTCACCAGCAAGGTGCCGTACACTGCACCCAGCAGGGACAGACGTCCGCCCACGGCGCAGAAGATCACCATCTCGATGGAGGGCACGATGCCCACGAAGGACGGCGACATGAAGCCAACCTGCAGGGTGAACATGGCACCGCCCAGGGCTGAGAACGCCGCGGCCAGGCAGAAGATGAAGATCTTGAAGTTGGAGACGTCATAGCCGGAGAAACGCACCCGGTCTTCCTTGTCGCGCATGGCCACCAGCAGGCGCCCCAGTTTGCTCTTGCGTACGAACTGTGCCACCAGGATAGAGCCGATCAGCAAGGCGCAGCAGACGAAGTAGAGCACGTACTTGGCCTCATCGGTGCGGATATCCCAGCCTTTCAACGTACGCAGGTCGGTAATACCGTTGACGCCACCGGTGTAACCCTGCTGGCCGATGATCAGGATGGTGAGGATTGCGGCAATGGCCTGGGTAATGATGGCGAAGTACACCCCGCCTACCCGACGCTTGAACATGGCCACACTGACGATGAAGGCGAAAATCACCGGCACCGCAATGATCGCGATCATGGTAAAGCTCAGGCTGTTGAAGGGCTCCCAGAACCAGGGCAATGCCGTCAACTGGTTCCAGTCCATAAAGTCCGGAATACCGGGTGTGGACTGGATGGCCGTATTCTCCGGGGAAGAGGCTTCCAATTTCAGGAACATCGCCATGCAGTAACCACCCAGGCCAAAGAACACACCCTGGCCCAGGCTGAGAATGCCGCCGTAACCCCAGCAGAGCACCAGGCCCAGGGCAACGAAAGCATAGGACAGATATTTACCCACTAAATTGAGGCGGAAAATATCCATGCTGAGAGGAAAGATCACCATGATCAGCACTGCCAGCAGCAGTATGTTGATCATGTCATTCTTGGGCAGAAACGAACGCAAACCGTAGGACATAATCTGCTCCTGTTACTTACGGATCTTGAGTGAGAACAGACCCTGTGGGCGCAGCATCAGGATGCC
>NZ_RCHN01000026.1 GCF_003671495.1 Ketobacter sp. | reverse complement strand
AGAAAGGCCCAGTTAACTGGGCCTTTCTTTTTTAATTGCAAATCTTTTTGATTACCACACCTAGCCTGAAGAAGTGCAGGTCCGGCAGGGGGGTTACCCTGACCACTTCCACGACCGCATCGAGCGGTGAGAAGTCCGGTCCTTCAGAGGGGATGGTCACCCTCAAGCGGTCGCCCGGTTCCAGTTTTTTCTCCGTTTCCAGCAGCATTCCTGCGCCGCTCAGGTTACGGCAACGCCCTTCATAGCGCTCTTTTCCATCCACCTTGGTGAAGGTGACCATGGTGTCAACCTTCATGCGGATAAAGCCGCGTTTTTCCTCGTAGGATCTTTCTGACAAAGCCATGTGTCCTCTCTCGCTATGTTCAGCCTTATTATTGTGTTTTTGGGCATGTACCTCATGCAAGTCTCGTTCAGTATATCAGAGCGATCAGATATCGCTATCTTTTAGACTGCTAAATTATTTAGCGGCGAAAGACGGGCTCCGCGGCAGTCGCTGGTTGCAATGTCCCGTTATTGAGAGTAATTTTTAATCTTACAAAAGGAATGTCAGACACATTCAGCGTGTCTCCATGAACCAGGGTTGAATTCCTATAGTATGAAGTCCCCTCAGAAGCCGGGTAATGACATTACTATCCTGTTAATAGATCAGTTGTCAGAACTGCAGGCTCACATTTCCGGTTGTTTACGCGATGAGGGTTACCACGTCCACATCGAATGCGAAGCGGAGCCCGGTTTACGTTTTTGGGCAGAACACCACCCGCAGGTGGTGATTTGCGATGTTGCCTCCCCCGAAATTGATGGTCTCTCCGTTCTCAGTGAAATCACAGCCAGTGAATACAGCACCCAGGTCATCATGATCTCCGATGCGGGGGAGATGAACGATGTGGTCAAAGCCTTGCGTCTGGGGGCAACCGACTTTCTGCTGAAACCGATTTCCGATCCTGAGGTCCTGTTGCACGCAGTGAAGCGGGCCCTGGATGAGCACGCCATGTTGGTTCAAAACCAGCATTACCGCGAACAGTTGGAGCAAACCAACCGGGAGCTGAATAACAGTTTGCGCCTGTTGAAAGAAGACCAGGAAGCTGCCCGCGTGGTGCAACTGAAAATGTTGCCGGAAGCCAAAAAGCAGTACGGCAATATTGAGATTGAGTACAAGATCATACCCTCTCTCTATCTGAGTGGGGATTTCGTGGATTATTTCAGCCTGGGCCAGGATCGCCTCGGGTTTTACCTGGCGGACGTGTCCGGTCATGGGGCATCGTCCGCGTTTGTCACCGTGCTGCTGAAAACCATGGCCAACCGGGTCAAGCAACACTATAGCCGGGAGCAACCAGTGCCATTGCGGCCAGCGGAGATATTGAAACGGGCCAATGATGAATTGTTACCACTGGGGCTGGGAAAACACCTTGCCGTTTTCTGTGGTTATATCGATTATGCCGCTCGCAAGCTGGTTTATTGCAGCGCTGCGCACTTTCCGCCGCCGGTCCTGGTGACCAATGGTGGTGCACTGGCATTGGAGGGGAGTGGGTTGCCGGTTGGCTTGTTTGAAGAGGTGGCCTATGAAAATCAAGAGGTTAGCCTGGGGGAAAGCTTCGATTTGGTGGTTTTTTCCGATGGCATACTTGAGGTCATGCCGCAACAATCGGTAGCACAAAAAGAGCAATACCTTATGGAAATCGTTTCTAAGGGGATTCATAATATAGATCAGCTCTTAGATCACCTGGACTTACGCAATCAAGATGCGGTTCCCGATGACATTGCGCTTATGACGGTTTCTTGCTCACCAAGGTAGGGGGCAGGGTAGACTTTATTTAGACCCGTGGATGCGGGTGAAGCAGGGCAGTTTGTAGATCCATGGCTGATTCCAATACCGGGAAAGCACTGTACGCAGTCCATCAGGGTACTTATGTGCTGAAACTCATTGGTGAAATCCGGGTTCCGATTTGCGCAACTTTGGACAGTTTCATCGAGGGTATGTTCCAGGACTCCCAATTAAATTCTGTTCTGATTGATCTCAGCAAAACCCAGATCATCGACAGTACTGCTCTGGGCTTGTTAGCCAAGATCGCCATCCAGACCCGCAAACGTTTCCATCGCAAACCGCTCATCATCAGCACGGAACCTGACGTCACCCGGATTCTGGACACCATGGGTTTTGAAAAGGTGTTCAACATCGTTCATGAGGAACCGGTAAAGAGCCCCGCCATGTCGGAGATGCCCAACGTCCCCTGTGACGAGCGCAATGCTTTCGAGAAAGTCCTGGAAGCGCACCGAATCCTGATGGACATGAACGAACGCAACCACGAGACCTTCAAAAACGTGGTGGCTGCGCTGGAAAAGCCTCTGGAAGAGGGGGTGTCACCGGATCCCGCGTTCTGTTGTGGCGACACCAAGGTCCATCGTTTCAGCTAGTTCCCGTTCCCGCGGCTGTTCCCGTTTATCCTATTCGATCAATTGGCTTCCTGCAGCAGCAGGCTTTCCAGCTTGACTTGATCCTTGGCAAAGTTGCGAATGCCTTCCGCCAGTTTCTCGGTGGCCATGGCATCCTCGTTCATAAACCAGCGGAAAGAGCGCTCCGTCAGCGAGATTTTCTGCTCCGGTTTCAGGGGCATGGTTGGGCTTAACGCGCGAGTCAGTTCTTCGCCGTCCGCTTCCAGTTCGCCCATGAGTTGTGGGCTGATGGTGAGTCTGTCACAGCCGGCCAGCTGCTCAATTTCCCCCATATTGCGGAAACTGGCACCCATGACGATGGTGTTGTAGTCGTGTTGTTTGTAGTAGTGGTAGATGCGGGTAACCGATTGCACGCCGGGATCGTCCTGCGGGCTGTATTCCTTTGTTTCTGTATTGGCTTTGTGCCAGTCCAGAATTCGCCCCACAAAGGGCGAGATCAGAGTGGCACCGGCTTCGGCACAGGCGACCGCCTGGTAAAAGCTGAACAGCAGTGTCAGATTGCACTCGATCCCTTCCTGTTCCAATTGACGCGCTGCCTGAATGCCTTCCCAGGTGGAGGCGATCTTGATCAGTATGCGGTCCCGGCCAACGCCCAGTTTCTCATACAGGCGGATGATGCGGCGGGCGGTGCTGATGGTGGCTGCGGTATCGAATGACAGGCGGGCGTCCACCTCGGTGGAGATTTTGCCGGGCACAATAGCGAGAATCTCCTTGCCGATGTTCACTGCCAGATGTTCGCTGGCCAGGGCAATGCGTTGATCGCTGCTGGCACCGGCGGTATCCGCCAGGCTCTTCTCCAGCAGCGGTCGATAGTCTTCAATCGCGGCGGCCTTCAGCAGCAGGGACGGGTTGGTGGTGGCATCGATGGGCTGATAGCGGCGAATGGCCTCGATGTCCCCGGTATCGGCCACCACCGTGGTCATGGCTTTCAGTTGTTCCAGTTTGCTGGTCATATTACTGCCTTGTGTTTGAAATCGTTTGGTCAATTATGTCCGTATCATATGACAAATCGGGGATGAAGGCTGCAGCGGCCCGAATCACTTCCACGCCGGCGCCCTGGCGGTATGCATTCTCGCTCAGGTAGCGGCGCCATTGCCGGGCGCCCGGCCGGTTTTGAAACAGCCCGACAATGTGACGGGTCAGGTACTTGAGTTGAGCGCCGTTCTGCACGTGCTGCTCTGCATAATGATAGAGTTTCTCCATCAGTTCTGCGTCGCTGGCAATGGCGCGATCGCTACCAAAGATGCGTTGATCCACCTGCTTTAGCAAGTAGGGGCTTTGGTAGGCGGCTCGCCCCATCATCACACCGTCCACCCGGGTCAAATGCTGTTCGGCCTGATCCAGGTGGGTGATGCCGCCGTTGATGATGATTTCCAGCTCCGGGAACTCTTTCTTCAGTAAATACACCCGTTCGTAATTGAGGGGCGGAATGTCGCGGTTTTCCTTGGGGCTGAGCCCCTGCAGCCAGGCCTTGCGGGCATGGACGATGAACGTTTGTACCCCGCTGGCGGCCACAGTGGTGACAAAACGCTGCAGATCCTCGTAGTCGTCCTGCTGGTCAATGCCGATGCGGCACTTCACCGTAACCGGGATCGCCACAGCTTCAGTCATGGCCTGAGTGCAATCGGCCACCCGTTGCGGGTCGGCCATCAGGCAGGCACCGAACAGGCCGGATTGGACCCGGTCGCTGGGACAGCCCACGTTCAGGTTTACTTCGTCATAGCCGTAGTCTTCGGCCAGTTTGGCGCATTGCGCCAGATGTTGCGGGTCGCTGCCCCCCAGCTGCAGGGCCAATGGGTGTTCCGTAGCTTGATAGCGCAAGTGGCGATCCACATCACCGAAGATCAGGGCGCCGGTGGTCACCATCTCGGTGTAGAGTACCGCATTCTGCGTCAACAGGCGGTGGAAGCCCCGGCAATAGGAGTCAGTCCAATCCAGCATGGGGGCAATGCAGAACCGTCTGTCGATGATTTTGTCTTTCATATCAATGAGGTACTTAGCTCTCGTATACGTACTGGGCTGGCAAAGGGGACCGATTATAGCACTGTAAGGCAGCTCTTTTTACCTTTGAAGTGAGTGGCTATAATGGCGCCCCTGAACCTTGTTTACAGGATACCCCGAATGTCAGTCAGAACCCGAGTTGCTCCATCCCCCACCGGTGATCCCCATGTCGGCACCGCCTATATCGCGCTGTTTAACATGGTGTTTGCCCGCAAGTTGGGGGGGCAGTTCATCCTCCGCATTGAGGATACTGACCAGGTGCGCAGTACGGCGGAATCGGAGGCCATGATTCTGAATTCTCTGCGCTGGCTGGGGTTGAATTGGGACGAAGGCCCGGATGTGGGCGGCGCTTACGGCCCATATCGTCAAAGTGAGCGCTCAGAAGTGTATAAGCAGCACGCAGACCTCCTGCTGGAGCGAGGCCATGCGTTCATTTGCTATCGCACACCAGAGGAACTGGATCAGCTGCGGGAAGCCCGTAAAGCGGAGGGCAAGCACACTGCGTTAAAACCGTCGGATTTGCAGCTGCCGGCTGCAGAAGTGGAGAAGCGCAAGGCGGCCGGCGCCCCTTATGTTATCCGTATGATGGTGCCGGAGGACGACGGCAAATGTGAGATCCAGGATATGCTGCGCGGCACCATCGAGCTGGACTGGGGGCAGGTGGATGCCCAGATTCTGATGAAGAGCGACGGCATGCCCACTTACCACCTGGCCAACGTGGTGGACGATCACCTGATGGCGATCACCCATGTAATCCGGGGCGAGGAGTGGATCAATTCGGCTCCCAAACACAAGCTGTTGTACGAATATTTCGGTTGGGAAATGCCGGTGCTGTGTCATATGCCGCTGCTGCGTAACCCCGACAAAAGCAAGCTCAGCAAGCGCAAGAACCCTACCAGCATCAACTATTACAAACGAATGGGGTTCCTGCCCGAAGCCGTGGTGAACTACCTGGGGCGCATGGGCTGGTCCATGCCGGACGAAAGTGAGAAGTTCACCCTGCAACAGATGGTCGAACACTTCGATATCCAGCGCGTGTCGCTGGGCGGCCCGGTGTTTGATATCGCCAAGCTGAGCTGGCTCAACGGGCTGTGGATTCGTGAATCCTGCACTCCGCAGCAACTGGCGGAAAAGCTGAAAGACTGGGCCTTCAATGAGCAGTACCTGATGCCCATCCTGCCGTTGATTCAGACTCGCCTGGAAGTGCTCTCGGATATCGTCAAGCTGGCCGACTTTTTCGTGGCCGGCCAACTGTCCATTACCCCAGAGCAGTTCGAGTTTCCCAAGCTGGAGGCGGTTCAGGTCAGAAAAATCCTGCAATACAGCCTGTGGCAGTTTGAGGCCGCCAGAAGCTGGGATCGCGATACCATCAGCCAGGGCTTGAGCGGTCTGGCGCAAAGTATGGAGCTGAAAATGAAGGATTTCATGATGCCGCTGTTTGTGGCGATATCCGGCCGCGCGGCCGCGCCCTCCATCATGGACGCCATGGTGATCCTGGGCTCGGACATGACCCGAGCGCGCCTGCGTCACGCTATTGATCTGCTGGGTGGCCCCAGTAAGAAAGAAACCAAAGCCTGGGAAAAGGAGTTCAGAGGCTTCGAATTATAAAATCGGCCAAAAACTGTTGACAGGTCTGCGGATCGTCCTTAGAATTCGCAGCCTCTTCAGGTGATTCTCTGAAACGAAGCGAAAACAGCTTCAATATCAGAAGGTTAACCGATAAGGGGCTATAGCTCAGCTGGGAGAGCGCTACAATGGCATTGTAGAGGTCGGCGGTTCGATCCCGCCTAGCTCCACCAAATTCCGACGCAGTTTCACGTTGCGTCCCCTTCGTCTAGTGGCCTAGGACACCGCCCTTTCACGGCGGTAACAGGGGTTCGAGTCCCCTAGGGGACGCCATCTTTCCTTCTTGTCAGCCCATATTTAACGCCTCACTGTCTATATATCCATACAGTTGTCATGGAGTGACCTATGGAAGTTATCAAAACCCTCAGACCTGGCGATAGCGGTACCAAAAAGCTGACTGAGCGCTATGGGGACCGCCTGATATGCGTGCGATATCGCAAGGACGAAGCGAAGAAGCGCCGCTATACCACAATAGAATTAATTGTCGATGAAGGCCCGATTGACCATAACAAGCTGTACCGGCTTTCGCCCGAGGAGCGCTGCTTGTCCGTTGGGGTGTTTATCGCCAAAGGGGATCTTGAAGCCCGTAAGCAAGTGCTTGATGCAGGAGGGGTTTATGACCATTTGGCGGATCTATGGCGACTACCGTTGGGCAAAGTCGTCAAGCTGGGCATGGTGGAGCGTCTCAGGCAGGGGTAGATGCCTGGAATAGGCTCAAAATTGGTAATATTCACTTTTTTCTTGAGAACATCGTTTTTACAATAAGCTAAATTTCAACCAGTTTCTGACGCTCGGACATGAAGGGTGGGGCGGTAGCGTGTCTGGAGATGTGGTTGAATCCTTCCTTTGAATGTCACCTTATATTTCTTCCCAGCTAACGACAGTTAGATTTGAATTTATCCTAGAAATGGAAACTTGCCTGGATTTAGGGAATTTACTATTTGTGGGAAGGAATACATTAGATGTTAGAACGTACCGAGGTTAACCCCTTTTAAAAGAATGGATCTGGCGGGCTTTTCAAGTACGGATAAGTATCCAGGTTACTGTACCGCAGTGCGTCAGGTTCTATTTCGAATACTTCAACTGGGGCTGCAGGCTTATATTGCCGCCGTTATGCTAGCTATTTCTTCGTTGTCTGTTGGCATGAAGATTTACCGAACCAGGCAATGGTAGTCTGTGCACAACGTATTGCCTGGCAGGCTCCAGTATTCAAAATGGTACTTTTGGAACAATGCGCAGCATCAGGTTCGTTTAATGCAAGCGTGTTCCAATATCCACTAAATTCAGGCTTTACCAGTAACGGCTCCGATCGCGTAGATTAGTCTTAAATAGGCAATGGTAACAACGCGCGTTGGGGTTTCTAACAAGTCGTTCAAGTGGACACCGTTACGCTGCGCTCGCTTGTGCATTGGCTGCGCCAATTATCGCACAAGCCAGCTCCGCTCCACGGTGCCACTTAACTCAGTGTTATGCGATGTCCGGTTTTACGCATTGTAATTAGAGTTGAAATATAGAAAAAAGAGAATAGACCACGTATTAGTTATAAGTCAGGAGTCTACGATGTTGGAAATGAGACCTGGATGTGAATGCTGCGATAAAGATTTACCTGCGGATTCGAATGGAGCATATATTTGCTCTTTTGAATGCACCTTTTGTGAGAAATGTGCAGCGGATGCGCTGAAGTACATTTGCCCAAATTGTGGAGGTGGTCTTGTTCAGAGGCCGGTGAGACCTACCTCGAAGTTAAAAGCCAATCCTGCTTCTTTGGCTAGGGTCTATAACCCATCTGGATGTCAAAAAACAGCGTAGGCTCAGTTGTGCTCTTAGTGTTAAAAACATTTAAATTACAAATCAAATATAGGCCAGATATTACAGCGCGCATAACAAGGCCATGCAAGGGAAGCCACTACGCTCCAGCATATTTTGATTCGCTACGCTCATTTTATCAAAATATGCTTCCACTACGTGTCTCCCCTGATGGCGGCGTTAGCACGGTTGAGATCGGAGTCTAGAAAGTTTCGGAGTAAATTCACTTAAAATCATTGAATGGTTTTGAGTGTAAAAACACCTAGTTGGCACTAAGTGTTTTATGGCAGGTGGCAATACCAACTAAAGTTCGTATTGCTTGGTGCCAAATTCATTTGGTACTAGTGGTCTGATTTTTTTATGTGAGTTTATTGTTCGGTTTGATTATTTTTATAAAAACCAATAATGCTCTATTTTGTTCGTTTGTAGGTTTAGTAAGCTATATTAAGTGGTAATTTCAGGGTGGGCTTCGATTTTCTGTGTGCAATACGGCAGGGCAGTTGGTCGTCTCATTTTAAAACATCAGTTTAAGTGGTCGGTTGTGCTAACAAGTTGGTCAACGGGACGCAGCTACGTTCCACAAACAAGTGGTTCGCTGCGCTCACTTTACCACTTGTTTGTTCCACTACGCCGCGCCCGTTACCAAAGCGTTATAACGTACTGAGGTTAACCCCTTTTAAAAGAATGGATGTGACGGGCGTTTCAAGTACGGATAAGCATCCAGGTTACTGTACCGCAGTGCGTCAGGTTCTATTTCGAATACTTCATTTGTGGCTGCAGGCTTATACTGCCGTCGTTATGCTAGCTAATTCTTCGTTGTCTG
>NZ_RCHN01000025.1 GCF_003671495.1 Ketobacter sp. | reverse complement strand
GAAACAGACCCAGGTGAAGGAAATCAAGATTCGCCCGGGAACTGAAGAGGGGGACTACCAGGTCAAACTTCGCAACCTGAAGCGGTTCCTCGAAGATGGTGACAAAACCAAAATCACTCTGCGCTTCCGCGGTCGTGAGATGGCTCACCAGGAGTTGGGAATGGAGATGATGAAACGCATCGAAACCGATCTCGACGAACTGGGTGCTGTTGAGCAAGTGCCGAAAATGGAAGGCCGTCAGATGACGATGGTGATTGCACCGAAAAAGAAAAAGTAAACCATTCCGGTTTACTCATTAAACTTTAAACATTGTGAAAACAATGCGGAGCGATATATGCCTAAGATGAAAACAAACCGTGGGGCTGCCAAGCGTTTTAAAAAAACCGCCAACGGTTTCAAGCGTAAACAAGCCTTCAAACGTCACATTCTGACCAAGAAGAATTCCAAGCGGATTCGTCAGTTGCGACCCAAGACCATGGTGCACAAGTCCGATGTGGCTTTGGTTGCACGCATGATGCCTTACGTGTAAGGCCGGTTAGGAATTTGGAGGTTTAAACAATGCCTAGAGTAAAACGCGGTGTTACCGCATCTCGCCGTCACAAGAAGATTCTGAAACAGGCCAAAGGTTATTACGGTGCCCGTTCACGCGTTCTGCGCGTAGCCAAGCAAGCCGTAACCAAGGCCGGTCAATATGCGTATCGCGACCGTCGTCAGCGTAAGCGTCAGTTCCGTCAGCTGTGGATCACCCGTATCAACGCAGCTGCCCGTATGAACGGCCTGTCTTACAGCCGTTTCATCAACGGTCTGAAAAAAGCGTCTGTCGAAGTGGATCGTAAGATCCTGGCTGACATCGCAGTGCACGATCAAGCGACTTTTGCAGCGTTGGCAGAGAAGGCGAAGGCCAGTCTTTCCAACTAAGCGTCGCGATCTGTCGCCGTCACAATCAGGTGACAAATCAAGCATAGAATAGGGGAAGGGCTCAGGCTCTTCCCCTTTTTGTTTATCGAATTCAAAGCGGAATCACCATGGATAACCTGCAAACACTTCTTGAACACGCATTGGCTGCAGTAGCGCAAGCCGACTCAGTGGCGGGCCTGGACCAGGTTCGGGTTCAATACCTGGGCAAAAAGGGTGAAATCACAGGGCAGCTGAAAACGCTGGGCAAGCTGGAGCCGGAAGCCCGTAAGGCTGCTGGTGCAGAGATCAATTCGGTGAAAGAGCAGGTGCAGGATGCCATCAAAACGCGGCAGGCGTTGCTGGAGCAGCAGGCATTGCAGCAGCAGCTTACCAGCGAAGCCATCGACGTCACCCTGGCGGGGCGCAGCGGCGTTGTAGGTGGGTTGCATCCGGTGAGCCGCACCCTGGAACGCATTGAATCCTTCTTCTCCACCATGGGGTTCCAGGTGGTGGAGGGGCCCGAAATCGAAGACGATTTCCATAACTTCGAAGCCTTGAATATTCCCGGTCACCATCCCGCCCGGGCCATGCACGATACGTTTTATTTCGACGCCACCACGTTGTTGCGCACCCACACCTCGCCGGTCCAGGTGCGTACCATGGAAAGCTCGGCTGCTCCTTATCGCATTATCTGTCCAGGCCGTGTGTATCGCTGTGATTCGGATCTGACTCATACCCCCATGTTCCATCAGGTGGAGGGGTTGTTGGTGGATACCGATATCACCTTTGCCGATCTGAAGGGCATTTTGGCGGAATTCCTGCGCGACTTTTTCGAAAAGGATCTGGACGTTCGCTTTCGTCCGTCCTACTTCCCGTTCACCGAGCCCAGCGCCGAAATGGACATCCAGTGCGTGATGTGTGATGGCCACGGTTGCCGCGTGTGCAGCCACACTGGTTGGCTGGAAATTCTGGGTTGCGGTATGGTGCACCCCAAAGTGTTTGAACACGTCAATGTGGACTCAGAAAAGTACACCGGTTTTGCCTTCGGCATGGGAGTGGAGCGTCTCACCATGCTGCGTTATGGCGTAAATGACTTGCGTCTGTTCTTTGAAAACGACCTGAAATTCCTGCGGCAATTTCAGTAATCAACACCGAACGTCATAACGAATATCAATACAGAATTTAGAGGAACAGGACATGCGCTTCAGTGAAAAATGGCTTCGTGAATGGGTCAGCCCGAAACTAACCACCGATGAGCTGGTGGCACAGATCACCATGGCAGGTCTGGAAGTGGACAGCGTCGACCAGGTGGCCGGGGCTTTCAACGGCGTGGTGGTGGCAGAAATCATCAGTGCAGAACCGCACCCGGATGCCAGCAAGCTGCAGGTTTGCAAGGTGGACGCGGGTGAGGCTGAGCCGTTACAGATTGTGTGTGGCGCGGCCAATGCCCGGCCGGGAATCAAGGTGCCCTGTGCCAAAATCGGCGCGGTTCTGCCGGGAGACTTCAAAATCAAACGGGCCAAACTGCGGGGTGTGGAATCCTTCGGTATGCTCTGTGCCGAACAGGAACTGGGTATGGCGGAAGCGTCCGATGGCCTGATGGAATTGCCGTCCGATGCGCCGGTGGGTGCCGACATTCGCGCCTACCTTGTTCTGGATGATGCCGCCATTGAAGTGGATCTGACCCCCAACCGGGGGGATTGCCTGGGGATTGCCGGGTTGGCCCGTGAGGTGGGCGTCTTGAACGGAATGGACGTTACCCAGTGTGCCCAGGCGGACGTCAGGCAAACCATCTCCGATACCTTTCCGGTTACTGTGGAAGCCAAGTCCCAGTGTCCGCGCTACGTCGGTCGTGTTGTGCGCGGTGTGGACCTCAGCCGGCCCACACCCATCTGGATGGTGGAGCGTTTGCGTCGCAGCGGAATTCGCAGTATTGATCCCGTGGTGGATGTGACCAACTATGTTCTGTTGGAGTTGGGGCAGCCCATGCATGCGTTCGACCTCAACACATTGCAAGGCGGTATTTGTGTGCGCTTGGCCGCTGAGGGGGAGCAGCTCACCCTGTTGGATGGTCAGGAAATCAAGCTGAGCCCGGACACTCTGCTGATCGCCGATCAATCCGGACCGCTGGCCATGGCCGGCGTTATGGGGGGTGAGCATTCCGGCGTGAGCGGCGAAACCCGGGACCTGTTCCTGGAAAGCGCCTTTTTTGATCCCATCGCCATCGCCGGCAAGGCCCGCAGCTACGGTTTGCACACCGATTCCTCACACCGTTTTGAGCGTGGCGTGGATTTCGAATTGCAGCACCATGCCATGGAGCGGGCCACGGCGTTGCTGCTGGAGATAGTCGGCGGTAATGCCGGCCCGGTGATCGAAGTGCTGAGCGCAGAGAACCTGCCGCATCTGCCATCCATCCAGCTGCGTCGGGATCGAATCAAGCGCATTCTTGGGTGTGACATTGCTGAGATTGAGGTTGAGAACATCCTCGGCCGCCTGGGTATGGACATGGTGAAAACGGAGCAGGGTTGGCACATCGTACCTCCCAGCTATCGTTACGATATTCGTCTGGAAGTGGACCTGATCGAAGAGTTGGGGCGTATTCACGGCTATAACAATCTGCCCACCACGTTACCCATTTTGGAGGGGCTGTCTCCGAAGCGGGAAGAGGCACTGTTGCCGGTCTCCCGCATCAAGCAGGTGTTGGTGGATCGCGAATATCAGGAAGTGATTACGTACAGCTTTGTGGATAAGAAATACATCGAACTGCTGACACCGGATCAACCTTCTGTTGCATTGGCGAACCCCATTTCTGCGGATATGTCTGAAATGCGGACCACGCTGTGGGCCGGCTTGTTGAAGACCGCCACCTATAACCTGAATCGCCAGCAGGAGCGTCTGCGTCTGTTTGAGACCGGTTTGAATTTCATCAAGGAAGGCGATGAGTTGCAGCAGGTGGATCACCTGGGCGGATTGATCTTCGGCGGAGCGGCTCAGGAGAGTTGGTTCGGGAAAGTACGGCCAGTGGATTTCTATGACATCAAAGGGGATGTGGAGGCATTGCTGTCTCTGACCGGCGGGGCCAGTGAATACACGTTCGAGCCTGGAGAACACAAGGCCCTGCACCCGGGGCAAACGGCCGAGGTGAAGCGGAATGGAAAGACCGTGGGCTATGTGGGGGCTCTGCATCCCAGCGTGCAGAAATCTCTGGATATCAGTCAAAAAGTCTACCTATTTGAATTAGTTTTGCCTGAGATCCGCCGCAGAAGCTTGCCGGAGTTCAAAGAATTGTCGAAATATCCGGAAGTTAGGCGCGATTTTGCAGTAATAGTTGATGAAAAGATTTCAGCAGCGGCTATACTGAAAAATGTGCGCGAAACAGCTGGTTCTCTTTTGACCAACCTCGTGCTGTTCGATGTCTATCAGGGAGCAAACCTGGAGGCGGGTAAAAAGAGCATCGCCTTTGGCATAACCCTGCAGGACTCGGCTCGGACCTTACAGGATGACGACATCAATCCGATTGTGGATCGAGTGGTTGTGTCCTTGAAAGAAACGTTCAATGTCACATTGAGGGAATAAGGATGGGTGCGTTAACCAAGGCTGATTTAGCTGAAAAGCTATTTGAAGAACTTGGGTTGAACAAGCGGGAAGCCAAGGAAATGGTGGAACTGTTTTTCGAAGAAATTCGATCCTCGCTTGAGTCAAACGAGCATGTAAAGCTCTCCGGGTTTGGCAACTTTGATTTGCGAAACAAGCGGGAGCGTCCAGGCAGAAACCCGAAAACCGGTGAAGAAATTCCCATTTCCGCTCGTCGAGTCGTGACCTTTCGCCCTGGCCAGAAGTTGAAGCAACGAGTGGAAGCCTATGCTGGAACCAAGCAACAATAACGAACTGCCAGCGATACCGGGGAAACGTTATTTTACGATTGGGGAAGTGAGCGAACTCTGTGATGTGAAACCGCATGTTTTACGTTATTGGGAGCAGGAATTTACCCAGTTAAAACCCGTCAAACGGCGTGGTAACCGTCGCTATTATCAGCGTCAGGATGTGATCATGATTCGCCAGATTCGCAGTCTGTTGTACGATCAGGGTTACACCATCGGCGGTGCCCGGTTGAAGTTGACTGGCGACGATGCCCAGGAAGACGTTACCAAATCCTCGCAGCTGATCCGCCAAATGATCGCGGAGCTGGAAGAAGTATTGCTGGTCCTCAAAGATCACTGAACAGCGCTAAAAAACCATTTGATAATTACCCCGAATCCTGTATTATTTGCGTCCTCCCTGAGGGTAGGGCGCAGCTCTAACCCTTTGAAAGAGAAAAGAATCGGGGCGTAGCGCAGCCTGGTAGCGCACCACAATGGGGTTGTGGGGGTCGAAG
>NZ_RCHN01000024.1 GCF_003671495.1 Ketobacter sp. | reverse complement strand
GTTTGGTGCAAATTGGGCCATCAAATGGCCAAAAATGAAGAGATGCTTGGCTTGTTTTCTTGAGATTGGTGCCAGTTGGTATTTTGCAGGCCAATTACCAAGTTATTCAGAGGTTCCCTAGTAAAATCCTGCATCTTTTCCGCAAACTGCTCCGGGGTAATATCCACATACTCGATTTTGACATCAAAATACTGGCCTGCGCTTAGTGAGTAGTTCTTGGCTTCGATATCGGCATAGCTGACAGCAACGGAAAAATCTTCCACAGCTTCTTTGGTATTGAAGGTATCGATAATATGTTGTTCTTCTGCCGCGCTCAGTACGGTTTTCTGGTTCTTGCCGTCTTTGATTTTTTCGCCCAGGTTAGAGGCGTCAATCAGAACCACATCGCCTTTGTTATTTTCATCAATAAACAAAATAGAGACGTTAGTGCCGGTGGTGGCAAAGATATTCGATGGCATCGAAACCACGCCCGCCAACCATTTACTTTTCACCAGACGTTCGCGTATGCCTTTGTCGATGCCGGATTGGGCTGTGACAAAGCCAGTAGGCACAACTACCGCTGCTTTGCCCCCCGGTTTGAGCGAGTAGATAATGTGCTGCAAGAACAGTTGGTAGATTTCCATCTTGTCCTTGGCTTTGGCTTTAATCTTGGGGATGCCAGCAAAGAAGCGCTCTTTGTTTTCTTTGCTGTCCAGCTCATCGCGAAAATCGCTGAAGTCCATCTTGAATGGAGGGTTGGAGACGATGTAGTCAAACTTCTTCAGATCTTTGCCATCTTTGTGATACGGATGCAGTACAGTATTGCCCTGGATCACATTGGGGATGGAGTGCACCAGATTGTTGAGGATCAGGTTAAGGCGCAGCAAATTGGAGGACTTTTGCGAGATATCCTGGGTGTAGATGCTGCATCGGTTCTCACCAATGGCGTGGGCGACGTTCATTAACAATGTGCCGGAACCGGCAGATGGGTCGTAACAACTGACGTTCTTCACTTTGCCTTGCTGGTCGGCAGGCACCAGAATAGCCGCCATTATGCGAGCCACCGCATGGGGTGTGTAGTACTCGGCGTATTTGCCGCCAGAGTTGCTATTGTAGTCTTTGATCAGATATTCAAAGATGGTGGCGTAGAAGTCGAATTTTTGCGTGAAGATGCGCTCGAAACTAAACTCAACCAGCTTGTTAATGATAGCGCGGCAGAAAGCATCGCGTTTGGATTCATCGGCAATATATTCGCTGACGCGATCAAACAGAACAACCTTAGCACCGCCGTCTGTCTTTACGGCAAACACGTCGTTATTGGTTTGAGCAATATCACGTAGGGTGTCATCAAACAGCTTGGCAAAGTCCGGCGCGTTCTGCTGGCTGAACAAGTAGCTGATAAAGTGATGTGGCTTTAAACGGGCGGTATCACCGCCCATTTGCAGTTGCAGCATTTCCAGCTCGTCTTCGCTCATGGCGACCAGGGCTTCTTCCCATTTCTCCGAACTGGCGATCTTCTCGTCGATCTGCTTCGCCTCATAGGCGAACTTGTCGTTTAGAAACTTGTATAAGAAGGTTTGGGTAATTATTTTGAATTCATTACCATCGTTGCCCAGCCCATAGTGGGCACAGATATTCTTCAAACTATCAATCAGTTCTTTGGTTTTCTGTTGGAATTCGAGTTCTACCATGTATGTATTTTGCTCTTAGTCTGTGTTACCAGGCACTGCTGCCGGTATTAAATTCTTTCAGGTATTCCGTGACAACTAGGTGATTTATAAATTTAGAGGCATCAGGATTGAGTTGTATTTGTTGCTCTCCTCTGAAGCGCCTGATCACTAAAGGCATCATCTGGCGTTCAAAGTAGCTTTCGTTATCCAGTATCTGGCTGTTGTTAAGCACCTGTTCGTCGGCGTCTTGCTTTACACCGGTTAAGGCTTCAAAAATTTTTCGCTCGTTCTCTGATATATCGCCACGCTCTTGCAAGCGTTTGTGAATGCGGGTGTATTTGGCATCGCCCAGGTACTTCTGGCGAAGCTGGTTGTTCTGGCGGTTCAGTTCTTTCACGCGCTCGTGAATTTTATTGAGCGCATCGATATTGGCCACCATTTCATCCTGTGTAACCTCGCTGAGGTTCTTTTTCTTGAATAGCCTTTCCAGTTCTTCTTTCAGACTGACAAATTTGGGGTCTTGCTGATCAAAGTTGCTGGCCAGGGCTTCGCGGGTTTGGCGCAGGGTGTTCTTTAACTTGTCAGCCAATATCAGTTCTTCTTCACCTACCTTGATAAAGCGGAACACCACATCCTCAAGGGCTACATTGAGCAGGTTAGCGGTGTCGGTACCTTGTTCGATACTTTCCTTCAGGTTGAGCATATCGAGGTGGTTGCAGGTTTCCCGATAGAGAATATTGAGCTTGGTAAAATCCAACTGTTCCAGTAACTCGTAGTCACCTTGCAAACGGATCAGGTTGTACAAGCTTTTGGCGTTTTCCAGCGCCTTCTTCAGAGCCAGTACGGTTTCACGATCCTGAATCTGGCTGATCTGGTCGGTAAAGATTTCGGCGTTGTCGGTATCAAAGCGGAACAGCACGTCTTTGATGTGGTCAATTTCCGCTGCGATCTCTTCCTGCGATTTGAACAGGTTGGAGTAGTGCTCCATTTCATCACCCAACTCCGACTGAAGCTCGTCGAAGTAGGCTTTGTTGGTGGCATCAAACTCTTTGCGAATGTCGGCAAAGTCTACGACGTAGCCGTAGCGGAAGTCCTTATAGGTGCGGTTAACCCGTGTGAGCGCTTGGAGCAGGTTGTGCTTACGGATGACCCGGCCCAGATAAAGCTTTTTCAGGCGCTTGGCATCAAAGCCGGTTAGCAGCATGTTATAGACAAACAAGAAGTCGATCTTGCCTGCTTTGAAGTCGTCAACCCAGACTTTGCGTTCTTCTTTGGTGCCGATGTCGTGCAGGATCAGTACCGCGCTTTTTACTTTATTCCTGTTGGACTTTTTTCGATTCGCGCTTGGCTCGTTACCGGGTGCTGCGCCAGAAACGTCATATTCCGGGTAGTCTTCCGCCACCATTGGAAGATCGTAAACTGGCTCGCTGGCTTCGTTTACCGTCGCAATGGGTAGTTCATTTTCTACGCATTTCTCGCCGAAGAGCTTGAACATCTCTTTAGCCTGATCGGAGCTGTCGCAAATGACCATGCCCCCAATGCTGGCATCATTCAGGGCGCCGCGACTTTTCTCAAAATCGGTAACGATGTAATCCAGCATAGGCTCTACAAAGCTCGGGTGAGCATAGATGAGCTTGCGATCGACATCACCCATTTGAACTTCTACCTCCTCTAAAGCCTGTTGCAGCACCATCCTGTAGTTGGTGGCGATCTCCTCGCGAATCAGGCGCAGGGTGTAGCCATCGGCGATGGAGGCGTTGTAATAGTACTTGTGGATATAGTCGCCAAAGATCTGCTTGGAGCTAATGGCTTTGGAATCCGGTTTCTTTCTGGCTTTGTCCTCGTCAACGATCAGTGGTGTGCCCGTTAGTGCGATCTTGATAGCATTGGGATCGGACTGATAAAGGTTGGCCAGAAAACTGCCTTTTGGGTTATAGCTACGGTGCGCTTCATCGAGAACAAAGATGCGCTGGATGTTGATGTCGTAGTCTTTGGTAGACAATATATCTGGGTCGTCCTGAAATTTCTGGATGTTTACTACGGTGATTTCCGGCTTGCCGGAATGGTTGTGAATCACCTGTGTGGCTTTAATGTCTTTGGCAAAGGCATCACGGGAGTTAATGGTGTGCACCGTTAACCCGCGTGCTGTGAATTCCCGCTGTGATTGCTGTAGCAGGTCAAGCCTGTCCACGATGAAGTAAAACTTGGGAATAACTTGCTGTTTTTGAAAATAATCCGTCAGAAAATGCACGTTGTAATAGGTCAGCGCTGTTTTGCCACTGCCTTGGGTGTGCCAGATGATGCCTTTCTTCACGCCCTCGTTCAGCTTGCGCTCGATGGCTTTGGTGGCAAACAACTGGGGGTATCGCATGATGTGCTTTTGCAGGCCATCGGTCTCTGCCACATAGGCCAGCGCATACCGCAGGATAAATGACAGGCGATCACGACTAACCAAGGATGTACAGATACGGTTAGTTGGGCGTTCTGGCTGTTTATTGGTCTGAAACTCCGGGTTGCTGCGAATGACTTCCAGATTGTTATCTTTCAGTACCTTTAACTCTTCTTCATCCGATACCGGCTTCAGTAGCGCAGTCAGGTTCAGTATCTCTTCTTCCCGAAAGTAGTTGAATACCGGCTTGTGATAGGAACTGCTGGCGTAGAAAGCCCCTTGCACGGGTTCCGGGTCACCGTCGTCATACTCCATGTTGTTGGAAAAAATCATAAACTGGGTGATGTTGGCAAAACGCTTGAACTTCGGGTTCTGGAAACGTTTGTTGATGCGGTCGCGCTCGGCCAGAATGCCTTCGCGGTTATTGGGCTTTTTCACCTCAATAAAGACCAGCGGCATGCCATTGATCAACAAGGTGATGTCGGGGCGGAATTCCTCATCACCGTTCTGACAGGTCAGCTCGGTGACAACGTGAAATCTGTTGTTGTTGAAGTTTTCAAAATCAATCAGCTTGGTGTTCGATCGGTCTGTCAGGCGGTCAAAGAAGGCTCGGCCAAGGTCATCGTTGTCGAGCTCCAGTTTAATGTCTTCCAGCAGGCGGGTTACATCATCAGGCTCAATACCTGGGTTGATTTTGAGAATCGCCGAATTGAAGAGCTCAGGGAAGATATTGGTATCTAGATCCCAGCTTTGCCCTTTCAATGACAGATATTGATAGCCCAGCCGCATTAAATGAAGGATGGTGGGGATCTTCACGCGGGTGTCTTCATTAAACTTCATATGGTTCCCAGTTTATTGTTGTGCCAGCTCAAGCAGGTCGCCTACCTGGCACTCAAATAGCAGGCAGAGTTTCTCAATGGATTCCAGATCCACTTTTTGCGCCGTCTCTTTATAAAGCAAGGTCACCGTAGCACGGCTTAAGCCCGTTTCTCTGGCTACGTCGGCAATACGCATCTTGTGTTCGCCCATCATGCGGGCAAGATGACAGCGGATCATGGGTGTGCCTCGGTCAATTATTCTGGTTCTCAGGGTAATGAATAAGCATATCACGACTTTTAGATTCGCGTTGCATTTTGTGAGTTGAAATTAAATTTTGCATGATTAATTATCAGGATAGACTACATCCCAATTACTTTTTCTACCGCTCTAGCTACCCATGAATCCAAGGCATCTTGCTCATTTTTTATCTTGTTATCAGGATGACCTAAATATTCCCTAACTGAGGTATTCCTTGAAATAAACCGTCGTTTCCAGCTCATCGCATTTAATCCTTCATCCTTATACGCAGTCATTAACTCATCGAGAATTCTTTGAAATGTAACGGAGGTATCGCCTGCTCGAAAAAACAACGTGGATAAGCTTTCTGCTTCTATTTCTCCGTCTTTTTTGGCTTTAGTCGTAAGTTCAATTTCTAATATCTGAATCGTCGTCGATTTATCTCGCTTAATAACAGCATGGCAATACCGACGTGGTCTATCTCCAACCAAATGCTGGCTACGACATCTCTTCTTTGGGACATCTCCGATTTTGCTTTCAATTTGCCACCCGTGTTCTTCCTCCAGTTTTTGAAGCATAGATTGAAAGAACACGATTTTCTCAGGCGCATTTACTAAGTTTGGAGGATCAAGATTGTCTACGTCTGCTCGGGGCACCTTTCCCTTATCACTCCCTTGTTGTAGGCTAGCCAATTCTTCAGGAGTCTGCTCTTCTATATCTTCAAGATCTGGTTCAGTTTGGAGTGGCAGTGCCTTCACATGCCTTGGGCTACGTCTTGTATCGAGCTCCACATCAAAATTTAAGCCGCTTCGACTTAACATTACAGAATACCGTTTCTTGCTCCATTTCGGATTCGAGTCAGGCTCAATCTCTCTAATATTTACAGGTGGTTTATTTTGGGACTTCCGCTTTTCTCCGTTAGCTTCTGGCTCATTGTTCAGCAAGAGGCAATCATCAGGGTGTGAAAAATAAACAACATCAAGATCAGGAGCCTTAAGACCCGAAACTGACCTAATTTCACGAATAAATACCTGATTTTCTTCAGACTCTCTGCCTGTATAGCCTGCAAGTGAAATTTCACAATGGCTCAAGCTTGGCGGCGTAAAATCAAATGTCCAACGATCTGCGCCGTTTTCAATAATTGAATTCTGATTAATTGATTTGAAAATCGAGCCGAAACTATCTTGCGTGTCAGAATCAAAGAACAACCAAGTAAAGAACTTCCTGTACTGTAGGCTATTCAAGTACATGACGGGGACATTAGCAGACAATTCAACGTTACCAACCCAATCTTCAGACCAGGACTTACCGAGTTGCCAAGTATTTCCAATATACGCCGCCGCGCGAACCACTTCTGAAGAATGAAAGAAAAGCATGCGCGCAACTTCTGCTATTGGTAACCAATACACCTTTTCGTCAATTTCGATTCGGTACAGAACACAGTTGTCGAATTGGCTTGCAAGACCATGGGCACGTCTTAAAGTACTAGGTAAGTCTCGAAAATACGCTTTTTCCCAGCTTTCCTGCCTTGGCAGCATCACCGTTTCTGTCCATCCCTGTGCCTTGTTTTCTGTTGATGTTCTTGGAAATACGGCCCCTGGTATCAATGCGGGAAGTAGATCAATAGGTAAGGATCTTCTGAAGTTCCCCGAGTCTTTATTATGGAAATAGCAAACAACTCTCCATTCTTTCCCTGGTTTCTGGTACCAGTCACCCAGTAATAACAACTTAGATTCTTTGGGGATTCCACGAATTCCAATTTCATCGACCTCTGACATAGATCTGGCTATCCTTTCCCTTGTTCTAGATCTTGTATTTCAGTTTCAATCTTTGGGGTTACCAACTCTTCACGAATGTTGGCTACTCTGAGTAAACGCCATCGTTTAACCTCAAGGTGATTGGATTTTATTTGTTCGTAAGCAATTCTCAACCTATAGAGTTGATGATCTTCTACCGACTCTTCGTGGGTAGTGATCCATTGACTCGTCTTCGGCAGATCAGATAAGTGCTTCTCTACAGAGTTTGACCGGGCCAGTTCCTTAATGAATCGAGTTCTTGTTAAACGCGGTCTTATCGGCTCGTTAACCATTTCCTCATAAACCGATTCAAGGTGCTCAACGTTTTTTGCGTCCCAAGCATCGTAGTTAACGACGTAGTGGCCTTGCTCATTTACTTTTCTTCTTGGCTTATTAGACATTAACCAGTCCTTGTCATTGCGATACAACCAGGAATAAATAGCACCACCACACTCGATAATTCTAAGCTCTTTAACGCCCGCACTTGGGTGCCGCTTCAGCATATCTACCCATCTCGCTCTATATTCAGGAACTAAGTTAGGTACTGTGGCTCTTGTACTAGATTGACTTAGCTCCAAAACGCTGTCCGGAAGCCTGCTCACTTTTTCCAATAACTTAGTTACAGACAATTCGGGGACCAGCGCAGTGGTAACAAGCAAATGGCGCAAAGGGTGAAAGGACTTTCGATGTTTTCGAAACAAGTTCGTCAGCCAGTAGTTATTTTCTGAATACTGAAAGTGATTTTCAAATACAGTTCCGGCCCATGCCTTCTTAAGAATCTTATGTATGTCCTGATGGGATATGCGGCTCTTTTTTCTTAGTCCAAGTTCAGCCGCTAAATTTCTGTAGAATAATGTCCAGCGGTTAAAACCAAGACCCTTAGATCGGGAAGTTTTAAGTAATTGCACGTACCGGTCATGCAGCGCTCCTTCGATACCTTTCAACTCTATATGTCTGATATCTGCATCCAATTTGCACTCATTCGCCGCGATAAAAAGATGTTTCTCTTTCGGATGGAAAGATATTTCTGAGTATTCCAGTAAACATGAATGACTACTGCAAAATCCTAAGGCTGGCAACTGGTGGTTTCGCTGCCAATAACACTCACCGAATTCCGCCCGCTGCTCTTTCAAGCATTGTGGGCAATAGCGAAAACATTCCTGTTGTTTGATCGCGCTGGCGGCAATACCAGATCGGGTATGAATGTCGCCTCCCGAGTCTGAACGCATGGAACTAATCGTTTTCGAAGCTTGTTGCTGAGATAAGAAAGGTAAATAAATCGGCGCCAGTGTAAATGAGTCAATAATCTCGATTACGTTAGTCGGCCAGACAAGTTGAAGGTTATTAACGAGAGAACTCAAGTGGCTTGGTAAGTCTGGAACAGCAACAGCCGTTGAAGAGGAAAATACTTCCCTGACAATGGATTTTTGATTACCAATTAAACCTGTATGTTGCGCATACCGCGCAACCATGCTGTATAGCAATTCGTCCTTATAAGGAACGGGAAAATAACCCAGCATACTATCCAGCCAGTAATTTATGGACTGGGTAAATAAGACCTTTCTCCTTCATCACTTCATACATAGATCCTGATTTATGCGCATAGATCTTCCTGAGGTCTTTCTCAGGCAATTGGCCCCAGCTGTCGCGTTTTGTATAGACAGGTTTGGAGTCAACCTTTGTCTTTTCTTCGCCCGTTTGTGTAAGCGCGGTTGTCGCCATTTGTACTATCTGAATCAGGGTAAGGTTTGGTTTCCTCGCCAAGGCATCTGTAACGAGAGGCTTCGCAATGTCTTCGGAAATACCCATTGAGACGATCGTCTGTATCGCTGAATTAGCGATGTTCGTCTCATCAGGCTCTCCCAACTCAACCGTTTTAGGTTTTTCTAGAGGTTGTGATACGAGCTTATCCATTGCGTTTATTATGCTACTTTCAAATTTTGGAAAAATGAGATCATTGCAATCTTCAAGTTTCTTCCTGTTGCCTGTCCGCAATGCATCAAGCAAAGGTTTAACGATTGAAAACTCATCGTCAAACACTTGCTCCAAAAGTTCAGGAGATAGAATTTCGTCTTCTGGAGTAGACGCTAATAAGACTGCGCGTGCTTGGGCAAGACAAAAGAGTTTCACAACGATATCGGGAACTCCTTGGGTCAGCTCATACAGTTTATTTGTCAGCGACTCATTTCTCTCAACCTTATTTCTAAGCCACTGGTAAGGCCATAGCTCTTCAATAAAATCGTCCCAGCTTTCATCCTTAGGCAATCGATCCCAGACCAGACTTCCATCCCCACTTGCACGCCTTGCCTGCCGGAACTCACTAGCAAACAGTCTCAGAGCTTTGGGCGTACCAATAAGTACAACGGAGACTTCTACGACATTTACCAGCGTTACCAGAAAGTTGATCATTTTCTTCTCGCCACCGCTTTTCGCGAGACTCATATGCTGGAACTCATCGATGACAATCAAACCAATGGCGTGTATCAGGCAAAGATCAGCAACATCTGCCATCATTTTTGCGATGGTTGGTCTGCCGGATGCGTACTGCTGCCTATAATTTAAGTTCAACCGACGATCTAGCGCGATAAAAAAGCTTAGGCAGAAGTCAGAAAGTGAACCATCATATGGGCAATCAACTTTAAGCCAGGGCACCTGGAGCATATGAAGGTCTGGATGATATATCACACGCGGATAAGTGTTCAGTACAAGGTTTGTCGTCGTGGATTTCCCAGCACCGGAAATTCCGGCAATCGTCATAGATGAAGCAGGAGAGTCCACATCATCATGCATATAGGTGGTTAGATTTTCATTTTGAATCAAGCCACGAATGGAATTTAGCTTTCGTTTGAATGTTGCTGTTTTTGGGTTCCTATTCAAGTAACTGCATCGAATCAATTTCGACAGTTTCTGCTCGATAATTATGTGGTTTGTTTGAGGTACAAAAAAATCTCTGGTTAATCGGTTTATTGCATGAGTTCGAATATGACAAGGCAAATTAATTTCTTCAGGTTGAAAAGCAGGTCTCTTTACCAAAGCCTTTGCCACCTCTATTGGGCTCATAATTAAAGGAAGCGCTGCAATCAAAGGGTTTTCGTTATACTCGGGTAAACCTTGTTCTTTGTATTCTGCTTCGGGAAACCTCGTAACTTTTAAATTAGTCATCTGAATCACCCTCTTTTAACAGGTCCTTTAACCGCGTCGGAAGTTTAAAGCTCTTTTGCTCGGCATTTGCACCATGAATCGGTGTAACAGTTGCCGATGTCGTTTCCGAAGACTCATTCCGCTCTGCCGTTTTCTTGTTTCGTTCATACTGCCTTTCGTTACGCTTATTGTCCGCAATCCCTTTCGCTCTTTGTACTTTCTCTTTTTTCGTATAACTTGGTTGCTGCTGCTTAGACTCATCTTTAATTTGCTGAAGTTCGCTGACCAGATTAACCGAACCTGATCGTTTCTTAAGTTTGGACGTGGCCGCTACATCCAATCGAATATCCTGGATAACCCACAGCTCCCATATCGTAATATTGGCATACGCTCGACTGCGTGATGTTAAGTTTGCAGGTATAAATTCAGCATACGAGTCAGATGGGCGAAGGTAAATTACATTCGTACTGTATAAGTCATAGGCAACGGTGACTGTTTTAGGCCCCCTGTAGTTCTCTTCGAACCAGCCCCATTCCAGCGCTTGTTTACAACTGTAATAACAACCAAAGAGCTTTAGTCCATGCTCAGTCACAGTCGCATTGGTATGTGGGAGCAGGTTGACTTTTACTAGTTGAGGATCAGGTCTTCTTAACAAGCCAGTACGATACTCAATACCCCAAGTCCAGAGCACCAAAGGGTTGGCTGGAAGTTTTTTCGGAATATCAGAATCAATATCGTACGTTCTAATGACATGATCATTATTGTAATGAAGCACTATCTTAATGATCATTTTCGTGAATTCTTTAAGAGTTAGAATCCCATCCTGCCTATAATCATTGCCATGGCGTTTCTTGCCAATTGGATTTTTGGTTACATAACCTTCAACAAACGGCTTCATTTTAGTCTGAATGGTTCTGAAATAACGTTCTACAATTCCTTTCCAGTCAGCTCTGTAGGCGGGCGTATTTTGAATCTCTACATGGAAAGCTTTACTGAGTACTTCAACGTGTCGACCTAGCATTTCACCTTTATCGCCAATTATGTGTTCTGGCAAACCCTGCATTGGCCATAGGTCAGGCGTTATATCAATATCATGCTCTGCACAATAATCGACTTTATTTGCCATCGCGTTCCCAAGCGCTTCCATTGCACTAACCCAGGAAGCATTCTCCAAGCCTATGTACATACCAACAATTGCTCGACTGAATACGTCGACAACGAAATACATAGTTGGCCGACCAACAATTTCTGTGCGGTCTTGCTCGGAAACAAGGTACACATCAGCAATAGTCGCATCAATCTGGTAAAGGTAACCAGGGCCTGGCACTTCCGCTGTAGAGGTGCCTATACTGGGACTGAAGTCCTTCAGGTAGTTGATTTCACCTTCACGCTTCTTGGTTACTTCAATCGATGTGTATTCTTTCTGAAAAAAATATTTAAATTGACGTTCTGTTGGCACATCGACTAAGTCTTCCGGCGATGCTGGGATTTTAACTCCATAGGCTATTAACAATTGATTGTAAGCATAATCGAAGTCGTACTTATTTTCGTTAAGGTAGCTTTTTTGAATAACCACCCTGAACAGTGATTTTACTTGCTCTGTAATCGGAACACCGTCTCCGAGATTGCGAGTACGAATCGGACCATTTCGCTTCTTTTTAAACGTTTTAGGTTTTCCTGATCCCCCACACAAATCGTAGCGACCACTCAATGCATTCGCACACATTCCAAATTGCCAATATCGTCGCAGCCAACGATACAACGTTTGCTTGGTAATTTTGTTCTCTTCCATGACCTTATTCATCAACAATCCACGGGCTTTCCTCTCATAAATATCGGGCTCTGATTTGACTATATCCTTAATGGCAGTCCATGCTTTTTGCTGCACTTCCTCTGATTTAGAGCCTGCCTTAGGTGAGGTCATACTGATATTTACATAAGGGTCATTGATTGCTTTAAGATCGGATCTAGCCAATAAGTGCTCGAATTCTGATTTCAGAGTAACCTGAGGTAGAGCACCTTCGTCATCAATATTTATCCAAAAGACCGCTTGCGGATTGCTCCAAAGAACTCTGATTCGCTGGGAATCCCATTGGTAAACATCATTGGGCATAAACATAATTCGCCTCCTGGTTTAACCAGTACTCTGAAAGCTCTATATCCTTTGCCTTAAGACTTGTGTGTAGTTTCCCGTGAATGTCCCAAAGAAACGCGTTTTGGGCAGCGAAATGCCTGAAGTATTGAAGATGGGTACCCGGTAATTGATCATACTTAGCATCCAGCTCACGCAACGGCAAAGGTAGCTTCTCCTCCGAACTGCCATCAAGTGCTTTAGCAATTCGATCAAAGATGCGTGCCCTTTCGGAATTTTCGAGATCGTAGCTATGCATGTGAGGAGCTAACCATCGAATATTTTTTATAGATGTAATTGGGACGTCTTGCTCCGTGAATGTATACCAAGCTACTTTTTCACTTTCCCAAAATCGGCGTTCAATCTCCTGCTTCTCTAGTGTACGCTCAACCTCTAGATCGTCAGCATATTTAACTGAAACAGCTTGGCTCACAAGAAACCCATCAATTTCCATATCAATTAGAAAATCAGTGGTCATAACCTGCAGTATCCCTTTATATGCGGGATGTTTAATACCTAGCCTTCTTGCAATATCAATTGTGGCCTCGGGATTAAGGGGAAACTGCTCTCGTATATCGGTGACAGAGTCATTCCAATCAAAAAGCAGAAAGACAGCAAGCTCGAGATCTGAAAGTAGGTGGACGATGCGGTTATGAGTCAAAGCTGGACGACGATGCACTCGACCTTTGCTCGGGACATCTCGAACAGTCAGAAAGGGTTTGTAGTCTTTCCCATAACCTTGGCCACGTTTTTCCTTTTGCAGCCGTTTCAGTATTGCGGGCTCAAGAAGACTCTTGATCTCTTTAGGGTAGGGACTTAAGAAGGATGTTTTCATTCTAATAATCCGAGCTATGCCATATAGATTAAGCATAACTCGGATCATCTAAAGTATGATACTTTTTTGTTTAGTATGATAGTTTTTTGTAAGTATGATACTTTTTTGTCAATCTACACCGGGCTGCTCTGAAGATCATTTGCTTATTCCACCGTCACACTCTTCGCCAGATTCCGGGGCTGATCCACATCGGTCCCCTTGATGATGGCCACATGATAACTCAGCAGCTGTAAGGGAATGGTGTACACAATGGGTGCCAGTTCCGGCGCCACTTTGGGCACATCCAGCACGTGCACATCATCCTGTTGTTTCAGGGCCGCGTCCGCATCCTGGAACACAAACAACTCACCGCCCCGGGCCTGTACTTCCTGCAAATTGGATTTCAGTTTCTCCAGCAGGGTGTCAGAGGGCGCCACCGTAACCACCGGCATATCCGCGTCCACCAGGGCCAGGGGGCCGTGTTTCAACTCACCGGCTGGGTAGGCTTCGGCGTGAATATAGGAGATCTCTTTCAGTTTGAGCGCACCCTCCATGGCAATCGGGTACTGCACACCGCGACCCAGGAACAAGGCATGATGTTTCTCGGCAAATTTTTCCGCCATGCGTTCAATGGGCTTATCCAGGCGCAATGCCGCCTGCACCACATCCGGCAACTGCTTCAGGCCCGTCAGTAGGGCCGCTTCTTTTTGTTCGGACATGCCCTGCTGCTTGGCCACAGCCACGGTCAGCAGGTACAACGCCACCAGTTGCGTGGTGAAAGCCTTGGTGGAAGCCACGCCGATCTCCGGCCCGGCTTTGGTGATGAAGTGCAACGTCGACTCGCGTACCAGCGAGCTGGTGGGCACGTTACAAATGGCAAGAGAGGACAGGTAACCTTTGGCGTTGCGCAGGGCCGACAGAGTGTCTGCGGTTTCTCCGGATTGGGAAATGGTTAAAAACAGCGTGTTGGGGCGGACCACTGAGGTGCGATAGCGGAACTCACTGGCCACCTCCACATGGCATTGCACGCCGGCGATGCTTTCGATCCAGTATTTGGCCACCATGCCCGCATGAAATGACGTGCCACAGGCGATGATCTGAATGCTCTCCAGTTTGGCAAACAACTCTGGCGCCGCCTCTCCGAATATGGCCGGGTCCACCTGGTTGCCATTGACGTATCCGTCCAGCGTGTTGCGAATGGCCGTGGGCTGCTCGAAGATCTCTTTGATCATGTAGTGACGGTATTCGCCCTTTTCTGCGGTGCTTTCACCTCCGGTAAACGGCTTTATGGGGCGCTCCACCGCATTGCCCTGGCTGTCCTCAATGCGGTAATTGTTGCGCCCGATGGTGACCACGTCGCCATCTTCCAGAAACACGAAGCGGGTGGTCACCGGCAACAGCGCCAGTTGATCAGATGCCACGAAGTTTTCACCCAGGCCCACACCCAGCACCAGGGGACTGCCTTCACGTGCCACGATCATTTCATCCGAATGGTCCTTGTCGATCACGGCCAGGGCAAAGGCGCCGCGTAATTCACGGATGCTGGCTTTGACCGCAGCGGCCAGATCATTGCTGGTCTGCAAATGCCGATGAATCAGATGGGCAACCACTTCGGTGTCGGTTTCTGAGGTGAAGCCGTAACCGGAGTCCTGCAACGAGGCCCGCAGTGCTTCATGGTTCTCGATAATGCCGTTGTGAACCACAGCGATGTTGTCGGAGGACATGTGCGGATGGGCGTTCTGTTCTGTCGGTGCGCCGTGGGTTGCCCAACGGGTGTGGGCAATGCCGATACACCCATTACCAGAGCTTGCGGCCACCGCGGCCGTCAGTTCCTGGACTTTGCCCACCCGCCGAATCCGCTCAATCTCAGTGCCGGGATTAAAGCGGGCAATACCGGCGGAGTCATAACCCCGATATTCCAGGCGCCGCAGACCTTCCAATAAAATGGGCGTGACATCCCGTGTTGATATAACGCCGACAATTCCGCACATGTTCTGTTATCCCTGCTGGCTTATCTGGGTTCTTTATTTAGGTTCTTTACTTGGGCTCTTTGATCGGACGGGTCCAGTTATCCACTGTAATCTGCTTTGCCCGCGTGACGGTCAGGGCGTGTTCTTTCGCCTCTTTGGAGATGGTGGAACCGGCCCCCACCGTGGCGCCGGCACCGATGTTCACCGGGGCCACCAAAGAACAGTTAGAGCCAATGAATGCCTGATCGCCGATGACCGTTTGATGTTTATTGGCTCCGTCGTAATTACAGGTAATGGTGCCCGCGCCGATATTCACCGCCTTGCCAATCACACTGTCGCCCAGGTAGGTCAGGTGATTGGCTTTGGACCCCTCATCCATCCGGATGTTCTTGGTTTCCACAAAATTGCCGATCTTAACCTGGTCCGCCAGTTGGGTACCGGGGCGCAGCCGCGCATAAGGGCCAATGTCACAGGCTTCTCCCACCACCACGTTTTCCAGCACCGTGTTGGCCTTGATCACGCTGTTGCTGCCGATGACGGAGTTCTGGATCAGGCAGTTGGGCCCGATTTGCACGTTGTCGCCCAGGCGATTGGTGCCTTCAAAAATGGTATTCACGTCGATAAAGCAATCCTGCCCTACCTCGACGTCACCACGAATATCGATGCGCTCCGGGTCCGCCAGGGTGGCACCGGCCACCAACAACCGGTCCGCCAGGTGCTTCTGCAGCATCCGCTCCAGTTTGGCCAGCTGACGTTTATCGTTCACCCCTTCCACTTCAATGGGATCTTTTACGCGGCAGCCGATTACCGGTACCTCATGGTCGTTGGAGATGCGCACCAGGTCGGTCAGATAGTATTCTCCCTGGGCGTTCTTGTTCTCGATGGTCGGTACCCATTGTTGCAGATCGATGGAGTCCGCCAGCATGATGCCAGTATTCACTTCCTCGATTTTGCGGATTTCCTTACCGGCATCTTTCTCTTCCACGATTTCCCGCACCACACCGGAATGGTCACGGACGATGCGCCCGTAGCCGGTGGGATCGTCCATTTTCACGGTGATGACACCGCACTCACCGGGCTGAACCTCATTCAGGAAGCGGCTCAAAGTGGCCTCAGAGATGAGGGGTACGTCACCGTACAGGATCAGGGTACGGGTATTGGTTTCCAGCAGATCCAACGCCTGCTGCACCGCATGGCCGGTTCCCAACTGCTCGCTCTGTTCCACCCAATGGATGGGTGCGGCGGGGAAGTGTCTGGCAATCTCTGTCTTCACCCGGTCGCCACCGTGACCGTACACCACGATCACCTTATGGGCATTCAACTGGATGCTGGTGGAGAGCACGTGGGCCAGCAGCGGCTTTTTGGCCAGGGGCTGCAGTACCTTGGGAAGACGCGATTTCATGCGCGTGCCCTTGCCGGCGGCAAGGATGACAACGTTGAGATCCATGATTGCTATTCCATCTGGTTTAAACGAAAAAAGGGCGGCAAATGCCACCCTTTCTATCATGCTTTGATACGCGTTTCACGACAACCGGTGCTTATTTACCCATTTTTTTCTTGAGGGCCTGAATCGTACGCAGTTGTGCTGCCGCTTCCGCCAACATCGCTGCCGCAGCAGAGTAGTTGATCTCGGAAGACTGGTTGGCCAGTGCACGACGGGCATCTTCCACAGCCTGTTGAGCCGCTGCTTCGTCCACATCGTCTGCGCGCTGGGCAGTATCGGCCAGAATCGTAACCACCTTGGGTTGCACTTCCAGCATACCACCGGACACATAGTACACTTCTTCTTCACCGTTTTGCTTGATGACACGAATCGGACCGGGGTTCAATTGCGTCAACAAGGGAGCGTGACCCGGTGCGATACCCAGGTCACCCAGTTTGCCGTGAGCGACAACCATTTCCACCAATCCGGAAAAGATGGATTTTTCGGCAGAAACGATATCACAGTGTACGGTTATCGCCATGGTTCTAACTCCCTAGCGTGATTAAGCTTTTGCGCCTTTTTCGATGGCTTCTTCAATGGAACCCACCATGTAGAACGCCTGCTCAGGCAGGTGATCCAGCTCGCCGTCCAGAATCATCTTGAAGCCACGGATGGTGTCTTTCAGGGACACGTACTTACCGGGAGAACCGGTGAATACTTCCGCCACGTGGAAAGGCTGGGACAGGAAGCGTTCGATCTTACGAGCGCGGGATACCACCAGCTTGTCTTCTTCAGACAGTTCGTCCATACCGAGGATGGCGATGATGTCTTTCAGT
>NZ_RCHN01000023.1 GCF_003671495.1 Ketobacter sp. | reverse complement strand
GTCGTATCCTTAAATATGGCATATGAGATATTTTTAATTGTTGGCGCATTTAAGAATAAGGCAGTTGGCCGTTCTTACATAGTCGATTGAACAGGACGGTGCGTTTAGAATTGGAATTTAAGCACGACACTCAGCATGGATTCATTCGACGAATGTAAGACGGTCACGCTAGATGATGGAAAAACCATCGAGCTTAATGCGACCGAGTTATCTATTAACTTAATTTTTAATGGGAATGTTATAGATTCCCACACGCTTGGATATCCATCTGCAGGTTTCGGTGGTGGATCTATTCATTTATCTCCCACTAAAACCAAACTAGTTTTTGCATACTATTCAGGTCAAAGTGAAGAAGCATTCAGCATTTTCGAAATAGGGAATCAGTTGAAGGCTCTATATGAATCAGAATATTTTTTCGGTGAAGCAGCAAGCTATTGTTTCAGTCCTAATGAAACAACATTTGTTCAAGCGATTCCAAGGTCTTGCACAGAATGGTGGCTTCCTTGGGAAGATGGAGATATTGAAGATGACGAATTGTGTAAAGGGTATTTTGAGTTTTGTGAAATAAATATCCTCGACTTAAAAAATCTTAAACTAAACAATTGTGTTGTAAGGTTGGTCCCTGATGCAAATTGGAAGCCTCCTGAAAAAGCAGGCGACCCTTTTTTGCATGAAAAAATGCCAAGTGAAGAAACACTAGAAATTGGTTTTCCCTGGGGCAAAAAGGTACTTGCTCTCCCTCTTCCCAAGGTAGTAATTTATGAGCTATCAAATGCCTAACAAAGCAAGCAAGCGGGACAATTGTTACGCTGCGCTTCACAATTGCCCCTTCTTGCGGCGTTAGCACAAAATCAGATTGGTCATATGCTTCAAATAAAAGTAGTGCATGGAGACATGTTAGATCAAAGAGTAGATGCGTTAATCTATTCTACGAATGCTCACTTGAACTTGAGTGGTGGTGTTGGTAAATCACTCATCGAGAGATTTGGTGGGAAAATCCAGGAAAGGTTAATTCAATCGGCTAGGGATCAGGTAATTGGCAAGATTGAACCTGGTTTCGTAATAAATTGTAGAACCGAAGCTATGCCATGGAGACTACTGATCCATACTGTCGCTACCGACGATATGTATTATACAGATCCTGAAATAGTGCGTAGTGTTCTAGCAGATGCTTTGGACATTTGTGATCAAACATATGGTGTTTCGGTAATCGCAACAAGTGCTTTGGGTTGTGGTTATGGAGATCTTACACATCAGCACTTTGCTAAAATCCTAGCTTCGGTAGTCAGTGAATATCGGGATACGGACCTAACGGAATTAAGGGTCGTTTGTAATAGCATTGATTATGTATACGAATTGAAGTCGGTTTTAGGTTAAGTAGGGGTTCAAAGTGCTAACAAGCGCTGCAAGGGAAGCAATGAGCACTGATTCTGAGAACAAGGTGAAAGAAATACTCGGTAACTCGTCAGATGATGGGCGAGTACAGCCATGGGGTATACCAATGAATTTAACGAATACCGCTAGATACCATATTTTGGTATTTTGTCAATTCAATACACAAGGCTGGGTTTAACTAAGGGGTGCATGGGAAGCCACTGCTTTTAATTTATTTAATGTAGCAATACTTTCTTTAAGTATTGCTGGTGTTCTTTTTTTAGAGAAACTTCTCAGCAGGGATCGCCGGCAAGGATTCAAAAGCAGGCTTCGCGAACCAGTACCCCTGCATTAGATCAACGCCCATGTCCATGAGGACATCCAATTCTTCCCGGGTTTCAACGCCCTCTGCCAAAGGTTCTATTCCCAAGTCGCGACACATGTTGACTTGATGGTAGATGATCTTTCTGCGCCTAGAATCTGTATCCACGTTACGAATGAGTTCTCTATCAAACTTAAGAATATCCGGTTGAATATCGGCTAAGAGATTTAATCCTGAAAATCCAGCACCAAAATCGTCAATAGCAACCTTGAACTGAGTTCGCTTGTAATAGCTCATGATACTCAAAAGGTGCTGGCTGTCCGAAACGTGTTCCGATTCCACTAATTCAAAGCAAATTCGTTCCACAGGAAAACCATAGTTTTCTGCCGCTTCCAGCGTCGTTCGAATGCATAGCTCTGGTCGATATATGGCATTTGGCAGAAAGTTGATACTGAGATAGGTTTGCATGTTTAAGGTGGAAGCCAAAGAAATCGCCTTCACCCGACAAAGTTGATCAAAACGGTAACGATTGTCGGCATTTACTCGGCTTAAGACACTAAATGCAGACTCATTACCCAACCCCCTTACTAACGCTTCGTGCCCAACAGCGACCTTTTGACGAGTACTGACAATCGGTTGGAACGCCATGGTGAAGTCAAAATCCAGTATTGTATTTTCCTGGCATTGTTTACAGGAAAGCTTCCTAAAGTCGAGTGGTTTACTCATGTCGTGGATGTAAAGCGTGATAGTTAAAGATAGCAGCGTAAATAAAGTATAGGAGGCTTCAAAAAATTTGCCTCCATATTCACGCGATTGCGTTTTTCATCGTAGAAAAGTTGATATCCACTGGCCTCGAACATCACGCTCCCCATGAAAACCCGACACCAACAATATTACCTTACAGGTAGTTGCCTGGGTTAGTAGACGTATTACCCTTTAATGGTCACAAGTATAGGGTGGTACCATGAACGCAATATCCGTCGTACTTATCGTTGTGGGCATCGTCCACCTTTTACCGTTAAAAGGTGCTTTAGGTTCTGATCACCTGGTTGAATTGTACGGTGTTGCTCCACCGGATTTTGATCTAGAGCTTCTGCTAAGGCACCGGGCTATTTTGTTTTCATTACTGGGTGCCTTTATGATTCTCGCTGCGTTCAACAAGTCGTATCAGCCGATGGCAGTTGTGGCAGGTATAGTAAGTACGTCTAGCTTCATTTATCTGTCGTGGGTAATTGGCAAACCGAATGAGCTCATTTCCAGGGTGGTGCTCGTTGATTGGGTTGCCACTGTACTGCTGGTATTCTCTGGATTCGTTCTGATCTATAAAGGCATCCATAATCAATAGTCGCCTAACGAGCGACTGTGGGGGCTGGGCTGGTGGTTGGGCTGGTGGTCATGCCCATTTCCGCTCTGGATTATCCCTGACCAAAGCGTTCAGGAAAGGATTTCAGGCACTACCTGAAAAAGCAGTTGACTTTGCCACAGGCAGTCTATACTGTTGGCACAGCTTGAAAGTAAGTCGATTTTTTATAACCTCCATTACGTCGCATTCTTTGTAGTTCTTCGTCCTGTAGTTTCTAAATTTCAGCCTTCATTTCCCGCTTATTCGTGCCTTACGAAGGCATACCCATAATTTTTATATACAGGATATTTAGCATGTCTAATAAATCTACTGGTACAGTAAAATGGTTCAATGAATCTAAAGGTTTTGGCTTCATTGAGCAAAAATCGGGTCCAGACGTTTTTGCACACTATAGTGCTATCGTAAGTTCTGGTTTTAAAACGCTGACTGAAGGCCAACAGGTTGAGTTTACTGTGACTCAAGGCCAAAAAGGTCCGCAGGCCGAGAACATTGTAGCCATCTAGTAGTGCGTTAATTCTGAAAAGGGCAAGCTGTCATGGCTTGCCTTTTTTCATGCCTGAAATACAAAAATTCAAACAACGATACCCCCCCGCCCCTAGCCAAATCCGTTACCCAGAATTGTGCCAAGTGCCAATTTGTGTGCTATTACTGAAATGTCTACTTTTTACACAATAGACGTTTGTGCAGCGCAATACGCTCACTAAATGCCCCCATAACTGAACTGACATCGTTTAGATGCAGTCGCTTATAGAATGCTCAGGGAGAATCCAACATGAATCGGAAGACTCGTTTCGTTCGACATTGTGTTTTACTCATCGCCGCCCTATTCGCCAGTACCACCTATGCTTTCCAGCATGCCCTGGTGCCGGATAAACCGCTGATCCTGATCGGTGCCTCCTATGCCAATGGCAATACACCGTTGCAGCAGGATTTGCAGGGCCCGTTGCAGGGTATTTCGGTGGGAGCCGGTGACTATGTCGACCTGGGCATGGCGCTGACACGTTTCGGAGCCAAGGTACGCAATGAAGGCCAGGGCGGCGCCACCACCTTCAGCCGGGTCACCTGCAACCCGGTGTGTGGTACGGCCACTTGGGACAGCTATTCCACCCAACTGCAACGCGCGTTACGGCGGGTAACCCTTTTCGATGCGAATGGTCCGGCCGGTTACAATGCGGATTACGTCATCATCAGTCTTAGCAACGATTGCCTGCACTCTGATTCGTTTGGCATCGACCAGGCGCTGACCAGCCCCTGCTCCCTGGCGGAGCAACACGCCTCCCTGGACCGCTTGATTGCCGTGGGGCAAGAGGTGCTGGATCTGGGCATGAAACCAGTGTACGCCAGGTTTGCCAGCGCAGAGGATCTTGATCTGCCGTTGTTCGCCCAGCTTTCGGGGCTCAGCTGGGCTATGACCAATGAGCAATACGATGCTTTTGGTGAGCTGTATGCCGCCAGAATCCGTCAGGAGCTGCCCGGCGCCATATTGGTCAACGCCTGGGGTCACTTTACCCACGGTGGCGACGGTATTCATCCGGATGAAGCCACCGCGATGCGGGCGGCATTCCACTTTCTGCGCGCCATTTACCGAGACCAGAGGCACCATTAAAGCCGGTGGTGCAACCCGGCCCAATGACAGCGACCTGGATATGAAGAGTGAACAGCACCCGCGCTTGTGGAAACATATGGGGTAATTACCCCAGTCGCTTGTCTGATTGCTGCGGATACCGGTGAAGCGCAGACTGATCTATCATGACAGTAGAACGCAATCTGGCGAACAACCCACATTCTTCTACTGGGCACCCAACATGAAATACATCATTGGATCCTTGATCATCAGTTTTGGGATTATTTTTGTGGTTATGGTCATCTCGATGGCCGTGCATTTTAAAGCACCGGACAATGCTTTAGCCTATCTGGGGGGCACATGGCTTGTATTGGGCATTCTGTGCTATCCACTGGCCCGAAAGTGGATTCGCTGAAGGCCATTCCGTTTTAAGCCGTCTCCGCCTACAAAAAGGCCCCGCACACTGGCGGGGCCTTTTCATGGTCTCTTCCTGATCCAAGCAGTCGCCCTTAGCGGCGTACGCGATACTCCTCCAGGAACCACTCGTTCTCTTCATCCCAGGGGAAGAAGGGGTTGCCCACGTTGGCCAGGTCATCGCTGAATTCCGGGAAGTGACGCAACAGCACGGTACGGAAGTTGTTGTCGTCGATCCAGTCCAGGCCCTCGGCTGAGTAGATTTCCGGAGTATAGGATTCGGTGAAGAAGCGGTCGGCCATCAAACGGCGCGAGGCCATGGCAATGAAGATCTGGAACGAGGTCTCGCCAAAACCGTAACCCGGTGGGCGGTAGCCTTCAGCGTAGGAGCCGATCATCACGTCAATGGCTTCGATGTCGTCGTTGTACAGGTCACGCAGTTTTTCCGCCAGGGCCACGTCGGGTGTGATGTCGGTGAAATCGGTGATGGGGTTCAAACCGATCTGGCGGCGGAACTCGTTATAGCGGGGAATGCCACGCTCACGATCACGCAGGATGTCGATGGCACCCAGGTCGGTCATGGCAACACCGGGTTCCGCCGGGAAGTTCTGCAGGAAGCTGGGGAAGTTGTTCAGTTCCAGCAAACCGGGGTGGGTGTGACCAAAGGAGTAGAACATGTTGGCCATGCCTTCCTGACGCATCACCTGGGCACCGCCCTGCAGGGCATGCTCCTGCAGCGGGCTCACCTGGCGCACGCTGTGGTTGTTGTGGTCACGCACTTCCACGTAGTCCCGCAGCAGCGGGTGCATGCGGTATACCGCCGTGAATTCTTCCGTCAGGCTGAAAGGCACGCCTTCCAGTTGGGTCGGGCCGCCAATGATGCCGTCGGTGGCTTCGTTGCCCAGTTTGGGGAACCAGTAGGGCATGATACCGCGCCAGTTGGCGAACATGGCTTCGCGCAGGGTGTAGTTTTTGAGGATGGCGGGGGTCCAGTCCACGGTGTGCACTTTGGCCATCAGCGCGGCGTTGATCAGGCGGGCGGTCTGGAACAGGCGCTCATCGCCCCAGTTGGGATGACTTTGCTTCAGCATGTCGGCGATGGCATTGTGCTCACGCACCCACAGGGTGTGCATCATCTCCAGGCCAACCCACCAGTTACGGTTGAAACCGGTTTCCGGCAGGCCATCGTCCCCCATGGGCAAAAAGCCGTTTTCCATGCGCATCTTGCCGTCCACCATGGTGCGCAGGCGATGGTTGGTTTCCATGTCGCTGCCGTAGATCTGGGAACCATCCCACCAGGCGGTGTTTTCGTTGATGAAGGTGGGGGCACGGCCGTCGGTAGGGTTCTTGCTGGGGTCGGCCGGGGTGCGGCCCACAGGCATGGTGCCATCACCGCTGTTGTGGGAATCGCCGCCGTCCACCGGCACGTGAATCCGGTCGCCATGGTCCCGCAGGCCGTGCTCAAACCAGTCGTGAATCATGAACTGAATCCAGTTGGCCGCCAGGTAGTTCAGGAAAGGAACTTCCTTGACGCCGTTTTCCCGGGTCAGCAACTCTTTACTGATGGTGCGGGGATTGGGGTTGAGCAGGTTGGCCTCATCCGGGAAGGAAACGTCCGGGTTGATGTTGCGCCCCATGCGCACGCCGGCCATCCCCATGGCGGGCAGGTCCAGATCATTACAACGACCGTCGTAGGAGCGGTAGATCAAATCACTGCCTTCACACGCCACCACCGGCCACTCGCCTTCGGCATAGGTATCGAACAGGTTGTTCTCGAACAGTTCGCACCGTATTTGGCTAAGCGTAAGCAATCCAATCAGCGGTCCGAAGATCCACCATTTCATATATACGTTCATAGTTGCTCCAAGTCGTTTTTATAATTATCTATCGATAACAGCTGAAAGATACGGACGTGTACCCTCATGATTGAAAGCATATCCAGTTTGTTCAAGCCGGACGCCGTACATAGGTATGGGAGACAAACGGGTTCGACGCAAAATGGGAGGGGCTCGGCAATCCCGGTGGGACCAGAACTCAACATAAGTCACAGGAATTAATCAACCCATTAATTCAAATGAGTAATGTTATCCACCGGTAAGTCTTTGCAACGATACGCATCCAAATTGTGGGCAATTGCAAATTTGGCCGGATACGACCGGAATGCCCCGCCCATCTGATTTATACAAGGTTAATTTGCGACCACGGCTGCATCCTGTCTAAAATCAGTTTCTTTTTGTGCACCCTCCCTTGGTATGGGGCTTCACCAGGAGCGTGCATTGTGACGGGCAGATCGACACCCTAAAATGAAACACTCGCAGGCATTCACTTTTGACCCTTAGTCTGAAGTAGCACCCAAAGATATTGCGATGAACTCGACTTATAAAAAGACCGCAACAGCGGCGAATGACTTACCCCAGCACCTGCCGCGCCAACGGCTGGCGGCGCAGGTATTGGCATCACCACACCCTGTGCTGTGGATCGGGGCGCCCAAAGGCATGGGTAAATCCGTGCTGCTGGAGCAGCTCCGCGAGCAACTGGTGCAACAGCATGGCCAGCATCGGGTGCTGCTGATCCGGCTGACGGATGGCCAGGGGCTGGACTATGTACTGCGCTGCCTGCAGGAACATCTGCAACAACACGGCACCCCGACCCGAGGCGACTTCAGCACCCCCTCCCTGGTGGACATGGTGCATCGCCCCGGTAACCCCCCCACACCCAACCGCCTGCACCTGTTGATGGATGGACTGGACACCCGCCAGCACAGCGCGCTCATTCATTACCTGGTGGAAAGCAGCCGCAGCCAGAACGGCCTGTTGAAACTCTATCTGGCGGTGGATGATTTTATTCCACTGCAGAATGTTCCACCGACGGAGCTGTACGGCAGCGAGCAGCTGCACTGCCTTAACCTGCATGACCTGCGTATGACCGCTGCAGAAGTGGAAACCCTGCTCCTGCAACGTACCGGCACCTGCTCCCCGGAAAAAATCCAGCGCCTGCTGCAGAAATCCGACGGCATCCCGGCAGTGCTGACGCTGCTGCTGGATCATGCCACGGAGTCAAGCGCGGTGCAGTGCCAGCACCTGAGCGAATGGATCGAGGACAATGTGCTGCTGTACATGGAGCCGATGGAAGTGCTGCGCCTGGCCAGCCTGTCGATCATGGGCCACTTTAACCTGCAGCAGGCTTCGCAGCTGATCGGTGTGGCGGAGGACGCCACCCTGGACTGGCTGCTGCATTACAAGCCCCTGTTGTTCCGCCACAGTGAAGACCATCAGGGCGCGGAGCAACCGCATTTTGTCTGGTCGCAACTGATGCAGCCGTTCTTTTTCCATTGCCTGTTGCATCGTTATCGGGATCTGTTGCCACGCATCCTGAAACGTTCTGAACCCTGGTTGACGGATCGCAACGTTAACCCGCAATGCGTTGAGCACGTGATCCGCTCCATCGAGAAGCCCTGGTCCCAGGAGATTCTGCTTTCCCGCTGTCGGATCTGGTATGAAAAGCGTAACGCCGCCGCCATCATTCGCCTGGTGGAACTGATCCCGGAGCCGCATCGCCTCACGGCCCCCTCCCTGGCCTTGTACTATGCCTGGGCGCTGATTCTGCAAAAGCGGATCGAGGATGCCTGCCGCTGGCTGGACCGGGTGGAAGGCCAACCCGCCGACATTGACGATAATGTCTTTGTGCTGCGGGCACTGGCGGCCGTGGGCGCCCGTCCGCGCCCCACTTACCATGCCCGTTCCGCGCTATTGGAAGGCTGCCTGGACAAGAACAGCCTGTTCCAGGGTGAAGTGTTGAGCCAGTACACCAACATGTTGCATGCGGTGGGGGCCTCCAGCCTGTCCAAGCACGCGTTGAAAAAGGCCATGCATTTTCACCGCATCAACCAGAACCCCAGCCATCTCAGCCACGCCAAGTGCCTGCTGTGGCGCTGTGATTTCAACGAGGGCAACACCCGCGAGGTGATTGAGCAGGTGCGCGCCGATCTGCAGCAGATGCAGCCGGGTAACCCGGCCACCCAGCCCCGGGAGCAGGAACCGGTCCAGCGGCACGCCATCGCCATGCTGCAATCCACCCTGGCGGATTTTCTGTATGAGAGCAATCACCTGACCGAAGCCAAGGCGCTCTACCTGAGCGCCATTCCCGAGTTGATCAATTCGGAGTGGGAGTACGAGAGCGTGGTGGCCCAGGTGGGACTGACCCGGCTCTACATCAGCGAAGGGGAGATCGAGCCGGCACAGGCGGAAATGGAGCGCATAAAAACCCGGGTGCGCCACCGGGAGAACACCAGCCTCAATGCCGTGCTCTGCTTTGAAACCATGCGCATTCTGCGCCGCCAGGGCAAATCCGTATTGCCCGCGGCGACGGAATACGAATTGGATATGGATCATCTTAGTGTGGAATCACTGTTCCAGCACCAGCACGATAAGGAACGCCTGCACTGGATCAAGTGTTATATTCTGGTGTTGCTGGAACAACGCAATCACACCTCGGCGTTGATCTACGCAGTGAAAGGCCTGATCAAAAGCCTGAACCTGATGGATAACCGCTACCGTACCCTGTTCTCGTGCATCAAAGCCCTGTGCGAATTCAAACTGGGGCAGCAGGACGAAGCCAGCAAGAGTTTGAATGAAGCCATGAGCCTGGCGCAACAATCCCGTTTTTTACGCACGCTGATCAATGACGATTTTGGCTGGTGTGACCTGTGGCAGGCAGTGGATCAACAGCAAGGCTTTAAAGCCCAGATCGTGCCCAGTTTTATCTCGGAAGTGCGCGCCTGTTTGCAAACGGTCGGGGTGAACACGGAGACCTCGCTGGCGTCGCAGCAGCAGGCCAGCACGTCGCTGGCGAACTACCGCAAGCTGGGGCTTACGGATAAGGAATATGAGATTCTGAAATTACTGGCGGAGGGGTTGTGCAATAAAACCATCGCCAACCGCTCGGAGATCGCCTTGACCACGGTGAAGTGGCATCTGCAGAACATCTTTGGCAAGCTGCAGGCCAAGAACCGCACCGAGGCCGTGGTGAAAGCGCAGGAGCACGCCCTGATCGGCAGCAGCGAGGGCTGATCCTTACACCCTAACCGGCATCCCGCTGTAATGGCTCCAGCATATAATCCTGGCGCAACTGCTCGGCCTGTTCGATCAGGTCGGCATCGCCCATGCGCTGCAGCACATCCATCTGTTCCTCAAAGGCATCCCAATCCCGGGTCTGGGCAAACACCTGCATCAGGTACAGGCGCAGGTCTTTGCGGGTGGGGCGCTTGGCGATCTCGGAGTGAATCACTGCCAGGGCGCGCTGGTATTGATGGTACATCAGATACAACTCGATCATCTGCTTCACATCGTCGTGACTTGCTTCCTCTTCAGCGCGCTGCGACTCCTTGTTCAGCACTTCCTGATGGCTGGCCTTTTCCTTGATCTGGTGAATGGCTTTTTGCAACTGCTCCGGTGAATCGGATTGGCTGCGATCCCGCTTGGTGCCGAACACCAGTTCATACAAATCCTCATCCCGCAGGGTTTCAGTTTGTTTGATCTGTTGCACCCGGCGTGAGCGCAGGCCAACAAACCCGATCAGCACGCCCATGGGCAACAGGCCCAGTAAATACCAGAAGCCAGAGCCGGATTTTTCAATCAGCTGATGACCAGCCTGCGGTTCGCTGCCAATCAGATCCTGGGCCACCGCCAGCGGGGTGGCTGTCTGGGCTGGTGTCTGGACAGGTTCCTGGGTGGGCTGCATCTCAGGCAACGGTTGCGCGCGCAATGATGGCGGTGGCGTAGTGGTGTTGACGGATTGGGCGATCTCCTGCTGTCGCTGTTGAGCCAGGGCGATGGTGGACTGCATTTGCTCCCGCTGTTGCTCCAGCCGCGCCATTTCCGCGCGCACCTGTTGCTGGAACGCCACCAGTTCCGCCCGCTCGGATTGCAGTGCCGCCAGTTGCGCTTGCAGCTGTTCCACGTCGCTGATGGGGCTTGCCACGGGGGTTTCCGGAGTGAAGGAAATCGACGGTGCCGCCGCCGGATAAGGATTACTCGCCACCGGGTCCTGCTGGTGCGATTGAGGGACCGCAGCGGCAGGCACTGACAGCAACGCCCCCAGTTTGATCCGGTTACGATCTCCGTTCACGAACGCCTGGGGGTTGTGGCGATACAGCACATCCATGGTGGCCTGAGTGGACAGCCCGGTGCGCTCACGGAAAGCCCGCGCCACCTTCCACAAAGAATCCCCACTCTGCACCCGATAGCGGCCCTCCAGGGTCACGTCCGCGCGGGGAACGGTTTCAGTGCGGGTAACAGTACCAGCATCCGGCATCGGGCGCGCACTTGCTCCCATCCGCGGCTGTGCCGGGGTCAGCGCCGGCTGCGGTTCACGCCAGCGGGTGGCGTACCCGGGCGGGTCCAGCAACAGGTTATAACGTCGATAGGTGGTGCCCGTGGGCCAGTTCAGCTCCAGCACAATGTCCAGAAAGGGTTCAACGATGCGCTTGGAGGAGCGTACCAGAATGGCTTTGCTGCCATCCGGCTGGGTCACCACGTCAAACTGCAGGTCCCCGTGGCTGGCGACATAGCGGGCATCAAACCGGCTGTAAACATCCTGTCGAGCAAGATTGACCCGGATTTCCGAGGTTTGGTAATCCCCCGGGAAGAGCAATCCGATTTGCGCGTGCAGGGGTGAGCCCAAGTAGGACTGGACATCCATCTGCCCCAACCCCATGCCGTTCACAACACCGGCCTGCAGGGCCAGGCCGGCCAACATCATCGCCTTGTATCTCATGGTCAATCCCGAATGCTTACTGAAACTCCATGGTTAAACTGTAGACCAATTCACAAAATTGGCGGCTAATTTATGACCATCTGGCGGGATTTTTGCCGTGAGTGGGATATTTGGCTCAATATGACCGAATGACCGTAATGAACCTTTTGGACTATATTTCGTTTAGTCATAACCGGAGCACGGCGGCGATGGAAGAGTGGTGTGAGCAGGTCTATTACTTTCCGGGGCAGACCCGGTCTGCCGGGGCCGGCATCATGGTCAGCTGCGGCATTCACGGTGATGAAACCGGCCCCATTGACGCGTGCGCCGCCCTGTTGCATCGGCTGCGGAAGCACCGCGTCCAACTCCCGCGCCCGCTGTTGCTGATCTTCGGCAACCCCGCAGCCATCGCCCACCGTCAGCGTTTTGTGGACTTCAATCTGAATCGCCTGTTCGGCGCGGCCCAGGTTGGATCGCCCCGGGAGGACAGTATTGAAGCCCGGCGGGCCCGGCAACTGGAACAGGCCTGTGCCCGCTTTGCGCAGCAGTGCCAGGGCATCGACTGGCACCTGGACCTGCACAGCACCATCAAACCGTCTCTCATCCAGCGCTTTGCCCTGCTGCCGGTCACCCGGCGCGAATATCGCCGGCCCTGGGCGGCGGCGCTGGGCCAGGCCGGTGTTGGCGCCCTGGTGCGGCAAACCCAGCGGGCCCATACCTTCTCCCAGTTCAGCCACGATCGCTTTGATGCGGACAGTTTCACGCTGGAATGCGGCTCCCACGCCACGGACAAGAGTACCGACACTGCACTCGCCCAGTGGCTGCAAGGCCTGGTGGAAGCGTCCACGGGTGCCGTCGGCGACGTCGCCAGGCTGCCCGAGTACCCGATGGTGGAGCACCAGATGACAGAGCACCAGATGACAGAGTACCGGGTGGCAGAAGCCATCGTGCGCCGAACGGAGCAGTTCCGCTTTCTGATTGAGGAGTCCGAACCGAACTTCAGCGAACACCCGGCGGGCACGGCATTTTATTGCGACGGGGTCGAGCCTGGAGAGGGTGTGTTTCGCCTGCCCGGACCCCGTTACAGCCTGTTCCTGAACAGTCAGGTGGCCCTGGGTCAGCGGGCCGGACTGTTATTGGAACGGCTGCAGTAAGTCCAGCGGCAGTTCCAACACCCGGTAGATGTCCTCCACGATGGACTGCATTTCACGGGCGAAATCCCACTCCGCCAACTGCTCCGGCAGCATCTGTTGCGGGTAACGCTGCGCCACCAGATCCACCAGCCGCTGATGCCGTTCATCATCCAGAATCAGTTTGCCCTGCAACGCCCCCAGTTCGACCTCACTGAGCGTTATGCGCAGGCGTAAACAGGCGGGGCCGCCGCCATTACGCATGCTCTGCTGCAGATCCAGATAGGCGATTTCCTGCAAATCCAGCGCGGTTTTCAAGGTGTGTTCAATATAGTCTTTGACCGCCGCATCCTGCTCGCACTCTGCCGGCAACAACAGGGTGCGCTGGCCTGCCTCCCCCAGCAACTGGCTGTTGAACAAATAGGTGCTGACCGCCTTGGTGACGCTGACCTCGGCCTCTTTGACCTCCACAATGCGCAACGGATCACCGCCCCGCCGGGTCAGCTCCTGCAACACCTGGTCCTGATTGTGGAAGGCTTTTTCATGGCACAGCAACAGGCCCTCGTGGGACACCGCAATGACATCATTGTGGAACACACCCGCATCAATGGCCTCGGCACTTTGCTTCACCAGAATCACCTGATCCTCGTGCAGACCGCTGAGCCGGGCCAGGGCGGCACTGGCCTCGCGGGTCTGGCGGGAGGGGTACTTTTTCGGATTGCCCGGGGCATGGCTGTCGCTGCCGTACACCAGTACATGCAGGGCCGGCTCTGCTCCCAGCCCGATGCGCATGTGATTAGCCGCACCTTCATCCCCAAAGGCACTCACCGCCGGCAGCGGCGATTGCACCTGAAAATAGCGGGCGTCAGCGAACACGTAGTGCAGCAGGGCCGAGGTGGCCGCCACCTCCTGACTGCGGTGAAAATGACTGATCAGATTGGCGGGCACCACAACACAGCGTGGCTGTTCCTCTGGCTTGGACTGGGGCTTAAACTGAGACACCACATGATCACAGGAGGGAAACACGGTGGCCGCATTGGCCACCCACATGGCAGACGCCGAGCAGCACATGCTGAAGATCTGCGGTGCCTGTTGCCAGGCCTGCCGCAACACCGTTGGCGGCGGCCCCTGAAATCCCAACTGACGCAGGGCCGCCAGGTTCGGGCGCAACTGGGGCGGCAACACGCCCTGCACAAAGCCGCGATCCATCAGCCAGCGCATTTTGCTGAGGCCCTGTAACGCTGCCTGGCGGGGATTGGACACTGCCCCCTGATGAGAGACCGATGCCAGGTTGCCGAAGGACAGGCCGGCGTAATTGTGAGTGGGGCCCACCAGCCCGTCGAAGTTAACCTCACGCCAACGCATGCTGCATCCCCGGTGGTAATTGTCCCGGCAGTGCTACCTGAGTGTCACGCAGCGTAGCGGTGGGATAGGCGCAATAATCCGCGGCGTAATACGCGCTGGGCTGGTGGTTGCCACTGGCGCCGATGCCACCGAAAGGTGCTTCGCTGCTGGCACCGGTGAGGGGTTTGTTGCCGTTCACCACACCGGCCCGGATGCGCTGATAGAACTGCTCGAAGTGGCTCTGCTCATCGGTGATGATGCCGGCGGCCAGACCGAAGCGGGTGTCGTTGGCCTGGACGATGGCGTCCTCCAATGTGCGGTAGCGAAACACCTGCAACACCGGGCCGAACAGTTCGTCATCCAGCTTCTGCTGGGCCTGGGACATGTCCAGCAATACCGGGGTCATCAAGGTGCCGTTGGCGTTCAGGTGGCGGGGTGCCAGCAGCACCTGACCACCCACATTCTGCAGCAGCTGCAGACCATGTTGCAGATGCTGCACCGCGTCGGCACTGACCACCGCCCCCATGAAGGGTTGCGGATCGGCGCGGCCCGGCGCCACCGTCAAGCGCCCACAGGCGGACACCAGTTGCGCCAGAAAGTCATCGCCCCAGGCCGTTGCCGGCAGCAGCAGGCGGCGGGCACAGGTGCAGCGCTGGCCACTGCTCACAAAGGCGGAAAACAGCGTCACAAATAACGCCGCTGAAATATCCTGAACCGGCTCCACAATCAGGGGGTTGTTGCCGCCCATTTCCAGCGCCAGCACTTTATGGGGTTGGCCTGCATACTGTTGATGCAGATAGCGCCCGGTCTGTGCACTGCCGGTGAAGAGAATGCCATCCAGCTGCGGGTGTTCCACCAGCGCGGCGCCGGTGGCCTTGTCACCGCACACCAGGTTCAGCACTCCCGGCGGCAAACCCACGGCGTTCCAGATCTCCACCATGGCGCAGGCCACCGCCGGCGTCAGCTCACTGGGTTTGAACACCACCGTATTACCGGCAATCAATGCCGGCACAATGTGCCCGTTGGGCAAATGCCCGGGGAAATTAAAGGGCCCGAACACCGCCAGCACACCGTGGGGTTTGTGGCGAATCAGCAATTCACCCTGGGCGGTGGTTTTGCAATGACGGCCGGTGCGCTCTTCATGCGCCCGAATGGAAATCGCCACTTTGCCCACCATGGCCGCCACCTCGGTGCGGGCATCCCACAGGGCTTTGCCGCTTTCGCGACTGATCAACAGAGCCAGGGCTTCCGCTTGTTCCTGCAAACGGGCCACATAGCGATGCAGGTATTGCAGCCGTTGCTCCAGTGCCAACGATGACCAGCCCTCAAAGGCGCGACGGGCAGACTCCACCGCACTGTCCACCTGTTCGCGGGACGCCGCTCGCCCCTGCCATACAAGCCGTTCATCCACCGGGTCCCGGGACGCCCATTCCGCCCCCTGGCCGTTGCTCCAGTGGTGATCAATGCATACCGCGTTATTCATGTTGACTGGCCTCCCGATACAGAACAATGCAGCGGGCCTTTTCCGTGGGTGCCAACTGCAGCAGGGACCACAACTGAGCCACCTCCACCGGGAATCGCCCCGCGCTGTCGGGCATCAGCAAACTGCAGCGAAACTCCGTGCGATTGGGGTTGCACACCAGCAGGGGGTAACCCTGCAACGCCTCCACCTGCAGTCGGCTGGCCAGGTAGCTGTCGCGAATGGCCCGTACCCGGTTGACGTAGCATTCCAACGTGGGCCCCGCATCAAAAATATCAACGCAGCCTTCGTAGCGAAAACCTTCATGTTCCAGCAGCTTGCGGGCCGGTTCGGTCTGGCGATGCACCTTGCCGATCACCGCCCGAGCCGAGTCCGGCAGAAAGCGGGTGTAAAACGGATAACGCGGCATCAGTTCGGCAATAAATTGCTTCTGGTTCAGCGCCGTTAAGTAGTCCGCCTGGGAAAACTCCATATCAAAAAAATGCCGCCCCAACCCTTCCCAAAACGGTGAGGTGCCGTCTTCATCCAGATACCCCCGCAGCTCGGCAATCACTTTATCGGCGAACAACTCCGGATATTGGGCCATAAATAAAAAGCGGCATTTGGAGAGCAGCGCCCCGGCCTTGCTGTGGCGGAACCGGGGATGCAGATAGAGGGAACACAATTCGCTGGCGCCACTGTGATCACTGGTAAGAAACAGGGTGGGAAACTGGTGATAGACATCCAGGGTTTTGGAGGCGTGCACAATGGTACTGACCCGGTAGGTGTAACAGGCCTGGTCCATGCCAATGGCGCATTCGATGCCGGACACTCCCACCAGCTTTTTGCTGGCGGTGTCTTCCAGCACAAACCAGAACAGGCCATCGCCGTGGGCAGTCAGGTTCTGATGGGTGGTCACCGCGTGGGAGAGTTTGCGGGAAAGAGTGGCTTCATCCGGCGGCAGGTTGGTGAGACCACCGCCGGTGGACTGGGCCAATTCCACTATGGCCTGGAGATCCTGGCGTTGTGCCAGTCGAACTACCAGCATGTCTTCCTCCCACCGCCGTGCCACTCACCTACATTCCTCACTATAGGCCAAAGCGGTGGTGCAGGGCCAGTGACGGATTCCTTACAGGCGCAGCTCGCCGTTTTCAATCTGCTGAAAACGCTCCGGGGTCAACGGCACATAGGCCCCGGCCTGCGTGTCCAGCAGGTACACCGGGTCCGTCGAGTGGGCGGGGTCAAAGCCCTCTTTTTTCAGTTCCACCTTGCGATTCTTGAAAGTGCCGGTGATTTCGTGTTCGTCCCGCACCCGCACAAACAATGGCACCGCATAGGCCGGCAACGCTGAGGTGAGTGCCGCCGCCAGTGCAGCGCCATCCAGGGTCGTGCCCTGTCCCGTATCGCGCAGGGTGATGGCCGCCATGCCCGCCCGGCCATCCGCATGGGGCACCTGCACGCCGTACACCACCGCCTGCTCAATCTGATCCACCTGTTTGAAAGCGGCCTCCACTTCGGTGGTGGCCACGTTCTCACCTTTCCAGCGGAAGGTGTCACCCAGCCGGTCCACAAACTGAATGTGCTTGAAACCCTGATCCCGCACCAGATCGCCGGTGTTGAACCAGGTGTCCCCATCCCGGAACACGTTGCGCAGCAGTTTCTTCTCACTGGCGCTGGCGTCCGTGTAGCCATCAAATGGCGCCAATCGGTTGACCTTGGTGATCAACAGGCCCACCCCACCGGTGGCCACCCGGCGCATGCGGCCGTCGGCATCGCGTACCGGCTGCTCGGTTTCCGGATCGCACTCCACCACGGCAAACGGCAATGGACAAAAGCCGGCGGTGCAATTCACATCAAAACTGTTGACGAACGCCAGGTTGCACTCGCTGGCTCCGTAAAACTCACAAATGCGCTGGATGCCAAAGCGGGTTTTGAATTCCATCCAGATTTCCGGCCGCAAACCATTACCGATCACCACCCGCACCCGATGCTGTTGATCCTGTGGCGAAGGCGGCTGGTTCAACAGGTAACGGCACAGCTCCCCGATATAACAGAACGCCGTGGCATTGTGCTGCCGCACCTCATCCCAAAAGCGCGACACACTGAATTTTTTGGTGAGCGCCACACAGGCACCGCTGGCCAGGGCCGAGCCCCAACTCACGGTGAGTGCATTGTTGTGATACAGCGGCAGCGGCACATACAAGGTGTCGTGATGGCTCAAGCGGGCGGTGAGCAGGCCCATGCCAGAGCCCCCCTTCAACCAGCGGCCGTGGGACATCACGGAGGCTTTGGGCATGCCGGTGGTGCCGGAGGTGAAAATATAAAAGCAGGGTTGCTGGCTGCGCACGTTGCCGGTGGTGGCGGGATTCACACTGGGCAGCAGACGGGTAAGGCTTTCCAGATCCTCATAGCCCAAAGGGCACTGGTCCGGATCATCCCCCAACCACAGATAACGCAGGTGGGGATTCTGCAGAGGTTGGTAGGCCGTCTCTTCCAGGGCCGCCACAGATTCCTGCCCTACTACCAGTACCTTGGGTTTGATCAAGCCCAGGCTGTGCACCAGCACGTCGTCGCGCTGGTTATAGTTGATCATGCCGGCAATGGCACCCAGTTTGGCCGCAGCGGCAGTGCAGGCGAGCATGTCCGGGCGATTCTCTGACATGATGGCCACCACATCACCACTCCCTACGCCCTGCTGCTGGAGCAAAGCGGCAATGCGGTTGACCCAGCCATTGAAGCCGGCATAGCTCCAGACTTTGTCTTCGAATTTCAGGGCCGGGCTGGCGGGATAGCGGGCTGCCTGCTGTTCCAGAAGACGGCCAATGGACATTTTTTTGTCGGGGCCCGCATTGAGCATGTGGCGCACCCCATGGAAAAAGGCGGGGGCATCGGGCACCGCACGCAGAATACCGGCGGCAATTTCAGACAGGCTGACTTGTTTATTTGGGTTCATGGCTGGAGGCTGGTGGCGGCTGTTATAACGGTTATTGTTTTGATACATCGCCGCCCATCATCGCAAACTTGATTGCAGGAGGCCAGACTGACCGGTCCCACCCCTGCGCCTCCAGGGTCAATGCGTTGCGATTACTGCAGCGGAATTTTCGGCCTCCACTGCAACCATTCCTCCTTGGCTTCGCTGTGCAGGGTGAACGCCTGCCCACTGGCCACCGGCTCGGTACTCTGCTGCGTCTCCGGCGTGGCAAAGGAGATGCCGCCCGCCAGGATGGATTCCAGGGATTCGGTTTTGATGCTGGCGCCACTGAACAACCCCACATCGATGTTCACACCACTGGCGTTCCAAAAGCGGGTACCCGGTCGCACCAACACATGGAAGGGGGGTTCAATGTTGACGTAAACCAGCACTTCATCCGCCGTGGGGGCCAGCTCAAAGCCGGTCACCTGCCCCACCACCACATCCCGGTAATACACATGCAAGCCCGGGCGGATGGACGCCAGCCGCGGTGACTTCAGCACCACATTCAGGCCGCTGTCAGGGCGCGCCACCGGTGCCGGCTCCGCCAGTGCCACAAAGTCATAGTGAGCAGCACCGGTGCCGGGTTTCACTTCGAAATACTGACCTTTCAGCAGGGTATCCAGGTTGGAGGCGCCGGTGATGCCGATCTTGGGCTGCACCAGCCAGAAGCGGCTGCCCTGCACGGCGAATTGCTGCGGGTACTGGCGTAAAAATGCGTGGGCAGTGACACCGCTCAGATCCGGATTCAATTCGATGCGTTTCACCTCCCCCACCGTGAAGCCCTGGTATTTGATCAGGGTACCCTCTTCCAGGCCACGGCTGCCGGGCAGGCGAATGCGGATGGCAATGCCGTTTTCCCGGGCCAGTTCATAGTCTTCATACAGGTTGAAGACATGGCCGTTGTGCACGGTTTTGCCACTGCCCGCATCCGGGTTATAGAACGCGATACCGCCCTGCACGATGCTGGTGAGGGATTCCGCCCGCACTTTCAGTTTGGTGATGGAACCGCTCACCGAAATGCCGCTGGCTTTCCAGAAGCGGGAGTGGTCGTTCACCAGCCGGGCGTATTCCGGCTCGATGGTGATGTCGGCAATCACGCTGTTGCGGCTGCGGGACAGGGACACTGCCTGCACTTCCCCCACGGCCACCTGCCGATACAACACCGGGGTGCCACGGCTGACGGAACTGAGCTCGGCGCTCTCCAGTTTCAGGTGCAGGCCGGGGCGGCTGTAATCCACTTTGGGGGCTTCTTTCAGGGCCACAAAATCCCGTTGCGGTTCGGCCTGCTGATCCGGTTTCACTTCCATTACAATCTGACGGCCGCTGAGCAAGGTATCCAGCCCACTCACCCCCTGCAGGCTGATCTCGGGTTTGACCAGCCAGAAACGGGTGGCGCTGGTGAGATAGGGTTCGGCTTCCGGATGGAAGCTGACGGCGGCGGTGACGGCCAGGTTGTCCTCACTGAAATCCACCGCGTGGACCAGGCCGATTTCAAACCCCTGGAACATCACTTTGGTTTTGCCCGGCTCCAGGCTCACCGGCGGGCGAAACGTGATGCTGGCCCGCACCCCGCGCTGAGCGGCCTCGTAATCCTCATACAGGGTGAACACGTCCTCGTTGTCCGCGGGCGGATTGGTGTCGGTGAAGGCCGGGGTATCGAAGGTAATGCCCCCCTGCACCACCGACAGCAGGGATTCGGTCTGCACTTTCACACCACTCAGGTCGGCGCTGGCCTTGATGCCGCTGACGTTCCAGAAACGGCTTTGCTTACTCACCAAACCGGCGAACTCCGGTTTGATGTGAATGCGGATACTGACCTGATCCTGCTTTGGTTTTAACTGGTATTGGGTGACGGAGCCCACCACAATTTTCTTGAACAACACCGGCGCATCCACATGCAGTGAGCCCAGGTCTGATGCCAGCAACTCCAGATGCAGGCCCGGCACCTGGGTATCCAGGGGCGGCGGCTCACTCAGGGCCTTGAAGAAGGTGGTCTTTTTGCCGGTGAGGCCCACTTTGACGCCGATGTAGTTGCCGGTGACGATGGTTTCCAGGCCGGTGACGCCGCTGAGGCTGATCTCCGGTTTCACCAGCCAGAACTGGGTGCTCTCCCGCAACAGCGGCTCCACCCGACGATCAATTTCGACGGTGGCGATCACCCCTTCCAGGTCAGTGGTGTCCAGGCGGATATCCGACACCACCCCGGCGGTGATGCCCTCGTAGATGACTTTGGTCTTGCCCACTTCCATGCCGGTGCCGCTGGGAAAATCAATGGTGATTTCGATGGGCGCCTCAACCAGGGATTTCACCAGCAACCAGCCACCGATCACCACCGCCACCATGGGCAACAACCAGATAATGGAGATCGACCTGGATTCCTTCACCAGGGCTTCATGGTATTCCTGATCAGTCATTCGAATCTTCCTGCAAATCCCAGATTAAACGCGGGTCAAAACTCATGGCCGCAAACATGGTGATCACCACCACCGTGGCAAAGGCCGTGGCACCGGGGCCGGCGGTGATCTGGGCCACCGTGCCCAGGTCCACCAGTGTCACCAGTATGGAGATCATGAACAGGTCCAGCATGGACCAGGCCCCCACCACCTCAATGATGCGATACAACACCGTGCATTCGGTTTTACTCAACGCCCATTTGAAGTGTACCGTAAACAACAGCAACATAATGCCCAATAACTTCAGCACCGGCACCGCAATACTGGCTACAAACACCACGATGGCGATGGGCAGCATGCCCTCTTCTGCCAGTTTGATCACCCCGGAAATAATCGTATCCGGCTCCCCTTCCCCGAAATAAATCACCGTCATGATGGGATACAGGTTGGCCGGCACCAGCAACACCCAGGCGGCGACCACCAGGGCCCAGGTGCGGGATACGCTGTTGGGAATACGGGCATGCAGAGCGCCGCCGCAGCGGGGGCAGGCGCCCTGGTGGGCGCGGGGCGCCCGCACCAGCAGATGACAGTCGGTACACAGCACCAGGCCTTCAGCGCGGGCGGACTTCATGGATGCCTCCCCGATAGCGACCCACTTGCTCCCAGATGCTGTGGGTATCGAACAACATGGTATTGAGGGTGGTGGCCAGCATCATGCCGGAAAAACAGATCATGCCCACACCCATGTGCACCTGGCCGGAGTCGATCATCTTCACATAGGCCACCAGTATCCCCAGCATATACACTTCCAGCATGGCCCAACGGCGCACGCGGGCCTGCAGCTTCAGCAACAGGATCAACAGGCCGCCATAACGCCGGGCCCGGACCAACAGGCAGATGGACAGCACCAGGGCACTTTCCAGGGTGGGCGCCAGTATGCTGCAGAACAACACCAGCAATGCCATCCACCAGAACCCGGCCTGAAACAGGTGCAGCACCCCTTTGATCATGGTGTCCACCGTATCCAGCCCCAGCATGTTGAACGTCATGATGGGCATGGTGAAGGCCGGCACCATCAGGGTTAAGGATGTGAGACTGAGTGCCATGCCGCGATTGACCGGATCACGGGCTGGCTTGCGCAGTGTGCAATTGCAACGGGGACACACCAGCTTCTTACCGGGCGGCAAGGCCACCCGGGTCAGCAGGGCATCGCACTCATGGCAGGCTAGGTGAGGTTGGCCGTAGAGCATGGTGACTCAGCCGTATCATTTGACTTTAACCGCCACGCCCCGGGCTTCTATGTGGCCGAAGCTGATGATGTCGAACCCTTCTTCGTAGGTCACATGAATCACCGCCGTGGCCCCCATGGCACGGGCTTTTTGCATCAGCCCCAGGCGGGCATGGCGCTGGGTGGGAGCCTCGTTGAACATGGAGGCCGGCCGGATCACCACTTCCAAGGGGCCGATCTCCTCATAGGGTACATCCAGGTCACCTTCGGTGATGGTCACCGGATAATCCCCGGCTTCGCGGTCGGTGCTGGAAGGCACCACGTTGGAGGTCATACGGTAGCCGGTACAACCGCCCAGCACCACCAGCGCGACACCGATGAGCAATACTCTTTTCATGGCAAAACAGTCCGTATATCAATTGGTTGGTTATTATGTCGGGCTGCAATCAAACGTAAAACGGCAAAACCCTAACTTACCACAAATTGATCGCCAGCACGTACCTGCAGGGCGTAAACGGGGTCTCACCAACACAGGGGTTTCACCAATGGGGTGAGACTGATGTCATGACACTTGGGCTGCCCCACATTCTGGTCGGTTGGGTAAGGCAGTAAGGCCCCCGTGCGCACATAACCACGGCGCTCATAGAAGCGGATCAGCTGGGTATTCTGGGTCACCACACACACCTGAAACGGCAGCCGGTAGCGGCGGGCATGGGCTTCGGCGAAATCCAGCAGTTGCGCCCCGTAACCCAGACCCTGCAATGCCGGCGCCACGGCAAAGGTGCCGAACTCGACGGCATCCTCCAATTGCTTAATCGCGATGCAGCTGACCACGTTGCCTTCTTCCACACCCGCCATGCCCTCCACACCGACAATCAGCTCGGTCTGTGGATGCTGGATCAGACTCACCAGTGCATCCCGGTGGATACGGTCTCCGGCCACCAGGTGTTGTTCGGTAGTCCAACGTCCCGGGCCATCATTACCCCGGTAAGCGGCATTGATCAGTCGCTGCAGCGGCTCCAGCCCGTTCAGACTGGTGTGAATCCGGAACCGCATCCGTCAACCCCCGGTAAGGGCCTGGAAGACATAGACAGTGCCCCCTTCCGGCACGCGGTCCGACAGGGTTTTGCGGTCCACCAGCATGCTGTCGTTGACGCTGATCAGCACATGCCGGCGCACCGCACCCCGTTCATCCAGAACGTAATCGGTAAAGCCCGGCGCCAATTCATTCACCGCCGCCAACACTTCCGCGACCGATTGCCCGGGCACGATGATTTCCCGGCCTTTTAACGCGGGAAAAAAGCGAAACAGGTGCGACGTCATCTCCACCCGGGCCATGGGCTTGATCCTGGTCTCAGTCATCGACATTAACCAAAGCGAACCGAATACACCGGCGGGAAGTTGCTGCCCAGGCATTGCCAGGTTTCCCCCCGGTCTTGCGACAGATACACATTGCCGGTGGTGCTGCCAAAGCACACGCAATCACCGGCCGCGTCCAGGCTGTGGCGCAGTACGATGTCGTAGGCGTGTTCCTGCGGCAGCCCATCACGGAACGTCTGCCAGGAACGGCCTGCATCCTGGGTGCGCGCCACAAACAGACCGCCACCAATGGCCATGCGTTCGGAATCCGCCCGCGCCGGCACCACCCAGGCGGTTCCCCCTGCCTTCGCATCGGCCGCGATCGGGAAACCGAAGTGCACCCCGGCGTCGGGCCGGCTGACCTTGTTCCAGTTCTGCGCGCCATTCTCACTGTAGAACACGCCACAATGATTCTGTTGCCACAGGTGATCCGGCTGCCCCGGGCAAACGGTGACAAAATGTGGATCATGGCCCCATTCCGCCGCGGGGTTCGGCAGGTAATCCATGAGCATGCCCCGGTTGCGGCCGTGCCAGCTTTGGCCCCCATCGGTGCTTTCCAGCACGCCGGCGGAAGACACCCCCACGTACAGATGGTCCGGGTCCCGTGGGTCTACCACAATGGAATGTATCCCCGGCTCAAACACCCCATAGTCGATGCTGGCCGGTGTGCCGCCCCAGGTGTTTTCGCTGCTGGCGTCGCCGGCAAACAGGTCCCCGCCGCGACTGGGATGATTCCACAGGGGGCGATTCAGCTCCCAGCTGTCACCGCCGTCATCGCTGACAAACAAGCCGCCGGGAATGGTGCCCGCATACAGGCGACCGGGTTGTTGCGCAGCGCCGAAGGCCAGGTTCCAGATTTTATAAACCGTGGCATCCTGATACTCCGGAGCGCCCACCGGGGCCTCTGGGTCAAAGTCCGGAGTCGGCAGGTACTTCACAATGTAGCGCGCGCCTGCGGGATACTTGATGGCGGGGGCGTCCTCCCAGCTGGCACCGCCATCGCGGGAACGGGACAACTTGGGCCCCCAGTGGCCATGGTCCAGAGAGGCCCACAGGGTGCCATCACGGGGGTCCCGGGCGGCATAGCACACCGGCATCCCCTCGTGGGCGATGGGTTTGGGCCGCCAGCCGGAGGCGGTTTGCTCGATGATTACAGTACCTTTACGGGTTCCCAGCAGAATGGTGTTGGACATGGTGTCGCCCTCAGAGGGGTAAGGAAAACAAGCGCAGCGGAACAGCCAACGCCATACTACCCCGGCCACCAGGCCAAAACCAGAAGCGGGGATGCCGAATCCGTCACAGGGGCGAGCGCCTGTACGGATGCGCACAAATACTGCTCAGGTGCCGGTGGCGCCCCACTTTGGTCTACACTGGGTAGGACAGGGATGCTATTCCGGGTGCTGCATTGGATATCAGCGAACTCAATTTACAGAACCTTCTGGAACACGCTCACATCGGTGTGGTGATTCATCGATGGGATACTTCGATTATTTATGCCAATCCCACCGCGCTGCGCCTGATGCGACTCACCTATGAGCAAATGATCGGTAAGGATGCCTTCGATCCGCAATGGAGCTTCGTGGATGATGCCGGCAAAAAATTGCTGATCGAGGATTACCCGGTCAACAAGGTCAAGAATTCCTCGGAGCGCCTCACCAACGAGATCATGGGGGTCATCGACAGTTCCCGGGAAGAAGTCAGCTGGTTCATGATCAACGCCTACCACGAGGGCGATGACAACAGCGAAAACCGCTTCGTGGTGGTGACCTTCACCGACATTTCCGATTCCCGGGAGCTGTTCTCTTTCCGCGACATTGTGGAGAACACCCAGGACATCGTGATCGTCACCGAAGCCAATGACATCGACTATCCCACCGGCCCCAAAATCGTCTATGTCAACAAAGCGTTTGAGCAACTGACCGGATACAGCGAGGAGGACATCATCGGGGAAACCCCCAGAATGTTGCAGGGCGCCCTCACGGACAAAGCATCCCGGGCCCGCATTCAAAAGGCCCTTGAGGCACAGCAGGCGGTCAGCGAAACCCTGCTCAATTACGACTGCAACGGCCGCCCCTACTGGATCGAAATGAACATCATGCCGTTGCAAAACAAATACGGGGAAGTGACGCACTTTGCGGCCATTGAACGGGACGTTTCCGAGCGCAAGTTCCACCAGGAACAATTGGAAAAACGCAACCAGGATCTGAAAAGCCTGAAGCAAAACCTGGAACGCCTGGTGGAAGAACGCACCGTTGAATTGCAGAAAGCCAAAGCCAAGCTGGAAACCCTGGCCTTCTTCGACCCGTTAACCAACATTCCCAACCGCCGCTATTTTATTGATCACTCCAACAAGCTGATCAAGTCCTGCAATCGCAGGCAGTTGATGGTGGCCTTTGGCTTGCTGGATATCGACAATTTCAAACGCCTGAACGACACCCACGGCCATGACATCGGTGACCGGGCCCTGAAAGCCCTTGCCCAGTATCTTAGCCAGTTTTTTCGTGTGGATGACGCTTACTGTCGTTACGGCGGCGAGGAATTTGCGTTCACCGTGGCCATCGAGCAAAAGCAGAATCTGGACAGCATCGCCGAGCGCTTGATTCACGGCATTCGCGAACTCAATATCGAGTTGACTGAGCACGAGTCCATCTCCATCACCGTGAGCCTGGGCATCAAACTGGCCACCAACACCGATGAACTGGATCTGGAAGCAGAGCTCAAACAGGCCGATGCAGCGCTCTATCAATCCAAGCAGGATGGTAAAGATCGTTACACCCTGTGCTGATGCTCCCGCTCCACCAGAATAAAAGCCCCACCGTTGCCGGCGGGGCTTCTCCCTTTCGCTCCTATCGTCTTTTTTTTATGGCTTACAGGAACCGTTCATCGCCATCGGCAACGCCGTCCGCATCGCGGTCAATGGCGATACGGTAGCCGGTTCCCACCGGCACACAGGTGAAGGTGATGGCATGTTTCTCATTCAACGCCAGCCCCAGCAACTGGGCCTCGGTGAGGGCCGGGAAGATGGCCGTGTCGGTGCGATAGAGTCCGCCTTCGTAAATGAAGCCGCGCTCACGCCCCATGAAGTTGGCCTTGGCCACCAGATCACATTCGCCGGCCAGGGTACGCTCGGTCATCAACGCAATGCGGTCAGTGGCATCGGTGCCCATGCCCTGGTGATAGGTGACCTGCTGCCCCAGGATGGGCTTGAAGTTGGAATCAAACGCCATCAGGTAGGAGCTGAGTGCACGCCGGGCTGTGAATCCGGCAGGATCCGGAATCGGAATGGGCTCACCGTGTTCATCCAGTTGGAAGGTGGGCAGGCCACCCGGGTTGGGGCCAATGGGGTTGCTGAAATTCATGTTCTTCACAAACACCTGACCGGTGAGGTGATGCTCCACGCTGCCCACCGCGCCATCAGGCTGGTAGCCGTAGCCGCGCACCGCCGGGATGGACGGATTGATCTGCGGGATGGGGGTCAGGGTGCGGTTGCTGTCCGGTGCTGAGGCAAACATACCCACCTTCTGGTACATGTTACGGAAGTGGGCCACTTTGAACACCATGGGCAGATTCTCGAACGAGAGCCGGCCACTGGTACCGAAGAAACCGGGTTTATCGGTGAAGCCTTCGTTACCGGTCGGGTCCAGGGTATGACAGCCATTACAGTTGTGCAGTCGATCCACCGGTAACTCCGTCATCAGCATATTGCCCTGTTCATCGAACACCGGATTGCCCATTTCGTCCATCACTGGCATTTGCTGATGATATATGGCCTCACCCATGGCTTCCACCGGGGACAGGGTATTGTCCAGGGCCCGAATCGGGTTGGGTGGATACATCATTTCCAGGGCAAAACGGGTGAAGTCATTCATCTCCGCTTCTGTCAGCATGCTGTCACGCCCCACCAGGCCGGGGAACGCCACATTGAAGGAATTGAAGGCGAGGAACTCGTTGAACATACCGGAGTCCGGTTGCTGCGACACCACCGGCTGGCCGTTTTCATCCAGATAGGGAGTGCCGTCCTGCTGGATCGCGCCGTTGCGATCCCCGCGCCAGTGCATGGCACCGTGATTGGCCAAACCACGCAGGCTTTGGGTGGTCATGGGGCCTTTGATGGGCAGGAATTCCTCAAACAGTTCGGCCGAGGTGGGCAGCAGGCTGATGATGATTTCCGGCAGGAAGGTGAAGATATCCGTGGGGGAGCCGGTGGTGGTAATCGGCAGCGGCGCACCACCGGGGTTGCCCAGATCCCAGGACAGGTGATCCATGTCGCCGCCGACGTGGCAGCTGGCACAGGCCTGGGTGCCGTTGGCGGAGGTGTAGCTGGCGTCATACAGGAACGGGCGGCCGGCAGTGATGTGCTCCGGCTCCGGGTTGTACATGGTGGTGTGACCGATCTCACGGCGACGGTCCACGTCCACGATGGAGATACCGTTGTCGAAGCGGGTCATCACATAAGCGTTGCCGCTGCGTTCGTCATACACCACACCGCTGGGTCCACCGGCACTGAGGGCAATCTGATCCTGCCCGTTGGCGGTGATGGTGCCTGCCTCCAGATCGGCGGTGTCATAGATGGCCAGTTTGCCGGAGCCCTGGGCCACCACCATCAGTTTGCTGCCATCGGCAGTGACGGTCATGTCCTGGGGGAATGCCAGACTGATACTGCCATCCCCTTCCCCATCCACAATGTGCGGATTGAGGTTGTTGTATTGCATGGCGCCGCTGGCCGGGTCCAGTACCGTGATACGGCTGTCGACGATATCGCCCCGCACCGATGTGACGTTCATACCCGGGTTGTGCCCTTCAAAGCGCACATCGTTGTGGGCATCGGTGTTGGAGATATACACCTTGCCGTTCACCGGATTCACCGCCATGTTGAACAGGGTGGTGCCGGCATGGGGATAGGTCTGGGCCTGAATCTGCTGCGGCGGATACTGGCTGGCGTCGATGGTGAAAACATCGTAATCCGGCAGTTGCACCCGCACCCAGGCGTCAAAGTTGGTGCCCAGATCGTCGTACCAATGATAACTGCCGTCCGGGCCGGCTTTGTATTTCACCACGCGGGAAGTGAGGGGCTGGCGCGAACCGTCGTTACCGAAAAAGAAGAACGGATTGGTGGGGTCCATCTGGTCGGCGTAGACCGTGGCCACCGCTTCTTTGGAGGCGATGGTGGTCTGGTTGCCGGAATAGAAAGGTGCCGCGTATACCCGGGTGCCGTCGGCGCTGACGGCCAGGGCCCGGGGGGTATCGGCAAACAACACAATTTTATTCAAGCGCTCGCCGCCGGCGGCCGTGCCCAGGTTGTCGGCGTCAAACACCCACACATCGGCGCGACCGGTGGCCGGGTTGTGCAGATCCGGATCATCGCCACTGTTCTGGCCGCGGTGGGCCGTGGTGATGAACGCCAGGTTGCCATTGGGCCCGCCAAATACGATGTCACGGGGCTCGTCACCCACGTGCAGGGTACGCACCACCCGGGCATTGCCGTGGCGACCTTCCAGTTTAATGATGCTGACGGAATCCGACAGGTGATTCACCACCCAGATTTCACGCTCGTTGCGCACGGCAACCGACACCGGCTCCATCCCGACGCTGACAGAACCAATGGCTTTCAGTTTTCCGCTTTTGCGACCTTTGCCTTTGCCTGAGGTGCGATAAATTTCGAGCCGGTTATCCGGCGTGTTGACGGCAAACAGGTATTTACCATCAGGGGACAGGGCCAGCGGGCGCACCTGCAGGGTTTCAAACAACCGGTAATTGATTTCCGGAGTGGGCACCGTATTGGAGAACACCGGCCACTTACCATGATGCCCCGGATGCATACCATGCGAACCCGCTGACGCCACCACATTACTGCTGAGTGCGGCACCCACGCACAACGCCCCAGCCGATAACAATCCCACGAAGCTATTCGTTTTATTACTGCTCATTACTTTTTCCTCAGTCCGTCGGTGCGATCCCCAAAAGGCAGCGCGCACAACCGCGCACTAATGCACAGATCGCCAATGCATTGGTGTAGAAAAACAATAAAAGTGGTTTATTCCGCGCTGAAGAAAAGCAAGCAACACCCAGGATGATTTTGATTATTTGGTTAGAGTTGCCTTGTTGTTGGTGTTGTCAGCTTCAAATCATCGTGAACATTATTGATTATAGTTTGACCAAGACGCACCGCGAGGAAATGACAGCCGTAACTTTCAACCTGTGAACTGCTCTGCACAGACACAAGCTGTAACAAAGTCTGGCAAGGATTTCGCTACAAACGTTTTGGGAGAGGGGTGGGTTTCTGAATAATCCTGACAAAAGAATCCACTAGCCGGCAAAGCTCGACGCAGCATCGGGCTCAGGGATTGTAAATATTCTCAAATCCCTGCTGGCTGAAGCCGTTCATGCGCTTCTTGCCCACCAGAATCACTGGCACGCCTTTGGCACCCATGGCGTCATAAGCACGACGGGCGCTCGGGTTTTTTTCTATATCGTATTCCGTGAAGGGAATGTTATTGCTGGTGAAGTATTGGCGGGCTTTGGTGCAGTAGCCACACCAACTGGTGGAATACATGGTGATTTTCTGGTTGAGCGGTTTTCTGACGCTGGGCTCGGCAAACTCCACATCGTCATAACTGACGGATTCGTAGGTATTGACTTCCAACTGAATGGTTTCCACCGCCTGGTTTTTCCGGGGCGCGTCACCAAAATGCACCCGTCCCTTGTCATCCACCCACTTGTAAATCTCAGCGCTGGCCAGCCCACTGCAGAGCAGACACAACAGAGTGACCAGGGCACGCAAAACGATTTTTGAGTTCACACATTAATCCACACAGCTTAGTCAGAGTCCTTACAGTATAACCAAAAAACCCCGGCACGGTGGCCGGGGCGCTTTTGGCGGGTGTGTTGGGGTGCTGCGTTGTTACAAAGCGACGTTACAAGGCGCGCTCGAAGGTGACCGCGTCACCACTGGGGTCGATGATCATCTGCTCCTCGGACAAGCTGATGGTGAAGTCCTGGGCCGCACAACTGGCCGCAGCCGCATTGCACACCAGGGCTTCGCCATCGTTGTTCTGGTCCACGGTCACCGTCAACACATCAGCGTTCAACGCATAGGTGCCCCGCTCAAAGCCCACAAAGCCATTCTCTTCTTGCCACTGAATGGCAAAGTATTCTCCTGCGGGCAGGAACATCATCAGCACACTGTCATTCTGCAGATGCCAGGCGCCCACGATGCCATCGCCAGTCAAGGCTTCACGGTCCAGGGCAAACTCATCCACGGTGCCCGGGAACAGGGTGAGGGCACTGGCAGACACATCCACTTCGTACATCAGGTCACTGCAGGTACTACCCGCACCCTGATCACAGAACAGGGCTTCCCCATCGTGGTTCTGCTCGGTATACACGAACAGCTCATTGCCATAGTGTTCGTATCCACCCCGTTCAAAGCCCACAAAACCATTGCCTTCGATCCATTGGATGCCAAAGTACAGACCGTTGGGCAACATGGCGAACAACACCGATTCGGACGTGTTGGTGTAGATGCCGGCGATGGTGCTGAACGCCGCCAGGATCTGGTCACGGGCCGTGGTGTTGAACACCATGTCCATCTCCTGCGTGTTTTGCAACACGCGTTCACCACGGCGCACGAGCGCACTGCCATCCAGAGTGGACTCGACGAAAATGAAGGGGTGGCGTTCATACTCATCCAGCTCCGTGATTTTCGCCGCCACATCCGGTACATCCCATTGCACCAGGTCGATGCCGCCCAGACTGGTGGCGGTGAAACCGATCTCATCCATAACGATTTTGTCCCCCCAGTAATCCGGGGCTGAATCATAGAACTTCACCACCAGGGCCGTGGGGTTGGCGCCAGCGGTGGTGCCATCATCGCTGATCAGGAACAGATTCACCGAGAAGCGGCCACCCATATCCCAACCTTCACCGATCCACAAACCACCGGAGTTGATGCTGCCGCTCTCAAATTCGGTGGGGGTATAGACCAGATCATTGAGGGCCGTGGCGGCCACCGGATCCGATTCGCCGTCGCCATTCTGATCCTGCCAGGCCGTGGCCACAACGTTGGCGCACGTGTAGGTGTCGGCGACAAAGGCATTCCAGTCATCATCGCACCAGAACTGATAGCTCTCGGTTTGCTCGGTGATGGTGGCCACATAGGCGCGGGCGCCGCTGCTGAACACATCGTCCTGCGTCAGGCCGGCATGGAAATCCTCACCCAACAACGCTGCCATGGGTTTGCCTTCCACATTGAACTCGGCCAGTTCCACGTGGGAGGTGACCAGTGATGATACGGTGACACCGTCCTCCTGTAAGGGGCTGAGGATCGCCGTTTCACCCCCGCTCACGTAACCACTGATGGTGTAACGGTCCAGAGCGGTGTCCAGCCCGTTGGCGGTGATGTACAGATCCACTTCATCGTCCACCAGCTCATCCCAGGCGCCGGTACTGGCGTTGTACTCGAAGAAGGATTCCGCCGCACCGTCGGTGATCAGCCCATACTCGAAGAAGCGCTGCTCCTGTTGCGTTGCACCGTCATACCAGGCATCGCTTTCGAACCAGGCAATACCCGCGGCCAGCACGGTGGATTCCTGCACCGCCGTTCCCGGAGTGAAGACAACACTGCCGCTTTCGGAACAGCTGCCCTCCTCTTCACTGTAACTGCCGTTGAAGCTGGTTCCGGCAACAAAATCACCGGACAGCGTGAAGCTGGAAGTACTGTCACTGTTGCTGAAGGAGAAGCCGCCGTTGGCGTCGATGGTGCCCAGGTCTTCCCAACCACCGTCTTCGTCTTCACCCCGCAGGATCACCTGATTGCCGATCTGCTCCACCTGCACCAGTTCACTGCCGCTGGTTTCGGTGATGGTGACGCAGCTTTGGGTTTCCTCATCGTATTCCGTACCAGAACCGGTCCAGTCGATGAAGTAGACACCGGCCATATTGACTCCGGGATCGGCGCAATCGGCAGGTGTCTGATTGCTGCCGGCCAGGAACGGGCAGGCGTCGCTGTTGTCACCCACCTGGTCACCATCAGCATCGTTCTGCTCCGTGGCATCGGTGGGGAAGGCATCGCTGTCGTCCGGTACACCATCGCTGTCGGAATCCAGAGGCAGGCCACTGTCACAGGCGTCACCGATGCCGTTGCCGTCGCTGTCGGTCTGATCGGAGTTGAACACATCGGGGCAGTTGTCTTCGGTGTCATACCAACCGTCGCCGTCCGAGTCCATGGGTTCCACTCCGCCGTCACAGGCGTCACCCACACCATTGCCATCGGTATCGGCCTGGTCCGCGTTGGCGTCCAGCGGGCAATTGTCCTCGGTGTCCACCACGCCGTCACTGTCGCTGTCCGGTTCGGTATAACTGAACCCGTTGATCAGCTCGTTCCAGGCGGTCACGTTCAGGCCACGGTACTCCCGTTGTTCACCCTGGGGCGAGAACCAACCCACGCGCACATAGGGGGTGGCATCGCTCAGAGAGACTGCCGCGATCATCACATTGGGATTTTCCTCGAAGTGGTAATAGAAGTGCTCCACTTCCAGCGTGTCCGGCAAGGTGAACATCAACACCAGATCACCGGTGCCCATGGGATCGCTGATACTCCAGGTCGCAGAGGCATCGGACACCAGGCTGGCGTTGGCACTGCTGCCATCATGGGTATAGAACGCCACGCTACCGCTGGTACCGGCCGCACCACTGACATCGCTGCCCTGCAGCCAGGCAAACAGTTGCAGCGAGGTGCCCGCCGGGGTCCAGCTTTCGCCCACTGGAATGCCACCGATGGGCGTGCTGGGAGCACTGCCGGTGCTGTGCAGGATATCGGTCAGGGCCGTGGCCAGATTGTCCGCCGTGGCGGCGTCCTCACCGGCTTCCGGATAGGTTTTCCAAACCCAGTTTTCACAGCTGATCAGCTCCCGCTTCGGCATGCCGTAATCACAGCCCAGCTCATACTCATCCACCTGGCTCAGCACGGTCACCCCTATGGCACGGGCATCGCTGCTGCTGAACACCGCGCTGGGGTCCGCCACCGCGTCTTCCCAATCGCCATCCAGGAACTCCGTCATGGGCAGTCCGCTGACGCTGGCGGCATAGGTGGTCACCAGCCACTGGCTACCGTACGGTCCACCCGGTGCGCGGGCCAGGGTGAAGGTGGTGCCCGGAGTGCCGTCAATGCCGGGAGTTTCATCGAAGTCATTCCAGCCGGTGGCCGTAAGCATCCAGCTGCTGCCACTGAACAGGGCCCAACTGCTGCCGTCCCACTCATATTCGTAGCCACCGGTGGTGTCGAACTGGGTGTAGCCGAAACGATGGATATCCACTCCGGTAGGATCAAAATACTCCCGGTCCGCATGGGGGAAGGCTACACCCTGGTCACTGCCGGAGGTGCTCAGTACCGTGGCCGCTTCCACCTGGCTCATGACGGACAACGTGCCCGTGTAGGTGTAGCTGCAGGAGGCAATCTGCGAACCGCTGCCGTCCTCGCCACTGAACACGTTGAAGGTTTCAGTCACGCTGGTGCCGGTGATGAGCGTTGGTGCGTTGATGTCATCCACGGTGCCGCTGAAGCTGAAGGCTTCCGCCACGCTGTACAGGAACACCGGGCTGCCACTGGAGTAGTCGTACTCGTTGTGGGCGCCATCGTCCTGGAAGCCGAACTGCACGTTGCCTTCTCCGTCCACCGAGCCAGTGTCGCCGTCGTCCTCGCCGCCGTCATTGTCGAACACCAGCTTGATGCTGCCACCCTGCTGCTTGACGAAGGCCACGCCGGCATGGCTGTCACCCACATCGATATCACAGACTTCACTCAATGGAATGCTGTTGGGCAGAGAGCCACTTTCATCTTCAGTGTCGGCCGTGATGCTGGCCAGCCAGAATCCGGCAATGGCCACCGGCGGTGCCTCACAGGCGTCACCTTCACCATCACCATCGGCATCTTCCTGGTTTGCATTGGATACCAGGGGACAGTTGTCGGCGCCATCGTCCACACCGTCGTTGTCGTCATCGCTGTCGCACACATCACCCTGGCTGTCCTGATCGCTGTCCAACTGGTCCTGATTGGCATTCAGCGGGCAGTTGTCGGCCGCATCACCCACGCTGTCTGTATCGGTATCGGCCAGTAAGGGGTCTGTGCCCAGGCTGGCTTCCTCCGAATCCGACAGGGAGTCGTTGTCATCATCGTCATCACACAGGTTACCAACTTCATCCTGATCCGTATCCAGTTGGTCCTGGTTGGCCACAAGGGGGCAGTTATCGCTGTTGTCACCCACGCTGTCGCTGTCAGTATCCGCTGATTCCGAGGCATCCAGCGGGAAGGCGTCCTCCGCATCCGCTACGCCGTCACCGTCATCATCGCTGTCGCACAGATCACCCAATTCATCACCATCGGCATTGGCTTGATCCTGGTTGGCCACCGCCGGACAGTTATCCACGTCATCGTTGACGCCATCGTTGTCTTTATCGGTGTCACACAGATCACCAATGCCGTCGAAGTCACTGTCTTTCTGCTGGGTATTGGCAACTAAAGGACAATTGTCGTATCCATCCAGCACCTGATCGCCATCCACGTCGGGATTGGTGCTGTTGCTGTCCTGACTATCGGGGATGTTGTCGTTGTCATCATCCTCGTCGGCGTTATCGCCAATGCCATCCTGATCCGCGTCAGCGGTTTCCTGGTCATTCAGCGGGAACGCATCGGCGCTGTCCGGGGTACCGTCGTCGTCATCATCCGTGTCAGTGTTGTTACCGGTGCCATCACCGTCGGTATCCACAGATTCGGTGGGATCGTTGGGGAAGGCATCCTCTGTATCCGGCACACCATCGTTATCATCATCCGGGTCGGGGTTCAGGCCACCGCTGTCCGCCAGGCCGTCACCGTCAGAATCCACGTAGGGAATACCGGGATTGTTACCGTCACTGTCGTCGGAATCATCACCCACCGGCCAGCCGTCGTTATCCTGATCATCAACGCTGGAACGGCTGCTGTCTTTGGGGAAGGCGTCCTCAGTATCGGGGACCCCATCACCATCATCGTCTGTATCGGCGTTATTACCAATGCCATCACCATCGGTATCCTCAAACTCCGCAGGATCGTTATCAAAGGCATCGTTGTCGTCGGACACACCGTCGTTGTCGTCATCCGGGTCGCTGTTGTCGCCGATACCGTCCTGATCCGCATCCGCACTTTCATTACTGTTCAGCGGAAAGGCATCGTCCACGTCGGCCACACCGTCACCATCATCGTCGGTGTCGCACTTGTCGCCCTTGCCATCGCCATCGGTATCCACCTGCTCCGGGTTGGGCGTGGCCGGGCAGTTATCGAATTTCTGCCCCGCCGGTACATCGGCGTCCGCCAGGTTGGCCGGACGCACCGGCACCCCGTCATCGTCCAGGTCAAAGCTGGCAAAGGCCAGTAACGGGAAGGCATCCACTCCGTCCAGGGCGCCGTCTCCATCGGTGTCCCGCTTGAGGGGATCGGTTCCGGCTGCTGATTCATCGGCATCGGACACCCCATCGTTGTCATCGTCCTCGTCGGTGTTGTTGCCGATGCCATCCCGATCGGTATCCGCCCATTCGGTGTTGTTGCGCGGGAAACGATCCCGGTTGGTGGTGGCAATGGAGGCGGCATCGTTCCGCACGCCGTCACCGTTGGTGTGATTGGGACGGCCATCACCGTCGATATCATCGTCCGAGTTATCACCGAATCCGTCGCCATCCAGATCAGACTGTTCGTTGGGATTCAGGGCAAAGCTGCCACCGGGGCCATCTTCCGCATCCGGTACACCGTCGTTGTCATCATCCGTGTCGGGATTGCTGCCACCGCTGTCCGCCAGGCCGTCGTTGTCGGTATCCACAAACTGAATGCCCGGGTTGGTGTCATCGTTGTCGTCCGGGTCCTGCCCCACGGCCCAGCCGTCGGCGTCCACATCCGTAGCATCAGAGGCGCTGGGGTCCAGGGGGAAATCATCCTCGTCGTCCGGTACACCGTCGCCGTCATCGTCCTCATCTTCGTTGTTACCGATGCCATCGCTGTCGGTATCCATTTTCTCATCAGGATCGGTGGGGAACGCATCATTCAGATCCGCCACGCCGTCGTTGTCATCATCGGTGTCGGTGTTATTACCGATGCCATCGCCATCGGTGTCCGTATCTTCGGTGGGATCAGTGGGGAACGCGTCGCTCTCGTTGGGCACACCGTCGCCGTCCAGATCCGGATTTTTGGCAGCGGGCTTGAGCTCAACTTCGGTGTTTTCATCGATCTGGGCGGCCACGTCATCGTTGCCGGTGTCCTCGATTTCGGCCACCAGAATGGCCGCCATATCGCCCACGGTACGACCCAGAGGATCGTTGGGCACCGGCAATGATTCCGGATCCTGATCCAGCAACACCAACGCGGCGTTGGCGCCGTTGGTATCACCGCTGCCATCGCCGTCACCGTCGTACAAATCGGCGGTCACACCATCCACCTGGCCATCAATCTCACCGTCCGCCAGGTCTTCCGTCATTACAGTCAACACCGCCACCGGATCAGCACCGCCAACGGAGTTTGCAATCTGGTCCACCACCGACGCCAATGCCTGTACGGCGGAGCGATAGGCTGCCACCTGCTCCTGCTCTTCTGCAGTGTCGGTGTCGGCGTCCAGAATCGGAGGGGTCGTGAAGATGTCCGTGCCACTGCCCAGACCAAAGCCCACCGTGGACTTCACCTGTGCTGCCGCATCCGGCAGCGCTGTCAGCAATGCTGCCTCATCACCAGAGGCATCGAAGGTGGCAGCAATCGCGAGGTCCGTGGCCATGGTGGTCAGCAACGTGGCGTATACAGGGCGGTCGCTGTTAAGCATGTCCGCCGTCACCACGGTGCGCAACGTACCCACCACCGGAGCCAGACACTCGCTGGCCACATCGATGCTGCCACTGGTGTCCAGATCCTCACAGGCGGTCAGGTCGCGGGTGTCTGCATCCGCGCTGAACTCCAGCAGATAGGGCGCGTCGTCCGCGCTGGGTTTATCAATGCCGTTGATCCCGGCCCGGCTGTCGGTGGTGCCTTCACCCAACACCTGGCCTTTGAAATCCGCAACGGAGGTGTCGATGGTGTAGAGCGTGACGGTGGCAAACGCCAGGGGGCCATCCACACCGCCACCGGAGAGGCTCAGTGAGGCTCCGCCGCCCCCGCCGGAGGAAGACGAGCCGCTGCTGCCCCCTCCATCACTGCACGCTGTCACAACACTCAGCATCATCAGTAGCAAACACGACAGCATTCCGCCGCGCATCTTTGCATTCGTTCCGGATCGGGAATCCATATTCAATTTCCTTTTGCAGCAACAAGACACGGCCAGCCCATTTCAGGGACAGCGTTTTTCAGTGTAGAAAAAAATTTCAACCACGGCGGACGCCGTGTCATCAGGAATACCGAAGCGGCTCAGGCGCAGTATTTACGCTTGCATATCCGGGGCACTGTGCTTACCTGCAGAAAATCGCCTTTTTCAGGGAATAAGAGCGACAACCGTTGCTGGCACCAGGGTAAATGACGGGGCGTTTTATTCATTGCGGGGAAAACGAAACGGATTTGATAGATAAAATTTGTCTAAATATTTTGCCTGGGCCTAGGCCAGGCATACGCAATTGCGGCCCTGATGCTTGGCCTGATAGAGCGCCTGGTCCGCCTGCTGGATAACATCTTCGCCCTGATTACACAGGATGGCCCGATCCACCACCATCACGCCCGCGCTCACGGTCACCATGATGCGCCGGCCATCGCACAGGATCGGCGTTTGCGCCACATAGGCCCGTATCCGTTCCGCCACCTGCAGGGCTTCCGGCTCACCGGTGTTCGGCAGAATCAGCACAAATTCCTCACCACCGTAGCGGCAGACGATGTCCGAATCTGGACGCAACTGCTCCTGCATCAGGCGGCCGACACTGCGGATACACTCGTCCCCCGCCAGGTGGCCGTAGGAATCGTTCACCTGCTTGAAATGATCAATATCCACCATCACCAGCGCAAAGGAATAGCCCGAGCGCATGCAGGCCTGCTGCTCCTGTTGCAGCCGCTCAATGAGAAAACGCCGGTTCTTCAGTTTGGTGAGGGCATCCAGCTCACTGATGTGTTCCAGATCCTGCTTGGTGCGCTTCAGCTCCAGGGTACGCTCACGCACCCGGCGCTCCAGCAACATGGAATAATCCTCCTGGGCATCGGCCGCCTCCTGCAGGGCCCGCTGCGCCTGCAGCTGTTTTTCGATGGCCAGCTCTTTGGCTTCTTTTTCCCGCCGCACGGCTTTGATGGTCATCTCCTGCACCCGCAACTTCAGGTTGCGTTCCTCGTGGTACTTGTCACCCAGCGCAATGCACAGCAGCACCATGTCAAACACAGCGCCCCACAGAATCAGGTTCTCAGACGCCGCCGTCACCTCGATCCAGCCGAACTTGTTCAAACCCATTACCAGGGCCCCGATCACATACATGGTCCAGCCCATCAGGAACAAACGGGACGGGCGATGCCGCAGTGACACCCGCGCCACCATAGCACTCACCACCATCAGCACCGCAAAAAAGCTCAGCAGCGAAGAGCTGTAGGTAGCCACCTCGGCCGGCAGGAACGGCGTGATCACAATGCCTACAAAGCCCAGATTGCGGATAAACCAGAACAGCTTGACCGCTTTGAAATTCTTTTCATTGATGTTGAGGAAAACGCCACAGAACCAGGTGGAAAACGCGATCACCGCAAAGGTGGCCAGCGCCACGCTCATGTTCTGCAGGTCGGGGTAGCTGCTCCACAGATAACGATTGCCCAGCCCCTGCCAACTGAACACAAAGAACAGCAGTGCCAGGGAATGCCCCACATACAACAGGAAGGTGGTGTCGCGAATGGAAATATACAACACCAGGTTGTACAGCATCATGGCAAACAGAATCCCCACAAACAGGCCCAGGGCAGTGTCCTGAACTTCCTTGTAGGTGACCAGCTCATATTCCGGTAATAATTTGGTGGGCAGTTGCAGGGCGGTGTTCGACTCCACCCGCAGGTACACCTCGTAATGCTGGCCGAACTGAACCTGTACCGGGTACAGGGGCATGCGCGTGTCTGCCGGGCGTACTTCCCGCGGTGGCGCATTGCCTTCCACCAGCCAGAAGCGGACTTCCGTCAGAATGGCGTCTTCGATCAGCAGATACCAATTGCCGGGGCTGACGCTGCCGTTGGGAATCTGCAATCGGAACCAATGAGGCTCAAAGGTAAAGCCCAGGTTGGGTGCCTGCCAGCGGGATTTCTGCCAGGGCAAACCGTTACGCTGCACCTCATCCAGGGTGTACTGGTTATCCTTCAGGTAATACCAACCGTGCTGCTCGATGGGGTCGGCCCGGGCCACACCCAACAGCAACAACAGGCTCAGCAACATCCAGCCACGATACCCGCCACTATGCAAGGTGCTGCCCTCCTTCACGCTCAAACAGACAGACTTTATTACGGCCGCTGTGCTTGGCCGCATAGAGCGCCTGATCCGCCAGATCCACCAGTTGCTCCGGACGCTGATTGGGGCGTGGCACCAGGCCCGCCACACCAATACTGACCGTAATATGCCGGGGCCCGTTGGCATCAGCAAAACTGGTGGCCTCCAGGGAAGCCCGCATGTGCTCCGCCAACTGCTGCGCCTGCAACAAAGTGCGGTGTTCCAGAATCACGGCAAACTCCTCACCACCAAAACGCCAGATCTCCGCACCCTCCCCCTGCACCAGGGATCGCAATACACCGGCCACCTGGATCAGGCAACGATCCCCCGCCAGATGCCCATAACGATCATTAATGCGTTTGAAGTGATCCACGTCCACCATCATCAGGCAGAGTTCGGCCCGGGTTTCGCTGGCACGCCGGCAAGCGGCATGAATGGACTCATTAAAGTGATGACGATTGTAGGTGCCGGTCAAGGGATCTTTCTGCACCATCAGGGAAAGCGCCTCGGTTGCCTGGCGCAACTCAGTGGTGCGCTCTTCGATTTCAGCCTCCAGGCGCTGGTTGGCATCACGGCGGATCTGCAGGGTTTTCTCCTTGGCTTTGCGGGCGGTTTCCTCACTCAACAGGATGCGTTGCTTTTCTTCCCGTTCGGCGTTCAGGGAATGCAGCAGCACGGCTTTGGCTTTCAGCTTCTGCTCCTTTTCACTGTTGATGCGATCCCCCAACGCCATGGAAAACAGGATCATTTCCAACACCGAGCCCACCGACAGGGTTTGTTCCGTCCAGACGTTCACGCTCACCAATCCCAGCCGGTTCATCAGGAACAACAGGGCCCCGATCAACAACACGATCCAGCCCATGGTGAAAATCTTGATGGGCCGGTCGTCGGAACGGTAATAGGTGAAGATGGCGATGATGCCCATGGTCACCGCTGAAATGCCCAGGAAAACCATCAGGTACATGCGCATCATGTCCGGCAGCACATGCACCAGCAGAGCAGAGCCCAATGCACTCCAGCGGGTGATGTCCAACACGATCATAAAGCGGAAACCACGCTCCTTGAGCTGCATAAACCAGCTGGCAAAGGTGGTGGCGAAGAAGATGGTGGCATAGGCCGACACAAACACGGCCACTGAGGACACCGCAAACTGGTTGGGCCACAGGAAGCGCAAGCCAAATCCCTTCAGTGACACCTGCAGCATCATGAAGCCAAACACCGAGCCGATGTAGGCCAGATAGATGGGGTCCCGCAGGGTGGTATACAGAAACAGGTTATACAACAGCATGATGAACAGGGCCCCCAGCATGGCTGCCGTGAGCACGCCGGTCATTTCATCCCACGCCAGGAATCCCTCCAGCGACCACAGCGTCAGCGGCAGTTGCACCGAGTGCTGGCTTTCCACCCGGATGTAATAGGACAGCAGACTGTGCTCCCCCATGTGCACTGGAATCAGGTTGTGACGATGCCGAATATCCTGCTCGGTGGTGCGCCGCTGGGAGCCACCGGCATAATGGGAAACCACGTCGCCCTCTTCACTGACCCCATAAACGTCCAGGTAATCCATCAGTGGATTGGAGTTCACCAGCAGCCAGGATTTGGATTCCGCGGCCGCCTGCACATCCAGGCGAAACCAGTACACCGACGCCGTGTGGCCAAAATTGGGGATGGCTTCCCCCACCGGCTGCCAATCCTGCTGCTGGACCACCTTCCGCAACGGCGTATTCTTGTCGTGATCCACCCAGACGCTGAGGTATTCCCCCAGGTAACGGCCCTGCAGCGCCGTGTCCAGGGCCACCAGCTGGGCAGACGCCGACAGCGGTGCCGCCAGCCACGACACCGTCAGCACAGACAACAGCAGTGCGGCCCGGGCCATCGCGCCACCCAGGGATAGTAGATTTGAAATCAGCTTCGTCATTTAGATTATTTCTTGATCGCCTGATACAAATATAGAAACCCGTCGCGAATTTCTCCATTACATCCTGTAGCGATTCGTAACCGGCTTATAACTGTTAGCACTAGTTATAATCAGGACTATACTCTGTCTGAGCTAATGGACTCAGAATCTGGCCAACGCACTGGCCAAACACCTGATTAAGCACACCGGATTGGGATATGAACCGCACCGCCCCCTCGTTCTTGAGACGGTCCTATTTTTTTGTACGCAACGCCATCGAGCGCCGCACCCACACGGAAAAATTCATCGTGGCGGACAAAACCGCCCATGAGGTGCTGTTTTCCGACGGCCTGATGGAGTTGCGCTACTATCCGCACCAGGACAACATTCCCTTCGAACTGGACGGTGACGCGGTCGCGCCCCAAACGCAGCAACACAGAACCCCGATTCTGCTGGTGCCGCCCCTGGGGGTCTTCCACTGGATCTATGACCTGATGGCCGAACGCAGCTGGGTGCGGTTTCTGAATGCCAGGGGGTTTCAGGTGTATCTGGTGAACTGGGGGGCTCCGTCCCGACACGATGCCGGTCTTTCCATCGACACCTACGTCAATCACTGGCTGCAGAAAGCCGTATCCCAGGTGCAGGAACACAGCGGCGAACAGCGCATCTCCATGGTGGGCTACTGCATGGGCGGCCTGCTGACCCTGCTGTACGCCGGGGCACACAACCACGGACAGATCCGCAACATCGTCACCATCGCCAGCCCCATCGATTTTCACGCCAGCCACGCCTACGGCAAGGTGCTGGGTTGGGTGAAACGCTACACCCGGCGTGTCCCCATTCCGCGGGCGCTGGCCGACACCCAGCGCTTTCATGTGCCCGGTGATGTACTGTCGGTGCTGTTCAAGATGACCAACCCCCTGGCCGGCGTGGTGAGTTATTTTGATCTGGTGCGGAATCTATCGGACCGGGATTATGTGAAGGCACACCTCACCACCCGGGAATGGTTCAACAACATGCCGGATTACCCGGGCGCCACCGTGCAACAATTGGTGTTCGAATTCGGTATCAAGAATGCGCTGGCAGATGGCCGCGTCAGGATCGGTGATCGCGTTGCCGACCTCACCGGCATCAAGAGCAATCTGTTGGCGTTTGCCGGGGCCAGCGATAACATCGTCAGTGTGGCGGCGGCCAAAAAAATCATGGAACTGGGCACCATGGAAGACAAGACATTTATGGTGGTGCCCGGCGGGCATGCCGGCGTGTTTGCCGGCGGCAAGGCCCAGGAACACACCTGGGCCATCACGGCAGAATGGTTAGCGCAGCGTTCGGACTAATCGTTCTGATTAAACACTGAATTCCGTCAGCCAGCAGTCGTGCTTGTTGCACATGCTGAGGGCGTAGGCCGTACCTTTGTAACCCTTCAGATCGTGACTGGAAATGGGGCCTTTGGCCTGGGTGGGGTCGAACATGGTTTCGCCCAGGATATTCATGTCTTTGTCGAACACCGTATGCTTCACAATGTAGTGCTCATAGCCGTTCATTTCGTGGGGCGTGGTCACGGTCACCTGCCCGCCTTTCACGTCCACCACCGGAGCGTGTCCGGCCACCTTGGCACTCCAGCGTCCCGGGCTTTCCCTGGTGTAATAAACGCTGCCCGCCAACTTGGTGCTCAGCGCACTTTGCGCGGCACTGGCAACACGGGCCACCAGTGACGATCCCACCATACCCGCCAGCCCCAGGGCAAAAAACTTACGACGCTCCATCGTGCTCTCCTCTCGAGTCTTGTCGATCATTGATCCTGATCATTGTGTTTGAAGTTCGACCCAGACTATGCCAATCGGTTCGGCCAAACAAGTGACTAAATACCGCAAAAAGCACTATTATTAGAACTTTCTAATACACAAAAGAGGGGGCCCCATGCGGCTATTCCGTCAGTTCGTCACCCGCGTCGCCAATCTGTCTTTCCCCATGGCACTCGCTGTGTTGCCCATGACCGCAAGCCACGCCGACACCCCAACCGACCCTGTAGCCAGCCCACCCAGCCTGGCGCAACTGGAACAGCAGGCCAAAGACATCACTCAGTTGTTCGGCCAGGAGCTGAAGGCCGTGCTGCAGGGCACCATCATGGCATCCGGACCGGTGGAGGCCATCAAGGTCTGTCGCAGCAGCGCTCCGGCCATCGCCAATCGCCTGGCCCAGGAACAGGGCTGGGAAGTGGCCCGCACCAGCCATAAGGTGCGCAACCCCGACAACGCGCCGGATGCCTGGGAACAACAGATCCTGTCCCAATGGCAGGACAAGATTGCCCGCGGCGCCCCCGTGGCCAATTTGAAAACATCCGCTTGGGTGACGGAAGGCGGGGTCAAGGTGTATCGCTATATGAGCGCCATACCCACCGCGGGCCTGTGCCTGAACTGCCACGGCAGTAACATTGCCGGACCGGTGCGCAGCACCCTGCAGGACCTGTATCCGCAGGATCAGGCCACCGGCTTTAAAGAAGGGCAATTGCGGGGTGCATTCAGCTTGAAGAAAAGCTTTTAAATCAGCAGCCTAGCGCTGCTGCACATCATCCAGAATGGTGGGGAACAGGGCCAGCGGATCGGTGCTCTCCCCCGCCAGGTAGTGTTTTTTCAGCTCCGGCAACAGGGGCTTGATGGATTCGCACAGGAACGGCTCTTCCAGGGCGATAATCTGATAGATCGCCCGCTTCAGCAGGGCTTTGCGCATGGTGCTGCCGTTGTTGTTCTGAATGGAAATGGACTGCAGAAACGACGACCAGGACACCACCAGCACCCAGATATTCAGGATCAGGGCGTCGATCTGTTCTTGATTGGCCAGCAGCACACCGGCATCCGCCATGGCCTGCAGAATGCGCCGACCATCGGCCACGGTGCGCGAGGAGAACGCACGGTATGCATCCCGCAGGCGCTCATCATCCTGCAGCAGGTGCTGCAGATCCCGGTGCAAAAACCGGTAATCCCACATGCTGTTGAGGATGGCCTCCAGGTAATTGACCTTATCCTGATAGGAAGCGTGGCGCCCCTCCGGCACGATCATGAAACCCTGCACCTCCTGCTGGTAACGCAGGAACAACTGGAACACGATCTCGTTCTTGTTACGGAAGTGGTAATACAGATTGCCGGGGCTGATGTTGAGCGCCGCCGCAATGTGATTGGTGGACACGTTGCGTTCGCCCTGTTCATTGAACATCTTCAGACTGGTCAACAATATGCGGTCTTTGGTTTTCATGGGGGAGAAGCGGTCCTTACTGCGCCATCAATTCCCCCCATAATATCGCAATTTCCCCCACTGTTAATGGCCAAATCGGCAAATAGGCACCCCAGATGGGGCCAGTTTGGGGCCCGGGCCGGGTCAATCTCGCAGCAGAGAGGGCATAATCAGCCGCCTGGGGTGCAGACTATAACGGTTGCAATAGTGCCATTCCGGATTTCCGCAGCAAAAAAAAGCCCGGTGCATGCACCGGGCCTTTATCAGCAACGTGAAGGTTGCTTAAGGTCTTACTTGTCAGCCGCTTTCTTGGCTTTCACTTCTTCGATCACCGCTTCGGCAACGTTCTGCGGACAAGGCATGTAGTGGGAGAACTCCATGGAGAACTGACCACGGCCGGAAGTGATGGTACGCAGGTGACCGATGTAGCCGAACATTTCAGCCAGCGGTACGTCAGCCTTGATGCGAACACCAGTGGCGCCTGGCTCTTGATCCTTGATCATGCCGCGGCGACGGTTCAGGTCACCGATTACGTCACCCACGTTGGCGTCCGGGGTGAACACGTCCACTTTCATGATCGGCTCAAGCAACTGCAGGCCCGCTTTCGGCAGGGACTGACGGAACGCACCCTTGGCGGCAATTTCAAACGCGATGGCGGAGGAGTCAACAGCGTGGTAGCCACCGTCGTACAGCTCGATTTCAACGTCCAGCACCGGGAAACCGGCCAACGGACCTGTCTCCATCATGCTCTTGAAGCCCTTTTCAATGGCCGGGAAGAATTCCTTCGGTACGTTACCGCCCACAACGGTGGAGGTAAACTTGAAGCCGGAGTTCGTTTCTCCCGGACGGATGCGGTAATCGATCTTGCCGTACTGACCTGAACCACCGGATTGTTTCTTGTGGGTGTAGCTGTCTTCAACGGCCTTGGTGATGGATTCGCGATAGGCCACCTGTGGCTTGCCCACATTCAGATCAACACCGTAGGTACGCTTCAGAATGTCGATCTTGATGTCCAGGTGCAATTCGCCCATGCCCTTGAGGATGGTTTCACCGGAATCCTGATCTGTTTCAACCTTGAAGGTCGGGTCTTCAGCAACCAGCTTACCGATGGCGATACCCATCTTCTCGACGCCAGCCTTGTCTTTCGGGGACACGGCGATGGAGATTACCGGCTCCGGGAACACCATGGCTTCCAGGGTACAGGGGTGGTCCGGGTCACACAGGGTGTGGCCGGTCTGCACGTTCTTCATACCGATGATGGCGATGATGTCGCCGGCCTGGGCAGAGGTCAGCTCGGTACGCTCGTTGGCGTGCATTTCCACCATGCGGCCGATACGCTCGGTCTTGCCGGTGAAGGAGTTGAGGATGGTGTCACCCTTGTTCAGCTTGCCGGAGTAAATGCGTACGAAGGTCAGGGCACCGTAACGGTCGTCCATGATTTTGAACGCCAGGGCGCGCAGCGGCTCATCAGCAGAAACAATGGCTTTCTCGCCAGTAGGCTGGCCTTCTTCGTCGGTCAGGTCCTGCGGGTCCACTTCAGTGGGGCTCGGCAGGTAATCCACCACCGCGTCCAGCACCAGCTGGATGCCCTTGTTTTTGAACGCAGAGCCACAGTAGGTGGGGAAGAAGTCGAGCTTGCGGGTGCCTTCGCGAATGCAGCGCTTGAGGTCTTCGATGGAGGGCTCTTCGCCATCCATGTAAGCCATCATCAGGTCATCGTCCTGCTCAACGGCCGTTTCAACCAGTTGCTCGCGGTACTTGGCGGCTTTTTCCTTCAGATCTTCCGGGATTTCCTCAACCTTGTAGTTTTCGGGCTGGCCGGAATCATCCCAGATGTAGGCTTTCTGGCTCAGCAGATCCACCACACCCACGAAGTCGTCTTCGATACCGATGGGCAGGGTCATGACCAGCGGGTTGGCAGCCAGGACTTTCTTGACCTGGCCAACAACGCGGTAGAAGTCAGCACCCATACGATCAAGCTTGTTAACAAAAATGATCCGGGAAACTTCGGATTCGTTGGCATAACGCCAGTTGGTCTCGGATTGCGGCTCAACACCGCCGGAGCCACAGAACACGCCAATGCCGCCGTCCAGTACTTTCAGGGAGCGGTACACCTCTACGGTGAAGTCAACGTGCCCGGGGGTGTCGATGATGTTCAGGCGGTGATTGTTCCAGAAACAGGTGGTGGCGGCGGACTGGATGGTAATGCCGCGCTCGGCTTCCTGCTCCATGAAGTCAGTGGTTGACTCGCCGTCGTGCACTTCGCCGGTTTTGTGGATTTTACCTGTGAGCTTAAGGATACGCTCGGTGGTCGTGGTTTTGCCGGCGTCAACGTGAGCGAAGATGCCGATGTTGCGATATAGGGCTAGGTCAGTCATGGCTTCAAACTTTCATGGCAGGTTAGGGTGGAAAAGCGCGCAATTATACCGATGAACGCTCCGTTAAGATAGCTCTCGATTATGTCAATTATCTTTCATTTTTGGGACGCCCGGGGAAGGCCTTAAACGGGCCTGGGGGCCTGCTTTGGGTGGGTTTTGCTGTATATGTGAACAGTTTGGGGGTGGCGGGGGTCTGAAATGGGGGCTTTTTGGGGTACTCAGAGCGGCAAGACGCGTTTATTAATTATGCACTAGCACCCTTCCATCGTGACCACCACCTTATCAAAACGCCGTTTCCTCAAATCATCCTTTGTTATCCAGAACTGAAGGATGCCTACATCAGCGAAATCCCACGACATGACGCCGTCGGAGTACAACTGAAGCAGCAGTACTTTGTCGATGTGCTTTTCTGCCGTGCCTTGCATATTGGTGCCATAGCCCAGCATTTGATGACGTATATCTACACGATCCTTCTTGTTCACCAGGAAACAGCTCAGAAAATCCTCCTTTTCTTCAGCGTTCAACAGATCGCGATTGGGCTGCTCAAGATCAAGACAACGGGCCATAGCCGGTCGCAAAGAGTAACCGATCGAATAGCGAAGAAAACCGGAAATCCTCCGTGCAATCAGGCGATCATGCTCATCATTTCCCCTTTCCCGCAGAATTTCCAGGCAATGCAGGAAAGACTTCGATATCCATCTACGTATCGCTAATCTTTCTGAGTCGAGCAGTTGTGTGTAGGGGCCTTTCTTTTCCGCGGTTTGCACCAGGTTCTCACAGGTTTCCAGAAAGCGGCGCTCCAATGGGTGCGTTGGCGATTTACAGAAATCGCTTCTCTCGGCGGCAAAATACTCTTTACTGCTTAACCATAAACTCACATGCAACCATGTTTGTGGCCACCGCTTCACAATGGGTGACACGTCCGGTTCTGGCTCCCTCAATTCAAATTCGTTTGTCACCCGATCCGGGTCCAGTATGCGGGCCAGCTTCCAATCGGTATCTTCGAGGCCTTTTTCGGCACCATGTGTACCATGAATCGCTCTGAGTGCCGCCAGGATGCTATCAGACTGCAACTTCTGCACATGTTCATCCAATTCCTTGAACTGGCTGCGCCCGATTTCAAACATATAGTTGGAGAAGACACCGTACGGGTCTCTGATATCAACAATTGGCTCCATTCTCACTTCGAATTTTGGATATAAAAAGGTGGGGAAATTTGTGTGCTCGACTTCAGTGCCATAACGATACCGTTGAGGGCTGTAGCTACTGTACCTTCCAACCGTTAATGACGAATCGCCATCTTGATTCACCGGTGACAGATCATCCAGTCCAGAGTTGATATAAAATACAGTTTGCGAAGTCTTTCCTTCCTCAAACATTTTTTCATCGATGAAAAAATATAGAATCCCATCGGTTGGCAAATCACCATACAAACCAAGATCAATATCATTTATCTGAGGGCTTCTAAGATCGATTTGCCCGAGGAATTGCATGCAACGGCGCTGTCCGTAGCACTCGCTTTTTGGCCACTGAAAGCCTTTAGGTGCCATCGGCCTACCACCAAAATAGGTTAAAGACCCTGTGTCCTCAAATGTTTTGGACAAAAACAATGCTGGGCGGGCATTATTCTTCACATAGTGCTCATAACCAAAGTATTCCGGTATGCCCAGTTCAGCTTTGGTAATATTGATGTTATCAAGGCCAGGATGCTGTGCTTTCCGCCCAGACACCTTTTCAATAGTGGGTGCATAACTCAGCGTTATGGTTCTGACTCCGCCGTTAACAAAAAATATCCATAGCCGATTCCGATCCACGACAATGACTTCACCTACCCCCCATTCTCGATTGACCGGTGACATCACCCGGTCTCCGGGCTTATACACTATAGGTGGTTCGAGCTCGGTGCTGCTCAGGTGCGGGCGGAATATCCTGTTATACGCACGGCTGGGTTCATAGGAAAACAGTCGGTCAAACTGGCGTTTCGATATTTTCAGATTCGACTGCGTCACCACTTCTCGAAGTTTCCCCAATGTGACCTGTCGATTGCCTTCAAGCTCCCGTATGTCTGGTAGCAATTTCTTGAACAACCCTGCCGCTTCCTGGTTGCCTTTCCTTACCCAAAGTATCGTATGAATGGCTTGGTCCGCAGGCGATCCACCACTGAACCCACGGCCATATCGTGGCCACACCAGTTCTTTCCACAAAGGTTGGTCGAGAAACACTTTGAATGTTGTTTTTAGCGCCCAATATCGGGACAGCCGAAGCGATAAGATCGCCACAATTGACATGAACACAACGGTCATGGCTGCCAACTGGATGATATCTATGTGGCTTTGCGTGAAATATTCCACAATGAAGTGATAACCAATAAAGAATGGTATCCATAGCAGGTTCTTTTTGACACCTTCCATTACTATCATTAAATATCCCAATACGGTCACCAGGAGGGTTGCTATGACCGCGCCCACGAGCAGCATTCCAGCGGGCACTGAATGGAATAGTGTCGCGCCAGACACCAACAACCCCAGAGCGAGCCATATTCGCACCTGGCCAATTTTGGTTTGATTTTGCCGGATCTTATGCAATACCAAATTGATACGTATATTCATCGACTTCGCAACACTGCTTGGGATATTTACAATATTAGACTAGCGCTGCCTTCTGGCCACACCCCTATATTGATGCTTGAATACTGAATGCCTGGTTGGAAAAAGCAGACAGGCTGGAACGAATGTTCTACGTTCAGCAGTGAACAGCGGCTAGCATTCTAATTGAACATTTCTACCGATGGCCAACCGCTCTAGCCAGTGAATTTGCGGCGCCCTATGGCTTTGGCCACCGTCATGTAGTCATCTGAATTGGGAAACCAGGATTCAACCAGCCTGGCTTTGCCATGCAAGGAGTGAATGATAAGCACCTCTCCTTGCCTTCCGGATCTCATTTCTACGTTTGCAATATCGGTGAAGTTTACTCTGCGCATGCTGTTTCCCAGCAAGTAGTTCGGAATTTCCACACAGGCGGGATTAATGGTTACCTGCTTTGGAACTAAAGCAGCAACCAACCCATAGGTTGCCATACCGACCAGATACAATAACGCAGCCATAAATAAATACAAAAAGTAATGGCTTGCCGTAATGCCGAGGCTCAACTTACGAGTGCTGATCATGAAATAAGGGTCTTGTACCTGAATCCAACACCACCAGGCCGCTATTCCACAGACTGTCGCCACCGTCATCAAAGCCAGAATTCTTTTGGGTCCATATTCAAAAGTAAGACTTTTCTCACTTTGAGGTGCTGAGTTGGCGATGGTGGCCTGCCGATGAATACGATTAATTTCCAATGTAGCTCGAACATAGAAATACATAAATGGAAATTGAAACACACAGCTATAGATAAGATCTGAAAGCTTTTCCACGTAAAAAAAAGTGGTTACGAACACTACACATTGGAACGCCAGGGCCACAACAACGGTCAGTCGGTGCCTTAAGAAGATTGCAATTGCCATTGCCACATTCAGAACGACGAAAAGCACTAATAGCACTTGATCGCTCAGGCTGGCAGTTGAGTTAAACACTTTCACAAGGACGAAAGACTGTATAAGAGCGTCAATCAGGGCAGCTATCCACCCATAGCGAACCATTTTAGAGTTGTGGGGTACTGGTTCTGCCGCTCGCACTGTTTCCCTCATTCGAGATCTTTTAAGCTATTTTCTGATTGTAGGCGAATTGCCCAAAATGCAACAGACGCGTGCAAGCTATTTGTGATGATCTAGAGAAAAGCCGAGTAGAAAAAATCGCCTCTGAAAGTGAATGCATTGAGTGGTAACCATATGCTATAAAATCCACCAAAGCCATTGTCCAGGATACCGACTTCTGAGTTTCGAATGTTCAGAGTAAAACCGATAATTGTTCTCGCGCTTATGTCTCTGCTGGGAATGGGGCAACTTTGTCATGCCCAGGTGGATATACCTGAAGGCATCAGTGATCTGGATGTTTCAGATCTGCGACAAGCCGTTATTGCCTTCGTGAATATCGCGACTGCGCCAGGTGTAGAAGGTAGTGCCCTTACCGTGGACAAAACGAACCGGCAATCAGACCTGTGGAGATCGAGCCTGGGATTCAGCGCAGAGTTCAGAATCAAGCCCAATATTTACAATGGCTACTGGGGCTTGTCGCTGATTGGTGGTGGCTTGGATGATCGCTTTGTATTAGTGGATGATTTTGGTGATGAGGTAGATGTGCAGGTAAAGCGCAATATTGCCGCATTGCGGGGTAATTTCGGGCTGAGTTTCCCCATTGACCAGCACTTCAAGGTTCGACCTTTTGCCTCTTTGATCGTTTCGCACATTGAAACAGAAAGCACAGCCCAGGGTGCGCTGTTTCTGAATTCCGAGCAATTTGAAGAGGCCTTTTTCAGGGCCAATACTGTCGATTCGGTGACCGGGGTTGCTTCGGTGGACTTGTTGTATTCAGAGTGGGGCGAGCGCTTGGGCGTAGACCTGATGGGTCGCTACAACATAATGTATACTGACACATTCAGTGAGGAGAACGCAGCACTGGATACCTGGGATTGGAGTCACTCCATGTTAGTGAAAGGTACCTTGAGCGGACCGACAGAGTGGCATTTTCGCAATCAAAAATGGTATTGGAACACCTACTACAGTTACAACGCTTACCTGGATCAAAAGAAAAGTGCATTGGGGTTTAATGATCTGCATGAAATTGGTGTCGGCCTGGACTGGGATATGCACATTAAACCTTTGGATTGGTTCGGCTGGCGCTATATTGGCGTCAAGGCTGGCTATTCATTTTCAGATGATGTGTCCGGTTTCAATATTGGGGTGACGGCGCGGTGAGGTGGTTGACCTGGATTGGTATATGCGCCAACCTCGGGGGATGCATTGCATCGGGGCCGGCAGCCCCGGATGGCAGGGTGCTGGTGATCACCAGCTATCCGGTTACTCAGGTTGATGGTAACGCCGTAGAATCATCCTACGTGCTGGAGCTGGCGCCGGGCCCCCATTCACTCACGGTTGTATACCAGACTTACCAGTGGAATTACCGCTGTCAGTTCGAATGGGAAGCTGATGCAGATCAACGCTATGAAGTGGTTAACAGTGATAACGTCCATCCCCTGACTTTGTACCGCTGGGTCAGAATCAATTCTCTGTGGGCTGCCCGTTATGATCCAGTAAACCCCATTAGCTGCGAGAAACGAACGACCGGATAAAGAAGGAGCCCCCCCTGAAACACTCAACAGGTATATTGGTCTTCCTGACCTGTAACGCCGTAACCGTATACGCGGATGAGCCATCCACAGAAGAGAAATCGGTTATACCGTACACGGTGATGGACACCACATCTGAGTGGCCTCAAGGTGAGTTGCCCCTGGATCTGCAGGATAACCCTTACCATGTTTCACTGTTCAACCCCACCCATGGCGAAGACAAGGAGCGTTTGTGGTCCCAGACCAAATTAATGTTTGGTTTGGGATTAGGTGTTGCAGGCTTTATAGCGATGTTGCCACCGGAAATTTCCAACTGGGATCGCAGTGACGACCGCTTGCTCGAAAAATGGCGTGACAACGTCAAAGAGGGGCCGGTTTGGGATCGTGACGTCTGGTATATCAACTATATAGGCCACCCCTATTTTGGTAGTGTTTATTATCAGGTGGCACGCAAATCAGGATATCGCCAATGGGATTCCTTTGTTTACTCGTTCATGATGTCCACATTTTATTGGGAATATGGTCTGGAGGCATTTGCCGAAGTACCCTCCATCCAGGATCTTGTGGTAACGCCTGTTGGGGGCTGGCTCTGGGGTGAATGGTCTTATAACAAGGAAAAGGAAATACGCCGACGTGGCGGAACCGTGTACGGTTCGCGTTTTTGGGGTGATATATCGCTGTTTCTGCTTGATCCGGTGGACTCCATCGGTGTAGGAATCAATAAAATGATGGGCAGGGAAGTGGTCAAAGCGGGTAGTGCCTGGGTGTCCAGCCAACCGGCGTTGAGTTTCGACGAAGCTGAATCAGCTGATTTCTATTGGAGCCTGAACATTGCGTACCAGTTCTAATGCCATCAAGGCAGCCTTGCTCGTTGTTTTTTGCCTATGCTCAGGGAGCGCCTTTGCCGAGGACCCGGTCACCAAAAGTATTGTCTTCCTTTCTGCCAGCTATGGCTATATTGATTACGACAATGATCGCGACCTGAAAGACCGCGACATGGGGGGGGTGGCGTTGGGGCTGCATTTTAATCGAAAATGGTCAGCCTCATTATTCTATTCCCGCTCTCATCCCGATAGTGAGTTGGGGGGAAGTGACCGTTTCGAAAACTACTATGCGCAGGGTAAATACTATTGGCGCAGCGAGGACAGTCTGCGACCTTATGTTGTCGTGGGGCTGGGTGAGATGCTGGGTGCCGAAGGCAAAGCGTACTCCGATACGGTGTTCCACACAGGAATAGGTTTGCACTGGACGCTACAGCCCAAGTGGGCGCTACAGCTGGATTACCGTTACTTCAAGGGCTTCGGTGATGGTTTTGTTGATCAAACTCTAATGTCCACCATTGTCTATCGTTTTGCTGAAGGTGAAAAATAATAGCAACGGCTCAGGTTACGTAGCCGGTTTGCCCTAGCGGCAGGCCCCACCCAGTTCCACTCCGGCAATCAGCACCGGCGTCTGCCCCAGGGCCAGATCCTCCAGAAAGCAGCCGTATTGATGCTGCGGCTGCGGATACTGGAATGCCACGTGGTGGCCGGTCATGATGCCGTCCTCGGCATAGCGCACCACGCCCACGGTGCGCCCCGCCCGATTACCCGCCACCGGTGAGAACAACTGCTGGTAGCCCGCCGTTTGCAGATCCGGCAGCAATTGATGAGCGGGGTCCACCTCCAGTTCATGATTGATGAAGTCCGCCCCCAGGCTGATCAGATAAGGGCGCTGCATGGGCAGGGTTACTTGCTCGTCGTAATGGCCTTCCACCACCAGAACATGAGGGGCAGGAGCGATTGGGTCATTGGACAGGAGTGTGGCCACGTTGGCCGGGGCCAGTATCAGTTCCGCCAGGGCCCACACCGGGTGGAAGGGGTCGCCGGCCACGGTGCCGGGTTCGACGTTCAGATAAATGTCCTCGATCACTGCGCCCACATCGGTGTCCCCCAGCGAATAGTAGAGGGCCAGGCCCAGGCCGTAGTTGCCGGCGCCGGTGGCAATCAGGCCGCGGTAGCCTACCGGGTCGGTGGCCACCGAGGCTGAGGCGGTCATGGAACCCAGGGACTGCCCCATCACCGCCTGCAGGTTGTGATCAAAGTGGATTTGGCCACCGGCTGCGAACGCACCCGGGCACAGCCCGGCATCCAGGGACAGGCCCATCACCAGTCGGCGGTATTGCGCCCGCTCCACCAGCATCTGGGCAAAGTTGTCGCGCATGGCTTTGGGGTTTAAAAAGTTATAGGTGGTGTGGTTGAGGGTAAAACCGGGGATCAGTTCCAGCACGGTGTCCAGCAGGCGCAGCTGCTCCTGGTGATCTGCCCCCAAATGCCCGGCCATGGCGGCGGTGGCCCAACCCCGTTGCGCGGCCACCTGGGCCGGGCTGCCCAGATAGATCTGGCTGCCGTCGGCGCGCGTCAGCCCGCGTTCAAACACCTGGGTGGCCAGGCCACCGGTGCCGTGGTGGTAATGCAGCAGCGGGTATCCCCTCGATGGCATGGGTTGTTTGGGAATGGTGACGATCACCGGGGCAGTGCGATGGCGCCGAATCACGGGGTTGTTCTGGGCATCGAATTCGATGCTGCCGCCACTGAAAAACGGAATCAGGCCTCGCTGCAGCACCGGCACCTGCCAACTGGATTCCAGCACGCAATAGTCTGCGGTTTCCTCCCGCAACACCCAGGGGCTGTCGAGTGGCGCCGGTGTCCACTGGGCTGCTTTTTCCACGATGTTTTTCATATAGTGGCTGGCATTGCCGGTGGTCCACACGGTGGCGCCGATGATGTCGGCGGCTGCCAGAGTGGGTGCATTCGTGGGTGCATCAGAGGGCGCATCAGAATGTGCTTCGATAAACCGGGCCAGGGGCGCGTACACCTGCTGCGCACGGCGGGCATCACCGGGCAACAGCAGCGGGTTCACCGTCCACGGGTTGTGGCCCTGCAGCAGCGCGGTCAGCTCCGGATTCGGTTGAATGCTGTCGGCCTGTTGGGCAAATTCACGCTGCACCACCAAGGCATAGGTGGTCTGTTCACGCAGCGGTTTTCCCACCGGGCGCACCTGCAATAAATTCTGTGGGCGATACTGATCCGGCTCTGCCGTCATGGCGATGGCCAGGGGATAGCGGGTGCCGTAATCCGGTGAGGCGGGATCAATGTCGATCACCTGCACCGGCGCAGTGTGGTTGGCAAAGTCCACCGGGGCAAGATCATCCACATGGGCCGCCCGTTGCAAACCGGTGCCAAACTGCATGTACAACGGCATGGCCGGCGAATAGCCGAATGCCTGATGTCGAATCTGATGGGTGTAGGTAAGGGAAAACAATTGCAGCGGCCGGGGGAACCCGCTCACATCGATGCGCTGATCATTATTGTGCAGATCGACCTTGCGCAAGTCGGTAGGAAACCCCTGCGAGAAAAAGCCATCCCGCCAGGAAATCTTTAATACCATTTGATCGTCGTCGGCGCCGGCATTGCAGCCCCCGATGAGCATCAGGCTGGCGAGGGCCAGGCAGGGCAGTATCCAAACACGAATCCAGTGGGTGGCCCAACGGCCAGGGCTGACACTCAGCACAACGCATCTCCTTATGCTTCTTTTTGTTATGTGCAGGTTCTTCAATACAGAGGAACATCCCGTTCCTGCTGCCATTCTCGAAGCCTGAACCCGGAGAGACAATTGACCTGAGGCGACAATCTTTTTTAATAAAAACCTTAAACCGAACTATCAGGATGAATGCATGCGGCTCAGGGTTTGAACAACACCACCCGCGGCACAATGTGATTGCGGCTGGCGCCACCTTGCAACACAAAGCCACTGGCCAGCCAGTAGGTGGTGCGCGACGGGTCGGGGCGAATGTCCAGGTAATCCCCCCAGGCACCGTTACCCGGCCCATGGGTGGAGGCCTGCCCCAAGGTCATCTCCCAGGTGCCGGAACTCTGATCCAGATGGCCCACCGCATGGGTGGGAAAGCGCCCGCCACCGCCACAAAACGCGGTCACCCCCACATCACCCCGCTGATTGGGGCACATGGCGGGATAGGCCCAGGCGCGGTCTGTGCTCCACAGATCCGGTTCGTCCACCAGCGCCATGTTGTTGCGGTTGATGCGCACCACGCGAATAAACGGATGCGGGTGATCTGCATCCGCCGCAGCACTCCAGGCAAAGCCCAGGCGATCTTCTGCCATCCAGCCACCGGTGACCCGGGCGTCCAGGCGGTTTAACCAGCTGCCACCATCGGGCAACGGGGACACGTAATGGCGATCCGCCCAATCGCTGACGGCGACGCTGGTTTGGGTGACGGCGGAGGTGTTGTCGGCCCAGCGGAACACTTGCAGTTGCGGTGCGCTGTAACTGAGGCTGGCGAAATAGGCGACGTTGCCCGCGCCCCTGGCAAAGCGCAGGGAACCAAACTGATCCGTGGACCAGGCCTGGCGTTGCAGTTCACCCCGCGCCTTCAAGGTGGCCATGGGAAAGCGCAGCACCACGGCCCGTTGCCAGTGATCGGTGGCAGTGGAAAACAGGTTGAAGGACAGCAGCAGGTTGCCGTCGGTTTCCAGCATGTCCGGATAGTCCAGCCAGACATTGCGCCAGTTGGGATCGATGTCCTGGGGGGTGGTATCCCAAAACGTCCAACTGCCGGGGGCGCCGGTGGAACTGACCGCCACCCGGATGCGATTGCCGGTGGTGTTTTTGGCGAACTGCAACAGCCACACCCACAGCCGCCAGGGCTTGGAATACAGCACCAGTTGATCGCAGCAAAACCCGGCCCCCGCGGGCGGCAGTTCGGTGTAGGGGTCGATGAATTTCCAACGGGCACCGGCACTGGTGGAACGGGCAGCAAACCAATTGCCGGTCACGAACATACGCTTGCCGGAACAGGCCAGACTGGGCTCGGCAATGGTGGCCGTCTGGCGGCCGGTGGCGGTCTGGTTCAGGCCGATATCACTGAGAATCGTGGTCATCTTTGATGTTCGCTTCCGGGCTGGGTTTGGTTTTTTTGCGGGTGGCCGTGCGAGAACCTGTTCCACCAGAGCCATCACCACGGCTACGGCGCTGTGCACCCGGCCCCGGCGCCTTGCGTTGGGGGGAGATGTTCTGATCCTTTTGGTCAAAATCCGGTTTGCCCGGCACTGTGGGTTCCATCTGCAGATCCGGATCGGATTGATGCACCGGTTTCTGTTTGCTTTTTTTGTGGAGGGTGCCGGGTTTTTTCGCGGCCTTTTTGGCCGGCTTTTTTGCTGCGCTCATAATGCTGTCACCAACCGTACGCCGTAACCGGCCATCACCGTCCAGAACAGAATGGCAAAGCCTTTCTCCCCCACCTGTTGATTGAGACTGCGCCCCGCCAACGTGCAGAGCGCCATCACCGGCACCAGTACCGCCGCCAGCATCAGGTGGGATTGCCCCAGCAACCCGGAATGGGTGAACACTGCGGCTTTGGTCATGTCCCCCACCAGGGACACCAGGGACGCCGCCCCCACCAGATACTGGCGATCCAGCGGCAGGCTGCGCAGGGCCACCCCTTTCAGCGGCCCCGAGGTACCGGAAAATCCCGAGGTGGCACCAGAGGTGAACGCCAGCAGCCCGGCCCAGGCTTTGCGTGCCGGCGCCTGCATGGAAGCATCTTTCGACACGCCGCGCCGGGCCACCAAATCCCCGGCAAAGGTGGCGATCAACGCGATCAGCACGCCGATGGTGACCCAGCGCTCCGGCGCCTGCACCATCAGGCCGGCACCCAGGGCCGCCCCCACCATCACTGCCACCGCAATCAGCGCCGCCTGGGCCAGGGGCAGGGTTTTGCGGTACACCACCACCTTGGCCACGTTGTTGGCCGCCAGCAACAGGGCCGCCAGGGCGACGCCTTCCTTTGCCCCCAGCGCCATCACCAGGGCGGGCACCAGAATCAGCGATCCCCCCAGGCCCGCCGCCGCCGACAACACAAACGACGCCGGCACCACCAGAATCAGAATGGACAGGGTTAACACATCGAATTCCATACAGGGTTCCTCGTTAGAAAAGCTGGGTGCCGGGACGGCGCCAGACACTGATGATGCGGGCGGCGGCATGGGGCCAGTGGCGCACAAAATCATCCACCCGGGTGATGGCGCCACTGGGCAGCGCCGAAAACGCATCCGCGGTGGAGCCGGCCACCGCCAGCAACAACACCCGGCGCCCGCTGGGCACCGCAGTTAAGTCCACATTGGCGGAAACAGCGCGGGGCATGCGGGCAGCCAGGGGCACACTGAGACGGTGCAAGGCATTGCCGCCGGTGAGCGCCACGTTCCAGCCAGCCGGCATCGCCAGCGCCGCACCGCCCCCCACCAGACTGCGCACATAGGGCACGATGTCGGTACAGTCGCTGGCCAGCAGGGTGTTGTGGCTGGGGGCATGACGCCACAGTAAAACGGCATAGGCATCATTGGCGGGCACCGGTCGGGTGTCGCGGTGATGCAGCAGAATATCCACCACGCTGCGTTCCCGATACACCTGCCAGATATTGCTGGTATCCCGCCGTGGCACCACGGTTTCCATCAGATCGATTTCTGATGCCGGCAGGGTTGGTGCCAGGGCATTCTGCCAGGGTGCCCGGTACACGCCGGGGCGCCCGTTTTCATCCAGCCCGTTGGCCATCACCCAATCCCAGAGGGCCGCATCCACCCGGCGGGAACCGGCATTGGGCAGCGCCAATGTGCGCCGCTGGCGCTCCACCAGATCCCCGAACTGATCAGACCACTCGCCGTTGGGGATGATACTGGGGAACAACCAGCGGAATGCGGTCTGGAACGTCCACAGTTGATAGGTAAGCGCGTTGTTAGTGAGGTTGGTGCCCTGGAACGAAGGCGGCGTGGTGACCGGCGATTCCGGCCGGATCACAATATCCGGACTGCGGAACACCGCCACATCCGCTGCCGTGGGATGGCGCCGCGGATTTTTCAGGGGCGTGGGGAACATACGCCGGTCATCCCGCTCGTGCACCCGCAGATAGGTGCGACTGGGTTCCGCCGCCGCCAGGTTGACCTCCCACACGCCGCGGGACTGCAACGCCGCCCGCAACAAACGGGGTGACCCGGCGGCGGCCGCCGGATCGCTCCAGATATGCAGATCCTGCACGGTGGATTCCGGCAATCCATTCACAAACGGCAGCCAGGCACCGTGGATATTGCCGCCGCCTTTGGTGGCCGTCCACACCGCCGTTGCCGTGCCCACATAGACGTTGTTGACGTTGGCCGGGTCCACCACCACGGAATAGGCCGGATCGATGGGGCTGGCCGCGAGACCGACGGGCGTCGGCAACGCATTGCCCAACCCGGTGGTGCGAAAGCCGCCGGCGGCATCATCGTAGTAGTAACAGGTGTCCAGCGCGGCCGCGGGGGGAATCGCCGCCACCGCCGCGCTGGTGGGGGTGGCCGGCACCGCCGGGGTCCATTGACGGGTCTGGCCGGTGCCGGTGAGATAAAAATCGTTGGTGCCCGGCACCGGGGCAATGTCGGTGAAGAAGGTGGCATTGGGCACCACCAAAGGCGCCACCGCCGCCATACCCGGCTGCAACAGATTGGTGGAAGTCCATTGCCCGGGGGAGACGGGGTTCTCGGTGTAGCGCACCACCCCCCGGTGATACAACGCCAGCACCGTGGTGGGGTTGACCCACTTCACCGTGATCACCGGCCCAAACCCGGGGGGCACGCCAAAGCCCGCCTGGGCCGCATTGGGCAACCGGTTGGCCAGCCGTGGGTCCCGCGCGTTGGCAAAGGTGGGTGGCACCGTAAGCGCGGTGATGGGCAGCACCCGCCAGGTATTGGGGTTGGCCGTACCCAGATTGTCCGTGATCCACACCCGGTTGGTGCCCAGGGCCACGCGGGCCCGATTGCCAGCCGGTTGCGGAATGGCATCAATACCGGAATAGAAAAAGCTGGCCGCAAACTCGGGATCGGAGCCCGCCGGGTTCGCCGTGTTCGGTGGAATGGCCGGTGGCACATAGCGTCCGGCCGGATCACAGGCCCAATCCGCCTGGGTGAACTGCCCCAGCACATAATGGGATTGCACCGGATGGAACATCACCCCGCCGCCGTCCCCCTGCATGCTGGTTTTCATTTCCCACACGCTGTCCCCCACCCGCACCTGGCGGCCGTTATCCTGGCAGCCCAGCATGGCAAAGTGGCTGGAGGTGGGATGGGAGGCCATGAACTCCGATTCGATGGAGGCAAGCCCCACATTGCGGGAAGAGAAAGTGTTGGTCTGGCCATTGCGCAGGGACAGGAACACTCCCCCATCGCAGCCCACCCAAACCTGGTGGCTGCCGTCGGCATTGTTGGCTTTGCGCAGGGTATGCACATCCGGGTGCACATGGTTGCCCACCAGCCCGGCGGTATCGGCCCCGTGGGTGGTGCCCGGGGGGCGGTCGGAAACGCCCGGCGAGGGCACCAGGTTGGCGCCGTTCACATCGAAACACCAGATGGCGGCATTCCAGTTGGCCACCCACACCAGCGAGCCGCCGATGTAGACCCGGTCGGTGCGGGTGCCCGGGGGTGCCGCAGCGGGGGTATAGGTGGTGGCCAGGATGGCCTGGTCGTAATCCCGCTGGCCGGGCCACAGATTGCCGTTGGTGGGCACGTTGTTGAGGGGGGTCGCCACCGGCCCTCCGGGCAGGGCCGCTGCCGGGTTGGCAATCTGCCACACGTGGGGCATCTGTGCGTTGCCGGCGGCACCGGGGTTGGTGTCCACCTCCCCCAGCACATAGACCCGGTTGTTGTCATCGTTCAGCGCCAGGCTCATGCGGCCCACCAGACGGGCGGTGGCCACCGGCGCCGCCGGGGCAAAGTTCATGGTGATCCAGTTGAAGACACCGCCGTTGTTGTCAGAGAACGCCACCCCGGAATCCCGGAAGCAGACAAACAGGCGATTGCCCACGTACAACAGGTCGGTTGGGTCGCGGCTGGCAGCCCAGTTGGCCGGTGGCGGTACCGCAAAGTTGGCGGCGGGGGGCGTCGCCGGGATGGGAGGTGCGGCCATGGCCGCCCAGGTATACGCCAGGCTGCCACCCACCATGCTGCGGGTGCCCAGGAACAAACCGCCGGTCGTAGCGGCGATCACCTGGTCGCCATTCTGCCCTGCCGGGGTGCCCGGCACCCGCACCATGCGCACGATGGAGACCCCTTCCAGCAGGTTAATGCCGGTGGCGGCCTCCCAGGGATCGTTCTGGATGGCCTGGCTGGCGGGCCCGGTGGCCACCAGCACCCCCATTCCGCGCATGGACAACCAGTTGGCGGGGCGTTGGCGGGCACCGATTTCGCCGGTCCCCACCATCACAAAATCGTTGGCCACGGCGGCGCCGAAGTTCACCAACAGGCAGCCGCAGGCAAAGGCGGAGGTGTTGCCACCGCGACGGCGGGGCTCATTGGCCCAGCCCCCCACCGGTTCCCAGGTGGCACCGCCATCCCCGGTATACCAGACCCCGCCCTTGGCGGTGGCGGCATAGGCCCGCTGGCCATCATTGCTGACCGCCAGATCCCGCACCCGTCCGGACACTCGGGGCCGGCCGTCGGCCTGCCCCTGACGCACCACCGAAGGCCCGATGGGGTTCCAGCGATTGGTGTTGTTGGCGGGGAATGCCATCGGCGCGGGCGCCCCCATGGCCAGGGCGCGGGGTTGGGGCGCCGCGCCACCCGGCTGATCGCTTGCCTCGTCCAGGTTGAGGCCTTCCCGTTCCATCAGCAATTCCAGCGCGCTGTGCAACGCGTCGCGATCCACAAAGCCCGTGCTTTCCTCCAAAAACGCATCCCGCGCCGCCGCGTGTTTCTTCTTGGCGTTCTTGCGTTGTTGCCGTCGCGCTCGGGCCTGCTGCTCTTCCACCTGCTGCGGGGTCAATGTCTCGTCCATGATTATTCTTCTCCGTCAACGATCCTGATCCAGCCCTCTTGGAACTCGTGGGGCATGCGGGGTAACAACGCCGACTGGGTGGCGGAGATGATGGGATCATCGCGCCAGGTCAAGGGTCCGGTGCGGCGGGTGAACTGCTGTTTGTCACCTAACAGATGGACCTTCGGCAGACGGATCTCCTCCGGGTCCACCAACACCGGGCCCACCCGCACCGACGGGATTACCCGCTTCAGGCCTTTGCCCACCCAGGCATCGTTCAGCGCCAGCGCCTTGCGGGGCAGGATGCCGGAGGTAAGGTGCACCCGACCAGCGGGCAGCATCAACAGGGTCAGGCGATGGGTCTGGCCGGGGCGGAGGTAAAGGGTGTCTTCCGGCACCAGGAATGGGTGTGCCAGGGGCACCACGTCCGGCACGGTGACCTTGCCCAACAGGCCCAGCTGACCGCGACGGCGGCCGCTGTCCCGGGCGATGGCGGCCACCACTTTGTCCACCAGATGGAAATGGTCGTAGTCGTCGTCCAGATAGAATCCCAGCAAGGCATCGTCACTGCGCTGCAGATCCCCCAGCTGCACCGGGAATGCCTGATCCCGCAAGGCTTCGAATGCCGCCCGGCGGGCATCGGCATCGGCGCCGTTCAGGTTCACATCCTCCAGGTCATCGGGCAGGTCCAGCCGCAAGGTGGCTTTCACCACCGCAATGGGGCGGCCCACCAGGCCGGCCACCGTGGAGGAACCCAGGCCGCCGTAGGTGTCCACGGTCCACAGAGTGGTGTCGATGGCCCGCAGCAGCGAGGTGAGGGAGCTGTCAGTGCTCGGGGTGTCCGCGGCGCGGTTCTGCACATCGGTGCGCACCACGCCGGCAGCCAGCTGCCCCATGGGCAGGGCACCCGGCTCCAGATCCGTCAGCGGGCCCGCTCCCGGCGGCACTGGCCGGCCGGGGGCCGGTTCCCAGCGCACGGCACCGGTCAGTTCATGGTGGCAGATCTGCCCCAGGGCAGTACCCTTGCGGTCGAACAGCTCCAGGGATTCGTCGATGTGGTCCGGCAGCAGAAAACCCGCCACCGGGTTCACCGCCAGGTGCGGTTCCAGTTGGTTGATAAAGGCTTCCGGGGCAAACGCCGGATCACCCTGGTAGGCGGGGTCCACCAGGCGGAACAACCAGCGGGCGCCGTTCTGCACCCGGGCGGCCATGCGGATGGTGGCCGGTGCGTCGTCCACTTCCAGGGAGGTGGTGGTGCGGGCGGCGCCCACCGGCACCTCCAGGGTGCGGCCGAAGGCATCCACCAGCCGCAGTTGTTTCAACTCCAGGGTGCCGCCGAACAACGGCACCGGGTCCGCCACCACTTTGGGGCGGTCGTCCTCATCCACTGCGGCATGAAAACCCCCGGTGTAATCCAGGCCCAGCAACTGTTCGCGGATGCCGTCCAGGGAGGCCGACGCCAGATCCAGGGGCTCAAGAAAATTGGCCAGCGCCACCAGGGCATTCTGTTGGGAAGTGGAGAGGGTGGCGTCGGTGGCATCCCGCTCCTGCTCCGCCTGAATCCAGCGTTCAATGCTGGTGTGCAGGGCGGTGCTCAGGCCCCGGCCAATGGGACTGCGCCCCAGGATTTCCATGACCAGGGATTCGCCGTCGTTGGCTTTGGGTTTCAGTTCCAGATCCGCCAGTTCCCAGTTGGCCATCTCGGTGCTGCCCATCAGTTCCACCCGCCATTCCAGCCACAGGGGCACCCAGGGCTGACGCCAGGCGGTCACCCCCAGGGGGCTGGGGGTCATGCCCACCAGGTAGGAGGCTTTGGCCAGTTCCGCCGCCGCCTGTTTCAACACGCTGGTCTGTTGAGCAGACACGGTGGCCCAGCCATCCCCCGCCGCAGCCCGGGGCGCGGCACCGGCCGGGGCGGTGGCCAGGGTGTATTCGCCACTGCCGTCATAGCGGCCGTCTTCCGAGAAAATCCGCAGCATCTCGCCTTGAATGCGGGCATGGTACTGGGGAAAGTGATCCGTATTCTTGGCGGCGGACTGGGCCAGCCAGCGGGTGCAATAGGGGTTCAGCAGGATGGCTTCCCGCACCACGGTGAGCACTTCCGCCGGAATGGCGCCGGAACCCAGGGTGGGCACCAGATCCTGACCGCTGACCACACCTTTGATGGATTTCACCGCCTCGTTGGGGTAGCGGCAGCGCAGCCGCCCTTCGTCATCGTACAAGCCGTCGTAGTGATGGCGCAGGCTGGGGCGGGCGCCCTTGATTGCGATCTGGGGTGCCTGGGGAATGAAGATCCGCGGGGCCGGGCGTTGCACCGTGCGGCGCTCCTGCTTCACGGCGGAGGCCACCCGGTCATCCAGTTGTTCGTCCAGGGTGAAGGCGGGGGCCTTGGGGGCCTTGCCCTCTTTGGCAAACACCACTTTGTCGCGCCAACGGGGCATAGGGTTGACGCGGTCTTTGGCCGGTGGTTGGCGGGGGGCTTTCGCCGCCCTGCCCTTGCGGCCCACGGTGGTGGCATTCACCGAGGCGGAATCCTCCACCCGCAGCTGATCGGCTTTCGCCGCCGGCAGGGGCTTACCGGGCAGGGAACGGAAGGTATCACTGTGCTCCCGTTCGGCAATGTCACGCATGCCATCCGGGGTGCCAAGCCGATCCAGCAGGTCGCTGGTGAAGGCGGCGGCCACCATTTCAGACGCCCGCCGCTGGCTGAGGGTGCTGCCCAGGGTATTGGCCCCCAACGCCGTCACCAGGTCATCGGTGTCAAAACCGATGGCCACCGACAGACCCTGGGAACGGGGCCGCTCATCCACCCCCGCCGGCGGGCGGTCGATGGGGACGCCGGTGACCATGCCGTGCAGCAGGGCCAGAAACCGGGGCGGCCGCTGGGAGATCAGCACCCGGGACGGCTTGTCCACCGGCATGGACAACTGCGGCGAAATATCGGCGTAGGTGAAGGTTTCATCCCGCCCCTTGGCCACAATTTTGGTGGGCGGTGCCTCGTTGGGATGCTTGAAATCCCCCGTGTTCAGCAGCCGGCTCAGCAGCGGCAGATCCGGTTCGCTGCTGGGCTCTTCCGCTTCGGAATCCAGGTGCCAGCCCAGCTCGTCCAGCAGTTCAAACAGCTCCCGCTTGCCGGCCACGTTGAGCGGGTCCTTGCTGGCATCGGAACTCCAGCCGGCCACCACATAGGTGGCGGCGTTGCGATCGAAACCCTGGGTCGCCACCTTTTCCAGGGCGGCCAGATCCTCCAGCCGGTCATGAAAACCAAAACGCCCGGCACTGGCGGTGTAGGAGGCCGTCCACAAGGGCGAGCCCCCCACGGTGCCATCCAGGCGTTCAAAGTTGGGCAGGTCGTCGTTGTCCGACGTGGTGCCGTTGAAGGTGCTCAGAGGCGTCACCGAGCCTTTTTTGGCATCAATCACCCAGCCCCGCAACAGCGGCCGTTCCAACCCCACCGGGAACAGGGCGCGAATCACCACCCAGCGATCCGGCAGCTCCTTCATTTCCAGCTCACCGCCGGCACTGGATTCCTGGCCCCGCAGCAGGGCATCCGGCAGGGCCCAATGCAGATGCACGCCGGGCTCCGGGGTCACGCCCTCGGCAAAGGGGGCGGGATCACCGGGGCCCCCGGTCACCGGCACCAGGGTTTCCGCCACCTCGGCATGGGCCACATAGGCCTGCACATCCACCGGCACCAGTACACGGCGATTGCGGGGTAGTTTTGGGTCCCAGGTGGTGATGGAACCCAGGTCGGTGTCGGCCCGCACCAGCCAGGCCCAACGTTCATCAAAAACCGCTTTGCTCAGGGTTTTGTTTTTCAGCAGATGTTTAAACATAGGTCAGCCTCACAACTTGAACGTTGCCTCCACTACCTTTTCGTATTCGATGGTGGCCCGGAACACAGTTTCGAAACGGGGCGATTCCACCTCGCCATACACCTGGCGCCAGGGGAAGCGGATCAACTGCAGGGCGTACTCCGCGCTGTCCAGGCCATCGGCGGCGCCGGTGTTGGGCTTGGTGGCCAGGGCATCGGACAGGCGCCGGATATCCACCACGCCGGAGGAACCCACCCGGAACGGCACATCGATGTCCTGGCCGCCGCTTTCGTCCAGATATTCAAAGGTGGTTTTGTTGCGCGGGCGTAATTTGGCGGAACGGCTGCTGCCGCTGTCCTCATGCATGAAGCCAAACTGAATGCCCTGGCGCGGCTCCTCGATGTGCACCACTTTTGGAATGCCATCGAACAGACACAGCAGCACCGCCGGTGCCAACCGCTCCAAGCGCAACAGGCGAATGCGACGGGGATCGTCCTCTTCGTAGCGGGCGTCGTCCCCTTCCTCCGGGTCCACATTGAACGCCCGCACATGCAAACCGGGCCAGCCGGACACCGCCGCCGAGCGCAGCAAAAAGCCACTGATGGGGCCCGGTGCGCCCATCTTGCGTTTATCCCCTTCACGGCGCCGCACATTGCGTTCTTCGGTATCCAGCTCAGCGCGGATCGCTGCGTACTGGGCTTCCAGTTGAATGCGGTCGTCGCTGTTCACGGTGCCCACGCTCAATGCCCCCTGCACGATGGCATCGGTCCAGCGCCGGTCCAGGTAAAACCAGCGGATGGATTCCTGGGGCAGCAATTCACTGTCGGCCACCAGGTTGGCAAAGGGCACGCCCTCCAACAGGCGCAAACGCACCAGCCAGTTGCGCAGCTCCGCCGGCATGGCGGTATCCTGGTCTTTCTGGAACTCGGTGAAGGCGGGTTTGACGGTGGTTTTCAGCTCCGCCGCCAGATGGTTCAGAATGTCGATTTTGTTGTTGATCATAGTTCGTCCTCATCCAGCTGACGGGCGCGAATGGAATCCACCAGAATGCGATCCAGCGCATCCAGGGACACATCCAGTTTGATGGTTTCGGTGACGGGGAACGCGGGGCCGGTGAGCACATCATCCAGCATTTTGTTGGACAGCACGTTGGACACCAGATCAATGCGCTGGGTATTCAGATCCGCCTCCAGGGCTTCGCGAACGCCGATGGTGCCCACCTGATCGATGATCAGATCGTCCATGGGAATCTGCACCTTGCGCAGGTTGTCCAGCATCAGATTGAGATCACCGCCGCGCAGAATGTCCGCGCTCAAGCCCAGCCCGGTGGCCAGCACGTCCGGTGCCCGGCCATCAAATTCCAGCGGCCGCCCCGGGGACACTTTCGGCCGCGGCTCACCCAACAACAGCTCCGGCTGTTTGACGATGGCATCCACCAGATAGCGCCCCACCAAGGGCCCCAGCCGGTGCAGGTCATTGAACTCGAAGCCCGCCCCCAGAATGCTTTCCCACAGGGGCCGGTTGGCCACCAGCATGGATTTGAGGCGGGCCGCGTGGTAATGCCCCTGGCGCCAGCGCATCAACGAGGCAATGATGGAAGGCTGCGACAGGGTCAGCAGGCGCCCGATTTCAAAGCCGGTGGCCAGGGACAGGTCCTCCCGCCCATCGGGAATCACAATGCGCAACTGATCCGAACTGTGGGCCAGGTCCAGGCGGTTGGCGGTGGAGGTCAGGGTGGGATGCGGTACCAGGGGGCCCCGGTACCAGGAACGCACTTCATCCCCTTCCCGGGTTTTATGGTTCAGCCCCACGTGCCCGCTCTCCACAACTTCCAGCGGCAGGCGGCCGCTCAGGTCCGAGGGGGTGTTCCCCACGTCCCCCAGTAAACGGGAATCCAGGTTCTCCATCAGGGAGCGGAAGGTGGTGTTGCCGGTGGTGGTGAAACTCCAGTGCAACAGCACCGGGAAGCGGTATTCCGGGTCCAGTAACCGGGCATCGATCATATCCACGATGCGGAAGTCCGCCGCCATCTGCAGGGAGATGTCGGTGGAGGTGGCCTTGGCCAGATCCTGGGTGGACCACTGGGACGTCGCCTTGTGAGGAGTGGCACCATCTTTGGCAGCGACGCCGGATTTGACTTTGAAACTGGCGCTGCCGGTCATCGCTTCAGCCCGGCTGGCCGGCCCGGCGGCAGGCGTTGAAGCAAGCGGCGCCGGTGCAAACGCTCCTTCCGCCAGATTGAAGTCCGCTTGCCGGGCGCCAGCGGTACCCATTACCCGGTGATCATCCTGCGCCGCGTGTTCGGTGAAGGCCAAGCGTTCGGTGACAAAGCGGGTGGAAAACACCGGGTCCGGCGAACGCTCCAACAGGGCGTTATACTGGCCTTCCAGATTCACCAGGCAGGCCAGGTATTTCACCGGCACGGATTCACCGGAACGGGTTTTGCCCGGCACCGGCAGGCGGTTGCTGATCACCACAGCGAGGAAGCCGTCGTCGTCCCCCATCATCAGCTCGGTGTCGTGGATGTCCACCTCCCGCGCGTGGGCCAGCAGGTCCACATCGTTGCGGGTGGGGAACACCTTGTCGATGATGGATTTGCGCACCACCAGGCGATTGCCCTTCGCCACTTCTGCCACCCCGTCCAGCACCACGCCGGGAGTAACACAGTCGGCCACGTCCACGGCGGTGTCCAGCCGCGCCTCGCCTTCGGCAATCAGCACCAGGGCCAGCCAGGGGGTGTTCTGCGGCGCGCCGTCCAGGCGCCGCTCCCAGGGCAGGGTGCGACGCTTGATCACCACCTGGGGCAGGCGACTGCCGTAACTGCCGAAGGAATTGGCGGGAGGATAGGTGGACAGCACCTGGTCCGGCGGCAGCACATAGCGGGGCGAGCGGATGCGAACGTTGATCTGCTCCTGGTCTATGCGCAGATCGTCCTCATCCAGGCTGCCCTGGGGCGTGCTGGCCGACAGATTCTGCGACGCCTCAAAACGCCAGTCCCCCGCCTCCAGGGGCGGTGTGATCTTGGTATAGAGTTTGAATTTTCCCTCACCGACCGCCATGGTTCCGGCTCCTCTTGTGCGCTGCGTTTGCATGCTTGTGTGGATTCATTTCTGCTGCTCCGGGTTATGGCCGCGGGGGCTCAATCCATTCGATGGCACAACCGTCACCCTGGGCAGCCCGCAGGCGTGCCACCACCGCCACCAGCCCCAGTTCCGCGATCCAATCGGCGACGTCGTCCACCGCAGCGTTCACTCCTATGACGCCACTGACCTGCCGTGAACCACCCTGGGTGACCCGCACTGACACCGCGGCCGTGCGCGCATCCGGCGTCACCTGGAACAACAGAATGGAACGGGCACCGGCCTGCACCACCACCGGCGTGACCTCGCCACTGGCATCCCGCACATGCTTGGCGCCGTTGAGTTCAATGCCCAGATCTTCCGGATGACGGGCTTCGCTGCCGCGCAGGATGACCCCCACGCAACGCACCGCCGTGGCAAAGCGGGTGGACACCGCCGCCCCGTCGCGAATCACATCTCCAGCGATACCCCAGCCCACTTTGCTGCGGGCGCTGTTGCCATCCAGGTGCAGGATGCAACCGGAGGCCAGGGCCGAGCGCCCGGCCAGGCGCACCACCCGGGACTGGTCATGCCAGCCCAGCACTTTGCGGCCCCCGCCCAGCAGATCGCCGGCGCCGCCGTTAGCCTGGATGGCGATGATGGCGGTGTGGGCCGGTACGCTGAGCGTGGTGTCGTTCACCACCTGATCCGTCAGCACGGCTCCGTTACCCAGCAACATCACCACCCGCGCTTCCCCGCTCACCTTCAGGCCAGGGCGCTGCGCGCCGGTATCAATGGCCGCATCCGGTAAGCGCAACGTGACCACATCACCGGGGCGCAATCGAGTGTCTGCCGGTGCCCTGGTGCCCGGTGCCCTGGTGTCAGCCCCTTGATGGAGACCTTTCACAAGGCCGGCAGCGATGGCCGCCCCCACCTGGCCACCCTGATAGGAGCGGGCCACGCCACCCAGGTTGGTGCGCGGCACCGAACCCCGGACCACAATGGTTTGATCGGCAACCCGCGACGGCGCCGCGGTGAGATTCAACTTGATGGGCAAACTGCGACCGAGCCGGCCCCGCACAGAATCCAGGGACGGTGCCGGCCGGCGTTTGATGCGGCGGTTGGCGACAGTGGTGCCCCGCAGCCGTTCCGCCACCCCGGCGCCGCTGGTCATCAGCCCGGTCACAAACGGTGCCCTGGGTTGGCGGGTGACCGGGGCCACCACCGCGCCCATATCCGCTGCACCCACGTTGGTGCCGTTGGCGGATTCCAGTCCGTCCATCAAGGTGCCAAACAGGGGCGGTGCCGTACGGGAGCGGGTGTAGGCCGCCTTGGCAGTGGCACTGCGTTGGCCACGCTCCAGCAAGCCTTCCGGCGTTGCGGGGGCAGCGGAGAACAGGAACTGGCTCGCCTGGGTGAACGCAGCGTCCACCGACGCGGCCACCGCCTGCACGCCCAAGCCATTGGCCTGGCCCAGCATGGTCACCCGTTTGGCCCCGGCGGCCGACAGGGGCAACGGTTTGCGTCCGCTTTCCACCCGGTAGTAATCGATCTCCGGCCCCACCTGCTTGCTGGTGTCCGCCGCGGCCACCAGTTTCAGGCGGCTGCCGGCAAAGATCACGTCGCCCTTGGGCAACGGGCTCGACGGCTGGTTGGCGTCTTCCGGCAAGCCCCACACGCCAATGGGGAAGGCTTCCAATCCATAACTGGGACCGTCACCGGCCTGGGATTCCTCCTTCATGCCGTTCACCAGCGGCACCAGGTCTGCAGTGCGATCCACCCAGCTGTTGCCGGATTTTTTCTTCAGTCGCAGACTGAAAGTGGAACTGAGGTTGGAGGCGTTCATGGGGCTCAGGCCCAGGGCTGTGCCGGTGCCACCGGGTAAGGTTGGTGTGATGTTTTTCGCCAGATCAGAACGGCCGAAATCAAAACGTTTGGTGGGCACGGTGGTGACCATGGAGATCTCGAATTCCGCAAACACTTCAAACGGACGCTCGGCACTGCCGTCGCAGGATGGCGCCGAGGTATCGCCGTCGGTGGCCGCCGGCAAACTGCCTTTACCGCTGATACCGGAAATGGCCCGGGCCCGACCGGGGCCGGTTTCTTCCAGGTATTTGGGTACGAAGCCATCCCAGTCCACAAAGATGCCCTTGATGGAATTGGAACTGCCGAAGCGCACGGTGATGTCGCAGGGCCCCACTTCGATGGAGGCCTTGCCGTGGAACTTGGGCCCTTCCACTTCGATGCGGGCACCGATGCTGATGCTGATGCGAATGGTGCCGAAGAAGGTTTTGATCTTCACACCGGCGGCAATGCGGGCGTAGGCATCCGCCATAAAGTAGAACGGATCAAAATAGACGATGGCGTTGGCGCCGAAGGAAATCCGCGCCCAGATAAAGCCGAAATCCGCACTGACTTCAATTTCCACCCCGGCCATCAACGCTTCTGAGGTTAACGCGAAGTAGGAACCGCCCTTGATGACGATGGCATTGGATACCCGCCATTCCAACCCCAGACGGGGCACCACCGGATAACCATTACGGTGGAAGCTGGGGTGATAGCCACCCAGGGTCAGTACAAACTGACCGGCGTTCTCCCCTTTCCACCAGGTGGCAAAAGCAAAGCCACCGGTGAGCCGCACTTCCGGATACAGCAACCAGGAGTTGTCGGTCAGTTGCGCCTGGATCAGGAACAGGCCTTCCGAGGACGAGAACCGGGCCAGCAATCCCAACTCGATGGACACCAGCGCCGCCTGGGGTCGGGGCAGCGCCATGCGCGCCAGGCCAAACAGGTTAATGTCGAGCCCGTTGCCGATGGACACCGACAACACCGCCACCCCGTCCACCAACGAGAAACTGGTGAAACTGATGCCGGCGGCGAACCAGAAATTGCCCGGCTCCGGCGGGAAGTATTCCGCCAGTTTGCGCAATTCGTCCAGGGGATTGGCGGACACCGGGGCGGAAGGGTCCAGGGCCTTGATAAAGGGGTATTCACCGAACTTGGATAAATCGTCCGGCACCCGCAGACCGCGCTTGATACCCAAGCCGCCGCCGATGCCGGTGAGGAAGAACGCCGGTGGCCCGCCGATCGGCCCTTGTATCGCACCGAACACGAAGAAGGACGGCAGGCCCTTGTCTTCGTTGTAGCCGCCAAACAACGACAGGCCATAGACGCCGAAGCGGCCCATCAACATGCCCACGTAACCGATCTTTCCGTCGATGTTGGTTTTCAACAGGCCACCGGAAATGGAGAGCCCGGAGAAGTCACCGGAAACCCCCAGGCCCTGCAGATCCACCGCCCAGTTTTCCAGGGCAAAGACGTCGCCCCCCAGCCAATGCAGACCCAGTTGGTCCACTTCCGCATTCAAGCCGAACAGGGACACCCGGGCGTCAAACAGCAATGAAATACCGGTGACGGTGCCGTTGGTTTCCCGCACATCAAAACCGAACTGTTCCAGGTAGATGGGCCCCAGCTGCCGCTGAATCACCAGCCACCAGGGGCCCGGTGGATCACCGGCACTGAGGCTGATGCCCAGATTCTGGCCCGGCGGTTTTTGAATGGCGATGGTCGGGCTGAAAGCCGGGCGCGCCGAGGGTGAGGCATCGTTGCCGGCATCGCTCATTAAGTTATTCGCCACCGCGTTATCACCACCGGCGGCCGAAGGCACCATGGCCAGGCCGTCCAGTTGCACCTGCACACCACCACCGCCGCCACCGGAACCGGCCTCGCCGTACACATGCACGCCGATGGCATCGATGCTCATGATGCCCAGGTTCAACAACGGGCCGGCATTCTTGCCCACCCGCACGCCCAAACCGGCAATGGCGAAGCCGGCGCTGAACTCGAAGTTGTCGCCGACTTTTTCAATCAGGTACACCGACAGACCAGGCACAATCCCCGGCGATTTGATCCAGCCGGCCACGATTTCCAGGTCCACGGTGGGATCACCACTGGCCAGGGCAATGCGCTCTCCCGGGGTCAGAGAGATGGCGACGCCGGCCTGATTTCCGTTTTTGGTGAAGCCGATATCCACTTTGCCGTCGATGGTGATTTTAAGGTTGGCACCCGCCAGGTTGAATGCAAGGTTGTAGAGACGATTCAGCAATGCTTCGGGGTCGGAGAAATCCGCAAACAGTTGCGGGTCCAGGGTGGCACCACCGCCGGTGAACACCACGTCCTGCAGGCTGGTCACCACCTGGGCGCCCATGGGGTCCAGCGCTTCCAGCACAATGCCGGACGCCATGGAAATGGCCTGGGACAACAACGCCAGGGCCACCGCTTCCGGGCTGCTGTCTTCGGTTTCACCGCCCAGCGTGCGGTTCACCAACACCACCCGCGGCGGTGAGGCATCCAGCGCCCAACGGAACTCCACGCTCTGGTCCCCCACCCCATCGGTGGCCAGGCCCACGCCCACCATGCGGGTGAATCCAGCGCCACTGACGCCGGCACGAATGGTGGCCACGGGCAGCAATTCCAAACCGTTGCCCACATCGAATCCGTCGGCCATATACGACACCGCAATCTGCACCCCGCTGCTGCTCAGGCGCACCTTGTCGGCCCTCAGGGTGCCCACATCGGCAATGGCAATGGCGCCGGCAAGCTCAATGGCTGGACCGCTCACACTGCCATCAAAAGTCACCGCCAGTGGCGCTGTGCTGCCGAGGTTGAGGCGGGTGATACCAGGCCCAACCACGGTGGTGCTGACCACAGTGCCGGCCGGGTCCAACGCCGCGGCCAGCTGCCCGATGGCGGTGGCCACCAGATTGGGCAGGTTCGCCGTCAGCGCCGCCACCGGGTCTGCCGCGAACGCCGAGATACGGGCATCGGTAAAGCTGTTCGCTTCCAGCAGGTTAAGGGCGCCGCCGATTTCAAACAGGGCCAGGCCCACGTCCTTTTGCAGGGACGGTGCAGGGTTGCTGCGTTCGGCAATCAACGCATTCAACACCAGCGGAATGGCCATGCCCGCACCGGTGGCCAGCAACGATGCCGCACCCGGCCCGTTGGGATAGATCGGCATGGGAGCCGCCGGGGGCCGCAACAGGGCGATGCGGATGTCCGGCGAGATGGCCAGGGATACGCCTTTGCCATCGAAGGTGACGGCGGTGGTCAATTGGGGCAAAACCGAGCCATTGCTGCTGATGGCAATGCCGCCGTTGATGGACACCGCCATCGCCGCCGTCCCCAGGGTATGATTGAGGTCTATCTCCACCCCCAACAACAGGCGCCCGGAATCCACGGCGTAGGTGAGGGTAACGTCCTCGCTCACCGGCCACCCCGCGCCGGTGCGAGCGGGCACCACCAAATCCGCCACCGCGTCCAGGGTCATCACCGCCTGGCCAAAAGGATCGGACGACCAGGCGCTGGTGGCGTGCTGCAACCAGGCCATGGGGTCCAGGAACAGGGCCCAGGGCAGGAGCATGCGACGCTGGCCGGATTCCGGCACCGGTCCCAACAGGTTGAGGCTGTTCAGCAGCGTGTCGATGGCGCTGCGGGCGCTGTCGTCCGCTTCATCCCGCAGATGATTGATAAAACCGGTGGCCAGGGTGGCGGGCACCAGGGAGGCGGATAACCGGATCAGGTCCGATGGATCGGACAGGTTCAGCAAGTCGATGGTGGCGGTGTTGGCGGCACCGGGCAAGCGCCAGTCCAGGCCCAACTGCCCGCTGCTCACTGCGGCCGTATCAATCGAAGTACGCAACTGAATACCACCGGCGCCCGGATCAATTTCCCCCAGGGAAGCGGACACGGCCACGCCGCTGCTGTTGATGCGCACGGAGGCACCCACCGGCACCAGCTCTGCCGGAGCGTGCTGGGCGGACACCTCAATGGAACGGGTTTGCAGATTCAATGACACGGTGGCGCTGTCGATGGTCCAGGCCAGATTGCTGCCACTGCCGGTGAAACCGCCGATGGTGCGCAACGCACCGGCCATGCTGGTGGCCGATTGGGTCAAGGCATCGGTGATCACCAACTGGGTGTCGAAGATCAAACGGTCAAAGCCCTGGGGATCGTAACCGCCGGAGCGCACCAGCCCCAGGTCCGCCAGCAACTGGGCCAGTTCAGCGGATTCCGCCGCCAGGCGACCGATCACTTCCGCCATCAGCAGATGCACTTCCGACGTGGGCAGGGTGGCCGCAATGCCATCCGCATCCGGTTCGATCACCCAGCGTTCCCGCTTTACCCCGAAACAGTTGGCTTCGTGAAAAATAAAACGCGCCTTGGCGAGCGGAGAGCCTGAGCCGCTGCCAGAGCTGCCGGAGCTGCCCGTGCCGCTGCCGGAATTGATAGGAAGATACAGCCGCACCGACAGCCAGCGGGCTTCCACATCGTTCTGCAACGCACCGGGGCCGCCGATCAGCCAGCCATCATTGACGCCGAAATGCAGATCCAGGATCACCTGCTGGTGGGTGTGCACGGCAAAGCTGTCACCGGACGCACCGCGATCGCAGGAGATCAATTCCAGGATCGCCCCGGCACCCAGCAGGACCGGCCCCAGGCTGACATCGAACACCGGCAGGTCTACACCGGCGTGCAAGGCGGTGGGTGGCCCTACCGGCTCCGCCAGCGATTCATAGCGATAGGCGATGGCATCCGCCACCAGTTCCGCCAGGCCCCGGTCCACGGTATCGCCATCCAGTTTGCCGAACACCGCATCCACGTTGAGCCCGGCCCGGCGCACCTGGTCACTGGCCAGGGGAATCTCACCCAGCTTGCTTTCGGTGAATCCAGCGGCGGCCACCGCCCGCTCAATCACGTAGGACATCTGCAGTAGCGGACCGGATTCACCGGCCAGCAGATGCTCATCCAGTTCTTCGGTAAAGGGGCGGCGAATCTGCTGCAGGAAGCGCAAAGCATCACCGCTCAGACCGGTGGTGTAACCGGACACGGCCAGCGGGGCCCAAGGGCTGCCCACGGTCACCACCCGCTCGATGGCCGGCGTGGTCTCTGCTGCTTTGATGGCAGCGGCACCGGCGGCGCCGTACGCCACCACCGTGATGGCAGCGGTACGCCCGGCCAACGCGGTTTTCAGACGCTCCGCCTGCTCACCCACGGCGCCGCGATCCGGTCGGGCCGCCACGGCAGCGGCCGGGTCCGGCAGCGCCAACGACCAACTGCCGTCACCGCTCGCGTCCACTGTGCCACTGGCATTGCCGCTGCGGGCATCAAAACTGTGGCCATCAAAACAGGTGGTCCAGACGTCTTCACAGCCCACATACAGCACGGCACCGGGCACCGGGTCCAGGGCTTCCATAAGAATGGCATCGATGGCACCCAGCGCCACCAGCTCCCGATAGCTGTAGCCTTCGATATCGATCCCGTTGACGCCGGGTGGCAATACGGCAGGCTGCCCCAATAGACCGTCCGTGCCGGTGATTCGATCACTCAGATTCTGAAGGCCCTGGGCCAGGCTCTGCCGACCCACAAGCAGGTCTTTCAGATCAGGAATGCTACGGCCCGCATCCTGCAGTGCCGCCACCAGCACCCCTTCCTCCGGTGGCTCACTGCGATCAAAGAACCCCGGCGGCGGCTCGTAGCGGGTTAACGGCAGGCGGCAACCCGGGTCCAGCCACACCGCCACACCGGGCGCCCGGGGCTCCCCGGCGATGGCCAGGCGGAATGGGTCCCGTTCGTTGCCACTGCCCAGCGGCGCCGACAGGCGGAAGCCACTGATCAGATAGGCCAACGGACTCAACGCAGTGCGCACGTTACTGCAATCCAGGATCAAATCCCCCAACCAGGTGCGCAACGCCGTTTCCGGATGACTGATCAATTCCCCCAATTGCAGGCGGGCCCCCTGACCGGACCAGCCCACCAGGTTCAACAGTACATCCACCACGGGGGAACCTATGCGCGCCAGCAGCGCTGCTATGGCCTGCTCGATTTCATTCCAGTCTGGGCTGTAGGTAACGCTACCGTCCCCATGAAACTCAGGCAACGGAATGCTCACGGACAGCGTGCTGGAGGCATCACCGGAAGCTTCGAGCCCCCCTTCCAGTTCCAGCGCCAAACCGGGCGCCGCCACGGCAAAGCCCACCCCATCCCGGGCGTTCCAGGCCAGTTCAAAGCCAAAAGCATTGGCCAATAAATCCACCGGCCCCAGATCCAGGCGGGCGGTGTTGCGATCAGCGCGACGTAAATGCAGACCACCGGCAAACACACTGAAGAACTGCACCGCCGGATTCACCACATCAATGCGTGCCATGCGGGCCCGCACCGCCATCACCGCTTCGTAATCGGTCATCACCGTGGCGGCCAACTCGGCAGACAACGCCAGGAAAATGTAATCGCCCTGCAGATACACCAGCACCTGCAACGGGCCGATCTCGATCACCCAGGGTGCCACCTCGGTGCCACTGCCGTTGAGGGCCCCGGTGGCGCCGGTGATCAGTTCCCGCAGCGCCGCCAACACGTCCGCAAACGCGCTCGCATTGCCTTTCAGGGATTGCCAGTAATCCTTGAGTTCCGCCAACGGATCGGTAAGCAACTCCAGGGGATTCAAGGCGGTGATGCCAGCCGGCGGGTTGATGCCCAGCAGGACGGCCACCAGTTCCCCGGGGCGCCCCAGGTCATTGAGCGCGTTCACCAGGGCGGAATTGATGACACCTCCGGCGGCGTCCAGCACCGCCTCCGGGCTGGACAGATCCAGTATGGAATGGGCAGCACCACCGAGGGTGACGTCGTGGGCGGTGAGCATAAACGCCGGCTGCCCAGACAGCAGTTTGATACCCAGATGAATGGAGCCAATGCCCGGATCACCCTCCAGCAGATGGGTGGCCAGCCCGGCATCGCGGCCGAATACCGCGCCGGCTTGCAGGGATGGCAACGCGCTGATGTCACCGGTGGCGGTATCGGTGGTGAGCAGGTCGGCACTGATGCGTACTTCCGCCCCGGTTTGCGGGCGCAGTGCCACTTCGGTCCAGGGTGTGATCTGCACCCCGCCACCGCTGGAAGCCGCCACCCGCAAGCCGATGGCGCCGGTAATGATGCCGGAGCTGAACTCGATGGCACCGCGGCTGGCGTTCACCGTGCCGCCCACCAAGGCGCCGAACTGCCCGAGCCAGGCATTGCGGGCAGCCGTCACGGTGAAGATAGATTCCAGCCATTGAATCAGTGCCGGCACGCCGCGGGTGATCAGCCCCTCCAACGGAAAGGCAGGAATGTCGGTGACCGTACGCAGACCGAACATGCCCGCCAGGGCGGCGAAGGGAGCAGTATCGGGATTCGCCGGGTCCAACGCGTCTGCCTGGGCCTGCAGCAGACCGGCCATGAATTCCAGAAACTCCGGGCCCAATTCCGCCAGGGAATCCACGTTCAGATCGAAATCTTTTGGCACACGGGTGCCGGGCAACTGCAGACGGCGGAAGCCCACCGCCAAAGCGAAATTGTCCGCCGGATCGGTGGGAATCAGGATCGATAAAAACACACCGCCCACGTACAACTCACCGGCCACCGGGGCCCCGTTGGAGAGGGTGACTTCCAGTGACAACTCAATGTTGGCGCCGGAACGCCCCAGCACCAGCCAGTCCGGTTGGCCGCCGGACACATCCATGGACGCGCCCCCTTCACGGGCAAACTGGAACACCGGCACATGGGCTTTCACCGCCACCGACGGCGTGGACGAGCCACTTTCATACTCGATGCCAAAACCCACCCGGGCGCTGTCACTGGCCTGCTCCACCACCACAAAAACGGTGGCGCCGGATTCCGAGAACAGCGGCACCCACACCGCCTGATCTTCCGTTTCCCGTTCCGGCGGCCCCAGCACATCGTCCACGAAACTCATCAACGCTTCCCGCTGCTGATGGGTGTACATCATGGAGCTGAGGCCACGCTTGCTGCCGTTGGCCGTACCGATAGGGTCCTGGAACCATTCACCGCGCAGCTGACCATCCTGGGTCAGGCCAACGGCTTCCGCCAGGGTGGAAAAGACGTCGAGATTTTCTTCCGCACCCATGCTCAGATCCCCGCACTCAGTGAGTAACGTGACACCGGCTGAATCAGCAGCCGGTCCGGTTCTGCCCCGATGCTGCCGGGCACCAACGGCAATCCGCGGGCATCGCGTCCCACCTGCTCGCAGATGGTGCTGGCCACTTCCAGCAGGGATTCCCAGGCGAAGGCGATGATCGCATCGGCCCAGGTGTCCACCAGGCCCCGGGGCCCCTGCAGATCCTGGAACGATGACATCACCAGTCCGCTGACGGCTTTCTTCTGGCCAACGCCGATGGGCACCGGAATGGTCAGCTGTTGAAACTGATCGCATTCCACACTCACGCTGACAGTAACCACCCCACTGGTACAACGCAGCGTGGTCTGATCGCTGTGCACCAGCAGTTCGCTGTCAGCGTGATGCCACACCACCAGCGGCGTGGAATTTCGCGGCAGGTCCAACACCACGCGCACCACTTCACTGAGCACGCGCTGGGCATCTTTTTCGGGGACTTTAAGAAGATCCGGCGAGGCTTCACCGGTATTGAGAATAACGCTTTGATCCAACCGTTTCAGCCACTTGAACTTATTGAAGTCAGCGACCAACTTATCGGTGAACAGGGTTGCCATAACACTCCCTCGCGGCCAGTTTCCAATATGGACGACGCTGCCAACGACAAAGGCGATACTTGCCGTGCAGCAAGCAGGAAAAGTGTTAAAGCTTGGTTAACAAGCGCGGCGGGGGATGAGAAAAAAGCTCAGTTTTTATACTACAAACACAACACAACCCACGTCGTTATAGATTACTGCGTTTCCGTAGAGAGCTTGTTAAGAAGGACCCAATTCCTGACGTAATGATTTACCCGGTCTTAATCCTTGAACAATTGCCTGAGCACGTTAAATCATCACTCTTGGGTTTTCAACCGGCACCCGGCAAAAAGCAAAGCTTTCACAAATTAGTCTGATTGGAAAAGTGAACCTTGGCACAACTGATTCAGAATTGACCAGCTGTGCCTGAGGCTTAACCCAGCACCTGATCGTTGTCCACCACGTAATCTTTGGCACCGTGGATACCATAGGCGTTGTACAGTCCCATGGTGCTTTTCTCACACAGACGGTCGAAGTCGTTGAACAACAACTTGGCCGGTAAAGCACAGCTGAGTATGCCCGGCTCCTGCGCCTGTTCCGCGTGGCGAATGCGCTCAATGTCCGCCGGATGGGAATGCCAGTATTCGGTTTGTTCATCCCCCAGGCTCTGTTCGATTTTATTCATAATCTCATCGCTATAACGGCGGGCAATGTCCTCCACCGCCGCGGGAATATTCTTCAGCAGTTTATCCCGCTGATCGAGCGCATCAAAATTGTGGTGACGCACGTAGGAGGCGGCATAGGCCAGCTTGCGCAAGGACAGGGAACCGGCCCGAAAACGCTCGCTGCCCACCACCTTTGCTTCATACAGGTCAGCATCAAATTCCATTTGCTGGGAAACCCGACTGGTCATTTTGATGTGGATTTCCAGCAGCTGTTGAAACAGCAGGCGCACACCGCGCAAGGCGTAGTCCGTGGCCAACAGGGTAAAATAGATCGCCGGCACATCATCGTAGTTTTCACGCCACTGCAGTAAGCGGTGGTGCCAGAAATCCTGGCCGTGGGCACACTCCGACAACCAGCGGGTGACCCGATTGATCCAGGCGTACACCAGCATGGATTTGCGCTGGGAAAAATGACCATACTCGTGAGCGATAATGCCCACCAGCTCCTGCACCGTACAGCCGGACACCAGGGACAACCCGACCACCAGGCGTAACTTGCCCTGCCACAGACTCACCATGCCTTTCACCGGCCCCGCGGCGGCATTCACATCCGGAATCAGTTCGATGAATTCCGGTGCCGGTACACCAATGGCCTGGGCCATCTGCTCCGTCAGGCAATAGAATTTTGGGTTCTTTTTGCGATCGAGAATGTAGGGTGACGGCGCCCGCCCCCGGGGCCACAGCGGGTACAGCAGGAACAACAGCAGAATGCCGCCGATCACGCTGGGCACCAGCAACAGCACGATCCAGGTAGTGGGACGAAGATTATGGGCACGCTCACCGATGCTGCCGAAATATTCCACATGCCCACTGAACAGATACCAGGCCAATGCCAACACCACCGCCGCCACCAGGGCGCCGTAGATGGCCGGGGCAATGACCGCCGACAGCAACGCCAGCACCATGGATTTCTGATATTCGCGGCTCAACGCGGTGGGCTCGATGGGTTGGCTGAAGGTTTTTTCCAGCAGCGCAAAGGTTTCATCCTGAGGAGACGCCGACTGCGATCCAGCCGCCTGATAACCCTCGATTTTTACCTGCAGCCCCAATTTTGAGAACACGTCCACATAGTGCAGCGCCTTGGGGTTATCCAGGTCCGCCTTGATCACCATGGGCCCACTTAGCAGGGCGCGAGCCTGCTGCGGCTGGAGTTTGATATTGAGAAGCGCCTGATAGACCTCCTCTTCCTGTTTGCCGCTGAGCACCGCCCCCTGCGATACCACCCGATACCGTTTCGCCACTGTCAGGTCCTTGTTCTCTGAATGTATATGAAGTTATGTGGGTTTCTTACAAAAAGCGTAGGCGCTGTCAGCGGGATTGCCAGCCGCCACGGCCAGGGCCGGCACGCCATAGCCACCACCTATCACCGCCATACATATTATAGATTTTACTCATTAACCCCCATCCCCTATTCTGGCAGGAAGGCTACACTATAAAGTGTTCATCTAACTCTGCTATGGTGGTACAGCCTGGACGAACGACCGCGCCGACCTCTGGTCCGCACTCACTGAGAACGAAAAGGACGCTTGCTATGAACAACAACTCGAACAACTCTGCCGGCAAATGCCCCGTGATGCACGGCGGCAGCACCTCTGCCGGTAAAACCAGTACCGATTGGTGGCCCGAGGCCCTGGACCTGGATATCCTGCATCAGCATGACACCAAACCCAATCCCCTGGGGGCGGAGTTCGACTACGCCGAGGAGTTCAAGAAGTTGGATCTGGCGGCGGTCAAACAAGACCTCACCCAACTGATGACCGACAGCCAGGACTGGTGGCCGGCAGACTGGGGTCACTACGGCGGTCTGATGATCCGCATGGCCTGGCACTCAGCGGGTACTTACCGGATCGCCGACGGCCGCGGTGGCGGTGGTACCGGCAACCAGCGTTTCGCACCGTTGAACAGCTGGCCGGATAACGTCAACCTGGACAAGGCCCGCCGCCTGTTGTGGCCCATCAAGAAAAAATACGGCAACCGCCTGTCGTGGGCCGATCTGATGATCCTGGCGGGCAACGTCGCCTATGAATCCATGGGCCTGAAAACCTTCGGCTTCGCCGGCGGCCGCGCCGACATCTGGCACCCGGAAAAAGACATCGACTGGGGCTCGGAGCAGGAATGGCTGGGCAAAGGCTCCGAGCGCGCCTATGCCGAAGACCGGGATGCCATGGACAATCCGTTGGCCGCCTCCCACATGGGTCTGATCTACGTGAACCCGGAAGGGGTGGACGGCAATCCCGACCCATTAAAAACCGCCAAAGACATCCGCCTCACCTTCTCCCGCATGGCCATGAACGATGAAGAAACCGTGGCGCTGACCGCCGGTGGCCACACCGTGGGTAAAGCCCATGGTAACGGCGATGCCTCCAAACTGGGCCCGGAACCGGAAGGTGCGGACGTCGCCGAACAGGGCTTCGGCTGGCACAACCCCAAGGGCAAGGGCTTTGGCCGCGATACCGTCACCAGTGGCATCGAAGGCGCCTGGACCACGCACCCCACCCAGTGGGACAACGGCTACTTCCACATGCTGTTCAGCTACGACTGGGAGCTGAAAAAGAGCCCCGCCGGGGCCTGGCAGTGGGAGCCCATCAACATCAAAGAGGAAGACAAACCGGTTGATGTGGAAGACCCCAGTATCAAGTACAACCCGATCATGACCGACGCGGACATGGCCATGATCAAAGATCCCATCTACCGGGAAATATCCGAGCGTTTCTACAAGGACCCGGCTTATTTCTCCGAGGTGTTTGCCCGCGCCTGGTTCAAACTCACGCACCGCGACCTGGGCCCGAAAAGCCGCTACCTGGGGCCGGAAGTGCCGGCCGAAGACCTGATCTGGCAGGACCCGATTCCGGCGGTGGATTACACCCTGAGTGATGCCGAGATCAATGACCTGAAAGCCAAGATCCTGGCCAGCGGACTCAGCGTGGCAGAACTGGTGGCCACCGCCTGGGACAGCGCCCGCACCTACCGCGGCTCTGACCACCGTGGCGGCGCCAACGGTGCCCGCATTCGCCTGGCTCCGCAAAAAGACTGGGTCGGCAATGAACCGCAACGGCTGCAGAAAGTCCTGGGTGTGCTGGCAGACATTCAGTCCGGACTCAGCAAGCCGGTGAGCCTGGCCGACCTAATCGTGCTGGGTGGCAGCGCGGCCGTAGAGAAAGCCGCTCGGGATGCCGGGGTCAACGTGACCGTGCCCTTCGCCTCCGGACGCGGTGACGCCACCGACGCCATGACCGATGTGGAGGCCTTTGCCGTGTTGGAGCCGATTCATGACGGTTTCCGCAACTGGCTGAAACAAGACTATGACGTGGCGGCGGAAAAACTGATGTTGGACCGCACCCAACTGATGGGCCTCACCGCTCCGGAGATGACCGTGCTGGTGGGTGGTATGCGGGTGCTGGGCACCAACCATGGCGGCACGGCCCACGGCGTGTTCACCGATCGGGTGGGCGTCCTCAGCAACGACTTCTTCGTTAACCTGATGGATATGCGCTACCAGTGGAAGCCGGCGGGAAACAACCTGTACGAACTGCAGGAACGCAAGAGCGGTGCTGTGAAGTGGACCGCCACCCGGGTGGACCTGGTGTTCGGTTCCAACTCCATCCTGCGCGCCTATGCGGAAGTGTACGCCCAGGATGACGCCAAGGAAAAGTTCGTGATGGATTTCGTCAACGCCTGGACCAAGGTGATGAACGCGGACCGCTTCGACCTGAAATAACCTTGCAATGAACCGCCTCGACGGCACATCGGTTACCACCGGTGTGCCGTCGTTCTCATCTGCTATGCAGCTGAAAGAATTCCCATATCAGGTCGGTGGCATTGATCTTGTCGGACGTGGCCCCCACCATGAACTGCGGTAAAATGCTGCGCCCACCGGCCCAGGTGTGGCCCAATCCTTCCACCGCCACATACCGCACTTCCACCGCGCTGTTTTTCTGCCCATACCTTTCCGTGCTGACACCGTCATCGCGGGTGACCGAGTACGGCTGCTCGGGCATGCCCAGGGCCCGCACCCATTTGAGAATGGACTCCCGCACCGGCGGCTTGGGTTTGGAGCGCACCGCATCCGCTTTGCCGGTGGCAAGCCTGGGAGCACCGCCCTCAATCAGGTTCAGGGGGTCGTCGGTGCCAGTGATGTACAGCATGGACACCGGCGGGCGCAGGCGGCCCGGTTCAATCCAGCAGGCCCCGGCCACCGGCGCAATGGCGGCAAACCGGTGCGGCAGCCGGGCGGCGGCCAAAAAACTCATGGAGGCGCCGTTGGAAAAACCGGTGAGGTAGATGCGGCCCGGGTCCACCTGATAGAGCCGGGACAATTGTGTGATCAGAGCATCCAGAAAGCGTACGTCGTCCACCGCCGCCTGGCCCTCATAGAAGCGCTCCGAGCCATCGTTCCACAATTGCGGATTGAGGGCGAAACTACTGCGGCGCTGGGGATTACGGGCCGCGGCATTGGGGAATACTGCGATAAACCCCGCCTGTTCCGCTTTATCGGCCCACCCGGTTTCCCACAGGGTGGACTTGGCACTGCCGCCGCCACCGTGCAACACCACCACCAGCGGCCAGAGCCTTACCCCGCTGGCATCGGTGCCGTCGTATTGCTTGGGCAGCTGCAGCACGATACTGCGCTCAAGGCCATCCACCGTCAGGCTCAGGCTATGACGCCCGGATTGCTGCGGAGCATGGTCCGCCGTCAGCGACTGCGCCGCCGTGCAGCCGGTGGCCACCCAACAAAGCCAAAGGATTCCCAGCGCGCTGAGCCGTTGTATCAAATGACGCTATCTCCAAACCCGAATGATTTCATGGCTGTCAAACCCGACGTTGTCTCGGTGATTACGGTGATACACGAAGTTCGCGAACAAATGCAGGAAGAAGAAAAAGTCATCGCGATTCGGGAACCAGTATTCACCAAAATTCGGATCAAAGAAACAGGCATCCCCCCCCTGTTCCCCGATGTAAACCGCAATGGCATGGGATTCCCGCACATTGCGGCTCTTCAGAATAATCATGGCATAGCCGCCATGAATCCGCTCCAGTTCCGTGCGCAGTGCCGACGCACTCATGGGCACCGTGGTACCCCGGTTCACCCCCAGGCCCTGATTGCGCAGCCAGTTCTGGTAGCCCATGATCCAGTCGGGAAAGCGCTCCAGGTTCCGCTGCCATTGGGCGATGCGCTGGTACTCCTGGTGATTGAACTGGATATAGGTTCGATTGGCGGGGTTCCAGATACCGCCCAGATGATTGACCAGCGAATCATCCAGCGCGTGATACTTGATCCAATGGCAGGATAGCGCCAGACAGATCCCATTTCCTGCCGGGCCGGCGATAAAGTCCAGGGGCAGGCCCTGACTGAAATCCCAGGTACAGACTCCGTGATAGTTGTCGACCAGTTGTTCAACGTCGTTCAGTGCATAAGCGCGATTGGGCATTTTTCTTCTCCTGATAGAACAGTTAATTCGATCCCGGTGACCTCACCAGGATTCGATCCTCGGTTCTACTTACGCAGCGGGTGGGAAAATGGTTGCGCTGGGTGAACGTGAAAAAGTCACAAAATCAACGGGCTACTCAACGCTCGAAGGGCAGTGTGTGCAGGGAAAGCAGCGGCGCCACGTAAGCAAATGCGGCATTTCATGACCTAAGTCAAAGCCAGCCCGTTGCGGGGCCGCTACAGTAACCGAACTATACAACACTGTTGATTATGGAATAAACGCAGGAGCTATAAGAACTATGTCCATGCCCGCCAACCCAATGTATTTTGATTGTGATAATCATTTTTACGAATCTGCAGAATCCTTTCTGCGCTATCTGCCGGAGCGCTATAAAAAAGCCCTGCGTTTCATCGAAATCGACGGCAAGACCAAAATGATGGTGAACGGAAAGCTGTCAGACTACATTCCCAATCCCACCTTTGAAGTGGTGGCGGCCCCCGGCAGCACCGTGGAATACCTGAAAGGCAACAACCCCGAAGGCAAGTCCTATCGTGACTTTATGCAGGTGCAGCGCTGCATCCCCGAATACCGGGTCAAAACCCCCAAGCGCTATGAATTGCTGGAAGAACACGGCCTGTGCGGCACCCTAATGTTCCCCACCCTGGCCTCGGTGGTGGAAGGTCATATGTACGAAGATCCGGATCTGTGTCACGCCATGATCCACTCCCTGAATCAGTGGATGCTGGATGAATGGGGCTTTGGTGAGGATGGCCAGTTCTTTGCCACGCCGGTGATCACTCTGATGGATGCGGAAAAAGCCCTGGAAGAAGCCCGCTGGATTGTCTCCAAGGGTTCCAAGGTGGTATTGATGCGGCCCTCGTTTGTGCCGGGCATTCGTGGCCCCCGTGGCATGGGATCGGCGGAGTTCGATCCGATCTATGAATTGCTCGCCGCCAACAACGTCATCATCACCTTCCATAATTCCGACAACGGCGTGTACGACATGTACGAGCGTCACCAGCGCAGCGAGCTGGGCCTGCAGGGTGAATACCAGCCCTTCAAGAAAACCGACCCGCTGGAACTGGTGATGGACCTGAACCAGGCCACCGTGGGCCATAACCTGGCGGGCCTGGTGTGCCACGGCGTGTTCGACCGTCACCCCAACCTCAAGGTATGTTACGTGGAAACCGGTGTGGCCTGGCTCTATCCCTTATGGGAGCGCATGGCCCACGTCTACAACATGGCGCCGCAACTGTTCACCCGTCACCCTCATGACACCATCCGCGAGCACGTGTGGTTCCACCCGCACTTTGAAGAAAACCCGCAGCGACTGATTGACCTGGTGGGTGTGGATCACGTTATCTTCGGCAGCGATTGGCCCCACCCGGAAGGGCTGGTGCGCCCGGCCGACTGGGTGGAATGCCTGAGCGGTTTGAGCGCTGAGGACAAAGATAAAATCATGCGCACCAACATGATGAAGCTGCTGGATCTGGTCCCCCAGGAAGCGCAGGCCAAGCGCGCCAACGGCTAACCTCCTTGCAGTGTGAGGGGACGGGTTCAGGTTACTCACCTTTCAGCTTGTCCCGCGACCCAGCCCGCCCCTCGCACTGCACACTTTTACTTCCCACCTGCCGGACTGTGAAAAATTCACACCACAACGGTGCAACTCTTTTCTCCCCCTGGGCGTATCTCCTTCGACAACCCGGTTTGTCAGCCTCTATGCCAATACCAATTCAGGGAGAACGTTATGTTATTTGGGTCACACCGCCACCACCGTCGTGGCGCCCGCTTCACAGCTGAAGCGCCACGCTTGTCCAGCAGCCGGCCCCGCGCCAGGCATTTGTTCCTGTGTCTTTGCACCTCCACCAGCCTGCTGTTCGGCTGCGGCGGTGGCGGAGGTGGTGGCAACAATGACGACGGCCGTGGCGCGGATCAACCCCGTGCCAACGCTGCCTTACCCAGCCGCTCCACCAACATCGCCCTCACCTCCGACGACCGTTACCTGGTGGTGGTGAATCGCCAGAACAACAGTGTTTCTGTGCTGCAGGTGAAGGATGATCAGGGTCAGGACACCGAATCGAAAGTGGCCGAGGTCAGCGTGGGTCAGGAACCCCGCTACCTGGCCCTGACACCGGATGACCAACGGGCCTATGTCACCAATGCTGTGGACGGCACCGTGAGCGTGATCGACCTCAGTGGCGCAACGCCCAGCCTGCTGGGACACCCGATTGCGGTGGGCACAGAACCCCGCGGCATCGCCATCAGCCCCAACGGGCAATACGCCTTTGTTGCCAACCATACCGCCGGCAGCGTGTCGGTGATCGATCTGCACAGCAACGCGGTCATCAACAACGTGGCGGTGGGCGGCCACCCCATGGCAGTGAGCATCAGTAACGACGGGGATACCGACGATCACGACGAAGTGGTGTATGTGACCCGTTTTTTTTCCGAGGTGATCGACCCCGACAATCGGCCCGATGGTTTTAACGACGCCAAGCAGGGTGTGGTCGATTACTTTGGTGTGCAGGCGGCCCTCACATCTCACCCCGGCGTGGCCCACTACACCATCGCGCCCCTGGACAACAGCGGCTTCAATGCCGACCGTCGGGCTTTCTGCCAAAACACCCGGGACATTCTGCAGGACCAGGGTGCCACGGTGTTTTTCAATTCCGGCGTTAACGGTGACGGCGATGGCGCCGCCGCTCTGGCCAGTGATGTGTTCTGCCCGGACACCAGCAGTGAGGATGCCGCTGCCGACGGTGTCATTGCGAGAACCCTGCAAGGGGCCTACCCCAATCAGTTGTTCAGCGCCGTGCTGCGGGATAGGAATCTGTACCTTCCCAACGTGGGTGCCTCACCGGAGCCGCCGGTGAAGTTCAACCTGAACGTGCAGGCGCTGGTGACCACGCTGGACACCCGCACGGGGCACCAGGCCACCACCAACCTCAACAACCAGATCAAAACCGAGGCCCAGCCGGCAGACCCCACCACATCTCTGGATCGGTTGTTCGGTAACGAACTGGTGGCCATCGATGCCAATGCCCAGGGCAATGATTTTCTGATGGTAAGCCGGGGTGGCAACTATGTGGTGCGCGCCAGTGTGGCACCGGACGGCACCCTGGACATCGGTGCACCCAGCGGCGTCACCCGCTTCCAGACCGGCAATATTCCCACCGGTGTGGTCATGAGTCGCGACGGCACGCGGGCGTATACCAACAACGAAGTCAGCACTTCCGTCACGGCACTGGACCTGACCACCAACAGCGTCCTGCAACGGGACATCTCCTCCAGCGCGCCACCGGCACCCGGCACCGCCAAACACCGCAGCATTGTGGGGAAACTGGCGTTCTTCACGGCTCTGGGTATTCCGGATTCGCTGGACCTGAACGCGGACGGTCACTTTGATGTGGCGATTCGGGATATCGAGCCCCTCGCCTTCCGCGGCAAGGCCTCCGATAACGCCTGGAGCAGCTGCGCCTCCTGTCATGATGATGGCCACAGCGACAACGTTACCTGGATCTTCCCCACCGGCCCCCGCCAGACCATCGCCCTGGAAGGCACCTTCTCCAAGCTCAATCGGGCGGATCAACGGATCCTGAACTGGAACGCCGTACGCGGCAGCGTCACCGACTTCAACAACAATTCCCGCGGGGTACAGGGCGGCATCGGTCACGCCACCGATGTGGACGGAGTTAACCGCACAGCCGAGATCTTCAACCATGGCCCCACCGGCGGTATCAGTGACGCCCTGGATGCCATGACCGATTGGGTGGCCGGAGCGGTGCGTGCGCCCATCATGCCGAGCGCAGAGGCCGACGCGGAGCTATATGGTCGCCCCCTGTTCGACGCCAACTGCAGCGCCTGTCACGGTGGTGACAAGTGGACGAAAAGTTCGATCCGGCATTATCAGAACAACCCCACCTTCAACAACGATCCGCTGGGCGCCAATTTCTTTGCCCAGGGCCGGGAGCCGGCGCTGGATGCCAACCTGACGGTGGGTGGCCCCCAGATCATCGCCCTGGCGCTGAATGGAGACACGCTGCGTTTTCTGGATGACGTGGGCACCCTGGACAGCGCCAATCCACTGGAGCTGCGCGGTGCCGGGGCCATTGGCGGGGGCGTGATCTCGGTAGCCGGTGATCCCAACGAAGGGGTGGCGGTAAGCCCGCAATCAACTCAAGGTTTTGCCGCGCTGGGTGGTGCCGGCTTCAACGCGCCGTCCCTGTTGGGTGTGGCCTACCACGCACCGTATTTCCACGATGGCAGCGCCGAAACCCTGGACGAAGTATTCAACCGCCACCGCTTGCCGGATGCCGGCGGCCAGACCATCGCCGAGGCAATGGGCAATGGGGCGGACCTGGAATACCTGAAGGCCTTTGTGCTCTCAATTGATGGTGAAACGTCTCCCTTCTACTAAGGTGATTTGAAACAAGGGCAACACCAAAACCAGACAGGCCGGATTGTTTTTCAATCCGGCCTGCTGCGTGGTAACAGTGGCGTGACCGCACTTACCGGCTGCGGTTTGCCCAGTAAGAAACCCTGCAGTTCGTTGCACCCGGCGCGGCGCAGAAACTCCGCCTGGGCCTCGGTTTCAACGCCTTCGGCAATGGTGCGCAGACCCAATTGACTGGACAACGCAATGATCGCATTGCAGATGGCTTTGTCACTTTCATCCCGGTGCACGCAGCGCACAAAGGCCTGGTCGATTTTCAACGCTGTGATCGGCAACGATTTGAGCGACTGCATACAGGAATAACCGGTACCAAAATCGTCAATGCTGATGTTGGCGCCTTTGTCCCGCAACCAGAACAGATTACTGATCCCGGTTTCATTGTCCTGCAGGCAGGATTCTGTTACTTCAACATCCAGATAGCGATAGGACACCTGGTGCTGTTCGACTGTATTGCTGACCCAACACCCAAATTCCCGATCTTCCAGCTGCCGGGCTGAGACATTGATCGAAATACGCTTGGGATCAAAACCGTCTGCAAGCCAGCATGCCAGTTGCCGGCACACTTCGTTGAACACCCACTTGCCTATTTCCAGGATCAGGGAACTGGATTCCGCGAACGGGATAACCTCGCCGGCACCCAACAAACCTTCCAGCGGATGCTGCCAACGGATCAGCGCCTCCACACCCACCAAGGCACCACTGTCACTGTCAAACTGGGGTTGATAGAAGAGCCTGAGTTCATCTTCTTTCAGGGCCCGGTGCAGCTCCTGTTCCCGATTGAAATGGGCCGCCACCTGGGTCGACATAAACGGTTGGAAAAAGGCAAAGCTCGCCGTGCTGTCTTTCTTGGCGGAGTACATCGCAATGTCCGCCATCCGCACCATTTCATCCCGATCCCGGGTATGTTCCGGAAACAGACTGATGCCAATGCTGGCGCGAGGCACCACTTCCAGGCTGTTGCCGATGCGCAGTGGGCGCGCCAGCACCGTCAGTAATTTTCTCGCCAGCGCCTCCAGCTCTTCGGTCGAATCCGCCTGATGCACAATGATGGTAAACTCATCGCCGCCCCAGCGGCACAGGGTGTCACAGGAACGTAGAACCGAGCGCAACCGCAGGGCCACCGCCCGCAAAAAATCGTCTCCCATCTGGTGGCCCAGGGTATCATTCACCCACTTGAACTGATCCAGGTCCAGATACATCAAGCCCACCACAAACTTGCGTCGACTGGCCTGGGACAAACAGGTATCCAGCCGGTCATAAAACAGGTGACGATTGGGCAGCCCGGTCAAAGCGTCATAATAAGCGGCATGGGCCAGCTCTTTCTGCACATGACGAATGGGAGTGATGTCCGATACCACCACCACGTATTGAATCTCACTGATGTCCGGATCCGGCACCAGGCCAATATTGATGAGGGCGTGGATCAGGCGGTTGTGGGCATCGTGAAAACGCGCCTCCCCCTGCCAACTGCCGTCGGTATGCAGACTCTCCCACAGGGCAGCATAGGTACCCGCCCCCAGGTTTTTTTCACTGATCAGGGCCAGCTCCGAACCCACGCAATCGGCTTCCCGGCTGCCGGTAATGCGCAGGAACGATTGATTCACACTTTCAATCCGCCGCGCCCGATTCAGCACTACGATGCCGTCTACACTGCAACGGAAGGCAATGTCCGCCTGCAGGAGTTTTTCCCGCGCCCGCTTCTGCTCTGTCACTTCCTGCAACACGCCTACCACCCGAACCGGTGTGCGGCCGGAACTGAACGACTTGCCACATAAGCGAAACCAGCGGCGGGCCTGGGTTTGAGCTTGATTCTGGGCCTGCATCTGGAATTCCAGGTCCAGTTCACTGTGGGGATGTCGTTGCAACCGGGCCAGTCCCTGACGCACCCGGTCCCGGTCGGACGCCACAATGGTGGCTTCCAATTGCGGCCAGGTCAGTTCCTGCAACGCCTGGACAGCGGAATACCCCATAATGATCGCACCCGCATTGACGTCGGTTTCCCAGGTGCTGAGCTGGGCCGCGTTGACCGCCAGCTTCAGGTGCGCCTCCCGATGGGCCAGCTGCTGAATAAAGCCGTGTTTATCCAGGGCCACCTGGATGGCCACGTGCAATTCCCGCTCCGTGAAAGGTTTCAACAGGTAGCCATAGGGTTCCGACTGCCGGGCCCGGGCCAGAATGGAGTCCTCGGAATAGGCGGTGAGGAAAATAATGGGAATGCGGTGGGTCTGCTTGATGGCCTGCGCCACCTCGATGCCATCCTGGCTGCCCTTGATATGGATGTCCATCAGGATGATGTGCGGGCTGTGTTTCTCCACCAGCTCCAGGGCACGCTTGCCCGAAGAGGCCGTCCCCACCACCTCATACCCTAATTTGGTAAGTCGTTGTCGCATATCCAGCGCGACAATATTTTCATCTTCTACAATCAGAACTTTCCCGGCTTCCATAAACTGCCTTATCACGTCATGTCCATACCAGAATCTTAATCCATGAGGCAAACCCTGCAACCGAACAACGGCAATGTCGGCATCCGTACACCCCGGTTTGGCAGCATTCATCTGCACCCATAGGGCATCCATCTGATTTCATTGGCTTTATTCAGGCCCAACGAAAATGCTTCAGCTGGTGCGCATATTGCTGGACTGTGGTCATGGCTAAGATACAGATCATCGTCGGCACCGTGCAGGGCAGTGCCTGGAAAGCAGCGCAGTCCGCAGCCGTCATTATGGACCGGCTGGGTCACCACACCCAGGTGAATGAGGAAGCCACCCCTCAGGACCTGCTGCGCGACCCTGCCGAAATCTTACTGGTGTGTTGCTCCACCACCGGCAACGGCGAGATTCCCCGCAACCTTTATCCGGTGTATTCCGCACTGGATCATGAAGTGCTGGATCTATCCGGGCGCCATTACGGCGTCATCGCATTGGGGGACCGGGGTTATCCGCGCTTTGCCCACGCCGGCTTTCTGCTGGAGGATGCACTCTATCGTTCCGGTGCCAGACGCGTGGGTGAACTGCTGACCATCGACGCCCAGGTGGAAGAGCGACCGCATTTTGCCGCGGCACTCTGGGCCAAAGACTGGGTAAATCATTTTCACCATGAACTACATTGATGTCATGAAATTCTGCCTGGCGCTGCCCAAGGCAGAGCGCAAGCTGCTGACGCCATCCGGCACCGCCTTTGCCCTGACGGTGGATTCCAATACCTTCGGTTACTTCCAAACCGGAGCGCCGATTCAATGGCAATTCACCCTGCGGGTGACGCCACAACACTATGTGGAACTGCCGGACCCGCCCAGGGTACGCCAGGTTAAGGAGCAGCCCGATGAGCATTGGCTCACTATTGAACGGGTGGAAAATTTTGACGGCGAACTGCTGAAGCAACTCATCACCTGGTCTTATCAGCAGGCGCAAACGCTGTAACCCCATCGCGCCCCGACTCAGGCTCGCTCATGATCACTGGATTTTCGGTCGTGACTGTCCTGTTCGTGACCGGGCCGCTGCTGGTGCCATTGTTTGTTGGCCAACACCATCAACGCCGGTGCCAGCAGATAGGTGGCCACCAGTGCCAACACAATGCAGCCAGCAGTGGTAATACCAAAGATCACCATGTTCGACATCAACGACTGGGTATAGATGGAAAAGCCCACGCTCAACACAATGGATGTGATCAACATGGCCCGGCCGGTGGAGAGCAACGTGGCCTCCACCGCGTGGGCGGGATCACCGGTCTTCAGGTAGATACGGCGGAAGCTGTGCATGAAGTGAATGTTGTCGTCCACGGTGAGCCCGATGGCGATGGACCCCACCAGCATGGTGAGCATATCCAACCGCACCCCGGCCAGGTGCAATCCCGCCAGGATAATCAGAATCGGCAACAGGGAGGGAATCATGCTGAGCAGGCCCAGCTTCAGATTGCCGATCAACAGAATCATCATCAGCGTAATGATGACCGCAGCAATGCCATAACTTTCCGCAGTGGAGATCAACATCTTACCGAAAGTGACCCCCAGAATCGGCGCCACGCCAGTGAAGCTGACCACCACGTCGTGGGGCGCCATTTCCGCCTGCAGATAGGCTTGTACTTTTTCCACCACTTCCTGGGCATAGATCGCATCAAACCAGGGTGTGGTAACCGTCAGCCGCGCCACCTGATACCCCTTGTCCACCACGTTGAGAATGTCATCCGGTTCGTCCAGCTCCACCAGGAACAGTTCCTGGCTGATCAACGCCGGATCATCCGGCACGGCGTACTGGGTTTCATCATTATCGTGCAAAGCACGGTTGGATTCCTTGATGATGTTCACCACGCTGATGGCTTTGGTGATGCTCCAGTGCTCCCCCTGCCAGGTGACGATTTCCTGCTGCACCTTGTCCAGCGTCTGCAATAACGGCGCATTGATTACGCCCCGGTCTTTGCCGGTATCCAGCAGAATTTCAAAGTTGATGGTGGACCCCATGTGCTGTTCGTAATTCTTGATGCCCTGCAGAGCTTCGTTATCCTCCGGTAACCAGGCCAGGGGGTGATGGGAAAACTGAATCTGGCTGGCAATGGCCACCGCTCCAACCAGCAATGTCAGCCCCGTGCCCACAATCCATTTGGGGTGCCGGGTGGAGACCCGGGCCGACCAGGCCAGAATGGGTTGCAAACCCCGATTGGATTCCACGGTAAGCGGACGCCGCTTGATGGGCAGGATGGCAATCAGGCTGGGCAGGATAAAAATGGTCAGCAGGAAGGCAATCAGCGAACCCAGGGCGCCGTAAATACCCAAGGCCGCCACCAGCGTCAGATCCGAAGTGGCGAACGAGGCAAGACCGGCGGCGGTGGTGATGCTGGTGAAAAACATGGGCAGGCCGGTGTGCCCCATGGCGGCGGCCATGGCGTGAATTTTTTCGTCGCCGGCATCGTAATTGCGGTAGAACATGGTCAGCAGGTGGATGCTGTCCCCCACACACACCGCCAACAGAAACGCCGGCAGAATCGAAGTGCTCACCTGCATGGGTGTACCGAAGATGGCCATCAGCGACAATGTCACCAACACCCCCAGGGTCATGGCCAGCAACGGCATGAAGACACCGGACCAACGCCGAAAAATAATGAACAACAGAATGCCGATGATGAGATTGCCCAAAGCGGAGAACACTGTGAAGTCCCGCTCCAGAATTTTCGACAGCATCATGGCAATGGGCATGCTGCCGGTCAAACGGATCTGATCCGACATCACACCCCGGTACTGATCAAGAATGCTTTGTATTTTGACTTCCGCCTCGCCGGATTCCTTCTCACCCAGGTAACCCCGTTGCCACTCACCCTGGGCATTCTGGCTGTGCAGAAAGGAATCCAGGCGCACCAGCATGGCCACCATCTTGCCATCGGGGGAAATCAAAAAGTTGCGATAGTTGTCGCTGTTCAGGACATAGTCTTTGAGCGCCTGCAGTTCTGCAGGGTCGGTGGGCAGGGTCTCCGGCAACAATTCTTCGATGTAGAGGGTATCGTCCGCCCCATAGGTGTAACGGGCATTCGCCAACGAATCCACCGTGTCCACATAGGGCACCTCGTCCTCCAGGTGGCGATGCAAGGCATGCAACTGCCCGGTGAAGGTGTGGTTGAAAATATCGTCCACTTCAATGGTGATGATGAACACTTCATCGCGACCGAAGGTTTCCTTGAAGTGATCGTAGAGCTGGATTTCCGGTGAGCCTTTCTCCAGGAAGCCTTCAATGCTGGTGTCCTGTTCCAGGTGCGGCAACTGGGAGGACATGACCCCCACAATCAGCAGGCAGCTGAGCAGCCAGATCCAGGGGTGATGCCCCATGGACAAACCGAGAGATTCGAACCCCCGCTCCACGCGGGCTTTCCAGTTGGATTTATTCTTGTTAGACATGTGTTTGAAAAGACCCCAATTATTCAGGCTCCATAATGAGTTGAGGCGAATGTTTGGTCAATAGGCCGTATGGCCTATTGACCAATTGGGCACACCGATTGATTATTAAATCTAGTGGGTTGATCCAATCACGGAGCCCATCACAAGGACACTTGCCATGACGTCTGCCGCGCTCAACCAGAATTACCCCCAAGCCCCCTGGATTGCCGAATTGCCGGAAGACTTCTACCGTCGCCCCCAGCAGGTCAAAGTCCCGTTCGATCCCGGCACCAGCCTCACTGCCATGGTGGACCTGGCCATTCGCACCGGGCTGTCTGCCTGGATGGCCGGCATCAGCTTTCCCAGCTACCCCGGTGCCAGCCTGGCGCAGACCCTGCGTGGCGAACACGCTTCCCATCGCGGCAGCGATGAACAGATCTTCCACCAACCCCGCCCAATGCCCACCTTCACCGTCTCCGAGCCCACCCGCCCCAAAGGGGTGGAAGGCGGTATCTTCGAACAGGTGCAGTGGCGGTCGGTGTATGAGGCCATCAACCATCAGTCGCACCAGAACAACGATGAAGTGGTGGCCTGGTACTGGCGCCACGGTGACAAGCCACGGCCCACGGTGATCCTGGTGCACGGATTCCTGGCGCCCTGGTGGGAGGTCAATGATTTCTATCTGGGCTCTCATTTTCTGTATCACCTGGGTTGTGACGTGATACTGAAAACCCTGCCCCATCACGGCCCTCGCAGCCGCCGCGCCAAGAACGTCAGCGGCATGGATTTTATGTCCCGCGGCATCGACGCCCTGAACCATGCGGTGGTGCAAAGCACCTACGATATCCGCACCCTGGTGGATTTTCTGCAATCCCGCGCAGTGGAGCAGATCGGCATCACCGGTGTGAGTCTGGGGGGGTATACCACGGCGCTGATGGCCGGGCTTGAGGATCGCTTTCAGTTTGCCATTCCTATGGTGCCGCTGATCAGTCTGCCGGACGCCATGATGGAATGGAAACCCCTGGACACCATGATCAGGGCCGCCATGCGCTGGTACAAAGTCAGCATGCAGGAGGTGCGCGCCACCACCGCCTTCCACAGTCCGTTATCGCGCCCGGCCTTGCTGCCCGCCGAGCGCCTGCTGATCATTGGCGGACTGGGGGACAAACTGGCCACCCCCCGCCATTCGGAAGCCCTGCAACAACACTGGGGGCAGTGTGCATTGCATTGGCACCCCGGCGCCCATGCCCTGCCGCGCCAACAGCAACACACCAATCAGGTGAAAAAGGCGTTTCTGCAGGACATCGGTTTTATCGACTGAAGCAGCAGCAATTCAATCGCTTGAACAGTCAAGCCGGATGGCAGGAACCGGCAACACCCTGCGGTTGACAGCCAGGGTGTGGCAATGAGTCAATAGAGTATTCCTTCCAAAATAACTCTAATAAATTTTGGCACCAGCCTTTATTTGCACTCTCAAGGAGGAACGTTGAGTGAAGAAACTCGGCTTCATCGATGACACGTTTTTGCGTTTTGAAAGTCGTCGACAACCGCTGCACATCGGCACCCTGATGTTGTTCGAACCCCAAGGCGAAGCGCCCAAGGACTTTGTCAGCAAACTCACTGAACGTCTGCGCCAATCCAATATGGCAGCGGCACCGTTCAATCAACGGTTAGTGGTACGCCGCGGCATTCACTACTGGAAGGAAACCAAGGACTTTGACCTGGCCCACCACTTTGTCCATGTGGCCCTGCCCAAACCCGGCCGCATCCGGGAACTGCTGGCCATGGTATCGCGGGTGCATTGTGGGCACCTGGACCGGGCCTATCCGCTGTGGCGCCTGTATCTGATCGAAGGCCTGGAAGACGGCCGCTTTGCCGTCTACATCAAAGTGCACCATGCCCTGATGGACGGCGTTGCCGGCATGCGCCTGCTATTGAAATCCATGTCCACCAATCTGGACACCTCACTGGAGCTGCCACCGCCCTGGGAAGTGCCCACCAAGAAATCCCGAACCCGCAACCTGCCGGTGCCCAGTCCCGCCACCGGTAGCCTGGCGGCGCTGCGCTCCCTGGCCCGGGAGCATGTGAATTCGGTGATTCCGGTGTTGAAAGAAGTGCGCAGCAACATCCAGGACATCTGGAACCGCAATCCGGATTTTGTGTTCGGTGGCCAGGCCCCCCGCAGCCTCTTCAATCAAAAGGTCAGCGCCACCCGCCGCTTTGCCGCACAATCCTATTCCACACCCCGTATCAAAGCGGTGGCCGACCACTACCAGACCACCATGAACGATGTGGTTTTGGCCATGTGCGGTGGCGCCCTGCGCCGCTACCTGATGGACCTGCATGAGTTGCCGGACCGGCCACTGGTGGCAGCAGTGCCGGTGTCCGTGCGACGGGACAACTCCGAATTGAGTAATGAAATCTCATTCACCTTTGCCCATCTGGGCACCCACCTGAGCGACGCCCTCCAGCGCATGGTCGCCATCAAAAACTGCATGGATTACAACAAGGCCCACCTGCGCAAACTGTCTCCGGATCAATCCCTGGTGAGCGGTGCCATCAAGCTCCTGCCCGGTGCGCTCAATGCCATCACCGGTTTCTCCCCCGATTCGGTACTGGGCAACGTCATCATCTCCCATGTGCCCGGCCCGCGCCGCACCATGTACTGGCAGGGTGCCAAGTTGTGTGGCCTGTATCCGGCGTCACTGGTGGTGGATTACGGAGCCCTCAATATTACCCTGATCAGCCGCCACGATTTTGTGGATGTGGGTATCATCGCCTGTCGCAAAACCGTGCCGCAGATGCAGCGTTTGCTCAAGTATCTGGAGGACGCGCTGGTGGAGCTGGAAGACACCATGCAACCGCCAGGCCCCTCTTCTACGCCGACGGCATCCTCCACCTCAACCACGGCTCAACGCCCCGCAAAAGAGACGACGGTGGCGCTGGAAAATTAACTTACCCAACCCGACAGAAGGAATCACACCATGTTTAGCCATGTAATGTTTGGCGCAGATGATGTCAGCAAAGCCAAAACATTCTATGACGCCACCCTGGGTGCCCTGGGCTACAAGCCCGGCCACATAGACGACAGGGGCCGCTGCTTTTACGTCACACCCACAGGGGTGTTTGGTATCACCCAACCCATCAACGGTCAGGCCGCCACCCACGCCAACGGCGGCACAGTGGGGTTTATGGCAGCGAATGAAGCGGCCGTGGACGCCTGGCACCAGGCGGGTCTGGCCAACGGTGGTACCGAATGCGAAGATCCCCCCGGGCTTCGCGCCGGTGGTTTCGGCAATCTGTACGTGGCCTATTTACGGGACCCATACGGCAACAAAGTCTGTGCCATGCATCGCAGCGGGAGTAACCCATCATGAGTTTTCAATTACTGGTTCAGTTTCCGGTTAAGCCGGATCAGGTGGACGGTTTTCTGCAATTGCTGCAAGGCGCCAAATCCAGGATCGCCGCAGCCGAAGGTTGTGAAGGCGTGGAGGTGCTGCACAGCACCGAGAACCCGGGCAAGGTGGTGTTGTCGGAAATCTGGCAAAGCAAGGAACTGCATGATGCCTATGCCGAAAAAATGCGGGCTTCCGGTTCCATGAACGCCATGGCGGAGTTCCTGGCTGGAGCGCCCGAATCGGAGTTTTTTGAAATCAGCTGAAGGCGTCTGCCAACGGCACCCCGGCGTGATTGATGATGACGCCGGGGGCACCTTGCAACAAACGCTCCCGGATATCATCCGGCACCGGCGTCTTGGTGAAGTCCGCCGCGTGCACCATCACATACACGGTTTCGCATTGCGCCACCGTCGCACCGGTGGCGTGATTCAGCAGCTCAAACACCAGGGTGAACGAACTGGTGCCCACCTGAGTTGCCCGCACCGCAATGGCCAGCACGTCATCGAAACGGGCAGAGGTTTTCCACTGGGTGGTCTGTTTCACCACTTGGCAGTCGAGGCCCCGGGCCAACAGATTTTTATAGTCGCCGAACACAGCCCGAAAAAACTCGGTGGAGGCCGTATCCACATAATCGCCATAACGGGCATTGAACACCACCTGCTGGGCATCGCACTCACAATAGCGGACTTTTAAAAGATAGGTAAACACGACGCTCATCGGTTTTCTCACTCATAACCTGAATATTTTTCAGTGCCTAACACACCAGAGACAAAAGCCACTTTAACACCAGCCAGCAACCCACTGAAATAACTCATTATACTGCTGGACAATATGATTGTGGATTTTAAGTCCCCATTATTATGACGCAGATGGGAATTCTTTCTTAGGCTTTCTGTATATACCTCGCTGCAGGTACCTCGTTAACCCAGGTTGCGTTTAAGGAAGGACTCAGCCATGAAAGCTCCTGTTAAATCCCCCCGCCATTGTCTGCGTTTGCCCACCTTTTTTGTGTTGCTGCTGGCGTCACAGAGTCTGCTGCTGTCGGGCTGTACCAGTCACAGTGCCCTGATGGTCCAGCAAGTGGAACAGCAAACCGGTAATCAGCAAAAAATCCAACAGGTGATGGATGCCCTCAAGATCACCGAGGCCCGGGTGGCCGTGGCGCAATCCAATAATGTGGACATCTACGCGCCCACGCAAATGGCCGTGGCCAAAGAGGCCCTGGCCGAAGCCCGCCGCTACTCGGACCGATTCCAGGCAGACCCCGACAACGTCAACCGTTCCATCTCGCTGTTCTTCGGCGACAGCATGGGTGACCAAGCCCTGGCGCTGATTGCCAAAGCCAATACGGCATTGGACCAGGCGGAAAACAACAAACAGCAGGCAGACGCCATTTTCGGTGCGGCCAATGAAAACTTCGTATGGCTGAAAACCTTTCAGGCGCCGGCGCATTTTACCGATGAATACGAAGAACTGGAGCGCACACAACAGCGGTTGATTGAGTATGTGGCCGATGGCAACCCGGAAGCGGCGCGCCAGGGTTTGCCCCGCCTGCTGAAAGAACAGCGCTCGCTGGAAATTGCGGCCGCCCAGCGGTTTTACCTGAATGACCTGACCCAGAACCTGGCCCGGGCCAACGGCGGCACTGTGGATCGCTTTGCGCCATTGAGCTACAGCGCCGCCATCGGTGCCCTCAACCAGGCCAACGGTGTCATCGCCCAGAACCCAAGGGATGAAGCCGCCGTATTGCAAGCCAAGGCTAACGCGGAATTCTCCTTCGCGGTGGCCGGGGCGGTGGCCACTGACATGCACAACCTGAGTACGATGGACCGCCGGGAAATGGAACGTTGGCTGATCCTGCTGGAAACCAAACTGTTTGAGCTGGGCACTACCCTGGGCGCCGCAGACGTGCGCGATCACCCATTGCTGCAGCAACTGCAATTGCTGACGGAAGCCTCCAAGCAACGGCCGCTGCCGGCGCAACAGGAACCATCCCTGGTGGCAGCAACACCCGCAACTGACGACACGGCCGTGGCAGCCGACTCCAGCGCTGCCACAGCGCCCGCGGAGCAGGCCATCGACCAGCGCATGAGCCAACTGGAGCAGTCATTGAGCGAGCAGATCAAAGCCCTGTCAGAACAGTTGCAGGACATGAAGTCTGCTAACCAGAACGCCCAGGTCAGCCCTGCCTACCAGGCACCGCAACCGGCAGCGGAGCCAGTCCGGCGCCAATCCCTGTTCGGCTATTAGCATCGTTCTTGATTTTGCGGCAAAAATAAAAAAGGCACCCGGGAGGGTGCCAATGGGGGGATCAATCCGACAGGATCATGAAGCCTGTTTGAACCAGCTTTCCACGTCGCGTTTGATCTGCTGAATTTTGTCCTCACTGGATTCTTTCAGCTCCGCGACCTTATTGCTGGCATGACGAATCTTGTTACGCAGCCGGTCTGCCTCTTCCTTGGCTTTGAGTTTCAGGTCCGCGTCGGCCTGCTGGTTTTTCGCGGCCGCTTTCTCCTCGCGGGCATCGGCTTCCAGCGACTCCAGTTGCTTTTCCCAACTGTCGATCTGGGACTCAAACTTGTTAATCAGGCTGTCTCGTAAACTCATCACTAAACTCCTTGTACGGGAACGCTATGTTGGTTTAACAGATTGCACTGGAGACAAAGCAGGGTACGTGCCAGATCTTATAAATCTCAGGCATTCAGAGACTTACGAAGAATCACTAAACCGACGGGTGGCCGCAGAAAGCGCTTTTTTGTAAACCTTACAAAGGTGTTTGCAGACTTCACACGATTGGCGTGAGTTGCAGGCAGAGAACAGCCACTCAGCAAACGGCGTTCACGCCATCGAAATCCCGCCATTCAGACTGATGGCCTGGCCGGACAATTTGGCCGCCGCCGGACTGGCCAGATACGCCGCCAACGCCGCCAGATCCTCGGGCTCCACCACACCCAGCGTTGCCATGGTCTCGGCCTTACCGAACAGTTTGGCGGCAAAGGGATCGGCCATCAGCACGTCGTACAACGGCGTGTTGCGAACAATGGAAGGGGTGATGCAGTTGACCCGAACCCCGGAACGCTTCGCTTCGTTCGCCAACGCCCGCGAAAACATGATGACCCCGGCCATGGCCGTGCCGATGGCCACCTCCCCGGGGGTGGCCACCTTGCCGGCATCCGATGCCATGGTGAGAATGACACCGCGCTTCTGTGCCATCATATGCGGCAATACCGCGCGGGCCGGCAGCATGGCCGACAACAACGAGCCCCTGACCATGCCTTCAATGTCTTCGATAGGAATGGTGTGATAGATCGCCGGCATCGGATCACCGCCCGCCGTGCTCATCAGAATATCCACCGCGCCAAAGGCTTCCACACAAGCCGCCACCGCCGCCTCGGCGCCGTGGGCGGTGCTGGCGTCCCCGGCAAAAAATGCAAAGGTGGTGGCACTGAATTCTGCCTGCAACCCACCCAGAGTTTTCTCGCCCCGCTGCGGATTGCGGCCCACAATCATAATCCGCTCCGCGCCTGCGGCTGCAAACGCTTTCACACAGGCAAGGCCAATGCCCGCCGTGCCACCAAACACCAACGCGGTGTGCTTTGCCAATGAGGTCGTCACCATGGGTTACCTATTTCCGCCGTTTCCGCAATAGTTTCAAGCATTGTTCGAAAACCGGCCCGGGCAGGCATCGTCTGGTTGACTATTGACAAGCCCTGAATACGGCCAATCACCTTCGCGTGCCGCTATCAGAACGCTTTCAGCAATTCAAGTGGGCACCCTTCTCCAGCCGCAAAAATATATTCCTTCCCCACCCAGTGCCCACGCCAACGGCGGTGCCTTAGAATCATCGTCAGGTTTCCTTCCTGGTGACAATGTCATGATGATGATTATGCTGGCGGTCGGTCTGGTCCTATTGGTGGTGGGCGCCGATGTGTTGGTGAAAGGCGCCTCGCGCCTGGCCGTGGCGGTGGGCATTTCTCCGCTGGTGATTGGTCTTACCATTGTGGCGTTTGGCACCAGCGCCCCCGAAATGGCCGTCAGCGTGGGGGCCGCCTGGTCCAATGCCGCCGACCTGGCGCTGGGTAACGTGGTGGGCAGCAATATCTTTAACGTGCTGTTCATTCTGGGCATCTCGGCCATCATCGCTCCCCTGGCGGTGGCGCAGCAACTGATTCGCCTGGATGTGCCCCTGATGATCGCGGTCTCCATCGTGGTCTGGCTGATGGCATTGGACGGCCGAATCGGCCATTTGGATGGACTGCTGCTGTTCGCCGGCGCCCTGGGTTACACCCTGTTCCTGATCCTGCACAGCCGCAAGGAAAAAAATCCTGCGGTCATTGCAGAGTACGAACGGGAGTTCGGCGCCACACCCCAAAAACCACCCAGCCGCTGGACCGACCCTGCCCTGATACTGGGTGGCCTGGCGCTGCTGGTGATCGGCTCCCAGCTGTTGGTGAAAGGCGCAGTACTGATAGCACAACATCTGGGTGTGAGCGAGCTGGTGATCGGTCTGACCATCGTGGCGGCGGGTACTTCGTTGCCAGAAGTGGCCACCTCCGTTATCGCCAGCCTGCGCGGCGAGCGGGATATTGCAGTGGGCAACGTGGTGGGCAGCAACCTGTTCAACCTGATGGCGGTACTGGGGCTCAGTGGTGCGGTCTCACCGGAAGGATTGCCCGTACCCGCCAGTGCGTTGGCCCTGGATATTCCGGTGATGGTGGGTGTTGCGGTGCTCTGCCTGCCGATTTTCTTCACCGGTTATGTCATCAGCCGCAGCGAAGGCGCCGTGTTTCTGTTCTTCTTCATCGCCTACACCTTCTATGTGGTGCTGTCCGCCAGCCAGGCCCAGATCCTGGAGCCGTATTCCAACATCATGTTGAAAATCGTGGTGCCCGCAGTGGGGTTTTACCTGCTGACCCTGGCGCTACGGTACTTTTTTGAAGGCGAGTAACGGCCAGGATTCAAGCCCTGCCCCATTATGCGCAAGCCCCTGCAAAACCTGCTGCCTGTCCTGCTGCCTATGGCCTTCCTCCTGCTGGCCCTGATGGTGCTCAGCCTATTGTTTGTTACGCGCCCGCAAGCCACACGGCATTCCGTAGAGGCAAACCTGCCGCCAGTGTCTGTGGTGGTGGCGCAGCCCCGTGACCTGCGCATCCCGGTGTCCGTGCGGGGTTGGGTCATGCCCTTTCAGGAACAGACCCTGCAGGCGGGTAGCCGCGGTGTCGTGACCTATATCGCACCTAATCTGGTGGCCGGAGGCGGCTTCCGTCAGGGTCAACTGCTGGTGGAACTCAGTGACCGGCAATTGGAAACCGAACTCCAGTTTGCCCGAGCCGATGAGTTGAAGGCGGAGCACACACTGCGCCAGACCGAACTGGAGTCAGCGGGTCGCCATCAGGCCGGTACGGCCGGTGTTCTAATGGCCGCAGCACAGCAGAGCGCACAACTGCTGGAGGCAGCCGCCCATCAACATGTGGTGGATTTGCAAACCCGTCAGCAGCAGGCCCGTATTTTTGCGCCCTTTGACGGTTGGGTGATGGTGGAAAACGTAGCGCTGGGCATGCAAGTCCAATCCGGCACGCCACTGGCCCGACTGTTCGCGGAAAGCCGGGTGAACATCCGGGTTGCGTTGCTGGATGAACAGCTGGCGCTATTGGAACTGCCCAGCACCGGCTCCCTCCCGGCGACACCGCCATCGACGGCGCGGATCACCTGGCGTGACGGCAGCAAACGGTTTCACTGGCAGGGCAACATCACCGGCACCGAAGGCCGGGTGGACGAGCTGACCCGGCAAACCCTGGTCAATATACGGGTCAACGATCCCTTTGCAGCGGACCCCGCACAACCGCAACGACCGGAGTTGCACCTGGGCACGTTGGTGGAGGTGGAACTCAGTGGGCGCCTCATGCCCGGGCTGTATGAAGTGCCCCGCGCTGCCATCCACAATGGGTCACAACTTTGGATCGTCAACCAGCGGGGGCGCCTGGAGCGGCGCTCGCTCACCATTCTGTACCAGGGGCGCCATTCCATCTATGTGACCCAGGGCATTCACCCAGGCGAACGCATTTTGCTGACCCAACTGAGTAACGCAGCAGAGGGCTTGCCGGTCGCCTTGGTTGATTTGCCACAGGATCAGGCTGAATGGACGCCTTGATCGAACGCTTTGTGCGGAACCCCGTCGCCGCCAACCTGCTGATGATGGTGTTTCTGGTGGCAGGCTATCTGTCGCTGCAGAGTGTGCGCAGTGAAATCATTCCACCGGTGACGCTGGACATGATCACCGTGTCAGTGGGCTATCCCGGGGCCTCCCCCGAGTCGGTGGAACAAGCCATCGTCAATCCCATCGAAGCCGCCATTCACGATGTGGAAGGCGTGGTGGCCGTATCTTCCCGCGCCCTGCCGCACATGGGCATCATCAAAGCCGAACTCAACAGCCGCTACGACAGCCGGGATCTGCTGAACGACATCAAAGCCCGGGTGGAAGGTCTGGACACCCTGCCCAAAGATTCCCTCAAGCCGGTGATTACCGAGCTTGCCATTCGCAATATGGTGGCCTACGTCATCGTCTCCGGCAACGCGGACGAACGTTCGTTACGCAGCCTGGCCACTCAAGTCCAGCACGAACTGTTGGACCTGGAGACCATCTCCCAGGTGGAGCTGTCCGGCTCCCGGGATTACCAGGTTTCCATCGATGTGTCCGAAACCCGGCTGCAGCGCTACGGTCTCAGTTTTTCCGAGGTGGCCCAGGCCATCAACAGCAACAGCAGCGACATACCGGCCGGTGTGCTGGACACCCAGCAGGGCTCGGTGGCGGTGCGTCTGCAAAGCCGGGACTATCAACCGGACAGGTTCGAGGATCTGGTGGTGCGCGCCACCCCGGATGGTGGCCAGATTCTGCTGGGGGATGTGGCCACCATCAATGACGGTTTCATGGAAGGTGCCCGCAACGAGTTCAACGGCAAACCTGCCGCTGTGTTGGCGGTGTATCGCACCGGCGATCAGGATATCAAAGATATTTCGAAAGCGTTGCAGCAGTACAGCGCCGCCCCCACAACCCCGCTGCCGGCGGGGATCAGCCTGGACATCTGGCAGGATTCCACCGTCTATTACAACAGCCGCATGGCATTCCTGATACAGGATTTCTGGCAGGGTGGCCTGTTGGTGTTTCTGGTGCTGTTGGCGCTCCTGCGCTCCGGTGTGGCGTTCTGGATCAGCACGGCGGTTCCGGTCAGTTATCTGGGGTCGATGATTTTATTGCCCTACGCCGGTGTCACCCTCAACATGGTGTCCATGTTCGCCTATATCCTGGTACTGGGCATCGTGGTGGACGAAGCCATCGTCATCGGCGAGCACGTGTTTTCCCTGCGCCGCAAGGGTATGGGCGGCATAGAAGCGGCCATTCGCGGTGCCCAGGATCTGTTTTATCCCATGCTGGCGTCGGTACTGACCACCTTCTGCGCGTTTCTGCCGCTGCTGTTTCTGCCCGGGCCGGAAGGCCAGCTGATGAAGGTGATCCCCCTGGTGATCATGTGCACCCTTTCCATCTCGGTGATCGAAGCCGCGTTCTGCCTGCCGGCGCACCTCTCCCGCTCTAACCCGGCCAATTATGATTCCCTGCCTCTTGTTGGTACCTTGCAACGCTGGATTTCGGATCGCCTGGATCATTTTCTGACACATCGCTATACCCCGTTTCTGGAACTGTGCTTGCACTGGCGTTATTCCGTGGTGGCGGCATTCGTCGCCATCTGGTTGATCGCGGTGGGGCTGGTGGCATTTGGCTGGATCCAGGTGACCCTGTTTTCCGAAGTGGAAGGGGATTCCGCCAGCGCCGTCATCCGCTTCTCTGAAAATGCGCCACAGTCGGTAAAGGATGCCGGCATCCGCCAACTGCAGCAGGCAGCCATGACACTGCAACGGGAGTTTGTCACCGACCAGGGGGAACAACAGATCCTGAGCGTGTTCACCGCTTTCAACCCGGATGGTTCCGGCCATGTGGTGGTGGAATTCCTGCCCAGTGAAAACCGGCACTTTTCCGGCCAGAAAATTGTGGATGACTGGCGTCGCCTGACCGGCACGGTCGCGGATATGGTGGATCTGGAATTCAAATACACGCTGACGGCAGCCGGTACCATCATCGACCTGGAGTTGTCCGGCGAGGATGACCAGGAACTGAAAAACGCAGCCGCTGCACTCAAGGCCAGGCTGCTGGAATTTGATGGCCTTTACAACATTCGGGACTCTGCACAAAGTGCCCGCCAGGAACTGGCCATCACCTTGAAACCCACCGCTTCCAACCTGGGCCTGACCACCGAGATGGTGGCCGTTCAGGTCCGCCAGGCCTATCACGGCATCAACCTGCAGAGCATCAGCCGCAACGGCGGCGATGTGGCGGTGATCCTGCGCTATTCCGATCAGGACCGCAGCTCCTTGTGGAGCCTGGAAAACATGAACCTGAGGTTGCCCAGCGGCGGATCAGTGCCCCTGTCAGCGGTGGCAGACATTCATTTCGAAGCCGGTGCCGCCGACATCGTGCACAATCATCGCCGCCGCGTGATCAGAGTGTCAGCCAACGTGGACGACAACGCCACCTCGGTGGGCAAGGTGATGACGGTGTTGCAACCTTCCTTTCTCGATTTGCTGCCGGACCACTACACCGACATTCACTGGAATGTGGCCGGCGCGCAAAAAGACCGACAGGAATTCATGGAGTACATTTCCGACGCCTATCTGTTGGCACTGATGGGCATGTACACGCTGATGGCGTTTCAGTTCCGCTCTTACAGCCAACCCCTGATCGTGATGATTGCCATTCCTTTTGGCCTGATCGGCGCCCTGGCAGGCCATCTGCTGATGGGGATGGAGCTTACCCTGTGGTCCCTGATCGGCATGATGGCCGTGAGCGGTATTGTGGTGAACGACAACCTGGTGCTGATTGATTTCATCAACGATGCGCGCCGCTCGGGTGTGCCACTGTTGCAGGCTATCCGACAGGCCGGGGTGAAAAAAGCGCGGGCGGTGATCCTGATCTCACTGACCACCTTGGTGGGCGTGCTGCCCATGATCTTCGAACGCAGCCTGCAGGCCAAGTTCATGATTCCCATGGCCGTGTCCCTGGGCTTTGGCACCCTGTTCGCCAGCACCATCAGCCTGCTGCTGGTGCCCTGCCTGTACCGGATTCTGGCGGACGTGGAACGTCAAAGCACATCCGCCCCCGCCACTGAACCGGAACCGGGCAGTGCTCACAGCCCGTCTTAGTGGACTCTGACGACGACCTACTTCAAGCCAGATTATCCTGGAAAAAGCTGGTAATCCTGTCGAAGGGAATCTTGTCCATCTGGTCGTAAAGATCCACATGGTTGGCGCCTTCAATGATCATCAGCTCTTTCGGTTCTGACGCTGCCGCGTACGCGGTTTCACTGAAATAGCGGGAATGGGCTTTTTCGCCGTGAACCAACAAGATGGGGCGGGGTGATAATTCTTCAATGTAGGACAGCAGCGGCATGTTCATGAACGACAACGGACTGGTAAGCGTCCAGGCGCTGTTGGAGTTGATCGCACGGGGATGAAAACCCCGCTGCTTCGATTTGTAGTAGCCTGCGTATTCCACCACAAACTGCGGCTCCCCCCCTTTCAACTCCAGGGATACGGGGCCCAGTGCCGGCTGACCGTTTTCCGCATCGGACCAACGCTGCCGGCTCAATTGCTCCAGCGCCTGGCTGCGCTCTGCCAATGTCATGCTGTCGTTATAGCCTTTGGACATCACCCGGCTCATATCGTACATGGTTGTGGCCACCACCGCTTTGATGCGCTTGTCGACCGCAGCGGCATTCAGCGCCATGCCACCGAATCCGCAAATCCCGACGATCCCGATCTGTTCCCGATCCACATTGGCTTGCAGGCCGAGAAAATCCACTGCGGCGCTGAAGTCTTCTGTGTTGATGTCCGGCGATGCCACATGACGCGGTTCACCACCGCTCTCCCCGGTATAAGAGGGATCGAACGCCAGGGTGATAAAGCCCCGTTCTACCAGGGTTTGCGCGTACAACCCGGAGGCCTGTTCCTTCACCGCGCCGAAAGGTCCGCTGATGGCCAGCGCCGCCAGCTTGCCACTGCTCTGTTTTGGTTGGTACAGATCCGCTGCCAGGGTGATCCCATAGCGATTGGTGAAGGTCACCTTTTTGTGATCCACCTTATTGCTCTTGGGAAAGGTTTTATCCCACTCTTGGGTGAGGGTCATAGACGTCTGCGAAAATGCAGACGCCGCTGTTGATGCCATCGTCATAGCCGTAAGTCCTCCAGCAAGTTTCAATAAATGGCGGCGGTCAATACCCGGCCCGCCCGGAAGAGTTTGTTCACTGTCGTTATTCATCCTGGTTCCTCATTGCTGAATCATTGCCAACCACCGCCGCACTGACTTTTTCCTTCCAGATGACATTCTGTCCGTTTTTGCTGCCCGTGATCACCAGGTGCTGCATCGCCTGGTCCTGGGTTGCGCCATGCCAGTGGTCCAGGTCGGGCGGGCACCAAACCGCCTCCCCGGGCTCAAAGCGGATCACCTTGCCATCCCGCGTTCCGGTGAGGGCCGTACCGGAGATCACAACCATGTGCTGCCCGGCGGGATGCTGATGCCACGCCGTTCTGGCCCCGGGCTGAAAGGTGACCAAGGCGCCGGAGTAATGGGCGCTCGGGTTCTCCGGAAAAACCATTTTCACCTGCACGTCACCGCTGAAGTACTGCTCCGGCCCCTTGAAAACCTGTTGGCTGCCTTCTGGGTAGTGCACTTGTGCCGACAGGGTGGACCCCATGCCACCGCTGAGCAGCGCCGCCAGGGCCTTGATGCTGTTTACAATCTTGTTCATGTCTCCTCCCTTGTTCATGCCTGTTCCCAATGCTCACAGGATCATTGTCGACCCTGATGCAGAAGATCGTTAGAGCATTCCACTGGATTTCTTGCCTGATCCTATTGCAGTCCTGACTTTGGGTGGAAAGCGGGCGGCCCAGGGGATACAGTTCATTCTGAGGAGGTATCGATCCAGATGAGTTCCAGCACCCAGCTACTGCCCTACCAGCGGGCCATGGCCAGCGTCATCGCCCACCGGGTCCACCACACTGCGGACTGGCCCACGCCGATTCCAGACCTGTTGTTTTTCCGGCGGGAGGAGCCCACCGCGCCGGATTTCTGCCTGATCGAACCCAGTGTGGTGCTGGTGGTGCAGGGCACAAAACAGATGCTGATCGGTGGTGAAGCCTTTCCTTACCACCCATCGAACTTTCTCATCACCTCACTGGATCTGCCGGCCAGCTCACAGGTGGTGGAGGCCAGCGCCGACACCCCCTGCCTGGGACTGGTGCTGAAGCTCGATATGCGCATGATTGCCGAACTGATCGCCCAGGGTGGTTTACCCCACCAGCGACACAAATCGGGTGGGATCAGTGTGGGGCTGGGCACCATGACCCCGGCCATCATGGAGCCATTCAAGCGCCTGCTGGACCTGCTGGACGAGCCCGCGGCCATTGAGGTGCTGTCGCCCCTGATCAAGAAAGAGCGGCATTACCGGCTGCTATTGAGTGATCAGGCCGGGCTATTGCGCCAGATTGCCTCCGTTGACGGGCAAAGTCATCGCATCGCCAAAGCCATCGACTGGCTCAAGCTCAATTACGCGTCCCCCCTACGCATCGAGGAACTCGCTGCACTGGTGCAGATGAGCGCCCCCACCTTCCACCATCACTTTCGCCAACTGACGTCCATGAGCCCGCTGAAATATCAGAAATGGCTGCGACTCAATGAAGCTAAGCGATTGATGTTGAACGAGCATATGGATGCGGCCAGCGCCGCGTTCCGGGTTGGGTATGAAAGCCCCTCCCAATTCAGCCGGGAATACAGCCGCTTGTTCGGGGCACCGCCCAAGAGAGACATCGAAGGTCTACGCCAACGCACCTATAACCAACCCCAATAATCCAGCAGGCACTGCTCCCCGTGCTCGTCTCAGCCATTGACTATAACACTCGTTATACTATAATCCAACGATCAGAACCCGGCATTAACGGAACTGAATACAACACGGAGACCACCATGCGAACCGAAAAGACCGCTTGCATTCTTTGCTCACGAAATTGTGGACTGCTGGTCGATATTGAAGATGGGAAGTTCACCAAGATTCGGGGCGACAAGGATCATCCCTTATCGCAAGGGTATATCTGTCAAAAGGCCGCGCGACTGGACTACTACCAGAACAATGAAGATCGCATTGAACATCCCCTGAAGAAGCAGGCCGACGGCAGCTTTGCACGAGTAAGCTGGGATGAAGCGTTGGACGATATTGCCAGGCGCCTGTTGAGCATCCGCAAGCAATATGGTGGCGAAGCGTTTGCCACCGCGGGTGGTGGTGGCCAGGGCAATCACCTGGGCGGTGCCTATCTGGGTCAAATGCGGGCCGCCATGAAGAGCTATTACAACTACAACTCGCTGGGGCAAGAAAAAACCGGCGACTTTTGGGTGAATGGCCGTCTGTTCGGTAGCCAGGAATGTCATACCGCTGAAGACATTGAGCATTCTGATTTCATCATCTTCCTGGGCTGTAACCCCTACCAATCCCACGGCATTCCCAATGCCCGGGACACTTTGAAAGAAATCAGGAAAGATCCCAGGCGTACCATGGTGGTGATTGATCCACGGCGCACGGAAACGGCCAAGGCCGCCGATATTCATCTGCAGCTCAAACCCGGTACGGATGTGTATCTGTTAAGTGCCATGCTGGCAATCATTGTGCGGGAGAATTTGCACGACGAAGCCTTTCTCAAAGCACATTGCACCGGGTTTGACGCGGTCAAGACCATGCTGATGAATGTGCCCATAAAAGAGTACATTGCCGCCGCGGATGTGCCGATGGAGGATGCCTTGAAAGTAGCGCGGGGCTTTGCCCAGGCTGAATCAGCCTGCGTCCGCGCCGATCTGGGTATACAGCATTCCAATCACTCCACATTGAACAGCTATTTTGAAAAGTTGTTCTTCCTGATCACCGGTCAATTCGGAAAGAAAGGCGGCAACAACCTACACGATTCACTGATCCCCATTCTCAGTCATACGGATGAACGCAACCCCAAGTTCAAACGCACGGTGTATCACAACATGTTTGCGGTATCCGGTATTCTGCCTCCCAATATTTTGCCGGACGAAATTCTCAAAGCCGGTGAGCGTCGGATTCGGGCCATGATTGTGGACAGCTGTAACCCGGCGCTGACCTGGCCGGATGCAACGGCGCATAAACAAGCCTTTGAATCATTGGAGCTACTGGTTGTCATTGATGTGGCCATGACCGAGACTGCCCGGTTAGCGGATTATGTGTTACCGGCGGCTTCCCAGTTTGAAAAGTGGGAGTTCACCGGCTTTAACATGGAATTCCCCAAAAATGGATTCCAGGTGCGACATCCGCTGTTCCCCGCTAAAGGTGAAACGCTCATTGAGGCGGAAATCTACACCCGGTTGCTGGAAAAAATGGGTGAGCTGCCAAAAAGCTTCCCCGTATTAAGCCGCATTGCAAAGTACGAACCTGACTTCAGCAGCCATGCCGGCTTTATCGCGGCCCTAGCCGCCACCTTTGCGGCGAACAAGAAGCTGATACGGTATGGTGCGTCTATTTTGTATCGCACCCTGGGCCCAACACTGGAGAACAACGCAGCAGCGATCACGCTGTTGCTGCCGCTTTCGATCAGCCTGGCACAGAAATATCCTGATGCGGTGCGGCGTGCGGGTCATGATGGCAACAAACTGACCCAAGGTGTTAATTTATTCAACGCCATTCTGAAAGCCCGCTCGGGTCTGATCTTCTCCGAGCATAGGTATGATGACGTATGGCGGCTGGTGAAAAATCCCCAGCGTAAAATTACCCTGGCAATCCCTGAGCTGCTGGATGCTATGGACAAGCTGTCCATCGATGATCTGACCAGTGAACAATACCCCTTCATTCTCTCCGCAGGGGAGCGCAGAAGTTATAACGCCAATCAGATTTATCGCGATCCCAAATGGCGCAAGATCGATCCCAATGGCTTTATGCGCATGCACCCTGCAGACGCTGAACGATTGGACCTTGCAAAAGGTGATCGTGTTAAATGCCAGTCGGAGACCGGCACCATCGAGGCGGTAATCGAAATCGATGATTCCGTAAGAACCGGCTACCTCATGATGCCCCATGGGTACGGCTCCGATTATCAAAATGGCAAGGTGAACGGTCCTGTGATTAACCTGATTACCGGGCTGGATCACTGTGACCCGATTCATCGGACCCCATTACACAAGACGATCCCGGTCAATATTGAAAAGCTCAGTGCGTGAGCGCCGCATCCAACAAGAAATGCAGTTGCCCGGTCACCTGATCAAAGGGTTCTATGTCTTTGGTCGCCCGGCACATTGCCAACGCCCCTTCGGTTGATGCAATGATCATGGTGGCCAGGGCGCCAGCCCGCGCCTGTTCAATGCCTTCATTCACCAGGGCATCACCCAGCAACTCCCGCCACTGGTTAAAAACCGCGGCAGCCACCACATGGGCGGCTTCCACATCCTCATTGGTGGCTTCTTCCATGGCAGCCGCAACCACCGGGCAACCGGCATTGAAGTGCGTCGATTCGATTACATCCCGCCAAACCTGAAGGAATGATTCCACGCCGGTTACCGCGCCATGACTCAGGGCTTTTTGCAACATGCCGGAGATCTTGTCGCCGGCAAATTGAATGGCTTCGGTGATGACCTGCTTCTTCCCATCGGGAAAGTAGTGATACGTTGAACCCAGTGGCGCTTTGGCTGCTTTCGCCAACTCTCGAATACTGGTCGCATTCATCCCGCGACGACGTAACATGTCCGCAGCAGTGGCCACCAGCCTGAGCCTGGCTTCGGGATTGGTTCGTGCCATGAATAGTCTCTCTACTTCATTAACGCCATTGTTCATTAAAGCTAACGTGCATTATAGCGCGCATAGCACGACATTATAACATGCGTTATATGGCTTAACGGGTTCTCCAATGAGCTTCCCCACGGTCGCAGTCTGGCCTATTACCTTGGCCACCGTCACTTCCGTTCAGGAGTCACAATGCTTATAGTAGGCAGCTCTGAATATCAATCAAACGAACCCACAAGGTGACAATGTTGAACGAGCTCAACTTAAGCCCTGCTTCAGCACAACAGGTGGCAACGTTCGTCAAGGATGGCGTCGTCACCGTACAAATGAACCGGCCTGACAAGTTAAATGGCTGGACTCAGGAAATGATGTCAGCCTTCAAGGAAGCCTTTGAAAAAGCCTGTCAGGCTGACATCATTAAAGTCATTATTTTCACCGGCTCGGGCAAATACTATTCGGCGGGTGCCAATTTGGCCGGCACCGTACAAGTCATGCACCCAAAGACACTCCATCAAATGATCGTCGAGGCCAACCAGGCGCTGTTTGCAACCTTCCTGGATTGTACCAAGCCTATCCTGGCGGCAGTGAATGGCCCAGCCCTGGGTGCCAGTGTGACCTCGGCAGCGCTGTGCCAGGGCATCATCGCTGCGACTCAGGCCACCTTTTCCACACCGTTTAAAGCGCTGGGTATCACACCGGAAGGCTGTTCCACCGTGCAATTTCCCCGCCTTATGGGGGACGTTAATGCCGAACGCATGCTGGGTGAGGAAGGCTGGAAACCCACGGCGGCAGAAGCGCTGGACGCCGGATTGGTGCAATGGGTTGTACCCGACGAGCAGCTAATGGATAAAGCGCATGAGATCGCGCAACACTGGATTGCCTCGGGTGAGACCAAAAAGTTTCTCAAAGACAGCCAACTGGAGGAACTCAGAGCCGCCAATGCGAGGGAATCTGCGGCGTTGGCAGATGCTTTTCTGGGAGCGGATTTCCTGCGCGGCCAAGGCCAGTTCTTGTGGAAGAAAAAGAAGCACGCACCTGCGGCTGTATTCTATTCTCTCTGGGCCTTGAGACCGCTTTGGGGAAGACTGTTGTAAGTCGTCAGGTACTACGCCACCCCCTCAGGCTGAGCTGCATTGGGCTCAGCCCGCGATTGCGCCACTGACCCATTATTTTAAACCCCCTAAGACCGCCCGTTCCTCGCAAAGCCAAACAATCGTCTATTCTACAAGGGAGGGGGCCACGTTTTTGACTCCGCCCGATATCACAGACCGCACATAAATTATTGTTAAAACTGATAATTCCAGGCCGAATTCGTGATTTCATGGACACACCTGCTGAACATTGTCCGGCGCACGCCGTACCGGTTCGGACTCATTCTTGGTTTACTCTGGTGCGCTACAGCGATCACCTCAGCGATCGCCACAGTTCAGCATGATGAGGTGATTTCGGTTGGTGTCGCCGACCACTATGAACTGGGGGGATACATCGGCATTCTCGAAGACCCCAGCGGTGAATTCACCCTCGACGACGCCCGAGCACGACTGGATGAATACATCCCGAGCCAGGACACCATCCCCAACTTTGGCCAATCACAATCGGCGTACTGGCTGCATTTCTCCTTATCGAATTCCACTCCAGAGCGGCTTCAATGGTACTTGCGCTATGCGCATTCGATGATGGATGAAATCGATTTTTATTCATTCCGGAACGGTCAATTCATTTCACACCAACGCGGTGGTCGCCTCTATGGGAAAACCGAGCAGGGCTTTCCTTCCCGCCATGCAACGTTCCCGGTGGAGCTCAACCCTCATGAGGCGCGGGACTACTTTTTACGGGTGACCAGCGGGAACCTATTCTATGCGCATCTGATTTTATTGTCTGACGAAGCGGCGGTGCTCAACGAACGAAAAGACCAGCGTCTGCTTGGATACTACTACGGAATCATTGCATCCATTTTCGTATTCAGCCTGTTTTTGGCCGCCTGGTTACGGCAAAAAGTGTACTACTATTACCTGGCGGTCATCGTCTTGCATCATTTCATGACCTTTATCTGCGTCAATGGCATCGCCGATGAATTCCTGGGCTTACACAGTGTTTTCTGGCAGCGCGAAGGAATATTGGTGTTCTTGAATGTGGCGCTTATCGCAATCGGGGAATTCAGCAAGCGCTTCCTGAATATCAAGGTTCATTCGGCTCGGCTGGCATTCTTCCTGAGCGTGACACAATGCATTCTTGCGGTGGTGGCTACGCTGCCCTTTTGGGTGCCTTTTTACTACGCATCCACTATCTCCACTTTATCGGCCAGCCTGATGGCGGTCATGATGCTCCTGTGCTGCCTGAAAAGCGTGGCGATCAAAGAACCCGGTTCGAAATTGTTTCTGGCGGGCTGGGTCACCACGATCACCGGCGGTCTGGCCTATGCTCTGATCGGATGGCGCTTGATGCCGGTAACACCACTGACCGAACACGCCTGGCAAATAGGCTCTGCCATTGAGGCACTGTTGCTCTCGGCCGCCATTGCCGATCGTATCCGGGTGCTCAGTATGCAGAAGGAAACTGCACAACAAGCATCGACTGCAGCCAAAGAAGAACTCCTGCAGGTACAAATTGAAGTGAACGCGGATCTCGACAGAAAAGTGCGTGAACGCACCCAGGCGCTGGAAGCAGCCAATGAAAAATTGCAACGTTTGTCTACCACAGATGAACTCACACAGCTTCGAAACCGACGCTACTTCAACGAACGGTTTCAAGCAGAATTTTTACGCGCCTATCGTGACCAAACCGCGATCTCAGTACTGTTGTTCGATATCGACCACTTCAAGATCCTGAACGACCGCCATGGCCATCCATTCGGAGACCGTTGCCTGATAGAGGCCGCCATATTGTTCAAAGCGAACATCAGACGCCCGGGGGATACGGCAGCACGTTACGGCGGTGAAGAGTTTGTGGCGGTCTTACCCAATACCGACCTGCAAAGTGCCGTCGCGGTGGCACAGAATATCCTGACGGCGTTCAGGCAGCTGCAGGTGGATGCATCTGTCCATCCGGTAACAATGACGGTCAGTATCGGAGTTGCGTCTACCGTTCCTGCTGCACGGGATGGGCATGAAGCGCTGCTGCAAGCAGCGGATTCACTGCTCTATCAAGCCAAGGAAAAGGGCCGAAACCGTATTGAGTTTATTGCGCCAACCTGAACGGCATCAGCGGTTTAGTGCCCCGCTTTTAACCGATTTTTAACTTCAATCCACTGCGCCATATAGCGCGTGCTCTTCAAACGGTGGTGACGCAACATTTGGCCGTAAAAGTGCGCCTGCCGGTGTTCATCCAACGCATCCCTTAACCGGGTAATCCGCTGCTTCAAACGCGCCGCGTGATCGGCAAATGCATAGCGCTGTTCCAGTAACCGTAAGCCATTGTGGTGCAGGGTCAGCCACTGATCCTCATTCTGATACACACCGACTGCAGCCAACGCAAACGCCTCGGGCTTATCGGCCACCAGCGCACAGGGCGCGGCGTCATCAGCGTACATGCCTTCGGCACCGATGCTGGTGGTGACGGCCGGTGTGCCATTGCGGGCAGCATCAATCAGTTTGCCTTTGAGACCGGCACCAAAGCGCAGCGGGGCCAGCATCACCCGTGCCTGCCCCACGACCCTGTGCGCGTCGGGGGCCCAGCCTTTCACCAGAAAACCACTGCGCTCGTTGTGCAGCTGGGTGGCTTTTTTGGGTGGGTAGGCGCCGTAAATATGCAGCTCGGCCTGCGGCAGTTGCTGCCGGATCAATGGCCACACAGTCTCTTTCAAATAACGCACCGCGTCCCAGTTGGGATCGTGGCGGAAATTACCGATGGAAATGAAATGCGCCCGTTGTGCAAACGGCAGTGTGCTTGGCGCATCCGTTCTCTCTTCCATAAACGGCACATAGAGTAACTGAGTCGTCGGCACCTGAAAAAAGCGCGTCAGATAATCAATTTCGACGGTGGAAATCATCAGCGACAGATCGCAGCGCAGTATGGCGGCCACCTCGCGCAGGGCCAGTTCGCTGTGACGGAATTCTATGTCTGGAACAAGCGGCAAGCGGGATGGCTGCCGTTTCAGCTGGGCAGCACGGGCATGGCGCAGACTATGAAGATCTTCGGTGTCCAGCACCCGCAACGCCCCCGGACAGTGCTCTTCAACGCGCCAGCCGAATTGTTCTTCCATCATAAAGCGGTCGAACATCACCACATCCGGGTTCAGGTCACGGACGAATCCGTCAAACGAAGCGCAGTTCAGCGCCAGTGCCACGGCCTCGATATCCAGCGCTGCCAGGTCAGTGGCATGGGGACTGGCCTCCGCCGGCGAGCCATACACCACGCGATAACCATCCTGCTGAAAGGCTCGGATCAGCTGCAGCAGGCGGCTGCCCGCCGCCGAGGATGCGGGTTCCGGCCAGACATAGCCGATGACAAGCAATACAGGAGATACGGACATAATTCAGGTCAGAGTAAAACGGGGCTACATCATACAGCCTGTTGATTAGCACTCAAAACTGACCGATGGTTCCCAGCCACTACTTTTGCTATAGTCACCGCCCTTTCCCCCTGTTGCAGTAGGTCGCCCGCGTGATCACCACCGCCAATATCACCATGCAGTTCGCCGCTAAGCCCTTGTTTGAAAACGTATCTGTTAAGTTCGGCAATGGCAATCGCTATGGCCTGATCGGCGCTAACGGGTGCGGCAAATCGACCTTTATGAAAATTCTGGGCGGTGAGCTGGAGCCCAGCGCCGGCAATGTCGCCATCGACGCCAATGAGCGCCTGGGCCGGCTGCGTCAGGATCAGTTTGCCTATGAAGAGTTCAGTGTCATCGACACGGTGATCATGGGCCACACCGAGCTGTGGCAAATCAAGCAGGAGCGGGATCGCATTTATTCCCTGGCAGACATGACCGAGGAAGAAGGTATCCGCGTGGCGGAGCTGGAAGTGGAGTTTGGCGAGCTGGATGGCTATACCGCCGAATCCCGTGCCGGTGAATTGCTGCTGGGCCTGGGGATTCCGCTGTCACAGCATTTTGGCCCCATGAGCGAAGTGGCGCCCGGCTGGAAATTGCGGGTGTTGCTGGCCCAAGCCCTGTTTTCCGATCCCGATATCCTGTTGCTCGACGAACCCACCAACCACCTGGATATCAACACCATTCGCTGGCTGGAGGAGTTACTCAAGCAGCGCACCAGCACCATGATCATCATTTCCCACGACCGTCATTTCTTGAACAGCGTGTGCACCCATATGGCGGATCTGGATTACGGTGAACTGAAAATCTATCCCGGCAACTACGATGATTTCATGACTGCGATTACCATGGCGCGGGAACAGATGCAGTCCGATAACGAAAAGAAACTGGCCAAGATTGCCGAGCTGCAAACCTTCGTCAGCCGCTTTTCTGCGAATGCGTCCAAGGCCAAACAGGCCACCTCCCGCGCCAAACAGATCGAAAAAATCGAGCTAACCGAAATCAAACCCTCCAGTCGGGTCAGCCCTTTTATCCGCTTTGATCAGGCCAAGAAATTACACCGACTGGCGCTGGAGCTGATGGAGCTGACCCAGGGCTTTGGCAACAATATTCTGATCAAACGCTTCAGCATGATGGTGGAAGTGGGTGAGCGGGTCGCCATTATCGGCCCCAACGGTATCGGTAAAACCACGCTGGTCCGCACGCTGATGGGTGAGCTGCCTCCGCAATCCGGCACGGTAAAATGGAGTGAGAACGTCGATATTGGCTATTACAGCCAGGATCACGGTGACGATTTCGAGCAGGATCTCACGCTGTTCCAATGGATGATGCAGTGGAAGCCGGAGCGGGGCGATGAGCAACTGATTCGCGGTACGCTGGGCCGCATGCTGTTCTCCCAGGACGATATTGGCAAGAAGGTCAAAAGTCTGTCCGGTGGTGAACAGGGGCGCATGCTGTTCGGCAAGCTGATGTTGCAGCGCCCCAATATTCTGATCATGGACGAACCCACCAACCACCTGGACATGGAATCCATTGAAGCGCTGAACCTGGCGCTGGAAAACTACCCCGGCACCCTGATTTTCGTCAGCCATGACCGTGAATTTGTCTCCTCGGTGGCCACCCGCATCATCGATATGCAACAGGATACCATCACCGATTTCAGCGGCAGCTATGAAGAATATCTGCGCAGCCAGGGTATCTATGAGGTGGTCAAGCCGGGCTGAAGCTTACACCCGGCTTGTGGACCTTCAATGGCGCTGATGGCCTCTGGCAGCGCCCATTCATCCAAATTGAACCCGGTTTGAAAGCAGCTGAAACAGGGCAAATCCACCCTTTGATCATCCCTGCCATTGACACTTTAGAGTAAAAGCTCTAAAAATGGATGCGATGTATACGGAGGGTGCCCAAATACCCTGAGAGGCCGTTTTGCCGGCGCTCATCCACCCCCGCCGCTATAATTGACACAAATAATCAGAGGGAAAGTCATCATGGTCGCCAAGGTAGCCACTATTTCGGATCACAGCCCGGACATCGCGGACATGGAGCGCATTTTCAAAGCCCAGCGCGCCGCCTACCGGGCTCATCCCATGCCCAGCGCCGAAGAGCGTATCAGCACCATCAAGCGCATGAAAAACGCCATCATCCGCCATGAGGACGCCCTGGTGGAGGCGGTGAACCGGGATTTCGGCTCCCGCTGCCCTACCGAAACCCGATTTGTGGAGCTGGTTTCCCTGGTAGAGGTCATCAAGTACCACGTCAAGAACGTGCGTAAATGGATGAAGCCCGAAAAGCGCAGCATGCCGGTGAACATGCGCCCGGCCAAGGCCAAAGTCATCCGCCAGCCCCTGGGTGTGGTGGGCATCATCGTGCCCTGGAACTACCCTTACTTTCTGGCCCTGGATGCCGCCATCGCCGCCCTCACCGCCGGCAACCGGGTGATGATCAAGATGTCGGAATTCACGCCCCACTCGGCGGACGCCATGAAAGCCATGCTGGCGGAGATCTATCCGGAAGAGCAGGTGGCGGTAATCACCGGGGAAGCGGACGTGGGGATTGCCTTCACCAAGCTGCCCTTCGATCACCTGATTTTCACCGGCTCCACCAATGTGGGCAAACACGTGATGGCCGCCGCCGCGGAGAACCTCACTCCGGTCACCCTGGAGCTGGGGGGCAAATCCCCGGTGATCATCCACGAATCCTTCCCCATGAAAGAAGCCGCCGAGCGCATTTCCTGGGGCAAGTGCATCAACGCCGGCCAGACCTGTGTGGCGCCGGATTACATCCTGGTGCACCGCTCCCAGAAAGACGAGTTCGCCCGTGTGTTCAGTGAAGTGGTGTCCAACTGGTATCCCACCAAACTGAACAACGAGGATTACACTTCGGTGGTCAATGAGCGCCAGCTCAACCGCCTTAAAAGCTACCTGAAAGATGCGGAAGAAAAAGGTGCCAAAGTCGTCCCCATCAATCCGGCGCGGGAGGATTTCTCCACCTCTGGCAAGATGCCCATGACCATGGTATTCGACACCACCTCGGACATGCTGATCGAGCAGAACGAAATTTTCGGCCCGCTGTTGATGGTTCGCACCTATGACAACCTGGAAGAGGCGGTGCACTATGTGAATGACCGTCCCCGTCCGCTGGCTCTGTATTATTTCGACTACGATCAGGCCCGGGTTGACTACGTGATGACCCACACCCACGCTGGCGGCGGTTGCGTCAACGACACCCTCACCCATGTGGCGGTGGAGGACGTTCCCTTCGGTGGTATCGGTCCATCTGGCATGGGGCACTATCACGGCTACGAAGGCTTCCTCACCTTCAGCAAGTCGAAGGGCATTGTGCAGAAAGGCAAGATCAACCCCACCAAACTGCTGTTCCCCCCCTGGAACCGCCGCATCCACAAGATGGTGCTGAAGATGGCCTTCAAGCCGGACTGATCACATCACTGCCAAAATATTGGGGGCCCCATTACCCCCAGCCGGGCGCATTTTCCATTTGGGATGCGCCCGCGTTGTCAAAGCAAAGCAAGCGTCACACTAAAACAATCATAAAAAAACAGGTATCACCATGCACCAATACAACGAACCTGCGTTCAATCGCCGCGCGTTCCTCAAGTTGGGTGTGCTGGGCTCCAGCGTACTGGCCACGGCCGGAGCACTGGGGTCGCTGCAGGGTTGCAGCAGCCACACCGTCGAGAGTGAAGCCAGCGAGACCCTGTCGCTGCAGTATCTGCGGCAAAAGGACGCCATTATCCTCAGCGCCATTGCACCCGTGGTTCTGCAGGGCAACTTCCCCACGGAGCCCGCCCAGCGTCAACGCACCCTGAATCAACTCCTGATCGATATCGACCAGTTCATCCAGAACACCTCACCCCAGGCCCAGAAGCAGATCCACGAACTGTTTGACCTGCTGTACCTGGCGCCTTTCCGCATGTTGGTAGCCGGCGTCTGGCCGCAATGGCAGGAGGCCAGCGCAGAGGACATTGCAGACTTCCTCGCCAGCTGGCAGGACAGCCGTTTCAACACCCTGCGGCAGGGCTACGTGCTGCTGACCCAGCTCCCCACCCTGATGTACTACGACCAGCCCGAAAACTGGACCGACGACATCTACCCGGGGCCGCCCCGCCACATACCCAGCTGAGCGAGACCACGATGAGCAAGAATATTGTAGTGCAGGGCATCCCGGACCTGTTCCGCCAGGGCATGGCCAACGGTTGGGTGACCCATAACGGCGCGGCATTGGAAGCGCCATTGGCATTGGATTGCGATGTGCTGGTGATCGGCACCGGCGCCGGCGGTGGCACCGCAGCGGAAATCTTCGCCCAGCAGGGATTGAAGGTGATCATGCTGGAGGAAGGCCCCCTGCAGACCTCCAATGATTTCGACATGCAGGAGAAAAAGGCTTACAGCAGCCTGTATCAGGAAGGGCTCACCCGGGGCACCGCCGACGGTGGCTTCACCATCATGCAGGGGCGCGCCGTGGGCGGCTCCACCACGGTGAACTGGACCGCCAGCTTCCGCACACCGGATCAGACTCTGGAACACTGGACCCGGGTCCACGGCCTGAAAGGCTTCAGCAAAGAGGAGATGGCCCCCTGGTTTGAAAAGATGGAGCAGCGCCTGCACATCAGCAAATGGAACATGGTGCCCAACGCCAACAACAGCGTGATCGCAAAAGGCTGTGACAAGTTAGGTTACGACTGGGCCATCATTCCCCGTAACGTGAACGGCTGCTGGAACCTGGGTTACTGCGGCACCGGCTGCCCCACCAACGCCAAACAGAGCATGCTGGTCACCACCATTCCCGCAGCCCTGGCGTTGGGGGCGGAGTTACTGTATCGGGCCCGGGCTGACCAACTCATCATCGACGGCGACCAGGTCAGGGGCGTACGCGGCTATGGCCTGGCGGAAAACGGCATCGACCGTACCCAAACCTTCACCGTCACCGCCCGCCACACGGTGATGGCCTGCGGCGGCATCAATGGCCCGGGCCTGCTGCTGCGTTCCAATGCCCCGGACCCCCATCAGCGCATCGGCAAGCGCACCTTCCTGCACCCGGTCCCTGCCACCCTGGGGGATTTTCCCGAGCGCATCGACGGCTACTACGGTGCACCGCAATCGGTGTACTCGGATCACTTTCAGTGGCGGAACGGCACCACCGGCCCCGCCGGCTTCAAGCTGGAAGTACCGCCCCTGCAGCCGGGCTTTGTGGCCTCCATCGGCATGCTGCACGGTCAGGCCCACTCCGATCAGATGAACCGCCTGCCGTACCTGAACATGATGATCGCATTGCTGCGGGACGGCTTTGTAGAGGAGAGCCAGGGGGGCGAAATCTTCCTGCGGGATGACGGCATTCCCGGCATCCACTACGAGATCAACGACTACCTGCGGGAAGGCATCGTGCGGGCCTGGAAAACCATGACCGAGATCCAGTTTGCCGCCGGAGCCAAAGCCGTGCGGCCGGTGCACAGCCAGAGCCGCTATATGAGTACATTGAAGGAAGCGTTGCAGCAGGCGGACAGCCTCGACCTGGACATCAATAAAATGCGGGTGGGCAGCGCCCACGTGATGGGGGGCTGCGGCATGGGAGAAGATCCGAAGTCCTCCGTGGTGGACAGCCTGGGCAAGTTCCATCACCTGGACGGCCTGCATATCATGGACGGCTCCACCTTCCCCACCAGCATCGGCGCCAATCCGCAACTGTCCATCTACGGCATGGTGGCGAAGCAGGCCACCGCGCTGGCGCAGGCATTAAAAGGCTAGCACCACATTCTGTGGAGGTAAGCCCAAGCGGACGTGGCAGACACGGCAATGCTGCCCCGTCCGCACCCTGTGCTATCATGGCGCCTCGTTTGACTGAAGCCAGCAGAATTGTGCAATGAGCAGCGCCTACAAGATCGAACCCCGACACTATCATCCCCGTTTCTGGCCCGTGTGGTTATTACTGGGCCTGGGTTGGTGTGTGGCGCAACTGCCGTTCCGCTTGCAGCTCAGCATCGGCCGCGGCCTGGGGCGTCTGGCAAGGGCCATCAGCCGCGAACGACGCCGGGTGACCCGCCGTAACCTGGAAGTCTGTTTTCCCGAATTGTCGGAAGCCGAACGCCGGCAGCTGAATCACGATGCCTTTGACGAGCTGGGCATCGGCTTTATCGAAATCGGCCTGGCCTATTGGGGCCGGCCCGCCCTGGTGGACCCACTCTGTCATTTGAGCGGCATGGAGCACATCGAGCAGGCCCAGGCGGAAGGCAAAGGTGTATTGCTGATCGCCGCCCATATGACCTCGCTGGAACTCTGTCTGCGCATGTTCTCCGAACGCCACCCCACCGCGGCCATGTACAAACCCGCCCACAACGATTTGTTCGAACAATACAGCGCCCTGAAACGCGCCCGCTACACCAAGCCGGTGCCCAACCGCAGCATCCGCCCGTTCCTCAGTCACATGCGTCGCGGCGGTATCGGTTTCTATCTGCCGGATCAGCATTACGGCGCCAAGATCAGCGTGTTCGCGCCCTTCTTTGGTATACCCACCGCCACCATCGCCAAAACTCCGGAGTTCATCAAAATCAGCGGTGCCAAGGTGATTCCTGTGCTGTTCGGCCGCCGGGACGATGGCTACCACATTGAAGTCAAACCGGCCATTGAAGGCTACCCCACCGGGGACGACGTCATGGACGCCACCCTGCTCAACCAGTGCATCGAAAACAACATCCGCGCCTATCCGGCCCAGTATCTGTGGCAGCACCGCCGCTTCAAAAGCCGCCCCAAGGGCGAGCCTTCCATCTACTGAGGGATGACCGACGTGAGGCTGGGAGGATGGATTGACCAGGCCGCCGTGGCAGTGCTCTATCGACAGGGGTCTGCCGGCTGCGAAATCTTCTTTATTCAGCGGGCGAAAAAACCCGGTGATCCCTGGTCCGGTGACATTGCCTTTCCCGGCGGACGCAAACAGGTGGAAGACGCCAGCCTGAAAGACACGGCCATTCGCGAAACCTGGGAGGAAACCGGCCTCGACCTGTTTCATCACGGCGCCTTCAAGCGCAAGTTGTCCCATCAGTTGACCCGCAGCCACCGTCACAATGCACCCATGATCGTAACGCCGTTTCTGTTTCACTGGCAGGGGGATGATGAAGTGAACCTGAATCACGAGTGCGATGATGCGCTGTGGATTCCATTGGATTTCTTCAACGACCGGCTGATGCGCAGCTCACTGACCTGGAAGCAGGGGCACTTCTCCCTGCAGATGCCCTGTTATCACTACGCTGAGAAAACCGTTTGGGGACTGACCCTGCGCATGCTGGATCAGATACGCCAGCGCCGCGAGCTGTTTGTCTGACGCAGCACAGGACAGATAAAACGGGGGCTCAGGTCAGTTCCGGTTCAGAGCGCACCTGTTTCAGGAACGCCGACACCTTGTCCGCGGTGAGCGGTCGGCTCAGCAGGTAGCCCTGCATGGCATCACAGCCGATGGAACGCAGCAGATCCAATTGCTCACGGGTTTCCACACCCTCGGCAATCACCTGCTTGTTGAACGACTTGGCCAGATCCACCACGCTGCGGGTAATGGCCTCGCTGGCTTTGTTGAGCCCGATCCCGGCCACAAACTGCTGGTCGATTTTCACCAGGTCAAACGGCAGGCGATGCAGATAACTCAGGGACGAATAGCCGGTACCAAAATCGTCAATGGCGATGGTCACCCCCAGGTCACTGAGCTGACCCAACTTGCGGGCCGCGCTTTCGGAATCCACAATCAGGATGGATTCCGTCACCTCCAATTCCAGATCGGTGTAATCCAGGTTGGCACTGTCCACCGCCTCCTGCACCACCGACACAAAGTCCATGCGCTCCAACTGGCGACCGGACACGTTCACCGACACCCGTTTCACATTCAGGTTGTCCATGCGCCAGCGCGCCATCTGCTGGCAGGCTTCCCGCAGCACCCATTCCCCCACATCCAGAATCAGGCCGGTGTCTTCCGCCACGTCAATAAAATCCGCCGGGCATAACAGCCCGGCTTCGGCATCCCGAATCCGCACCAGGGCTTCCACACTGAATTCATTACGCTGCAAGAACCACTGGGGTTGATACCGCAATTCCACCTGCTTGCCATCCAGCGCATTGCGGATGCGGTGTTCGGCAGTCACCCGGCGCTGCGAGGCCCGGTTCATTTCCTCTTCAAAATAACGGTACTGGCCACCGCCTTCCGCCTTGGCCCGATGCATGGCCGTGTCCGCCTTGCGCAGCAGGGTATCCACATCCATGCCATCACTGGGGAACACGGCAATGCCGATGCTGCCGTTGAGGAAGTGCTTCTTGCCTTCGATGGTGAAGGGCGAGCCCAGCATGGTGATGATTTTGTCCGCCACCCGGGTGGCCCGCATGGGGGTATCAATGTTGTTGAGCACAATCACAAACTCGTCACCGCCCTGGCGCGCCACCGTGTCCTCCATGGTGACACACACCTGCAGACGTTCCGCGGTGCGAATCAGAATCTGGTCCCCCAGGGAATGACCATCGGTGTCATTCACCTGCTGGAACTTGTCCAGATCCACAAACAGGATGGCACCGGCGCTGTTGTTGCGGGTGGCGTGCTTGATGGCCTGGTCCAGGCGGTCTTTCATCAACTGCCGGTTGGGCAGCTGGGTCAGGGGATCAAAGTGGGCCTGGCGATAGAGTTTCTTTTCCCGCCGCACTGCAGTGATGGCCACCGCCAGACGATCAGCAAAATCCTTCAGCAGCCCGCGATCCTGTTCCGGCAGGGTGTGGGAAGTGGACCAGCCCAGGGCCAGCACACCGCGGTTCTTGCCCGCCGCCATGATGGGAAACAGATAGGAACTGCCGTTGAGTACTTCCTCCCGCTCTGACCACAACCAGCCCAGGTATTTGGCATCGGTTGCCGAGGCTTTATGGCTGGCGGGCAGCACCCCCAGCCAATGGCTTTCATCGTCACTCAGGGTCTGCTGCAGCATCTGGTATTGGCCGGTGGCCTTGGCGTAATGGAACACCCACATTTCATCCACGTTGTCGGGATTGCGCAGGGCCACCGCCGCGGCATCGCTGGACACCAGCTCGTGCAGGGTGCTGAGGGTGGACTGGGCCACCTGATCCAGGTCCGGCACACTCAGGATCAACTGATCGATCTTGGACAGGCCCGTGAGCAACTGGAACTGCTTGCCAATCTGATGGGCCATCTGGTTAAAGGCCTGGGCCAGGTCCCCCAGCTCGTCCCGGGTGGGAATGGACAGGCTCACCTCGAAATTGCGATTGGCCACAGCGTGGGTGGCATCCATCAGCTGACGCAGGGGCCGCAGGATACGCCCGATCTGCAGGACACTCACCAGGGCCGCCAGCAGCACCGTCACCGCCACCAGCAACGACAACACCCGCTGCAGAATATCGAGGGTCTGGAACACATCCGCCCGCGGGTGGCTGACCCATAAACGCCAAGCCTGGTTGACGCCGAACTGGTTTTCCAGGAACACACTGCGCACACTCACCTGCTGGATGGCAGCGCCGTCCTCCCAGTCCAGTTGAAAATTGGACCGGTTGCCCTGGTCACGGATCATCTGCTGGAAGCCGCTACGGCTGATCTCATGGGCGCGGGAGCAATACAGGGGCACTGCATCGCTGCCAAACACACAGTAATTCAACTCCGGGTTGCGATTGTCACTCTCACCCAACAGATAGCCCACGTCCAGATCCGCCAGGTACAGGCCATCATCGCCGGTGTCGGGCTGCAGCAGGATGGCATGGCCGTCCGGATTGGTGAGCAAAACCCGCATGCCCCGCACCAGCCGCTCCCGGGCCTGCAGCTGGTCACGCATGCTCAGGTGCTGCAGGTGGTACTCCAGTTCCGACCACTCCAGGCGCTGCAGGCGTTTGTAGGGGGAGAATTCCACCCCCCCTTCGGCAACCGAACTGGTCTGTGCCCGGTAACTGGCGGCCACCTGGCTGCTCACCAGCAACAGGCGCTCATACAGGATAGTGCTGTAGAAACGGGCTTCCTTTTGCAGGTTGGCGCGGCTTTCCTGCAGCAGGGCATTGCCCACGTAGTTATAGGAAAAAGAGGCAAACAGCAGCATGGGCAGCAGGGCCGCCAGGAATACCAGGATGAAAAATTTGCGGCCAAGCCCGCTGCGCAACTCTTTTATTTGAACAAACATATCGCCAGCTAAAGGCTCGAAGTACAGGATTCCAGGATGTCTTTACCAGCATAGCATAGGCACCGCAGGCAAAACCGTGCCCACTCCTGATTTCTGCAGTCATTTCAGCAACATCCCATTGCAGCGTCTATAGTAGGGCGGTTTTCGGCAGATGCCTAACCCGATTTTGAATGCGGGGTGCGGTGGTTGAGCTTGCATCAGGCATGCGTTACCCTTCGCCCACCTTCACCCATTCCGAGACCAGAGCATGACCTCACACACCCGCGTCGTCTATCCAGGCACCTTCGACCCCATGACCAACGGCCATCTGGACCTGGTGGAACGGGCCTCGAACCTGTTCGACGAAGTGGTGGTGGCCATTGCCGCCAGTGAGAAGAAAAAGCCCCTGTTCGACCTGCAGCAACGGATCGAGCTGGCCCAGGAGGTGGTGGCCCACCTGCCTAACGTGGAGGTGAAGGGGTTCCGCAAGCTGCTGGTGCATTTCTGCCAGGAGGAAAAAGCCAATGTGCTGCTGCGGGGCCTGCGGGCGGTATCGGATTTCGAATACGAATTCCAGCTGGCCAACATGAACCGCGCCCTGGATCCCGGCATTGAAACCGCTTTCCTCACGCCCTCTGAACATCTATCCTTCATCAGCTCCTCACTGGTGCGGGAAATTTCCGGCCTCAACGGAGACGTGAGCCCCTTCGTACCGGCGCCGGTACTGGCGGCCCTGAAGGCTAAGCACGGCTAATGCCCCTACAGAGCATCCGTGGATGAAGTGCAACTGGAGCAGTACACTGCTCATGGTAATCAGCAAGTAGAGAGATCCCCATGGCCCTGATAATCACCGACGATTGCATTAATTGCGATGTGTGCGAACCGGAGTGCCCCAACGGCGCCATTTCGCAAGGTGACGACATTTATGTGATCGACCCCGGCAAGTGCACCGAGTGCGTGGGTCATTACGACGAACCCCAGTGCCAGCAGGTATGCCCGGTGGACTGCATCCCCCTGGACCCGGAGCACGTGGAAAGTGAAGAGCAACTGATGGAGAAATACGAGCGCCTGCAGGCGGAAGGTTAACGCCGCGGGGCTGGACTTCTGGTGCGGGAACCACTAAAAAGGCCTCACGGCCTTTTTTTTGTGTCCATTCAAGGAACGAACATGTTGATTCATCTCCGTTTTTCGCTCTGTGTGTTACTCGGCGCGCTGGCTGCCCCATGGTCTGCCGTATCGGCCTGGGCTGAGGTACTGCCCAAACAGGCGGCGGTGGCATCCGCCCACCCCCTGGCCACCGAGGCAGGCATCAAGATCCTGGCCTCCGGCGGCAACGCCTTCGACGCGGCGGTCACCGTCGCAGCGGTGTTGGGGGTGGTGGAGCCCTACAGCGCCGGCCTTGGCGGTGGCGGCTTCTGGATGCTGCACCGGGCCAAAGACGGCAAAACCCTGATGCTGGATGCCCGCGAAACCGCCCCGGGTGCCGCCCATCAGGACCTGTTCCTGGATAAAAAGGGCGAAGTGGACCGCGACCAGGCCATCAACACCGCCCTGGCCGCCGGCATTCCCGGCCAGGCCGCCGCCTTTGTCCACCTGTCCCAGCACTATGGCACCCTGCCCCTCAGCGATACCCTGGCCCAGGCCATCCGGCTGGCCGCCGGCGGTTTCCCGGTGAACAAGGTCTACACCCACCTGGCGGAAAAGCGGGCATCCACCCTGCGCCGCTACCCGGCCAGCAAACGCATTTTCCTGCGGGACAACCGCGCGCCACAAGACGGCATGATCGTGCAGCAAGGCCTGGCCCATACCCTGAAGGAACTGGCGGCCAAGGGCTTTGACGGCTTTTATAAAGGGGAAGTGGCCAAGCGCCTGGTGGAAGGCGTGAACGCCCACGGTGGCATCTGGACCCTGGAGGACCTGGCCAACTATAAAGTGGTGGAGCGGGAACCAATCCAGTTCCACTATGGTGATGCCGTGATCTGGTCCGCGCCACCGCCCTCTTCCGGCGGCGTCGCCCTGGCCCAGATGTTTGGCATGCTGTCCCTGTTCAATCTGGAAGGCAAAACGGACGCAGACCGCACCCACCTGCTGATCGAGGTGATGCGCCGGGCCTATCGGGACCGGGCCGAATACCTGGGGGACCCGGATTTCGTCACCGTGCCGGTGCAGCGCCTCACCAGCGCCACGTATCTGGATGACCTGGCCAGCAACATTTCCATGGGCCACGCCACCCCCAGCAGCGCCCTGGGTCTGCCCAAGGCCACCGGCAGCGGCACCCACACCACCCACTTTTCCATCATCGACAAAGACGGCAACCGGGTGGCGGCCACCCTGTCCATCAACCTGCCCTTCGGTTCCGGCATCACGGTGGCCGGCACCGGGGTATTGCTGAACAACGAAATGGACGACTTTTCCGCCAAACCCGGCAGCCCCAATGCCTACGGCCTGATCGGCTCCCAGGCCAATGCCATTGCCCCGGGCAAACGCCCGCTGTCCAGCATGACCCCGACCTTCATGGAATACGGCCCCAAGGACAACCGCCAGTTCGCCCTGCTGGGCACCCCTGGCGGCAGCCGCATCATCACCATGGTTCTGCTGGGGATGCTGGAGGCGCTGGACCAGAAAGGGCCCCAGGCCTGGGTGGACCGTCCCCGTTTTCATCACCAGTTTGTGCCGGATGTGGTACAACACGAGCCCGACGCCTTCAGCAAGTCCCTGATCAAGGAACTGGAGCAACGGGGGCACACCTTAAAAGACGTGGGACACCAGTACGGCGACATGCACGCCATACGCTGGTATATGAACAACGGCAACGTGGAAGCCGGTTCTGACCAGCGCCGGTTGGGCAAGGCCCTGCTGGGAGACCTTCAATGAGCGGGAGACTACGCATGCAACCAAAAGGGCGCTTATCGGGCCTGATGTCGTGCCTGATGGCAGGGCTGTTATTGACCGGCTGCGACGAAAAGCCGGTGCCGGAGGAAACCATTCCCCAGGTGTTCGTGGTGAAAGCCAGCGAGCAGCCCTATCACCCCCAGCGCGGCTTCAATGCCCATATTGCCTCCCGCAGCGACGTGGACATCAGCGCGGAAGTCTCAGGCAAGGTGATTGCCATTCACTTCAAGGAAGGGGATGACGTCAGCGCCGGCGACCCGCTGTTCGATATCGACCCAGCCTCCTACAAAGCGGCCCTGGCGCGAGCCAAAGCAGAACTGGCTCGGGCGGAAGCCAACAAATCCAATGCCGAGAAAAACTTCGCCCGGGGCAAGAAGCTGGTGGATGACGGCTACATTTCCGCGTCTGAGTACGACACCCTGGAAGCGCGGGAACTGGAATCCATCGCCGCAGTGGAATCCGCCAACGCCGCCCTGGAAAGCGCCCGGGTGAACCTGGAGTACACCTCCATCAAGGCCCCGCAGGACGGCCGTGTGGGCCGGGCCAAACCCTCCGTGGGCGACCTGGTGAGCCCCAGCTACGGTCCGCTGACCACCCTGGTGGGCAAGAATGACATGGAAGTGGTGTTCCAGATCCCGGAACGCCTGCTGCTGGCAGCACAACGTCCGGACGCCCGGATCACCGTGAAAGACATCGAGGTCACCGTGGTGATGCCCGATGGCCGGGAGTACCCCCATGTGGGCACCATCCATTATTTTTCCAACCGGGTGGATGCCTCCACCGGTACCGTGGAAGTGCGTGCCGCCATTCCCAATCCAGATGACATCCTGCGCCCCGGCCTGTACGTGCAGGCTCTGGTGCGGGTGAAACAGCCGATCATGGTGCTGATGATTCCCCAGGCCGCCGTGCAGGTGGATCAACGGGGCACCTATGTACTGGCGGTGGACGACACCGACACCGTGACCCGCATCAACATGGTCACCGGTGAGCGGGTGGGTGAAAACGTACTGGTCAATTCCGGCCTGGATACCGGAGACCGGGTCATCATCCGGGGCGTGCAAAAAGTCCGCCCGGGCAGCCGGGTCAAAGTGGAAGAATTCAAACCCGCCACTGAAGCCAGCACCGGGAGCAACGCCCAGTGATCAGCAAGACCTTCATCGAACGCCCCAAGTTCGCCATGGTGATCGCCCTGGTGATCACCATCTCCGGTTTGATCTCCATGGGCCTGCTGCCGGTCTCCGAATACCCGGAAGTAGCGCCACCCCAGGTAAAAGTGCAGGCCAAATGGCCCGGTGCCTCGGCCCTGGTGATGGAGGAAAGTGTCGGCCAGGTGATCGAGGACGTGGTGAACGGGGTGGAAGGCATGGAATACATGTCCTCCAATTCCGCCAACGATGGCAGCTATAACCTCACCATCACCTTCGGCGTGGGCGACGATCCGGACATGGCCCTGGTACGGGTGCAGAACCGGGTCAAGCTGGCAGAACCGTCCCTGCCCACGGACGTGCGCAACCAGGGCCTGACCATTGACAAGATCTCACCGGATATCCTGTTCACCATCAACCTGTATTCCCCCGACGGCAGCCTGGACGAGCTGTTCATCGCCAACTACGGCCTGATCAACATCCAGAACCGGCTGAAGCGAATACCCGGTGTGTCCGATGCGGTGATGTTCTCCACCGCGGATTACTCCATGCGGCTGTGGCTGAACCCACCCCAGATGACCGCCCTCGGCATCACCAGCGACGACATCAACAACGCGCTGCGGGAGCAGAACGTGCAGGCCCCGGCGGGCAAAATCGGCTCCCCACCCTATTCCGGCAACCTGAGCACCGAGTACACCCTGCAATTAAAGGGGCGCATGAAGAGCCGCGAGGAATTCGAAAACATCATCCTGCGGGTGTCCGATCAGGGCGCCATCGTGCGCCTGCGGGACGTGGCCCGGGTAGAGTTGGGGCAATTGGACTACAAGGTGTCCGGCAGTTTCAAAAACCAGCCGGCCACGGTGATGGCCGTGTACCTGCTGCCCGGGGCCAATGCGCTGATCACCGGCGATGCCGTCAAGGAACGGCTGGCGGACATGGCCAAGACTTTCCCCGATGGGCTGGAGTATGCGGTGGGTTACGACACCACCCGCTATGTAGAGGTGTCCATCCAGCAGGTCACCACCTCCCTGTTGCAGGCGGTGGCGCTGGTGGTGCTGATCACTTTCATTTTCCTGGGGGACTGGCGTCCCACCCTGGTGCCTTCGGTGGCGATTCCGGTGTCCCTCATCGGAACCTTTGCGGTCATGCTGATCACCGGCATGACCATCAACACGGTGACCCTGTTCGGCCTGATCCTGGCCATCGGGATCGTGGTGGACGACGCCATCCTGGTGGTGGAGAACACCGACCGTCACCTGCAGGAAGACCCCAATATCAGCACCAAAGATGCCGTGACCCGCACCATGGAAGAAGTGAGTGGCCCTATCGTTGCCACCACGTTGGTGCTGCTGGCGGTGTTCCTGCCGGTGGCCATGCTGCCGGGCATCACCGGTGTCATGTACAACCAGTTTGCCACCACCATCTGCGTGGCGGTGGTGCTGTCTTCCGTCTGTGCCCTGACCCTGAGCCCGGCGGTGGCAAGCCTGGTGCTGCGCCGCTCCGACAGGCAACCGCGCTGGTACCGGGGTTTCAACCGCGGCTTTGACGCGGTCACCCGCCGCTATTCCGGCGTGGTGGGTGCCATGCTGCAACGGCGCGCCCTGATGTCCGTGGGGTTCGCGGTGATCATGGGGCTGCTGCTGTTGGGCACCCGGGTGATTCCCACCGGATTTGTACCGGTGGAGGACAAGGGTGTGTTGCTGCTGAATGTGCAACTGCCGGACGCCGCCTCCATCACCCGCACCCAGCAGGTGATGGAAAAACTGCAGACCATCATCGAGCAGGACCCGGCGGTGGAATCCGCCACCCTGCTGTCCGGCTATTCGATCCTGGCAGGGGCCGCCCAAAGTAACGGCGGCACCGGTTTCCTGGTGTTGAAACACTGGAACGACCGGCCCAGCATGAGGGACCTGTCCCTGGCGGTGTCCGCCCGCATCAACAAGCTGGCCTACCACCAGGTACCGGAAGCCCTGGTGCAGACCTTCCCCCCGCCGTCCATTCCCGGCATGGGGCTTGTCGGTGGCCTGGAACTGGTGGTGGAAGACACCCAGGGCCGTTCCCACGAGGAACTGGCCGGTGCCATTCAAACCCTGGCGGCAGCGGCCAATGAGTCCCCCTTGATCCGCGACGCCTTCACCACCTTCCGCGCCAACGTGCCCCAGTATTTTGTGGACATTGACCGCAACAAGGCCAAGACCCTGCAGGTGCCGCTGTCCAACATATTCTCCACCCTGCAAAGTCAGCTGGGGTCCAGCTACATCAACGACTTTTCCCTGTTTGGCCAGACTTTCCGCGTCATGATGCAGGCCGCCCCGGAATTCCGCTCTGAGCTCAATGATGTGGAAAGCCTGTACGTACGCTCCGCTTCCGGCAGCATGATTCCCCTGTCCACCCTGATTCGCATCGAACCCATTCTGGGGGCGGATGTGGGCACCCGCTATAACCTGTATCGCTCAGCGATATTGCGGGCCAGCACAGAAGTGGGCTTCTCCACCGGGGACGCCATGAGTGAGATGGAGCGCATTGCCCTGGAGGTACTGCCCCAGGGGTATCAGGTGGAATGGACCGGCATGAGTTACCAGGAGGCGAAAGCCGGCAACCAGGCAGTCATCGCCTTCGCCCTGGCCATGGTGTTCATTTATCTGTTCCTGGTGGCCCAGTACGAGAGCTGGTCGATCCCCTCTGCCATCATTCTGGTGGTCCCCATCGCAGTGGCCGGAGCCATCGGTGGCCTGCTGCTGGTGGGCCAGATCGGCATTCCCCAGCTGGGCGCCCTGGACCTGTTCGCCCAGGTGGGTATGGTGCTGCTGATCGGGCTGGCGGCCAAGAACGCCATCCTCATTGTGGAATTTGCCCGGGAACGGCGGGAACAGGGTGGGCTGTCCATCCTGGAAGCGGTCGCCGAGGCCGGGCGCCTGCGGTTCCGGGCGGTGTGCATGACCGCCCTGTCCTTTGTGTTGGGGATACTGCCCCTGGTGCTGGCCTCCGGCGCCGGCATGTTCAGCCAGCTGTCCCTGGGCCACACGGTCCTGTGGGGCATGCTGGCAGCCTTGTTGGTGGGCACCCCCATGATTCCGGTGTTCTACGCCATTGTGCAATCCGTTCGGGAACGCCTGAAAGCCAAACTGAAGCATTGATGATCTGTCATTTCATTAAGGGAACTCCATGTCTGAACCTCGCTACAACGTGATCCTGACCGGCGCCATCCAACCCGGCCAGGACCGCACCGCCGTGGCCGCCCGCCTGGCCAATCTGATGAAACTGCCCCAGGAAAAGGCGCAGGCATTGCTGCAGGGAACGCCGAACAAGGTCAAGGGCGGGGTGGATGAAGCCACCGGAGAGCGCTACCGGGCTGCGCTGGAGAAATCCGGTGCCGTGGTGGAACTGCAGGCGGAACCTGCATTGGCCACTCCGCCGGAGCCTCAATTGGAGCCCATGGCCACCGCCCCGGCGCCGCAGGTGGAACCGGCTGCCGATACCGAGCAGGATGCCGACCCCGACACCACCCCAGACACCACCCCCTACGCCGCCCCGGCGGACGATCACCTGCATCCCGACGAAATCCGCTATTGCAGCCATTGCGGTGGTGAAGCGCCCCGCCTGGCCCGGGTCTGCCCCCATTGCAAACGCAAGCTGCCCACCCTGGGCCGCAGCCGTGAAGTGGCTGCCCTGCTGGCGTTTCTGCCCACCGGCTCCTGGGGTATCCACCGTTTCTATCTGGGCCAGTGGTGGGGCATTTTCTATCTGCTGTTCAGCTGGACCCTGATCCCCAGCCTGGTTTCCCTGGTGGAATTCGTGGTGTTTCTCTGCACCAGCCGCGAGAAATGGGATGAGAAACACGGCCACAAATCCGGCTCCAGTGCCTGGGTGTGGTTGATCGTGGGTCTGTTCCTGATGGTTATGGTGGTGGGCATTTTGGCGGCGATTGCCATTCCTGCCTACCAGGATTACACCGTTCGCGCCCAGGTCAACCAGACCCTGCTGGAAGCGGAAGACATCGAGCTGGAGGTGGAGGACTTTATCCAGCGTACCGACTTCGTCCCCAACAGTGCCATCGACATGGGGCTCGAAGAGGTGGGTCAGTTCACCTACAGCAGCTGGGTGATGACCGAAAACGCCGTCATCACCATCACCTTCGACGACGGCGTATCGGTGATCGCCGGGGAAACCCTGACCCTGGTGCCCTACCTGCAGGACGACCAGTTCATCTGGGACTGCACCGGCGGCACCCTGGTATCCAAGTACCGCCCCCCGGAGTGCCGCCCCTGAGCAAAGAAAGCACGCTGGAACACGGGGTCCATCACTGACAAGGGGAATTTTCACATTATGGTGAGCCAATTCCCCCTTGTGTGAACCCGGAGCCCGGGTTAACAATGCTTAAAAAAGCATCAGGGCAATTTGGGATCACTATGAAACTGGAATACCACAACGGCGTACGGATCACTCCCCACAGCCACGAGCTGTCTCCGTTCGAGCGCATGCTGGAACGCTACAGTGAGATGGCAGAATCCTACTACGCAGCGGAACGGGATACCGGGCTGACCCAGGAGCAACGCCAAACCGCCCTGGGCAAGGCCAAGGCCCACCTGGAGCGGGAGCGGGGCCACCTGCAGGTGATGGCGGACGTGCAGGGCCAACTGGCGGCCTATCGCGCCAAAGGCAAAGAGGCCACTGAGGGCTCCGGCAAGCAACGCATGGAAGCCATCAGCCTGCTGAGCGCGGAGGAACACCACCCCACCGAAACCCTGGAAAAATTCATGCGCGCCGAAGGGGTGCCCAAACCCAGTCCGGAACACACCGCCCACCACATTGTACCGGGCAAGGGCAAGCTGCCGGTGGTGAACAACCAGACCCGCATGCACCTGCACATTCACGGCATTCGCATCAATGACCCCGCCAACGGGGTCTATCTGGTGGCCAAGGATGCCGCCACCCCCCATTGGTCCATGCCTGCCTCCCGCGGCCACCTCACCTACCACACCCACGAGTACGAGCGTTGGGTGTCGCAAAAGGTTACACTGCTGCGCAACATGGATGCGATCAAAACCCAGCTGCAGATCATTGGCCGCATCCTGCAAGACAACGAACCGAAGATCGCCATAGGCTCCTGAACATGACGGTTTACGCCATCCGCATCGACTATTACGGTTTTCAACAGCTGGATTTGCAGCTTACGGATCTGTTCCCCTTTGTGCCGGACGACGTCGATTTCGACGATGTGGTGCAGTTCAGCCAACGCAATGCTTCCCTGCAGGCCTGGTGGCAAACCCCGGACACCCGCTTTGCCCCCATTGAGGACAAACCCAGGGGTGAGATCCCCGACCTCAGCCTGTGGCTGTATGCCACCCTGGTGCTGTCCCCCAAGGCACACCGCCTGCTGGGGGAACTCTTACAGCCTTACGGGGAGTTCCTGCCGGTCACCGTGGCGGGGGAAACCTTTCAGATCTTCAATTGCCTGCGCTTTGGCGAGGAAGATAAAGCGGCCTGTGCCTTTGACCAGGCCGATGGGATGGAGTTGGGGTTGAACCACCTGGAGTTTCAGGCCAGCGTGGAGCAGGAGGTCATCTTCAAATCCCGCCTGCAGAACGCCGCCTCACTGTTCTGCACCGATCGCCTGAAAGCGGTGGTGGAATCCTGTGAGTTGAGTGGTGTGGTGTTCGATACGAATCTGATTGAGGTGTTTGAGGAATAACAGCCAATAAAAAGCCCTGCCTCCGGTGAAGAAGCAGGGCTTTTACGTGTCCTTCGAGGGCGGGATTATTCGCCGGTGCGCTCGGCCACGGACAAATGTTTCTCAGAACAACCCAGGCAGCGCAGGAAGGTGCTCCTGAACGGGGTCACCACCAGCGTATCGCCGGCTTCACCCACGTTTCCGCCCAAAGCAGAGAACGGCAGAGACACCACAAACAGGCCAGTCCCGATGACCGTGGCCACTAGGGTCAGGGGACGCACCAACAGCACATCACCGGTCATTTCCAGACCACTGGGCCGATCCGTCACCGTTTGCGCCTGGGATACTGCCGGTGCCGCCGCAAACAGGGCCATGGACAGGGCCACCATCACGGATCTAAAAGTGCTCTTCAGGCTGCGCATAATCTTTCCTCTTTATAATTTTCTCGAAGGTAGCCACCTAAGTGCTTTATTCTAGTGTATTCCCTAAATGGGAAACGATCCACTTTTGGCGCCCACAGAGCCACCTTTTTCCAGTGGATTTTGTACTGGATCAACTTTTCGCGGTCATTTTGCCAGCGCCAGCGTAGTTTAAGTCTGGCACAGTTTGCAGAAAACGGTAGAGCGTTGCCCCAATCGAATTTCGGTCAACGGGGTTTTGCAGGCCAGGCAGGGCTGCCCCCCGCGGCCATAGACCCGCAGGGTCTGCTTGAAATAGCCGGGCTTGCCGTCACCGCCCACAAAATCCCGCAACGTGGTGCCTCCCATTTCAATGGAGGCCGCCAGCACCGCCTTGATGGCTGCCACCAGCTTTTCATAGCGCGCCCGGCTGACCCGCCCCGCCGCCCGCTTGGGGTGAATCCCGGCCATGAACAGGGCCTCATTGGCGTAGATGTTCCCCACCCCCACCACCACATGGCTGTCCATGATGAAGGTTTTGACACTGCTTTTGCGGCCTTTGGCCCTGGCCACCAGGTAATCCACATTAAAGGCGTCCGTGAGGGGCTCCGGCCCCAGCTTCACAATCAGCTCATGTTGCAGCGGGTCCTCCCGGGTCCAGAGCCAGGCACCGAACCGGCGCGGGTCGCAGTAGCGCAGGGTGGTGCCGTCGCTGCACTCCAGATCCACATGATCGTGAAACATGGGGGGCTCACCCGGTGCCGTAATGCGCATGCTGCCGGACATACCCAGATGGGCAATGATGGTGCCGCTGCTGAAACGGAACAGCAGGTACTTGCCCCGCCGCTCCACCGTTTTCAGTTTTTTGCCTTCCGCCTCATGAATGGAGGGCGGTACGGGCCAACGCAGCCTGGGCTGGCGAACGTGCAATGCCTTGACGCGCTTGCCGACGATATGGGGCTCGATGCCACGGCGGGTGGTTTCCACTTCGGGTAATTCTGGCATAACTACTTCGATGTCACGATCCAAGGTGAGGTATCAGGTCTAAAGTGCGGCCAGTGTATCGGTGTGCAGCGGCCTTCTTCAACCTTTGGCTGCCATTGCGGTACACTGGCGCTTTCCTCAACTGACCACCACTCCAGTGTTTGATGCCTATGACCCAGCCATCCCATCCCGGCACCCTCCCGCAGGTCGCGATTCTGGGGGTCGACACCGGCGGCACCTTTACCGATTTTGTTCTGTTGCAGGACGGAGCCCTGCGCATTCACAAGGTACTGTCCACCCCGGACTCACCGGAGCGGGCCATCCTGCAGGGGATTCAGGAACTGGGGCTGGACGAAATTGTACGCAGCGGTGCCCTCACGGTGATTCACGGCTCCACCGTGGCCACCAATGCAGCCCTGGAAGGCAAGGGCGTGAAAACCGCCCTGGTCACCAACATTGGCTTCAAGGATTTGCTCACCATCGGCCGCCAGACCCGGCGCGAACTGTATAACCTGCAACCCACGGCACAACCCATTCCGGTGCCCGCCGACCGGTGTTTCGAATTGCCCGGACGCGTGGATCGCAACGGCACCCAACTGGATGCCCCCAGCGCCGATGACCTGGCCGCCTTGCGTGAGCAGCTGCGTGTGGCCGGGGTGGAAGCCGTGGCCATCAACCTGCTGTTTTCGTTCCTCAATCCGGCACCGGAACAGGCCATCCAACAGGCCCTGGCGCCGGACTGGTTTGTCAGCGCGTCCCATCAGGTACTGGCCGAAGCCGGCGAATACGAACGCGGCATCGCCACCTGGCTGAACGCCAGCCTGGGGCCCAAAGTCAGCCATTACCTGCAGCGACTGCAGGCGGGCGTCGCCCCCTGCCCACTGTCGGTGATGCAGTCCACCGGCGGCACCATGGACGCCACCCGGGCCGGGCAGCGGGCCGTGGACATGTTGTTGTCGGGGCCGGCCGGTGGCCTGGCGGCCGCGCAGTTCATCGCCCGCCAAACCGGGCTGGGCAAACTGCTCACCTTTGACATGGGTGGCACCTCCACCGACGTGGCATTAATTGACGGCGGCATTCAGTTGACCAGTGAAGGCCGCATCGGCCCCTGGCCGGTGGCAGTACCTCAGGTGGATATGCATACCATCGGCGCCGGCGGTGGTTCCATCGCGTATGTGGATGCCGGGGGACTGCTCCAGGTGGGGCCGGAATCCGCCGGCGCCGCACCGGGGCCGGCCTGTTACGGCAAGGGCGGCAGTCAGCCTACGGTGACCGACGCCAATGCGGTGCTGGGGCGCCTGCAACCGGAATACTTTCTGGGCGGCAATATGCAACTGGACCTGAACGCCGCACAACAGGCGGTGGACACCCTGGCCCGCCCCCTGGGGCTGACCAGGGAACACACCGCCCAGGGCATCATCGACATCGCCAATGAACATATGGTGCGCGCCCTGCGGGTGATCTCCATCGAGCGGGGCCACCATCTCGACGACTTTCATCTGTGCTGTTTCGGTGGCGCCGGGGGTCTTCACGTGTGCGCCCTGGCCCAGGCACTGGAAATGAAACACGCCATTGTGCCCAATCAGGGGGGCGTCCTGTCTGCTCTGGGCATGGTGGTGGCCCCGCAATCCCGCCAGCTGTCCCACGGTGTGCAAACACCGCTGCGCGCCCTCACCCAGCACCAGCTGGACGATCATTTTAACCGCCTGCAACAACAGGGCGTGGCCGCCCTCGCAGCGGAAGGGGTTGCCGCGGAGGCACTCACGGTGGAGCGCTCCCTGGACATCCGCTATCAGGGCCAGCGCTTTTACCTGAATGTGGACTGGCAGGGGGACAGGGCAGCCTTGGAAGCCAGTTTTCACCAGCAACATGAACAGCGCTACGGGCATCGCCTGTCCATCCCGCTGGAGCTGGTGAACGTGCGCTGCCGGGTGCAGGCTGCCCCGCTGGTGCAGGCCTTACCCACTCTCACCCGGACCACTGCTGCCGCCCCCCGCAGTCGCGCCCGGCTGGCTGGCCACAGCGACCCCATCCCCGTCTATTGGCGGGAGGATCTGGCCGTGTCGCAACCACTGGCCGGTCCCGCTCTGGTGGCGGAAACCATCTCCACCACCCTGGTGCAGCGGGGCTGGCGGGCACACCTGGACCATTGGGGCAACCTGCGGCTGGAGCAGACCCTGGATTAATTAATACTGCGGCGGCGATGTTTTCAGTTTTTGCTAGAGTTAAAGAATCTACCCAAAAACGCCGAACACGGACGTCGCATCATGGAACGCCACATTCTCATCGTGGACGATGAGCCGAATATTCTGAATGCATTGGAACGCCTGCTGGAAGAGCAGGACGACATGACCGTATACCGGGCCAGCGGGGGTGAGGAAGGCCTGGCCATCATGGATGCCAACCCGGAAATCGGTGTCGTATTGTCGGACCAACGCATGCCCAACATGACGGGCACCGAATTCCTCAAACAGGTCAAACTCAAACACGAAAACGTGGTGCGTTTGATTCTGAGTGGCTATTCCGAGCTGGGCACCATTACCCAGGCGATCAACGAAGGCTCCATCTTCAAGTTCCTCACCAAGCCCTGGGAAGACGATCTGCTGCTGAAAGCCATCAGCGAAGCCTTCGACTACTACGAGCTGTCCAATCAAAACCGGCTGCTGAACGCCGAACTGCAGGCCACTAACCACAAGCTGGCGGAGCTGAACAGCAACCTGGAACAGCTGGTGGAAGAAAAGACCCGCAATCTGCAGCTCCACATTGCGTCCCTGCGGGTCTACCAGGAAGCCATGGAACATTTCCCCTACGCAGTGATCGGCCTGGACGATGCCGACACCATCGTGTTGGAAAACCAGGCCGCCCGCCGGCGTTTCGCCGACGCCAACACCAGCCTGCTGGGCCTGCCCACGACCCTGGCCTTTCGCGGTGAGTGGGAATCGCTGCCCGCGCAGCTGGCCGCCGCCGCAACCCAACACCTTCATTTTGACCTCAATGACCATCGTTTCAACGTCTTTCAACTGGGGGACAGCGTACGCCATGTGGGCACTCTGCTGATCGCTGCTCCCAGTACCGGAGCCACCCGCCATGACTGAATTCGACGCCGCCCTGCTGGAAAAAATCAACCGCATCCAACCCCTCAATCCGGTGATGATGGAGCTGTTGCAGGCCATCCAGAGTGAGAACAACCAGGCCAGCGATCTGGAATCCATCATCCTCTCCGATGCCAACACCTCTGCCACCATTCTGAAGATCGCCAACTCCCCGTTCTATGGTATGTCGGGCCGCATCAAGAGCGTGCGGGATGCCTGTGTCTTATTGGGGTTCGACCAGTTGCGCAACATCATCTACGCCACCGCCCTGGACCAGGCCAGTGGCCATGGCCCACACCCCCGCTGGAGCACCCAGCTGCGCAGCCATACCCTGGCCTCGGCGGTGATTGCCGGAACCCTGGCCAAACAGCTGAGCCCACCGGTGGAATCCGGCCAGGCCTATGCACTGGGACTGCTGCACGAACTGGGCAAACAGGTCCTGCTGTCAGAGCTGCCGGAACTGTTCGAGGAATACATGGCCACGGACTCCGCACCGGATCGTGGCCAGCTGTTGTCGATCTTCAGCGAGGCCGGCGCCATCATTGCCCGCAAGTGGCGGCTGCCTGAGGTATTTCAGCACTGCATCGCCAATGCGCTCAAGGACCGTGCCGAAGCGGATTCGTACCCGCACGAACTGAAACTGGTGCGCTGCGCCCACGGCCTGGCCCAGGCCCTGAATTACCCCTCGCCCGGTGATGACAGCCAAAATTCGTTCGAGGTTTGTCTGAGCGAGATGTATCCCGACCTGGACAGTGAAGCCCTGTTGCCACAACTGCAGGAAGCATTGTCCGGTAACGCCGATCTGGTCGCCCTGCAACAGGAGGTTGCCCCATGAGTACCAGCCACATTCTTCTGGTGGACGATGAAATCAATAACCGTAATGCCATACTGCGCCTGTTTGAAGATTACGATATTGAATTCATCGAAGCCGGCAACGGCCAGGAGGCACTGGACCAGCTGCAAAGCCACCCGGTGGATCTGATCCTGCTGGACATCAAAATGCCGATAATGGATGGCTTCGGCTTTCTGGAGCGGTTCTCGGACCTGCGCATGAAACCCAAACCGCCGGTGTGTGTAATGACTGCCTTCAACGATTCCACCACCCGTCGCAAGTCCATCTACCTGGGCGCCGACGATTTCATCAACAAGCCCATTGATCCGGTGGAACTGGAGACCCGCATCGCCTCACTGCTGCGCATCAGTCATTTTCAGCAGGATTTGAACGCGTTCAATCAGTCCCTGGAAGAGCGGGTCAATCAGCGCACCCAGCAATTGCAGCAGGCCCATGAAAAACTCAAAGCCACCGAAAAAGCCAATGCCCGGGCCTATCGGGAAATGATCGGGCGGGTGGCACGGCTCACCCAGTTCAACCAGAGCATCAACCGCATTGACCCACACCGACTGGGGCTCTGTGCCGCGGCCATCGGCTGGCTGTGCGACCTGCCGGAGGAGCAGGCGGAAAACCTGTCGTTGTCCAGCCAGCTTCATAACATCGGCATGCTGGCGCTGCCGGAAAAACTGCGGGAAGCACCGGCGGAAGGCCTGACCCGGGATCAGTTGGTGATCCTGTCCTCCCACACCAAGATGGGCAGTGATCTGTTCAAACAATCCGAGATTCCCCTGCTGAAGCAAACTCACAATATTTGCCTGTATTGCGAGGAGCATTACGACGGCAGCGGACTGCCCAACAAAGTCAAGGGTGACAGCATTCCCATCGAGGCCCGCATTTTCACGGCCGCCAGGCTGATTATGGAAACGCTGGCCCAATACCCGGAAGACCGCGTGTCTCGCGTGCGCAGTGCGCTGCAGGACCACAGCCATCACCTGGTGGACCCCGACATCGTGGACCTGCTCACCCGGGACCCGGAGACCCTGGACAACCTGATTCGCGAACTGGAGTAGCCCATGGAACGGCACGCCACCGACCAAATGATTCTGATGGCCCAGATGATGGCGGACACCAACGACCCCACCCTGGGCAAACGGCTGGACAGCTACACACCGCTGCTGTTCATCGTGTTCGCCGGTATTGTCATGACCGGCCTTGCCCTCTATGCCGCCAAGCAATGGGAACAGCATGTGGAATCCAGCATCATCGAAACCCACGAACGCGCCTTTCACAATGAGGTGGCCAGCAACCTGGCGGCGCAGGCCCAGAACACCAACGCCATTCAGGGATTTATAGAAGCCTCCACCCATGTCAGCGCGGAGGAGTTTGAAAGTTTCGCCGCACGACTGCTGCAAACCCATTCACGCACTGCGTTTCTTGCCGTACTCGACTACAAACAAACCCACTACATCAAGAGCGGTCTGGACGATTCAGAACAACTGCTGGCAGCATTGCGCGAGGCCAGCAGCCGGGCGGCGTTTTCCCCCGTCCCATCCGGTTATGTCAACTGGACCCGACCCGACAGTGACCAGCACTTTGTTGTGCACGAGCAGCATTTCAGCCTCGACCCCACTGCCCCACCCATTACCGTTATGTCCGGCATTCTGCTATCCCAGGTCATCGCCACGCCGGAACTGGATCAACACGCCCATGTGGAAATCATTGATCAACTGGGCCAGCAGGCAGAGCATGAATACAACACCCACCAACAGGACCTGACCCTACACACCAGCGCATCCCAGCTGGGCAAAACCCACATCAAAGTGGGTATCCAGAGCACCCTGGACGCACTGCAAAGCGCCAGCATCCTGAAATGGATTCTGATCTCTTTCAGCGTGGTGTTCACCCTGTCATTCTGTGTGCAGTTTGTTTTGGCCCGACGTTCAATTCGCAAGCTGGCCACCCTCGCGGTGGAACGGGCCAACGAGTTAACCGCCATCAACAGCGACCTGACTGAGGAAATCATGGGACGGATCGAGTTTCAGGCCCAATTACTCAGCAAGAACCAGGAAATCCAGGAAATGAACGAACAGCTGGAAGAAGCACAAAACCAGCTGATCCAGCAGGAGAAACTGGCCTCCCTCGGGCAGCTGGCAGCCGGCGTTGCCCACGAGATCAATAACCCGGTGGGCTTCATCAATTCCAACCTCACCATGTTGAAGAAATACGCAGAGCGCGCCATGACCCTGATCGCCACGCTGGATGAAATCATTACCGAACATTCCGATACCGAGGCCCAAACCCGTTTGCAACAGGAGAAAAAAGCCCAGAAATACGATTCACTGAAACGCAATATGGCAGCAGTGATCGATGAATCCATGGAGGGCGTGGTGCGGGTCAAACAGATCGTTCAGGACCTGAAGGATTTCTCTCGCATTGATGAAGCCGAGTGGCAGTGGGCCGACCTGCACGCCGGTATCGACAGCACGCTCAACATCGTCTGGAACGAAATCAAATACAAGGCAGAGGTACACAAGGAATACGGTGAACTGCCCAATGTGGAGTGCGTGCCATCGCAGATCAACCAGGTGATCATGAACCTGCTGGTGAACGCCGCCCACGCCATGGAACAGAACGGCAACATCATCATCCGGACCGCGGTCAAAAACAACAAAGTGATGATTGAAGTACAGGACGATGGCTGCGGCATTCCCGATGAGGTCATCGGCAAAATATTCGACCCGTTCTTCACCACCAAAGAGGTTGGCAAAGGCACCGGGCTGGGGCTCTCACTCTCTTACGGCATCATCAAGAAGCACCATGGCGACCTGACGGTGGATTCCACCCCCGGTGTTGGCACCACCTTCACGATCATACTGCCCATTTCCCGCAATTCCAACAAAGAGCAGGCCGCTTAATATGACCACCGAAGACGCCGTAACGCCCGCCTCCGGCCGAATCCTGATTGTGGACGACGAACCTCATATTCTGTCGAGCCTGGAGCGCCTGTTTGAAGAAGAGGACTTCGACGTATCCACTGCCGCCAATGCCGACGCTGCGCTGGTGATTCTGGAAGAAGCCGCCATGGACGTCATCGTATCCGACATGCGCATGCCGGGCATGGACGGTGCCGCCCTGCTGGCCTGCTGCGCAGATCGCTGGCCCGACATGGCTCGCATCCTGTTGACCGGCTACGCCGACATCGAGTCCACCATCCGCGCCATCAACGATGGCCGCATTTCCCACTACGCATCCAAACCCTGGGATGATGAGCAGCTGGTGTCCAAGGTGCGCGAAGCATTGGAAGTCAAACGCCTGCGGGAACACAACCGCCAACTGGTGGAGATCAAGGAACAACAGCGGGCTGAACTGCAGCGCCTGACCGAAAACCAGGAGAGCATTATCCAGAATCGCACCGCTGAACTGGAGCAAACCGCTCAGCAGTTGGATATGGCGTATCAAGAGTTGCAGGAAAGCTACTACCAATCGGTACCCTTGTTGAGCCACCTGATCGAAATGAACGAGCGCCACAAAAAAAATCATTCCACTCGTGTGGCCAACATCGCCAAACTGATCGGTGAAACCATGGGCTTGCCAGACCGGGACTTGCGCCAGATATTCGTGGGCGCCCTGCTGCACGACATCGGCAAACTGGGCCTGGAGCAGTCCATCCGCGCCAAAGCACCGGACAGTTTCACACAGCTTGAGATCAAGCGTTACCGACAGCACAGCATCCTGGGGGAAAGCGCATTGCTCTCCTTTGACCCGATGCGGGAAGCCGCCGCCATCGTCCGCCATCATCACGAACGCTTTGACGGTAAGGGTTTCCCCGACCACCTTTCCGGTAGCGATATCCCCTTGGGGGCACGCATTGTGGCGGTGGCCAACGACTACGACAATCTGCTGCTGCCCACCAATTTTCTGGGCAAGGCACTGGCGGACGCGCAAGCCCATGAGTTCATCAAACAGGAAGCCGGAAAACGCTACGACCCGGAAGTGGTGACCGCCTTCGATCACACCATTGATGCGGTGCGCCAACTGCTGGCCAATGATAAAGAAGTGGTATTGACGCTGGACAAACTGGAACCCGGCATGGTGCTGAGCCAGGACCTGATCAACCAACATGGCATGGTGATGCTGGTGGCCGGCCGTACTTTGTCGGAAGCGCACATCAGCAAGCTGAAACAATTCGAAACCAGTTTCAACACCAAGCTGAACGTGTCCATCAAACAAAATGTGACCTAATCCCTTGAAAAACAAAGTTTGTTAAGTGCTAAAAACGCTGTGGGGAAGCGCAGGAATGCACTAATGAATATTGGCAAAATGCTGGTTTACTGACCAAACACAATTAAGATCACAAAACCCGGTGTGAAGCGGTCACAACCCGCATGGCGGCGCTTCACAAACTGGAGAATCCACCTTTTTTTACCCTATCAACACCCTGTCACCCTACCTACACTTGCCCCTGTACTCTTTACCAGCAGTTTTTCAGGTAGATTTTATAATGAATTTTCGCAGTGCAATTTTTGTGGGATGTATCCTGTCCTTATCCGCCCCGAGCCTGGCCCTGGCAGCCAGAAATCCCTGTACCGCTGACGGCCAGCTGAAACGCTGGGCGCAGAACACCTATGACGCCAACTACTGTTCCAATACCGATGCTAATACCGTGACTAATACCGCGGCCAATACCGAGACCAACACCGCGCCGGTGCTGGCAGTCCTGTCGCCGGCAACCGGCAGCACAATTACCGCCGGCACCACACTGAATTTGCGTGCCAGCGCCATGGATAAAGAAGATGGCGACCTCAGCAGCAAGGTGTTCTGGTACAGCTCCCGCGACGGCAAAATCACCTCAACACCGGTTCTGTCAATCGGTGAACACACGTTGCACGCCGCTGTGTACGACAGCGACGGCGAAGTGGCAAAAACCTCCATCAAACTGTCCGTGATCGAAAAGCCCAACACGGCGCCCAACCTTGCCATTACGTCCCCGGCCCATCAAAGCGCCTTCACCACCGAGCAGGTGTTGAGTTTGCAAGCCACGGCCAGTGATGCGGAAGATGGTGATCTGGGCGCCACAGTGGTATGGACCTCATCCCTCGATGGCCGCATCCAGGCCAACACCAGCCTGACTGCAGGCACCCACATCATCACTGCGTCGGTTTCTGATTCCGGAGCCCTGACCACCCGGGACACCATCACTGTGAATGTGACCGAACCAGTGCAGAACACAGCGCCTTCCCTCAGCATTGTTGCGCCGACCAATGGCAGCACCATTGAAGCAGGGGGCCCCGTATCCCTGCAGGCAAACGCCATGGATAAGGAAGACGGCGACATCAGCAACAATGTGTTCTGGTACAGCTCCCGCGACGGCAAAATCACCTCAACACCGGTTCTGTCTATCGGCGAACACACGTTGTACGCGGCCGTGTACGACCGTGATGGGGAAGTGACGAAAACCTCCATCAAATTGTCCGTGGTGGAGAAAGCCAACACGCCTCCCAGCCTCGCCATTACTTCCCCGGCCAATCAAAGCACCTTCACCACCGAGCAGGTGTTGAGTTTAAAAGCCACGGCCAGCGATGCTGAGGATGGCGATCTGGGTGCCACAGTGGTATGGACCTCATCCCTCGATGGCCGCATCCAGTCCAACACCAGCCTGAGCGCGGGCACTCACATCATCACTGCATTGGTTTCTGATTCCGGAGCCCTCACCGCGCAAGACACCATTACGGTCAGCATCAGTGAAATCCTGGAAAACTCCGCGCCGAGCCTGAGCATCGTATTCCCCACCCATGGCAGTTCGGTAACGGCTGGCAGCCCATTGACCCTGAAAGCAACGGCTATCGATAACGAAGACGGCGACATCAGCAACAAGGTGTTCTGGTACAGTTCTGTGGATGGTCAAATCGATGCCACTACCGCCCTGTCCGCCGGCGAACACACCCTCTATGCCGCCGTCTATGACAGTGACGGTGAGGTGACGAAAACCTCCATCAAACTGTCTGCTGTGGAAGAAGCCAGCAACAACAACGCGCCCACCGTCACCATCCAGTCTCCTGCCTCAGGACACGTGGTAGAGGAAGGCACCGCTCTGCTGTTGAAAGCCAATGCGTTTGATGTGGAAGACGGCGATCTCAGTGGACAGGTCAGCTGGTACAGTTCTCTGGACGGCACTGTGGGCAATCTCACCACGTTGTCCATCGGTGAACACACCCTGACAGCACGGGTGCAGGACGCGAATGGCCTGACCGCTGAAGACCAGATCACCCTGAGCGTTGTGGCGCAAACGGTAGTGCCGGATTCACACTCCATTACGGTCAGCTGGGTCGCTCCCACATCCCGTGCGGATGGCTCTCAACTGCGCGCCAGCGAACTGGCCGGGTATCGCATCCTCTGGACCAACGCCACCACCGGCAGCTCTGGCACGGTTGACGTGGACGGCGGTGCCACCACGTTCCACGAAATCGACGATCTGGAAACCGGTCGCTATCGCATTACGCTGAACAGTGTCGACAACAACGGACTGGTGAGCCTGGCCAGCGAAGAAATCACCATCGACCTTCGCTAGACGCTACCCACGCTCGGGGTCATCAGGCCCCGAGCATACTGTTGCGGGCCACCTCAGCCCATTGCAACGCTTCCAGATAAAATCCGCCCAATTCCCCCACATCCATATCCATGTCCTGCAACGGATCAAGCCGCGCCTCTTCATAGGCATTCACACTGGACAGCACCTGGCCGATATCCCCACTGCCGGTCAGCAGGGCCATTTCCAGTTCCGCCGACAACGGCATCTGGCGCAGAATATCCTCCAGGGAGCGATCCAGCAGCGCATCCAGCAGCGACAGCAAACCGGCGGTAAAATAGCTGCCGGGCTGGGGTCGCTTCAGACGCTGGGCCAGCAGTTCACACATCTTGGCCCGCAGTATCGCGGTCACCAGCAGCTCATTGGGTTTGGAGTCCACCACCGAAAACGCCAGCATGCCCGCCCAGCGCTTCAGCTCATAGGCGCCCAACAGGACAATGGTGTCCTCGATGGATTTCACCGTGCGGGAAAGCCCGAATGAGGCAGAGTTCACCACCCGCATCAACTTGTAGGAAAGACGGGGGTCCTGAGCGATGATGCCGGCCACCTTATCCACGTCATAATCGTCCTTGCTCACTTCCACCAGCAGCGACTGCAGCACATGATGGGAAGCCGGCACCGACTGTCCTGACATCACGTGGGGTTTGCTGATGAAGTAACCCTGGAAGTAATCAAACCCCAAGGCGCGGTACAACTCATATTCTTCGTGGGTCTCCACCTTCTCTGCCAGCAGCTTGCCCTTGACGTTGCCGCAGGCACGCAGTCGGGCCAGCTGCTCCTTGACCCCGTTCACCCCCAGGGCCATCACATCCAGCTTGATGTAATGGGCCAGGCCGATCAGGGGGCGCCAGGCATCGGAATACACGAAATCATCCAGGGCCACCTTGTAACCCAGGTCCACCAGATTCTTGACCTCCTGGATAACGTTGCCGTCCACCACCACATCTTCCAGCACTTCCGGAATCAACAGTGATTGCAGGCCCTTGGGCAGATCCCCGCGCACCAGAATGTCATGGGTGATGTTCACCAGGGCGGGCTTGCCACAGGTGATCTGTTCCAGGCCGATTTCCGAGAATGCATTCACCATGACCTGCATGGTGGCGGTGGTGGGGTCATCAATGACTGCAGCCCCCACATTGCCGTTGCGAAACAGCAATTCGTAGGCCACGGCATTAAGGTTGCGATCGAACACTGGCTGGCGGGCCAGGTATATTTTCATGCAGGCTCTTCCTGTAACCGGTCAAATTTCATCCACTTTAAGTGTGGCAGAAAGCCGCCAAAGGTAAACTCGAAAGAACCCGCCGGTCACCTAATCTGCGAAGGGAAACCATTGGGCACAAAAAAGCCGGGCTACTATCCACAGCCCGGCTTTTTTCAAATCCGCTTAAAAATCAATTACTTGATTTTAGCTTCCTTGAACATCACATGCTTGCGAACAACGGGATCAAACTTTTTGATCTCCATTTTTTCAGGCATGGTGCGCTTGTTTTTGGTGGTGGTGTAGAAGTAACCGGTACCGGCACTGGAAACCAATCGAATTTTGTCACGCATGATCCTGACTCCTTACACTTTCTCGCCGCGGGCACGCAGTTCGGTCAGAACCGTTTCGATACCCTTTTTGTCGATGATACGCATACCTTTGGAAGATACGCGCAGTCTCACGAAGCGCTTCTCGCTCTCAACCCAAAAGCGATGGTGGTGCAGGTTGGGTTCAAAACGGCGCTTGGTTTTGTTGTTTGCGTGTGAAACGTTATTCCCAGTGATCGGACGCTTACCGGTCACCTGACAAACCTTAGCCATTACTCGTCTCCAAATCGGCTATATCGGCGTCCGACACAACCTATCTAATTCAAAACTGTTACCCTGATTCGGGGGGCTGCTTTATACCAAACCCCCTGGTCAAAAGCAACAAATCCTTTCAAATCGGCCAGATTGGCACACTTAACCCCGTTTTGTTCAGGGTGATTGTCAGATACGGCCAGTGCCCGGCTCCGGAGTTTCGTTCTACACTTTGAATCACAGAGATTGAAGCACAGAGAGAAACGATCCCGAGCAATAATAAGGAGAAGGGACAATGAGCGACTGGTTCGACTATCTGGTGGTGGGCGGCGGCTCATCGGGCTGTGTCATGGCAGGCAGGCTGACCGAGGACCCCAACATCAGCCTGTGTCTGCTGGAGGCGGGTGGTGACGGCACCAGCCCCCTGATCAACATCCCGGCAGGCCTGGTGATGATGGGCCCCACCAGCATCAACAACTGGGCCTTCGACACTGTCCCCCAACCGGGCATGAACGGTCGCCTGGGTTATCAGCCCCGGGGCAAGACCCTGGGCGGCTCCTCGGCCATCAACGCCATGGTCTATATCCGCGGGCATCGCCGGGATTACGACGAATGGGCCAGCCTGGGCAATACCGGCTGGTCCTATGATGAAGTACTGCCCTACTTCCGCCTCAGCGAACACAATGAGCGCATCGACGACGAGTACCACGGCCGTAACGGGCCGCTCTGGGTCAGCGACCTGCGTACCGGCAGCCCCTTCCACGACTATTTCAAGCAAGCCGCCGTGGAATGCGACTTCCCCATCACCGACGACTTCAACGGCGCCGAGCAGGAAGGGGTCGGGGTCTATCAGGTGACCCAGAAGCACGGCGAGCGCTGGAGCAGTGCCCGGGCCTTCCTGCTGCCCCACCTGGAGCGTCCCAACCTGACGGTGGAAACCCATACCCAGGTGCTGCGTATCCTGTTCGAGGGCAAGCGGGCCAAGGGCCTGGAGATCAAGCAGCGGGGCAAGGTCCGCACCCTGTATGCACGCAAAGAGGTGATCCTGAGTGCCGGCGCCTTCCAGTCCCCCCAGCTGCTGCTGTTGTCCGGGGTGGGTGACCAGGGGGAGCTGTCCCGCCACGACATTCCCCTGGTGCATCATCTGCCCGGTGTGGGCAAGAACCTGCAGGATCATCCGGATTTCATCTTTGGCTATCACACCAACAGCATGGACACCTTCGGCTTCACCTTTGGCGGGGTCGTACGGCTGCTGCAAGCAATCAAGCACTATCGCAAGGAACGCCGCGGCCTGTGGACTTCCAACTTCGCTGAAGCCGGCGCCTTCCTCAAAACCGACAAGAAGCTGGATGCGCCGGACATTCAACTGCACCTGGTGACCGGCCTGGTGGACGACCACGGCCGCAAACGCCACTACGTGCAGGGCTTCTCCTGCCATGTGTGCCTGTTGCGCCCCCGCAGCAAGGGCAGCGTGGGCCTGCTCAGCAAAGATCCCGAACAGCCGCCCATGATCGACCCGGCCTTCCTGGCCGATCCCCAGGACCTGGAGGACATGGTGGAAGCGTACAAGATGACCCGCCGGCTGATGAACGCACCCGCCATCAGCCGCTGGATCAGCGAAGACCCCTTCACCGCCGACGTCCACAGCGACGACGACATCCGCGCCATCCTGCGGCAGCGGGTGGACACCGTGTACCACCCGGCGGGCTCCTGCAAGATGGGAGTGGACGATATGGCGGTGGTGGACCCGGAATTGAAAGTACGGGGCATCGAAGGCTTGCGGGTGGTGGACGCCTCCATCATGCCCACCCTGATCGGGGGCAACACCAATGCCCCGGCCATCATGATCGCCGAAAAGGCGGTGGACCTGATCCGCGGCACCAGCCGGGTGGCCGCCATGGCGGAGGGGGCCGCTCCGGATCAGGAGGTGGCCCATGCCTGACACTCAGCCGACCGACAGGGACCAGCACGACGTCATCATCATCGGCACCGGATTTGCCGGCATTGGCATGGCGATCCGGTTACAGCAGGCCGGTTTTCGCCATATCACGCTGCTGGAAAAGGCCACGGAGCTGGGGGGCACCTGGCGGGACAACCGCTACCCCGGCGCCGCCTGCGATGTCCCCTCCCACCTGTATTCCTTTTCCTTCGAGCCCAATCCCCGCTGGAGCCACGTCTTCGCGCCCCAGCCGGAGATCCTGGACTACCTGAACCATTGTGCCGACAAATACGATGTGCGGCGCCTGATCCGCTTTGGCAGCGAAGTGGAGCAGGCGCGCTACGATGAAACCCGGAACCGCTGGCAGGTGCAATTGAAAGGCGGGACCACCCTCAGCTGCCGCTATCTGATCACCGCCACCGGCCAGTTGAGCCGTCCGGCCCTGCCCGATATTCCGGGTATCGATCTGTTTCAGGGCAAACGCTTTCACTCCGCCCAATGGGACCCGGAATTGGACCTGACAGGAAAAACCGTGGCGGTGGTGGGCACCGGCGCCTCGGCGGTACAGTTTGTTCCCGAAGTGGCGCAACAGGCGCAGCAGGTGGCGGTATTCCAGCGCAGCCCCAATTACATCATGGAACGCAAGGACCGCCCCTACTCCCCATTGGAACTGCGCATGATGGCGCGCTTCCCCTGGCTCACCAAGCTCTATCGTCTGCAGATTTACCTGAACTTCGAATCCCGCAGCCTGGCCTTCAGTCGGTTTGGCTGGCTGATGACCCCCATGGTGAAATGGCCGTTTCTGCGGCTGCTGAAAAAACAGGTGAAAAACCCGACCCTGCGGGAGCAGCTGGTGCCGGATTATCCGGTGGGCTGCAAGCGCATCCTGCTTACCAACAACTACCTGGAAGCCCTGCAACGGGACAATGTGGAACTGATCACCACCCCCATCTCCCGCATCACCACCACGGGAGTGGAAACCGCCGATGGCCGTACCCAGGAAGCGGACGTGATGATCTACGGCACCGGCTTTGCCGCCACCGAATTCCTCACCCCCATGCAGATCACCGGCCGGCAGGGTGTGAACCTGAACGACGCCTGGCAACGGGGGGCCGAGGCCTATCTGGGCATCACCTTGCCGGGATTTCCCAATTTCTTCATGCTCTATGGTCCCAACACCAACCTGGGCCACAATTCCATTATCTACATGCTGGAAAGCCAGATCGCCCATGTCATGCGCTGCCTAACCTTTATGCGCGATCATCAGGTGGCCCACATGGAGGTGGACACCACCCAGTTCCGCCGCTTCAACCAGCGGATTCAGCAACTGTTGCGGCTCACCGTCTGGAACGGGTGCAAAAGCTGGTATGTGGACGCCAACGGCCACAACAGTGTGAATTGGCCCGGCAGCACCCTGCGCTATCGCTACTTCACCGCGCATCGTGCCCTGGAAGGTTATCGCTTTGAGCGACCGGCAGCAGACCACCCAGCTCCGCTGCTGCTGGAGCCGGGCCGGATGGAAGCCGTCAGGGCCAGCCTGCTGCGCGGGTTTTTACGGCTCGGGTTCAAATCCTTCATGCGGCCCCGGTTCAGCGTGGCATTCCAGCGCCGTTGGAGCAACCTGCTGGCTGCGGCCGTCCCCGGCAGCCGCAAGGCACTCTGCTATGCGTTCCAGGAGAACGGCCTGCAGGGGGAGATCCTCGCCCCCAAAGCCAACGGGGCCCAGGGTGTGATCCTGTTCCTGCACGGCGGCGCCTACTGCGTGGGCAGTCCCGCCACCTGCCGCAGCCTCACCAGCCATCTGGCTGCCGCCGCCGGCATGGACGTGTGGGTGCCGGACTATCGGCTCGCCCCGGAGCACCCCTACCCGGCCGCCCTGGACGATGCCCGGGCCGCCTATCAACTGCTGCAGCGAAAGGGGTATCGCCCCGCCGACATCGTGTTAGCGGGTGATTCCGCCGGTGCCGGCCTGGCCCTGGCTTTGGCATTGCAGTTGAAGCAGGAAGGCCAGCCACCGCCGGCGGGCTTGCTGCTGGTGTCCCCTTTTGTGGACAACAGCCTGAGGGGCGCCACCCACTACAGCAAAGCCCTCGATGAGCCCATGCTACGGGAGGAGTGGCTGCGCACCAGCGTTCAACACTATGAGGGCCGGTTCCCAGGACGTTCCCTTTTGGATGAGGATCTGGGCAGCTTGCCACCGATGATGGTGCAGGTGGGGGAAGATGAAATTCTGTTGGCAGACGCCACCCGCCTGACGGACAAGGTCAGGGCCGACGGCGGCGCCGCTACCCTGGAGATCTATCACCGGCGCTGGCATGACTTCCAACTGGCTGCGAGCCGGTTGCGCTCGGCCCGCAAGGCGATCCAGGTACTGGCCCGGTTCGCCCGCCAGCGCGTGGACGCCTCACAGCAGACCCCGCTCCGCCATGGAGACCACTTCACCGTCCCCGACGATGAAGTGATCCAGCACCCGCACGTCCACCAGGTCCAGGGCTGATTGCAGTCGCAGGGTGATACTGCGATCAGCCGGGCTGGGCTCCGCCACACCACTGGGATGATTGTGGGCAAAGATCACCGCCGCCGCATTCAGCGCCAGCACCCGTTTCACCACCTCCCGCGGATAGACGGAGGCCCCGTCGATGGTGCCGCTGAACAACTCCTCAAACCGGATCAGGCGGTTCTGGTTGTCCAGGAACAGGCAGGCGAACACTTCGTGGTGATAGGCCCGCAGCCGAGCCTGTAAAAAACGTCGGGTCAGGGCCGGACTGGTGAAGGCCTCGCCCCGGTCCAGGGTCGCCTCCAGATAGCGCCGCCCCAACTCCAGGCAGGCCTGCAACTGCGCCCACTTGGCGGTGCCCATGCCGTGGATCTCACTGAATTGCTCTGGTGTGGCCTCCATGGCCTGGCGCAGTCCGCCAAAATGCCCAAGGATGTCCCGCGCCAGTTCCACCGCACTTTTGCCCTGCACCCCGGTGCGCAGAAAGATCGCCAGCAACTCGCTGTCGGTGAGGGCATCCCCACCCCGTGCCAGCATCTTCTCCCGCGGGCGCTCCTCCACAGGCCAATCGGTTATTGCCATGGTGCTGTTTCCTGTCCAGACTTTGACAGATAGACGTTGGCACCGAAAAAAAGCCTACGGGAAAGCGGGGCTTGTGCAGCTCCGCCGGGGCTTTTAACATGCACTGACCACGAACGATAAGTCACTGGAAATACTGAACTATGCCGGACACCCCCCAGCAGGACAGCCCGCAGCAGAATATCGCGCCACCGGACAGCCGTCTGGCCCTGGCCAATCGCCGCATCGTACTGGGCGTCACCGGGGGGATTGCCGCCTATAAAAGCGCCGAGCTGATACGACGACTGAAGGATCTGGGGGCGGATGTGCGGGTGGTGATGACCCCGGCGGCCCAGGAATTCATTACACCCCTGACCCTGCAGGCCCTGTCCGGCAACCCGGTGCACACCACCCTGCTGGACACCGAGGCGGAAGCGGCCATGGGCCACATCGAACTGGCCCGCTGGGGGGACCTGATCCTGGTGGCACCCGCCAGTGCGGATTTTCTGGCCCGCATGGCCCACGGCCACGGCAACGACCTGCTCACCACCCTGTGCCTGGCGGCCCGCTGTCCGCTGGCGGTGGCCCCGGCCATGAACCAGGCCATGTGGGCCAGCCGCTCCAACCAGGACAACATCGCCTTGTTGCAGGCCCGCGGCATTCCCTTGTTTGGCCCCGCCGCCGGTGAACAGGCCTGCGGCGATGTGGGCCCCGGGCGTATGCTGGAGCCCACCGAACTGGCCCACCTTACCGCCGGCCTGTTTCCGCGCCAGCTGCTCACCGGCACCCGCATCACCATTACCGCCGGCCCCACCCGCGAGGCCATTGACCCGGTGCGCTACATCAGCAACCACAGTTCCGGCAAAATGGGGTTTGCCCTGGCCGAGGCCGCCCGGGACGCCGGTGCGCAGGTGACCTTGATCAGTGGCCCGGTACACCTGCCCACCCCGGACCGGGTGCAGCGCATCGATGTGGTCAGCGCCCAGGATATGTATGACGCCAGCCTGGGCGCCCTTAAGCAGACCGATATTTTCATTGCAACCGCCGCGGTGGCGGATTTCCGTGTGGAAAATTCACGCAATCAAAAGATCAAAAAACAGGATAATAGCGGCACGATCCAAGACGGCAGAATGACCCTGACCCTGGTGGAGAACCCGGACATCGTGGCCGCCGTAGCCAGCCACTCCCCCAAACCCTTCACCGTGGGCTTCGCCGCTGAAACCCAGGACGTGGAAAACTATGCCCGCCAGAAAATCGCCCGCAAGGGACTGGATATGATCGTGGCCAACGACGTCAGCCGCAGCGACATCGGCTTTAACAGCGACCAGAATGCAGTCACCGTCATCTGGCCGGATGGGCAGCAAGCCATTGATCTGGCCAGCAAGGCACAGATCGCCCGGGACCTGGTGACCCTGATCGCCACCCACTACCAACAACAGCACAAAAACGCCCGATAGCCTAAGCAGTGTCGGCCAGAACTGCTACGCTGAACAATAGGTAAAGGTCTGAACATAAGTAAAGGTTTCGGCACTTCCGATCCAGATTGGCCGTGACCCAACGCTAAGCAGGACACCTCATGGTTAAGAAAGCAAAGCCCGCCAAGGCTGATGCCGAGAAAAAAAGCAAAAAAGAAAAAGACACCAGCAACGAACAGCACACCGTCAAAGCCGGCCTGATGGGCATCATGCTGCCCGCCATGGTGGGCTCTGCCCTGGTCACCGCCGTCTGTGGCGCCCTTCTGTTGCTGCTGGTGCTCATGCCCAGCGCCGAGAAACAGATGGCCATCCTCGGTACCGCGCAGGCTGAACACTTCGTCAATGACCTGACCCAGCTGGGCCAGAGCTACCAGGCCAGCGTGCAGCAGATGGCGGACAGTGCCCTGGTGCGGGATGCCCTGAAAGGCAACGGGGTCAATGTAGAGCAACGAGAGCAGGAACTGCAGGCCTTGTTTCCCGCCGCCAGCAGCGTCCACATTTTCAAAAAGGGCAAAGCCCAGAAAGACGCCTCCAGCATCCCACCCATCAGCTTCGCCCAACTGGACATGGTGGCCAAGGCCGACAAGAAGAACAACGCCGTGCCGGAAATCCACCAGCACGACAACCGCTCCTACCTGACCATCGTCAAGGCCGTGCGCAGCGGGGAGAAGATCATCGGCAGCCTGTTGGTGAGTTTCGAGCTGGACGCCCTGAAAGCCAGCTTACCGGAACTGAAAGCCGAGCAGGGTTATGTGGAAGTGATCCAGACCTTTTCCAACAAGCCCCAGGTGATGTACACCAGCGGCAACCCCCAGCACAAAACCGGCCCGGGCTACGAAGCCAAAGGCCAGGTGCCCCACTGGAGCGCCCGCTTCTATCCGGCAGCCAGCACCAACATCATTGCCAGCGGCAGCACCACCGCCTGGATCCTGGTGGCGGTGTCCGTGATCCTGGTACTGGCACTGTCCGGCACCAGCTATTTCCTGTTGAATCGCAGCCTGCAAGGCAACGCCATGGCCCTGGCAGCCTTTCTCCAGGCCCAGCTGCAGAAAGGCAAGAGCGACAAGCCGTTCACCCTCGGCATATTTGCCTCCCTGGCCCAAACCCTGGGGCGCCTGCTTTCTGACTACGAAACCAAAGTGGCGCGCCAACTGGACAAAGCCAAAGCCGCCGCCGCGGCCAACCCTGCCAGTGGCAAAGGCGCCATGCCGGACTTTGAACCCAACTACCGCAACGATGACGTGCTGGATATGGACATGGACCTGGATGGGGACGACCATGACCTGCTGAGCGCCGCCGCCGACATCGACGACAGCCCCCTGCAACTGGAAGACGTACAGGTGGCCGAGCCGCAAATGGCCAGCATCGACGTCACCGTGGCACCGGAAATCTTCCGCGCCTATGACATTCGCGGCGTGGTGGGCGACACCCTGGACCAGGACGTGGCCTACGCCCTGGGGGCCGCCATCGCCAGTGAAGCCAAAGAGGCGGGCCAGGAAGCCATTCTGGTGGCCCGCGACGGCCGGCATTCCAGTCAGGAGCTGGCCGAATCCCTGGCGGACGGCATCCAGTCCACCGGCTGCGACGTCATCGACCTGGGGATGGTCCCCACCCCGGTACTCTATTACGCCACCAAGACCCAACGCACCCAAAGCGGTGTCATGGTGACCGGCAGCCACAATCCGCCCGAATACAACGGCTTTAAAATCGTCATCAACGACGAGACCCTGGCCCAGGATCGCATCCAGGCCCTGCGCAAGCGCCTGGACAAAGGCAAACTGGTGAAAGGGCAGGGCCGCTACGAAGCCATCGATGTGGTGCCTGAATACATGGAACGCATCTGCAGTGACGTGGTACTGGCCAAGCCCATGAAAGTGGTGGTGGATACCGGCAACGGTGTGGCCGGGCCGCTCACCAATCAATTGCTGGAAGCCCTGGGCTGCATGATCACCCCGCTGTTCGCCGACGTGGACGGCGATTTTCCCAATCACCACCCGGACCCCAGCGACCCGACCAACCTGCAGGATCTGATCCGCACGGTGCAAGCCGAAGGGGCCGAGCTGGGCCTGGCGCTGGACGGCGATGGCGACCGCCTGGGGCTGGTTACCCAGAGCGGCAAAATCATCTGGCCCGACCGCATGCTGATGCTGTATGCCCGGGATCTGCTGGCCCGCAACCCCGGCGCCGACATCCTCTACGATGTGAAATGCAGCCGCGATGTGGCCGAGCTGGTGAGCAACCTGGGGGGGCGCGCCATCATGTGCGCCACGGGCCACTCCCTCATGAAGGCCAAGATGAAAGAAACCGGCGCCGTGGTGGGGGGCGAACTGTCTGGCCACATCTTCTTCAACGATCGCTGGTACGGCTTCGACGACGCCATCTACAGCGCCGCCCGGCTGCTGGAGATCCTCTCCATGGAGCCCTTTGAATCCGACCAGGTGTTCGCGGAGTTCCCGGAGAAGGTCAGCACCCCGGAACTGCACATCCAGGTTTCCGATGCGAACAAGTTCAAAATAATGGAAAAACTGGAATCCCAGGGCAATTTTGAGGGCGGAAATCTGGTCAAAGTCGATGGAGTCAGGGTAGACTTCCCCGATAGCTGGGGGTTGATCCGTGCGTCCAACACCACACCGGTGCTGGTGGCCCGCTTCGAAGGGGATACCGAAGCGGCTCTGGAAACAGTAAAATCCGTGTTCCGCGAGCAACTGTTGGCCGTTGAGCCCAGCTTGAACATCTCTTTTTAAATACCAGAATTCAACATAAGAACCGGACGCCAGGTGCCACAACACCTGGCGACAGCGATCATGACCCTTAGCAAAGACCAAGCACTGAACATCGCCCAGGTACTGTCAGAAGCCCTGCCTTATATCCAGCGCTTCACCGGGCGCACCATCGTCATCAAGTTTGGCGGCAACGCCATGGAAACCGAGGAACTCACCAACAGCTTCGCCCGTGACGTGGTGATGATGAAGCTGGTGGGCATGAATCCGGTGGTGGTCCATGGCGGTGGCCCCCAGATCGGCGACCTGTTGAAAAAGATCGGCAAGCAAAGCGAATTCGTTGAAGGCATGCGGGTCACCGACGCCGAAACCATGGACGTGGTGGAAATGGTACTGGGCGGCCTGGTGAACAAGGACATCGTCAGCCTGATCAACAACAATGGCGGCAAGGCTGTGGGCCTGACCGGCAAAGACGGCCAGATGATCCGCGCCAAAAAGCTTAAGCTCAGCCGCAATGCGCCGGGTATGGATGCCCCCGAGATCATCGACATCGGTCACGTGGGCGAGGTGGAATCGGTGGACACCGCGGTGATCAACATGCTGGTGAACAGCGATTTCATTCCCGTCATTGCCCCCATCGGCGTGGGCGCAGATGGCGCTTCCTACAACATCAATGCCGACCTGGTGGCCGGCAAAGTGGCGGAAGCCCTCAAGGCGGAAAAACTGATGTTGCTCACCAACATCGCAGGATTACTGGATAAACAGGGGCAGGTGCTGACCGGCCTGTCCCCGAAGGAAGTGGACGCCCTGATCGACGATGGCACCATATACGGAGGTATGCTGCCGAAAATCCAATGTGCCCTGGATGCAGTGAAGGCCGGCGTTACCAGCTCCCACATCATCGACGGACGTGTTCCCCACGCCGTATTGCTGGAGATCTTCACCGACGCTGGAGTTGGCACCCTGATCACCAGCGAGAATGTCTGACAATGGCCATCAGCGAGCGCAAAGCCTCACGCAAAGAACAAATACTCCAGGCTCTGGCCCACATGCTGGAGGCCTCCCCAGGGGGCCGCATCACCACGGCGGCCCTGGCCAAAGAGGTTGGCGTCTCGGAAGCAGCCCTCTACCGTCACTTTCCCAGCAAGGCCAAGATGTTCGAAGGCCTGATTGAGTTCATTGAAACCAGCCTGTTCTCTCGCATCAGCCTGATCGTCAAGGAGGAGCCGGACAGCACCACCCAATGCGGCCAGATCCTGCACCTGCTGCTGGGTTTCTCCGAAAAAAACCCGGGCATCACCCGCATTCTCACCGGCGATGCCATCACCGGGGAAACCGATCGCCTGCGGCAACGGGTGATCCAGTTGTTTGATCGCATTGAAACCCAGCTGAAGCAGATCCTGCGGGAAGCGGAACTGAAGGAAGGCAAGCGCACCCAGTTGAGCGCCACCCAGAGTGCTAACCTGATGCTGTCGGCGGCAGAAGGCCGCATCTGTCAGTATGTTCGTTCGGGCTTCAAGCGCTCCCCCATGGAGGGCTGGGACGAGCAATGGCACCTGCTGGCACAGGCCCTGTTCCGCGCCAACGCCTGAGGCTGCCCCGAACCCACGGCGACGGGCCTAACGGCCGGCGTTGCGTTTCTCCATCAGGTACTTCAGGCGATCAATATCCTGCTGGTACTCGTCACTGATCGACACCTTTTCCTGCTCTTTCTCCGCAATGGACTCCTCCGCACGCCGGATCTGACGGGCGAAACTCTCCATTTTGGACACCAGGTATTCCGGCACCTCTTCGCCGGAGCGCTCACGGGCCGCCGCCTGGGCCTGGGCCGTGTTGTATTCGCTCTGCAGCTTGGCAATATTGCCCCGGGTCACATTGATGTAGACATCGATGGCCTCCAGTTTGCGATCCCGGGCCCGCTCAGCGTCCTTGGGGCTGGAGAAGATGGCCAGCAACTGCTTGTCCCGCTCCATCTGTTCCGCATCCAGGCGCTTCTGCCGGTCCACTTCCGCTTGCGCCGCCAGTTCTTCAGGGGTCATGGCCCGCGGCACCACCTTGATGACGGAGCCCCGTTCATTGAGCACCTCATACCCGCGGGGTACCACTTCCGGGGGCAGGGTCTGGGTCATCACCTTGCGCCCCTCATCGTTCTCATAACGGTAAAAGTTCACCGCCGACACCGACTGGACCATCAGGATGCCCAGCAGGCCGATCACCAGGTTGGTCACGTTCAAACTCAAAATTCCCCTCTTCTCCACTGTTTTCCGTTCACGTTCAGATGATGTTGACTGCGCCCGGAAGCCTTGCAACCCGGGCTCGAACGGTGGGTCACTCCCTTCATTCTAGCCTGCAGATTGCGCGGTGTCGTACCCGGGCGCCGACCCGGGTTCAAAAGTGACGATCAGGTCGCTAACCCAGATGTAACCGATCCCCCCTGAACCGGGGCTGAACCTGTGCCGCCATTGATGATAAGTCAGCATATAATTCAATACGTTAACGCCGCACCCGGCATAACTAAAGCTAATTAATTTATTATTGCAATCTTACGTAACTCTTGTCTGCAGATTCCCGCCTTAAGGTCTATATTGGAGATTGGCTGAATAACAATTACACGGCCGCTCGCAATTACAGAGGTGCACCTATGCCGCGTCAGTTCAACATTCTCTGCGTAGACGATGATCTGGGATTCCGTCGCTATCTGACCAAGTCACTGGATGACAATTACCACATCAAATTCTATGCCCTGGGCTTTGAGTGTTTGGCCAAGTGCCAGGAATGGAATTATGACCTGATCCTGGTGGATGCCACCCTGCCGGACATGGTGTCGGAACAGCTGGTGGAAAAACTGAAAGCCATTCCGGAAGTCAGCACCGTGCCCATCGTGATCGTGTCCTACAAGGATTCCGAGAAGGAGCGCACCCGCTTTGCCAAGTGTGGTTGTGACCGATTCCTGAGTAAGGTGGCCAGCCCCCAGGACATCAAGCTGCTGCTGCAGGACGTGATTAACGAAGCGGCCTGAAAAGGTTAGGGGCTCAGCCCTTCAGCTTGACGCCATTGTGAGGGCGCGAGAAGACGCCCTCAAACCACTCCTGACACTGTTTCTTATCCTGCCGTTTCTGCTCCATCAGCCAGGTCAGCATCAATAACACGGCCTGTTCCAGGGCTTCATGGTCCAACCCTTGGTTAAGCATGCGGTTCAGCGCCTGTTCCAGCACACAGCGATCGTGAAACAGCCCCAACCGCTCCCCCAGCGCCTTCAGCTGCTTGATCAATGCCTTATCCCGGGGGCGGGGCTTGTCCACCAGCATCTGCAACTGGTAAAGGTAATACTTGGTCCACTTGCGGCACTGGTGATACGCCTCGTCATCGTCAGAGGCTTCCGCCTCATAGGCCAGTTTGCGGGCCTTGCGATAGGCGTACTCCAGGCCACTTTCAAAGTCGGGCTGCTTTTTGCCTTTCAGTTTTTGCTGCCAACGTTCAAGAATGGCGATGAACGCGGCCTCTGGCTGCAGCGGGCTGGCGGACTCCGCCTTGTCGTCCAGGCGCGCCTGAAAATGATCCAACAGGGGTTGCATGTCGCTGCCGTGGCTTTGCTGGTACTGATCTGCCAGATGACACAGGGTTTCATACTGCACCACCGCATCCCGCTGCCCGGAATAGGCATTGGCCAGGGCTCGAATGGACTGGTCCACCGCTTTGATGGCCGTCTTGCCCGCCACCGGTCGATACAGCTGCAACAGTGCCCGCAGCCGTTTGGTACACACCCGCAGGCTGTGCACCAGCGGCGGAGAGAGGGTATGGGGATCTGTGGCGGAAGCCTGGGCCTCCGCCCGGATTTTTTTGAGCAGTTTATTGACCCGCTGCTGGGCCAGTTTGAACACCGGGTCGGTTCCGGTACGGGATTGAGTCATAGCGCCATAGTACCCCAGACAGGCGTAAAATTAGGGGGTTACCGTGACGTTTCGGTGACAGGTGGTTGCCGCCAGTCACTGAGCGTTGATCACTGAACCCCGAACTGCTCCCGATAGGCTTTCACCTTGGGCAGGTGCTCCGCCAGCGCACCGGAGGCGTGCTCTTCCATATAATCGATCAGTTGATTCAGGTTGATGATGCTGATGACGGGAATGCCAAAATCCCGCTCCACCTCCTGAATCGCCGACCGTTCCGCCTTGCCTTTTTCCTGCCGGTCCAGCGCCACCACCACACCGGCGGGGCTGGCCTCGGTCTGGCCGATGATGTCCATGACTTCACGAATGGCTGTGCCGGCGGTAATCACATCGTCAATGATCAGCACCTTGCCCGTCAAGGGCGATCCCACCAAACTGCCGCCCTCCCCGTGGTCTTTGGCTTCCTTGCGGTTGAAACACCAGGGCAGATCTTTGTTGTGGTGGTCCGCCAGTGCCACCGCCGTGGCGGAAGCAATGGGAATGCCTTTATAGGCAGGGCCGAACAACACATCGAACGCCACCCCGGCATCCTCAATGGCCGCAGCGTAGAATCGCCCCAGTTTGGCCAGGGCCAGGCCGGTATTGAACAGACCGGCATTGAAAAAATACGGGCTCTTGCGGCCGGACTTGAGGGTAAACTCGCCGAATCTCAGCACATCCAGGCTGAGGGCAAACTCGATGAATTCTCGCTGGTAGGGTTTGATCATGGCTTACCACCCCAGGGCTTTTTGTTGCAGCGCGAACAATTCCTTGATGCCCTTTTCTGCCAGATCCATCATGGCATCCATCTCCGCCCGCTGGAAGGGTGCACCTTCGGCGGTGCCCTGCACTTCCACCATGCCACCGTGCTGAGTCATCACCACGTTCATGTCGGTTTCGGCGCCGGAGTCTTCCGGATAATCCAGGTCCAGCACCGGGGTGCCCTTGTACACACCCACCGACACCGACGCGATCAGGCGCTGCAGGGGGTCTTCCTTGATCATGTTCTTGTTGAGCATGTGGGTGAGGGCGTCCACCAGAGCCACGCAGCCGCCGGTGATGGAAGCGGTGCGGGTGCCGCCGTCGGCCTGGATCACATCACAATCCACATAGATGGTGTTCTCGCCCACTTTTTTCAGGTCCAGGGCGGCCCGCAGGGAGCGGGCGATCAGGCGCTGGATCTCCAGAGTGCGGCCACCCTGCTTGCCGCCGGCGGCTTCACGCCGGTTGCGGGTGCCGGTGGCCCGGGGCAGCATGCCGTATTCGGCGGTCACCCAACCCTGGCCCTGGCCTTTCAAAAAGCGCGGCACCCCTTCTTCCACGCTGGCGGTACAAATCACCTTGGTGTTGCCGAATTCCACCAGCACCGAACCCTCCGCGTGGCAGGTGTACTCACGGGTGATCTTTACGTCGCGCATCTGGTCCGGTTGACGTCCGCTGGGTCGCATGGTGTGGCTCCTTGACTGTTTGAATGGTCAGTTTCGTGTTTCTAGTTTTCATGTCTCTATAAGGGCGCACAGTATACTGAAAAACGCCGTGGATTTAGCACATTATCACCGATATTAGGTTGCCACCGGCAAACTCGGTTAGAATGGGCCTCCGCCCCACGCCCAGTGCCAACCAGGAGCCCACTTGATGATTCGCAGCATGACCGCCTTCAGCCGCAAGGAACACACCGCCCCCTGGGGAACCCTGTCCTGGGAATTGCGCTCGGTGAATCATCGCTACCTGGAAGTCCACCCGCGCCTGCCGGATACCCTGCGGGACCTGGAAAACCCGGTGCGGGAGGCCCTGCGTCACAGCCTCAGCCGCGGCAAGGTGGAATGCACCCTCAAGCTCAAATCCGAACACGTCACCCCCGTCAGCCTGGAAATCAATGAAACCTTCGTGAAACAACTGCTGGAAGCGGCCCACAAACTGGGTAACCTCACTGGCGAGAGCGGCACCCTGTCGGTCACCAGCCTGCTGAACTGGCCTGGCGTGGTGGCGACACCGGAAACCGATCAAAGCGAAATCCAGCAGGCAGCGCTGTCTTTGCTGAAAGAGGCCCTCAAGGAATTCATCGCCAACCGGGAGCGGGAAGGCCAGGTGCTGAACACCATCATCGGTGAACGCCTGGATGGCATCGACCAACAGGTGGCCATCGTGCGCCAGCACCTGCCGGAGATCCTGCAGGCGCAAAAGGAAAAACTGAAAGCCCGGCTGGAGGAAATCAGCGCCAACGTGGATCAGGATCGCCTGGAACAGGAGATCGTCTACCTGGCGCAAAAAACCGATGTGGACGAAGAGCTGGACCGGCTGGAAACCCATGTCAAAGAAGTGCGCCGCACCCTGAAGCAGGGTGGTGCGGTGGGACGCCGCCTGGATTTCCTGATGCAGGAACTGAATCGGGAAGCCAACACCCTGGGCTCAAAATCCATCAACACCCTCACCACCCAGGCCGCGGTGGAATTAAAAGTACTGATCGAGCAGATGCGCGAACAGATCCAGAATATTGAGTGAAGCCTATGTTTAGCGCCAGCAGTGAACCCCTGAATCAAACCGAACTGGAATTTGTCGATGCCATGCTGCACAAGTATGCCACCGACTCCTCCATCCTCAACGTATCCGAACTGGACGGCTTTCTGACCGCCCTGGTGTCCGGCCCCAACATGGTGTTACCGAGCCAGTGGATGCCGGCCATCTGGTCGTCGGATGAGAAAGACGAATCCACTGACTGGGAAGGCGACGACGAATTCAGCCGCTTTGCGTCGCTGGTGATGCAGCACATGAACAGCAACATCGAGATGCTGATGGACGCTAACGAGGAATTTGAAGCCATCTTCATGGAGATCGAAGAAAATGGTGACATCCAGCGCCTGCCGGACGACTGGTGCCTGGGTTACCTGCGCGGCATGGCGGTGGGTGGCGGCTGGGAGCAACTGCCGCAGGAATATGAAAAATACCTGATGGCCATCGGCATTCACACCGACCCGGACATGGAAGAGGAACTGGAAAAGCTGGACGAGGAAACCCGCCAAACCATGATCGGCGCCATTGAACCGGCGGCGCAGATCCTCCACGGCTACTGGCTGGAACAACGCATGCACGAACCCGGAGAATTTATACCACCGCCGCAGACCGTGCAGTATGACCAACCCAAAGTGGGCCGCAATGACCCCTGCCCCTGTGGCAGCGGCAAGAAATTCAAGAAGTGTTGTTTGCATTGACCACTTGCCAACCAGACTGTATGCATATACAGTTAGCGTACATTCAACCAAAACTCCACGAGGTGATACATGGCTGTTGTGGCAATGTGGAAGTGCGATAGAGATGGCAGTATGTTCAGTGATAAAAAAGATGCAGACGCCCACGATAAAATGCTGGAACTGGCCGAGGCCTTTGCAGAGCTACTGACCCAGCATTCCAGCAGCATCAAAGAGCAGGACGCCGAGCAATTGGGACTGCTGTTATCCAGAAACAAGGAACTCATCATGGCTGCCTGCAAAGGCAAGCCGGAAGCACTTTCACAGGTGAGCGCGGAGGAATCCACCTCCAATGTGACGCCCCTGGCGGCGAAGTCTTAAGGGATAATCCGTTGTGGATGAGGCAGGTAGTGCCTGCCTCCTAAAGTCATTTCCAGCGGACTACAAACCCAAAGCCTGAGCCGATTCAATCATTTTGAATGGAGCCTGCAGCGCCTTTATCGAGTCAAGCTGCTGCCGAACACCTTCCGGTAATTGCTCGTATTGTGCTTGCGCCTGCAACACATCGACCAGGTTGGACGTGATCAATTTACTACCATCTTCCTCCGGCCTATCCGGCTGCAGCTCATGCAGAACGCGCAAACTGACAATCACGTTGGCGGCTTCTGGATACGAACAGTCTAGCGAGATTGTTTATAGTCCTATTACTCTCTTCATATCGGCTTCTGACAGGAAATCACTATCGATCTTAATAACGCTTTTATCCGGGGTGACCACAAATAAGAAATAGGAATCATCAAGCTCGCTGTAGAACACATCCATATTTTCCTTTTTCAACAGCCCGTGCTTTTTATCATTTGCAAATACCTTCGCGAACATAGTCACTTCCTGCTGATCACATTCGGTCTTTTTCAACTCGCCTAAAGCTGCTCGCACGAACTCGATGCTATCGCACTGATATTGTGGCTCAGCCAGAAAGCGGGTGAACGCCACATATTGCTTACTCTTTTCTGCACCATAACGCACAACAAAAAAATCGCTGTCATCACCTTTTACACCCATAGCCTGTGGGCTAGGGGGCACCGAAAAATTCAACCCGGCATAAGAAAGTAAAACCCAATCGTCTGCCATACACCCCGCGGCGACCAACGAGCACAGCAAAGCCACTAAAGCTTGCTTACATCCGTTCATGTTTAATCCCCATCAATGCTTCATTTAATTTTGACTTATAGCGGACTCCAACAGCTCCGCGGCAAGCGTTATAGATTGCCGTATCGCCGGACATAACACGCTTGCCGATCTTGGCAACCTGCTTCACAACCCATTTGACGTTAGCGGCGCCATAGGTAGGACGAGGGACTAAGTCCATGGAATCGGAGCACACATTGGCTTGCTCTAGAGCCTCATAAGCAACCAGCGCGGCCTGCTCATTCACGGACTGAGGAGTGGCAGTACCCTGCCCCCAAAAGTAATTAATGACGGCAGCACGACATAACATCCCATACTTCATGTAGACCCTCCTTGGTCTATCAGATTCACTTATCAAACCATGGAATTTTTTAGCTGTACTCGTCTATATAGATATTTCATGGAGGAAGCAAGACGATGAGTGAATGCAGTTGGTACAGCGCCTTTGAACAGAGAATGAATGCCCTTGGGGCGCCTGTCCCTGGTGGTTTTTTCGACACTTATGACAAAGCATTAACCACAGTGGGAGCTTTGGTGGCCGCGGCAAATCTGAACCCTGGCATTAGTGCAGCGGCGGCCTTGTCAATCGCAGAGGTGGGCGCTGGAGGAGTCATCGTTACCCTTTCTGCCATAGGCGCTGCCGGGTATGCAGGCGTGGCTGCCGGTAGTATGATGATGGCTGCTATTGACAATTCTATATGTGTAACCGCCAGTAAGAGAGCGACGCCGCAAAGCGTTTCCGCTTTTCTACACAGTAACGGGATTTACGGAACGCTGCTGGTCGAAGCTGAAATCATGCGTAACCCTCGCATCATGGCGCTTTCGTGAGGATGGGTAATGTTCAGTGATCTACAGTTTTGGGACTATTTTGTTCTATCTTTGATCGTCGTTGGGGTAGTGGTGTTTAGTAAGGGCTACCTGACCTCTAAAAAAAAGAACGCAAAATAGCCCACTCTTATTGCGCCTGCTTACCCTCCTGGACTTTCAAGACCACTCACCCCCTAAGGCGGCAATACGTAACGAAACGTCAGATTGATGCGCCCACCCGTCACTGCGTCCTGCGCCGGCACCCGATGTTCCCAATGCTGTTGAAACCCCGCCTCCATCAACAGCAGATCACCGGAATGCAGCGTTAGGGATTGTACGTTGCCCGCCGCGGCGGAACGGCATGCGCCATTGCCCAGGGGGCGCACTTCAAACACCCGGGCCTGCCCCAGGCTGAGCGAGGCGATCACCGGCGCCGCACCCATCTCCCGCTCATCGTCGCTGTGCCAGCCCACATAGTCCTCGCCATTACGGTAGTAATTCACCAGTACCGCGTTGAACCGGTGGCCAACGCGCTGCTCCACCCGCCGCCGGATGCTGAGCAGCAGTGCCGTCCAGGGACGTGTTTGCAGCAGGTTATTGCTATAGCTGTAGACAATGCCCGTATCCGCATGCCAGGTCTGCAAACGCGGTAAACGGAAGCGCCGGCCGGCGATCTCATAATGGTTGTCCGGCCACGTCTGTTGCTGGCGCAGGCGTTGATACAGTTCTTCACTTTCCGCCCGCGGGTAGAAGTCCGACATGACCGACAGCCTGTCTATGGCAGAGGAAGCAGTGGAGGAAGCAGTGAAGGAGGGAATGAGCTTGTTCATTGGGGTTTCACACCTGCGGGAACACACTCCGGTTTCAGCAAATCCTGCGCCAACCGTCTATTACTGCACGCACTATCAACGGTACAGCCACCAGCGCTACCACCGGCACCGCCATCAGCCCAAGGTAACCGTCGGCAATCAGACAATGGGCTCACCGTCCCTGTCGCAAAGCCGACAATATCGCCATACACACCACCAAATTCCCTTGGATTCGGGCCATTCCCCATGGCACCCGAATTGCTATCCACTTTATAGCCGTTATTAAAACCGTCGTTGCACGACAACGTTGGAAACCACCGTTCAATGCGAGGAGATCACTATGGCCGGCGCCCATTTCAAGCTCTGCAAAAACGCGGATCAACTGTTCTTTTTTGAATTTTTCGACAAGGAAGGCACCCGCTTGCTGATGAGCGGCGAGTATGAATCCAAGGAAGACGCCGCGCAATCCATCAAGGACGTTCAGGTGGGCTCACTGATGAGCCCGCAAATCGGGGCCGGCAAGACGCCGGACGGTGACAGCTTTTTCGTCATCAAAAACAATTCCGGACAAGTGCTGGTGAAAAGCGTCCTGTTTGAATCCGATATGGTCTTCAACAACGCCCTGCACCGGGTAAAAGACAGCGCCTGCATCGCGGAAACCGTCGACCTCACCTGAATCACAAGCGGGAGAACGCAGCATGCCAGTCACCCCCCTCACCAGCAAACTGGAATTCACACTCTGTAAAGAAGCCGCCAGCATCGCCACCACGGCCACCGAGCTGGCGGCCATCCAGCAGACCCTGATCAGCCAGATTCCGCAAGCGGAGTTTCAGGTGGCGCTGGCCAGTGTCGTGGCCCCTCTGACGGACACCTATCAGGCATTGGTCTACACCCTGGACCCATTATTCAGCATCAAAAGTGAATCGGATTTTCACTCTGCGTTCCCCGGTGCGTGGGATCAGTATCAGCAGCGCTTCAAGGAGAAAAACGGCATTCCCCGCCGCTGTGTGGAATCCGCGTACGAGGCCTATCTGGTGTTTTCCCAGCGCAAAGAGGCGAAAACCGGATTTCCGATCCTGCGGCGCACCTTTGATCGCCTCGTCAATTACATCGATCGCTACGTGGATAACGACAGCTGGTTGCTGATGAACATCGACAACGTTTACAAGATGCTGAACCTGTTGCTGGGTGAGATCAATGAACTCAACCAGCGTGATCCGGAAGAAGCCTGGTTCATCTACGATCAGGCCATGGAGGCGGTGCTGCCCTTTATGCAGATCATCAACCGCCGGGGGCAGGCGTTGGCTGCAGGGTCAACAGGGGCACCACCCTACACCGAGACCCCGGCACTTGCCGCCGGGTAGAGCATGGTGCACGGCGGTTGCGTCTGCACCTTAATGCACGCAGCAAACCTTCAAACCCATGGACAAACACCGAAAAACAAGGATTTAGGGAAGGCAGTTAGCGCGGAATAGTATTTGCAGTCTCTTGGTTATCCGTTGCCGGGAACCCTGACTGTTTATGAACAAAGCCGAACTATTCGCCTTCCTGCAATCCGGGTGGCCACCGGCTGTGACCCTGTGCCTTGTCTCCCTGGTGCTGGTCTGGTTGATCAAACGCCTGACCCTGAATCGACTGCAACGCATCGCCGACCGCTCCCGATTTTATTATGACAGCCTGCTCATCAGCGCCCTCCATCTGCCGCTGACACTTTTGATTCTGCTGCTGCACCTGTTTTTTCTGGAATACCTGCTAATCACCTTCGAAGCGGAAACCTTCAGCCTGCAGCCCATCCTGTCCGGCGCGGCCAAAATTCTCATCATCGTCGCCATCATCCTGTTCGCCGACCGTTTCCTCTCGGGGCTGCTGCAACAACAGACCACCCGCTCCGAGGCACTGAAAACCAGCAAGGGCATCCTCATGGGGATTACCCGCGGTATTGTGTTCGGCATTGGTGGACTCATCATGCTGGGGACACTGGGAATTTCCATCACGCCCTTGATTGCCTCCCTCGGCATTACATCCCTGGCGGTGGCGCTGGCGCTGCAACCCACCCTGGAAAACTTTTTTTCCGGCGTACAACTGATTGTCGACAAACCGGTTCGCGTGGGGGATTTCATAGAACTGGATTCCGGTGAACAGGGCTTTGTGGAAAAGATCGGCTGGCGTTCCACCTGGATCAGGATGCTGCCCAACAACACCGTCATCATGCCCAACAGCGCGCTTTCCAACTCCAAGATCATCAATTATTTTTATCCGGAAAAAGAGCTGTCGGTACCGGTGGAAGTGGGTGTGCACTACAACTCGGATCTGGATCATGTAGAGCAGATTACCCTGGAGGTGGCCCGCGAGATTCTCATCTCACACAAATGGGGTGTGGATGATTACGAAACCTTTGTCGTGTTTCACACCTTTGACAGTTCCAGCATCAACTTCACGGTGATGTTACGGGCCCAGGAATACTTTAACCGCTTTTTCATAAAATCCGAGTTCATCAAGGCATTGCACAAACGCTACCGGGAGGAAGGCATCGTCATTCCCTACCCTATCCGCGCCATCAACACCTCCCAGGAAAACGGGCGCGATCTTTGCAGCGACCCTGCAAACCAGACAATTCGGGGTACCGACATATGACGCTTCACATCAGCATTGCCACCGCCAGCAGCGAACTGGGGGACACCCCCATCAACCTCGCCATCACCAAACTGGCCGCAGACCTGGCCCGTGCCCGCAGCCAACAACGATTACCCGCCGGCCCCACGCTGGATTTGAGCTTTCTGTTACCGGGCAAACTGGATAAACCGGAATTCACCGGCATGCGGATGGGCGGCTATACCCACGACAACAACATTCTGTTTTTCGAAAAAGCGGTACCGGAAGGCATGATCTATTCTGAGCGCGCCGACGACTACGTGGCCATGGTGCTGCAGGATGTGATCGACAACGCCGACAACTTCTTCAGCGAAAATCATATTTCATTTGATGTCAAAGCCTGGCACCACCTGGTGTACGCCCTCACCGACACCCTGCCGGCCGACACTTATCCTGCCAACAGCGGGCTCTGAGCACCCGCCACAGGCCTGGTTTTCACAACGGGCACGCTCAGGTGCCCTTTGTCTCCAATGCCCTTTGGCGCAGCGGGTCATCATGCACTTCGCTTCTATGCATCCGGTGTTACGAAACCAATCGTTCTCAATAGACTTTCCAAACCTGATACATATCATGGGTCATCCTGGGCAGACACTGCCATACTTAACGTTCATGTTTCATTAATATCCAGACGGACAGGGTGGTAGGTGCAGTGCAGCAGATCAGCAACATTGACTCAGTAGCCAAGCAGATTCAGCAGGAAAGCGCGAGCAAAGCCGACAAGCGCGAACTGACCAAGCAGGACATTTTCAAACACGGGTACTACCCCTACAGCAAGAAAATGACCCGCCGTGAATACGAAACCAAAAAGCAGGAACTGCAGGTGGAGTTGCTGAAATTTCAGAATTGGGTCAAGACCACCAAGCAGAAGGTGGTGATTCTGTTTGAAGGCCGCGACGCCGCCGGCAAGGGTGGCACCATCAAACGGGTTATGGAGCACATGAACCCCCGTGGGGCCCGCGTGGTGGCATTGGAAAAACCCACTGAAACCGAAGCCGGCCAGTGGTACTTCCAGCGTTACATCGAGCACTTCCCCACGGCCGGTGAAATCGTGCTGTTTGACCGCTCCTGGTACAACCGGGCCGGTGTGGAGCGGGTGATGAATTTCTGCAATGAACAGGAATACCTGGAGTTCATGCGCCAAACCCCGGAGCTGGAGCGTATGCTGACTCGCAGTGGTATTCTGCTGTTCAAGTTCTGGTTCTCAGTCAGTCGTGAGGAGCAGTTCCGCCGTTTTCAGGAACGCCGCAAAGACCCACTCAAACAATGGAAACTGAGCCCCATCGACCTGGCCTCACTGGACAAATGGAGTGATTACACCAAAGCCAAGGAAGCCATGTTTTTCTATACCGACACTGCCGACGCGCCCTGGACGGTTATCAAATCCGACGACAAAAAACGGGCCCGTATCAACGCCATGCGCTACCTGTTGAGCAAAGCGGACTATCCCGATAAAAATCCGGAGGTGGCGGTGGACCCGGACCCGCTGATCGTCGGCAGTGCCCGCGACATCCATGAGCAGGACGAAAAAGTGCTCACCCGTGATGATTTGACCCGTTAAGGAGTGTTCAGATGACACAGAAACAAACCCAGCACGCACAACAGGTGGTGGATGCTTTCAAGGACAAGCTCAGCAAAAGCGGCATTGAGCATGTTGGCCAAAAACATTTCGAGGAGCTGCAGTTGCTCATCGAATCCGCCATAGACGCTGCCGTGTTTTTGGAAATGGAACGGGTGGCGGACCAGGTCAGCAGCCTGGCCCATTCCATCCGCAACAGTGCCGAGCACTTCGACCGCTGATGCAATCATTCCTATTCAGATCAACTTGATCCGGTTCTAAAACTCTTCCCACTCATCATCGTCATGCACGCTGGGGGCAGCAGGGGTTCTGACCCCGCCCCCAAATGCCGGCGCCTTCGGCGGCGCAGCTTTGCCCGCACTGGGGGCCGGCCGTGCCGCCGCTCTTGGCGCCGCAGCCTGCCCACCGTGCATCATCGTTGCACTGTGATCCAATTTAAAGAAGCCCACCAGATTCATCAGCGAACGGGCCTGTTCAGCCATGGCTTCCCCGGCCGCGCTGGCCTGCTCCACCAGGGCAGCATTCTGCTGGGTCATTTCGTCCATCTCACCCACGGCCTGGTTGATCTGAATGATGCTGGAGCTCTGCTCACTGGCCGCCGCGTTGATGTCACCAATCATGGCCGTCACTTCCCGCACCGCCTCCACAATTTCCGACAAGGTGGTACCGGACCGGTTCACCAGGTCCGTACCGGCTTCCACTTTCTTCACGGAATCCCGGATCAGGTCCTTGATCTCCTTCGCCGCACCGGCCGAGCGCTGTGCCAGGTTACGCACCTCGCCCGCCACCACGGCAAAACCGCGCCCCTGCTCTCCGGCCCGGGCCGCTTCCACCGCGGCATTGAGCGCCAGCAGATTGGTCTGGAAGGCGATCTCATCGATCACCCCGATGATATCTGCGATGCGTTTACTGGAGCTGTTGATCTCTTCCATGGCCACCACAGCATTCTTGACCACCTGGCCGCCGGCTTCCGCTTTGCCCACCGCGTTCTGCGACAACTGATTGGCATGCTGGGCATTGTCACTGGTTTGCTGCACGGCCCCGGTCATCTCTTCCATACTGGATGCGGTTTCTTCCAGCGAAGATGCCTGCTCTTCGGTACGCTGGCTGAGGTCAGCATTACCCTGGGCAATCTCATTGGCACCGGTGGTCACCGAAGACGACGCCTCAATGATGTTGGCAATCACCTCTTCCAGCTTGTCCACCGTGGCGTTGGCATCATCCTTCAGGCGTTTGAACAGGCCGTCATAGTCAGCACTGATTTTCTGGGTCAGGTCACCGGCCGCCAGGGCCGACAGCACCCGGGCAATGTCGTGCATGCCGTCGTTGGTCACCTTCATCAATTCGTTCAGCCCATTGGCCAGGTTGGCAAAGAATCCCTGTTTGCCGGCCAACGGCAGGCTCTGGCTGAAATCACCCTGGGCCGCTGCCTGCACAATGTTGTTGACCTCGTTCTCCACAATCACTTCCTGGGTTCGATCCAGCCATTCCACCACCGTACCCAATCGCTCACCGCTGTCGGATAATACCGGATTCGCCACCAGGCGGAAGGTTCGGCCGCCCACTTTGATCTGCGCTTCATACGTGTCCTTGAGTTCGCGGATCAGGCGTTGCTGGTGTGCCGGGTTCTTATGGAACACATCCATGTTGGCGCCCATGAGTTTGCTGACCTGAAAACTCGGCAGGTCCTTACGCAGATCTGATTCTGCGGCAGACATCATGTCTTGCAACGCCTTGTTCATATAAACAATCTGGTTATTGGCATCGGCGATCATGGTGTTGGTGGAACCATTATCCAGTGCAATGCGCACCCGTTGATTCTCACTGGCAATCTGCAGTTCTTCCTGCTCTTGTGCCAGTTGATCGGTCATATCGTCCCATTCCACAATGGTACCGATGCGGGCACCGGCTTCATCGAACAAGGGCGTGGCAATCAGGCTGAAGGTGAGGGAGCCTACCTTGATGCGGGTGCGGTACACTGCTTTCAATTTGCTCACCATCCCGCGCTGATGGGAAGGGTCCTTATGGAAGATATCCATATTCGCCCCCATCAAACTCGACAGATTGAAATTGGGCACATGCTGCCCCAGCTCATCGTTGCGCCGCTCCAGCATGCGCGTTACCGCATGATTCATGAACACAATGTTGTAATCCGCATCCGCAATCATCACCGAGGTATCGCACACCATCAATGCATCCGCCAGGCGTTTGCTTTCGGCGGCCAGCCGCGCCGTTTCGGTCGCGGCTTTTTCGTTTTCCCGGGCCGCCACCTGCTCCCGCTCCCGGGTTTCCCGCAATGCCGTCTGCAAGGAACGCACACCGGTCAGCAGACTGGCGATCTCATCAGTACCCTGTACGTCAATCTGCCCGTCCAGCTGGCCACGCTGAATGTTGGACAGGTGCTGATTGGCGGTATTCATGCCCCGCAACAGATTGCGAATCACCAACACCGTCAAACCCAACGCGACCAGAAACGCGACGATCATCTGCATCATCATCTGTGTCTGCTCACGTTGCATGGATTCAATGCGGCTCTGCAACAGGCGCTGCAGGTGGGGCACGGTGTTTTGCTGCAGCGTATAACCGGCGCTCACCAGATCCGTACCCCGCGCAAACAGGGCACGACTGTCCAGATCAGAACGACCACTGTCGATGATCTGCTGCACATCGCTGGCAAACCGATCATTGGCCGCCTGCATGGCGACGATGTCACCACTCAAGGCACCGTCGATGGAATCACTGGCTTTCCGGGCAGAACGCAGGGCATCTTCCACTTTGTCCACCGCGATGGGTTTCAGTGCAATCAGACTGCGCACCGCGGCATCCGGGGCCGGGCCGTTCGCCACCGAGGCCGCCGCCGCACCGCGCATGCGAGCCGAATACTCAATGGCCCGGGGCAGGGTGAATGACATAAGCTGCATCAGATAAAAGCTGTTCACCTCCGGGTCCAGTGTCAGGTTGGACTGATCGGAGTAGAACTCAATGTACACCAGGATATCTTCGATCATGCGGGTGTGGGCCGCAAAACCCTCTGCCGGCGCCATGGTAGTGGGGGAAGCTTTCACGCTCTGCCAGGTGCGCTCGATATTCTCCAACCGGTCGCCCATCGGCACATCGTTTCGGTATTTCAGTTCCAGCGCCTTCAACTGGTTCAAAGCTGACTCAAAGGCCGTGGCGGCCTGCAGCATGGGGCCTCTGGCAGCCTCGACACCTTTGGCCACCTGAATCCCGTTACCGCGGTGCAACTGGGCGGATTTGATCAGGTCAAAGGAAGGTTGATAGAACTCAGTGCCATACAGCTCTTTGGTGGAGAAATATTCGCGAGCATTCCACTGGGTGAAGACGATGTTTGCAATGATGCCGATTACCACAGTAAACAGGCCCACCACCAGCGCCATCTTGGCCTTCATACTTAAATGCGTCATCCAATTCATATCCGTCGTGCTCCCTGCGTCTTCTGAAGACCTTTGTTGCGGGCAAAAAACCTCACCTGAATATTAGTTATAGCATCGCTGGCCAACTTCGCTATGGTGCCCCCCGCCGACGGAACGGGGAGCACAGCCCCCTAAACAGCAGCCACTACACCGCGCCCCATACCTCGCGTTTGGCATCGGTGGTGCACGCCAGGGCGTCATCCAGGGACGCGGCCGGGTATTTGGGTTTGTAGGAGGCCAGTTCCGCGGCCAGCGTCACCAGCTTGTCCGCCGGTGACTGACCCTTGAAGTCGCCCTTTTCCAGCGCCAGCTCTTCCATGGCCTCATTCCAGGGCACCCCCTGTACCAGGGGAATGAGGGTCAGATCGGCCCCACCAAGCTCGATCTTCATGGGGTCTTTCAAATCGACAATGAACAGGATTCCCTTCAGGCCCGGCGCAAAATCACTGCCGTACTTGTCCACCAGAGTGGGGATGTCCGCCACGGAATCCAGGCCGCCCACCAGCAGGGTGATGGTCTCACCGGCCACCAGCACCGCCCCCCGCATCACCAACTCCGGCGGCATGGCATGGCCCTTGTCGTCCTTCTCCCCTTCCACCAGAATCAGGTCACCACGGTAACCCCAAACCCCTGCATCACTGGTTTCCTCCAGAAAGTTCTGGTTGAAAAACAGCCCTTTATCTTTGTATTGCTGTAATAGCATGATCAGCTCCTAACTGTTTTGTGATATTAGCGACAGGGCAATTCCCGTGCCCAGGTTGCGGCGGCCAGAATTGTCATAAAAACAACATGTTAACAATCTGACCCCTTGGCGCGTTTACCCCACTTGTCGCACTTGCGACAAACCACTTCAGCCATTGACCCACCGGTCCCAAACCCGGTATGTTGCCGTGGCCTGTCCTAATCACAAGCAAGCCAAACGACCAAGGAGAAGTTTCCATGTACATCGCCATGAACCGGTTCCGCATCGCCCTGGGCCGGGAACAGGATTTCATCAACATCTGGAAAAACCGCGAAACCCACCTGGACGAAGTGCCGGGCTTCAAGCAATTCAACCTGCTGCAGGGCCCCTCCGACGACCAATGCACGCTGTTCGGCTCCCACTCCGTCTGGGAATCCGAGGAGGCCTTCGTCAACTGGACGCAATCCGAAGCCTTCCGCAAAGCCCACGCCCAAGCCGGGGACTCCAAGGGCATTTATCTGGGCCCGCCGAAATTTGAGGGTTTCAAGGCGGTGCTCTGAAGCACCCCTGCGCGCTTATACGGGTCGCCCGCGGCCCTGACGCCCCTGCCTAAACCGGTTATAATGCCGCGGCGACCCGCGCCGTGGCCCCCCACATCGAAATATCCGCCACTTGCCACTAAACTGAATCACACAGCCTGTAGATCAATAACCTGTAGCGAAAAGAAAGGTACCCCATGCAAGGCACCCTGTTTGTTGTATCGGCCCCCTCCGGAGCTGGAAAAACCAGCCTGGTCCATGCCCTGGTGGAATCCACCCCGGACCTGCACGTCTCCGTATCCCACACCACGCGCCAGCAGCGGCCGGGCGAGGTGAATGGGGTCAATTATCATTTCGTGAGCAAGCCCACCTTCACCGACATGCTGAACGACAACGCCTTCCTGGAGCACGCTGAGGTGTTCGGCAACTGGTATGGCACCAGCAAGCAGGCGGTGGCGGACCAACTGCAGGCGGGGCTGGATGTGATTCTGGAAATCGACTGGCAGGGGGCCGAGCAGATCCGACGCCAGGCCCCCCAGGCAGTGAGCATCTTCATTCTGCCCCCCTCCCGTACGGTGCTCCAGCAACGACTGGTGGGCCGCGGCCAGGATTCCAATTCCGTGATTCAGGGGCGCATGGCCCAGGCCACTGAGCAGATCTCCCACCATGTGGAGTTCGACTACCTGATCATCAATGACGAGTTTGAAGTGGCCCTGCAGGAGCTGCGCTCGGTGATCACCAGCCAGCGGCTGCGCCACAGCAAACAGGCGGAAAGGCACGCAGATCTGATCACCAGTCTCTTGTCTTGATCCCACAAAACGGTACAATACCCGGCTTGGCCGAAAAAACACTGAGGTAAAACATGGCACGCGTGACCGTTGAAGACTGCCTGACGAAAGTAGACAACCGATTCTCTCTGGTACTGGTTGCGAGCAAGCGCGCCCGCCAGATCGCCACCGGCGGCAAAGATCCCTATGTAGAGTGGGAAAACGACAAACCCACCGTAGTGGCCCTGCGTGAAATCGCCGAAGGCTACGTGGATCAATCCATCCTGACCCGCAAACCGGAGCCCAAACAGTTCCGTGAGAGCACTTTCCACAGTGCCTTCAACAACCCCGGCCTGGAAGATTAATTCACTTTCAATCTGCTGTTCTCATTACCGCTCAATCCCATTACACTAAATCCTCTGAGGAGGGATTGAGCAGTTGCAAACCGTTGAAACACTTATAGAAAAGCTGGACTACCTGCCCGTTGAGCAGCGGGCAGATATCGAGCGCGCCTATTATTTTGCCGAACAGGCTCACGAAGGCCAGTACCGGCGCAGCGGCGACCCCTACATTGTCCACCCCCTCGCCGTCGGCAAGATCCTGGCAGACATGCACATGGATGCCCAGAGCGTGGAAGCCGCCCTGCTCCACGACGTCATCGAAGATACCCACGTTTCCAAAGACGATGTCACCAACGCCTTCGGCGAAGTGGTGGCGGACCTGGTGGACGGTGTCTCCAAGATCGGCGCCATCAAGTTTGAATCCAAGGCGGAGGCCCAGGCGGAAAACTTCCGTAAAATGGTCTTGGCCATGACCAAGGACATCCGGGTCATCCTGGTGAAACTGGCAGACCGTCTCCACAACATGCGCACCCTGGGGGTTCTGCACCCCACCAAGCGCCGTCGCATTGCGCTGGAAACCCTGGAAATCTACGCCCCCATCGCCAACCGGCTGGGTATGAACAACATCCGGGTGGAACTGGAAGATCTCAGTTTCACCCACATGTACCCCATGCGGGCGGCCCGCATCAAAAAAGCCACCAAGACCTCCCGCGGTCATCGCAAGGACATGGTGTCCCGCATCCAGGAATCCATCGACAATCGCCTGGCACGGGACGGCCTGAGCGGCCGCGTAATCGGCCGGGAAAAGCACCTGTACAGCATCTACAGCAAGATGAAAACCCAGCGCAAACCGTTCAATGAAATCATGGACGTGTACGGCTTCCGCATCATCGTGGACTCCGTCGACATGTGCTATCGGGTACTGGGCGCCATCCACAACCTGTACAAACCCATTCCCGGCCGCTTTAAAGATTACATCGCCATTCCCAAAGCCAACGGCTACCAATCCCTGCACACCACCCTCATCGGCATGAACGGGGTGCCCATCGAAATCCAGATCCGTACCGAGGAAATGGACGCCATGGCCAACAACGGGATTGCCGCCCACTGGCTGTACAAGTCCGATCCGGACCCCGCCGGCGGCGCCCAGAACCGGGCCAAGGAATGGTTGAAAGGCCTGCTGGAAATGCAGCAACGGGCCGGTAATTCCCAAGACTTCCTGGAAACTGTGAAGATCGACCTGTTCCCCGACGAAGTCTATGTGTTCACCCCCAAAGGGGACATTCTGGAACTGCCCACCGGCGCCACTCCAGTGGACTTCGCCTATGCCGTGCATACCGATGTGGGCAACAGCTGCGTGGCGGCGCGCCTCGACCACCGCCTGGTGCCCCTGTCCACACCGATCCAGAGCGGCCAGACCATCAAGATCATCACCGCGCCGGGGGCCTGCCCCAATCCGGCCTGGCTCAGCTTCGTCACCACCGCCAAGGCCCGCGCCAACATCCGCCATTTCCTGAAGAATCAGCGCCGCTCCGAATCCGTGGCCCTGGGTCGCCGCCTGTTGGACAAAGCGTTGTCCAGCTTCGACCTGGCCCTGGAGGCCATTTCCGAGGAACGCATCACCACCGCGCTGGCGGAAGCCGGCTTCAAAACCCTGGACGACCTGCTGGAGGACATCGGCCTGGGCAACCAGATGGCGCAGATCGCCGCCCGCCGCATGCTGCCCCACGAAGGCGAAACCAACGACGCCGGGGGCGTCAGCAAGCCCAAACCGCTGGTGATCCGCGGCACCGAAGGCATGGTGATCGCACTGGCCAAATGCTGTCGCCCCATTCCCGGCGATTCGGTTATGGGTCACTTAAGCTCCGGTCGCGGCATGGTAATTCACCGGGATAACTGCAAGAACATCGCCTCGGAACTGAAAGAGAATCCGGAGAAATGCCTGTCGGTGGAATGGGCCAAGGATTTTGAAGGGGAATACGCCGTGGACCTGCGGGTGCAGATGGAAAACGAACGCGGCGCCCTGGCCAGCCTGGCCTCCCTCATCTCCCAAGCTGACGCCAACATCGAAACCATCAACATAAAAGAAAAAGATGCCCACCTGTCAGTGGTGAGTCTGCGCATTTCCATTCGCGACCGGCAGCATCTGGCCAAAACCATTCGCCGCATGCGTACGCTGAAAGCCGTGCATCGCATCGTGCGGGTGCGCAACTGATTTATTCTGGAGACCAACCATGAGCAAGCGCGAAATCATTTCCACCGACAAAGCCCCCCAGGCCATCGGCACATACTCCCAGGCAGTGAAGTGCGGCAGCACCGTTTACCTGTCGGGCCAGATCCCATTGGACCCCGCCACCATGACCCTGGTGGACGGTGATATGGAAGCCAGCATCGTGCGCGTGTTCGAGAATCTGAAAGCGGTGTGTGAAGCCGCCGGCGGCACCATGCAGGACATCGCCAAATTGAATATCTTCCTGATTGACCTGAGCCATTTTGCCTTGGTCAACGAAGTGATGGCCCGTTACTTTGAGCAGCCCTATCCGGCCCGCGCGGCACTGGCGGTGGCATCCTTACCCAAGGGCGCGCCAGTGGAAATGGATGGGGTAATGGAGCTGTAATTCAACGTGAACGCCATATCTTCCAACAAGCCCCTGGTCCTTGTCGACGGATCCTCCTACCTGTATCGCGCCTTTCATGCCCTGCCACCACTGGTGACCTCCAAAGGCCAACCCACCGGCGCCATCAAGGGCGTACTCAACATGCTGATCCGCCTGCGCAAGGATTACGAGCCGGAATACATGGCGGTGATTTTTGATGCCAAGGGCAAGACCTTCCGCGACGACCTGTATCCGGAATACAAAGCCCATCGTCCGCCCATGCCCGATGACCTGCGTTCCCAGATCGAACCCCTGCACAGCGCCATTCGCGCCATGGGGCTGCCCCTGCTGATCATCGACGGGGTGGAAGCCGATGACGTGATCGGCACCCTGTGCGACATCGCCACCCAAAACGGGATCGACACCATCGTCTCCACCGGCGACAAGGACATGGCTCAACTGGTCAGCGATCACGTTACCCTGATCAACACCATGAACGACTCGAAGATGGACCGTGACGGTGTCATTGAAAAATTCGGTATTCCGCCGGAGCGCATCATTGATTACCTGACCCTGGTGGGCGACAGCGTCGACAACATTCCCGGCGTGCCCAAGTGCGGCCCGAAAACCGCCGTCAAATGGCTCACGGAATTCGGTTCACTGGATAACCTGATGGCAAACGCCGACCAGATCAAAGGCAAGATCGGCGAAAACCTGCGCGCAGCCCTGGACCAGATTCCGCTTTCCAAACAACTGGCCACCATCAAACTGGATGTGGCACTGGAGCAACAACCCACCGACCTGAAAATTCAGGAACCGGACAACGCCCAGCTGCTGGAACTGTACAAGGATCTGGAGTTCAAAGGCTGGATTGCCGAGCTGACCGACGCCGAGGGCGCAACAGACGCCCACGACAGCAACACACCCATTACCGAAACCCAGTACCAATGCATCACCACACAGGAAGCCTTCGCTGCGTGGCTGGAGCAACTGCAACAATGCGACGTCTTTGCCTTCGACACCGAAACCACCAGCCTCAATTACATGCAGGCAGAACTGGTGGGATTGTCTTTCAGTATTGAGCCGGGCAAGGCCGCCTATGTGCCGGTAGCCCACGATTACCCCGGGGCGCCGGATCAGCTGGAGCGCGCCTGGGTGCTGCAGCAATTGCAACCGCTGCTGGCAGCCGAGACGCCCAAAAAAATCGGCCAGAACCTCAAGTACGACAAAAGCGTACTGGCGCGCTACGACATCGAGCTCAACGGGATTGGCTTCGATACCATGCTGGAATCCTATGTGCTGAATTCCACCGCCTCGCGGCATGACATGGACAGCCTGGCCCTGAAATATCTGGGCCATAAAAACATTGCCTTCGAAGACATTGCCGGCAAGGGTGCCAAACAACTCACCTTCAATCAGATTGATCTGGCGCAGGCCAGCGATTACGCAGCCGAAGACGCTGACATCACCCTGCGGCTGCATCAGGCATTGTGGCCGCAACTGGAACCGGAAACCAGCTTACGTCAGGTGTTCGAAGACATTGAAATGCCCCTGCTGCCGGTGCTGTCCAAAATCGAGCGTACCGGCGCCCTGGTGAATGCAGACATGCTGCGCCTGCACAGTCAGCAACTGGCCAAGCGCATGTTGGAACTGGAAAAAGAAGCCCACGACATTGCCGGCGAGCCCTTCAACCTGGGCTCCCCAAAACAGTTGGGGGAAATCCTGTTTGAAAAGCTGGGGCTGCCGGTTCTGCAGAAAACCCCCAAAGGCGCGCCGTCCACCGCCGAGCCGGTACTGCAGGAACTGGCGCTGGATTACGAACTGCCCAAAGTGCTGATGGAATATCGCGGCCTCAGCAAACTGAAATCCACCTACACCGACAAACTGCCAGAGTTGATCGATTCCAACACCGGCCGCATTCACACCTCTTACCATCAGGCCGTGGCCGCCACCGGTCGCCTGTCCTCTTCTGATCCCAATTTGCAGAACATCCCCATCCGCAACGACGAAGGCCGTAAAATTCGGCAGGCGTTTATCGCCCGACCCGGTTGCAAGTTACTGGCGGCGGACTACTCGCAAATCGAACTGCGCATCATGGCCCATTTGTCTGGCGATCAAAGTTTGCTGGACGCGTTTAATCAGGGATTGGATATTCACAAAGCCACTGCCGCAGAAGTCATGGGCGTAACATTGGAAGACGTCACCAGCGACATGCGACGCAACGCCAAAGCGGTCAACTTTGGATTGATTTACGGCATGTCCGCCTTCGGCCTGGCCAAGCAATTGGGCATCGGCCGCAAGGAAGCCCAGGACTACATCGACACCTACTTTCAACGTTATCCCGGTGTGCACGATTACATGGAACGCATTCGTGAACAGGCCGCGCACCAGGGCTATGTGGAAACCTTGTTTGGACGCCGCCTGCATCTGCCGGAAATTAATTCCCGCAATGTGCCCCGTCGCCAAGCGGCGGAACGCACCGCCATCAACGCCCCCATGCAGGGAACCGCCGCAGACATCATCAAACGCGCCATGATCGCCGTGGATGGGTGGCTGGTTAAAAATCAGCTGGAAACCCGCATGATTATGCAGGTGCATGATGAATTAGTGTTCGAAGTCCCGGACCAGGAATTGGATTGCATCACAAAAGAAGTAACGCTCCTGATGGAGGGCGCGGCGGATTTGAAAGTTCCCTTGCTAGTGGAGGTCGGGGTGGGCGATAATTGGGATCAAGCTCATTAGCTTAGGTGGGTCACCCCAATGCCCACTTGAGATTCCCTGATGGGCCCAAATAATAACCATAATAAACGCGGATTGGTGCCCTGGCCCGGTCGGACACTGAAACCGAAAAAAATTTTTCGAATTCAGTGAAACTTTTCCCGACCATCATCGTCTTAATACATGAAGCTAAGGCAGCAATCCCCAGCCGAGTAAAATCGGCTACAGCAAACCGGCTTTCCCCCAAGAGCCGGACCCTAGGCCGGTAGCTTGCCCCAAGGCTACCGGCTCTTTTTTTTCTACTCCTATTCAAACCCGAACCAGTTCGCCAATACCGCCCGCGCCTGTTCCACGCCACTTTTGTTCAGCGATGAAAACAACTGCACGCTCACCCGGTCACCGTATTCCTTGACCGCTTTTTTCACAGCAAACAACGCGTTATTGGCGGGGCCCCGTTTCAGCTTGTCGCTCTTGCTGAGCAGAATGTGCACCGGCATCTCGTAGTGCCGGGCCCAGTCCAACATCATCAGGTCAAACTCCTTGAGCGGGTGACGCACATCCATAACCAAAAACAAACCGGCCAGGCACTCGCGCTTCTCCAGGTATTCCCCCATGTTGGCCTGCCATTCCTGCTTCAGCTTTTCGGGCACCTTGGCATAGCCATAGCCCGGCAGGTCCACCAGCTTCCACTGCTCGTTCAGGCTAAAAAAGTTGATCAGCTGCGTGCGGCCCGGGGTTTTACTGGTCCGCGCCAGCCCGGAGTGGTCCACCAGGGTATTCAGGGCACTGGATTTGCCTGAGTTGGAGCGGCCGGCAAAGGCGATTTCGACGCCAGCTTCCGGCGGGCACTGTGGCAGGGTGGCGGCGCTGATCTCAAACTGGGTCTGACGCAGGAGGATGGTGAATGGGTCCTGGGGGTTACTCATGGCGATTTCCGGGGGCTTGAAGATGATGGCGGCATTTTCTCCAATATTCCCCAGGGCTGTAAAGGACATTACCCCTTAGCCGGACTTTGTTATATAATCCACCCAATTTTTTGCACACACGGCGAAGAGAGAGGGGTTCCGTTTGCGCGGAAACCTTGCCAAATCAAGGGTATATAAGGGGTTCGTTCATGAAAAAACTGATGCTCGCTTCTGCAATGATCGCGCTGGGCCTGTCTTTTAATGCGCAGGCGGAAGCACCCGCCAAGTACAACACCTTCTGCATGGCCTGCCACGGCACGGGAGCCGCTGGTGCCCCCAAATCCGGTGATAAAGCTGCCTGGGCCGCCCGCATCGAAGCCGCTGGTGGCATTGACGGCCTGGTAACCAGCGCCAAGAAAGGCAAGAACGCCATGCCCCCCATGGGTCTGTGCAGCGACTGCAGCGATGACGAACTGAAATCCATCATTGAATTCATGTCGAAGTAACGTCGGCACAACACTCTGATTTTCAAGCATTAAATTAGGACGAAAATATGAAATTGGTAGCAAACGTGCTGGTCGCTGCTGCGCTGATGGCGAGCGCAGGCATCACCACCGCCGCTGGCGACGCCGAAGCCGGCAAAAACAAATCCGCAGTCTGTGCCGCCTGTCATGGCGCTGACGGCAACAGTGCCATCCCCAACTTCCCCAAGCTGGCGGGCCAGGGCACAGCGTACACCGTGAAACAGCTGCAGGACATGAAGAGCGGCGCCCGTTCCGTGCCGGAGATGGCCGGTATTGTGCCGGGCCTGTCTGATCAGGATATGGCCGACCTGGCCGCCTACTTTGCTGCCCAAACACCGTCCAAGGGTGCCGCCGATCCGGCACTGGTTGAGCGCGGCCAGCAACTGTTCCGTGGCGGCGATGCCGACAACGGGGTAACCGCCTGTGCCGGTTGCCATGGCGCCACCGGGAAAGGTATGCCGGAAGCCGGTTTCCCTGCCCTGGCCGGTCAACACAGCGCCTATCTGGAAGCCCAGTTGAAAGCCTTCCGTGCCGCCGGCCGTGAAGATCACGATGGCAAGCGCCGCGACAATGACGGTGAAGGCAAAATGATGCGTGCCACTGCGGCCCGCCTCAGCGACGACGACATCAAGGCACTGGCCAGCTACATCAACGGTATGTACTGAGCCCGCTGCACGGCGATGGCACCCCAAAAACCCCGGCCTGTTCCGGGGTTTTTTATGCATGACCGGGCACTTATCGCTATGATTGGGTTCAGTTTCCATTCAGGTGGAACCCGCTAGCCTGAAAACAGTCAGACAATACAGTCATACCAAGACGGCTAGGAACAACGATTCAGGAATTCAGGACGCTTATGAACAACGCACTTTCCCTCAGAACCACACTGGTGGCCACCCTGGCCCTGTTCGCCTCCCTTTTTAGCACCCTGCTCCAGGCGGAAACCTACCGCGAAGGCGTGGATTACGAATTGATCCAGCAACCCGGCAAGGTAGAGGTCCCCGGCAAAATCGAGGTGCGTGAGTTCTTCTCCTTCAGTTGCCCCCACTGCTTCAGCCTGGAAAGCTATACCGCCGAATGGAAACCCACCCTGGCGGACGATGTGAATTTTGTGATGACCCCCGCGGCCATGCGCAAGGATTGGGAACCCCTGGCTCATGCCTATTATGTGGCGGAGGCCCTGGGCAAGCTGGAACAGATCAAGCCGGACCTGTTCAGTGCCATTCACGTGAAAAAGCAAAACCTGTACACCCAGGCTGAACTGGCCGGCTTTTTCAAAGGCTACGGCGTCACAGAGGATGACTTCAACAAGCTCTACAACTCTTTCAGCGTGCGGGTGAAAGTGCGCCAGGCCACCGCCCTGGCCAAGACCTATCGCCTGCGGGGCGTCCCCGCCCTGGTGGTGAATGGCAAATACGTGGTCAAATCCCAGACCGGTAAGACTTTCGCTGACCTGCTGCAGGTGGTGAACTTCCTGGTGGACAAGGAGCGGGCTGCATCCAAAGTAGCCGTTGCCCAATAAGCATTCAGGCGGGAGTCATTTTGCTCCCGCCTCATCATTCCGCATTTGCGAACCCCATTCATAGAACAGCCACGCTTTAGCGCCTACAATAAATATTCCAGGCACGTTGAGTGAGACCGCGTGAACTTCGACATCAGCACCCATAACCAGACCGGCTTCCAATCCACAGAACAACCCAGTGTGTTGCGTCTGCTGAGCTACAACATCCAGGCCGCCATCGGTACCAGCCAATTCCACCATTATGTGACCCGCAGCTGGCGTCATGTGTTGCCGGACTGGCGCGGACTGCAGCGGCTGGATCGCATCGGTCATGTGTTGGCCCACTATGACCTGGTGTGCCTGCAGGAAGTGGACGGTGGCAGCCTGCGCAGCGGCTTTGTGAACCAGGTTGCCTATCTGGCGGAGCTGGGCCGTTTCGAATACTGGTACCAGCAGCTGAACCGCAACTTCGGCCGCCTGGGCCAGTTCAGCAACGGCGTGCTGTCGCGCTTTGTGCCCTATGAGATCGAAGATCACAAACTGCCGGGGCTGAAAGGCCGGGGCGCCATCGTCGCCAAATACGGCAACGACAAGCACACCCTGGTGCTGGTGGGATTGCATCTGGCCCTCAGTGAGCGGGCCCGGTTCCGGCAACTGGATTATGTGCGGGAGCTGATCGAGCATTATGAACACGTGGTGGTGATGGGGGATATGAACTGCCGCAGCGAGCAGATCATCGACACCCCGCTGCGGGATACCCACCTCAAACAGGTGAGCGGCGACCACCATACCTACCCCAGCTGGAACCCCACCCGCAACATCGACCACATCCTGGTTTCCCCCAGCCTCAAGATCAATCACGTCAAGGTGCTGGACTACGATTACTCCGACCACCGCCCCATCGCCATGGAAGTGGCACTGCCGGACACCCTGGCCGATGCTTTGGCGGAACAATCCCTGCTGCGCTCCACCTCCCCCAATTAACGGAACTTTTCCTAATTTTTTTAAGTCGCCACTGGGAGAATCCCACAACTTTTCTATACTCTTTAAACAACGAGAACGCAGAATCATCCGCGCCCATGGCTGACAGCAATGCACTCAATTGGAAAGACAAATACCTGACTGCGCTTGAGGAGTTTGAACTCAGCCAGCAGCGGGACCAGTCGCGCCTGGACCTATTGCGCCGCGGCCTGGTGCGGGTGAGTCTGGCAGCAGACGGCCTGGACCCCATTCTGGACGAACAACTGGATGAGATCCGCACCGCCTTGCGCGGGGGCCGCGACATACAATCCCTGGAGCCGGTGATCACCCAGCTGGAACGCACCATCATGGCCCTGGACGACCGCCGCAAGGATGACCAGAGCCAGCTGCAGGAGCTGATCGACACTCAGCTGGAAAAGTACCTGGCCCTGAGTCTGCCCCGGGCCGACAAAACCACCATCAAGAAATTGCGCAAATCCCTGCCTGAACTGCTGGCGGGCAACGGCATGCAGTCGGATATGATCAAAAGCCTCAACCTGGCCCACAACCGCGTCACCAGTCATCTGTTGGAGCGCATTGAGGAATTGGGCCAGGGCCAGAAAGGCGGGCTGCTGTCCCGTCTGTTCGGCGCCGCCAACCCGGAGAAATCCGCTCACCTGGAGGCCGACGCTGAAGACGCTGTCGATGCGACTGAATCGCCGGATCAGGCCATCGAGGATGACGATGCACGACACCCGGAGGAGCAGGAACTCGCGCCGCCCCATCCGGATATCGAACCCGCAGCCGCGCCCGCTACAGTAGCGGAGTCGGCACTGGAAATTGCCCCCGAAATTACCCCCGCACCCAGCCCGGACAGCGCGGATCAAAACGATCCCCAGCTACCGGACCGGCTGAGCCGAATCCTGTGCAACCTGCTGGAACAACTGGAAGTACCCACCGACTTCACCACCCGCAAGGAACGGCTGGTGGATCGCATCAAATCCGCGTTCAGCCTCAACAGCCTGCCGGATTTTCTGGACGAAACCACTCAGCTGGTGGCCTCCACCCGCCTGGTGGCCCAGAAGGAGTTCGAAGGTTTTCTGGTGGCCTTGCACCAGCGCCTGAACGACATCCAGGATTTTCTGGTGACCGCCCGGGAAGGGGAGGAACGCAGCCAGCAGAACCAGGAGAAACTGGATCAGGATGTGCGCCAGGAGCTGGCGGACATGCGACAGAACGTGGCCGCCACCAATGACCTGGGCCAACTGAAACTGGACATCGAAAGCATGGTGAACCGCATTGTGTCCGCCGTGGACCTGTTCCAGTCGGAAGAACGCAAGCGCCGGGAAGACGTGTATCAACACATCGAAACCCTGGGTCAACGCATGGCCACCATGGAAGACGAAGCCACCCAACTGAAGAGCACCCTGGAAGCGCAACGAATGGAAGCGCTCAGAGACGCGCTCACCGAACTGCCCAACCGGGCTGCCTACGATGATTGCATCGAAGCGGAGTTCTCGCGCTGGCGCCGCCACGGTCGCCCGCTCTCCCTGGCCATCATCGACGTGGATCATTTCAAAGCGGTGAACGACAACCTGGGGCATCTGCGGGGTGACAAAGTATTGAAACTGGTGGCCCGGGAAATTTCCCGCCGGGTCCGCAATGAGGATTTTGTCGCCCGTTACGGTGGCGAAGAGTTCATTGTGATCATGCCGGAAACCGATCTGCACGCGGCCCACGCCGCCATGGAAAAAGTGCGCGCCGCCATCGAAGCCTGTCCCTTCAACTTCAATCAGAAGCGCATTCCCATCACCGCCTCGTTTGGCATCTCGGCCTTTGTGGAAGGGGATGAAATCGTCACCTGCTTCGAACGGGCCGACCAGGCACTCTACAAAGCCAAGGGAAACGGTCGAAACCGGATAGAACTGGGCTAGATACGGCCACCCATCCCCTCCTTTTGGCCGGCAACACCTATCCCCCCCTCCCGCTGACATGATCTAATTTTTTCTGTTCAGTCACACCTATCCAATCCTGGACATCGACAATAACAAAAACAACGTACCTGGATTTAGTACATGACGACTCTACGCAGCTCCGCTTCGTTAACGTTATTGGACAAGGTCAACGTCTGTCTGCAGGACTTCGGGGATCATGTCATGCATCTGATTTTTGATGTGCAAGGCCCCCTGCACCTGGAGCGCCTGCAACAGGCCCTGCGGCTCAGTCTGGAACAACATCCCATCATGGCCATGCGCCTGGACTGCAGTGGTCTGCAGCCGAAATGGATTCCTCACACGCCAGCCACCCTGGCCCACTACGAATTTTGCGAGCACCACCTGCTTAACGGTGGCTCCGGCAATCATTCACTGCAGCACGCCATTGATGAATTCATGCTGCAGCAGTTTGATTATCAGCGTGTACCCATGGTGAAGGTGCGGGTCATTCAGCACGTGACTCAAAGCAGCCAAACTCACGATGCAACGCATACTATCTGTATTAAGGTCAGTTGTGTCCCCATCGATGGGAGGGGATTTTTGATTTATGTGGAGGATGTGCTCGCCCTGTATGAAAAACTGGGGCTGAATCCGTCTTTCCGCCCGCAGCCTGGCACACTGAATCTGCGCAGTACCAAAGCACTGGTGCCATATTTTCGCCCCCGGGATCTGTTGCCCCTGTTGTTCCATGGACTCAAGCATCAACTGCAGGACAGTCGCACCGCCCACAACTGGGAGGTGCCCTGCGCACCTGGCAACGCCATCCACAAACGTTATCTATGCCATCAATGTTCACCGCGCACCCTGCAGGCACTGACCCGCTTTCGACGACAGCATGGTTTGAGTTTCAATGATGTGTTGCTGGGTGCCTATTACCTGGCACTGCACGAACAGATTCAGCCTGAGCATCAGGGGCCGTTCTGTGTGCTGAACACCTACGACCTGCGCCGGTACGAAACGGACAAAGCTCCCCACCGAGTGGCCAATTATTCCAGCTTTATCAATACCAATGTCACGCTCTCCGCGGGCAGCACCTTGTTGCAGGTCGCTCGCGCCGTACAGGATGCCATCCACCAGCGCAAACAGCATTACCCCGGCATTACCGAAGGCCCCTTCATCTGGCCCTTGTTAACCTTTCTGCCGTTCGGCCTGGGCAGTCGCATCGTGAAATTCCTGCTTAAACACCGGGGCGAAAAAATCCCTGTGTTCACCAACGTGGGCGTGATCCCGGTGGAGCGCATGCGCTTCAACGGCATGCCGATCCGCAACGTGCGACCCTTTGCACCATTGGAATACCCGCCCAAATTAACGGTGACACTGGCCACCGCCGGCGAGGTCATCAGCCTGAGCGTGGGCTACAGCGACCGCCATTTTGCCACCGACAACATGCGGCGCCTGTTCACGCGCATGGAACAACTGATTCAGGCCACCTGCACCCAAACGGTAACCGAGGCGGCGTGAACACATGATTGAGCATCTGGTTCGACGGCGCTGGTGGTATTGTGTGGGCACCTTTCTGGTGATGGTACTGCTTTCCAGTCAGCTGCTGCATATGGTGTTCAACGGCAACGTGAACGTCATGTTTGATGAAGACGATCCCCATTACCAGCGTCTGCAGCAACTGAATCAACAATACATCGACTCCAATTATCTGGTGCTGCTGTTCAAACCTGCACGGGGCAGCGTGTTTGACAATGACAACCTGCACATCATCCGTGAGTTGACCGAGGCCCTGTGGCAACTGCCTCACGTAGTACGGGTGGATTCCTTCACCAACTTTCCCCGCCTGCAGGTGGAGGGGGATTCCCTTATAGTGGCCAACCTTGTCCCTGATTCATCCCCCTCTGCACCCTTAAGCCAGGGCCAACTGGAATCCATTCAACGCTACGCGCAAGAGGATCAACAATTACACGGGCGCCTGGTGTCCCCGGATGACCAGGCCGGTGCTCTGTTTGCCAGCGTGGTGTTGCCGGAGGATCACCTGACTTCGGTTTTGGAACTGAGCCGCCAGGCATTGGCACTGCAACGGGATTTTGAGCAGCGTTACCCGGGGCTGGAGCTGCACCTGAACGGCGACATCGCCATCGAAAACGCCATGCTCCAGGTGACCATGGACGACATACTGCGGGTGAACCCGTTGGTGTTCGCCACCATTTTTATTCTGCTGGGAATATTTCTGCGTTCGGTGATGGCCATCGCCGCCACCGGTGCCGTGGTGATCGCAGCCACCGGCATTGCCAGCAGCATTCATGTGTTGCTGGGATTTGAAATGAATCCCATCACCATGATGGCGCCGGCCATCATCATGATCCTCGCCGTGGCAGACAGCATCCACGTGCTCACTCTGTTTCGCATTCTGTGCGGCAACGGTACTGAACCCCTGCAGGCCATGACCCAAAGCCTGCGTAAAAACCTGAGCCCGGTGTTCTGGACCAGCGTGACCACGGCAGTGGGATTCCTCGGCATGAACTTTGGTGATTCGCCACCATTTCGCACCATGGGCAACATGGCCGCCATCGGTGTGGTGTTTGCGTTTGTCTGCACCTTCACCGTGCTGCCGGCGGTGGCCCTGCAGTTCGGCAACCGGTTCCAGGGTCAACCGTTCAGCCTCACCCGCTGGATGGAACAACTCGCCCAATGGGTCATAGCCTCCGGGCGCGCCGCGTCAGTGATGGTGGTCGCGTTGTTGGGTTCCCTGGCGTTGTTGATGTGCATTCCCAATATGAAATTGAACGACGACATCTCGGAGTATTTCGACGAATCCCTGCCGATCCATGATTCCATCCAGTTTGCCCGCCAGCACACCAACGGCGTGCAGTTTATTGTTTATTCCATGGAATCCGGTCAGGCCAACGGCATCTATCAACCGGCCTTTTTGAACTCGGTGGAGGCCTTCACCGATTGGTTGCGGCAACAGCCCGACGTGAGTGCCGTGACCAGCTATGTGGATGTATTGAAGCGCATTCACCGCACCATGAACCAGGATCAGCCGGAGTTTTATGCCATTCCCGATGATGCCGCCCTGATTGCCCAATACCAGCTGTTGTATGAGATGTCCCTGCCCCAGGGCATGGACCTGACCCACGACATTTCAGAGGATCATTCCGCCCTGAAACTCACCGTCAACGTGCGCGACAGCGACAACCAGACCCTGATGAACCTGGAACAACAGATTGACGATCGGCTGGCCCAGCATCAACCGGCACTACGCAACCAGGGCAGCAGCCAGTTGCTGATGTTTGCTCACATGGGTTCGAACATCATCCGCAGTATGGTGGATGGCTCCCTCTTCACCCTGGCCTTCATCACCCTGTTTATGATCGTCGGCCTGCGTTCACTCAAGTTCGGCCTGCTGAGTATTATTCCCAATCTGTTCCCGGCCATCGTGGTGTACGGCATCTGGTCCCTCACGGTGGGGCACGTCAATCACGCGGCGGCCATGACCTTCAGCATCTGCCTGGGGCTGGTGGTGGACGACACCATTCATTTCATCAGCAAATACCTGTCCGCCCGCCGCCAGGGCCGCTCACCCCAGCAAGCCATTCACGACAGCTTCATACAGTCCGGTACCGCCATCGTCATCACCTCGGTGATTCTGATCTGCGGTGTGTTGTTGCTTTCTCTATCGAATTTTACGGTGAACGACACCATGAGCCTGATGCTGGCGGGCATCATCGCTACCGCCCTGCTGTTCGACCTGTTGTTGCTGCCCAGTCTGTTGCTGTTTGCAGACCGGTTTGCGGTGGAACCCGATACCCGCACTGAACCTGATACCAGTTTCAAAACCGAATCCCACGTCAACACCTGACTGTTACCTGGAGTAAACACAATGACCATGACACGATTCGAAAGTATAGGGGTGTATCTTCCGGAACAGGAAGTCACCACCCGCGAACTGATTGACAGCATGGACACCGAACCCATGTTCGATCTGGAAAAGCTCACCGGCGTGAAAAGCCGTCGCTGGCGGGCACCCCATGAAGACTGTCACAGCCTGGCGCTGGAGGCCATCGAACGCTGCCTGGTGAACTCCCGCTATGAAGCCGACGAAATCGACGTGATCATCTGTACCTCCATCACCCGCTTTAAAGACGGGCTCAAGTTTGTGTTGGAACCCTGCCTGAGCAGTTACCTGAAAAAACGCTTGGGCATGAGGGAGGATGCCCTGAACTTTGACATCACCAACGCCTGCGCCGGCATGTTCACCGGCGTACACGTGCTGGACCAGATGATCAAAAGCGGCGTGGTGCGCAACGGCCTCATCGTCAGTGGTGAATGCATTACCCCCATTTCCGAAACCGCGTTGAAAGAAATCAACAACCCGGTGGATGAACAGTTCGCCTCCCTCACCGTGGGGGATTCCGGCGCCGCTGTGTTGATGGATCAGTCCCCCAGCGACGACGAAGGGGTGGAGTTTCTGGAGTTGCTGACCTTGTCGCAGTTCTCGGACTTTTGTTACGGCATGCCCAGCGATAAAAACCCCGGCGTGGCCATGTACACCAAGGCCATGGAAATTCACGCCACGGTGATTCAACGCCTGCCGCAAACACTGGGGCATTTTGCCGAGAAATACCAGGTCAGCGGCGCGGACTTTGCGCACGTGATTCCACACCAGACTTCCGAGCGCGCCATCCGCTCCGCCCTGGCCCTGTGCAGCGAATCCCTGGGCGACATTCCCAATATTTGCGTGTCGCTGGATCGTTACGGCAACACCTCTTCCACCTCGCACTTTGTGGTGCTCAACGACCACATTCAACAGGGCCACATTCAGCCCGGGCAACGCATCCTGATGCTGGTGCTGGCCTCGGGCATTGTGTTGGGCGTGGCCTCCGTTCGCATCGGCAACCTGACAGGAGCACACTGATATGGGCAGCATGATCAAAGCCACCGCACTGGTCACCGACAACGGCTTCAGCGCCATCGACAACGCCACCCGCGCCGGACTGGACTGCCTGCAACAGGCCGGCATTCAACCGCAACAGGTGGGCCTGCTGATCAACGCCGGGGTGTACCGGGACGACAACATCATGGAACCCAGCATCGCCAGTTTGATTCAACGGAATATGAACATGGGATTGGATTTTGCGGCGGACAGCCCCAACCAGGTCACCTTCTCGTTCGACGTGGTGAACGGCGCCTGCGGCTTTTTGAACGCGGTGACCATCGCCGATGCCTTCCTGCGCAATGGCAGCGTGGAATACGCGCTCATCGTGTGCGGCGACGCCCACCCTTCCAAAACCGATCACCCAGAGTTTCCCTATGTGGCGGTGGGAGCGGCCGCCCTGCTTCACCTTTCCACCGCTGCCGCCGACGCCAACAAGGGCTTTGGCCCGTTCGCCTACCGCAGCAACGAATCCGACTGCCTTTCCCACATCAGCACCTATGGCGACCTGGCCCAATTCGGCCACCAGGGCCGCGCCCAGGGCCAGTTCCAATTCAGCAATCAATATGTGGAGGAATTCCGCCGCTTGAACGTGGCCCTCATCAACGAGTTTTTGGCGCAGCATGAGCAGCCCCGGGTGGACTTTTTGTTGGGATCGGATCTGGAAGCGGGGTATTGCCACAGCGTGTGCGCCAGCAGCGATTTAAAACGCCAGCCCACCAGAGCCATGGAACTGTTCGAACATTTCAACGGCGACACACACACCGCTGCCCCCATCGCCGCCTTTCACCAACTGCAGCGGGAAGTGGCCAACCCCAGCGGACTGTCGCTGTTATTCCACGCGGTGGGCTCCGGCGACGCCAGTGCCTGCGCGCTGTATCGCTCATGACCGGCAAAGCCCTGGTCACCGGCGGCGGCGGCTTTCTCGGCCGCTACATTGCCGAACAACTGCAACAACGGGGTTATCAGGTCACGGTGTTTTGCCGTGGCCACTACCCGGACCTGGAACAAGCCGGAATACGCGTGCAGCGAGGCGATGTGACCAACCCCATCCAACTGGAGAATGCCATCGCCGGGCAGGACCTGGTGTTTCACGTGGCCGCCAAAGTGGGCTATTGGGGGGACTACCAGGATTACTATGCGGTGAACGTGCAAGGCACCGATCACGTCATCCGCGCCTGTCGCCAACAGGGCGTAAAAAAACTCATCTACACCAGCTCCCCCAGCGTCACCATGAACAACATCGACATTCACGGCGGCGACGAACAACTTCCCTACCCCAAGCACTACCACTCCCACTACTCCGCCACCAAAGCCATCGCCGAACGCAAAGTACTGGCCGCCCACAACCCCCGCGGCCTGCACACCGTCGCCATTCGCCCCCACCTGATCCTGGGCCCCCGGGACAACCACCTGCTGCCCCGCATACTGCAAAAAGCCCACAGCGGCCGCCTCAAACAGATCGGACCCGGCCGCAACAAAGTGAGCGTCACCTACGTGGAAAACGCCGCCCACGCCCACATCCTGGCCGCCGAATCCCCCAACACCGGAGGCAACGCCTACTTCATCAACGAACCGGACCCCATCCTGCTCTGGCCCTGGCTAAAGCAGATCCTAGAGAAGTTGGATGCTCCGCCCCCCAGGTACCGCGTTCCATTCGCCCTGGCCTTTGCCGCCGGTTGGGTTTTGGAAAACCTGTACCGCGCCTTGCGTGTAAAACAGGAACCACTGGTGACCCGTTTTATTGCCTCGGAGCTGTACCGCAATCATTACTTTTCTATCGAAAAAGCGCGCCGTGATTTTGGCTATGAGCCGCTGTACAGCTTTACGCAGGCGGAGGCGAAGACGTTGGAGTATGTGCGGGGGGAGATGGGGTTGGGTGGGGAGTAGGCTTTACTGCTGGGCATTTTTTGTTCTGGTTGTTTTTTGATGGTTAAGTCGTGCGGGTTAGTTTTCTGTATTCGTTATTAATATAGCGGGTTGACGACTTTGTGATACTGCGGTCAAATGACTGTGGGGTGACTGTATTTGGACAGGCGATTTTTGAGGCCTGCTGGATATGGTGGATTTTTAGTGATTGATGTTTAACGGGCTAACCTGAGTTCTTCGTGGATCTGTGCAAGTGGATGGAAGTGGGTGCTTCCTTGATGCATTTGCTTGGATAGGTGTGCTGAGGACGTAGATATGAATGTTATATGCCCGAAATCACGAAGTCCAAAGCTGCGATAATTTCGGAACGATAAGCTGAAAGGTCGTATGCTTCTTTACCAAGCACAGACCTGTCGATTCCAGCAATTTGCTGAGTCATAGCAATGTAAGGCTTCCCCTCAATATCAATTTGTGGGCAAAGCTTGGTAATGGCTGATGAAGCAGAGATAGAAGAAGGGCTTAGCGGAACCACTATAGTGGTTCTCAGCTCATCTAGAAGGTTAGATTGAATATCGAGCAATAATGGGTACAGCTTTTTTGTTCTGCTGTTTGGATTTTTGTAGGCGATGAATTGAGCCATTAAAAGGACCTCAGATCATCACTGAGGGTGCCATGTTCTTCTACCATCTGATTGTATGAAGCAATGGTATCTCGGTTCTCTTCGCGCCATAACTCGCGCTGCTTCTCATTAACTAGCTCAATTAGGGCGGTTTCGAGAGTTGCGGATAAATTGATCTTCAGCGCCTTGGCTTTTGATAGTAAGTCACTGTTTATACTGACATTAGTGGGCTTTTTAGGGGCCTGGGAATTATAAGGTTGTTGCATGGTTTTGCCCCTATCTACATAATTGTTGGCAAGGCGTGCGCATGGCGTATGGGCATCAATCATATAACAATCGCATGCAGTGGAGCAACCTACGCTCCAACCGTTTTGTGCATTCCCTGCGGTCATTTTTGCACAAAACGGGCTCCACTACGGTTGCCCACTGATGCGGGCGTTAGTTGCTTTTACTAGTTAGGAGTAATGAATGAGTAGGGATTGGGAATCTGTATTTGCTACATGGTCGCAAGGACCAGGAAAGACGGAGCAAGAGCGTGCAGAAAATGCTGAAAGACAAATAAGACAGGCAATTCAAGCCAGTGATAAGTTGAAAAATAGAGATATAAAAGTATTTACGCAAGGCTCTTACAGAAATCGGGTTAATGTAAGACAGGATAGTGATGTAGATATTGGTGTCCTATGCTTTGACACTTATTTCCCAGATTATCCTGATGATAATGTGAAAATGGAGCTTTCTGAAAGCTTTGTTCCTGCGACATATGAATATGCCACTTTCAAGAATGAATTAGAGGAAGCCCTTGTTGCCCGATTTGGACGAGCTGCTGTTACTCGTGGGAGCAAGGCTTTTGATATAAAGGCAAACACTTATCGAGTAGAGCCAGATGTGGCTGCATTTTTTGAGCATCGACGATATGTAACTGCATCATATTATCATTCTGGTGTAGAGATGATACCAGATGATTTTAAACCACAAAGCGTCAAGAATTGGCCAGAGCAACATTACCAAAATGGCGTTGAGAAAAATGATGCAACGTCAAGGAGGTACAAAAGAGTTGTACGAATACTAAAGAAACTATCTAACGAGATGGCATCAAATGGCATTCAGTCTGCAAAGGATGCTCCAAGTTTTTTGATAGAATGCTTAGTATTTAATGCCTCAAATTCATGTTTTCAATATCAGTCACTTAAGCCGATGGTTAGGGCAGTTCTCGCAGAGCTGTTCAACAATACGTTGTCGTACGACAATTGTTCTGAATGGGGCGAAGTAAATGAATTGAAATATTTATTCAGAGGATCTCAGCCATGGACGAGGGAGAGTGCTCATCAGTTCTTAAGTGATGCCTGGGACTACATAGGTTATGAATAATGTTAACTAGACTTCATATTTCATCATTCATCGGTCTTACGATTGCAGTTTGGTTGCTTGCTCTCTGGTTTCAAGGCATGCCTGTGCTAAGTGCAGACTTCGTAAAGCCATTTAGTACGGTTGTTGGTGTCATAACATTGTTTGTTACGCTCTTTAATAAATACATGTGGTCTTGGAAAATATTTAAAGGCTGGTATGTCAAGCGGCCGGACTTAAGAGGCACTTGGAAAGTTGAGTTAAAAAGTAGTTGGATAAACCCCGAAACGGGGGAAGGAATTCCACCAATATATGGATATGCAGTTATTAGGCAATCCCTTACATTCCTAAGCTTAAGATTGATGACTAAGGAATCTAGATCAGTGTTGGTGGCCCACAGTATCGAACAGCAAGAAAATGATGATCTCTTTAAGCTTGTTGGAGTCTATCGAAATGAACCGAAAATCGAGCTTCAAGGTGTTAGAAGCGAGATTCATCATGGTTCTTTTGCACTAGAAATACACGGTTCTCCAGTTGAAGAACTTGAGGGGCATTACTGGACGGACAGGGCAACGAAAGGTGGTATGAAGCTGGTTAGTCGAGTTGATAAATTATACAACACATATGAGCAAGCAGAGCGCGAAATTGGCAACTAACAATCGCATGCACAGGAAGCCAATTATTCTGCCCCCGAACTATTTGAGGATAGAAATAGCTAATGAGAGGATTTGGGAATCAAAAATTTTGGTGTCATCTTTCATTTTCCGATGACGTAGAATATTCAAATAAGGATATTAGGAAGAGTTCTCCCCTAAAGGTCAGGACTTATAGAGAGCTTGTGAAAGTCGTTGCCAAAATATCAAACCATAATCCTGATCATTCTTTGTTTTACAGAGGCCAACCGAGGGACTACACAATAAATACAGGAGCCACCTCTGTTTATCCGACTATTTATCGCAGTCCCGGTAGAAGTCTGACAATTCGAGAACTACGAAACCGATACGACGTTCTTGAAGCGTGTTCAAGCCAGCTTATGGAAAAGCTGCAAACCCTTAAAATTGAAAATTCTAGAAAACTCTACAAATTTCCTGAATTAATATGGTCGATTTTGCAGCATTATGAAGTTTGTGCAACTCCTTTATTAGACGTGACGCATTCGTTAAGAGTCGCGTCGTCGTTTGCTCTAAACAACGCTTCGAATGATGCATTGATACTCATATTTGGGTTCCCTTATCCGAATGGCACTATTTCCTATTACGCTGAGCAAGAGCTGTTAAATATCAGACTCTTGAGTACATGTCCGTCAGAAGCATTAAGGCCGCATTTTCAAGAAGGTTTTTTGTTAGGTAACTTTCCACATAAGGTCGAGAGGAAGCAGCCGCATCTCGATTTTGCGACCAGGTTAATCGCTAAAATAAAAATCAGTAAAGAAGGATTTTGGGAGAATGACTTTCATCCAATACCTGATTCTGCGCTATATCCTGATGGTGATAGAATACTCGATATTTGTGAAGGCATAAAGGTGAGCGCTAATGTTTAGGTGCTCTGAATTCGGCATGGCTAACAATCACATGCATGGGAAGCCCGCTACGTTGCGCCAACTGTGGTGCGCTGCGCGCACTTTACCACAGTTGGCTCCACTCCACGTGTTCCCATGATGTAGGCGTTAATTGACGAGTCACCATTAAGCAGGAGAGTACCTCTGATTAGTATAATTTTTGGTGCGGGTGCAAGCTACGGCTCAGGAGGCTGCTCGCCAAGAAACCCACCGCTGGGAAATGACCTATTCAGCGAGCTTGAGGAGTTAAAGGGCGCTTTCTATAACCTCAACAATGACTCTAAAAGAGTTTTTAAAACTGAAGGGTTTGAGGCGGGTATGGCGACTGTTGCGGATGACAGCAGAGTTATCAACCCACTACAGAAAGAATTAGCCTGCTATCTTTCAAGCTTTTCCGTGAAACCAGATAATGCTTATGTTCGTTTATTCAACAAGCTTAGGAGTTGCCTAGATCGGATTAATATTGTAACGCTAAACTACGATCTGTTGATCGAGCAGTCCCTAACTAATCATGGCTTTGGTATCGATTACAATGCTAATGGTGGCGGAATTAATTTACTAAAGCCTCATGGTTCATCCAATTTTTTACCTCAACTTCCAAAAGGATTGACAATATCAGGAAATACAATGATCGGTTGCGGTACATATGTTGAAGGTCTTGAAACAAAGGCAGTGTCAACAGTCGATGAAGTGATGACATGGTGCAAAGATCCTAGAAATTCTGACTTAAGCCCTGTTTTGGCAATGTATGCAGAGGGAAAACGGGTCGTCGTGAATCGAAACCTGATTACCAATACACAGAAAAAATATTCAGAGATTATCTCTTCTTCTAAGTTAGTTGTTCTGGTTGGAATTAAGTACATTCAACATGACAAACACATTTGGGAGCCAATTGAGAACGCTCGCCCAAACCTATTTATCGTTGATCCTTATCCAAATAGTACAATTGACTGGATCAAGGATAAAAGCATTACTGGTGTGACTGTCGTAAAAAAAGGATTTGATGAAGCAATATGGGATTTAACAAAAAGCGTGCATGATGCACTGTATTTCACTTAAAAACTTGCTGTTGTCGCCGCTATGCGGCTGGGACCTCCGTTCCGCTGCGCTTCTCTCCGACCCCAAAGCAAGGCGCTAGATAAAACAAGGCATGTACATCATAGATAAGAAAGGTAATCGTACCGCTTGTGTAAATGAATGGTCGGCATGAGAAGCTCAAGAATTTTTGTCTGAGTTGCAGGATGCTTTAGTTGATGTGAAATCTTTAAGAATTGAGATCAATCCGGCATGGGGTCAATTGATCGAACATGATGGTGAGAAAAGTATCGGTAATATCGGTAGCAACCATAGCCTATACGTAGGTGTGTCAGTGCAATATTGGCTCCTTGATTGGAATAGGCTATCTGATTCTATACGTTGTAACTAGAATTGGAATTTAGAATCAATTAAACGACCAAAGGAGGAATTTATGAGAACTGTGGGATTGTCTTTTGCTTTCGCTGCAATGCTATCTGGATGCGCTTCGATCGATTTTGATAGTAAAGATAAGGGCCTAACCTATTATGAACCCAAACCATATTTATTCATGTCTGTGACAGATAAATGTGTAAGTTCTGTATCAGTAGTCAGCATTCCGTCTGTGAAGAAGAAAGTCAAATTTAAATCTGGGTATGGTTCATCAGAGCTATCAGCTGAGTTTTCAAACGGTATAATAACAAAAGTTGGGCAAACTTCTGATAGTAAAGTTCCAGAAACATTAACTTCTATAGCGGCATTAAAAACTGCAGGCATGCTCGTTGAGGGGCAAGAGCCAGCATGTAAACCGCTAGCAATACTGTATCCGATCGTTGATGGTGTTCCAGATACAGATGCTCCAATTAACTTTACGATTGGGCAGTAAGCACATAAAAAGTGAATATACGGACCGAAGGGCTCGTACTATCTCACTGTTACAGAGGGGCAGTGAGTGCCTAATAACTCCCATTCTATAAGTGTGAAATTAGTACCGAAGATCAGCAACGGAACTTCAATATAGTTCTTGTGAGTTGGTTTTTAGTTGCGATAATATCCGGGTACCTCAACGTAAGAAGAAAAACCGGCATGCCCACCCCCAATCACACTCAGAGATAAGCACACCGGCACCATCACGGCATCCTAAAATTCGGGGAAACCCCCTTACTCAAAAACGCCATCTGGTCCACCAGAATGCGATGGTTCGCCAGCAGGGCGAATTCAAACACATTCGGTTTGTAGGGTATGGCCAGCAGCGGCATACCGGCTTCTTCCGGTGTGCGGCAGGCTTTGGCCTGGTTGCAGGGTTTGCAGGCCGTGACGACGTTTTCCCATACGTCCAGCCCACCCCGGGCGCGGGGGAATACATGGTCACGGCTCAGGTCCCTGGCTGCAAACTTGCGGCCGCAGTACAGGCAAACGTTGCGGTCGCGCCTGAACAGAAAGCGATTGTCCAGGGCTGGTGAAAAGTCTGCTGTTTTGGCCGCTTTGCGGGTCGCCACGATGGGCGGCACGGTCAGCTGGCTGGTGTGGCCGTTGCCGTCGCGGCCGCCGGTTAAGACGATGCTGTTTTCCCCCAGGGACCATACCACCTGATTTTTTACCATCAGGGTGGCGGCTTTTTCCGGGGTGACCCAGCGGATCGGGGTGCCGCACACGCCCAATCTCAGTATCCAGTTTTTAATGGTCATCCCGCTTTCCCCTTTTATTCACGCTTGTTCGTCAATCTTTTTTGCCGTGGCAGCCTGCGCAGTGGTTTCGCCTTCGACCTTTTTATCGAAGTAACAAAAAACCCCGGCAGGATATCCAAACCGGGGCTTCTGAATGGGATCAGTGCGCACCGGGTTGGCAGATTGCCTTCCAGGTGCATCCTGAAAGGCGCTTACACGTCGAGTTGTTCCTGTTTTGTGATTATCGATGGGCTCAGTGCCACGAACCCGCTGCAGCGCCAGCGCCCACCCACGCCATAACCGATCAGCCGCGCGCAGCGTCGCCCCTGGTGCTTATCGCCCAGGTGGTGATCACGGTTGTTGAGGGTGAATGGATGGGTGTTCATGCTGCACTCCGCGCAGTAAATGTTTGTGTGCTGCCTGCAAGGCGAAATTCGTGCCATATTGAGGGGTTCGCCCAACAATTGCCAGATGTGGGGGCAAGAACCTTATGAAAGGCGTTATTTTTGCGCCCGGTGGCGGCTTTGCTTAAGTAATTCGAATGACCCGCTTCGCTTGCTGCCCCTTATGTTCTATCTATTACGATAATTTATATCTAGTTTGATATACCCAACCGCCGCACCGCATCAAAGCTCAAGCCGTACTTTTTCAAATAAACTCCCAGGCGATGGCTGTCGTTGGTGGAGGATTTCTGCAACCGCGACACATCGTAAAGCGCTCGACCCGCCTCCGCCGCCGACTGGCAACCCGCACACACCCGGATCACGGCCTCCAGCTGCACCCGCTCGATGTAATCCAGGGAACGCACCAGGTCCACACCCAGGCAGCGTTCCAGCATGGCATCGGCTTCTGCCACGTCCAGCTCCAGGCCCCAGCGATTGCGCAGGGTGTCGATCTCGTTGCGCACCACTTCGGTGGTGATGCGCCCGCCGTCGCACAGGGTGGCCATGCGGGTAACGCTGGCGTTCAGATCCCGAAAATTGCCGGTCCACTCCGCACCGGGGCTCAGGGCAAACTCCAGATAGGCTTTGCGCGCCTCGCGGCTGAACGTCACGTGGGCGCCCTGCTGCCCGGCGTATTGCGCCAGCTCGTAATCCAGATTGGGCTCCAGATCCTCTTTGCGCTCCTTCAATCCCGGCAGCTGGTACACCCACAGGTTGATCCGCGCCAGCAGATCCTCACGAAACGCGCCCTTGCGCACATCCAAGCGCAGATCCCGATTGGTGCCGGCAATCAGCTGAAACGCCGACTGCACCGGTTTGTCGGAACCCAGCGGCAGGAACTGCTTTTCTTCGATGGCCCGCAGCAGCATGGCCTGCTCATCCGCCCCCAGCTCGCCGATTTCATCTAAAAACAGCACACCGCCGTCGGCACTTTTCAACAGGCCATCCCGGGCGCTGGCGGCCCCGGTATACGCGCCCTTGCTGTGGCCGAACAGGGCCGACATGGCGTTATCCCCCCGCAGGGTGGCGCAGTTGATTTCGACAAAGGCCCCGTCCACCTGGCGCCGCAGTTTTTTCAGCTCATAGATGCGCCGCGCCAGTTGGGATTTGCCCGCGCCGGTGGGACCGGTGATCAGCATGGGTGCCCGCGACTGAATCGCCACCCGCTCGATCTGCGCGATCATGGTGTTGAAGGCTTTATTGCGGGTTTGAATACCCGCCTTCAGATAATCCGTACCCTCCAGGTGCTCCTGCTTGAAACGGGAGGCAATTTCGTCATAGCGGGATAAATCCAGGTCGATCACCTGAATGGGATACTCTTCCGCCTCGGTTTGCCGGGGCGAACTTTGCAGCAGCTTGCCCGGGAACAGCCGCGCCTCGGTGACCAGGAACACGCAGATCTGCTGAATGTGGGAACCGGTGGTGATGTGAAAGTAGTAGTCATCCCGGGAATGAAATTTCTGTTTTTTCAAAAACGCAGACAGGGTCAGGTACACCTGGGCCAGATCCCAGGGCGCATCAAAGTTCACCGGCAGGCAATCCACCCGGGTCTGGGGCGACAGCATTTCGATATCCCCCTGGATATCCTTTACCAACCCGGCCTCCGCCTCGTTATACAACAGGCAAAAGTGGTGAATGGGCAATTCAGTCTGCTGAAACAGCGCCACCGTGGGCCGCCACTTTTCCCAGCGCTGATCCCAACGGCCCCGCCGCCGACTGGCCCGATCCATCACACTGCCCAGAATCCCGAACACCACGTTCTTTTTCTTCACCGCCACATCCTATTCATATTGATATGCTCATTATCTTGATAAATATAACGGGAATATGGGTTTGGCGATACCTGAGCGTGGTGGATTACGGCCATAACCCGATTAATCCTCACAAATACAATAAGTTATGAGTTTTTGTTTCTTGATCTGACTGGATTGGCACAGTCCTGGCTATAGATCTGGCACATCGGGGCGACCATTGTTCAGTACTATAAACAGCCCCACTCGAGCACAACGCAAACGACAAACACCAACCAGAGTGTGAACACCATGAACGCGAATTACGAAGTGATGCATGAAGATGGCGTGCCCATCAAATCCTGGACCCGGGGCGTACCCTTTGAGGACAAAGCCCGGCAACAGCTAAAAAATATCGCGTCCATGCCATTCATCCATCAGTGGGTGGCGGTGATGCCCGACGTGCACCTGGGTAAAGGCGCCACCGTGGGCAGCGTGATTCCGACGGTGGGCGCGGTGATTCCCGCCGCCGTGGGAGTGGACATCGGTTGCGGCATGATGGCGGTGAAGACCAGCCTGAAAGCGGAGCAATTGCCGGATAATTTGTTCGCGCTGCGCTGTGCTATCGAACAGGCAGTTCCCCACGGGCGTTCGCCGCAGTTTCGCGGGCGCCGTGATAAAGGGGCGTGGAGTGATCCACCGGCCGATGTGAATGCGGGCTGGGCGCAATTGGATACGGCCTTCACCTTGTTGAAGGATAAACACCCGGTGCTGAAGAACACCAACAACATTAATCATCTGGGAACCTTAGGGACCGGTAATCACTTTATCGAGATCTGCCTGGACGAACAGGGTGCCGTGTGGGTGATGTTGCACAGCGGGTCCCGTGGTGTGGGTAACCGCATCGGTACGCACTTTATCGAGCTGGCCAAGAAAGAGATGGAACGTTGGCACATTCAGCTGCCCGATAAGGATCTGGCGTATCTGCCGGAAGGCACCGCGCACTTCAACGATTATGTGGAGGCGGTGGAGTGGGCGCAGAACTTTGCCCGCATCAACCGCGAAGTGATGATGAGCCGGGTTTTGCACGCCCTGCAGACAACACTGAAGCTGCCGTTTGAAGCGCGGACCGAAGCGGTGAACTGTCACCACAACTATGTGTCCCGGGAACACCATTACGGCCGCAACGTGATCGTAACCCGCAAGGGTGCCGTGCGTGCTCAGGCGGGTGAAATGGGGATTATTCCTGGCAGCATGGGTGCCCGTTCCTTCATTGTGCGGGGGCTGGGGAATGCAGAAAGTTTTTGCAGCTGCAGCCATGGCGCCGGTCGGGTGATGTCCCGCACGGAGGCTAAAAAGCGGGTCAGTCTGGCGCAGCACATTGAAGCCACCGCCGGTGTGGAATGCCGCAAGGATGCCGAGGTCATCGACGAATCCCCGGCAGCCTATAAGCCCATAGATCAGGTGATGGAAGCCCAGAAGGATCTGGTGGAAATCGTCTACACCCTGAAGCAGGTTGTCTGCGTGAAAGGGTAAACCGAGTTTGAGTGTTGGTTTGAATGCAACGGCGCGGGTTCTGTATGCCCGCCCGGCACGAGGTGCGTCACTGATCGTGTACCCATTCTTATTCAGCTTAAACACCAAGCATGTAGCTCACTTGGTTAGAGCGGTCGACTCATAATCGATTCGTAGCGGGTTCGATTCCCGTCATGTTTACCGGAAAAGGTCTTCAACCTTGGGGTTCGACTCCCCGCCATAGCAACACCGGAGCCCATGCTGTTTGGGGAACGGTTCGCCGTCCTGAGCAGGCTGACACTGGCAGACAGTGTTGTGGGTTTGTTCATCGCGCGCCAGCCGGAATCTGGAACGTGGGGCCGCGGCAGGAGCCGACATGCGAGTGACAACCCGCATGTGGCGACAGGGATGTCGCCGGCCACGTCCGCCACGGGAACGCTGTAGCCCGGTGAGCACAAGCAACGCTTCATGCGGTGTCAGGTGGGCTCCACCCGGTGTGACTATTGAATTTAACCATGAAAGATGAGGAGGTAGAGAGATGTTTTGGAAAACCGTTTACATCGCCGATAACGAACGTGGCCTGCTGTACCGCCATGATCGTTTGCAGGGCGTATTGCAGCCTGGCCGTCATCGTGTGAGCCTGTTGGGCGGTCCGATTCGCCTGGACAAGTACGATGTCAGCTCTGTGGTGTTCGAGCATGTTCGCGCGCGTTTTTTGCTGAACCAGCATGGACCGCTGTTGAACGAACACCTGAACAGTGCGGACATGGGCGACGAGCAATTGGGCCTGGTGTATCGCAACAATCATCTGGTGGATGTGATTGCCCCTGGCGCGTTTTACGCCTACTGGAAAGGCATCGAAGATGTGCGCATCGACGTGCTGGATCTAAAGGCCGGTGCTGCCGTCAGCGATTCATTGCTGGGCGTATTGGGTCGTGGTGCTAACGTTGAGCTGCGCCAAAAAGCACAATCCCTGATGCTGTATGTGGAGGTGCCCGAAGCCCAGGTGGGTTTGATGTTTCTGAACGGCAAGTTCGAGCGGGAACTGAATCCCGGCCATTATGGCTTCTGGCAATTGAACCGTCACATCCAGGTAGTGAACGTGGATCTGCGGGTGCAATCCGCCGAGGTCAGTGGCCAGGAAATCCTGACCAAGGATCGGGTGAGTTTGCGCATCAATCTGAGCGCCAACTATCAGGTGGTGAACGCCCGCCAGGCAGCCCTGAAAGTGAAGGATTTCACCGGCTTCGTCTATCGCGAGCTGCAGTTCGGTTTGCGGGAAGTGGTGGGTGAAAAGTCACTGGATGATTTGCTGGCGGACAAGGATGCGTTGAACAACACCATCTTCAACAGCGCGTTGGAAAAACTGTCGGCGTACGGCATCCGCCTGTTGAGTGTGGGCATCAAGGACATCATCCTGCCCGGTGATATGAAAGCAATCCTGAATCAGGTGGTGCAGGCCCAGAAGGAAGCAGAAGCCAACCTGATCAAGCGCCGCGAGGAAACTCAGGCCATGCGTTCGCTGCACAACACCGCCCGGATGATGGATAACAACCCGGTGCTGTTGCGCCTGAAGGAACTGGAATCCCTGGAACGGGTGGTGAGCCGTATCGGCCAGATCAATGTGTACGGTGGTCTGGAAGCGGTCATGACCGATCTGGTGCGATTGAAGGATGTAAAACAGGAGGGCAAAGTGTCTGGCTGATGGAAACCACCCGCTGCGGTGGTTTCCGTTTTTCATTTCTTTCCGAACAATTGATCAGTTCAATAATTTCCGCAGACGATCCAGCAATACTTCCTCATCCAACGGCTTGGTGATCAGGTCGGTCACGCCGGACGCCAGAATTTCTTCGTCTTCCCCTTTGATGGCGTGGGCCGTCAGGGCGATGATGGGCAGGTGCTGGAACCGCTCCTGAGCCCGCAAGCGTCGGGTGGCCTCTTTGCCGTCAATGCCGGGCAGGGAAATGTCCATCAGCACCACATCGAACTCTTCCTGCTCCATACGGGTAAGACAGTCTTCAGCGCAATTGACGCCGGTCACCAGATACTCCTCGTCTTCCAGTATCCAGGTCACCAGTTTCATGTTGTCCGGGTTGTCTTCAACCACCAGTATCTTGTTGCCCATAGCCAAGCCTTCTGTACCTACTTCTTTGCCTGCTCCATTGATTAAGTGTAGCTGCTTTTTGGGCGCGCAAAAGCTCCCGCAGAATAGCCATAACCTGTTGAATTAATTAAACATTGGATTATGACAAAACGGTGTAGGCTAACCTGCTGCCTAAACCTCGCCATATTGGGCGGCGTTGCCCAGCCAGCGCAGGATCAGGCGTTCGGCCCGCACCGGGTCTTTCTGCAACAGCACTTCCGCCAGTTGTTTGCTGTCCTCCAGCAGGGCTTCATCCCGCAGCAGGTCGGCAATGCGAAAACTCATGTCCCCGGTCTGGCGGGTGCCCAGAACCTCGCCAGGGCCGCGCAGGTGCAGATCTTTCTCGGCAATGACAAAGCCGTCGTTGGTCTGGCGCATGATGTCCAGCCGTTCCCGCCCCAGTTTGGAGAGGGGCTTTTGATACATCAGCAAGCAGAAGCTTTCGGTGGAACCGCGCCCCACCCGGCCCCGCAATTGGTGCAGTTGGGCCAGCCCCAGGCGTTCCGGGTTTTCGATGATCATGACGCTGGCGTTGGGCACGTTCACCCCCACCTCGATCACGGTGGTGGCCACCAACACCTGCAGCTGGCCTTTCTTGAACTGGTCCATGATGTCGGCTTTTTCCGCCGGTTTCAGGCGCCCATGCACCAGACCAATGGCGATATCCGGCAGGAACAATTTCAGCTGCTCGGCGGTTTCCTCCGCTGCCTGGCACTGCAGCACCTCCGACTCTTCAATGAGGGTACAGACCCAATACACCTGACGGCCTTCACCACAGGCGTGACGCACCCGATCCACCACCTCATGGCGACGGGTACTGTCCACCACCACGGTTTTCACCGGCGTGCGCCCCGGGGGCAGTTCGTCAATGACGGAGGTATCCAGGTCCGCATAGGCGCTCATGGCCAGGGTGCGGGGAATGGGGGTGGCGGTCATGATCAATTGATGGGGCGCGATGCCGCTGGACTCCCCTTTCTGTTTGAGGGCCAAGCGTTGATGCACGCCAAAGCGATGCTGTTCATCAATGATCACCAGCGCCAGGTTGCGATAGCGCACCTCCTCCTGGAACAGGGCGTGGGTGCCCACCACCATGTGGGCGGTGCCGCTTTCAATCAGCCCCAGTTGTTCGTTGCGCTTTTTGCCTTTTAATTTGCCCGACAGCCAGGCCACCCGCAGGCCCAGTGGCTCAAACCATTCGATAAAGGCGTGGTAGTGCTGTTCCGCCAGGATCTCGGTGGGTGCCATCATCGCCACCTGATAACCGGCATCAATGGCCAGCAGGGCCGCCCGCGCCGCCACCAGGGTTTTACCCGCCCCCACATCCCCCTGCACCAAACGCAACATGGGATGGGGCTGCTGCAGATCCTGGCAGATCTCCCCATGCACCCGCTGTTGGGCCGCGGTGGGCTGGAACGGCAGCCCCGCCACCAGCTGTTGTTCCAGTATCGATTCTGACGGGAGTGACACCGCATTCTGCTCCTTCACCCGTTGCCGCAACTTCAACAGACTGAGGTGATGGGCGGTCAGTTCCTCCAACGCCAGCCGCTGCTGCGCCCGGTGGGAACCGTCCAGCAGGGCCTGCACCGGCGCATCTCCGGGGGGGCGATGCACATACTGCAGGGCTTCGGTCAGGGAGGGCCATTGCGCGGCGTGCATCACCTCTGCGGGCAACAGCTCCGCCACTTTCTGGGATTTGCCCAGCAGCCGCAACACCTGGTCGCTGAGTTTGCGCAGAGTAGTTTGCTGAATGCCTTCGGTGGCGGGATACACAGCGGTCAACGCCGCTTCCACCGGCTCCTCGGCGGATTCCATAATGCGGTATTCCGGGTGCGCCATTTCCTTGCCCAGCCCGGTGAGGCGCACCTCGCCATAACAACGCACAATGGCGCCCGCTTGAAAATGATTCTTCTGACTGGTGGAAAAATGAAAAAAGCGCAGATGAATCTGCCCGGTGCCGTCTTCGATGCGGCAGATCAGGCTGCGGCGTTTGCGGATCACCACATCCGCCATCAAGACCCGTCCCTGGATCAACACCTCACTGCCATCCCGGGTGGCGCCGATGGGCACCAGCTTGGTTCGATCCTGATAGCGAAACGGCAAGTGGAACAGCACATCCTGCAGGGAATAGATGCCCAGCTTGGCCAGCTTTTCCGCCTGGGCCGCGCCCACGCCCTTCAGCTCCGTTACCGGTGTGGTCGCGAAAAAATCCGCCATCAGAGATTCGCTGCGCCCTGCAGGGAACAACTGGTGATGGCCTGCACCAGGGCTTCGATGGCCTTGGGTCGGGAGAAGCGTTTGCGCGACACCAAAGACACCCGGCGATAGGGCGTCTTGCCGGCAAACGGCCGCTCCACAATGGTGTCACTGTCGTAGATGTGTTTGTCGGAGGAGGAGCTGGGCAGTATGGTGATACCGAGACCGGACGCCACCATGTGTCTCAGGGTTTCCAAAGAGGTGCCCTGGGGCAGACTGGTTTCGTCACTGTGTTTGAGAATACCCGGGCAGGCGTTCAGTACCTGATCGCGGAAGCAATGCCCTTCCCCCAGCATGAGGATGTTTTCTTTTTCCAGCTGCTTGCGGGTGACCTTTTCCTGCTTGGCCAGGGGGTGCCCCGCCGGAATCAGCACTTCGAACGGCTCGTCGTAAAGATCCTGGATTTCCACATCCGGTTCTTCAAACGGCAGTGAGATGATGATGGCGTCCAGCTCGCCGTTACGCAGTTTCTGGCGCAGCACCGCGGTGTAGTTTTCTTCCAGAATCAGCGGCATTTCCGGGGCAATGGGTTTGATGTTGCGAATCAGGTGGGGGAATAGATACGGGCCAACAGTGAAAATCGCCCCGATGCGCAGGGGCAGGTTGATCTGGCCTTTGCCTTCCTGGGCGATCTGCTTGACCAGCTCAGCCTCTTCCAGCACTTTGCGGGCCTGGGCCACGATGCGCTCGCCGGCCATGGTCACCCGCACGTCGGAACGATTGCGCTCGAAGATGGTCACATCCAGTTCATCTTCGAGCTTTTTAATGGCCACACTCAGGGTGGGCTGGCTGACGAAACACCGTTCAGCGGCGCGGCGGAAATGGCGTTCCTGGGCCAGGGTCACGATGTATCTCAATTCGGTCAGTGTCATGGAATATCCGTTCGATTGGGTAATGATATGGCTGGTCACGATGAGTTTTACACGATAGCATATGGCGATTGCAACCATAAGAATTGAATAAATTTAACTATCAGGGGAAGACACCGGCACATGGCGCGAATATTGTTGGCGGGATGCGGCTCAATCGGCACCCAACTGGGGCTGCAATTGCAGAACGCCGGGCATCAGGTGTGGGGGCTGAAACGCTCCCCCGCCACCCTGCCATTCCCGGGCTTGCAGGGGGATCTGGGTCAACCTTTGGCCAGTACGCTGCTGCCCCCCGCACTGGACTACGTGATTCACACTGGCACCCCCGCCGAGCGCAGCGACGCAGGTTATCGCGCCGGCTACCCCCTGGCAGTGCAGCACCTGCTGGATGCCCTGGGGGAGCAGCGCTTGCAGCGGTTCTTTTTTGTCTCCAGCACCGCGGTGTATGCCCAGGATGACGGCAGCTGGGTAGATGAGACCAGCGCCACCGAACCCCAGGCTTATAATGGCCGGCGGGTGTTGGAAGCCGAACGGCTGGTGCAGGCTTCGGCCCAACCGGCCACCTGTGTGCGCTTTGGCGGCATTTATGGCCCCGGGCGCAATTGGTTGCTGCGTCGGGTCCAGGGGGGCGCCGACGTTCAGGTAGAGCCACCCAAATACACCAACCGCATCCATCAGGATGACTGTGTCGGCGTGCTTGCTCATCTTGTGCAGTTGGCAGAACAGGGCACGGCACTGGCCGAGTGCTATGTGGGCGTGGACGATGACCCGGCGGATGAAGCCAGCGTCTGCAGCTGGTTGGCGCAACAATTGAAAGCACCGCAGCCCACCCCCATTAAAAAGCTGACAGACACATCGCCGTCGCAGAACAAACGCTGCCGCAATCAACGCTTGCGCAACAGCGGCTATGCATTTCAGTATCCTTCCTTTCGGGAAGGCTATCAGGATGTTCTGCGCGGCCAAGCTGAATCTACGCACTGAATAAATTGATAGAAAGGAAACCATCCATGTTCCACACACTGTTTCGACGATTTGCCCTGATCAGCGTGTTGCTGGGCAGCCTGTTGACCCTCAGCGGCTGCGGCATCAACAACATCCCCACGCTGGACGAACAGGTGAAGGCCGATTGGGCCCAGGTGCAGAACCAGTACCAGCGGCGCGCCGACCTGATCCCCAATCTGGTGTCCACCGTCAAAGGCTATGCCGCCCACGAGCAGGAAACCCTGCAGGCGGTGGTGGAAGCCCGCGCCAAGGTGGGCTCCATGCAGGTGGACAGCAGCATTCTCAACAACCCGGAACAGCTGCAGCAGTTTGAAGCGGCGCAAGGTCAGCTCAGCAGCGCCTTAAGCCGCCTGATGGTGGTGGTGGAACGCTACCCTGACCTGAAAGCCAACCAGAACTTTCTGGCCCTGCAATCCCAACTGGAGGGCACCGAAAACCGCATCTCGGTAGCGCGCCGTGATTTCATCCAGTCGGTGAGCGCGTATAACACCGAGATCCGCACCTTCCCCGGTCGCATCTGGCACAGTCTGCTGTACAGCGACATGCCCCTGCGCGAAACCTATGAAGCCACCACCAGCGGTGCCGAAGAAGCGCCCAAGGTGGAGTTCTGATGCTGCGCGCAACGCTGTTGCCACTGCTGCTGTGCCTGACCACGCTTGGCAGTGCGGGCGCAGCCCCCAGTTTTCCGGCCCTCAGCGGGCGCGTGGTGGACCAGGCCAATATGCTGGCAAGCAGCACCGAACGCCGCCTTAGCCAGCAATTGCAGGCCCACGAAAACGCCACCGGCAATCAGCTGGTGGTGGTCACTCTGCCCAACCTTCAGGGTTACGACATTGAGACCTTCGGCTATCAACTGGGGCGCCACTGGGGCATCGGCCAGCAAGGCAAGAACAACGGCGTGCTGTTCATCGTGGCGGAAAAGGAGCGCCGCATGCGCATCGAAGTGGGCTATGGACTGGAAGGCACCCTCACCGACGCCATCAGCGCCAACATCATTCAAACCATCGTGCGACCGGCCTTTAAACGGGGCCAGTTTGAACAGGGCATCGAAGCCGGCACCAGCGCCATCATCCAGGCACTGGGTGGCCAGTACCAAATGCGCAAAGCCCAATCCAAAAGCAAGCTCAGTAACTGGATCATCATCCCCATTATCCTGTTCCTCATCTTTCGTGGCTTTGGTGGCCGCGGCGGCTTCGGCGGCAGACGGGGTGGGATCTACTATGGTGGTGGCGGCTTTCGCGGAGGTTCCGGTGGCGGATTTTCCGGCGGCGGTGGCAGTTTTGGAGGCGGCGGCGCCTCGGGGGGGTGGTAATGGCTTTATTCACGGAATCCGAATTGAAACAGGTGGCGGATGCCATCAACAACGTAGAGCAGCATACGGATGCAGAGCTGGTGACGGTGCTGGCCCGTCAGTCCGACGATTACGTTTACATCCCTACACTGTGGGCGGCCATCATCGCCTTGCTGCTGCCCCTGCTGCTGAAATTCACCCCCTTCTGGCTCAATGGCGACGAGCTGCTGATGCTGCAGTGGTTTAACTTTATTGCCCTGGCGCTGCTGTTCCGCGTGCCCCCCATCATGATGAGCCTGGTGCCCAAATCCGTAAAACGCTGGCGCGCCGCCAACCTGGCCCGACGCCAGTTCCTGGACAACAACCTGCACCATACCAAGGGTGAAACCGGGGTGCTGATATTCATCGCCGAAGCCGAGCATTACGTGGAGATCATCGCCGACCGCGGCATCAGTCAGCATGTGGCCAATGACCAGTGGCAGGGCATCGTGGATGATTTGGTGGCCAGCATTAAACGCAAAGACACCCTGGCGGGTATGCTGAAATGCATCGAGGCCTGTGGTGAAAAGTTAAAGCAGCACGCCCCGGCCACGGAAAGCAAGAATGAGTTGCCAAATCATTTGGTGGTGCTGGGGTAGTGACGAGCTGTGGTGCTGATCACCACAGTAGCCACCCCGATCATTCACCCATGTCGATTTTCCTGAGGAGCGTTTCCAATTGCTGGTCAAAGTCCTGGGGCTTGGGGTCGATTCGAAAATAAAATGGAGGGCGCCCATGCCAATCCTCCGACCAGACGGCATCACGCCCCTGTTCCATGAACTTCACTATGGCAATCAGCACATTGTCCTGCAGGATTCGGGCGTTCACCAGCGGGTTGCCGGAGGGTTGCAGTGGGTAGGATACCAGCCAGGGGCGTTCGTTTTCGTCTTTGGGGTCCAAGCGCCGTAGATACATAAACAGTGACTGAAAATTGCTGGCATAGGACAATCTATCATAGCGCTGTGCCCAGACCTCACCAAATCGCCATGTATAAACAATACGCCTCTCCCGGTCGAAAAATAGCGGTGCATGGCGCCGCATCGACACAGACCAAGTACCCAGAAAGAGCAGGATGGTAATGGGTATGGACGTCATCAGGATGTCGGTTTGGCGGGTTCGATCCGGATAGGCGTAAAAATCATGACTGTAACGCATTTGAGTCATATAGGTCATGAAGGGGAGGGTTCGGCCTTCGAAGACTGAGAGATATTTCGGCAATGAGGTACTGTCTGAAGCGGTAATATAATCATCTCCATGCTTTTCGATTTCCAGATCGATGCGCCACAACCCGCTTTTCTCCGCGCCTTTCCAGGAGCGATAGACATCCTCTCCTTGAAGACACAGCACCGCCACCATACCCAGCATCCAGGGAATAAAGAACATATTACGCAGGGCCACATAATTGTCTTTAAACGCCAGTGTTATTCGATCAATCCCCAGAACCGGGGGCGTCGGCTTTTTGAAACGCGGCAACTCGCGGCTCAGTAACTGTGCTGATTCGTCAGCGAGCGGTTTGGCGACAGGCAGGCTCTTTACTATTCGCAACATTCAGACCTTTCAGGCAACTTCTTCATTGATCATACCCACCACAGGACTCTCAATCAGTCCGTCGTCGGTCAGATAGCGCATCGGAACGACCGTGTTGGGGGTGGGTTTATAGGCCCAGAACAATTCAATATCCTCCTGGGTTTCGAACTCCACCTCTACGTTCGTAAAGCCATCCCGCTCCTCAAACCTGGCGGATTCCATGGCTTTGCCTAGCTTTTCAGTCAACGCCTTATTCTCCCGCCATACACCGGCACTGAAAACATCAAAATCAATATGACGAGTGCGCAACTCAAACAAAATATCGGACACACCAATCTGAAATCTCGGCAATGAGAATTTTAAAGAGAACGTTCGCGTGTCTCCGGAGGTATCAAACCAACCTTCCGTATCCGAAAGTTCCAATGCCGGCATGTTCAGGTAGTTCATAAACTCCTGCAATTCAATCTTGTACGCGGACAGCATCTTTGAATTGCTCTTCATTTCTTTGGCATTATCAATTCGTCTATCAATGCCAGGCCTTTCTTCAACAAATTCCCAAAACCCATAACGACTACTCACACCCCAGAAACAATTCTCCAGTAGCCGCTGAAAATCCGATTTCCCATACACCCACAACAATGTGGCACCAGCCCCCAGACACAATAACCCGACCCCAACGGCAATCAACCCAGGCACCGCCCCCACACCGGTGGCGGTGGCACCCCCACCCGCAGTAGTGGCTGCAGCTCCCACACCATAAATGGTGGCCGCCGCAATAACAACCGAACCCAATGCCAGGGTGAAGTGGCCAGCCGCTTCACCTCGATTGTCGCCCTGCCAGGAGTTGATGCCGTTCCAGACCGAAGCCGTGGCCGAGGCAAAGTTTGCTACCACGATGACGCGGGATAGCATCTGTGACCCCAGCAAAGTCCCCAGCGCCGAAGCCCGTTCACTCAGCTTCGGTGCCAGCGAGGCGATCACCTGATTCGATGCATTGGATGTTACTTTCGCCGAAACGCCCACCGCGGCTCGGCTGATGGTCAACACATCCACCGTCAACGACGTCACAGCGGATGCGAATTGAATCAGGCCATGCACCGTATGGCCACGCTGCAAGGGATCATTATCATAATACTCAGCCTGGAAATACAAGTCATAGATGGCATGGCAGTTAGCATAGGCAGATAAACCCGCAAAGCCGGACTCTGCCGCCACCCCAATACCCTCACCCACACTTTTCGGCACAACGAAAGAGAATCGTTTTCCAGGCAGGCGGGTAATTTCAATTTCCGACAGCTCCACATAGCGGGGTATGGTGGTCTTTTGAGTTTTTTGCCCCCAATCGAACATTTTTTGGGCTCGGGATAAGGCCTTTTCTGCCGCCTTCAGTACATCATCCCCCGCTGTACCAGGGTAAGACCGGGCGGACGCTTCAATCTGCTCTGCCAGAATCTGCCCCAGCTTCTCTGGGGTATACCGCACCCGGTTGGCGTTATCCACCGTCATCCCCATAGCTTGGTGGACATAAGGAATCACCTGATTGACGGTGTACTTGTAAACATTGGCCAGAAAGCGATTCTTGGCTCGTACCGACACCTGGGCCTCATAAATGGAGAACACTGCAATTTTGGCCCACAGTGGGCCCAGTTGCTGCAGCAGTTTATCCATGCCGGCGCCCACCTTGGCCGCCCAGTCCAGCTTGTTCTGCGGGGCAGTCACTATGCCTTTGAACACATCAAAAAATGCCACATAGGCATTCTTTTCGTTGTTGAAGTCTTCTAGAATTTTCTCGAGCGCAGAATTTCCCCGATCAGAGGATAGTATTCCATTAAAAATACCCGCACCGATCTCGCACAATTTGGTCAACTCTGCGGTTGCTTCGTCCCCTTTCGTTGCATTCTGGCAGAAAAATTTCTGGAAATAGTTATCCAGTGAACCGACCTTACCGGTCACCCCCGAACCGTGCATGAATCCCCGATAGAGTTCCGCGAACTGCTCCTGCCGGGTGGCGAAGCCCTTGAACTCCTGTTCAATCCGGGTCCAATACTGGTCGTATTCCCCCCAGTTTATCGATTCCTTCAATACATCCTGCAACGCTTCATCGTTGGATTGTTTCAGCTGCCCCACTAGCTGCCCAATGGTGAATGGATAAAGGTTCTGCGATGCATAGGCCTTCTCCCACAGCGCCAACTTGGCGTGCACCTCAGCGATGTCTCTTTGTCTGCCGACCGGATCATGCAATGCCACCACGCGGGCGGTTTCACCCGGTTTGGTTTTGCGTCTCAGCGCTAGTGCAATCTGGTCCGCATCCATGTCGTAGCTGGACTGAGTCGTCAGCACGTCGAGCGCCAGGTCTTTCACACTGGGATCTGTACTGCTGTTTTTTATCCGTAACAGGCGCGCCTTCTGTTCCCGATAATCCTCAACCAAGCGCGCCAGATTATCCGCAGTGGCCGGCACCGCCGCCGGATCATCACTCTTAAGCTTGATCCTTTGCATGGACGCAGCCCGCTCACCCGCATCTCCGTTCATTTTATCGATGATGTTGGGGTGCCACTCGTGCTCACTGTACGCAATACTGATTTCAGTGACCTCTTTGCGCACAAAAACGAAGGGATAGCCTCCTTTGATGCCTCCTGATGTATCTTCTTTAAGCCCCCCCTGTGCGTTCACTCCATTAGCGAACTGGTATTTTGGAAATCGCTCTTCCAGCTGCCCGTTGTTCTCCACCGGTGCATATTTGAATATCTGGAAGTGGCCGCCGTTCGGGCCATCCTCTTCCCGTATGTAGATCCAGCCAGGTCGCAGCAATCGTGGCACATAGCCGTTGGTACTATTCAGGTCTGCCGCATCCAGCATGGCCGAGAGTGGAGGCGGTTCCGTTGGTGCGAGCAACGATTCCTCAAAGAAGTTTGCATAGGCGTAGCGCACCGGATAGATCGGAGTAACGATCGTACCCACAACCAGGGTATTGACTTCGTTCAATGCAACGGGCCTGGGCTCTACACCGGCAGCGGGCGGGGTTTGATTAGTGGTCATGTTGGGTTCCAGTGCGGATGATGCGTTTAATCAACACCCAAAATCTTTTTGGGCAGCATGATAGATGTCGGGTGATGGTTGTCCATCGACGGTCATATTGCAGGCGGCCTGATACGACATTATTCCTTCTTTGGTACGCCTGCCATAAATGCCATCGACTACGCCACAATCATGCCCAAGGCTGTTGAGCCTGGCTTGCAAACCGGCGAGCGTATCCGCAGGATCAAGGTGCGCCAATTGCAGCTCGAACCGATGGCTGGGTTCTGTCATGTCTGGATCTGCGAACACGTCCAGGTGCATGACTTTGACATTGGGATCATCCACTTCGAGTTTGAGCGTGCCGTCTGTACCGCTGACCACCGGCTTCTTGTTTCCATTGATGGAAAGCTCAGCAGGGACTTTGCTTTTGGGTCGTCCACTTTCATCCAACAGGCGTAGCGTGAGCTTCTGCGTTTCCCGATCCACATAAAAAACATGATGAGCACCGGTTCGAACCGTGACACTTTTGCTTTCAGTTTGCGGGATCTGGATTTCATCACCGGCACAAATGATATTGGGGTTGGGTCGCTTTTTTCGAAACGCAGCATTGGCGTCATGAAAGTAAATATCCCGCCAATTTGCGATCTTATGCTGGCGGGCGATGGTGAAGAGGTTTTCGCCTTGCTGAACGATATGAGTGGTTGGCATGGTTTCAGGTCTTCAAATGAATTTATTTCCAGGGCTCGCTGTCCGGAAAGCTGACTTTGCAATCCCCCTTGGGTAGCCCCTGAATACGGGCCACACCGTTTGCGTCGGTGACACCCGTGTATTGCTTGCCGTTTTTGTCCGTCACCACATACCGGGTGTTGGCAATGGGGTTGCCCTGGGTATCGCACATCTCCAGGCTTACGTTATCCGGAAGCGCTTCAATCTGTTCGCGGGTGATGCTGGTATCTCGACTCGCCACTGCCACCCTCGTCACCGCCTCATCCGGATTCGCCTGCCCACCGGTGACCGACTGGGTGCTGACCACCTTGCTGGCCACCGGGGCGGTGTTGGGCATGGCCGGTGCGCTGGCGCTGCCGGGTTTGTCGCCCTGATCGGCGGGTTTGGGTTGACGGGGGGGCGTGATCACGGCGGGTCGGCCCGGGGTGGCCGCGCCGCCGGTGTTGATGCGGACCATAGGGCCTTTGATGGTGACGCCGCTGGGGTCCAGTTTCACCAGGCCGCCACCGGCCTTCAGGGTCAGCTCCACTCCGGCCTGGATCACCAGCGACATGCCGGCTTTTAGCACAATGTCCTGACCGGCCTGCTCTACATAGGAGCCGGAGATTTTAATCTGCGCCGCCTGCCCGACGTTCTGCGACAGGTTCTGGCCGATCTTCTGATGATGGTTTTGTTTAATGGTGGTGTGCTGGTCGGCACCCACAGCCTGATTCAGGTGATTGCCCACGGTGGTGTGCTGTTCGTTGCCCACCCACTCCTTCCAATCGTTTTGGGTATACAGATCCAGATCCTTTTCGCTGTGCAGGTAGATCTGCTCCTGGCCTTTTTTGTCTTCGATGCGCAGTTCGTTGAAACCGCCTCCGCCGGGGCTGCTGATACTTTTGAACGCGGTGCGGGTTTTGTGGGCGGGCAAGGGATAGGGCAAGGCGTTGGTGCCGTTGTAGAGGGTGCCTGTGACCAGGGGGCGGTCCGGATTGCCTTCCAGAAATGAGACGATGACCTCCTGGCCGATGCGGGGGATCGCCATGGCGCCCCATTGGTTGCCCGCCAGGCCCTGGCTGACCCGCAGCCAGCAACTGCTGGCCTCGTCATACTGGCCTTCCCGGTCCCAGTGGAACTGGACCTTCACCCGCCCAAACTGGTCGGTGTAGATTTCCTCCCCCGCCGGACCGGTAACGAAGGCAGTCTGGGTGCCTTCCACCCGGGGCGGCGGCGTGATGGCCGGGGCACGAAACGGCAGGGACGCGGGCATGGCACCGAATTCACAACTGAAGCGGCTGCCCTCACTGCTGGCGCCCTGCCCCAGGGATTGGGGCTGGCGCCCCTGCACCCGCACCGACAGCAGAATCGCCTCGGCATTCAGGTCCTGGCGCGGGTGGTCTTTCACCGAGAAGCGGTAGCCCGGCCACAGCCGCGGGCAATCCGATTCGCCTTCGATGTTCTGGCGTTGGGCCTGGTGGGCTTCCAATTGCAGCCTGGCGTAGCGCTCACCCTGGGCGGGATCATTGAAATCCCCGCGATAGTGGTATTGTTCCAGACCCTGATAAGGGCCGGCCTGCCCGCTCTTGTCCAGCCGCAGCTGGCTCTTCTCAAAGAAGTAATCCCGCAGGGTGACCTTGCCCGGCCGGATGGCGGCACGGGCGTGCAACCGGTAGATGGACTCCTGATCCGACACCATGCCCGTGCGTTCCCTGTAGCGCACAGCACGGGCACCGGCAATGGGCTGGAAGCGCCCGTTGTGATCACAGATCACCAGGGTATGACGATCCGCGTGGTGTTCAAAAAAGTAGAAGAGCCCCTCTTCCTCCAGCAGCCGGCTGATGAAGTGGAAATCCGTTTCGCCATACTGGGTGCAGTACTCCCGCACCGGATACCGCCCGGTAAGATCCAGGCTCACATCCTGGCCCTGGATATTGGCTTCCTTCAACACCTGGCGGATGATCTCCGGGACGGTTTTTTGCTGGAAGATGCGCAGGTTGCTGCGGTAAAGCAGAAACGCCAGCTTCGGCACCAAAGTGACGGTATAGAGGGTGAACGGATGGCCGCTTTCCCCCTGCCGGATTTGCAGGATCTCACCATGGAAATAGTGCGGATGGCGCTCATCAAACAGGGTCAGGAGGCCATTTTTGCCAACCAGCTTTTCCAGCGCCAGGGCACTGTTTTCGCAGGCCAGCTCCACTTCACAGCGAAACAGGTCGGAAACCGCCGCCTTTATGTCAAATCCCACCACCCGCAGGGTGTCCGGCAGGCTGGGAATCTGGAATAAAAAGCGAGTCACATTGGCAGGTACGGTCATGGGGTCAGCACTTGGGTTTTGTTAGCCTAGCGTCATACGGAATATCCGCGCTCTGAATAAAGACAGCGCCCTAACAAAGATCGAGGCCCTAATGACCGACTACCGTGACGAAGCCACCGCCCCCAAGACCAATATTGAGGAGTTCCGCAAGATCGTGGAAAGCCGACGCTCCGTGCGCCGTTTTACCGCCGATCCGGTGCCGGATGAGGTGGTGGAGGACTGTCTGGATCTGGCCATGCTGGCCCCCAATTCCTCCAACCTGCAGCCCTGGGAGTTCTACGTGGTGCGGGACCCGGCCGTGCGCGCCAAACTGGCGGAAGCCTGCCTGGGCCAGAACGCTGCCACCACGGCCCAGGTGCTGATTCCCATCATTGCCCGCCCGGACACCTGGAAACAGAACAGTCTGCGCAACCTGGAGTTCTGGCCGGAAGAGACCATGCCCAGGATCATCAAGAACTACTATTCCAAGCTGGCCCTGATTCATTACAACCCGGGCCCGCTGGGTTCCTTTGGCCTGGCCAAGAAAGCCATGGGTCTGGTGGCGGGCCTGAAACGGGCGGTGCCGCGGGGGCCCTACGGCATCAATGAGATGAAGACCTGGGCGGTGAAGTCAACCGCACTGGCGGCGGAGAATATGATGCTGGCGTTCCGCGCCCATGGCTATGACACCTGCCCCATGGAGGGGTTTGACGAACACCGGGTGCACAAGATCCTGGACCTGCCCTCAGACGCCATCGTCACCATGATATTGGGTGTGGGCAAACGGGCCGAAGACGGCATCTATCACCGCCGCTACCGTTTTCCGCGGGAGGAGTTTATTCACCGTATCTAGGCCGGGGGGCGTCTACTCCTCGATCTTCACCTGGCGGCTGACCTCAGTGAAGGATTTGATGCTCTCCCGCATTTGGATGCTGAAGCGATCGGCCCGCTGTATGCGGTTGCTGACATTCACCGACAGCTCATCGATCAGATGGGCCCGGTCGCTGATGGCGCGGATCTCCTGGATCTGGGTTTCCGCCAGTTCATGCACGGACCGGTTCAGGCTGTAGAGGGATTCCACAAAATCAAAAATGGTCTGGAGCGAAGAGATGACTTCCGTACTCATCTCGGAATTGCGCTCCGCCACTTTTCTGCTTTCCACAATCACCGCCACCGCGTTATCGGCCTGGGTTTGCAGGGCATCGACGGTTTTGCGGATTTCGCCGGTGGATTCCTGGGTGCGCTGGGCCAGGGCGCGAACCTCGTCGGCCACCACCGCAAAGCCACGCCCCTGCTCGCCGGCCCGGGCGGCCTCAATGGCAGCATTCAGGGCCAACAGGTTGGTTTGCTCGGCAATGGCGCTGATGGTGGAGACCACCGTGTTGATGGACTGGGTCTGTCGCGCCAGGGAGGCAATGGCGGCTTCCGCCTGGGCCAATTGCTCCCCCAGTTCCCGCACAATGGTATTGGCCTCACCCAGGGTGGAACGGCTCTGGCTAACCTGGTTGCGGGCGCCTTCGGTGGCGAACTCTGCTTCCACCAGGGCCTGCTGCATGGTGTCAGAGTTATTGCACAGCTGCTCCACCTCCCGAATCACCAGCACGCTCTCTTCTGTTTGGCGTTCCACAAATTTCACGGCATCCTGCACCGAGAACAGCAACGCGTAGGAATAACCGGAGTTCATGTTGGAGGCCCCGATGATCTGGGAGATAAAGCGCTGGTAGGTGCGGACGATCTTGCGGGAGCAATCCGCAATCACCCCCAGTTCATCGTGGCTTTCGTAATCCAGAGTGCGCGTCAGATCCCCCGCTGCGATACCGGACAACTTGTCAGCAATCAAACGCGCCGGCCGCGCCACCCGGGCAGCGATGAACAGGAACAGGCCGAGCATCAGGCCCAGCAATACCAACAGGCTGACAATCACCAGGCGCACATGACTGTCCAGCGTCTGCTGCGCGTTGGCCAGATCGGCCCGGGCATAGTCGGCAATACGGGATTGTACCGCCGCTATCCGGTCGTTGATGGCTTCCGCCGCACCATCAAACTGGGCCATTATGCGGTTACCGGACTCGGGACCGCCCTCTATATAGGCCTGGGCCATGTTCTGCCCCACCTCGTAATATTTGGTAAAAACCGGTTCCATATCCCGATAGAACTTCTGATTCTCCTGATCCAGTTTCATCAGCTGATTCAGGTTTTGCCGGAACTGGTCATGGGCGGCCCTGGCCTCGTCAAAGCCGTCGTCCAATCCATCCTGGCCCCGGGTGGCACTGATGTCGGTGAGCCACTGCTGGACTTGAATTGTATTGATGCGGGCTTCATAGCCCTGCTGGATGATGGGAAGCATCACCGTTTCATTGTGGCGCAATGCCTGACGCAGGCTTTGAACATCCTGCCAGATCAGCAGTGACAGCCCTGCCACTGCCACCACCAGCACCAGACCAATTGCCGTAACTGATTGTTTTATATTTAACTTTCCCATACCACACTCGATCTCAACCGAAACCATTCCTTTATAGAGTCTATGCAATTTCGGCGGATTCGCTAACCGCTCGACCAACGTCTAATACCCAACCTATATGGGCTGGTTTAAAACGTTTTATGTACAACGACAATAAAACAAGCATTCGGAGGGTTCGTGTATGGCGTTCAAGAGCAAGGAAGACGCGACCGCTTACTGGGCCGCCAACGTCAAGTTGATGCTGACGCTGTTGGTGGTGTGGTTCGTGGTGTCTTTTGGTTTCGGAGTGATTCTGGTGGATGTGTTGAATCAAATACAGCTGGGTGGTTACAAGCTCGGCTTCTGGTTCGCGCAACAAGGTTCCATCTACACCTTTGTGGTGTTGATTTTCGTCTATGCGAAAAAGATGGGGCAGTTGGACCGTAAGTACGGCGTGGACGAGAAGTGAGGTAAAACACCATGGATCTGCAAACCTTAACCTATATCGTGGTGGGCTTTACCTTTGCCCTGTACATCGGCATCGCCATCTGGGCCCGGGCCGGCTCCACCAAAGACTTTTACGTAGCCGGTGGCGGGGTTCACCCCATTTCCAACGGCATGGCCACGGCGGCAGACTGGATGTCAGCGGCGTCCTTCATTTCCATGGCCGGCATGATTGCGTTCATGGGCTACGGCGGTTCGGTGTTCCTGATGGGCTGGACCGGTGGCTTTGTGCTGTTGGCCATGCTGCTGGCACCCTACCTGCGTAAATTCGGCAAGTTCACGGTGCCGGAATTCATCGGTGATCGTTACTACTCCAAAGCCGCCCGCATCGTGGCGGTGGTGTGTTTGATCATCGCCTCGGTGACTTATGTTATCGGCCAGATGAAAGGCATCGGGGTGGCGTTCTCCCGCTTCCTGCAGGTGGATTACGGCACCGGCTTGCTGGTGGGCATGGGCATCGTGTTTGTCTATGCAGTACTGGGTGGCATGAAAGGCATCACCTATACCCAGATCGCCCAGTACTGTGTGCTGATTTTTGCCTACACCATTCCGGCGATTTTTATCTCCCTGAACCTCACCGGCAACCCGATTCCGCAGCTGGGCCTGGGCTCCACCATGGCGGGGACGGATACGTTTCTATTGGACAGGCTGGACCAAGTGGTGACCGAGTTGGGGTTCCATGAGTACACGACGCAATCGAGGCTTAGTCAGCTCAATATGTTCGTGTACACCATGTCCCTGATGATCGGTACAGCCGGTCTGCCCCACGTCATCATCCGTTTCTTCACTGTACCCAAGGTGGCGGACGCCCGCACTTCCGCCGGCTGGGCCCTGGTGTTCATTGCCATTCTGTACACCACTGCGCCTGCAGTTGCCGCCATGGCGCGCATGAACTTCATGAACACCATTGAACCCACCAAGGGCAATTACATGACCTATGATGAGCGCCCCAACTGGTTCAAGAACTGGGAAACCACCGGTTTACTGGAGTTCAAGGACAAGAACGGTGACGGAAAGGTGCAGTACAGCGCCAACCCGGAGGTCAACGAAATGGTGACCGTGGACCGTGACATCATGGTACTGGCCAACCCGGAAATCGCCCGCCTGCCCAACTGGGTGATCGCGCTGGTGGCCGCCGGTGGCCTGGCCGCGGCTTTGTCCACAGCCGCCGGGTTGTTACTGGCCATCTCGTCTGCCATCTCCCACGATTTGTTGAAAGGGGTGTTCATGCCGGACATCGACGAGAAGAACGAGTTGATGGCCAGTCGGGTCGCCATGGCCGGGGCCATCGCCGTGGCCGGCTACCTGGGCTTCAATCCGCCGGACTTTGCCGCCGGGACGGTGGCGCTGGCGTTTGGTTTGGCGGCGTCCTCGATCTTCCCGGCGTTGATGATGGGTATCTTCAACAAGCGTATCAACAAGGAAGGGGCCATTGCCGGTATGGTGGCCGGGATCACCGTGACCCTGCTGTATGTGTTCCAGCATCAGGGCATCATGTTCGTGGCCAGCACGGCCTTCCTGGGTGATCTCAAGCCCAACTGGTTCTTCGGGATTGAACCCAACGCCTTCGGTGCCATTGGTGCGGTGGTGAACTTTGCGGTGGCCTTCCTGGTCTCCCGGGTGACCCAGGAACCGCCAGAGCACGTGCAGGAAATGGTGGAAAGCATCCGTATGCCGGCCGGCGCCGGGGATGCCCAAGCCCACTGATCTGTAACCCACGGCCCGGACACAATCCGGGCCAGACCCCAAGCCTCCGTCACCACAAGTACTGGGGGCTTTTTTTTGGGTACTATACTGACGCCAATACACAGTCGACAGCCAGCAACCATACGAGTCGCACATGTTTCGCAACAAACACATTATTGTCGCCCTGATCGTAGCCCCCATCCTGGCGGTGATCGGTTACCTCGCCACCGATGCCTTGGTGGGTGAGAAACCCCACAAGGCAGAAGCCGGGCAATCCTATTCCCTGGTGGCACTGCCCAACTGCCGCTACCCCAGCGGACATTGCACCCTGAAGAACGCAGAGTTCCAGGTGGATGTCAGCGTGGACCAGGCCGGTGTCAACCGCATGACCCTGAGCCTGACCGCAAAGCATCCGCTGCAGGGCGCCAAGGCGGCCCTGGTGGAGAATGCCCAGCAACCCGGTGATCCGGTGGACCTGACCGCCACCGACAACAGTGCCCAACACTGGACTGTGGACCTCAGTGGCGACCACACCGAGCTGAGCACATTACGCCTGGTGGTGGCCGCTGCGGACGCCATCTATTTCGGGGAAACCGGGCTCACCTTCATCGACTACCAAACCAGTTTTGGCAAGGATTTCCGGCACGAGTAGTTCCGGTGTCGAAAAACTTTTCACCAAGCTGTCACCATTCCCGGGCCAGGGCCGTTAATTGGTTGTAATTTAAACGGTTTCGAAAAGCGGCCCGTAATATGCAAATTCCCTCCCGTGCCGGATGGTTTCATTCGGCCAGTTGCAAACATTTTTCTTTTTTGTGTTTATTGATTTGTATTCATCCAATTGGGGGGTGAGTTGCATGACTCCATTGTTCAAGTTGTTTCTGATGTGTTCCGTCACGCTGTTGGCCGCCATCAACGTGGCCGATGCCTTTATCCTGGCCCAGATGCCGGAAGCCGTGGAGCTGGCGGCGCAATAGCGGCAACCTGATTGAGCACCCGTCAGAAGCGCGCCTGGTAACTGAGTTCAATCAGGTAGGCGCGCACGTCGGTCTTGAGGTTGACACCGGCATAGGGGTTGTAGATCAGCTGGTGGTAATCGTTGGCATTGCTGCTGGTATTGTCCGCGGCGCTGTTTTCCGACACCAGCATGCCGACGCCCACTTCCAGCAGACTGTTGCTGCCCGGCGCATAGGCAAACCCGGCCCCCACCAGATAGGCTTCGCCGAAGGGCGCCAGGTAATCCGCTTTGTCGGTCGGAATGGAGTTGCCCCGATCCTCATAGCCAAAGCGCAACGCCAGCCGATCGTTGTAACGGTGCTCCACGCCCAGGGCCCAACTCCAGACACTCTCGTAGCCGCGGGGAAACGCGAGGGAGGAACGGCTCACCTGCTCCGGCGCTAGAAAACTCAGCACCGGTAAGAACTCCGGGGCGGTGTCGAATTCCAGCTTGAACTGGTCCCACTGGGCGGTGTCGGTCCACTTGAGGTCGGTGTTGAGTTTCCAATCCGGGGTCAGCGCCACGCTTACACCCAAGGCAACATGCTGCGGCACGGTAAACTCCAGGGAGGCTTCACCCTCCTCCACCGCCACCCCCTTGGGTAATGCCAACAGACCGGTGGTGGCATCGCCGATCACCGTGCCATTCAAACCGCCAAAGAATCCCAGCCAGTCCTCGCCGTAAGTGATTTTGAAATCCCCCTGCAATTTCTTGCTGGCTCCGCTTTGGTAGACCATGCCCACAGCCAACCAGTCGTTGGGCTCCCACAGCAAGCCCAGGTTGAACGCGGGATTCAGATAGTTTTCCACCTCCACCTGGATGTTGCCGATGTCGGTGAACGGGCCCAGATCACCTTCACACAGATTGACCACTTCGCTGAGTTCCGGCAACTGACACAACACACCGCTCAGACTGTCCACCCCCACCAGGATGGCGTTGGGCAGCCGAAAATCCAGGTCGATGCCAACCCCGGTATAGTTGAAATGCAGGCCCATGCCAAAGGTCAACTGGTCGTTGATGGGAAAGGCCACCGTGGGGGAAAAATACGTAAGATGGGTCAGCCCCAGTTCGTTCCCCTGATACCGCAGGGGGCCGTTCTCGGAGCGCTTGTAACCCACAATCATGGGCGCAAACACCGAAGTGCCCATGACGAACTGGCCGCCGTTCCATTCCACGGCCGCCCCCCCCAGGGGCGCCACCAGCACCGGAATTTCGGTGAGGCCAAAAAAGGGCAGCATGACCGACACATCCGAGGTGGCGCTCTCGCCCTCCTGCACGGGATCCGCAGCGTCGTCGTACCCGAACTGATCCATCAACTGCCGGTAGCGATCCGAGCGCTCCACCGTACCGCTGATGGTGAACTGGCCGGCGATCACTTTCAGCTGATACTGACGGCCTTTGATTTTGTACAGCCCGGCAGGGTTGTAATGAATGGAATCGATCCCCGGTGTATCAGCGGTCACTGCATTCGCTAATGACAGGGCCTTGGCACTCCCCACCGTCAGATTCTGAGCCAACTGTGCGTGGCCTGGGCTGGCGAGACACAACAGAATGCATCCCAGTAGTGATTTCTTCATAGGTCCGGATACAGCAACCTCTCCGGTCAACTCCGCAGCATTTTTCTTTTAATGCTATTGGGTTGACGCGGGTGCTGCCTAGTCCGAATGAAGGGTTTTTGGCACTATTTGTGACTGATGAGTTCTCTTTAATGGATGCGCAACATCAGGTTTTCAGTCGATAGCCGGTTTTGAAGATCCACCACACCCCCAACAGGCACAGGATCAGGAACAGCGCCGTCATGGCCAGGCTCACCGCCACGTTCACGTCCGCCACCCCGTAAAAACTCCAGCGAAAACCGCTGATCAGATACACCACCGGATTGAACAGGGTGATGGTCTGCCACAGGGGCGGCAGCATGTTGATGGAATAGAAACTGCCGCCCAGAAACGCCAGTGGGGTCACCACCATCAGCGGAATCAGCTGCAGTTTTTCAAAACCATCGGCCCAGATGCCGATGATAAAACCGAACAGGCTGAAGGTGATGGAGGTCAGCACCAGAAAGCTCAACATCCAGATCGGGTGCTCGATGTGATAGTCCACAAAGAAACGCGCCGTTACCAGGATCAGGGCACCCACAATAATGGATTTGGTGGCCGCCGCCCCCACGTAGCCCATCAGGATCTCCACGAAGGAGACCGGCGCCGACAGAAGTTCATAAATGGTGCCGGCAAAGCGGGGAAAATAAATACCAAAAGACGCGTTGGAAATACTCTGGGTCAGCAGGGTGAACATCACCAGTCCGGGAATGATAAAGGCGCCGTATTCCACACCATCAATGGCCACCATGCGGGAGCCGATGGCCGAACCAAACACAATAAAGTAGAGGGATGTGGACAACACCGGCGACGCAATGCTCTGCATCAACGTACGCCAGGTGCGGGCCATTTCAAATTTATAGATGGCGCGAACAGCGTAGAAGTTCATGGGCGCGCCTCCCGATTGCCACGGACCAGATTCACAAATATTTCCTCCAGGGAACTCTCGCTGGAATGCAGATCCCGAAAATCAATGCCGTTGTTGTTGAGCTCCCGCAACACCTGAGCAATACCGGTGGTTTCACTCTGCACATCAAAGGTGAAGGTGAGGGTATTGCCATCCTCCGACAGGCTGAGGGGATAGCTTTGCAAGGGCGCGGGGATCGCCGTTAACGGTTGTTGCAGGTAGAGGGTTAACTGCTTCTTGCCCAGTTTCTGCATCAACGCTTTCTTCTCGTCCACCACCACGATTTCACCTTTGTTGATGACGCCGATGCGGTCTGCCATCTCTTCGGCTTCTTCGATGTAATGGGTGGTCAGGATGATGGTCACACCCTGTTGACGCAGTTCCCGCACCATCTCCCACATATCCCGCCGCAGTTCCACATCCACTCCGGCGGTGGGTTCATCCAGGAACAGAATTCCGGGCTCATGGGAGAGGGCCTTGGCGATCAACACCCGGCGTTTCATGCCCCCGGACAGCTCCATGATGCGGTTATGACGTTTGTCCCACAGGGACAGATCCCGCAACACTTTTTCAATGTGGGCATCGTTGCGCGGCTTGCCAAACAGGCCGCGGCTGAACGCCACCGTGCTCCAGACGCTTTCAAAAGAATCCGTGGACAACTCCTGGGGCACCAAGCCGATGATGGAGCGGGCAGCGCGGTAGTCTTTCACCACATCAAAGCCATCCGCCAACACCTGGCCCGCGCTGGGATTCACAATGCCGCAAATAATACTGATCAACGTGGTTTTGCCGGCGCCGTTGGGGCCCAGTAACGCAAATATTTCACCACGCTGAATGTCCAGATTGATATTGTTCAGAGCCTGGAAGCCGCCCTCATAGACCTTGGACAGATTCCGAACGGAAATAACCGGCTGCACGCAGAATTCCTTTTATTGAAGGTTTGGATCGTGTGTTTGGCCAAACATGGGGAGAGCAAAGACTAACAGAGCCCTGTGCAAACCGACAGGTGCATTCGTGCCAACCCGAAACAGAGGCAAGCGGGGAACGATGTTGATAACGGCAGGAAAAAAAGCGCCGGCTAAAACGGAACCGGCGCTAGAGGCTTAGAGTTGATAGGCCTGGGGATGTTCGCGGGCATCCCGCACAATGCGCCAGATGGAAGGCAGGTACTGCTTCTCTTCGGGCAACATGGGATAGAAGGTACGCACGGTCCAGGCGAAGGAATTGAATAACAACTGGTCCAGCTTGTTGTAACGCAGGCCGATGCGTGTGCGGAACTGTTCAGGCAACGTGCCGACGATCACCTTGTGCTGGGTATATCCCCACACCAGGGCAATGGCTTTCCACACCGGCATGGGCATTTTCGACTTGGGCGGACGCGGGTAATTCTTGTAGATGAACAGCGGGTCCAGCAGGTCATCCAGCACCGGCCCCTTTTCCAAAACGTTGTCCAGAATGTGGTTATAACGCTCCCAGTACTCCGCTTCGGTCTGCGGCAGGCTGCGGTCGATGATGCCCAGCATGGTGCCCATGGCTTTCCATTCTTCAAACAGCATCGCCCGCTCTTTGGGGGTCAAACGATGATTGCTGAAATAGCGATACAGGCGCAGCAGGGCATCGTAACCGGTCATATGCACAAAGGCGTAGGCTTCCGGGTCCAGGGCATGGTACTTCTTGCCGTTGCTGTCGGTTCCTTTGATGGAGCGATGCAGCTCCCGCAGGCGCACCCCCATATCAATGGCATCCTGGGGCTTGGAATACACCACCGGCCACAGCAGCTTGAGGGAATCCTTGGCCCGACCCCAGGGATTGAGCTTGTACTTTTTGTCCACGCTCACAGCGCGATCCACCATGGGATGGGCTGACTGCAGGATAAATGCCTGGGGCAGAATGAACTGATACAGATAGGTTCCAAAATCCCGCCACATAAGCGAGTCCGGGCCCAGCTTGCGGATAGCGTTTTCGGCATCCAGGTTGCTGGCTTTCACCGATTTGATTTCAACCACGCTGTCTGCGGTGATCGAGTGGGATGTAGACATTATGGATTCTCCTGTATATCCATTCACCAACATGAGACATGAGGAACAATATGTCTCATGTTGGCAAAAGGCAAGAGCCGGTTACATATTTTCTAAACTAAGTGGACAAAGTCAGCCGCTGGTTACAGGGTTCGGCCATATTCAGGCCGCGCCACTTTAAGCCGCATGACTTAAATCGTGGTATAGTCCGTCTGGCCCTTAGCCCGACATGCACCATCAAAGAGGAAGGTTATGACCCAAGCCAGCCCCACAGTGACCCAGAGCTTCCCATGGACGCGCCAGGACGTGCGTTTCACCAGCACCGATACCCACTGCTCCGCCTGGCTGTACCTGCCCAGCGCGCAAAGCGCCCACGCCAAGCCAGGCCCTGCCATCGTGCTCGGCCACGGTCTGGGCGCCATTAAAGAGATGGGATTGCAGCCTTACGCAGAAGCCTTCGCCGATGCGGGTTATGTGGTGCTGGTATTCGATTATCGACACTTTGGCGAGAGCGGCGGTGAACCCCGTCAGTTGCTGGACATTCAGCGGCAACTGGATGACTGGGCAGCGGCGCTCACCTATGTGCGCAGCCTGGACCCGGTGGACCCGGAGCGGGTGGCCATCTTTGGCAGCTCATTTGGCGGCGGGCATGCCATCATCACCGCGGCGCGAGATACACGGGTCGCGGCGGCCATCGCCCAGTGCCCCTTCACCCACGGCATCGCCTCGGCCCTCTGCCTGGGGCCTTTGGGTCTGGTGAAGGTCAGTGCAATCTCGGCGCTGGACACCGCCGCCGGCGTGCTGAAACGGAAACCGAAAATGATCAACCTGGCGGGTGCGCCCCATTCCGCCGCTCTGATGAACGCCGCGGACGTGGTCTCTGGTTACCATGCCCTGTTACCGGAAGGCATCCACCACGAAGAGAAAGTGGCGGCCCGGGTGGGTCTGGCCATCAGCCGGCATTTTCCCGGACGTTACGCCCGCCAGGTGCAGTGCCCCATCCTGTTTGCGGTGTGTGATCAGGACAGCGTGGCACCCGCTGGCCCCACTCTGCGCTACGCCCGACAGGCCCCCAGGGGAGAGGTTATCCGCTACCCCATCAAGCATTTCGACATCTATCTGGGTGACGCCTTCAAGCACGCCATTGCGGATCAGCTGGCGTTTTTGCGCAAGCATGTGCCGGTTTCTGTGGCTGACACTGAGTCTGACGTTGGGTGAGCATTTGTGCAGATTGAAGCGTTATGTAACGCTCAGGACGGTATCAACAGCCAATCCACTGCAGATTCCAGGTCACCGAATATTTCCACCCTGCGGTACTGCCTACCCCACAACCAAAGTCTAATCGCCCACAGCCTGCACATCCGCTACCATAAACCAAATCCCAGCGGATGAACCCCATGACCAGCGATCCCAACCACCCGGAAATACAGGCTGTTGCGGACTTTTTGCGTCAGTGCCTGCCCTTCAATGAGCTGCCGGAGGCCGCGCTGCAGGAGACCGCCCGTCAGATTCGCATTGTCTACGTGCGCGAGGGCCACCCTTTCAGCGCCGCCAAAGATGAGTACTGCCTGCGCATCGTGCGTTCCGGGGCGGTGGAAATCCGTAGCAGCCGCAACCAGTTAATGGACCGGCTGGGGGAAGGGGAAAGCTTTAACATCCACGGCCTGGAGATGGGCGAGGAAGGGGTCCACGCCCAGGTGATCGAAGACAGCCTGATCTATCAATTGCCCCAGGTGCACTACGAATCCCTGCGCGCCCGTTTCCGGGATTTTGACCGCCACTTCCACAGCCAGCGCAGCCGGCGCCTGCGCCGCGCCGCCCGTTATCAACCCAACACCAACATGATGATGCTGCCCATCGACAGCCTGGTGAGCCGCAACCCCCTCACCCTGTCCCCGGACGCCTCATTGCAGGAGGCCGCCCTGGCCATGACCGGGCGCCGGGTATCGTCGGTGCTGGTGATGGAAGACAGCACCCTGTGCGGCATAGTCACCGACCGCGACCTGCGCAGCCGCGCCCTGGCCAAAGGCCTGCCCCTGGACACCCCCATCCGCGCCATCATGACCCCGCAGCCGCAGCACATTGAATCCAGCGCCAGCCTGTTCGATGCCATCCTGCTGATGACACAACAGGGCATCCACCATCTGCCGGTGCTGCAGGAAGGCCGGGTGTTCGGCATCATCACCTCCTCCGACCTGATGCTGGCGCGCAAGGATGATCCGGTGTACCTGGTGCAGCACCTGTCGCGGCAAACCACCACCGACGGCATGCGGGCCATCATCGAGACCCTGCCCAACCTGCTGGTGGAAGTGATCAAGGGGGGCATGCGCGCCCACCAGATCAGCCGGGTGTTGACCGCCATCAGCGACACCGTGACCAGTCGCCTGATCGAGCTGGCCATCGAAGAGCTGGGGCCGCCTCCGGTGCCGTTCTGTTGGCTGGGGTTCGGGTCCCAGGCCCGGGGGGAACAGTTGATCGGGGCCGACCAGGACAACGGCCTGCTGCTGGATGATCGGGCCACCGAGCAGGACCGCGCCTGGTTCACGCAGCTGGCGCAACGGGTCTGCGACGGGCTCAATGCCTGCGGTTACCCCTATTGCAACGGCAAGGTGATGGCCACCACCGATGAATGGCGGCAACCCCTGCAGGGTTGGAAAACCACCGTGGACCAATGGACCCGAACCCCCACCCCGGATGCGGTGATGCGGGTGTCGATCTTTTTTGATCTGCGGGCGGTGTACGGTGACCCGTCGCTGTGCCAGCGTTTGCAACAACACATGCTGTTGCGCACACAAAAGGACACCATCTTTCTGGCCGCACTGGCGGCCAATGTGTTGGAACAAACGCCGCCCCTGGGCATCTTTCGGCGCTTTGTGGTGGAGCGCAACGGCGAGCACCGGGATGAGTTCGACATCAAGAAGCGGGGGGTCATGCCCATTGTGGACCTGGTGCGGATTCATGCCCTGGCCCATGGAGTGGCTGCAGTGAATACCCGGGAGCGGGTTCAACAGCTGAAACAGAAAAAAGTGTTCACCATTGGCGATGGTCGCAACCTGCTGGACGCCTACGACACCATTCAGCAACTGCGGGTGGAAAACCAGAGCCGCCAGATCGCCGCCGGCCACCCCGCCAGTAATTATCTGAACCCGAAAGATCTGCCGGAGCTGGAACGTAAACACCTGAAGGACGCCTTCACCATTGTGCACGATTCCCAGGAAGCGTTGCGCAACCGTTATCGGCAGGGACTATGATGTCGTCCGCGTTGGGAATCAATCTGCAACGAATGTGGTGGCGCCACAAGGCCACCCACCCCACCCTGCAGGCACTGTTGTCGGAACCGCTGCAAAGCCAACCGTTCCAGCAGACCCGTTATGTGGTGATCGACCTGGAGACCACGGCGCTGGACCCGGAGCAGGGGGAAATCGCCAGCATAGCCTGGGTGGTGATCGAACAGGCCACCATCTGCCTGAACCAGGCGGCCCACTATCATGTGCGGCTGGAAAAAGAAGTGGGGCAAAGTGCGGTGTTTCACCAGCTCACCGATTCCGACCTGGAGCAGGGCGTACACATCAAGGAAGCGTTGGCAGCCCTGTTGCCGGTGTTGTCCCACAGCACCCTGGTGTTCCACAACGCCCATCTGGACATGGGGTTTCTCAACAAGGCCCTGCGCGCGCTGTGGGGCGCACCGTTACTGCTGCCGGTGGTGGATACCCTGCAGGTGGAGCGCAAACGCCTGCAGCAACGCACCGAAGCCATTTCCGCCGGCGACCTGCGCTTGTTCCAGTGTCGCCAGCGTTACGGCTTGCCGGATGTGCCGCTGCACGATGCCCTGGGGGATGCCCTGGCCACGGCGGAACTGTGGCTGGCCATGCAGCATTAATGGGTGGCCAGTTTGCGTGCCACTGCCAGGCCCACATCCGGCAGTAACGGCATCAGATCCTCCAGCGCCATGGCCTCATAGAAATAATAGCCCTGCACCACGTGACAACCCCGCGCCCGCACCAGTTCAATCTGCTCCCGGGTTTCCACTCCTTCGGCCACCACGTCCAACCCTAACCCTTCGGCCATGGTGGTAATGGCTCCCACCATGGCGCCACAGGACTTTTGGTCCGCATCCAGAAAGCAGCGATCAATCTTGATGACGTCAATGGGGTACTGGGCCAGGTACGCCAGGCTGCAACAGCCGGTGCCAAAGTCGTCGATGGCCAGCAATACTCCCAGCTCGTGTAATCCATTCAGCATGGAGAGCACCGTTCCGGATTCCGCCCCCAACACACCTTCGCTGATTTCCAGCTCCAGTGCCTGCGGCGGCAGACCGGATTCCTGCAGGGCATGGCGCACCGTGTCCACAAAATCCGGCTGCTCCAACTGGCGGGGCGACACATTCACCGACACCCGGAACGCCACCCCATGTTGTTGCCGCAAAGTGCATATGTCGCGGCAGGCCCGGGCCAGCACCCATTGCCCCAGGCTCAGGATATAGCCGGTGGTTTCCGCCATGGGAATAAAACGGTCCGGCGCGATGGTGCCATGCACCGGGTCGTGCCAGCGAATCAATGCCTCGAAGCCATTCACCGTGTGGGTGTCCACATCCACTTGCGGCTGGTAATAGAGCTGCAGGCGATTGCTGAGGAACGCCTGATGCAAGGCCTGCTCTATCATCATTTCATTGTGGTTGGCCTGGGCCATTTCCTGGGAAAACACATAGTATCCGTTGCGTCCGGTTTGCTTGGCCCGATACATGGCAATGTCCGCGTGCTTGAGCAGGTCGGCCTGGTTGTCGCCGTCATCCGGCGCCATGCTCAGCCCGATACTGGGCGTCACCGTCAGCGTGTTTAAACCCAGCTGAATCGGTTGCGCCACCGCCTCCAGTATTTTTAAGCAGATGCGCTCCACGTCCCGACGCCCATTCACATCCGGCAGAATCACCACAAACTCGTCCCCCCCCATGCGGCACACCGTATCGGAATCCCGCACCGCCGCCACCAGGCGGGTGGCCACCGTCTGCAACAGTTGGTCACCCACCACATGGCCAAGGGAATCATTGATGCGTTTGAAGTGATCCAGATCCAGCACCAGTACGCCCATTTTACGCCCGGTGCGGCGCACCCTGCGCAGTGCAGTCTCCACCCGGTCCTGCAGCAAGGTCCGGTTGGGCAGCCCGGTGAGCGCATCATGATGGGCCACATACTGGATATGTTCCGCCGCCTGTTTTTGCGCAGTAATGTCGTAAGCCACCAGCAGGTAGCCGGTGATGCTGTCATCGTGGGCACGCAGGGCGGTCACCGTCACATTCACCGCCACCCGGCTGCCGTCCTTGCGGGTATAGGTCCAATCCTGTCCCTGCACCACCCGGTTGCGGGCCTGCAGCACCAGCATGTCAAAATTGGGATCAACTTCGCGGCCCAGCTCATCCGACAGGGCCTGGGCATGGCGGTGCATCTCCGCTTCATCATGAAACATCAGCACCGAGCGTTGCTGCACCAGCTCGTCCTTGGCGTAATACAACATGCGCTCCAATGCCGGACTCACCGCCACGATGATGCCATTCAGGTCGGTGGCCACAATGCTGAAAGGGGAGTGATCGATGATGGACCGGGTCAGTTGATTGGCCTGGATCAGGGCCTGTTCCGCCGCCTTGCGCTGGCTGATATCCACCAACGCCACCGCATAGCCGGTGCCGGCCACTTCCACTTTTTTTACATCCAGAATGCGCGCGCCCACCACCATTTCCCAGCTGCCCTCGCCAGCCCGCAGCCAGTTGCAGAATGTCGCCTCATCCAACAGTGCGGCGTCGGTCTGATCGCGATCCACTTGACGACGGAACAGGGCAATCAACGCCCCTACCCGCTTTCCCAGCAGGCAGCCCTCCGCCCCGGATGGGAACAAGGCGCTGAAAAAACTGTTTTGATAGTGGATGCAGAGATCCTCATTGAGCACGATGACGCCTTCCTCCATAGCATCCAACGTCATGTAACAGAGGTTTTTCTCCCGCTCCAGCCGTTCGGCGTGTTGCCGCAACCGGGCCTGCAGCTGATGCCGCTCGCAGGCCTGCTCCAGCACCGGCGCAATCATATCCAGATACTGACCGTTCAGATCCTTCGAAATAAAATCAGCAGCCCCCGCCCGCACCGCCGCAAACACCAGCTGCATGTCCCGGGTGGAAGTCATCAGGATCAGGGGGATGTCCAGCTGGCGGTTACGCACTTCCGACAATAACTCAACCCCGCTCATCTGCGGCATATATTGGTCGGTCAGGATGACATCGAATGGGTGGTGGGCGAGCGCAGAGAGGGCGGCTTCACCGTTCTCCACATGGGTGACGGCAAACCCTTCCTGCCGCAGGAGGGACGACACGATCGCAGATTGGGTGCGGTCATCTTCGGCGTACAAAACATTCCAGGTCATGGCGGAACAGCGCTTCCTTGAGCTGCATATCTGCAGTTGCTAATAGACAGATCGTCAAAATTACTGCAAGTATAGAAGCTAATTCCCGGAGTTGCCGTCTTTTGCATCGGCGCTGCTGCGCAGCTCCAAGCCCCGCCGCTCCGCTTTGCGCAACCCCTTCACCACCAGGCGATAGGAGTTATCGACCATGCGCTCAATTTCTCCCGCAGGCAGGCTGCCATCCAGGCGCACCGTATTCCAGTGGGTTTTGTTCATGTGGTAACCCGGTAGCACGGCCGCAAAAACATGGCGCAGCTCAAGCGCTTCCTGTGGATCACACTTCAGGTTCACCCGCCATTCCCCCTGTTGCCGGAACACCAGGGCGAACATCTTGCCCAGGATTTTGTAGACCGCCGCGTCCGGCCCAAAGGGAAAATCCTCCACCGCTTCCGGCTTGCTCAGCAAATACTGTTTCAGGGTCTGTTCCGTCATCATCATTGCATGCCTTTTTCTGAATCAAGACTGTGCCTTACGGCGCATCGAATTTGCTACAATCCCCCGGCGATGTTACCTGAATCACCAAGATGACTTAATGGCCATGTTCTTTATATAACAGGAGAAGGCTCCATGATCATTTACTCCCGCCGCGGCTGCGGTTTTTTGTGGGTTTTGCTGTCACTGCTGGCCGGCTGCAGCCAGATGAACCTGAACAGCGTGGTGAAAGAACCCAGCGTGCAGGTGCAGAACATTACCGTGCGGGAGGTGAATCTGGATTCCGTGGGGCTGGACCTGGTGATGCAGGTCACCAATCCCAATGCCTATACCCTGGCCCTGGCGGGCTACGATTATCGCATCCGCTTCAATGATCACCAATTGGTGGAGGGCAGCACCGATGAAGGCTTCCGGGTGGCGGCCAATGCCTCCAACCAGATTCGGGTGCCGTTCAAGGTGGGGTTCAAGGATGTGATGAAGCTGCTGGATTCCATGGGGGATTCCAACACCCTGCATTATGAAGTGGACGCCGACATGCGCCTGGATGCGCCGGTACTGAACCTGTTCAACATCAAGAGCCACAAAAAAGGCGACATCACCATTCCCCAGTTACCCCAGGTATCCTTTGGCGACCTCAAGGTGAAAAGTTTCAATTTTACCGAGGCGAGCTTTGAACTGGCCATGCAGATCACCAACCCCAATCAGTTCGGACTGGACCTGAAAGACCTGGACTACCAGTTCAGCGTGGGCGGTGAAAAATGGTTTGACGGCCGCATTGACCAGACCGTGAAAATCGGCGAGAAGCAAACCACCACCGTGAAGATCCCGGTCAGTGTCAGCCTGCTGAAGCTGGGCAGCGGCGCCTTCAGTGCCATTCAGAAGGGCAATTTCACGGATTACTCACTGGACGCCAACTTCACCCTGGACAGCACCTATCCGGCCCTGAAAAACCTGCAGATTCCCCTGCACTACAAGCCCTAGCCTTTACCGCACCCGGAACCAGCCGGCAATGCTGTAGCGGCTGGTGCGGGCGGGCAACACCTGATGGGGAAACTCCTCACTCAGGAACAGCACGCTGACCCCGCCCTTGGGCTGCACCCGGGTCAGCTCGGCGCCCTGCCCATCGTACAGCACCAATTGGCCGCCCCACTCCGGGCGCCAATGGGGATTCAGGTAGGTAACGCAGGTCACCATGCGGTTGCGCTGGCCTTTGAGGGCATCCACATGGGTGCGATAAAAATCCCCGGAATCAAAGCGGGCAAAGTGGGCCTCGTATTCCTGCAAGCCCAAAAACAGGCGCCGATTCATTAGCATTCGCAACGACTCCATGCGCTCAATGTAGCGGGCCTGGGCCGGGCTCTCCCCCTGCAACCAGCCGGTTTTGTCGCGGCGCACGTCGTCCTGGGCGCGCTGCTGGTGATGACGCCCCACTTTGGCGGCCATCAGATCGTCACGACCCAGGACCTCCTCATACAACTCGGTGATCAGCAGCGGGTCCAGCAACTGATCCGTCACACACCAGCCTTCTGCCGCCAGGGCATCCGCCACCACCAGATCAAGCGCACCCCAGGCACCTTCAACCGGGGCAAACTCAAACTCCGAACTGTCCATCCAACTTCCCATCCACTGCGACGACTGCGAGGCGCACGTTATGGGGGAAAGCCGTGCCCGGTGAAAGCGATGTTTTTTATTCGTGACGCACAGAATTTTTGTTGCCGGGCTCAGCGTGCGCCCCGTGTCAGCACCACCTCCACGGCGCCGGGGGCAGTATGCCAGCACTGCAAAATCAGCCCACGCTGCCGGCATGGGCCCGGCGCCTGCCAGGTCAGGCCCTCCTGCCACCAGTCCTCGGGCACAAACAGCTCGGTGCTGCCCTGCCTGGGGTCGTGCTGCCAGCGATAGTGCAACTGCTGCTCACTGACCGCCAAGTGCAGGGGCAGGCCCGCACTCGCCAGCGGATAGGGGCGCACCGCGTAGTTCTGCCGCAGGGCATTGCTGCCGGCGGTGATGCTCAGATCCTCCAGATTCCAGCCGTCCAGGGTCTGGTCGTTCCAGTTCGGGGTGTAGTTCCAATGGGCACTGGAGGCAAAGCGGCTGTCCAGCCAATCGTAGAGCTGGCGGATGTAGGCTGCACCGCCACGGGTGGCCGCCGGCGCCCCGAATTCCCCCAGCAACAGCGGCACATCCCACTCCTCGGCCTGGCGGGCCATGACGTTCAGCGCCGGGGCGGAGGAGTTGCCCAACCACCACTTGAAGGTGATCATGATGGGATCGTAGAAATGGGGCGCATAGGCAAAGTTCTCCAGCTCAGGGCGGGGAATGCCGTTGCCCACCAGGCCGGAGGACAAAAACGCATGGGGGGGGATGAACAGCATGGCCTCCGGGTCCTGGCGCCGGATGGCGCGCCCGGCATCCTCGTACAGGCTCAGCAATTCCCGGTTGGTGCCCCAGGGTTCATTAAGAACATCGTAGCCGATCACGTTATCGTGGCTGGCCATACGGGCGGCCACCCGTTCCACCATGGCCAGAAACCGGCTGCGGGCCCCTTCGCTGTCCCGATGAAAGTGATACCAGGTGCGATGATGGGACAGGTCCAGCAGCATGCGGGTGCCCCAGGATTCGCACACCGCCTCGTGATTGCGGGGCGTTTGCAGGGCGATGGAGGAATGCACGGCCCAGGCGGGAAAGCCTTCACCACAGCCCCCATTGGAGAAGCGGGAAAACGCATCCTGGTGGAAATCCACGATCACATACAGGTCGCGTTCGGCCGCCCAGCGGGTCACCTGCTCGTAGTACTGCAGATAGGATTCGTCGTAATCGCAGGGGGCCGGTTCAAAGGCCTCCCAGGTGAACAGCAGGCGCAGGGTGTTGAAGCCCCAGCGCGGCAAAGGGTCCAGCTGCTGGGCGGCGGTCACCCCGTAAAACGGCGGCACCTTGGCATCCCCGCTGACGTTGATACCCCGCAGTAACCGCACGCGCCCCTGCGGGTCCACAAAGTGACGCCCCTGCACCTGAACCGGGGGCGTCCGTACCGCCGCCGAGGGTGCCGGGGGCGCACAATCGGCGCTGAAACCCGGTCCGGAGCAGACCATCAACCACAGGCCAAAGAGCCCGGCATAGCATTCACGAATCATACCCAACCTCTTGTTTCTTATTGATATTGGTCATCAGAGGTTTGGACTGCATTGCCTGCACATCCAGTGGCGCCGGCACCAAACTGTACCATAGTGCCAGAAAAGCCAATCCACATCACGTCATTTACATTGCCCCGGCAGACTTGTAACCTCGCCCACCAGATTCACAGGAAGCCCCATATGAACCACAACGAACTGATGCGAAACCTGCGTAGGGCACTGGCGGTGAACGAACACGGCCTGGCGGAGATCTATGCCCTGTCCGGTGACCGCATGGATGCGGAAGGGTTGAAGAACCGCCTCAAGCAGTCCAACGAATCAGGCTATGTGGAATGCGAGGAGATCACCGCCGCGCGCCTGCTGGAGGCCCTGATCATTCACCTGCGGGGCGCCAAAGAGGGCGCGCCAACGCCCCAACCCCAGTTGCCCCTGAGCAACAACCACGTTCTGAAAAAACTGAGGATCGCCTACGATCTGAAGGATGAGGACATGCACCGCCTGTTCGCGGCGGAAGGCACGGAGCTGGGGAAACAGCAACTGAAATCCCTGTTCCGCAAGGAAGACAACAAAAACTATCTGCCCTGTTCCGATAAGCTGCTGCGGATCTTTCTGAAGAGCCTGGTCAACGAGGCCCGGGCGCAGCAGACAGGCTCAGAACACAACCGAACTTAATCAAAACAGCGCACCCGGCGGAATTTGCGCGGGTTGCTGCGCTCCGACAGGCTGATGCCGAACAGGTCGGAATAGACCCGGTAAAAGTGCGACACATCATGAAAGCCCAGGGCATGGGAGGCGGCGGTAATGGTGTAACCCTGCTGGGTGATCAGGTTCAAGGCCCGCCACAGCGCCGTTTGCCGGGCGTATTGGGAAACCGTACAACCGGTCGTTTCCTTGAACAGGTGGCGAAAGCGATCCGCCGACAAATTCACCGCCTGGGACAACACGCCGAGGGAAATATCCCCCAGGGGCATCTCATCAATCATACGCAGGGCTTTAACGATGCGGGCATCGTATTCCAGCGGTGCCACCTCCACCCCGGTCACCCGCATCACCGCCTCATGCTGCAGCTCCCCCAACTGGCGACACTGCAGTGAGCCGTCCTGACCGGCCTGCAGGCGGGGCACCAAATGCTCAAACGGGTCCATGGCCAGGGTCACGCAGGGGCGTCCGGCCAGGTATTCATACAACGCCTGGTATTCCGCCGTGGCCGGGGAGAAATCCAGCAACGCCACATCCGCCGCGATGCCCTCAATTTCACACAGGCTGATGTCATCCCCCAGCAGCAGCACACGCCCTTCCAGGGTCTGACCCTCGCCAAAGCCCACCTTCACCGGGCCACGGCAACCGATCAGCAAGCGGATGCATTTACGTTTGTGGGTTTTGTCGCCGGGGCCGATGCACAGGGTCGGCGCCAACAGAAGAATGCTGCGGGCCCGGTAGTAAACCACGCCTTCAAACCCGGACAGGATCTGTTGTTTGATGCTCTGAATGGTCATAACTTCGTTATTGATTTTTTTATTATGAAATCAGTGTCTAATTGGGTAGCCTAGCGAACCACGATACTAAAAACGGCGGCTAATGCGAATGACTTAGGGGTCAGAACCTGTCACTAAACCCGCAAAACAGCCGAACCATCCAACAATTTGGCCTGATCAGCCTACTTTAAAGACCTATTTGATGGACCTATTTATGCGACTTCAGTACTCCATTCTTCCGATTTTGTTCTGCCTGCTTGCCGCCTGTTCCACCACCCAAATGACCGACACCTGGCAGGAACCGGAATTTCATCGCAGCGACATGAAAAACGTCCTGGTGGTGGCCGTGGCGTCCAACACCACCAACCGTTTTCTGTTCGAGACCGGCTTCATCAACGCCCTCGTTCAGCATGGCATCAACGCCACCGCCAGCTTCACCGTGCTGGGGGATGAGATGCCCACCAAGGAAGGGGTGCAGGCGCACCTGGATAAGACCCAGTACGACCACATCATCGTCACCGCCCTGGGAGGCGTGGACATCGAAACCGACTATGTGCCGGAACGGGTGCGCAGCTATTACACCGGCCCCTATTACCCCCACTGGGGTGGATACTGGGGCGGCGGCAACACCGTCACCATGACCCGGGAAGCCTACACCGACACCCAGACCAATGTGCTGCTCACCACCTCCATCTACACCCTGCCCACCGGCACCCTGTCGTGGGTGGGTCGCAGCAAGACCTTTGAAGTGGGATCGGTATCGGACGTGGCCGACAGCCTGGCCAAGCAGATGATCCGCAACATCAAACACTAAAGTCGCATGGTCGACGGCGGCGGCTTTTGATATATCTTTAAGATAAAAAAGGCGCCGCTATGTTTTCCGTCTGGACCCTGGCCGGTTTCGCACTGGCTTACACCTGTCTGCTTTTTCTGATCGCCTGGTACGGTGACCGCCGTACTGCGCGCTCCGAACAGGCCCTGAACAGCCCCTGGCTGTACAGCCTCACCCTGGCGGTGTACTGCACCTCGTGGACCTTTTTCGGCGCCGTGGGGCAGGCCGCCAACTACGGCTGGGATTTTCTGCCCATTTACCTGGGGCCCATCATCGTCTTTATCCTGGGCACCCCCATGCTGTTCAAGATCCTGGCCATCGGCAAGCAGCAGGGCATTACCTCCATTGCCGACTTTATTGCCTCCCGTTACGGCAAATCCCAGCCTTTGGCAGTGCTGATCACCCTGGTGGCCATTGCCGGCACCATTCCCTACATCACCCTGCAACTGAAAGCGGTGACCATGGCCTTCGACAGCCTGACCCCCAGCATGGAAGGCCACTGGCCCATTAACAGTGCCCTGGCGGTGGCGCTGCTGATGGCCATGTTTGCGGTGTTGTTCGGCACCCGGCATATCGACGCCAGTGAGCACCAGAACGGGTTGATGCTGGCCATCGGCTTTGAGAGCCTGGTAAAGCTGTTCGCCTTTGTGGTGGTGGGCGTGTTTGTGGTGTGGCAGGTGTTCGGCGGTGTGGGTGGGCTGTTGAGCCAGGTGGAGCACAACCCGCTGCTGCAGGAGCGGTTTTCCAGTGATTTCTTTGACCAGGGCTTCTTTACCCAGACCCTGCTGGCCATGGCCGCCATCGTCTGCCTGCCGCGCCAGTTCCACACCACGGTGGTGGAAAACCGTCGCAGCACCGACCTGAGCAAAGCGCGCTGGCTGTTCCCCGGTTACCTGCTGTTGTTCACCCTGTTCGTGGTGCCCATCGCCATGGCCGGTCTGGTGTACCTGCCGGAACAGGCGGACACCGCCGACCGCTACATCCTCACCCTGCCCATGCATTTTGACCAGCCGGGGTTGGCCCTGCTGAGCTTTCTCGGCGGAGTGTCCGCCGCCACCGGCATGGTGATTGTGTCCAGCGTAGCCTTAAGCATCATGGTGTGTAATGAGCTGGTGATTCCGGTGTACCTGAACCGGGCGCGCCGGGCCGGTGAGTTGCCGCGCCAGATCACGCCGCTGGTGCGCAAGATTCGCCGCATTTCCATTTTTGTGATCCTGCTGCTGGCCTATCTGCTCAACGACCTGTTTGCGCGCTTCGACGCCCTGGCCAGCATCGGCCTGCTGTCGTTTGCTGCCGTGGCCCAGTTCGCCCCGGCCCTGGTGGGTGGCCTGTACTGGAAGCAGGGCCACAAAACCGGCGCGGCCCTAGGCATCGTCTCCGGCTTCAGTGTCTGGTGCTATTGCCTGTTGCTGCCGGTGCTGCTGCCAGCGGAGACGGCACAGCATCTGCAGCAACAGGGGTTGCTGGGCTTTGGTTTGCTGCGACCCTATGCGCTGTTCGGCCTGGAGGGTCTGGACCCGCTCAGCCACGGCGTGTTCTGGAGCCTGGCGGTGAACATCTTCTGCTACGTGTACTTTTCCAAAACCGCCAAACAGGAGACCATCGATCGCAACCAGGCCATCCTGTTTGTGGATGTGCCCACCCATTACGAGAGCCTGCTGGGCCGCTATCACGCCGGTCACATCCGGGTGCAGGATCTGCAGGACATCGCTGCCCGCTGCCTGGGCAAATACCCCAGTGAAATGGCGTTTGCCCAGTACGCCGCGGTCAATCAGGTGGAACTGGCACCGCAACTGCCCGCCACCGTGGACCTGTTCCGCTTTACCGAGAAAATGCTGGCCCGGGTGATGGGGGCCAGCTCGGCGCGGGTGCTGCTGGGGTCCATGCTCAGCCGCCATACGGAGGACTCCTCGGAAGCGGTGGCCATGATCGATGAGGCCGCCGAGCTGATCCAGTTCAACCACCAGCTGCTGCAGACCACCATCGAAACCATTTCCCACGGCATCTGTGTGGTGGACAAAAACCTCAATATCGTGGCCTGGAACCGCACCTACATTAACCTGTTCGAATATCCGGACGGGCTGATCCAGCTGGGCCGCCCCATCGCCGACGTCTATCGTTTCAACGCCCACCGTCACTTTTATCCGGAGGAGGATGAGGAAACCCAGGTTCAGCGCCGGGTGAATCTGCTGAAGCAGGGTGGCCCCCATCGTTTTGAACGGGAGTTGCCCAACGGCATCATCATCGAGGTGCGGGGCAATCCCATGCCTGACGGTGGCTTTGTCACCACTTTCCTCGACATTACCGAAAGCAAAATGGACGAGCGCGCCCTGCGGCAAATGAACGAAAGCCTGGAAATGATGGTGCAGGACCGCACACGCAAACTGTCCCAGCTGAACGAGGCATTGCACAAGGCCAACGAAGGCAAGACCCGCTTCCTGGCCGCCGCCGGGCATGACCTGATGCAACCGCTGAATGCCGCGCACCTGTTCACGTCGTCCCTGCAACAACGGCTGCAACTGAAGAACCGCAACCAGCAGTGGCGGGAAGAACTGGAGATCCTGCAGAACATCGACAACTCCCTGCACGTGGCGGAGCACCTCATCAACACCCTGCTGGACATCAGCCGCCTGGACACCGGCACCATCAAACCCAACGTCAAAGACTTCAGCCTGCACACCCTGCTGGCCAGCCTGGCCCACGAGTTCGACGCCATCGCCGGGGAACAGGGGCTGAACTTTCGCTGGGTGGATTGCCGGTGCTGGATTCGCAGTGACGACAAGCTGCTGCGCCGGGTGTTGCAGAACCTGCTGCTAAACGCCGTGCGGTATACGCCCCAGGGCCGCATTCTGTTGGGTTGCCGGCGTCATCCGGGCCAGGTGGAAATCCAGATCTGGGACACCGGGGTGGGCATTCCCCAGGATCAGATCCAGGACATCTTCAAGGAGTTCCACCGCCTCCGGCACAGCAACCACGACCAGATGCTGAACGCCAAAGGCCTGGGTTTGGGGCTGGCCATTGCCCAGCGCATCAGTGACCTGCTGCAGCACCCCATCCGGGTACGCTCCGAAGTGGGTAAAGGCACCCTGTTTTCTGTGCAGGTGCCGGTGACTCAGGCCCTGACGGCCGCAGCACCCGCCAGCCATCCGCCGGCCGCCACCACGCTGCCCCAGCTGCACAATTTGACCCTGCTGTGTGTGGACAACGAGCCCATGATCCTCACCGGCATCGAATCCCTGCTGCAACACTGGCAGTGCAGTATCCATACCGCCAGCTCCCTGGCCACCGCGGTCACCACCGCCCGGCAGCTGACGTCGGCTCCGGACGCCCTGCTGGTGGATTACCAACTGGATGACGAGACCGGTTTCGAGGTGATTGAAGCCCTGGACGAGTGCTGGGAGGATGTGGTGCCGGTGATCCTGATGACGGCAGATCATTCCGAGCAAGTGCAGCAACGGGCCTGGGAACGGGGCTACTACTTTCTACAGAAACCCATCACCCCGGAAGCCTTGCAGGCGGCCCTGGAAGCGGTGCTGGCCTGAAGACCTAATGACCCCGGGCCACCTCGCCCTGCCAGCGCACCACCGCCAGACTGGTGGCCGCCAGCAACAGCAGCGCCAACGCCCCCAGCCAATGGGTATTGAGCAGCTCGCCGGCAGCGCCGGTCATCAGAATCACGCTGGCGCAGACCGCCGCCAGGGTCACCGACAGATCCTGCACGATGCCTTCCAGGGCCAGATAGCCGGCCCGCTCACGGGGCTCCGGAGCCTGGCTGGTGAGGGCAGCAATGCTCACATTACGGCCCGCATTGCCGGCCATGAACAGAATGAACGGCACCACCAACAGCCCCCACTCCAACCCCAGAAACGGGGTCAAGCCCAGGCCGGTTCCGGCACTGGCAATCAGCACCGAGCGCGCCGGGCCAGCACGGTCGGTAATGTGCCCCAGCACCTGCATCAACACCATGGCACTGATGCCCCCGGCCAGGTAGAGCAGGCCCAGGTACTCCCGAGGGAAACCCAGATTCAGCAGGAAAAACGCCGAGAAGTGCGGCACCACCAGGAACGCGGTGAACTGACTGCCGGCCTGGATCAGGCAGGCCTTGGCAATGGCCGGTTGACGCAGTAGCGAGAACGGGGACACCCGGTCGGCCGCCGCGTCCGGCACCGAAGTGGCGGGCAACCAACGCCAGGCCGCCAACCACACCAGCGCCCCCAGGGCCGCCACCACCAGAAACGGCGTGGTCCAGCCGCCCCAACGGGACAATTCCAACGCCGCCGGAATACCGGCAATGGCCGCCAGGGAGAAGGCAATCATGACCCGGCCGATGGCCCGCCCCCGGCTCTGGGGAGGAATGGCGTCAATCAGGATCGCCATGCCCAGGGCCACCGCCGGGCTGCCCGCCAGTCCGGTGAGCGCGCGCACCGTCATCAGGCCACTCAGGCTGTTCACCAGGGGGGTGAGCACCGTGAACAGCACCAGGGCACCGAAACACAACAGGAAGGCAGGCTTGCGGGAAAACCGGTCCAGCCAGCGCACTGCGAGCAGCCCGGCCAGCATGGAGGCCACGGTATAGGAGGCCGACAACCACCCCAGCCGTTCCGCACTGAACGACAATGCCCCGGCCACATCCGGGCCCAGGGGCATCAACATCATAAAATCCAGAATGAAGACAAACTTGACCGCGCCGATCAGCGCGATGATACGGTTTTGTGAAGACATGGCGAATATCCGGGACACTGTCGCACGCCAGCGGCAACCCCCATTCGAGTGCCCCGTGCGTTCGAAAAACTAAGCTCAAAAATACAGGCTTTTCTGGAACTGCAGCGCTTCCGCCACACCCTAATTTAATTCAAATAGTATTGCGAACCATTATCATTTAGATTATTGTACACACCAAGTCAGCCCCTGACAATCTTTTGCCAGCCTGAAATGCCAGTCATCGACGAGGGACCCCACATGACCAGTCATTTGCCGTCTCACCTGTATTTTGCCGCCACACTCTATGATCACCTGTTGCGCTACCACCGTGGTGACTTTGTGTTCTCTTCCCCCCGCCAGTCGATTATGGCCAGCGGCATTGCCCTGGAAGACTGGGCCGGGGGCCATGCTGAGATTCTGGAGCGGGCTGACCAGTTGCTGGCCCGGGCCCGGGAACAGGGCTGGCGCCGGGCCCTGCTGATGAGCGCCATCGGCTTTGATGTGAGCGCCCCCAGCCGGCTGGTGATTCCGCGCTACGTGGAAGCCATGCCCCAGCTGGATCACAGTGCCATCCCCTCGGCGCCGGTGAGCAGCGTACGCCGCGACCAGCCGGCACAGCTCACTGCCATGACCCCCACGCCCCAGGCCTACCAGGATCTGGTCAGCAAAGCGGTGCGCAGCATCCGGGAGGGGGAATTCGAAAAAGTGGTTCTGTCCCGCTCCCTCAGCGTGCAGGCCCGCATCGACCTGGCGGCCCTGCTGGCCACCCTGGCCCAGCGCAACCCGGCCGGTTATACCTTTGCCTTTGACCGCCAGCACCAGGGGCAACAGCGCACCCTGGTGGGCGCCAGTCCCGAACTGCTGCTGTCCAAGTGCGGCCCGCACATTCTATCCAATCCCCTGGCCGGTTCCCTGCCCCGTAGCCACAGCGTGGCAGAAAACCAGCGCCGGGCCAACGAGCTGATGCATTCCGAGAAAGACCGCTACGAGCACGCCCTGGTGGTGGACGCCGTGGCCACCGCCCTGGCGCCGTTCTGCAAACAGTTGTCGGTGCCACCGGAACCCTCGGTACTGGAAACCCCCACCATGCTGCACCTGTCCACCGCCATCAGTGGTGAACTGCATGGGGCGGACACCTCGTCCCTGGCCCTCGCCCTGGCCCTGCACCCCACACCCGCCGTGTGCGGCCATCCACGCCAGCCGGCCCATCACTTCATCCAGCAACAGGAAGGCTTTGACCGCAGCCTGTTCACCGGCCTGGTGGGCTGGTGTGGCCAGGACGGTAACGGCGAATGGGCGGTCACCATCCGCTGTGCCGATGTGGGGGACGACGACGCCACCCTGTACGCCGGGGCGGGCATCGTGGAAGGCTCCCAACCGGATAAGGAACTCACGGAAACCAGCGCCAAGATGGGCACCATGCTGGCGGCCATGGGCCTGGAATCGTTGATGGAGGCCAGCCTGTGATGCGCTCCACTCACGCCCAGGGCTGGGTGCCCTGGCCCGACGATCTGGCTCAACAATACCGCCGCGCCGGTTATTGGCGTGGCGAAACCCTGGAACAGATGCTGGCGGCATCCGCGCGCAAGCATCCGGACCGTATCGCCCTGGTGTGCGGGCAGCGGCGCCTGACCTATCTGCAACTGCACCAGCAGGTGTTGACGGCCGCCGCCGGCCTGCAGCAACGGGGTATTGGCCACCAGGACCGGGTGGTGTTGCAACTGCCCAACATCGCCGAGTTTTTCATTGCCAGCTTTGCCCTGTTTCGATTGGGGGCGATCCCGGTGTTTGCACTGCCAGCCCACCGCGCCACGGAACTGACCCATTTCTGCCAGCTCACCGACGCCATCGCCTGCATCATCGTGGATCGCGACAACGGCTTCGATTACCGGGCCATGGTGCGAAACCTGCTGCCCCAGGCGCCGGCGCTGCAGGATGTCATCGTGGTGGGTGAGGCGGAGGAGTTCACGTCCTGGGACGGGATCATCAACGCCGATACCGGGTCCACTGAGCTGCCCCCCTCACCGGAAGCCGGCGAAGTGGCCTTTCTGCAATTGTCCGGCGGCAGCACCGGGCTGCCCAAGCTGATCCCCCGCACCCACGACGACTACCTGTACAGCGTGCGCACCAGTGCGGAGATCTGCGAACTGGCCCCGGCTTCGGTGTACCTGTGCGCCCTGCCGGTGGCCCACAATTTTCCCCTCAGTTCCCCCGGCACGCTGGGCACGTTCTATGCCGGCGGCTGTGTGGTGCTGGCCCGACGTCCGGCACCGGACGACTGTTTTCCCCTCATCGAGCGGGAAGGCGTGACCCTCACCGCCCTGGTGCCGCCCCTGGCCATGCTGTGGCTGGATGCCGCCCGCAAACGGCGGGAGGATCTGTCCAGCCTGCAATTGCTGCAGGTGGGGGGCGCCCGCTTCAGCGCCGAGGCTGCCGCCCGGGTCAAACCCATTCTGCGCTGCCGCCTGCAGCAGGTGTTCGGCATGGCGGAAGGCCTGGTGAACTACACCCGGCCGGAGGATGACGACAACCTGCTGCACCACACCCAGGGCCGCCCCATGTCGGAGGCCGACGAAATCCGCGTGGTGGATGATGAAGACCGGCCGGTGCGCTGTGGTGAACCCGGCCACCTGCTGACCCGGGGGCCCTACACCATTCGCGGCTATTACCGGGCCCGGGAGCACAACCTGCGGGCATTCACCGCCGATGGTTTCTACCGCACCGGCGACATCGTGCGCCAACTGCCCAGCGGCCACCTGATGGTGGAAGGCCGGGCCAAGGACCAGATCAACCGCGGCGGTGACAAGATCGCGGCGGAAGAGGTGGAAAACTATCTGCTGGCCCACCCGGCGGTGCACGACGCCGCCCTGGTGGCCATGCCCGATGCCTACCTGGGGGAGAAAGCCTGCGCCTTCATCATCAGCCGCGACCCCAGCCTGCGGCCCATTGAGCTGCTGCGTTTTCTGCAACGGCGCGGGGTGGCCCAGTACAAGATTCCCGATCGCATCGAACTGATTGATGCCTTTCCCAAGACCAGTGTGGGCAAGGTGAACAAGCGGGCCCTGCGCGAACGCATCACAGAAAAACTGGCTACGGCGCTGTCCTGATCTTTGCGTTGTGTTGGCCTGGTGTATTGCCTGAGCTTTTATGATTTCTGCCGGAGATTGTCATGAGTATTCCAAAAATTGCCGCCTATGACCTGCCTGAACTGGAGGGGATCACCCCCAACCGGGTGGACTGGCAACCGGATCCCGCCCGCGCGGTGCTGCTGATCCACGACATGCAGGATTACTTCCTGGATTTCTATGATCAGAACGCCGCGCCGATTCCCCAGATGCTGGATAACCTGATCACCCTGCGCCACTTCTGCGCCAGCGCCGGCGTGCCAGTGGTGTACACCGCCCAGCCGCCGCAGCAGACGGCAGAGCAACGGGGCCTGCTGCAGGACTGGTGGGGCCCCGGGCTCACCGCCAAGCCGGAGCAGGCCGGCATCGTGGCAGCCCTGGCGCCGGAGCAACAGGACATCGTGCTCACCAAATGGCGCTACAGCGCGTTCCAGCAATCCCCCCTGCGGCAGATCATGCAGGAGCAGCAGCGGGATCAACTGATCATCGGCGGCATTTACGCCCACATCGGTTGCATGACCACTGCCGTGGACGCCTTCATGCAGGACATCCAGCCGTTTTTCGTGGCCGATGCGCTGGCGGATTTTTCCCAGGCCGAGCATCAGATGGCGCTGAATTGGGTGGCGCAACGCTGCGGTGTGGTGCTGGACACCAATCAGGTGATCCGCCAGATCAGCCCACCGTTGCCGATACCGGAAAGTGAACAGGCCCTGCTGGACTCCATCAGCCAACTGCTGGGCCTGGCACCGGGTGACCTGCAGGCGGATGATGACCTGCTGCTGATGGGGCTGGACTCCATCCGCCTGATGAACCTGGTGGCCGGTTGGCGCTACCTGGGGCTACCCCTGGAATTCAACGACCTGGCGGAACGCCCCACCCTGGCGGAATGGTGGGATCTGCTGCAGACCCTGCGGGGATAATCATGTTGCGCTCGACACTACGGTCACCGCCTCTGCCGATCACCCCCGCCCAGATGGGCATCTGGCTAGGCCAACAACTGGACCCGGAAAACCCCGCCTATTGGACCGCCGAATATCTGGAACTGCTGGGCTCTCAGTTACGGGGCTCTCAGTTACAGGACTCCCAGTTACAGGACACTGAGCTGGATTGCGAACGGCTGCAGCAGGCGGTGCGGGCGGCGGTGCTGGAATGCGAAGCCTTGCACATGCGTTTCGTGGAGCGGGACGGCACGGTCTGGCAGCAGCCCGGCCCCGTGCCGGAAGCCTGCTGTACGCTGCGCGCATTCGATTCCGTAGACCCGTCCCAACGGCGGGCGGCAGCGGAGGCCTGGATGCAGGCCCAATTGCGTATCCCGGTGGATCTGGAACAGGGCCCGCTCTGGCACTGTCACCTGCTGCAGTTATCCCCCGGGCACCACCTGTTGCTGTTGCAGGCCCATCATATTCTGCTGGACGGCTTCGGCTTCGCCCTGCTGCTACGCCGCATCGCCGCGCTCTACAACGCTGCCGGTGACACTGCGCGTCCAGCTGCTTCCGAACTCCCCTTGGCGCCCCTGCAGCCGGTGCTGGATGCCGAATGCGCCTACCCCGACAGCCCGGATTACCACCGGGACCAGGCCTTCTGGCGGGATCGGCTGCAGGCCCAGCCGGCACCAGCCCGCCTGACCCCCATGCAGCCGGTGAGCCGGGAGGTATTACGGCATCGCCTGACCCTGCCCGCGGCCCGTCTGCAGCGCTGGCAGCAATCCGCCCAGCGCCTGCAGGCCGACTGGTTCTGCTGGCTGGCGGCCGGGGTGGCCCTGTGGTTGTACGATCAGACCGGACGCAACCAGCTCACCCTGGGGGTCCCGGTCATGAACCGGCTGGGGTCTCCTGCCCTCAAAGTACCCTGCATGCACATGAACATCGTGCCGCTGCCAATCACCGTGGACCTTCACAGCAACCTGCGCCAGCTGGTGCAACAGATCCAGCGCGACTGGCAAGCCTGTCGCCCCCACTTGCGCTATCGCTATGAGTCCATGAAGCAGGATCTGGCCCTGGGCAGCGGCCGCCGTCTGTTCGGTCCGGTGCTGAACCTGATGCCCTTCGACCGCCCCCTGCCGTTCGGTGCGGTACAGGCCAGCTCCCACCCACTGTCCGCCGGACCGGTGGAAGACCTGGCGCTGAATATCCTGCCGCAACGGGAGCAGTGTGTGATCAGCATCGAGGCCAACGCCGACGCCTATACCCTGGCGCAACTGGAACAGCACGGCCAACAACTGCTGACACTGCTGGATGCCCTGGCAGCGCCAAACCACCAGCCCCTTTACCAACGCATCCATCAGCAGCATCGTGGCCACACTCTGTTGAATGGCCTTTTGCCTGCGGCAACTTCGGCGTTAAGCAACGATGCCAGCGGCCAAAGCATCACACAAGCCCTGTTGCAACACGCCCGCCAGCGCCCCCGGCACACCGCCATCATCAGCCCCAACGGCCAACGGCTGAGTTACGGTCAGCTGTTGCCGGAGGTGCAATCCCTGGCGGGTATTCTGGCGGAACAGGGTATAGAGCCCGGCGACCGCATTGCCCTGTTGCTGCCGCGCCGCAGCCAGACCCTGGTGGCCATGCTGGCCTGCCTGTGGGTGGGGGCAAGCTACATCCCCCTGGACCCCGCTGGACCGCGGCAGCGGGCACAACGGATTGTTGAGCACGCCGACCCACACCTGACCCTGGTCGATGCCAGCCTGCCGCAGGATTGGCGCCGAGAGCCCTGGCTGGAACCGCGCCGGCGCCTGGATCTGGATCAGGCCGGAAGCGAGGTGCCACAGCCACTGCCAATGCTCAACCCAGTGCCGGTAACCGCCGACCAGCCCGCGTATCTGCTCTACACCTCTGGCTCCACCGGCACCCCCAACGGGGTGGTGATCGGCCGTGGGGCCCTGGATCATTTCTGCGTGGCCGCCAGCCAGCGCTACGGCATCCACGCTGATGACACCCTCCTGCAATTCGCACCCCTGCATTTCGACGCCAGCGTGGAAGAAATTTTCCTGGCCCTCACCCAGGGGGCCACCCTGGTGTTGCGCGCGGACAACAGCCTGGACTCCATGGCAGCCTTTCTGGATCAGTGCGCTGCCCACGCCATCAGTGTGCTGGATCTGCCCACCGCCTTCTGGCACGAGCTGGTGTTTGCCATCGCCCACACCGGGCTTTCCCTGCCCCCCTGCGTGCGCATCGTCATCATCGGCGGCGAGGCGGCCTTGCCGGCCCAACTGGCCCTGTGGCAGCAACAGGTCTCGCCCCAGGTGCAGCTGATCAACACCTACGGCCCCACTGAAACCACGGTGGTGTGCACCAGTGCCCATCTCACAAGCGCCCATCGCGCGGGTTCCAGCATCAGCATCGGTACTCCCCTGCCCGGCCTGCAGACGGCCGTGGTGGACGCCGACGCACTGCCGGTATTGCCCGGGGATTCCGGCGAGCTCTGTGTGCTGGGCCCTACCCTGGCCAACGGCTACTGGCAGAATCCCGCCCTTACCGCCCAGCGTTTTATTCAGCTGGACTGGCTGCCGGAATGCCCCCGGGCCTATCGCACCGGCGACCGGGTGCTGCAGCAGGCGGATGGCACCCTGCTTTACCTGGGGCGCCAGGACGACGAACTGAAGATCAGCGGCCAGCGCATTTCCCCCACCGCCATTGAAAACGTCATCAGTGCCCACCCGCAGGTGCGGGAATGCGCGGTGTTGGCAGTGGAGACCCCGGCCCGGGTGATCCTGGTGGCGTTCCTGACCACCGTCAATGCTGATGCCAACGCCGGTGCCAATTCCAATGGCAATGCGCAACCCATTGCCGGATTCGAGGACTGGCTGCAGCCGCAACTGCTGGCTGCCGCCATGCCCACCCAGCTGCACTGGCGCAGGGAGCTGCCCCGCAACGCCAATAACAAGATCGACCGCCGCCGCCTGCGCCAGGCATGGCTGGACCAGAACCCGGTGCAGGAAGCGGTGTTGAATTCGATGGCAGGGCACCAGTTCAGCGCAATGGAGGCGGTCATAGCCGACGTATGGCAACGCATCCTGGGGATTGCCCCCCGTGACCGTAATGCGGAGTTCTTTGCCCTGGGGGGCAAATCCCTGCAGGCCATCCAGGTGGCCAACCGCCTCAGCCAGCGCCTGCAACAGCCGGTGGCCGCTGCCATTCTGTTCCGCCACCCACAACTGGGTGAACTGGCCCAGGCCCTGGGGCAACCGGCCGCATCCGTGGCAGGCACCACAGGCACAGCGCCGCCCTCACCGCCGACCGCGGAATACCCCGAGCTGGCCATGGAGCTGGAACTGCAACCCGGTTCCGGCACACCGATTTTCTGCATCCACCCGGCGGACGGCATGAGCTGGAGTTACGCCGGGCTGGCACGCCACCTGCCTGGGGTGCCGTTGATCGGTATTCAGTCCCCCGGCATGCTGCAGCAACAGCCCGCGACCTGGAACCACATGATCGACCAGTACCTGGCGCTGATCCGGTCCCGTTGGCAGGGGCCCTATCGCCTGCTGGGCTGGTCCATGGGGGGTGGCATCGCCCAGACCTTGGCGGCCCGGCTGCAACAACTGGGGGAAACGGTGGAGCACCTGTTTCTGCTGGATGCCTACCCCGCCGACCACTGGCGCAATGCGGAGCCGCCCCAACGCCGGGACGGCCTGCTGATGCTGCTGGACGACATCACCGACGCCAACGATGCCCAGGGTGAGCCCCGCTCCGAAACCGACCTGCTCAACGTACTGCAGGCGCCGGGCAGCCCCCTGGCTCAATACAACGCCGATCTGTTACTGCGCCTGGCAGATACCGCCGTACAGAATATGCTGCAATACCGCCAGGCGGAGCACCCCCTCTTCTGTGGCGATGTATTGCTGTTCCGCGCCAGCCAACGGCGGCCGGATGAGCCGGATTGGATCTTGTGGAATGCCTACATTCAGGGCAGGATCGAGCGGGTGAACCTGGATTGTAATCACTTTCAAATGCATCGGCAGGGCCCTTTGGCCACCGTAGGCCAGACCATCGCCCGCCGCCTGCAACTGCACAGCGAACCGGAACCTATAGCATGAGTAACACCACACCCCGCCGCACGCCACCGCGCCTGCTCAGGGTCAAACACACCCGCCTGCTGAGCCCCGGCCTCAAGCGCGTGACCCTGGCCGGGGACGCCCTGGCCGGGTTTCCATCCGACAGCGACGGTGCCCACATCAAACTGATGTTCCCCCAGCCACACCAGACCGATCCGGTGTTGCCCACCCTGGGCCCCAGCGGCCCCGTGTGGCCACCGGATCACGAACGCCCCATTGTGCGCACCTACAGTGTCAGCCGTTACCACGCGGACGCCGGTGAGCTGGAGGTGGATTTTGTGCTGCACGGAGATAACGGCCCCGGTTCCAGCTGGGCCCAGCGCGCCCAACCCGGTGACGCCATTGGTGTTGCCGGCCCCGGCGGCCCGGACCGGGTCAAACCCGCCGCCGACTGGTACCTGCTGGTGGCGGACCCCAGCGCCTACGCCGCCCTGGCCGCCGCCCTCAGCGCGCTGCCGGACAACGCCCGCGGCTATGCCCTGATGGAAGTGGCCAGCGCCGACGAGATTGTGCCCCTGCAGGCTCCACCTGGGGTGACGGTACACTGGTTGATGCGGGGCTCCAAGCTGCCCGGTGTCAGCACCTTGCTGCTGGACAAAGTGGTATCGCTGCCCTGGCTGCCGGGTACCCCGTCGGTGATGGTGGCCGGGGAAAACAGCCAGGTGGTGGCCATTCGCGACTACGTGTTGCAGGAAAAACAACTGCCCAAAAAAATGCTCTATGCCGTGCCCTACTGGAAAGACCAGCACGACGAGGAAAGCTATCACGCCGAACGCCACCGCATCATGGATGAACTGGATGAGCAGTAGCTCCGTGGAATCGAAAACTCAGGTGGTCATGATCAGTGGTGCCGCCCGCGGCATCGGCGCGGCGGTGGCCCGCACCTTCGCCGCCCTGGGACATCCCCTGGCCTTGCTGGACTGCCAGCCGGACGTCACCGAACTGGCCCGCGAACTGGCGGCCACTTATTCCGTGAAGACCCTCGGTTTGATATTGGACGTCAGCGACCGGAGCGCCGTGGAACAGGCCGTCACCCGGGTGGAAGATCAACTGGGAGAGCTGCATACCCTGGTGAACGTGGCCGGTATTCTGCGCCTGGTCCCCCTGCTGGAGATGGCCGCCGAGGACTGGGACCGCACCCTGGCGGTCAACAGCACCGGCGTGTTCAACCTCAGTACCAGCGTGGCGCGGCGCCTGGTGACCCGGCGCCGGGGCTGCATCATCACCGTCGGCTCCAACGCCGCCACCACGGCCCGGACCCAGATGGGTGCCTACGCCGCCTCCAAAGCCGCCAGCCACCAGTTCACCCGCTGCCTGGGCCTGGAGCTGGCACCCTACGGAATCCGCTGCAACATCGTCTCACCGGGTTCCACCGACACCGACATGCAACGGCAATTGTGGACCTCCGATGAAGTGCCCGCCGGGGTATTGCAGGGTTCCCCGGAGCAGTTTCGCCTGGGGATTCCCCTGCAGCGCATCGCGTCCCCCGAGGACATCGCCAACGCCGTGCGCTTTCTGGCCAGCGACGAGGCCCGCCATATCACCCTGCATGATCTAAGGGTGGACGGCGGTGCTACCCTGGATGCCTGATGGCATTCAGCACCTGCACCCGGGGATAGCCCATGGGGCCGATCTCCACCTGGGCTTCCACCTTGAACACCCGGGCGATGTTGGCGGGGTTCAGCACCTCGGCCACCGGCCCGGCGGCCACCACCCGGCCCTGTTCCAGCATCACCAGCTGGGTACAGTAACGGGCGGCCAGATCCAGATCGTGTAACGCGGCAATGGCAATGCCCTGCTGCGCCTGCACCCGCTCCTGCACCAGATCCAGAACCACCATGCGCCAGTGCAGATCCAGCGCCGAAGTGGGCTCATCCAGCAGCATCAGTTGCGGATCACGGATCAGCGCCAGCGCCAGGCCCACCAGTTGCCGCTTGCCCCCGGACAGGGAGTACAAAGGCGCCATGGCCCGTTCCGCCAGCCCCAGGCGCGCCAGCAGGGCTTCGATGCGCTGGGTGAGCGCCTGATCACTGAGGGTGACGCCCAACGCACGGGCCGCGCTCCACAACAGCTCAAAGGGGCGCAGAGCGGATTCCTGGGGCGGTGTCTGTGGCATGAAACCCACCCCGGCCAGCCAGTGGCGGGCGCGGTGGCGTTGCAGCTCCTGGCCGGCAAACCGGATTGTGCCACCGCGAAAATCCTGCTGGCCTGCCAGGGTGCGCATCAGGGTGGACTTGCCGGCGGCATTGGCACCCAATAAACCCAGCACATCCCCTGACTGCAATGGCGGCAGATCCACCCCGAACAACCGTTGGGTGCGGCCATAGAAGACGTTGATATTGTTGACTTCGAACACACTCATACCCGTCGCTTCTGCCCCACGATCAATGCCAGAAAAATCGGCACCCCCACCAGGGAGGTAATGATCCCCACCGGAATGATGACCCCCGGCAGCAGCGCCTTGGACAGGAACGACGCCAGGGACAAAATCAGGGCTCCACAGAGCGCTGCCCCCGGCACCAGGTAACGATGATCCTCCCCCAGCAATATACGGGCGATGTGGGGGCCAATCAGTCCCACAAAGCCGATGGCCCCCACAAAGCACACGGCAAAAGCACAGAGCACCGACACCCGCAGCAACACCCACAGGCGAATCCGATTCAGATCCAGCCCCAGGCTTTGGGCCTGGGCCTCACCGGCCCGCAGCAGGGTTAAGACCCAGACGTGACGCAGACTGAACGGCAACACCAGGGCAAAGCACAGGCTCACCGCGATCACTTCCGGCCAACCGGCCTTGGTCAGATCGCCGATAGTCCAGAACACAATCTGGTCCACCGCCTCGGTATCCCCCACGTATTGCAGGGCCGAGGTCAGGGCAGTACCCAGAAAAAACAGCGCCATGCCGAACAGCACCACGGATTCCCGAGCGCCCCCGGTGAGCCGCGAGAACAATAACACCAGGCCACCGCACAACAGGGCAAACAGCAGAGCCAGCAACGGCAGCATCAGGGTATGGCCGATTCCCGGCAGAGTGGGCATGAAGACGATGGCCAGACCGGCCCCGAAGGCGGCAAACGCCGACACCCCCAACGTGTAGGGACTGGCCAGGGGATTATTCAGTACGGTCTGGGTTTCCAGGCCCGACAGGCCCAGTGCCGCCCCCACCGCCAAGGCAATCAGGGCATCCGGCAGCCGCACGTCGAACAGAATAATGCGGTGCCGCAGATCCAGCTGCTCACTGTCCCACAGGGCTGCCAGGATCTGGCCTAACGACAGATCCGCCGGCCCCGCCTGCAGATCCAGCAACAACGACGCCAGCAACGCCAGCAGCAGCCCCCCCAGCATCACCAGCCGACGCCAGCCCAGTTGACGAAACGAGGCCTCCATCAGCGGGCTCCGGAGGCTGCAGGCACCGTGGACGTCGCCACCCCATCCCAGTGAAACGGGGTGAAGGTTTCAAAGATCAGACGCTGGGTCTGTTCCGGGTCCAGCGTTGGAAAGCGCTCCGGGTGAAGCCATTGGGCGAAGGCTTCCAACGCCACAATGTTGAGGGGTGAATTGTAGAAGTCATGCCAGATGGCGTGGGCGCGGCCGGTGCGTACCGCATCCAGGGCCTGGAACTCCGGGCTGGCAAGATAGGCCTGCAGGCTGGCCGTGGCGGTGGTCGCGGTCATGCCCGGGCCCAGAGCCACCCAGGATTTACCCGCCGCACGATCCGCTGCCGTGCCGGACGCGGTACCGATCCACACGTCCGGATTCTCCACCAGCAAAAACTCCAGGGTGTGCTTGGAGGTGGGGCCCGGTGCCACGGCGTCAGCGATATTCTGGCCGCCGGCGGCCTCCACAAAGGGCCCCAGCATGCCGTCCGCCATACCGATACAACAATCAAAGCGCCCCGCATGGGCCTGCAGGAACACGGTGGGGCGTGAATCCAGATCTTTGAGCCCGCTGGCAATCGCCTGCTGCCGCTGTTGGTAGAACGCGATGTATTGCTCCGCCTGCGCCTCCGCACCCAGGACCTGTCCCAGGATGCGCATGGACGGCACGGTGTTGTGCAGCGGATCGAGCCGGAAATCGATGAACACCGGGGTGATGCCGGCGCTTTCCAGTTGTTGCAGCAGTTCGGCGTTTTCCGTGCCCGGGCCATGGTCGTGCAGTCCGAAAATGGCCACCTCCGGCTTCAGGTCGATGAGTTTTTCCACCGACACACTGCTGCGGTCCTGATGACCGAAGAGGGCAATGTCGCGGGCTTCCGGAAAGCGGGTGAATAACTGCTGTTCCAGATCCGGATAGGTCCAGCTCACCGGCTGCATCATCCCCACCAGGCCGGCCACCGGCTGCTGCGGCCGCAGCAGGCTGAGCGCCAGCACATAACGCCCCTCGCTGATCACAAAACGCTGGGCCGGTTGCGGCAGCGAGACCGAGCGCCCTGCCAGATCGGTGATTTCCACCGGTGCCGCCACCGCCCACATCGGCGCCAGCCACAGCCAGGCCATCAAACTCCAGATAGTCGTACGCATGTTTGCCCCCTCTCACGCAAAACGGGCCCAGAAAACGGGCCCGTATGGGATAGCCAAAAATAAAGAACTCAGAACTGGTAGGCGATGGTGGCCTTCACGTTACGACCGGGCTCGTAATCCAGCAGGAACAGATCGCCGAACACGGGATGCCCGGTGACCCCGGTGCGGGAAGACTGGGACGCATAGTACTCGTCAAACAGGTTATCCACGCCCACGGTCAAGGCCAACCCATCCACCGCCGCCGGTGTCCAGCGGGCGGAGATATTGTGCACGGTGTAGCCCTCTTTGAAACGGTCGTTACCGGCGCCATCCAGGTCGATGTCGTCGTCCAGGTCATCCACCCACTGCACATCCCAATGCAGGCTCAGATCAATGGAGGCAACGAAGTAGTCGAACAGCAGGCTCACAGAATCGCCCTGCTCCCGGTCGATACGGGCGCCATCCAGATCCGCGTATTCGTCATCGGCATCCAGATCACTTTCAGCACTGGCGTAGCTCAGCAGCACACTCAGGCCACCCACTTCCAGGCCGGCGTAGGCTTCATAACCTTCGATCTCCATGGTGCCCACGTTATCCTTGCCTTCGAAGGTGGCGGTTTCCGCGTAGTCATAGATGTAATCGTCGATGGTGGTCTGGAACAGGGTAAAGCCGGCGTGGAAACGATCCAGGTTCAGGAGTCTGTCCTGGAACGCCAGGGAGAACTCATTGTTAGTGCCGGTTTCCGCTTTGATGCTTTGATTGGGTGTGTCCCCACTGCCCGCCCGAATATAAGCCTCACCCAGCTCCGGGCCCTTGAACAGTTGCGTGGTACTGACCCGGAACAACCAGCGATTGTCCAGTTCCAGTTCGGCGGCGAACGCCCCCAGCAGGTCATCATAGCTGTCGTCCACCACATGGGAGTCAATGTCGTAATAGGCATAACGGATGCCGGGGATCAACGCCACACCGCCACCCAGACTGATCCGGTCCTGCAGGAAAAGGGCACCGTCGGTGGCTTCTTCCCCTGCCTGCAGGGAACTGCCGGACACCAGTGTCTCTTCATAATCGGTCTTGTAGCGAATGGTGTCGATCCCGTACGTCAGCTCATGGTCCACGCCGGCAGTCAGGACCGTCTCCGCCAGAATATTCAGGCCGGTGTTTTCTGCCGTGGCCTCCTTGATCCCGGCGGCGGCCCGCAGGAACGGCTGCAGCGCCTGGCTCAAACCGGTCTCATCCCGCCAGAACTCACTGGTGTTCTGATAGAGCGCGGTTTTGACCCAGGTTTGATTGCCCAGCTCAACCTCGTGATTCAGGGTAAGGGTGTCCCGGGTGAACTCCGTGGGATAGGTGAGCGGCGTGTTGGTACCGTCGGCGATGGCGATGTCGGTAGCCAGACCCATGTCCGGGCGATAGCTGTAATCCCCTTCGTCGGAATAGGCTTCGTAGCTCAGGGACAGGCGCTGGGTGGCGGAGATGTCCCAGCCGAACTTCAACAGGGCATCGTCCAGATCCCCTTCCAGGCCGCGAACGGTGCCGTCGGTTCCGGGAATCTTGTTGCCATCGGCATCCTTGATCTCACCACCGCCCACTTCAAAGTTGTCGCGGTTGATCAGGTTGTAGTAGGCCAACACGTCGAACTGGTCATTCAACTGGGCGTACGCCGACAGCACCGTGCTCTGGGAGGCATTGTCGTTATAGGTGTACTGGCCGAAGGCACCCACCTGCTGGCCGGGCTTCAGCAGCTCCTTGGCTTCCTTGGTCTCGAAGCGCACGGTACCCCCCAGGCCACCGTTCACCACGGAGTTGTTACCCACCTCGATGTCCACCGATTTCAGGATATTGGCATTGATCTGCAGGTTGCCCATGTGGTGGTACATGTAGGTATTCTGGTTGGCGCCGTCGATATAGATCCGCAGGTCTTTATCGTCCATGCTGCGGATGGTGATGCGCTGGTTGAGGGAGTGACTGCCCCCCACATCCACCCCGGGAATCGGGCGCAGCAGATCACTGATGTGGTCCGCCTGCTTGATGGCTATGGCCTCTTCATCCATATCCACAGACGAAGCCCGCACCTCAGTGGCCCACACCGTCACCGGCTCCAGAGTGGGCGTTTCCGCTTCATCCGCAAACGCAATTGTTCCCATGGCCGCCGTGGCCACCCCCACATAAATCGTCAAATGTTTCATTACAACCTCTACGCTCTGGCTGACATCACAAAGTAAATAGCATCACTTACCAACTGTAAATGAGAGTATTTTTCATTTATGATACTCAACCATCGCCACGACGGCTGCACAAACTGTTATGCGAAATCGTCAATCTGTTATGAGGAATATCCAATGCAGGCCAATGGACGCCTTCCCCATCCCTACCAACTGCTGCCGGATCTGACCCGGATCAGCCGGGGCCGATTGCATTGTGAACGCTACCGCACCGGCATCTACGTGCACACCACCGACAGCCTGGAAACCGAGGATCGGGATGTGCCCCTGCGGCGCGCCCGCTGCCTGACCATTGGCGTATTGCTGGAAGGGGAGCTGGAATTCAGCCTGGCCGGCGCGCACCATCATCTGCAAGCCGGTGCCGGGCACGGCTGCCGGGTGTTTGTCATTGCCACCCCGCAGCCCACCACCTTATTGCGCCATGTGCGCCAGGGTCGCAACCTGCGCAAGGTGCAGGTGTCGCTGGAACCCGGCTGGATCGAGCAGCAAGGGGGGTATTGCGCCAGCCTCACCCGCACCCTCTCTGACTGGCTGGGCTGCGACAATCGCGCCTGGCACTGGGATGCAGATGAAACCATTGTCCACCTGGCACAACGCATCCTGGAACCGGCGGCGGCGTCACCGGATCTGCAGCAACTGCAAACGGAATATTTTGCGGTGGAGTTGTTACAGGCAGCCGCACAGGCACAGCAGCCCGAGCGCCCCACCGCCGGTGGTGGCACCACCCACCCCCTGGACAAAGCCCGCCATTACATTGAACAGCACTGGCAGAACTGCCTGAGCCTGAATGACATTGCCCGGCAGGTGGGCCTGAGCGTGAGCACCCTGCAACGTCAGTTCAAAGCCACCTATGGCCAGACCGTGGTGCATTTCATCCGTTCACAACGGCTGCGCCACGCCCGCACCGCCCTGGAGCAACAGCGTATCAGCATTGGGGAGGCTGCCTTTCTGGCAGGCTATCGTCACCCTTCCAACTTTGTGACCGCCTATAAACGGGAGTTCGGTATCACCCCGGGGGCCAGCAGCCACTGATTCCGGTTGACGCCTCGCCGCCTCTGCAGTGAAATAAAAGCCATCGTGATCAGCGCAGGGCAACAGGGGTGAACAAGGAATTTCACTGGCAGTACCGCACGCTTGAGGAAGCGGATTATCCGTTCCTGATGCAACGACTGAATGCCTGGTGGGGTGGGCGCGCCATGACCGATATGCTGCCCCGCCTGTTCTTCACTTACTTCCACCATTCCAGTTTCGTGTGCCTGGACGGAACGCGCATCGTCGGGTTTCTGGTGGGATTTCTGCCCGAATCCAGTCCCGACACCGGATACGTGCATTTTGTGGGGGTGGACCCCGATTACCGGCGCTCCACTATTGCCCGCAGCATGTACGAGCATTTTTTTCGCCACTGTCGACAGCGTGGCGTCAGCCGGGTGAAGTGCGTCACTTCCCCAACCAACCTGACCTCCATCGCCTTTCACCAGCGGCTGGGGTTTCGGGCGTCTGCCTATGATGGCGAAGGGCAACCCATCGCGGCGTTGGATTACGACGGGCCGGGGCAACATCGAGTGTTGTTTACTCGGGCACTCGAAGCTCAAGACTGAGCTAACCGGAGTTTCACTTCATCCGCAATACCACCACATCGTCCGCTGCGGTATCCGTGGCGGCGCGAATGGTGGCCACGGCTGCGGCGGTCACCGGCGTGCCAAGATTACCCCAGGCTGTACGAATGTAGGTTACCACCGCGGCAGTCTGCTGATCATCCAGCAACAGGCGATAGGCCGGCATGTCATAGGGCTCAGGCTGACCGTGCAACACCACCCGCAACGAGCCGTTTAAGGTGATGTTGATCAGCGAGGCCGGATCGGGGTCCATCAGTACCGGGTTGCCCGCCAGCGGTGGGATATAAGCGGCCTGCCCAATCCCATCTGCGCCGTGGCAATGCATACAGTTCTGGTAATACTCTTGCGCCCCGGCAGCGGAAAAATCAAAGCGCAGCAATGTCTCGGTGCTGGCAGGATCGTACTGATATTCCGTTACACCCATTTCATTCAGCGCCGGCAGGGATTTCAAATATTCCGCCATTGCATTCAGGTCTGCGTCGGTCATGTGGGCGGTGCTGTTGTTCACCACTTCCACCATGGTGCCGAAGGCTTTACCAAACCGGTTCTTGCCGGTTTTTAAAAACGCAACGATGTCCGCCTGCGACCAGCGGCCCAGTCCGGAATTGGGATCGCCGTTCAACGACGACGCGTACCAGTGATCCAGTTGCGCACCGGACAAAAACGCCGGGCTGCTCTCATCCGTGCCCAGCTCCTGCATCATCCAGCCCCGCGGTGTATGACAGGCACCGCAATGCCCCAACCCCTGCACCAGATACGCACCGCGGTTCCACGACTCACTGCGGGTGGGTTCGGGTTGAAAACGATCCTCATCCAGCTGCAACGCATTCCACACCGCCAGTGGCCAACGGGCATTTTGCGGAGCGGGAATCTCATTGGCGCGATTGGGTTGTCGCACCGGTGCAACGGCCTGCATGAAGTAATCGTACAGCGCCTGCATGTCGTCGCTGGTAATTTTGGCGTAGGAGGGATAGGGCATGGCCGGATAAAGATGGTGTCCATCCTTTGCCACACCCAGACGCATGGCGTTATCAAAATCCTGCAGGCTGTAACCACCAATGCCGGTGTCCGGGTCTGGCGTGATGTTGGTGCTGTAAATATTGCCAAGTCCGGGTACATGCATCTTCAGGCCGCCAGCGAAGGGCGCACCGCCTTCCACTGTATGACAGGCCACACAGTTGCCCAGACGTGCCAGATATTCACCCCGTGTCACGTTGTCGTTTTGCGCCAGGGCAGATCCGGACAACACAACAGACAGGATGCCAGGCAACACACCCAACAGCACCACTGAGAATTTCATAAAGGCCCTCCCCCCATCGAAACGCCAAAGGCAGAAGAGTCTAAAGAATATTAAACTGCCGAACAACGCCTGTGCCGGGCAGTACAAAACTTATCTGGAATTTGTGCAGACAAGTACAAGCAGGCGTTCAATATAGAGAATTTTTGATGCTATAGCAGATCCTCCAGTGCCGCTGGCAAACGGTCAAACGCAAACTGAAAGCCACTCTCCAACAGTTTTTTCGGCACCACCCTCTGGCTATCCAGCAGCAGACTGCCGGCTTCCCCGAACAGGGTTTTCACCAGTGGCTCCGGCATGGGCAACACTGCGGGTCGATGCAATGCTTTGGCCAGGCCGAGGGTGTAGTCGGCATTGGTGACGGCACCGGGAGCCACCAGGTTCACCGGCCCGGACAATCCCTCCCGGGTCAGCAAAAAATTCATGGCTTCGATCTGATCCAACCAATGAATCCATGACATGTATTGCCGGCCATGACCGATGCGCCCGCCCATACCGAACTTGAACGGCAACTGCATTTTACGCAACGCCCCGCCGCGGGTGTCCAATACAATTCCGGTTCGCAGCAACACCACACGGGTAAAGGGTTCCGCGTCACGGGCGAGCGCCTCCCAACGCACGCACAAGGAGGAAGCAAAATCGGATCCCCCCACCGCAGCGGACTCATCCAACAGGGTGTCACCCCGATTACCATAGACACCGATAGCCGAACCACTGAGGAACACCCTGGGGGGCGATTGGCTCTGTGCAATCAGATCCACCAGACGTTGCGTGGTGTGCCAACGGCTCTGGCGGATCACCTCTTTCTGTCGCGCTGTCCAACGCTTGCCCAGGATGGGTTCTCCGGCCAGGTTAATGACCGCGTCGTATTCATCCAGATGCTGCAGATGCTCAAGGGAATGGATCAGGGAGACGTTGGCAGAGGTTGGGGCCGGCTGGCGGGAGCGCGTCAACACCGTATAGGCGTAATCGCCATGGTGTTCGATGAACGCCCTGCCAATCAACCCGGTACCGCCGGTCATCAGAATATTCATGTTGCTTCACCTTCTGTTTTCAATATAACCAGAACCACCACACGATGAAGACGATCAGGGCCAGGCCCGCTAAGTTGATAAGCCACATACGATCACCTCTTTATTCTTGCTGCGCTTTGAACAGGCGCAAGCGATTGGCGTTGGTCACCACCGTCACCGAGGACAACGCCATGGCGGCACCGGCAATCACCGGGCTCAACAGCACGCCCAACACCGGGTACAAAACGCCGGCTGCCACCGGCACTCCGGCAACGTTGTAGATAAAGGCACCCAACAGATTCTGTTTGATATTGCGCAGGGTTGCCCGACTCACGGCGATGGCATCCGCCAGGCCGTGCAACGATCCCCGCATCAAGGTGATATCCGCACTTTCTATGGCCACGTCCGTGCCGGTGCCGATGGCAAAGCCCACATCCGCCAGGGCCAGGGCCGGGGCATCGTTGATACCGTCGCCGGTCATGCCCACCACTTCACCCTGCTGCTGCAGTTCCCGCACTTTGTTGGCTTTATCCTCTGGCAGCACCTCTGCAAAAAACTCCTTGATGCCTGCTTTTTCCGCCACCGCTTGCGCGGTATCCCGATTGTCGCCGGTGAGCATCACCACCCGAATGCCGTCATTCTGCAAACGCTCAATGGCGGCAATGGAATCTGCCTTGATGGGGTCCGCCACGGCGATGATCGCCGCCAGCTTGCCATCCACGGCAAAGTACATGGGGGTCTTGGCCGCTGCGGCCCATTGTTGCGCCTGTGCCAGTGACGGGCCGATTGCAACCGCCCGCTGCTGCATCAGCTTTTCATTGCCGAATAACAATGGCTTGCCTTCCACCTGTGCCTCCACGCCCTGACCTGCGATGGCATTGAAGCCTTCCGCGCGCAGTGTGTCCACACCCTGCGCGCGGGCGGAGTCCACAATGGCCAGGGCCAGCGGGTGTTCCGAACCGGCTTCCAGGCTGGCCGCCCATTGCAGTATTTGCCGCTCGCTGTAGTCACCGGTCACCAGGATGTCGGTGACTTTGGGAGCCCCTTCCGTGATGGTGCCGGTTTTGTCCAGAATCATGGCGGTGATTTTGGAGGCAGTCTGCAAGGCTTCGCCGTTGCGGATCAGCACACCGGCTTCCGCCGCCTTGCCCACCCCCACCATCACCGACATGGGGGTGGCCAATCCCAGCGCACAGGGGCAGGCGATGATCAACACCGTAGTGGCAGACACCATGGCGAAAGCCAACGCCGGCTGCGGGCCGAAATTGAGCCAGGCCAGCGCACTGAGAACCGCAATGATCATGATGACCGGCACAAAATAAGCAGCGATCACATCCACCAGCCGGCCAATAGGGGGTTTCGAATTCTGCGCCTGCTTGACCATACCAATGATGCGCGCCAGGGCGGTGTCTTTACCCACACGGGTGGCCCGAAACAGAATGCTGCCACTTTTGTTGAGGGTGCCGGCCACCACGTCATCGCCAATGGATTTCTCCACCGGCATGGGCTCACCGGTGAGCATGGACTCATCCACGGCGGTGTGCCCCTCTTCCACGGCCCCATCCACCGGAATTTTCTCGCCGGGGCGCACCCGCACGCGATCCCCCAGCAGCACGGCTGCGATGGGAATATCCTGCTCCACTCCATCCCGCAGCACCCGCGCCGTTTTCGCCTGCAGGCCGATGAGCCGTTTGATGGCCTCTGAGGTACGGCCCCGGGCCCGCAATTCCAGCCCCAGCCCCAGGTTGATCAGGCCGATGATCATGGCGGTGGCTTCAAAATACACGTGGCGCGCCATCTCGGGCACCAGGTGGGGTACCAACACCACCACCATGGAATACAACCAGGCGGTGCCGGTACCCAATGCAATCAGAGTATCCATGTTGGCGGAATGATTGCGCAGGGATTGCCAGGCACCGGTGTAAAAATGGCGGCCGGAAACGCACATCACCGCCAGTGTGAGCACCCCCACCAGCAGCCAGCCCAGACGCTGGGGCCCACTGTTCACCGACATTTCCCCGGTGATCAAGCCATACAGCATGAGCGGTACCCCCAACCCCAGGGCGATGGTCATGTGGCGCAGCAGGCGCCGGTAATAGGCCTGGTCTGCCTGTTCTTTTTCCGCCAGAGCATCCTGCTCCGACTCGGCGGCAGACGGGGTGGCCTGATAACCGGCCTGCTCCACCGCCTGGATCAATTGCGCCACCGGTGCCGCGCCGAATACCTGCACCGAACGCTGGGCAAAGTTCATCTCCGCGTCTGTGACACCCGGCACGGCCTTCAGGGCACTTTCAATTTTCGCCACGCAGCTGGCACAACCGGCACCTTCAATTAACAGCTCCTGTTGAGATGCCGACGCTGCCGTTGTGCGCTTGGGCGCATCTTCATGCGCACAATGCGTTACTGAATTCATGGTGTTCACCTCTTGCTCGTTACCTTGTTCATTGCTTCGGTCTCGTCCTTCATCGCATCCATCTCAGTGCTTGAATCCAGACCCGGCTCCGCTGACCATTCCTGTTCACTGAACGCTTCGATCAAGTGACAGATGGTGTGCCCGCTGGGTGGGCAATCCGGAACCGTCTCCCAGGATGTCAAAGCTGCCTGCATTTTGTTCCGTAGCGCCAGCATTTCCCGGAAGCGCTGTTCGCTTTCCCGCAGCCGCGTTGCCATCAGCGTGCGGGTTGCATGGCAGGGGCTTTTGCCCTGATCCGCCTCCCTCAGTATCTGCCCCACATCGTCCACCGAAAACCCCAGCCCCCGTGCACTCAGAATAAACTTGAGGCGCTGAAGATCCTCCGCCCCGTACTCTTTGTATCCATTGTCGGGATTTTTACGGGGCCGCAAAAATCCGATGCGGGTGTAAAAACGCACTGTATCCGGTGTGATTGCCAAGCGCTCCGAGAGTTCCGCCACACGCATGTTCCACCTCTGGGTCTGGTCAGGTTGATCTTGATGTCAGCCTACACCTGTGTCCTAGACACAGGTCAACCACCTGCGATAAAAAATCCGGTGATCCGGTAAACCGTGCGTTGGTTGTAACGTTTACCACAGGGAGGGATTAACAAATAATGCCTTGAGACGCGTTCGATACAGGAAGGGATAACTATGCAAATCAAACCATTACAAAGCTTTGCCGGCGTGCTGCGGCTACTGGCAGCGTTGGTCGTCAGCACACTGTTGTGCGCATGCGGGAGCGATGACAACCCGCCGCCGGCGACCCTGGAGGATGAGATCCGGCTGGCCCTGGACGCCCTGGACAGCGACCGGGATTTCACCCTGGTACTGGAAGCCAACAACGGCCACCGTTTCATACACAGCACCGGGGCTTCCACGGAATACACAGACTACGAATCCGCCTCCACCAGCAAATGGGTGAGCGCCACGGTGATACTGGATCTGGTTGCACAGGGGCTATTGACCCTGGAGGATCACCCGCAGGACCACATCGATTTCTGGCCCGAGACCGGCCGCCTGGGCGAAATCCGCCTGCGCCACCTGTTGAGTTTCAGTTCCGGGCTCAGCAACGAACCCCTCTGCATCAATGCGCGCCGGTTTGATTTCAGTGAGTGCGTGGCCAGGATTCTGGAGCAGAACAGCGACATTCCCCCGCCCGGCGCTGAATTCAACTATAACAGCGCACACCTGCAGGTGGCGGGATTGATGGCCATGCGCGCCCTGGACCCCAGTGGCGGCACGGCGTGGTCCGATGTGTTTGCCCGCTTCCAGGCCCGCACCGGGCTGTTTCCGGCCGCGGCCTTTGATCTGCCGTCCCTGGAGAACCCACGGCTGGCCGGCGGCATGCACTGGCGCGCCATTGAGTACACCGACTTTTTGGCGGCGCTGTATCGATACAGGGTGCTGACACCGGAACTGATCCAGGCCATGAGCACGGACCAGATCGCCAACGCCACGATTGTGAAAACCCCCGCCGGTGAAGACCGCGGCCTGGACTGGCACTACGGATTCGGCAATTGGATTGAATGCGCTACGGTGCCATTTACCTGTGCTGAACCCAACCGGTTTTCCAGCCCCGGTGCCTATGGCGCCTATCCGTTTCTGGATCGGGAACACGGCTATTTTGGCATCCTGGCCCGCCAGGGCTTGCTCGGTTCCCAGGCCGAGGGGTTCCGCATTGTGACGGAGGTGGAACCGCTGCTGCAACAGTGGGCTGCCCTGCATCAGTAGCACGCCCTTACAGCAATAAAGCGAGCCTCTGCGGACGATATCCATTACTCTACGCTCTATGGATATTGCCTCTCTCTTCACAATTGTCTGCGTGGGCCTGTCGTCCTGGTGGGCGGCACGGCACGTGGACGCCTGGGAGCGGGACAAGTGGGTGACCTCGGCACTCTACACCCTGGTTTCCATTGCGGTGCTGTTCGGTGTGGGGTTGATCAACAAACGGCTGTATTTCTTGATTCTGGTGATGTACTTCGCCCTGGCCCTGAACCTGGAGTGGTTCATCCGCTCCCGCTACGGACACATCTGGTTTTCTATCTTCGTGGGCATCAGCGGTATCTTTCCCATCGCGTTCTATCAACTCTTCCTGCAATAGCGCTGAAACACCACGCTATCAATTGGCAGAAAAGGATTCCACGTCCAGGTTCTGCAGGCGAATCACCGCCTGGGTGCGGTTGCGCACCCCTAGCTTGCGGAAAATGGCAGTCATGTGGGCTTTGATGGTGGCTTCCGAAACATTCAACTCGTAGGCAATCTGTTTATTCAGCTGGCCCTCCGCCAGCATGCCCAACACGCGAAACTGTTGTGGTGTGAGGGAGGCAATGCACTTGGCAAGATCGTGATCCTCATCCCGCAACAACGGATTGTGCTGGGGCAGGATGTTGGGGGGCAGCCAGCGTTCCCCGGCGCACACTTTTTCGATGGCCTGCACCATCACCTCCATGGACGCGGATTTGGGAATGAAACCGTTGGCTCCATATTCCACCGCTTTATGAATCACGGCGGCTTCTTCTGAGGCGGACACCACCACCAGGGGAATCGCCTGGTAACGATCACGCATGTAGATCAGGCCGGAAAAACCGTGCGCTCCAGGCATGTTGAGATCCAACAGCAGCAGGGAGAACTGCTCCCCAGCGTCGGTCAGGCGTTCCAGCTGGTCAATGTTTTCCGCTTCCACCACGTTGGCGTTGGGAAAAGCCTGGGTCACTGCCTGCTTCAGTGCCATGCGAAACAGGGGGTGATCGTCCGCCACCAGCACGTTTCCGAGTAACGTCATTGTTGTTATGGGTACCGTTGCCGTGTGTTGTGCTAATTGTGGGTGTTGATCAAAGCAACGTCAAATCAGGCAGATCCTGAAAAAAAAGGCCGCCGACCCTGGCGATGGAAAGCCATTGGGGGTGGGCCGGCGACCGGACCATTAACGATTGACGCGCCCATCCACCAACTGTGGGACCACAGTGGGATCGGCCAGAGTCGACACATCGCCCAACTGATCAAACTCGTTAGCCGCAATCTTGCGCAGAATGCGACGCATGATTTTTCCGGAGCGGGTCTTGGGCAGGCCGGGGGCAAACTGAATCCAGTCCGGGGAGGCCACCGGCCCGATCTCCTGCCGCACCCATAACCGCAGCTCCTGCAACAGCTCCGGCGCAGGCTCAATGCCTTCATTGACGGTGACATACACATAAATGCCCTGGCCTTTGATGGCATGGGGGCAGCCCACCACCGCGGCCTCCGCCACCTTGGCATGGGCCACCAGCGCACTTTCAATCTCCGCTGTTCCCAAGCGATGGCCCGACACATTGATCACGTCATCCACCCGCCCGGTAATCCAATAATCGCCATCCTCATCCCGGCGGGCACCGTCTCCACTGCAGTATTTGCCGGGGAAGGCCGTGAAGTAGGTCTGCACAAAGCGTTCGTGGTCACCCCACAGGGTTCGCATCTGTCCCGGCCAGCTGCCGGTGATCACCAGGTTACCCGCGCCGGCACCGTCCACCACCCGGCCATCGTTATCCACCAACTGGGGGGCGATGCCGTAAAACGGTTGGGTGGCGGCACCGGGCTTGTGGGCCGGACTGCCCGGCAGGGGACAGATCATCACGCCACCGGTTTCCGTTTGCCACCAGGTGTCGATTACCTGAGCCTGACCCGCGCCAATCACCTCCCGGTACCATTGCCAGGCGGCGGGGTTGATGGGCTCCCCTGCGGTGGCCAGGATACGCAGACTGCGACGGCTGGAGTGCTGGAAGGGGGCCTCACCTTTGGCCATGAACGCACGAATGGCGGTGGGTGCGGTGTAGAGGATGGACACATTGTGCCGGTCGATGATGTGCCCCAGGCGGGTTTCATCAGGATAGTTGGGCAGCCCCTCCCCCATCACCACCGTGGCCCCGTTGGCCAACGGGCCGTACACCAGATAGGTGTGGCCGGTGATCCAGCCGATGTCCGCCGTACACCAGTACACCTCCCCCGGTTGATAGTCGAAAACCTGTTGATGGGTGAACGCGGCATACACCAGATAGCCGCCGGTGGAATGCAGCACCCCTTTGGGTTTGCCGGTGGAACCGGAGGTGTAGAGGATGAACAGGGGATCTTCCGCTGCCATCTCCTGCAGCGGACAACGGGGTGCGGCCGCCCGGGTGACGGTTTCATAATCCACATCCCGGCCGTCGTGCCACTGCACCTCAGCCTGGGTATGACGCACCACCAACACGTGAGTCACCGACTGGATGTCGGGGTGAGCCAGGGCTGCATCCACGTTGTGCTTGAGGGGAATCGCACGCCCGCCCCGCAGTCCTTCATCGGCGGTGATCACCAGGCGGGCGCCGCAATCCTCGATGCGACCGGCCAGGGCCTCCGGTGAAAAGCCACCGAACACCACCGAGTGAATAGCACCGATCCGGGCGCAGGCCAGCATGGCAAATACCGCTTCCGGAATCATCGGCAGATAGATCATGACCCGATCCCCTTTACCGATCCCCAGGGAACGCAGGGCATTGGCCAGTCGGCAGACTTCGTCATGCAATTGCTGGTAAGTGATGATGCGGGCCTCGCCCGGCGCGTCCGGCTCCCAAAGAATGGCAGGCTGCGTTGCCTGCCTGGCCAGATGGCGGTCGATGCAATTGGCGCTGGCGTTCAGCGTACCGTCTTCATACCAGCGAATGTGCACATCGCCGGGATCGAACGACACGTCCTGCACACGGCTGAACGGCTGGATCCAGTCAATGCAGCGGCCAACCTCGCCCCAAAACCCATCCGGGTCCCGCACACTGCGCGGGTACTCAACCCGATATTGCTGATACCGGGTTTCCTTCGCCTGTTCTGCCGTATTCATGGCACATCCTCACTGCAGCACACTCTTGGGTGGAAGCCAGTCTGCGACCGGGACACTGCAGTGCAAATTAGACTTTGGTCGAGACTTCGACCTTTGGCTAATACTCCCTGTGACCGATTTATTACAGCCTTGAGTCTGAGGAGCACACATAACAAACGGAAAAAAACAACAGGTGAGACAATGAAACGACTACCTCTGACTGCTGCACTGGTTTCCGCCGGACTCATTTCTGCGCCGGCCCTGGCGGACGACGTGAATCAGCGAATTGAAAAACTGGAGCAGGAAATCCAAGCCCTGAAAACCCAAACCCAATCTGCAGCGCCTGGCACCAACAGCAGCAGCGTCACCGTGGGCGGATACATAAAACTGGACGCCATGGTGAGCGATTACAGCGATGGTCGCGCCGCCACCGCCAGCATCGGTGAGGACTTCCTGGTGCCGTCCACCATTCCCACCGGCGGTGAATCCGGTGATCCGAAAACCCACTTCTCCGCCAAGGAATCCCGTTTCTGGATCAAAGGCCAGACCCAGACTGACGCCGGCCTGATCAAAGGCATGATTGAAGTGGATTTTCAGGGCAGCATGCAGGGGGATGAGCGCATCAGCAATTCCTATTCACCGCGCATCCGGCATGCCTTTTTCACCTGGGATGAATGGCTGTTCGGGCAGACCTGGTCCACCTTTTTCAATGTCAGCGCACTGCCGGACCTGCTGGATTTTGTCGGCCCGGTGAGCACCATCTTTATTCGCCAACCGCAGATACGCTACACCTCCGGTGGCTGGATGTTCGCTGCGGAAAACCCTTCCAGCACACTCTACAATGATGCGGCTTCCTCTTCGGATTCCAATCAATACCCGGACCTGATCGCCCGCTACAACTTCGGGGGTGACGGGGCCAATTACAGTGTGGCGGTGATGGGGCGTGAGCTGGCCTATGACACCGGCACCGACCTTGAAAGTGAATTCGGTTATGCGGTCAGCCTGGCGGGTAAAATCAACATCGGCAACGGCGGGGATGATCTGCGGGTGATGCTGAACGCCGGTAATGCCCTGGGCCGCTACATGGGCCTGAACAGTTTCCGCGCCGGCGCCATCGAGGCCGATGGCAGCATCGAACTGATTGATGAAGTGGGTGTATTCGCCGCCTATCGACATCTGTGGAATCAGCAGTGGCGTTCCAGTTTCTCACTGGCGGCATCCCAGGCCGACAATCCGGACTCCGCCGGCAACGCGCCCAAGGCTTACGAGAGCTTCCACGCCAACCTGATCTACAAGCCGTCGGCGCCTTTGGATATCGGTGGCGAGATCATCATTGCCAACAAGGAACTGGAAGACGGCACCGACGGCTCTCTGAACCGCCTGCAGTTTTCCGCAAAATACAGTTTCTGATCAGTGCTGAACCGGGTAATGTTCTAAGGCAAAAGTGTGGTGTGGACCGTCGGGTTCACACCGCATGGGCGTGCAACGGACGGTCATCACAGAGCGCGTGCAGTTCTGCCATACACTCGCTGCAGGTGTCGGTGCTGGCAATGTAACGCTGCTCCGCCAACACATCCTGCAGGATCTCATGACTGGTGAGCGGATTGGCCAACACCACCCGGAACACGATGGTTCGGCGTCGATCCCAGGCTTCCGGGGTCAACGTGGTACGGGACACAAATGACTTGCCCCGGGCCCGCTGGTTTTTCTGAATGCGCTTGGTGAGCCGGTTGAGCACATCGTGAATCCGGTCCACTTCCTCGGCGCTGGCGGCGGCCAGTTTCGCTTTCACAAACGCCGGCACATAACGATAGGTAAGAATGTTCAGTTCCGGTTCGGACACCAGTTCGAAATCCGCCTCGGCCTGAATCATCCTGGCAAAGGTGCGGGCTTTTTCGATACCCTGCTCAATCAGGATTTCATAACCACTGCGGCCGATAATTTTCAAACCGGAATGCAGCAGCATGGCAATACCCGGGCGCGATCCTTCCAGGGTATAAGCCCCCAAATCCCGGGAACCCTTACGAATAATGTAATCCGCGTGATGCTCGATGGAGGACACCAGGGACGGGCTCTTGAATATCACCATCCCGGCGCCCATGGGCACATACATCTGCTTGTGGGCGTCGATGGTGACGGAATCCGCCCGCTCGATGCCTTTCAGAATGTGCGCGTATTTTTTCGAGAACAGGGTGGGTCCACCCCAGGCCGCATCCACATGGAAATGACAACCGATTTCCTGGGCCAGGTCCGCCATCTCGTCCAGCGGGTCCACACTGCCGGTTTCCGAGGTGCCGGCCACCCCCACCATGGCAATGATGGCAATCTTGTTGGCTTTCAGTTCGGCGACCTTGTCCCGCAGTTGCTGCAGATCGATTTTGTTGCGGGCGTCGGCTTTGACGCACACCAGAAAATCGCGACCAATGCCCAGCACATCCGCCGCCTTGCCCAGGGAATAATGCCCCCGCTCGGACACCAGCACCGCCGCGCCACGATAACCATGATGCTGCAGCGCCCCGAACAGACCCACCCGCTGAATCCCGGCGAAACCGTTTTTCGGGTCGCGGTCAAAGCGGCAGTTACGGGCCACCCACAGGGCTGTGATGTTGGCAATGGTACCGCCGGAGCAGAACGAACCCAGGGAATGACCGGGCTCATGCATCCATTTTTTATAGAAAGCGTTGTCGCGCTGGTAGATCAGGCGATGAATCATCCCCAGCACCTGGCGCTCCATGGGGGTAAACGCCTTGGAGGTCTCGATTTTCACCAGGTTCTGATTGAGGGCCATCATGATGCGGGACAGGGGCAACATGAAGTAGGGCAGCGCGGAGGTCATGTGACCAATAAAACTGGGGGACGCCGTGTGGACCGACTGGGCCACCAGTTTATCCATCAGGAAATCTGCCTGATCGGAAACAAAGATGGGCTTTTCAGGAATGACCGAGTCGGAAAAATCCTTTTGTAACTCTTCCGGGTCCTTTTCAACCGCAACAATATGCTCCTGGAGGAACCCGGCCAGGTCCTGGGAGAGCTTCTGATCGATGTTACCCAACGTAGACCCTGGAGCCTCCGGTACCGTAAAAATACGATACATGGCTTCCATACTGGCTTCGGCATAGCGCGGTTTATTCGTCATACGGCTGACCTTTGTTAAAGGCGAATGACCGCCCTCTGTCATGCTGAAAATGAGGGCGATAATTTAACCATAAAGTCATACTTCACGATACCACTTAAACCAAACGCTCATTATTTGCATTATAAGCCTTTGATTCAGCAGCATTAAATCCAGACGCGGCGGTCACAGTCAGGGTTTTGACCAGGCCCGTACGCCGCTTAAAGGAAACACTCCATTCCTGACTGTTTACCAGACAGTCTTTCTAGCGTAGCAAGTTTTTCACATGATTTCTGCATAATAAAAGATTGGTTTGGTTTCAGTGGGTCTTTGTATGGTGAGCAATTGCACTATAAACTACTGTGAAATAACCCTTTTTGAACCCGCTGATTAAACCGCCTGTGGATACCGGAACCCTATGAGAAAGCTGCTTGTCTTCTGCCTGATGCTGTCGTCCATGCCCCTGCAAGCCCGGGTGGAGCCCAGAGAAGGGGAAGAGGCCATTGCCCCCGAGCCCCAGATCACCATTGTGGAAGACGGTGACAAGACCCTGAACATCTACCAGATCAACGGCAAAGTGTATGGCATAAAGGTCGTGCCCAAAAATGCCCCTCCCTACCATCTGGTGGACACCAACGGCGACGGCACCTTCATCCGCGATGCGGCGGACCGCATTCTGGTGCCGGAGTGGGTGCTGATGTCCTGGTGAGCCCATGGCCGTCTACACACCCCTGAGTCAGGACCAGACGGCCAAGTTTATTGCGGCCTTCGGCTTTGTGCGGCTGCATAGCCTGGAGGCCACCCATGCCGGCATCGAGAACACCAATTATTTTGTCAGCGCCGAAGATCAGGCCGGTGCCAAGTGCCGCCTGGTGCTGACCCTGTTTGAGCAGATGCCCCGCAGCGAGCTGCCCTATTTTGTCGCCCTCACCCGTTTTTTGTCCGAGGCCGGCCTGCCGGTGCCGGCGCCCTACCGCAATGATCAGGGAGAGGCCGTTCTGCAGCTGGCAGGCAAGCCCGCCATCCTGGTACCCTGCTTCAGCGGCCGCCACCCCACCACGCCCAACCTGGCCCAATGCCGGGCCATCGCCGCAGCCATGGCGCGCATGCACCTGTCCTCTCCGGGCTTCCACCAGCACCGGGTAAACGACCGCGGCGCTGCCTGGCGCGATGCTGCGGTACAGACCCTGCAGCCGTTTCTCTCCCCCGAACAGAAATCCCTGCTGCTGCAACAGGTGGCGGATTGGCGCCTGCACCAACCTCAAATCGACGCACTGCCCACCGGCATCAACCACCATGACCTGTTCCACGATAACGCCCTGTTTGACGGGGACCGGCTCACCGGCATCATTGATTTCTACAACGCCTGTGACGACAGCTTCATCTATGACCTGGCGGTGCTGGTGAACGACTGGTGCAGCGACCCCGACGGCAACCTGGAACCCCGGCGCTACCAGGCCGTGCTGGACACCTACCAGCAGCACCGGCCCTTTACCTCCGCCGAGCAGCAACTGTGGCCACGGATGCTCATTTACGCCGCCCTGCGCTTCTGGATTTCCCGCCTGCTGTCCTGGCACTCCCCCGCCAACAAAGCAGTCGCCCAGAAAGATCCCCTCCCCATGCAACGCATGCTGCAACGGCGGCTGACCAATCACGCCAGCGATTAAGTGCGCCTCCTTCACTCCCCCAAAACTCTGTGCGAGGATTCGTGACCAATCAGTCACGCTTTGTTGGCAACGGCATGACTGAGAGGTTCAATTCGGTTCTGCCCTGAAAGGTGTGTGGGTTGTCTCCTGTGACCGGTGTTTGTGTGCCGAACATTACTATCACCACGGAGAACAACCATGACCCCCATCTCTAAACTGATTCTGTTCACCCTTGGCAGTCTGGTGCTGGGCGCCTGTGGCGGGGCGGAAGAGGAAGAGCCCGGTACCGGCACCGAAACCTTTGACGATCAGGCGTTCTTCACCGAGCGCGTTCAATCCAACCTCACTTTCTGCAGTACCTGCCACATTCCCGGCGGACTGGCGGACACCGAAGAAGGCGACGGCTTCCTCCTCTCCACCGACGCCAGCCAACACTATGACAATTTCTATCAGGCCTGGCAGACCCTGGGCGGTGGCATCACCCTGAACCCGCTGCTGGTGGAAAATGCAGACCCGGCGGAGCCCCACAGCGGTGGCAAAACCTGGCCTTACAGCAGTGCCATCTATGACGACGTGGCCTACCTGTTCGGCTGTTGGGAGGACCCGGAATCCTGCACCGACAGTGGGGAAGACCGCGCGGCCACCACGCCCCTGGCCGCTGAACCCTTGCCTCTGCTGGAGCTGGGGCAGAAACAACCGGCCATCGTGGCCGGCTGCGCAGGCCAACCGGATGCCACCCCCGTGCCCCTGGACCCCCGCAGCCTGGTGGTGGAAGGCATTAATCAGCCCGGCACCGCGGTGCAGTTCAACGCCTACTGGATAGACGTACACAATCCGCTGCCCCCCTATAAACCCAACCCCCTGCAGAAAGCCGCCACCTGCGGCGAATGGCGGGCACAGGTGGCCGCTGGCCAAGCGTTTCTCGAGAGCACATCCTATTTCATGGCCGGGCTGCACCTGTTCACCCCCCGCACCTATCGCAAACTGTGGAAGGCCTGGGGCCTGGAGGAGCGACCGGCCAACTTTGATGAGGAAGTCCTGAAACGCTATGGACTGTTCGCCGCGGAGTTCCGCAATCCCTACCCCCTGGAAGGGGAAGCCCCCAATCTCACCGACGGCGGCAGCGGCCAGCTGCCCATGGGGCTCACCATGGTGAAGAACCTGGAGGGCAAATACACCGGAGAACTCACCGTGGGCTGTTCCTTCTGCCACGATTCCCGCCTCGGCACCGACGCCGAGGGCCAGCAGTTCCACTGGGGCCGGGGCAGCAACTATTTTGACATCGGCGTGTTCGTCAATGACAACGCCAAGGTACTGGCGGGCATACCGGCGGTGGTGCCTTTCCCCTTCGGTACCAATGCCGGGGTCTCCAACGCCCTGGGCGTGATTGATGCCTTGTTCGTGGGCTTTGACGCCGAAACCCTGCAGCTGCGTCTGGGCTTGGAACTGTTCCCCTCCCACGGCTCCGAGGGCCAGGTGAAAACCCCCAACTGGTGGAGCCGGGCCTGGATGACCCGCCTGTTCCATGGCCTGCTGTCTTCCGACAACGTGCGTTCCACCATGGCACTGGAAATGGCCACCTTTATGTTGAGTGGTGAGGAGCGGCGCGCACTGGAACCCACCTTCGAGAACGTGGACGCCTTTATGAATTCCCTGGCGCCGCCCCCGTTCCCCTACCCTGAGCTGATCGACCTGCCACTGGCGGAAGCCGGAGCGGTGTTGTTCCACAGTCGTGACCTGTGGTCCAACGGCAGCAACAGCCATATTCCCAAGCCGGCGGGCAACGGCTCCTGCGCCAGCTGCCATGGGGTGTACTCGCCCCGCTACGCCGCCGACCCCAGCATGTTGCCGGCCCCCCGGCTGAAGGGCATTGCCGGGGTCAACACCCCCCTGGAGACCATCCGCACCGACCCGGAACGCACCAATGTCATGTCGGAGCCCATGAAAGTGGCCTGGAACACCTCCTGGTGGGCCTATGATGAACTGCACCCGGAATGGACCCGGGAAGGACAGGGACGGCCCGGCCAGACCCTGGAACGGTTGCGCAACGACCTGGCCGGGGGTGGCCAGCGCCTGGAAGGCCCCAACCGCTGGGACGACATGATCGGCTACAACGCACCCTCACTGTACGGGGTCTGGGCGGCAGCGCCGTTCTTCCACAACGGCAGTGTGCCCACGGTGTGGGCGGTGTTGAAACCGGCGGACCGCCCCAACATCTGGCAACCGCCCCTGACCGAGCCGGTCGCCCCCGGCCTGAACGCAGGCCTGGATTCCAGTCTGGCGGCCTATGACCTGGATAACCTGGGCTGGCGCTATACCGAGATCCCCTGTCAGCCGGGCACCGAGAAATGGAGCTGCAATCCCACCAATGTCTTCGACAAAATGCTGAGCTGGCTGGCCAACGCCCTGGGCGACAAGTTCTGGCTCGCCTACCAGGCCATGCCGCCGTTAACCCAGAAAGACCTGGAAGCGCGACGCATCGTCAACACCCACGAGTTTAGCCGCGGCAACGAAGGCCACGACTTCACCGAAGTGTTGAGTGACCAGGAACGCCTGGCGTTGATCGAATACATGAAAACCCTCTGAGCGGATGCGTTAGCAGCACAAAACCGGGCTCAGAAAAAAGGGGGCAGTAATGCCCCCTTCCCTTGTCGTGGCAACGATCCCCGATCAGGGCACGTTGATCTGCAGGGTATTGGAAACCGGCGAACCTTCCTCACCTCCCTCTTCACCACCCCAGGCAATCAGATAAGCCTCGTATGCGCCACTGCTCACAAACGGGAACGCCAACACCAGGCTCTGGGACGCGTCCATCCCGGCCACGATCTGCCCGTTCTGCAGGAACACCAGATCCAGTTGATCCCCCACTGACCCGCTGCGGGTGATGGTGCCATCGCTGTTCAGGCTGATGCTGAACTCGTGGGTTGCCGCATCGGCATCGTATTCAATGATATTCGACACCGGCTTGACCTCCCCTGCCCGCACCAGCCAGATGCGGTAGTGAGCCCCCTGAATGGGATTCTGGTACACAAAATCCAGTGCGCCGCCGGCGTCAAAGTCATTCACCACCACCCCGTTTTCTTCCACGATCCAACTCAGGGGTTCTCCCAACTGTCCGCTGCGGGTGACCTGGTAGGCGGCCTCGTCCAGGGTCAGGCTGTATTCCGCGCCGGGCAACACATAGGTGAAGGTGAGCACCTCAGACACCACCGCCTGAGTGGCCATGGAGACCAGCCACAGCTGATACTGGCTGCCCGGAATGTAGTCATGGAAATAGAACCCCGGCTGCTGGCTGGCATCCTCGCGCCAGCGCTCCATGCCATTTTCCAGCAGCACCCATTCCAATGGTTCCTCCAGCCCCTCTCCCACCGGTCCGCTGCGTTCCACGGAATAGTCTTGCATCAGGGTCAATTGGAAGGTGCTGGCGACCACATACTCGTACGCCACCTCATTGGACAGCACCTCGCCACTCATCTCATCTTCCAGCCATACCCGGTACTGGGCATGGGGTTGATGATCCGGGTACTGGAACTGCATTGTTTCAGCTGCCGGCTGCGACCACACCAGCATGCCGTTCTCTGTGACCACCCAACGCAGGGGATCACCCAGGCCACCGTCCCGGGTCACCACATAATCGGTGCCGAGTGCAATGGTGAACGGTGGCTGGGGCGGTTGTGGTTCCTGCACCTGATAGTACACAGGGCTCGACACCGGACGGAAGGTGGCGTCCACCTCCATGCCCAACCAGGCCCGATAGGCGGCCCCCGGTGTATTGCCGGGATAAGTGAAGTTCAGGCTTTGGGAAGCATCCTGCTGCAAGACCCGGTTACCGTTTTCTTCGATCACCCAGTACAAAGGCTCACCCAATTGACCCGTGCGCTGCAGTTGATAGTCCGGCCCCAGATTCAGGCTGTAGCCGAAATCCTTCACCTCATAGCGAATGATATTGGAGACCCGTTGTTCGTAACCGTCCAGGCGTTGGTGCAGATACAGCTCCAGATAACTGCCCTGGGTATTGCCGGAATAGAGGAAGGACAAACCATTGCTGGCATTGCTTTCCAGCACCTTGCTGCCATCCTTCACCACCACCCAGGTGAGTGGTTCGCCGGTGCTCCCGCTGCGGGTCACCTGATAATTCGGGCCCAATGCCAGTTGATAGGGGTAGGTGGTGGGTTCATCGTATTCGATCACATTGGACACCACCCGATCCTGGCCATCGATGTTCATCTGCAGCCACAGGCGGTAACGGGCGCCGGGAATGGATTCGATAAAGCGGTATTCCAGTTCCGCAGCGGCATCCCGATCCACGATCACCAGGCCATCCTGCTCCACGATCCAGCGCACCGCATCGCCGGGCTGGCCATTGCGGGTCAGTTTGTATTTCTGGTCCAGGGTCAGGGTGAATTCGGTTTGGTTCGGCTGATATTCCAGAGTGTTGGACACCACCTCATACTGACCGTTGATAAACTGCTTGAGCCAGACCCGGAAACGGGTGCCGGCCCAGTTGCGGTAATAGACATAGCTCAGCTCTTCGGTGGCCAGACGCTCCAGCACCACCTCGCCATCCATTTCGATCACCCAGGTGAGATTGCCCGCTTCCCCCAGGCCCCCGGAGCGATGCAGCTGGTAGCCTTCACTCAGGTGCAGGGCATAGCGATCGGTGGTGCCCGGCGTGTAGGCCACTACGTTGGACACCCGCTGCTGGTCGCCCGCCACATCCTGCTCCAGCCATAAGCGGAAATCCGCACCGCTGCTGTTGGCAAAATACCGATACTCCAATTCGCTGGCGGCCATGCGCTGCAGCACCACGGCACCGTTCTTCTCCACCACCCAGCGGAGGTCATCGCCGATGGCACCGCTGCGCTGCACGGTAAAATCGCTGCCCAGTTGCAGGTGATAGGCATCGGTCAACGCCGGGCTGTCCGCCACCGGCAGTTGCACCACCAGATCTTCCGTTTCACCGTAGGAATAGATTTCGCAGGGAGCGGGATAGCTGCCGTACTTCATGCTGATGCGCAGGGTGGAGGACGCCAGTGTCAGCGTTTCCGGCAGCGTGGCCGTCACCGTCAGGGCGCCGCGGGAAGAGGCCTGGAACAGCTGTTCGTCGGCACTGAACTGAAGGTCACCGTTCAGATCCAGCCAGCCACGCCAGTACACTGTGTAGTTATAAAAACGATATCCGGGATTCAACTGGATCTGGTTTGCGCCCGGTTGCAGCGTGATGCCGGCATCCGGAGTAAATTGGTATCCACCATTGTTGCCGGTGCTGATCACCGTGTCCCCAATGGTCATGCTGTTCTGCCAGAAGTAGTAACTGTTGCGGCCATTGGCATCGCAGTATCCACTGGCTGCGGCCAAGGCAAAACTGTGGGCAAGCCACAGGGCTCCGCCAAGCAGCGCGTAACAAAGTTTTCTCATGAGTATCCCCATCCAAACGAACATGACATGCCCAAGCGGGCATTCGAAATGACAGCGCAAACATCGAACGCGAATATTGAAACAGGGAATTACCGAAGAGAAGAACACATGCTGTTAACCGTCCCTGTCACATAAAGCGCCATCCAGGCAGCCCTTATTGTGCACAGTGACCACCTGCTGACAAGTTTAGTTTGGTAACGACGGGATTCAAGGGCGTTGCGTCAGGGCAACAACGCCAGTTCCATTTTGCGGGCCGGATTCACACCGGCCCGGGGATTGGAGAAGGTTTTTTCCTGGGTGACCTGCAATCCCAGCCGCGAATACAATGCCTGGCCACGGGGGTTGGCCACCGACACATCCAGGCCAAACAGATCATAGCCCTGCTCCCGGGCCTGTTGCAGTTTGTGCTGGATCATCTGCGAGCCGATGCCCTGGCTGCGCTGCTGCGGGCTGACGCCGAAATTCGACAGGTACAACTCACCGGGCCGCGGCGCCCGCATCACGCTCTTCAGGTGACGGGAACGAAACAACACCGGCACCACCCCCAGATAGCCGAAGAACCGGGTCATGTTTTTTACGGTGCCGTTCAGCAGCCGCTCGTAATCCCGCCGACCATAGAAGCAACCGGTGCCCACCACTTCGCCAGCCCGCACCGCCACGGTGACGTGGGGATGGCCGGCAAAGCCGCGGCCGGAGGCAAATTCATAGCGTAAAAAATCGAGGGCCTTTTCCTGATAGAGGTAATCGTAAATATCGGGGCCAGAGCTGTACATCAACTCTGCGATCAAACCCACATCATCTGCCTGAGCGGTTCGAATGTGGAGCCTTTCCTCTGCTGTCACTGCATCTGCATTCACTGCGCCGGTCTTCATGGTGGCTGTCATCCCTGTGTGCTACTGCGGCCCGCTAATGTGACACAGGAAAAAAGGCGAAACAAGAGGCTAGTCTGAAAGCCGGTCCCGGCCCAGACTTTTCGCCCGGTACAACGCATCGTCTGCTGCGGTCACCAGGTCAATGGCAGACTGGCCGGGCCCGGGAATGCAAATGGCGATGCCCACACTCACCGTGACCCTGTCGCTGACTTCGGAGTCGCTGTGCTCAATCGACAGAGCGCGAATGGTCTCCAGAATATGACGGGCCGAGGCTTTCAAGGCTTCGACGGAAACGTTGGGTTGCAGTACGGCAAATTCCTCGCCGCCGATGCGCGCCACCAGTTCACCGGAACGATTCGCCCACTGTTTTACCGCACCCGCCACCTGACGCAGGCATTCATCCCCCTGCACATGACCGTAGGTGTCGTTGTAACGTTTGAAGTAGTCGATATCCAGAATCATCAACCCCAATGGCGTCTGGTTGCGGGCTGCCCGATTCCATTCCTGCTGCAGACTGTCGTCGAAGCGCCGCTTGTTGGCCACCTGGGTCAAAGCATCGGTGTAGGTCATCAGTTCCAGCTCGGCATTGGCTTTCTGCAACTGGTTGGTGATGGTTTTCAATTGCCGGGTTCGATCCTCCACAGCCTGTTCCAGATCCAGATGATAGTTGGCAATGCGCTCCCCCATGGCACGAAAGGTGCGCGCCATCAATCCGATCTCATCCTGGCGCTGGATCGGCAGGCGGTCCTTGGCGGTGAACGCTCCCTCCCCCAAACGCCGGGAGGCCGTCACAAAATGGGACAACGGCTCGATCACCTGACGCCGCATCACCAGATAGAGCATCACCAGCTCCACCAGCAGGGAAATCACGCTCAGCAGCAGAATAAACTGCGCCGTACTTTTCGCGGAGTCGGACAACAGGCTTTTCGGGTAGACGGTAACAAACCACCAGTCCGGCCCCTGGATGGGCGCATGGGCGATGAAGGCATCACTGGCAGGATGATAGAAAATCGGGTCGGACTGGTGCGGTTGTCGGGCCTGCTCCTGCAAGCGTTGATAGAGGTCTGCCAGCACCGGGTCCTGCAGATCCTGCACGTTCAGCTCACCCTTGGCGGCATACAATTCCGGTTGCTTGTTGGGGTGGGCGATGATACGACCGTCAGCCCGCAGGATGAAATTGTAGGCGCCGGCCAGATGATCACTGAAGACGCGATTGAACAGGTTCATCAGCAGGATGTCGTGGCCGATGGTCACCAGGTGCTGCCCCTGCCAGTCCACCGGCGTCTCGCAGGATACCATCCAGTCTTTGGCGGTGGGGTCGTAATAGAGCCCGGTCCAGCGGGTTTCCCGTTGCGGGTTGTGTTGCTGGAAGGCGATGTACATCCACTCTTCCACGGTCATGTCCAGATCCGCTTGCGCTTCCAGGCCCCAGGGAAAACCGGGCCAGTACACCAGATTCACGTTTTCCGGCATGTGCACGTAGAGATTGGCGAACTGGTTGCGATAACTGGCGCCGTAGCGCTCCAGCAACCGGTAGGACAGTACCAGGCGGGCCCGAAACGTCGCCTCCGCCACCGGCGCTGACGGGCTGACAAAACCGGAAATGGAACCAGTGGGTAAACCCTGCTCAGTGAAACCGTCGGCGAACCATTGCTGGCGGGTGCGCACGGCGCCATCGTCTCCGGCCACAAAGTACTTCGGGTAATCCTCATGGGCGGATTCGCGGGCGTGCTCCCAGGCGCGCAAAAAGATGTCCTTCAATACCTGCTGACTGGACTCCGCCAATTCGAACACCGCACTTTCGCGCTGGGCCCGCTCCACGATGTATTTACTCAGCTTGTCGATGGTCTGGGATTCCAGGGTGCGCACGATATGCCAGTAACTGAGGATGGTCACCGCCAGTACCACCAATGACACCCGAATCCCCATCTGCAGCAGGGTCAGCGTGGCAAGGGAACGTTTGACTTGGTCGGATCGGGGTAAGGACAAAGGGAATCAGCCTGAGTAAAACCGGACAAAAACGGATCTTTTCCAGTCTAGACCAATTCCCGCAAAACGCCGTTGCGGCAGGCGGCTTGCTCAGCAGCGACCGGGGTCATTCCGGTCGCTGCACACAGGTCAGGAGGCCTGCTTTTGTTCCTGCTCCTGGCCATAGATACGGCCACTGAGGAAGTACTGATCGTTGAGGGCTTCGTGGATGTTATTCAGTTCGATCTGAATGTGATCAATGAAATCGTGCAACATGGACTGATCGTAGGCATGCAGTTCCGCCCCCTGAATCAGCCGCTTGGCCTGATGAATCCGGCGCAGGCTGTTTTCAAAATCCGGCAGCTCCTGCACACAGCGCTCCATCTGCTGCACACAGAACAGGATCGAGCGCGGGAAGCGCTGGGACTGGAACAGGAACTTCACCACGTCGGCACGCCGGATGCGCGCCTGCATGGCCTGGCGGTACATCTGATAGGCTGTCAGGGATTTCAGCACGCTCATCCACTGAATGTTCTCGAAGGGCCGCAGCTCCATGCTTTCTTCCATCAGCAGGTTCGCCGAGCGCACATCAATAATACGCGAGGTCATATCGGCCCGCTCCAGGTTGCGCCCCAGGCGGATGAAGACATAACCCTGATCCCGGTTCACGGTGCCGGACAAGAGGCCAACGATGGTCTGGCTGCGCAGGATCACCTCATTGAGGTAACTGAAACGACCGCGCTTGGACATGGCCACGTTGAGCTGATCCTTGGCATAGTGGTTCAAGGCGTTGATCTGCTCCCAGGCCTCCCGCGGAATCACATCGCGCACGGTGCGGGCGTTTTCCCGCGCCCATTTCAGGGAGTTGGCGATGGACACCGGGCTGTCCACGTCGCTGATCAGGTACTTCATCACCTGGCGCTCTTCGAAGGAGTTGTATTTCTCTTCGTAGTTGGTGCGGGTGCCCGTGATGTCAATCAGGGGTTCCCAGCCCAGTACCGTTTTCTTGGGGATGTCCAGAATCAGGTTGGCGTTGACGTTGATCAGGCGCGCCATGTTTTCCGCACGCTCCATGTACCGGGCCATCCAGTACAGGGTTTCGGCTACTCGAGCTAGCATCAGGCTTCCTCCTCAACGATCCAGGTGTCTTTACTGCCACCACCCTGGGAGGAGTTCACCACCAGGGAGCCCTTGCGCAGGGCCACCCGGGTTAATCCACCCATGGTGACAGAAGTGGTGTCACCGCTGAGAATAAAGGGGCGCAGGTCCACGTGCCGGGGCTCCACCCCATGCTCCACAAAGGTGGGCACGGTGGACAATCCCAGCGTGGGTTGCGCGATGTAATTGCGGGGGTCTTTCTTGATCAGTTGAGCGAATTTCTCGCGCTCCTTTTTGCTGGCCATGGGGCCAATCATCATGCCGTAGCCGCCGGACTCGTTGGCGGGTTTCACCACCAGCTCATCCAGATGCTGCAGAACATAATCCTGTTCATCCTGGAACATACAGCGGTAGGTGGGCACATTGGGCAACAGCACCTCTTCTCCCAGGTAGTATTTGATGATCTCCGGCACAAAAGCATACACCACTTTGTCATCCGCCACGCCGGCGCCGGGGGCATTGGCCAGGGCCACATTGCCTTTCTTCCAGGCCCGCAACAGGCCCGGCACACCCAGCATGGAATCCGGGTTGAAGGCTTCCGGGTCCAGGAACAGGTCATCGATACGACGATAGATCACGTCCACCCGCTGCAGGCCTTCCACCGTGCGCATGTAGACGCAGTCGTCGTCCTGCACCAGCAGGTCGCGGCCCTCCACCAGTTCACAGCCCATCTGCTGGGCCAGGTAGGAATGCTCAAAATAGGCGGAGTTGAAAATGCCGGGGGTCAGCACCACCACTTCCGGATAGTCTGCCGGACGGGGTGACAGGGAGGCCAGCATGTCGAACAGCTGGGAGCAGTAATCGTCCACCGGCTGGATGTTGTAGCTCTCAAACAACTCCGGGAACACCCGCTTCATCACCGAGCGGTTTTCCAGCATATAGGAAACGCCCGAGGGCACCCGCAGATTGTCTTCCAGCACGTACATGGTGCCGTCGCTGTCACGCACCAGATCCGAACCGCAGATATGGGCCCAGATGTTCAAGGGCGGTGACACCCCCATGCACTCCTTCCGGAAGTTCACGGAATTGGCCAGCAGCTCCGCCGGAAAGACTTTATCCTTGATAATTTTCTGATCGTGATAGATATCGTTGATGAACAGGTTGAGGGCCTTCACCCGCTGCTTGAGCCCCAGCTCAATCTGCAGCCACTCGGACTTGGGAATCATCCGCGGCAAAATATCGAACGGCCAGGAGCGGTCGATGGAACCTTCCTCTTCGGTGTACACCGTGAAGGTGATCCCCATCTCCTTGATGGAAAGCTCTGCCACCGCCTTGCGGGTTTCCAGCTCCTCGTCGCTGTGGTCAGCCAGGTATTTCGCCAGGTTTTTAGCGTATTTCCGCGGCTTCCCCTTGGGTTTGATCAATTCATCGAAGAACTTGCCCGGGTCGTATTCGTTCCAGCTTACAGACATATAATCGCTTCTTTTGTCTCGCAATAATGCTTGTGGGTGAACTGCTTCTATTCTTCAATCCGGCGCACATCCACGAACACTTTCAGCTCGTGATCGTCGCCGCCGTAAATTACCCCTTTGAGTGGGGTCACATCTGCAAAATCTCTGCCAAAGGCCAATGTTATGTGCTGGTCCTTGGCCATCATATTGTTGGTGGGATCGAAGTGCATCCAGCCGAAATCGAGCATGTAGACGCCAAACCAGGCGTGCGAGGCATCCGCACCCTCGAGCTTTTCCTGCCCCGGCGGCGGCACCGTCTCAAGGTAACCACTGACGTAACCCGCCGCCAGGCCCATGGCCCGCAGGCAGGCAATGCCCAGGTGGGCGAAGTCCTGGCACACCCCGCGCCGATGCTCCATCACCGTGTGCAGGGGGGTACTGATGGTGGAAAACCCCGGGTCGTATTTGAAATCCGTGAAGATCCGCTGCACCAGGTCCTGGATTGCCTCCAGCACCGGTCGCCCCTCGGTAAAGGACTCGGCGGCGTACTCCTTCACCTCATCAAACACCGGTATCAGCGGCGACGGCAGGATGTATTCGCGCACCACGATGTGCTCGGGATCAGTGGCGGTCTTCAGGCTGTCCCGGACAAACTCCCAGGGGTAGTCGGCCGAAAACAGTGCCTGCTGGGTGTGGTCCAGCACCTGCACCTCGGAGTACACGGTGACGGATAACTCCTTGTGGGGCTGGAGAATATCGAAGCTGGTGACCTGGTTGCCAAAATAATCAAAGCGCTTGTGGAGCGATTCTGGTGCAGGGTGAATGACGAACCGATTGCGCGCACAAGTTTGGTGCGCACTGTTCACCGGTGACATGCGGGCCTCGTTGAAACACATGCTCACCGGACTGCTGTACTGATAATGGGTGGTGTGCTTGATGTGATACTTCATGCCGGCAACTCCAGCTTGGTGGGAGCCAGTTGGCGCGCACTCTGGGTATGGGTGAAGTAACGCTGGTGCAGCAGTTCGGATACTTTCTCCAGGCGCCGCTCCACGCTGTCCAGCAGCTTGGCCAACGCCCGTCGACTGCCCAGCTCATCATTGATATTGGCCAGCTTCTCCACTTCCGCCAGCTTGATCTCGGTGCTGGCCTGCAAAATCAGCCGCTGCTCCCGACTCAGGTGATGGGACGGGGTAGGCTGGGGCAACGCTTCCATGAGTGACATGATCTTGTCCACCTGATAGGCCAGGGAGCGGGGGTGGCGGGTATCCAACAACATCAGGTCCAGCACCGTGAAGATGTGTTGCACGGACCGGTAGCGGCGGCGGTGGGTGATCAGGCTTTCGTGATTCACCAGGGTGGCCTCCAGCATCAGGTGCTCCGGCACCTCACCGGCGTACTGGACAAAACAGGTGCGGATGAAGCAGATCAGCTGCAGTGCCCGCTCCATGCGACGCCCCACGTTGAGCAGATACCAGCCATGTTCGTGGGGCATGCTTTCCTGGGTCTGGGAATTGAACGCCATCAGGGACGCCAGCAGGCTGTCCAGCTCGGTCTGCAGGATGGAGAAGCGGGTCTTGTTGGAACTCAGGTACTGCAGGTTCTCGTCGATATCATCCACCACCCGCCAGGTGTCCACCGACCACAGGTCGCGCACGTTGTAGGCGCTCTGCAAGAGGGCATTGAGGGTGCCGATGAGGCTGCTGCGATGTTCCCGGTTCAACACCATGTCCATGATGTGCAGACGGGGCCGCTTGAGTTTTTCTTCGGCATCCTCGCCGGTGAAGCCGGGGTAGACCCAGGTGAAGTGGGTCAGTGCTTCCAGCAGGTGGTTGAGCACCACCTGATCCGACACATCGCGGTAATCGTCATAGTCCGCCAGCTTGTTGAGCACGGTGCGAATCAGGCGCAACAGGCCCTCGGAGCGCTCGGTGTAGCGGCCCACCCAGAACAGGTTTTCCCCGGAACGGGAAGGCAATACACCCTCGCCGGACATCAGGCTTTCCATCTGCCGGATGCTGGGCCACAGGCTGGCCTGATGCACCGGTTTATCCGCCAGAATCCAGGTGTCCTTGGACAGGCCGCCGGTCTGGTTGGTGACGAAGAGGGCGTCCTCGTCCTGGGCCACCCGGGTCAGGCCACCGGGCATGACATCGTAATCCCCCTGGTGGGCGGTGAGGAACGTACGCAGCAACACCCGCCGCGGTACCAGTTTGCCATTGCGCAGGGAAGGCGCGGTGGAACAGCTCAGCACCTGCTGCCCCACATACATGTGCGGCTCGGCCTGGATGCGGAGTTTCAGTTCCTGCATTTGTTTTTCACTGAGGGCAGAACCGAACACCGAGGGACCACGGCGATCAATGGGTTTGATCACCAGGTCACGAATATTGGCCAATACATAATCCCGTTCTTTTTGCTGACCACACCACCAGGTGGCAGCAGAAGGCAGCAGGATTTCCTCCCCCAGCCAGTGCTTGGCAATGTTGGGCAGGAACGGCATCAGGGCCGGGCTCTCCAGGATGCTGGAGCCCAGGGGATTGGCGATGATCACATTGCCCAGGCGGGCGGCCTGCAGCAGGCCGGGCACCCCCAGGTGGGAATCCTCCCGCAGCTCCAGGGGGTCGCAGAAGGTGTCATCCACCCGCCGCACAATGATGTCCACCTGCTTGAGGCCATCCAGGGATTTCATCCAGACCTTGCCACCGCGCACGGTCAGGTCATCCCCCTGCACCAGGCTGTAGCCCAGATACGAGGTCAGGTAGGCATGCTCGAAATAGGTTTCGTTGTGGGGCCCGGGGGTGAGGATCACCACCCGGGGATCGTCTTTGCGGTGGGGCAGCAGGCTGGCCAGCATGCTGCGCAAATGGCGGAAGAAGATCGACAAGCGATGCACCTGGGTACGGCGGAACTCCTCCGCCATCACCCGGGTCATGGCCATGCGGGTTTCCAGGGCATAGCCGGCACCGGAAGGCGCCTGGCTGCGATCCCCCAGCACCCACATGCGGCCGTCCGGCCCCCGCGCCAGATCGGCGGCATAGAGCAACAGATGGGGCAGGTCCTTCATCTGCACCTGGTCACAAGCCCGCAGAAAGCCCTGCTGGGCGTAGATCAGTTCCGCCGGAATCAGGCCTTCCTTGATCAGGCGGCGGGGGCCATAAATATCCCGCAGGATCATGTCCAGCAGGCGCGCCCGCTGTTTCAGGCCCACACTGATGGCACCCCAGTCCTGGCTGTTGATCACCAGGGGAATGGGGTCCAGCTGCCAGGTGCGCTTCTGGCCCTTGGGGTCGTTGTAAATGTGGTAGGTCACCCCATTCTCACGCAACAGGCGACGGGCATCGGTACGCCGACGCTCCAGCTCGCTGTCGCCGAGTTTGGTGAGATCCTTCATCAAACGGCGCCAATGGGGGTTAACCCGGGCACTGTCCTCTACCCACATCTCATCGTATCCCACCATATCCCGGGGATAATGCTCCAGAACCTGCTCCAGGCTTGGTGCCGGCTCAGCGCTTGTCTTTTCTTCTGTGTTGGTTGCCATACAGCCCTAAATAGAACCCCTTACACTCATTTCCCAGAGATTATAACGGGTTCACGACAGAGTGCGCAGGGGTCTACGCAAATCCAGGGTGTAGGGGTATTCCCGATTGATCTCGTCCGCCGGCGGTTGCATGGGGCCCACGCCACTGCCATGGGGGTAAAAACGGTCCTCACTCTGCATGAAGGGGCGCACTTCCGGCGGCACCGTCAGCGGTCCCTGAGTGTGGCCATGGCTCCAGAAGCGGCTGATACGGCGGCCTTCCGCCTCATAGGCGTTCACCGGGAAGGTATCGTAGCTGCGGCCCCCGGCGTGGTGCACGTGATAAGTACAACCGCCGATGGAACGGCCATTGAAGGTATCCACCAGGTCGAACACCAGGGGTGAATGCACGCCAATCAAAGGATGCAGGGCAGAAGGTGGCTGCCAGGCGCGGTAACGGATTCCGGCCACATACTCACCGTGGGTACCGGTAAAGTTGAGTGGCACCCGGCGCCCGTTGCACACCAGTACGTAACGGCCCTCGCTGAGTCCGTGGACCCGCACCTGCATGCGCTCCACCGAGGAATCCACAAAGCGGGAGGTACCGCCCCGGGTCACTTCCTCACCCATCACATGCCAGGGTTCGATGGCAGTCTGCAGCTCAATCTGGATATCGCGGATGTTGACTCGCCCGTAATGGGGGAAACGGAATTCCAGAAACGGCTCCAGCCATTCCAGCTGGAACGGATAGCCCTGCAGCTGCATGAACTCGCACACATCGCGCAGGTCTTCCCACACGTAATGGGGCAGCATAAAGCGGTCGTGCAGCTCGGTGCCCCAGCGCACCAGCCGGTGTTCGTAGGGTTTGTGCCAGAACATCATCAGCAGGGTACGCAGCAACAGCATCTGCACCAGGCTCATGCGCGGGTGGGGCGGCATCTCAAAGGCGCGGAATTCCAGGATACCCAGGCGCCCGGAAGACGAATCCGGTGAGTACAGCTTGTCGATACAGAACTCGGAGCGGTGGGTGTTACCGGAAATGTCCACCAACAGGTTACGCAGCAAGCGGTCCACCAACCAGGGCTGGGAGATCTCTTCCTTGGGCATCTGGCTGAAGGCGATTTCCAGCTCATACAGACTTTCGTTGCGACCTTCATCCACCCGCGGTGCCTGACTGGTGGGCCCGATAAACAAGCCGGAGAACAGGTAGGACAGGCCGGGATGGTGCTGCCAGAAGGTGATCAGGCTGCGCAACACATCCGGGCGTCGCAATAAGGGTGAGTCCGACGGCGTGGCGCCCCCCATGGTAACGTGGTTGCCGCCGCCGGTGCCGGTGTGACGGCCGTCGAGCATGAATTTTTCAGTGCCCAGGCGACACTTGTGAGCAATGTCATAGAGGGTATGGGTGTTGTTCTGCAGCTCGTCCCAGGTATGCACCGGATGCACGTTCACCTCGATGACGCCCGGGTCCGGGGTCACCATGAACTTCTCCATGCGGTTGTCTTTGGGCGGCTCATAGCCCTCCAGTACCAACGGCATATTGAGTTCGTGGGCAGCCCCTTCAATGGCGGCCATCAGCTTGATGAACTGGTCACCGTGGGTCAGCGGTGGCAGGAATACATACAGGCAGCCATTACGCACTTCGGCGCACATGGCGGTCTGGATGAACGATTCAACTTCGTTCACCTCGTCATTCTGGGTGTACTCAATGGGCGCCAGATTGGGTGGGTAGTAGGGGAGCGCCGGGGCCGCCTCAAACAGGCTCATGGGCTGGTGATATTCCCGCTTCTCCGGCGGCAGCCAGTGAATCACCTCCAATGGCAAACGCATGCCGATGGCGGAATCCCCGGGCACCAGATGCAGGTGACCCCGGCGGAAGGTCCAGGTACAGCTGTGCCAGGCCTGCTGGTACCAGTCCCAGTTCAGGGGCAACACATACCCCACCGGCGCATCCAGGCCCCGTTGCAGATGGGCCAGCAGGCGTTTGCGTTCACCTTCCAGTTTGAGGTCGTGTTCCAGGGGATCGAACTGTGCCGGCAGGTTGCCTTCCTGCCACATGTAGTAGATGGCATCTTCGTAGGCCGGCAACACAAAGCGGTTGGGCAAACGCAAACGCTTGCACAGAGCCGTCATAAAGCTCTGGGCATCGTCGGTGCCCAGGCCGTAGTTGCGGTTGGGGTCGGCCATCAGATTGGGGTAGTGCCAGAGGGTATGGCCGTCCTTGCGCCAGTAACAGGCGTATTGCCAACGGGGCAGGGGCTCGCCGGGATACCATTTGCCCTGGCCGTAGTGTTTGACGCCGCCGGGGGCAAACTGATTCTGCATGGCCAGAAACAGATTATGGGCCAGGGCCCGCTTCTGGGGGCTGTCCGCGGTGGTGTTCCACTCCGGCGATTCCATGTCATCCACCGACACAAAGGTGGGTTCCCCCCCCATGGTCAGGCGCACGTCGTTGGCCATCAGTTCTTCGTCCACCTTGTAGCCCAGGGCCTGGATGTTCTGCCACTGGTCTTCGGTGTAGGGTTTGGTAACCCGGGGATCTTCGTGAATGCGGTCCACCCGGTTTTCAAATTCGAATTCCACCTCGCACTTGCCGGTGGCCCCAGTCACCGGCGCCGCGCTCACCGGGTCCGGTGTACAGGCCAGGGGAATGTGACCTTCCCCGGCGAACAGACCGGAAGTGGGGTCCAGTCCGATCCAGCCGGCGCCGGGCACATAGACTTCGGTCCAGGCGTGCAGGTCGGTGAAATCCTCCTCCGGGCCGGACGGTCCATCGAGGGATTTCACATCGGATTTCAATTGCACCAGATAGCCGGACACAAAGCGCGCCGCCAGGCCCAGATGCCGCAGTATCTGCACCAAAAGGAAGGCAGAATCCCGGCAGGAGCCGATTTTGCGCTCCAGGGTTTCCTCACAGGTCTGCACCCCGGGCTCCATGCGGATGGAGTATCCGATGTCGTTGAACAGCCTCTGGTTCAGCTCCACCAGAAAATCGACAATGCGCTTCTCACCACGGTCGACTTTGCTCAGCCACTCCATCAACAGGGGGCCTTTTTCCTTGATCTCAAGATACGGCACCAGCTCTTTCGCCAGTTGTTTCTCGTATTCGAACGGGTAATCGTGGGCGTACTCTTCCACAAAAAAATCAAAAGGGTTGATCACCTTGAGGTTGGCGATCACCTCCACATCAATCTGCAGTTCTTTGGCCGGCTCCGGGAACACGACCCGCGCCAAGAAGTTGCCAAACGGATCCTGCTGCCAGTTGATGAAGTGGTTCTCCGGCTTGATCTTGAAGGAATAGGCCTCGATGGGCGTGCGGCTGTGGACCGCCGGGCGCAAGCGAAATGTATGGGGAAACAGTTTCGTATTGCGATCATAGGAATACTTGGTGTGGTGACGAATGGCAACTCGAATGGACATAACTATCCTTGCAACTAACAGATTGAAACCGGTGGCGAGCTTAATACCATGAAGCGACTCAATCATGACAGCAAAAGTTCGCCTGCACACAAGCGCAATTTCCATGCCATGACGAAGATCGGAAAAACGCTGAGAAAATCGACGCTTGTGGGACTTTACTGCTCAATTAAGAGTCATCGCGGGGCGGCGGTGTCTCCTGTTGGCGCATGGGGGGATACTCAGGCGCTCTATTGTTGCCCAGCCATCGCAGCGTCCGCCGGACTTTTCTCCCCTGGGGAAAAGGTTTTGATGAAGATGTCCTCCATCAGGGCACCGCGGTAGAAGCAGTACTCCTTGAGAAAATCCACCATGGGTTGGGCCCCACACAGATACACCAGATGCCGCCGCAGGCGGGGATGCCGCTGGGGAATCAACTCCACCAGGTCCCCCAACAGCAGGTCGGGCTGATGCTCGGGATTGCGGTGCACCACGGGAAAATAGTGCAGGTCCGCGTGTTGTTGCGCCAGCGCCCGGAGTTCATCCACCATGTACAGGTACTGGGGTTCACCGGCGGCGGCGTACAGATAGATTTCACCATGATGGCCGTCATTGAGGGCCTGCCGCAAGACGCCGGTGAGCGGGGCCAGGCCGGTGCCGGTGCCCACCAGCAACAGAGGCTGCCCCGGCATGGCCGGGCTGTAATAGGTATCGCCGGTGGCGGGGCTGATCTGGCACTGGTCGCCCACGGTCAGTTCATGCTCCAGCCAGTGACTCACCAGGCCATTGGGCCGCCGCCGCACATGCAGTTCCACAAAGCCGTCATCCGGGGAGCTGGCGATGGAGTAGGTTCGACCGCGGGTTTCCGTGCGCCAGAGGATGGTGTGTTGTCCGGCGCGCCAATCGATGTCCGCCTGCAGGCGCACCATCAGCACCCGCTGGTTCAACACCCGTTTCTCCACCAGGGTGGCGGTGGTGCGGGCCTCCAGATTGCCGGCCAGGGTAAACTGCAGGTCGTCCTTGGGATAGCATTGGCAGGTGAGAAAGTATTTGAGGCGACGCTGGTTGGCACTCAACCCCATCTGCGCCTCCGCCGGCACCGTACCCCCCAGGGCCTGGGCCATACAGCCATGGCAAACACCGGAACTGCAGCTGCAAGGGACTTCCACCCCGGCATTCTCCAACCCTTCCAGCAGGTTTTTCCCACTTTCCAGCGTGATCTGTTGATGTTGGTAGGTGATGGTAGGCATGGGGCTTCCGCTAACGGTTCTGGAATACAAGCTGACTCAGTTCATCAACGGTGGCCGCCCGTTGGTGTCAGGCAGCGAACCTCGGCAAGAGGCCACGCAAGTTCTACGCCAGTCAGTATCCAGGGTCCGGGATGAGCGTCCTCAACACCAACCTAAGCCACTGATAGATTTGACAATCACCAGGAATCACCACGACGGAAGCGGACCGCGGAGCGCCCTGGGGTGAACGGTAATTAACCTGACTGATTGCCCGCTGAGCGCGCAATCTCTGTCAGCATCATCACAATCCTGTGACCCCCGTGGGAAATGGAACCAAGCTGGTGCAAGGCGGCTACAGCAGTTCCGCCTGCCACACCAGGCCCACGGCAATACGCTGGATCGATTCCATCTGTATCCCGTCGTCCACCGCCTCCAGCCGCAGTGCCAGGCCCGGTTGCACCTGCCAATGGTAGACCGCGCTGCTCCGCTGCGGGTCGTGGTCCGGGTTATACAATCCGGTCAGGTCTGCCAGTGCCCCGGCCGCGGCGCCGCTCAGGTGGTTCTCCAGCACCAGACGCTCCCAACGCAACCCCAGCGTGTGCGCCCCACGCCCCAGGCTGGCCTGCAGCCAGCCACCGTTATCCTCCGCCGACCAGGGCGCCAGCCGCGTGCTGTCACGGACACTGCCTTCAATGCTTACCTGCAGGTATTGCGCTTCCAGCGCCCAATGCCAGTGGCTGGCATGGCCACCGGCCAGGCGCAGGAAGGCGCCACCTATTTCGGTGCGCCCATCGAACCAGTATTCCGGCAGGGTGGTGCTTTGGCTGACGCTACCGTGATCGTGGCCATCCGCAGAATACCGGGTATCCGACCGGTTCACCGCATCCGCCTGCAGCCACCAGATACCGGCAAATACCGGCACCCCATTCCAGCCATCCCGGTAGTGCAGGTAGACATCGTTCAGCTCCTCCCCCTCACCGGCGGCGGGAAAACTGTCCCCGCGCCAGCTCTCCAGCCCCAGCTGCCATGCTCCCAGGTCCAGGCTGACGCGGGCGCCGTCGTCGTTTAACTGGCTGCCCAGAAACGCCTGCAGGGGCAGAGGCGTTTCGCTGAACAGCCGATCACTGGCATGCTCACCATTGGCGGGCGTCATGGCAGCGGCCATCCGGCCGGCGGCCAGGGTGGTCAGGACGGGGCCGGTATCCAGCTGCAGTCCGCCATAGGCATGATGAATCTCCGCATCGGACACGCCGTCATGACTGGAGATCTGCAGGCGACCGAACACCCGCTCTGCGGTGCGATGGGCCAGATCCAGGCGCGCCTCATCCACCGTCACCCCCCCGTCCACCGGATAGGCTTCGCCCCCCATCAGCACGCCGGGAATCAACCAGCGGCCGTCGTCCTGCAGCAACATGCCGTCATCGCGCCAGGTGACACTCACCGCCGCCGACACCCGGGTGCCAACCTCCGTGGGTGTCTCGCCGTGGCCATGGCCGTTCACCGACAACAGGCAAGCCAACAGGGTGCCGATCACCCGGCACAGGGGGAAGGTGCGTATCATGTTTACTCCCAGGGATTGCTGAAACGGGGTGAGGTGACGAAGGATTCGTCCGTGAGACTGTGCAGGAAGGCAATGAGGTCCGCCTGCTGCTGCGCCGTGATGGCAAAGCCGCTGACAAAGCTGTCCTTGAAGGGATTGGTGCGACCATCCCCGGCATAGGGCCCTGACGCCACGTTGCGACCACCGGCGGCGTAGAACTCAACCACTGCCTCCAGGGTGGCGATACTGCCGTCGTGCATGTAGGGCGCCGTCAGGGCGATGTTACGCAGGGTGGGCGCGCGGAACTTGCCCATGTCCGATGGATCACCGGTGGCTTCGAACACCCCCTGGTTATCCGGCGGGAAGTCGCCGCTGCCACCAATGTTATACAAGCCGGTGTTGTGGAAAGGCCGTTCCACGAAGGCAATGGTACGATCCACAGTGGAGTCGGAAAAGTTGTAACCGCCGTGGCAGTGAAAACATTCCAGCGCCTCACTGAAAAACAGTTCCTGGCCACGCAAGGCGGAGGCGGAGAGGGCGGAACGCTGACCCAGCTGGTAGCGGTCAAAGGGAGCGTTGAACGAGGTCATGCCCCGCACAAACACCGCAATAGCATCGATGATGTTGGCAAAGCTGACCGGACTGCCCTGCGCTGGAAACGCCTCGGCAAACAATGCTTCGTAACGCGGTTCATCCAGAATGCGCTGCAGCACCGCGTCCCGGTTGCGGTCATCGATACCCTGCTCCACCGGCTGCTCCGAAAACAAGGGTGTGTGCATCTGTGCCTCGATGGTGATGAGCGCGGGATTGGCCCAGGTATAGGTGGCGTTGTAAGCCACATTGGTCAGGGTTTGGGAATTGCGCGGGTGCGAATCCCCGGTGGAGCCCACCGAGACCACCAGGCCGTCGGTGAAGGCTTTATCCTGGTGATGGCATGAACTGCAGGACTGGGTGCCATTGCCGGACAGGCGTGCATCGTAAAACAGGTGTCGTCCCAGTTGGAACTTGGTCTCGGTCATGGGATTGGCGGCCGGCTCCAGCGGCAGCGGCACCCCCTCCCGTAACGCCCAGTCAAATGCGGTCTTGTTGGCAGCCTCGTCATCCAGGTGGGTTTCACTGCCGCCGCAGGCCACCAACATCACAGAGCACAACAGGGGATACAACAGGGTCCACAAGCGGGACCGCCGCCGCACGCCGGCGCATCTCATCGGCTACGCTCCGACTCAGTTGGAGACAGAGAAAACGGTCTGCACCAGTGCGGGATCGTTATTCCCGCTGGCCAGGTTCAGGCCCAGTTGGGTGAACACCCCATTGCACTCCGGATCAGTCCCCCCGGACATGCAACCCACTGCACCACCGGTGTCGGTGCTGACGTTGTTGTCCTGTACCAGGGCGGCATAATCGATGCGAATGTACTGGGTTTGAAAGTCGAAATTATCCAGTTCGATCTGAGGCCGGTTGGCCTGGCTGCACTGCACATCGCCATTGCCGTCCGCGACACAGCCGGTGGCGCCGATGTGGACGTTCCAGTTGGGGATATCAAAGCGGATAAACTTGAAACCGTTGGTCCAGCCCCAGTTCATGCCGGTGACATTGAACGGACTGACACTGGCCTGCTCCAGGTGATTGAGTGATTCCGGCATGCCCACGACAAAGCGCACCCCGGTATAGACGTCGCCGGAATCCGGAATCGTGCCGTTGATGATCCGGTTGGTTTCCGCGGTACCGGTGCATGCCCCGGTGCCATTTTCAAAATCCAGTAACACCACACCCTGGGCCTGCCAGGGTGAATCGTCCAGCGTCACCGGAACACTGTGCCCGCCATCGGTCAACAGCTCGACCCCATGTATGAACATACGGAAATCCTTGACCTGCACCGTGCTGCCTGCGGTGCCCACACCGGTGTAATCCGTGTCACAGGCCAACACCTGGTCAGCCACCATCGCGGCGAATTCAATACTGACCGGGGTGGACTCCAGGCTTTTGGGCGCCTCATCCGAGGAGCTGCCGCCCCCACCGCCACAGGCGGTCAAACCCATCGCACCCAACACTGCGGTCACACCCAGCGCCAGCCCATTCTTACGCACAACACGAACCATTCTTTGCCCCCTACACACTGTATTTTTTGGGTGGCACCTCCCTGTGCCAGACACTCAAGGCCATTATAAAAAAAGGATAAGGGGGGATGGGATGTGACAAATTGTCGCAGTGGGAAAGTGGTAGCCGAGAAGGACATCTAGCAGAACAGGCGTTCGACTCTACGTACCGAACACCGTAAAGCTCAGACTCAAATATACACCATAACCCAACAGGAGGAGGCTGCCTTCAAATCGGCTAAGCCTGCTACCGGTATACAGGAAAAACAACAAAATTAAAGACGTACCCAACATCACCCACTGATCAAATAGCAAAATTCGCGCATGGACCGGCAGTGGCTGTAACAATGCGGAAACCCCAAGGATTCCCAAAAGGTTAAAAATATTGCTTCCCAGGACATTACCAATAGCGACATCCGCGTGTCGCCGAAATGCAGCGATCACTGAAATTGACAGCTCCGGCAGCGACGTTCCAACTGCCACCAGCGTCAACCCAATCACAGCTTGCGAAACCCCCAGCGACTCAGCGATACCGACGGCGCCTTTTAGAAGCACTTGTGAACCAGCAATCAATAGTGCCAAGCCAAACACAACCGCCGCCCCTATCCTCAGCGCACTGGTTGGTAAAGAAGTCACCTCCTGCCCTTCGGCAATGTGCAATCCAGCAGAAGGTGCGTTTCCGGAACGTTCAGTTCTATAGGCCCAGACCAAATACGCCGCCAGCGACAAAAGGAATATGGCGGCATCCGACCGGACCAATGCATCCCCGCCCACCAGAAGCAGAAACAATACACTGGCCGCCAAGGCAGTTACCGCGTCGCGCCGCAACACAAGCGGTCTGACAGCAAGGGGCGAGATGATGGCACATATACCCAAGATCAGCAGAACATTACCGATATTACTCCCCACGACATTGCCGATTGCGATGTCTGGACGATCACTGAGAGCAGCATCGATTGAAACCACCAACTCGGGCGCAGACGTGCCAAAACCGACGATTAACAAGCCACTGAGCAGGGGTGAAATGCCCAACCGGTTCGCAGCAGCCAAAGAGCCTCTGATCAAAGCCTCACCGCCGCCGGTCAGCAGCAACACCCCAACCGCAATCAACAACATGTCTAGCATAAATTTATGCGTTTCAGCCTCGAACCCATTTACAAATAGCGTGCCTATACCAATAGCGCGCCTACACCAATAGAGTGTAAGGCTGAATCTGCTTCTGCCCCACACACGGAATAATATCTTGAAGAAGGGGCCTGACCCAGCCCCTCTTCAAGTTTATTGGATTAAATTTTGCCCTCGTGATTGGCAGAGATCGGGTTGCCGAACTCATCCACAAAAACATGCAGTGTTCGCTTGTCTTCCGCTTTCTCACTGTCATTGGTGAACACCACAACCCATACCTTACCGTAACGGGTTTCTCTCTGGGTCACCGGCTGTTTCTTTGAGCTTTTCCATGATTCAGCCAATTGTTTGGAGCTCACCAGATTGTGTACGGTTTTCTCCGCAACGGCCTCCGCCTGCTCAGCAGTCACCGGATCAAAGGAAGCATGGTTTGCATGGGCCATCAGTTGTACGGGCATCATGGCCATCAGCGCGATAACGATACATTGGACTAGGTTTTTCATTTAAGATCTCCGTTGGGTTGCTTGTTATAGTTGATACAGTTTTTCGTAATAACCGCTGGTGCTTAGCGTAATGGTCACAGGCTCTTTGTTTCTGTTGCGCCAATACCAACCGTGGGTGCCGGTAAACGGTGCCACAAACTCACCATGGGCACTGACTTGATTACGGCCTTTCCAATAGCTGGTAAAGGTGTCAACACTACCCGGGGGCTCACCATGCATATCGAAGTTTACTCCCCCTTCCATGGCCTCCCAGCTAAACACAAAGCGATCACCCTCCTGCATCATCGCTTTGACTTCTGTGCCTTCATCGGGCTGGAGCGTCAGCGACAGGGTATCCGACCGGTATGCCGCAGCACTCTTCCAGACTGGCCCCAGTGCCGCACTGGACGCCAGCAACAGATTGCCACCGCTTGCGTCCTGCTCTTCAGCATTGGCTGCACTTAATGCATTCAGCCCCATGCTGGAGCCCAGGCCGGTTGGATCAACACCGTATTCTGCCGGCAATACCGCCACAACGAGCACGAGCCCGCCCACCAGCAGCGCAATGACAGTCGCTTTAATCAGGCTTGCCGACGTAGGCAGCCCCTCTTTATTGAGATCACTGATATCGTGCATGACGACTCCTTAAGAATGAATGTAATAACCGGTGAGCTGGTAACCCAACAGGATAAAGCCCGCTGACATCAACACCACATTACTGGTGAATGCATGCCGGACAAACGAAGTGGATTGGCGCCAGTAGTTCATCAAAATGAGGATGGCCCCCAACGCCAGCAGCTGGCCGATTTCCACACCAACATTGAACGCCAGGATGTTCGCCACCAACCCGTCTTCAGACAATTTGAAATCCTGCAGTTTGGTGGCCAGGCCAAAGCCATGAAAGAAACCAAATATAAGCACCGCGGCCTTGGTATTGGGCTGAACCCCAAACCAGCGTCGAAATGCCCCCAGGTTATCCAGCGCCTTGTAAACCACCGACAAACCAATGATGGCATCAATGATGTAAGGATTCACATGAGTGCCGCTCAATACACCATAGAGCAGCGTTACACTGTGCCCTATGGCGAACAGGGTCACATAGATTCCCACATCTTTCATTCGATATAGAAAAAAGATAACACCGAACAAAAACAACAGGTGATCGTACCCTGTCACCATATGCTTGGCACCCAGATATATAAAAGGTATCAGCTGTGTTCCAGCACTCTGTTCAAGAAACGCCGCATCGTCTTCGGCCACCCCATGTGACAGGGCAGGGCTGGAGAACATCAATCCAACGAACAGAAAAACGCACAATAGTAGTAATCGAGTATCCCAGGCGCGAAACCTGGCCCAACCCGGCGAGAAAAAACTCGTCATTGTAAACTCCACAGAAAAAATGAACGTGTGAACGGCCGCCACGCCAGCGGGAGCCGTTCGGGTCGCAATGATCGCGCTTTACGCTCTGGGAGGACGATACAGTCTGAAAGGGATAAAATCAGGAGGGTGCTGTGTGAGGTCGCTCACTCTGCCGTTCAAGGGACTACGAAAATCTTCTTCTGCGAGCAATACCGGTACGCTGTATTCGATGCTGTCCATGACATGAATCAGCTGGTGGGTAGCGCTATCCGCCTCATCCAGTAATTCGAGACCTGAATGATGGTGATGGTCCACATAGCCCTGGTGAGCGGCATCCATATGCATCGTCGTCTGACTGGCATGCAGGCACTGCTCGATAACCCAGTATCCGCGGCCACAGGACACCGCCAGCAGGCCGAGAATCAACAAACCTACGATCAAGCGCTTACTGGTGCGGACATTCCGATCCACGAACCGATTCAAGAAACAACGTTCCTCTGTAGTCAGGTCTATCTGGGCAAACCAGGCTATGCGGCATTGCCTTTGGTCATGTGAATGGAACCCATGATACACCACCGAAACAAAACATTGAAGCATCCCCCCCGGGAGGATAGAATTCAGCCATGTCTGCTCATCGAACGCACCCCCAAATCATTGCCCGCCTGAAACGCGCCAACGGGCACTTGTTGAAGATCATCTCCATGCTGGAGTCCGAACGCTCCTGCCTGGAGATCGCACAACAGCTGCAGGCGGTGGAAAAAGCCATCTCCAGCGCGAAGAAAACCCTGGTTCATGATCATATCGATCATTGCCTGGAAGACGCGGTCTTAACGCAGGCAGAAGAGGCGATAGAACAGTTCAAGGAAATCACCAAGTACCTCTAAGCCATCAAGTACCTCTAAGCCATTATGGAAGCCATTTTCTAAGCCACTGTTACCAAGGATTCGCTTATCAAAACCGGTATTGCATACGCACTGTTGGCAGCCGCACTGTTTGGCGTCAGCACCCCCCTGGCCAAAGTGCTGGTTGGGAGCACCCATCCACTCATGCTGGCCGGACTGCTCTACCTGGGCAGTGGCGTAGGACTGGCGATAGTCATGGTTTGGCGCAAATCGGCGCAATCCGCAGCGGCGGCGAACCCGGAGCCCCTGACCGTCCAAGACCTGCCATGGTTCAGTGGTGCCATTGTTGCGGGCGGCATAATCGGCCCCGCCCTGCTCATGTACGGATTGACCAGTACCCCTGGCTCCAGTGCATCACTGCTCCTGAATCTGGAAGGTGTACTGACCGCTGTGCTGGCCTGGTTTGTGTTTCGGGAGAATTTTGATCGTCGTATCTTCTGGGGGATGGTGTGCATCGTGGCGGGCAGTCTTTTGCTGTCCTGGGAGCAGGCCCCGGAATCTGGTGGTGCTTTGGGTATCTGCGCCATCGTCGGCGCCTGCCTGTGTTGGGCATTGGACAACAACCTGACCCGCAAGGTATCCGCCAGTGACCCCTATCAGATCGCCGGCATTAAAGGGCTGGTGGCGGGCGTGGTCAATATTTCCCTGGCACTGATGGTAGGCGCCCAGCTGCCTTCTGCAGAGACCCTGGCCCCCGCCATGATCGTGGGCTTTTTGGGTTACGGATTAAGCCTGGTGTTGTTTGTACTGGCTTTACGCCACCTGGGCACTGCACGCACCGGGGCTTATTTTTCATCCGCCCCTTTTGTAGGTGCTACACTTTCCCTAATGATTCTTGGGGAGACCCCTGGGCTGCTCTTTCTACTGGGTTTCGCCGCCATGGCCATTGGCTTGTGGCTGCATTTGACGGAGCAACATGCTCACACCCACACCCATGAGCCAATGACGCACGCTCATTCTCATGTACACGACGAGCATCACAGGCATGTCCATGAATTTGAGTGGGATGGCACGGAGCCTCACAGCCATGAGCATCACCACCCTAAGATCACCCATAAGCACCCTCATTTCCCGGACATCCATCACCGGCATGAGCATGCTTGAACGCGGTTCTTTAGAGCGGAACAAAATCTATGCCCCTGATATTCTTTCTATCCTTTTTGCCCCTGGCTCCCATGATGATTGAATCCCTTTACTACGCCCTGTACGGCAACGCATTCTGGAGCATGAAATGGGGGAACGAAGTTCGGGTCTGGGGCGCGATTCTGTCGCCACTCTGTTTGATCGCCACGTATTTCGCCATCAAGCACCGCTTCAAATGGCTGACGCTCTTGCCCCTGCTGATCTTTGCAGCCCTGGTCACGAACCCCATCCTGTTTGGTATCGACGGGCAGGCAATGTTTGACGACGCGGAACTTAACCTGCTGGGCTTCTGGACAGAACAGTGGCAGGCCTGGGGCAGCTGAAACCCGGGAATTCGGTTGAGCCGCATGGCAAATGCGACTCAACCCATGGGATGGGACTGATGCCTTAAAGACAACAGCCAGCTTAAAGGCAGGGGCCGCCCTGCAGCCAACCCTCACCCACCACTGGCGCCCGGCCCTGGGCCAGGTGCTCCATGAAACAACCGTACTGATGCTTGGTGGCTTCCAGGTCGAAGGTGACGTGGTGGCCGTTGTGGTCCGGCCGCACATCGTTTTCATAGCGCACAATCACTGCGGTGCGGGGGCCCTGGCCCGGCACCTCCACATTGTTCACCACCGGATAGGGCAACTGCTGCGCACCACCGATTTCCAGATGGGGGAAGAGGGTGGTGTCGTAGGTGTCACCCAGGTCCGGGCCCGCCAGATCCTCACCCACCGCCAGCATGTGGGTACGCTGCACAGGTTCGCCGCTGCCGCCATCATCAATGCCGGAGATGGCCAGCACATGGGGCGCTTCTTTCAACGGATAACGCAGAATAGTGTCCATATGGGGCACCACATCCGCGCCCCCCATCAACCATTCCATCAGCATCAGGAAGGGATGGGCATCATCCAGTTTTTGCCCCGGCAGCAGATTGACCACACCGGCGGACATGGCCGTACGGAACGTGCTGCTGTTGGTGAACAGTTTGATCCAGGTGCCGGCCATGCCGGTGAACAGAATGCCTTCGAACGGGTCGGGGTCCGCCGCCAGTTGCAGGCTGGAGGTCCAGTTGCCCATACTCTGCCCCATCAGCATCTGCATGTCCGGATCGACCCGTAACGTGGTGCCCCCCCCGGTGTCCGCCTCCGGGCACAGGGCGGGATCGATTTCCAGTTGATTCATGACGCGGCGGAAGTAGGTGCGCTCCCACGCAATCTGGTAGTAATTGTTGTACAGCGCCACCGGGTTGAAGACGTTGTAGCCGAACATGCCATACCCCAACACCAGACCCAGGTGATCCAGGGAGGTGTGGCCGGCAAAGCCGGTGCTGGCCCAACCACGCTGGGCCGCCACCTGCGATGGCCCGGCGCCGCGCTCCAGCACTTTATACGGCACGACGATATCGATGGCAGTGCGCAGGTATTTACCCCGGGTGAACACCTGATCGGCATTACCACCGGCGCCATGATGATAGAACAACACCGGGAACCCGGCCGCCGGCATGGGCTGGTGTTTGGGAATGGTCACCACAAACTTGGCGCTGCGGGTGTACTGCTGAATGGGGTGGCCCTCGTCATCCCATTCCACCTGACCACCGGTCAACACATAGGGCAGGACACCCCGCTGGAATCCGGGTACGTCCACATAGCCTTCCAGCACACAGTATTCGGGATAGTCTTCCAACGGTTGCAGGGGTGTGGTGGGGGCCAGCGGCATGGAGGCTGCGTATTCCGCTCCCTGCCGAATTTTCACGGTGGGATCCCCGGTGGTCCATACTGTCGCACCGATGACGCTGGAGGCCGCCATACCCTGTTGCAGCAGGTAATCCCGCAACGGGGCATACACGGCAAGCGCCTGTGACGAGAGCGGCGTATCGGCCTGAGCCGGGTCCAGCAAGCCCGCCAACTGCGGATTCTGCTGCAGGGCATTGCCCTCCGGCAACGGCACCTGATCGGTGACAATGGCGGCGTAGGTGGTATTGGGGCGCAGGTTAATGCCGAGGGTGGGAATGATCTGCAACAGGTTCACCGGACGATAGGAATCGGCTTTTTCCGTCATGGTCACCGTCAGAGGAAAACGACGGCCATACTCGGCAGAATCCGGATCCACATCCACCACCTGAATGGGCGAATCCGCCTGGGTATAATCCAGATCCCATTGCGGCAGGGCCGCCACATCCAGCGCGCCGGTGAACGGAATGTAGATGGGCGAGACGGTGTGGAAACCACCGATGTTGATGTACTTTTTGATGCCGTTGACGTAGGTGTTGGTCAGGAAATGAAAGCGCCGGGGAAAATCATTGATGTTGATGCTGCCATCGGCGTTGCGACGCAGATCCGTGGGAAACCCGTTGGTGTAAAAATTCCCTGCAGTGGGGGAGTTGGTGGTGGCACTGTCGAGGGCGGTGTCTGCACCGGCCACGTTCAGCTTCATTTCTACATTGCTTGAGCTGGTGGACTTGCATCCGCTCATGGCCCCCAAAACACTGGTTCCCAACACAATCAAAGCAGCCAGCCGCAGTCTGGTTGCAGTCCCTTTACTCAACAACATGATCATCCCCGATTTATTATTTTTTGCTTTCTTGTTTGAGCTTTAGTTTCGAATCCGCAGACGGTGTTTTGCCATAGGATACTATAGGGATATTGTGTAGTGCAGGGTGAATAATTGTAACTGCTTGTCATTGATCAAATTATCAATGGTGATATGTGGCCACGAAGCGGCGCACACACGACCCGGAGATAGCGGTGCGCCGATTGCATTCAGACTCAGGCTGCAGTACTGGCCTTGCTGGTTTGCGGCACGGTTTGGCGTGCATAGAATCGGTAATCCCTGGCCTTCACCCGATAGGTTTCCAACCAGAATTTCCAGGTGGACTTGGGCCAGATCGCAAAGTTACGGCCACCGGCATCCTGATACCAGCTCTGACATCCTGTCCCCCACACGGTGTTTTTGATTTTGTCCTGCAGTGCATCGTTAAAGCGGGTCTGTACGCCGGGTTTCACATCCATGTAATCCGCGCCTTTTTTCTGCAGCAGCTTCATGCTTTCCAGAATGTAATGCACCTGGGCTTCGATCATGAAAATAATGGAGTTGTGGCCCAGGCCGGAGTTCGGCCCCACCAACTGCCACAGGTTGGGATAACCGGAGGCCGCGGTGCCGTAATAGCACTCTACGTTTTCTTTCCAGTCTTCGCCCAGGCTGCGCCCCCCCAGCCCCACCACCGGGAAATTCTTCATGTAAATGCGCGGATCGGTGATGAATCCGGTGCCCAGAATGATGCAGTCCGCCGGCCGTTCTTTCCCGTCGGCGGTCACCACGCTGTGCGCTTTGATCTCACGGATGCCTTCGGTCACCAGCTCCACATTATCGCGATTGAACATGGGGAAATACTTGTTGGAGATCAGCACACGCTTACAGCCCAGCACGTAATCCGGCGTCAGCTTTTTGGCCACGGCGGGATCCTTCACCTGCAACTTGATGAAAGCCTTGGCCAGATTGCTCAAGGTCTTGGCCAGCAGGGGATTGAAGATCGGCCAGACCCTGGATTCATTGGTCCAGTAGAGTCGGTAACGGTGCAGCAGGCGGGCCAGGGGCACATGCTTGAACAGGGATTTTTCCAGCTCCAGATACTGGCGCTCATCCCGCGGAATGACCCAGGCCGGGGAGCGCTGCAGCACCGTCAGTTGCTTCACCTGCGGTGCGATTTCCGGGCAGTATTGAATGGCACTGCCGCCGGTGCCGATGGACACCACATTCTTGCCGCTCAGGTCGTAGTCGTGATCCCACTGGGCCGAGTGGAACAGCTTGCCTTTGAAACTATCCAGCCCCTTGATGTTGGGAATCTGCGGCACGTGCAATGGGCCCGAGGCCAACACGAAATGATTGCAGATATACGTGTCCCCGTTGGCGGTGCCCACGGACCAGGTGCCGGATTTCTCATCGAACACCGCGGAGTTCACCTCCACCCCGAAGCGGCAGAAGGGGCGAATCCCGAATTGCTCCGTGGTGTCCAGAATGTACTGCTGGATCTCGTTCCAGGGTGCATAGCGCTTCGACCAGTCATGCTTGGGGGCAAAGGAATAGGAATACATATGGGACTGCACATCGCAGGCACAGCCGGGGTAACTGTTGTCACGCCAGGTGCCCCCCACATCCGGGCCTTTCTCCAGGATTACGAAGTTTTCATTGCCGGCGGCTTGCAGCTGGATTGCCATGCAGAGTCCGCCAAAGCCGGCACCGGCTATAACGACATCCACCTGCTGGGTATTGGGTTCAATGGGGGCCCGACTGGTCATGCTTCACCTCTGTGGTCTTGTTATGGAATGGCGTTTCTGGGATAGCCATGCCAGCACTATAGACCTGGCCAGAGGAGGGTGAACAGGATGTAAACCCCTCTTGAATTGATAGTTTCGGCCAATGCCATGGAAAACGGGCCATTATTTGACATAAATCAATGGAACGGTTGATCACAAAACAATCAATCCGTGCATTGACGGATTGAGGTTAAGTGCGCAGAATTGATGATTACGGCCACCCTCCCCGAAGGCTCCAACAACCCAGCCAAAACCCGCCATGAGCAAACGCGCCATTCTCGGTTTCATTTACACGCTGCAGGCCCTGGAAGCCCAGGGCGGCGACCTGTCCGGGCTGGAACAACGCTACGGGCTCAACGTGCACAACCTGTCCCCGGACGGCTTCATCGAGCGCGCCCTGGAGCTGCGGGTGTATTGCGATGTATTGCCCAGTGTGCCGGACCCACTGGTGGGTTTGAAGATCGGCCAGAGTATGAGCCTGGCGGGTTATGGCCCACTGATCATGTTACTGATGACCTGCAACAACGCCTGGGAAGCCTTCAATACCGGCGTACACTATCAGGCCCTCACTTACCTGTTCGGCGAGCTGCAATTCGAAGCGGGGGAGCAGGAATCCAGACTGCGCCTGAAGCCCGCACCCCTGCCCCGCATCTGCCACCGTTTTCTGATCGACCGGGATGTGTCCGGCACCTTCCAGCTGATCAACGATTTGCAGAAAAGCATCGGGGTGAATTTCAACCCCAGTTACGTGCGCCTGCCTTATGCCAAGCCGGACGACATCCGGCCTTATGAGGAACGCTTTGGCTGCCCGGTTGAATTCGGCAGCGACGCGGTGGACATCGGCATTCTCACCGAGTACCTGGCAACCCCGTTTCCCGCTGGCAACCGGATGGCGTTCAGCCTTTACCAGAAACAGTGTGACAGCCTGCTGATGACCCTGGACAGCAGCACCCTTTCCATCGCCGAAGAAGTGCGGGACTACCTGCAGCTGTTTGTGGAGCATTACCCCTCGATTCAGGAGGTGGCCGCCACCTTCGGCATGGCAGAACGCAGTTTTCGCCGCAAGCTCAGCGCCGCCGGCCTGTCGTTTCGCACCCTGTTGGACGAGGTCCGTTTTGACAAGGCGCGCCAGCTGCTGTTGCACTCCACTCTCTCCATTGACGCCATTGCCCAGCAGTTGGGGTACACCGAGGCGGCGGCCTTTATCCACGCCTTCCAGCGCTGGTCACAACTGACCCCGGCCAAATACCGCAGCCTGCACCGCCAATAAGCCGGCACCGGTAATAGTGTCGAGCGGCCCGGCATGGACTACGCTTAAAGACAGACCCTCAGGAATTCAACCACCCAATTAACCACCAAGGAAGGACACACCATGACCCGATTGCTGCTCATCGTTTTACTGATTCTGTCGCCCGTCACCTATGCCGAAATGAGCCAGGAGGAACTGGCGGAAATTCTGGCGCCCCGCATCGAGGGCCTGAAATTCCTCACCAAAAACGGCATGTTGCTGGAAGCCATCCGGGACCAGAACCGGATGGGGCGCAGCCTGGATGAAATCAAGCAGATCGACGCCGAATGGCGCGCCGGCACCTCCCCCCTGATCAAGGAACTGCAGGAGAACAAAGCGGGTAACTTCCTGAAAAACATCATCATCCAACAGGCCGATGTGTACAGCGAGGCGTTTCTCACCGACGAACAGGGGGCCAATGTGGCCGCTTATCCCGCCACCAGCGACTTTTGGCAGGGGGACGAGGAAAAGTTCACCGCCAGCTTCCAGGACGGCAAGGGGCAGATTTTTATCGGCCCGGTGGAATACGACGAGAGCACCCAGGCCAACGCCGTGCAGATTTCCGTCCCCATGGAGTACAACGACTCCACTATCGGGGTACTGGTGATTGGGGTGAAAGTGTCCGTGCTGGAGGCTGAAAAGCTGCAGGGCAAGTAATTTCCCACCGTCCAAGCGGGTGATCCCGGGCCAGGCCCGGATCACCCTGTCATCACTCACCGCTCTGCTTGCTTCGCTTCTCTACTCTCATCACAGAAACAGCATATTCCCAATTTTCAATGCGTTACGAAGGCTGTTTGGGCTGGCTCACAAAACTGACGTGAACTAAGTCTCATTTTTTTGGCTGACTATTCAATTGGGCAATTTCCTGCACTTTGGGACACTGTGTCCACACCAAAACAACAGACCACAACCGCACCGGAGCACCACCATGAAATGGCTTTTTGGCAAAACCGACAACCGCAATCCCCAGAAACAACGCACCGCCAGTGTGGAATCCATTCGCCAGAAACTGGCGGGATACCAATCCACCGCCGGCCGCTCCGTTTTCGTGGGCCCCTCCACGGCCCAATGGGGTGACAGCTTTGATTACGAGAAGGTGGCCATCGACCCGGATTCCTCCGGTTTTCATCATGTGCCTTTTCATTGCTGAACGTCACTGCTAAGCAGCATTGCTGAACGTCATCAGCGACCGGTGACCCAGCTCAGGTTGTGGTCGAGCGCTCAGAGGCTGGAAGCCAGGGGCGCCGGGTTCACCGGTTGTTGCGATTGTGGTGAGTATTCACGCCACAACAGATAGACCAGGGGCGCAATGGTGCCCACTGCGAATGTCACCAATACCCAGGGCCAGGGGTTCACACCCCGCTGCCGGGCATCCAGTACGATCCAACAACAGATCAAGCTGCCGGCGATGACCAGGTCCAGCAGGATCTGCATTGCGCCGGGTGAGGCCAGGCCCGCCTGCCAGATACCCCAATAGCCCACCTGCCACATGACCCAGCCGCTGAATACACTGAAGTCGATCAACAGCATCCATAAAACCCATTTCTTCCACGTGGCTCGTTTCATCGTTCCCACTCCTTTTCGTTGTCAGGTGCAGCCAGTCTGACTTGCCAATTGGGCACAAACAATTACCTTACAGGTAATCGCCAACCCGCGCGTCGACCTGAACAATGGAAGCATGAATACTGTGACTCAAACGCCTTACACTCAAACGCCACAAAATCAATCGGGCTTTGGTGCGCTGTTGCGCACCTGGCGCCAACGCCGCAAGCGATCACAGCTGGATGTTTCCCTGGATGCCGGCGTTTCGCAACGGCACTTGAGCTTTCTGGAATCCGGCCGCGCCAAGCCCAGCCGGGAGATGGTGCTGCAACTGGCTTCGGTACTGGAGATTCCGTTGCGGGAACAGAACCTGCTATTGAACAGCGCCGGGTTCAGCGCCCACTTTGCCTCCCGCCCGCTGGACAGTGCCGCCATGTCTGCGGTGAAACAGGCCCTGGACTTAACCCTGCAGCATCATGAGCCTTATCCTGCGGTGGTGGTGGATCGCCACTGGAACCTGCTGCTGCAAAATACAGCGGCGGAGCGTTTTATGGGCTTGTTGGGGCCCATGGATCAACTGTGGCAGCGCATCCATCCCGAGGCGGTGCCCAACGTCATGCGCTTGACGTTCTCCCCGCAGGGGCTGCAGCCCCTGATTGTCAACTGGCCCGAGGTGGCCGGTATGTTGTTGTCGCGACTGCAGCGGGAGGTGTCCGCCTATCCTGATCAAACGGAGCTGGCGCAACTGTTCAGTGATCTGATCAACCTGCCCTCGGTGCCGGAACGCTGGCAGGGATTGTTGTCGATGAATCCTGCGCTGAATGCCTCCCCGGACTCCAGCCTGCAGCCACCAGAACCCATTCTGCCCCTGGCGTTGCGGTTCAACGGCACCTCCCTGCGCATCTTCAGCATGATCTCCACCTTTGGCACCGCCCTGGACATTACCGCCGACGAGCTGCGGGTGGAGACCTTCTTCCCGGCGGATGAAGGCTCCGCCCGGTTTTTTCGCGCGTTGCAGTCCACTTGAAGGCAACCTACAGGTATTGGGATCAGTAGGCGCCTTTGGAACTGAGCACCGCAGGGATGGTCTGCAGCACGATCTTGATGTCGAACCACCAGCTTTGGTGCTGGATGTAATACATATCCAACTCCACCTGTTGCTCGAATGTAGTGTCCGCTCGTCCGGACACCTGCCACAGACCGGTCAAACCCGGTTTAACATCCAACCGGTTCATTTGCTGGCCGTTGTAGCGATCGGTTTCGGTACACAGCGCCGGACGCGGGCCGATCAACACCATGTCGCCCTTGAGCACGTTGAGCAATTGCGGCAGTTCGTCAATGGAAAACTTGCGAATGAAGCGGCCAATGGCCGTAATCCTCGGGTCGTGTTTGAATTTCTTGCAGACGCCGTCGCGATCACTGGCCAGCTGAGTGACGTCCACCCAGCGGGAGTCCTGGGGAACGTACATGGAGCGAAACTTGTAGAATTTGAATCGACGCCCGTTTTCACCCACCCGGATCTGCGCATACAACGGTGAGCCCTGGCTTTCCAGGCGGATGAGCAAGGCCAGCAGCAACAACAGCGGACTCAGCAGCAAGAGGGCAGCCGCGGCCGCCAGTTTTTGCAGCAGCACCGGGAAACCGGCCCGCACCTGCTCGTCAATGGGCAACGGGGTGTGTTGGTAAAGAAAGGTATTGTGTGCAGTCATGATGCTCTCCTTAACTGTGTTTGATCATGCGAAACAGAAATTGTGGGTTACCGATTACGTAACGGTGAAACTTGGCTTTGGGTTCCTGCAGCAGGCGCCAGACCCATTCCAGTCCCAGCTCCCGCATCCACAGGGGCGCCCGCGGAATCCGTCCGGAGCAGAAATCAAACAGGCCGCCTACCGCCAACGCGGATCGGCAATGCAGGCGCTGGGCGTGGTCCCGCAGCCACTGTTCCTGGATCGGTGACCCCATGCCCACCAGTAAAATGTCCGTGCCGGCAGCATTGATGCGCTCAATCACCGCTTGCGAGTCATGGTGGTCGATATAACCATGTTCCGTACCGGCAATGCGAAGCCCGGGAAACTGAGTGCGCAATGCCGCTGCCGCGGCTTCTGCCACGCCTTTATCTGCCCCCAGCAAATAAAGGGACAGCCCCTGGTTCCGAGCCTGCTCACACAACTTGGGCAGCATATCGGTGCCATTCACGTTATCCCGCAGGGCAATACCCTGGTGTTTTGCCGCCAGGCGCACACCGGAGCCGTCGGCAAAAACCCAGTCGGCGGTGTTCACCAGCGCGCGAAACCCAGGCCGGCTGTGGGCGATGTTGAAGGAATTCACATTCACGAAATAACCGACCCGGGCGCTGTCGTACATCGGCTCGGCGGTGATCCTGGCCACGGCTTCATCCATGCTCAGATTGTTGATGCGCATGCCAAACAATTGAAAGCAGGCAGGTCGGTGCAGGTTGGCCTGCTGATACAGACATTTCGCCACACCGAACTTGATCAACAGTTGCAACTGCTCAACGCGGGAATAACGCAGTTGGCGAATGACAGTGTCATACAGCCCGGCCTCGCTCAAACCGCTCAGTTGACGCAATTGCCACAGGCTGACAAGCCCCGGCTGCGCTGCCGCAGCAACTCCCAAGCGCCGCCCGGTGTTCAGCGGCATGCCCACCAACGACACCCTGCCGTTCAGAATTTCCCACACCCAAAACGAATGCCGCAAGATACCGTGAGTAAACTGGCGCAGCACCAGTTCGTGCCCGGACAAGGTCATGTGGCGACTGCTTTTCAGAACGGCGCTGCCCTGCATTTTCGCCAACAGAACATTCATCACCCAGACGACGCTCAGCAGCGTCACCAGCGGAAACATCAAAACCTGTTCCGCATGCCATCCAATCCATTTGTTTTGCTGTTGCAATGTGCTCATTGATTCTCTCCCAATTACTGCAGAGAGATAGAGCAGGGGCTATGCCAATTTTTAAACGCCTGATTTTGCAGAAAGTTTGGAATGATTCAAAAGCCGGGGAGGGGGATGTTTTCCATCCTGAATTTCAGAATGAAAATTTTTTTAATTTGAAACCGCTATGGGCAGCCAAACCGTAAAACAGGTGCCCTGATTCAGTTTGCTTTCCACTGCAATCACGCCACCCATTTTTTCGATAATGGAATAACTGATTGCCAGACCAAGGCCAGTGCCTTTACCCACTTCTTTGGTGGTGAAAAAGGGCTCGAAAATCCGGTTGAGCTTTTCCTGGGATATACCGGAACCGTCATCCCGAATGGAGAACCAGGTGCATTTGCCCAGGCTCGCATGCTGTGCCACACCGGATTCAATCTCGATCCGACCCTGGCCGGCAATCGCGTGCCCGGCGTTGATCAGTATATTGGTGATCACCTGGTTCAGCTTGCCGGCGTTGCCACTCACCAACGCCACCGCCCCCAGGTTCACCTTGACGGCACAATGATACTTCAGTTCATTGGCCACCAGCTTCAAGGTGGATTCAATGCACTGGTTAATATCCACCGAGCTGGATTCTTCCTCGGCGCGCACAAAACTCCGCAAACTGCTGACGATATCCTGTACCCGCTTCAAGCCGCCGGCACAGTCGTCGACTATGTCTTCCAGATCCGCGATGGTCTCGTCCACGCGGGCCTGCTCCGCCCAGGTGAGCATCTCTTCCCTGAGCTCAGACAAAGCAGGACCATTGGCTTGCAGCAGGTCATGAAAATACCGATTCAGTTGCGACAGATCCTGCAAACTGCTGGCAATGAAATTGATGTTACTGGTGACGAAGCTCACCGGATTGTTGATCTCGTGGGCCACACCGGCAGCCAGCAGGCCCAGGGAGGCCATCTTTTCCGATTGCATGAGCCCCTGTTCCACCTGCTCTTTCTGCTGCTTCAACGATTGGGATTCCAATGCTTGCAGCTTGGCGTGCACACTGAGGATCAGCTGCTCCATATAGGCTTTATAGCGCTCTGCAATCTGCGCATGGCTTTGCACGTAAAAGCCTTTCTGTCGATGGCAGAACACCAGAATGGCGTTCATATCCGGCCCACTAAAAGGACAATACAGGGCAGATACCAGCGCCGGCTGAACGCGTTCCAGATGCGGCGCCCAGGCCGGCTGGCGAGCAATATCGTAGACCGCACAGGGTTGTCCCAGCACCGTACGTTTAAGCACCGGGTCCACCTCCCACAGGGTTTGCTTAAGGCCCTCGCTGGTACTGGAAGTGCAGATCATGGTGCCAGGCTCACTCTGATCCAGCACAAAAGACACATCGTATGAAATCAGATTGCCCAGCACCGCAAACATCCGTTGATACATATCTTCCGGTGAGGTTGCCTGCAGCAGGGAGCGGGTGCCCGACACCAGCAATTCACTTTCCCGGCGGGCCTCGTCGGCCCGCGCTTTCAAGCGATGGGCACGGGATAAATCCTCCAGCAACTGTTCTTCCCGGCTGATCATGCGGAGAACACCAATGCAGAAATCATCAGATTACCATGCCGGCTTTTTCCATCCAGAAAGCAGCCCTGCTCCCCGAAGGTGTACATGGCCATGATGGGCAAGTGCGGATGGGAACGCCGCAGTTCGTTGATCATCAGCGTCAGATCCGTTTCAATGGCAAGCATGCAACCGGCACAGTAGATCATCAGCACACCCTTGGGCCGGGCGCCTTCTTCCAGCAGATCCAGGGCATTACAGAGCACGCGGTCAGCACGATGAATCAGGCTGTCGCGGCTGCCTTCCATCAACACCAGTTCATCCCCCAGGCTCACCTCGGAAAACAGCGTCATAGCCCCCTCTGCAGTCACCGTATGGGGATGGCTCAGCAGGTATTCATGGTAGTGATCACCGGCCCCCACCTTGCGCCCCAGTGGATGCAGGGTGCTGGCGGCAAGCACATTGCCGCCCTGCAGAAACCCGTCGATGGTGTGACCGGTGAGCCGGTTGTAGACCGCCGCTGCCGGAGTATGATCCAGGGTATTCAGCTGCCGACCGTCGCAGCCGGTGACCGTCATCACCTGCGGGCCGGGCTTGTAACCGGAGCTGAATGCGTAACCCAGGGGGCGCGATGGGTATAGCACCAGCACCACAATGTGATCGTGGCCTGCGGTCAGCGTGGACACCTGCTGCCACTTGCCACTGACGTCATTATCGGCACTGCTGCCACCCAGAATCGGCACGGTTTCCCCCACCACCGACTGGAATCCGGCGATGATGTTCTCCTCCTGCCCCGGTGGCAACATGCACCAGATCACCGCCGGGCTCTCATAGCCACGTCCGGATGCGTACAACGCCATATCCAACGCGCTTTTGGCACTGGCCTGCACATCCTCCGGGTCCAGTTGATGCTGACCCACGCCGTAATGCCCCTGTGGATCTGAAATGGCAAACAGACTTAATGTGGCATTGGTGTGGCTGGCATATGCAGAAGATGCATCAGGCACCACGCACAGCGCTCCCTTGCAGGAGCTGCAGCCGGCAATGATGCAGCCAAAGCGGGCTTCCAATCCGGACACCAGCTGTTCTCCGGAAAATACCGTATTGAAAGCCACCACCAGCACGGTGGGGGCAAAGCCCTGCAGCTGGAGGCTTACTTCCTCCAAGGCCTCCGCCAGGCCCGGGGCACTGCTGCAGGCGGTTCTGACCTCCATCACGCCATTCCTTCTGTTGCGACGTCCATTGCTTCTTAACCTTAGCAGAGATTCCCGCCTAACCACTGGCCGAGAGGGCCTCTGCCTGCTGCGGAAAGCGCACATCGAAAATCAACCGATGGTCGGTATTGGCCTGCAAGCGCCGCAACTGGTGAATCATATTGCGGGTGAGGGCGGTGCTTTTTCTGATCAACAATACACCCTGGGGAGAATACAGATCGCGCTGCAGTACCATCCCTTCCACCAGGGAACTGACCGGTACCATGATGCTGGCGTCACTCTCCAGGGTGGCCACTTCCATGGTAACGGTGCTGATGGCCGCCAACAGGCGTTCATCATAGCGCTGTGCCTGCTGCTGCAGCGCGGCAATGGTGGCTTCATGATGCTCCGGCTGCCCGGTCACCCAACCCACGGAGTACTCCACATAGTCCACGGCCAGCATGAGGATGTTGGCAATGGGGTGCTGCTGCCTGGCGTCGCCACTGGCTGGGTAACCGGAGCCATCCAGATAGGCCTTATGTTGTAGCAGAATATCGCCCAGCTCCTGATAGGCAGGAAACGTCATAAGAATGCTGGTGGTGTGCACCGGATAACTGAGATAGGCGGCTTGTTCCTGCTGGGTGAATTGCTGCTGCGGTACCCCCAGCAACAGGTCTGGCAGCGCCACTTTGCCGATTCCGTACAGTGCCGCGCCGCGCCGGATCAGCGCCATATCCGCAGCCTTCAAACACAGTTGGCCAGCGATCTGGCGGGCAATGCTGTCCACCTGCAGGCACACATCCCGATGCCCGCGCAGTTTCATATCCAGCAGGTTCTGCAGGCATTCTTCCGTCAGATAATAATGATCCTGCAGTGACTGGTAGGCATCTTTCACATACTGGTCAGACATGGCCATCTCGCGGGACTGGCGTTCCACGCATTGCTTCAGTTTCTGGTTCTCCCGGTGCATTCCCAGCACCACCTTGGCGTTGTGGTCGGTGTTGCTGCTGGAAGCCAGCGCGCTGCCAATCAATTCCAGCAGTTGATCGCCATCCCAGGGCTTGGACAGATAACCGTAAATGCCGCCATCATTGATGGCCTTGATGGTGCACTCCATATCCGCATAGCCGGTCAGCAGGATGCGGGTGGTATCCGGATACAAGGCACGGGCCTGGCAGAGAAATTCCGCGCCGTTCATTTGCGGCATACGCATGTCCGACACAATCACGTCCACCGTGTTTTCTGCCAACAACGCTAATGCCGCGGCGCCGGATTCCGCCCCCAGGGTTTCATAGCCCCGCCGTCGCAACAGCCGCTGCAACGACCGCAGAATGGCCGGTTCATCATCCACTAACAATACTCGTTTACTGCTCATCAGGGGTTCCTCAATGGGTCATCACGGATAGACCCCATAGCCGTAGCAAAAAGTCTGCCGCCTGCGCCAGCGGCGCTAACCACCTGATTTTAAAAAACCGCGATGCGCCGCACCGATTCAGCCCATGCGAGCCAAGCCAGGTTTTTCGCATTCTGGGAACCAATACGCGAAGCCGTGATGCGAATTTACCAGAGCCCCCGCAGCGGCAGTTCGTTTGCGTTGCGCTAAGTCTCTGTTTTTACGTCAAACACAGGTTAATTACGCAATGGCATTCATCTTGAAGAGGAACAACCGGCAAGCTGTTCTAAAGTTAATAGAGACGGATGAGGAGATTCGATATGAAAGGCGCGGTGTTCATAGCGCTGCAGGAAATGATCATGGAGGAGTTCGATCTGGATCTTTGGCACCAGTTGCTGGATGCTGCCGGTTCCGACGGCGTTTATACCGCCACCCTCAATTACGACGATCAGGCCATCCTCGACCTGGTGGCCGCACTCTGCACACGCCTGGAGTTGAGCCGCGAAGACGCCCTGCGTCATTTCGGCCGTTACCTGTTTGGCTTTCTGCACCGGGGTTATCCGGTGTTTGCCGATTCCAAACCGGATTTTTTCGACTTCATCGCCAGCATCGACGGCGTGATCCACATGGAAGTCATGAAACTGGACGACCAGGCCCGCCCACCCAAGATCGAGGTCCACCCCCACCCCGCAGGCGGTATCCAGCTGTTTTACTCATCGGAACGCAACCTGTGCCACCTGGCGGAAGGCCTGTTGCAGGGCGCGGCGGATCACTTCGGCATTGCCATTGAAATAGAGCAGGTCTGTTGCCGTCTGCAAGGCGCCGACCGGTGTGAGTTCAGGATTAACCAGGCATGAGCAGCCTGGACAGCTACAAACGGGAGCTGGAGATTCAGCGTCAGGCGCGCCGGGTTGCCGAAGCCCAGCTGGAAGACAAGTCGCGGGAGCTGTACCAGAAGAATCAGGCCCTGGAAGCCGCGTTGCTGCAACTGAAAGAACAGCAGGAATTGTTGATCGCCAAGGAAAAACAGGCATCCATCGGCCAACTGTCCGCCGGCCTGGCCCACGAGATCAACAACCCCAATGCCTTTGTGCAAAGCAACCTGGAGTCACTGCACAAGTATGTGTTTCAGTTAACCGACGCCATGCAGGTTCTGCTCAGTAAAATCGAGGACAGCGATCCCCGCTTCGTCAACCAGTTCAAGCACAATCACGACCTGGATTTTCTGCTGCAGGACGCCTCCGACCTGATTCAGGAGTCGGTACAGGGCTCCCAGCGCATCCAGCGCATTGTTCAGGGCTTGCGTTATTTCAGCCAGACGGACCAACGCGACGGCCGGCAGTTCGACATTAACAGTTGTATCCACTCCACCGTGGAGCTGATCTCCCACGAGCCGGAGCTGCAGGTCAGAATCAACAAGCAGCTGTCGGTCTTGAAGGATTGCGAGGGCAATCCCACTTTGATGAGCCTGGCCATCGGCAACCTGTTGAAGAACGCAGCCCAGAGCCATCCGCGCTCCGGTGAGATCAGCATTCGCAGTGAACAGGTGGGACAGGAAATCCGCATTACCGTCAGTGACGACGGTGACGGCATTCCCCTGGACCAGCAGCCCAAAATTTTCGAGCCTTTCTACACCACCCGGCAGCCGGCCCATGGTCTGGGCTTGACCATCAGCCAGGCCATTGTGCGCCAACACGACGGCCGGATTGAATGCAGCAGCCAACCGGGGCAGGGCACGGACATCTGCATTCGTTTACCCACCGCACCCTAATCAACCACTCCTATGATCGAGGATTATGATCTAGGCTTAGGGAAAACCACTACCCATTGAGGCCACCATGGACAAGGCAGCAACTCTGTTATTTGTGGATGACGAGCCCAATATCCTGGCCGCCCTGCGCCGCATGTTGCGCCGCAGCCAGTACCAGTGCCTGTTTGCCGGCAGCGGCGCCGACGCCCTGAAAATACTGGAGGAAACCCCGGTGGACATCGTGGTGTCCGACATGGTGATGCCGGAGATGACCGGTGAACAGCTGCTTTCGGCCGTGGCGGAGAAATACCCGGAAACCATTCGCATTGTGCTCAGTGGTTATTCCGACGAAGACCGCATCATGGCCGCCATCAACGAGGGCCGCATCTGGGGTTTTGTACACAAACCCTGGAACGATTCTGAACTGAAACAGACCCTGGACCACGCTGTTTTCACCCAGCAGGTGATCGCCGAACGGGCCCTGTTGCGTCACACCATTGCCCAGTACCAGATCCGCCACAAGGAACAGTTTTGCGATTTCATCGGCAGCTCCGTGGGCATGCAATTCGTGTACAACGCCATCGAGAAAGCCGCCCCCAGTAAAGCCTCTGTATTCATCGTGGGAGAAAGCGGCACCGGCAAGGAACTGGCAGCACGGGCCATTCACGAATACAGTACGCGTAAGGAGCAGGCCTTTATTGCCCTCAACTGTGCCGCCATTCCCGGCGAACTGATGGAATCGGAAATTTTCGGCCACATCAAGGGCGCGTTTTCCGGCGCAGTCAGCAACCGGGATGGTGCCGCCACCCTGGCCAACGGTGGCACCCTGTTCCTGGATGAACTGTCGGAGATGGACATCAACCTGCAATCCAAACTGTTGCGCTTTATTCAGACCGGCACGTTTCAGAAGGTGGGCAGCAGCAAGCAGGAGCGGGTGGACATTCGCTTCATCTGCGCCACCAACCGCGACCCTATGGAAGCGGTGAATGACAAAAAGCTGCGGGCGGATTTGTATTACCGCCTGAACGTGGTGGCCATCAACCTGCCACCGTTGCGGGATCGGGAGCAGGATGCGCTGACCCTGGCCAGAACCTTCCTCGATCGCTTTAACCAGTCGGAAAACAAAGAAATCGTAAGCCTGTCCTCGGATGCGGAAAAGTTGATTACCCACTACGGCTGGCCCGGCAACGTGCGTCAGCTGGAAAATTGCATCCACAGCGCGGTGATCATGTCCAGCGGCCCCCTGATCACCGGCCAGGACCTGGCCAATGCGCTGTCCATGCGTCTGTCGGACATCCTTCCGGAATCCGCTCCCGATGGTGGCTCAGAACCGGCCCAACCCAATGCGCCCGTTGAACGCCGCAAGGCCGACCCAACCGCCACAGCCCAGCCCCCTGTCGGGGAAGACCGCGACATTCTACCCCTGCATAAAGTGGAGGAGCAGGCCATCCGCCATGCACTGGCCTACTGCGATGGCAACGTGGTGCGCGCCGCCAGCCTGCTGGAAGTCAGCCCCTCCACGCTCTATCGAAAGATGCAAAACTGGGAAGATCAGCCCCCCCGTTGAACAGGTCCCGCCGTCTTCTGTTGCAGCATGAGAAATCATTTTCATTGTGCAGCGTAGAATGGAAACCGGGGCCGGCACCAGCCCATCACTCAAAGCGTAAACCCTCATAAATTCAATCCGTTACCAGGCATTCGCCCGCTGGCATGGTTCCCGCAATACAGAGCAGAACCTTTATTCAGTGAGCCTGGAGCGATGTCATGAACAAACTTTGCCTGTTAACCACCACCCTGCTGCTGACTGCGGGCAGCCCCGGTTACGCCTGGCAGCAGCAGGATAACCGTTATATCTGGGAGTTCCTGACCGACGCCCCCTGGCCCACCGGCTATAACCAGAACACCGGTAAACCGGATGCCCTGGCCTATCACTATGCCGACTATCCGCGGGAATTTTTCGCCCGCATCAACAACGCCCTGCCGGAAGCCCGGGTCAACGAAGCCTTCATGACCGACGATGCCGGTTCCAACATCACCCTGAAAGAAGAGGGCGAAGTGTTTGTCACCTTCATCCACGAAGGCGCCGGCTACAAAAATGCTTTTGGTTATTTCACGTTTGACAAAAACAATCCCCCCACCTCCGCCGCTCAGGTTCGGGAAACCATCGTCTTCCCCAATCTGTCCTATCCTCATTTGGCCAACGGCCATCGCCTGAGTCTGGGCACCTTTCCGGCCGGCACCAGCATCGGTTTCTTCATTGCCGCCAATGGCTTTTCCTACTACACCGGCGTCAAGGACAGCGCCGTACCGTATTACTATTCGCTGAAAGACCTGAATCCGGAACAGGACCCCGCGCTCAAGCAGCACAACGTGCTGCTGTACGATGAGGAAGTGCAGGAGGTGATCATCGGCTTTGAAGACCTGCCACGCACCTGGGGCGACAACGACTTCAACGACGCAGTGTTTTCCGTCAGAGCCACCCCGGCCAGCGCCCTCGACACCACCACCCTGGGCCTGGTGCCGGCGGTGAACGACAGCGACGCCGACGGTATTCCGGATGCCGCCGACGAATTCCCCAACGACTTCCGCCGGGTGTCCTCCAGTTACTATCCTTCCGCCAATTCCAGCAATACGTTGGCGTTCGAGGATAACTGGCCGGAAAAAGGGGACTACGATCTCAACGACCTGGTGGTGAGCGAGCAGGTGCGTCTGGTGTACGATGCCAACAACCAGACCACCGGCTTTATCCTAAGCGGTGCCATCGAAGCCCGGGGCGCTGCGTTTCAAAACGGCTTTGCCCTGCGCCTGCTGAACGTGCCCGCCTCGGCCTTGCAGTCCGCCACGCTCACCATAGCCGGCGAACACTATCAGAAGCAGGCGGAATCCGGGCAAACGGACCTGGTGTTTCTGTTGTGGCAGGATACCCACCGTTTCACCGACACCGGCGGCGAGGGCGCCTGTTCCCACTTCAACACCGTCAAATCCTGCCCGCAACAGGACGCGGTACCGTTCACGCTGGATGTGCGCTTTGCCAATCCGCAGGATAACCTGACGCACGCCCACTTCGATTATTTCCTGTTTCGCACACAATTCCGCGGCCGCGAAATCCATTTTGCGGATTACCCACCCACCGATCGCTTTGATCTGACCCAGTTCGGCAAATTCGACGACACCAGTGATCCGGCACAGAGCCGCTATTTCCGCAGCGCCGACAACCTGCCCTGGGCCATCCAGGTTGCAAAACCCTGGCGCCATCCCCGTGAATACATTGATGTGTTATGGGCCTATCCAGATTATGAAACCTGGGTGGAATCCTCCGGTGCACAGGCCCGGGACTGGCACCAGACCAGTGACCGTATTCATCACTACTACTAATCGCTGATTGCCATGATTTGATTCGGGAGAACGCCATGAAAACCTTACCTGCTCTTACTCTGTCCCTGTCATTGTGCCTGTCACTGCCGCTGCTGGTCGCCTGTGGTGGTGGCGGCGGAGGCGGAGGTGATGACGGCGGCGGAAACGGGAGCAGCAGCGTCAACCAGGACAACACCGCTGCCGACACTTATACACCGGACGGCTCACGCCTGTTGTCCGCTGCCAGTGCTTCCGACGATCTGTATGTGGAACCGGTATTTGATTTTCGCTCCAGCCAGAGCATCCAGCTGTACATCAGCGCCGTGGACAGTGACAACGTCCCGCTTACTTACAGCCGGATTTCGGTGTACCTGATTCCCGGCACCATCACTGAGTGGAATGACGAACTCATGGACCAGGCGGAACTGCTGACCCGTGGTATCACCAATGCCGATGGTCTGTTCAGCCGCCAGCTAGACATACCGGGTTTTGGCCAACAACTGTTGCTGGTGCTCGACGCTATGGGGTTTGAGAACAAGCAGTTGGTGACCATCGACGGCACCAGTCTGACCCATCAATTCAATTAAGCAGAGGTGCATCATGCCGAACATTCACACCAAGCCTATTTTCTCCGTCGTCATTCCGGTTTATAACGTAGAACGCTACATTGAAGAATGCATTCAGTCGGTGCTGAACCAGACCTATCACAACTTTGAAATCATCTGTGTCGACGATGGTTCACCGGACGGCTCCATTGAACGGGTGCAACGCTTCAACGATCCGCGCATCCGCATCGTACGGCAAAAAAACCGCGGTCTGGCCGCAGCCCGCAACACCGGCATCAACGCCAGCCGTGGTTTGTATATTGCGCTGCTGGATTCCGATGACGCCTGGCACCCCACCAAGCTGGCACAGCACTTCAAACACCTGAGCAGCAATCCACGATTGGGGGTCAGTTATTCCGCCAGCCTGTTTATGGACGACCACAGCAAACCCTTGGGCCTGGGCCAGTTCCCCAAGCTCACCCACATCGATGCCGCCGATATTTTCTGTCGCAATCCGGTGGGCAACGGCTCCGCCGCCGTGCTGCGTAAGTCCATGCTGCTGGCGGTGGCGCGCCCGGCGCAGACTAGCCCACAGCGCATCGAGTATTTCGATGAAACCATGCGTCAATCGGAAGACGTGGAGTTCTGGCTGCGGCTGGCACTGACCACCGATTACCAGTTTGAAGGCATCGGCCAGGCCCTCACCTACTACCGCGTCAATGCGTCCGGATTATCCGCCAATCTGGACAAACAATATCAGGCCTGGCTCTACTCAGTGAACAAGAACCGCGGCCTCAATCCGGATTTTTATGCCCGTTGGTTCACCTTGGCCTGCGCGTTCCAGAAACTGTATCTGGCCCGCCGCGCCATCAAGTCCGGCCAGGGCACCACTGCCCTGAAACTGGTGCACGAAGCCCTGGTCGGGGATGCGCGCATTCTGTGGCGCGAACCCACCAAAACTTTGCTTACCTATGGCGCGGCCTATCTCAGCCTGCTGCCGCACGCCTGGTTTGAGCGCCTGTTCAACCTGGGCACCCACTGGTTTGGTCAGCGCTCATGAACACCTCGGCCCGCACCCAGGCCGCCCCAGTCCTGGTGTTCTCCATTGCCCTGAACGGCTATCAATGGCTGTACCGGAACCTGAGCGCTACCCATGCGGACTACGCTGAGCGTCACGGCTATGGTTACGTGCAGGTGCGGCGCCCGGGGCTCAGTTCGCTGGGTCGCGAAGTCTGCTGGCTCAAAATCCGGCTGGCCCTGGAGGCTCTGGTCTCCGGATATGAGTGGGTGGTGTTTCTGGATGCAGACACCCGGGTAGCGCCCCACACTCCGGCGGTGGAAACCGTGCAACGGCCAGGATGCCATTTATATGGGGCACGGGGCTTCAGCGGACGCCTGAACTCTGGCGTGCTGATCCTGCGACGTCACCCGAACACGGAGCATTTACTGCGCTCCGCATTACACCTGGCCACCACGCCTGTGGACGCGGACTGTGATGTGGGCTGGGGCGAGAACGGTCACCTGATTCAGCTGTGTCGTACTGCTTCCTGTGTTCACTATCTGGATCAGAAATGGAATAACAATCAGCGACCGGAGCTGGACGACTATATCCGCCATTTCAGCGCCGGTCCGTTACAGCATCACCACCAGGCCAATCCCTTGCACTCCGGCCTGGGGCACATGCTGTTTCACGGTGTCCGCCTGCTGGGTGTGGTACGCGCTCACCTGCCCTGGCCACAAGCGGGCTTTCACCAAAATCTGGAACAGCTCAGTCGGCGGGTGTTTCAGCACTACCCGCAGTTTCAACAGCACTCTGCACCCAACCTGAATATACGAGCAGCCTCATGATTGCACATGTTGTCGCACGCCTGCGTTACAATGCCCTGCTGGGTAACCTCTCCTGGATGATGGTGGCGGAAATCCTGTCTCGGGCCTCACGTTTTCTCACTTTGTTTGTATTGGCCGCCAGTTTCAGCAGCGCACAATACGGCAGCATTATGCTGGCCCTGATGTGCCACGAAATTCTACGGGTATTTACCCAGCTGGGTGCCGGCGCCATGGTGATCCAATGCCGTGACGATGATCTGGAACGGATCTCCGGCAATGCGCTCACCCTGCAATGGAGCATCGCCCTGTCGGTGGCGGCGTTACAAATCACCATCGCACCTTTTCTGGCGGCGTTTTATTCCAACCCCGACATTGAATCACTGCTGGTGACCATGGCCCTCGCCCATGTGATTTACCCATTAGTGTCCATCAAAGTATTCCGCCTGCAACGGGCCAATCGCATGCGCTACTTCGGCATTGCTTCCGGCTCCTGCATCGCATTCGAAAACATTCTGGTGGCGGCATTGGTGTTACTGGATGCCAGCCTGGCCATGATCGCCTACAGCAAAGTGGCCGCCGCCGTATTCTGGGTTATGCTGTTTTTGCGGTCGATGCCGATCCGGGTACGTCCCGTGCTGGATGTGCTCACCCTGCGTCAACTGTTGGGCTTTTCCAGCAAGGTGTTCGGCAGCGAGCTGGTGCGGGCATTGCGCTGGCAAGCGGATTCCCTGTTTGCCGCCCGCCTGTTGAGCCCGGAACTGTTCGGCCTGTACAGCTTTGCCAAGAGCGCCAGCATCGGCATCAGCCAGTCGTTCAGCGCCGCGTACCTGGCCGGTTCCTATCCTTATCTGAGCCAGCAGTATCGTGCCGGGCAGTGGCCGCGGGCCTTGCGCCTCTGCGTTATGGTCACTGCCGTCATCCTGGTGTTGTATCTGTTGCAGGCTCTACTGGCGCCCTGGTACATCACTTTTCTGTTCGGTGATCGCTGGCAAGCTGCCATCGACGTGGCCCAGCTCATGTGTCTGGTGGCCATTCCGGTTCTGATCGCCGACTTACTGGCCTTAACCTGGCGGGTACAACACCGGGTTGGCCGCGAGCTGGGTTACATCACTCTGTGCAGTACTGTACTCCTGGCAACCCTGGCCCTGTTCACGCCGGATTCGCCCCTGGCCATGGCCTGCCTGGTGCTCAGCGTCAGCGGCGGCTGGGTGGTCATGGGGCTGCTGTGCCTGGCACCGGCATGGCAGCCCCGCTGGGGCAAGCGGCTGAACGCCATCACGGCCGACTCCGTTGCCAGCCACTAACTGCCACTAACCATCGAATCCCTGATTCCAAGGTCACCCCAATGAGCATCAATATCGACCAGCATACCGACGCCTTCACCCACCACGTTTACCAGCAGATCGATCCGGCCGTTCGTTCCACCTTCACCCCCCGCCAGGTGACTGCCATCGAGAACGCGATTCGCGCCAGTCGCCCTTACCAGAAACACCCGATCGATCTCCGTGGCACCTTCCCGTTTTATTTTGTCCGCATTTATTTTGTGTTGCTGATGGGGCGAGACAAGCGCTCGCAAACCCGCAACCAGGAAGAGCGACGTCGACGCCAGGCCGCCATGGGCAGCGCCCTGCTCAGCATGTACATCATACTCAGTATGTTAACGCCCCTGTTTTTGCTGGCCTTCTATCTGCTCAAATCCCTGCTGGGGATTGACCTGTTCGCCGATCTGCACCTGTCCGATTTTTTCAACTACCAATAAAAAACCCCGGTGCACTACCGGGGTTCTGGTCTTCTCCTGTTGCCTGTTCAGACAACCGTATTCCTCACGCTGCTATCGCAGGATGCTCCCGCATGCTGGCCAACAGATAACGGGTCTGCCACCACAGGTAACGTTTCCAGCGACGGCGGCAGCGATCGTCCTCCAGCAAGCGACGCGCGGCGCTGAGATTACCGGCACGAATGTTGAGAGAGGCTAAATGCAGCAGGTGACCCGCTGTATAGTCCAGAATGGATTCCCGCAATTCCGGCGCCAGCTCACCCCGCTCGGCCAGGCTGACCAAACGCTGACTGAACGGACATTCCTGCTCAGGGATGTTGTTCAGGCAGGCCCGGTTGTCCGCATCCATGTGATAGAAGGAGGAGACCCGGCGACTGTAGGCCAGGGCGCCCCGCAAGGCCGCCTTGCTGAACAGATCCTGATCCTCACCCATGGGCTCCCCTTCCGGGAAACCACCCACTTCATTAAGCAGCGCTTTGGTCATGCACAGCGACGACATATGGAATGGCAAATCGCCGTGGGCACACACTTCAAAAAAATTGTCCAGCAGAGTACGCACGCCACCCAAGGCCAGACGCCGCACAGCCGGGTCCACATAGTCCTGATCGCCCAGCACAAACTGATAGGCGGTGGTGAAAGCGGTGGCCTTGGGAAAGCGATGGATCAACAGGTGAATCTCCTCGAGATAATGCGGTTCCCAGCGATCATCCGCGTCCAGAAATGCCACATAGTCGTAGCTGGCTTCGGCGATGCCCCGATTGCGGGCGCGAGAGACACCACCGTTGGGCTGGCGCAGATAGCGTACCCCGCTACCGTATTCCTGTAATACCCACTCACCGCCGCCGTCGGTGGAACCGTCGTCCACCACAATCACTTCATCGGGTTTCAGGGTTTGGCTGAACACCGATTGCAGCGCCCGTTCGATGTGGGCACGTTTGTTATACAGCGGAATAACCACGGAAATGGTTGGTATGCGTAACAACATAATCACTACTCCAGTTTTTGATAGAGGCATTCACAGCCTGGGCCACCGGTAAGCGGGCCAGTTCAAATCCTTCGTCCAGGCCTTCACAGAGTTCATCGGTGAGGCTGTCGGCTTGTAAGGTGGCACAGTCAAAGCGCAGGTGGGAGGGCACGCCGGCCTGTTCACACCATCCTTCACACTTCGGGTGATAGTTCAGGGACAACACCGGGGTCTCGGTCATATAGGCGAAAATGGAACCGTGCAGGCGCATGCTGAGCACGACGCGATAACCCGCCATCTGCTGCAGCACGTTGAACGGGTTGGGATCGTAATCCACAAACCGCACCGGCACCCGCGAATCCATCATTGCGGCCACTTCGCGGTGTACTGCAGCGTCACCCCATTGCGGGTGGCCATTGAAATTTTGAAAATAAACCGGCTCGCCGCTGTAAAAATGCGCCATGTCCAGGGCACGGGCAATTTGCTTGAGCCGGACCTGCTCTGTACCTGGGTCCCCTTGCAACCGCTCTTTCGGGCACAGGCACACACCAATCCCATGGCGGCGCCGCGAAGGCAGATGAAAGTGTGGATGCTGCAACAACGACGGTGCCAGATCGAAGGTCTGCTCCACATGGGCAGTGGGGGCGATGGCGTCGGCGATCTCTTTACTGGCAGCATCCCGCACGCCCACAAAACTCAAACGCTGCAGCAGTTTTGCGCAGGAGCGCTCCGCCGCCACGCTGTCGAAGGGGCCAATGCCAACTCCCAGGGCCAGATGGCCGGTACCGCCCACCAGGCTCAACAGATCCCGGTTCAGATCCAGATCCCGTCGACTGTGGAACACCGAACCACCACCGAAGATCACCCGGTTGCTGCGATAAGCCGCGCCGTACTGACGAAAGCGATTACTGCCGGGCACCCGCTGCGGTTCCGCCAGCAGGGCATTAAAGTGGCCCACAGCGGGCACGGACAGCTCGCGCGGGGCATTAATGATAAAGTCACGCGCCCCCAGATACTGTTTGGCGCCCATGGCGGTAGCGCATAACAGCGCGTCGTCACCACTGTTCTGCATGCCGTAGTAGCCCATCAACAATGTCTTAGTCATCGGGTTGTTCTCCTTCTTTCAACGGATTCAACGTCATGCCCAGCCACAACAACGCGGGCCAAAGCAAATACGCCAGGATTTCCAGGTTTTCGAAAAAGCTGTAACACACCAGAATGGTCATCAGCAGAATACTGACCCAGATGGCAGGGCGGTCGCCGCACACCAGCACCAGGTACAACGCGGTGATGGCCATGGGAATGGCCAGGGCGAACAACCCCACCAGGCCTTTCACAAACAACAGCCCATACCAACTGTGATGACTGCCGATGGGCATGAACTCCACCATCTTGGGCCCGGTTTCAATCACCCCGTGACCCCAGATTGGCGCCTCTGCCTGCCAGCGTTGCAGCGCCAGGTTCGCCAGCGCGGCCCGCACCCGGGTGGAACCGGGGCGGCTGTCCTTGGCCTGCTGGTATAAATCCATGACGCCTTCATAAATGGGCTGACCCAGCAGCAGCACCACGCAGGCCAGGGTACCCAGCATCAACAACGCCATCGGCAAGGGCAGACGACGAAACACAATCAATGCGGGGATCAGCATGACGAAGATGGCCCAACCGGCGCGGGACTGACAGAACAGGCACATGAACAACGCCCCCACAACACCGGCGTTACGCCAGAAACGATTGCGCTCCTGGGAACAGATCACCAGATAGATGCAGGCCATCAGACCGGCGGCGGGCGCCCAGGGAGCAAAGAAGGGCCAACGCGGACGGCCGGACTCCGGGTTCATCCCGAACAGGTTCACTTCAAAGGTACTGATGGGACCGCCGATGGCTTTCAATGGCGACAGGTACAGGGGGCCATCCAGGCCCACCATGAATCCCGCCAGCCCCAGCGGCACAAAGACGATGGCCTGCGCTGCCAGCACGCAACAGGCGCGAACCAGAACCGCGGGCTTGAAGTGGATGACCGCCCCCAGCAAGGGAAACAACGCCAACAATGCCCAGCCCTTGGCCCAGCCAATGCTGGATTTGATGGTCTGGCCGCTGCCCATGTTGTAATCGTGATGGGCCACCCACAGCGCCACCAACATCACCAGCATACCGATGATCCAGACCCAGACGGTCGCCGGAACCACCGCACGCTCCGGCCAGCGCCCCTCCACAAAGGCCCGCAGCAACACCATGGCCAACAACGCCCAGCCGATCAGGGAACCCACCACATACAGGGTACCGGTCAGGTAGAACCCGTAGGTGAACACGATGCCGATCCAGATGAGGCGTTCCTCAGTGCTGGTGACGGTGTTTTGGCTGATCGCGGTGTCATGTCGAATGGCAGTGGTGGTCATGGGGCCTGCATCACGCTCGTCAGTTGCTGTTAAGAGTAAAAGTACTTTTGCAGACCCCGTGCCAGCCCCTGGGCAAGCCTCGCAACGCAACGCAACCACCTGAAAGCATTGATCTTTTGAATATCCAAACCGATTTACCTGGCAGGCGTTGCCCGGCCCATTCCCAAACTGCAAAGCAGGCCGGTTTGCAGGATGGAAACGAATCAGGAACGGTTGAGCAGGCGGGCAAGCAGGAATGCCCGCTGCCAGATGATGATCAGTACAGCACTGATGAAGAGATAACCCAGCACGCCACCGGCAGCAGCCACTTTCAGGCTGGGGCTGGTTTTCTGCATGGGATCATTGGGGGCCGTCATCAACTGCACCACCGGGTAGGAGGCAAAGATGTCCGCCTTGCCCGCTTCCAGCTCCGCCGCCGCCGAGGTGTACACCGCTTCAGCCAGATCGTGCTCCCGCTGCAGGCGCTTCAGCTCAGTGGCTTCCCGGGCCAGAATGCGCAGCTCATCCTGCAGCCGCTGTTCAGTCAGGCGCAGGTCATCCACTCGGGCATGGATACCCTGCACCTGGGCATAGGAGCCGATCAGATCCTTGAACAGATTGGCACGCTGGGGGCTGGCGTTCAGGTTCACCGTATGCAGCATTTGCGCATGGCCCATCCCCAGAATGGTGGCACTGCGATCGTAGGCGGCTTTTTCCGCCTTCACCAGTCGGGTTTCGCTGGCTTTCACCTTGGGATGGTTGCGCCCCCACACCGACGAAAACTCGCTGATCTGCTTGGCGCTCTCATCCAGCTCTTTCAGATGCCCGACAAACTGGGCATCGGTCTGCAGCTTGAAGGCACGCCCCGCCAGGTCCGGTGACACTCCCAGGTCATAGCTCAACTGCGCCACCATGTTACGCAGGTGCTGTTCTTCCGCCTGGGCAGAGTGAATCTGAGAACGCAGCTCCGACAGGTGCCGGGTATGCTGCTGCAGTTGCTCTTCTGATACCAGGAGGGAACGTTGCTGAAACTCCACCAGGGCCCGCCGCGTGACATTGACCCGCTCGATGTACTGATCCAGGACCTTCATGATGCTTTCATCCCGACGTTGGGCTTCATCTTTACGCAGCGCATCCAGGTGATCCTGAAACGCAGCGTACAGGGCCAACGCTTTGGCCTGGGCCAGGGTGCCACTGGGCGCCCGCAGTTCAACACTGAGGATGCTGGTTTGTTCAGTCAGTTTGATCCGCGGCAAGCCAAACACCTCCACCGGCAGCGCCACCTCAGTGGCCGCCGCATTCAACACTTCGCGACTTTTCAGGATCTCCCGATAGTTCACCCGCGGGTTGAACGTCGCACTGGAATAAGGGGACTGGGTGCTGGAGGAAACGTGCCCCACCTCGTTGAGACGGACACTGTTGGAGGAGCCCGAACCCGGCAGGACCAGGGCCATGGAACTGCTGTAAACCGGGGTCTGGCGCAGGTACGCCAGCAATACCGCGGTCACAATTCCGTAGCACAGGGCAGCCCACAGAACGTAGGGATTGCGCAGGAAACCACGGCGACGGGCCCGACGCCGATCCGCGTCCGTGGGGATTTTCAACTGCTTGTGAGGTTCCACCGGCTTCATCATCACGCCCTTCCATCACACCCTTACAGCGCCCGCACCGGCACCAGTACTTCCATTACCGTACGGGCCACATCGCGCAGATTGGTGATGTCCGAGTCGTAGCAGGCCACCGCATCGTTCGGCATCAGATAGGGATTGGCGGTTTCATCATGGGCCTGCCGCATCAGCTCCTCCACCGAGCGTTCGATCACCTGGTACTGACCGGTGAGGGGGTTGTTGCTGGCCAGGACCACTTTGCGGGGGGCGTTGGTCCATTGGGTGCCGCCCACACAATTGGCCGACACCGCAGCCTGCAACAGGCGCGAGCCATAGGGCAGATTGCTGCTGAAGCGTCCCACCGCCGCGTTGGCATTGGATTCCGCCGGTTTGATCAGATTGGACATGAACACCCGAAACCCTTTCGGGGTGATCTGGCTGGGGCGCACCAGATGGCGCTGGAAGCAGCCGGTACTGGGCACCACAATCTGGTCACCGGCAATCAGTGGCACATCGGTGACGCTCTGGCCGGTGAAAATACCGCTCATGTCCAGCTCCACCTGCCAGCCATTGCGCACCAGGATGACCTGGTCAATCTTCGCATCCGGGCGAACGCCGGACGCCGCCCGCAACGCTTCCGACAGCATGCGGGTATTGGAGTAATCTCCGAACGCGGTCATCTTCTCCACGATGTGGTTGTTGATGCTCTTGCTGTTGATGTACTGGCGACCGGGCTGAAACACCGCGCCCAGCACGGTTACGTCGATCTCCGACCATTCCAGCACATGCACATGCACCGCCGCCGTCGCCGGTTGGAAAATCTCACCCCGTACCAGGGCCAGTTCAATTTGGTCCGCAGCGGTCATGCTGTCCATGCCCCGCAAATTGATCGGGCGCACCATGGGCAGATTGATGGCACCGCGAGGATTCAGCACATAACGACCACTGAAGCCCTCACCATTTTCAATCTGCAGCTCGATGATGTCCCCCGGGCTCAGGGCCATGTCCTGGTTAAACCCGGTATGCGGGGTGGGGGCAGTGCTCTTCAGGTCGGTGAGAATGCTGTCCACCCGATAATGGCGGGGCGCATATTGAGTGGCGCTGGCCTGGCAGTTCAGGTCCGATGCAAACACGGTGGAAGCCGGTGCCGCCTGCTCCAGCACCTCTCCGGCTTGCTCCGGTGTACCGTACTGCTTGCCGGACGGATTGGCGGGCGACTGGATGGCATGATGCTGGGTGCAACCCCACAACAGGCTACACACCAATATGGCCAGCCGGGACCGCCACTTGCCATCAACACACTGTTTTCTACTGAGCTCCAACACCTGGCACTATCCTGATTAGGTTTCCGATAGGGTTTCACCAGGATAGTTAGCAATTGACAGGCCAACTTTAAATCATTGTTTTGTATGAAGTTTTGTTTTTCGCAATGCAGCCGGTTCGCAGAATGAAAAGCAATTTCGGGATGGCGGCAGCCCAAGTACTTCCCATCTCATGGACTTACAGGGCCACTTCCCGCGTCTGCTGCTCAGCGGCTTCATCCCGTTCACGGATGTCCTGCTGGTATTCGGCCATGCGGGCCTTGTGCTGATATTTGCCGTTCATCTCGGTCAGCACTGCCGCCTTTTTGTAGCTGATCAGCGCGTCCGGATACCGGCGCATGCCGTAGAACAGATCCCCCTGCAACTCATACAACGCCGGGTTCTGATTATTGAGCGCGGTCAGCGTCACCGTGGTGCCAAGGGCGTCCACCACCTGATTGCGCACCAGGTAGCAGCGGGTCATGCCTTCGTAGGCTGGGTAATAGTAGGGCGAGAGTGATGCCGCCATGCCATAGCTTTCGATGGCGGCCTTGAACAAACCCAGTTTTTCCTGGGCCAGGCCCAGCTGGTGATGGATGTAGGGGAATGGCGCAATGTCGATGGCCCGTTCATACAGCTCAATGGCGGCTTCAAAGTTGTTGTCCATCAGTTTTTCGTCCCCGTCTGCAGCCAGTATGACGGCCTCCAGGGCACGGAACTCCGCGCGCTGCGCCACGCTGTCATCCACAAACTGCCGCATCTGGTGTCTGGAGCCACCCCAGCGCGGTTCCAGAAAATACAGATAGGGAAGCCGAATCTCGAGGGATTGCGGAAACCGGCCTACGGCCTGCTCATAGACGGCCTGCACTTCGGAGCGCGGCAGACCTTGCACCCGCACCGTGTCCAGCTCAAATTTGGCGAACAGCACCTGGGTCGGGTCCAGTGCAATGGCCTGCTGGATATCGGCTTTGGCCAGCTGCAGGGTGTCCTTGAATTTGATCCGGTTCTGCGGCGTCACCTCCGCCCAACTCAGGTGGCCGCGGTAATGCCAGGCCATACTGTACAGATGTTTGGCCCGGGCATAGTAGGCAAAGGCGGATTGTGGATACTGCCCGATCCAGCCGTCCAGCGCCGCGGTTGCCGCCGGATTGATGCGCCCGAAAGTGCTCATCAGGCGAATGAATTCCGCCTCCCCCACTTCCCCCCGACGATACTCCGCCCGGGTTTGTGCCAGGGCACGTTCCAGATCCTCAAAGCGGGATGCCAGCAACAGCTCCCACCAGGGCGTAATGTCGCGGTAGGTCAACGCGGAATCGGTAATGTTCTGGAACATGGCAAAGGCGGCGTCGTTTTCCAGCTCCCGGGTGTCGACGATCTTGGAATTGCAATACACATAACCGTAGGCAATCTGGGTGCCGAACAGGGTATGGTTCTGGGTCAGGGTATCGGTTTCGATGTCGTAGAAAAAATCATCGCTTTCACAGAGTTCCGCCGCCCGCTGTTTCCACAACGGCACCAGTTCGTGCAGGGAGGCAAAGGGGTTGGCAAACTGGCCGGCTTCAAAGGTAAGGGCATAGGTGGTGGTATTCATGCGCTTTTCCATGAATCCACCCTGGGCCGATTTCGGGCCGTATTGCGTACTGCACGCGGCCGACAGCAGAGCCACCCCCAACACGACGGCCAAGCGCGCCGCTCTGTATTCGTTCTTCAACACGTTGTGTTCCCCAATCGATCGGCCTAACTGACTTCAACATTACTGGCAGCAGGATTTCTGAAACTGCGCACCCCGGGTCACCCGATGCGGGTTGACCCAAAAATGATACACAGTTTCAGCAAGGGGTTCTATGAACGTATCCGGTAATCTTGTCCGTGTGGGTTATTGCAATACGTGGGCCGTGCTCGCCAACGGGTTGCCGTTGTCGTCAATCAGTTTGAACTTGTTCCAGGCCAGGCGAATCACATCCCCGTCCACCAGCCGTTCCCGTTCATGCACCGATTGCTCGTTGATGAAGGTGCCGTTTTTACTGCCCTTGTCCACAATGAAATATTCCAGCGTACCTTCCATGTACTTGCTTGCCACCACTTCAATTATGGCGTGATGACCGCTCACCGAAATATCATCGATCATCACATCATTATCCGGATGACGACCGATGCTGAGGCGGCCGGGTTTCAGATCAAACTTGCTGACCACCACATCATCGACCAGTTGCGCTAATATGGCCATAGTGTTTACTCCTGCTTGTGGCATCTTGTTTTATGACAATCACAGAAACATTGTCCTGTGCATTTTGGCGTACACTTTCCCGCACCAGAGCGGCGGCGGTCTCCTGGGCGGATAAGCCGGCCTGCATCCAGTGATCAATCAGCTTGGGGTCCAAGGTGTTGTAAAGACCGTCGGAACACAGCAGCCAGGATTCACCGGGGTGGAAATGATGTTTGGCAAAACTGAATTGCACTCCCCGGTCCGGCCCCAGGGCCCGGGTGAGCATATTGCGGAACGGTGCCCGCTCGGCTTCTTTCTCCGTCAGGCTACCTTTGTCCACCAGTTCCTGCACCAGGCTGTGATCCCGGGTCAGGGCCTGCAAGCCATCCTGCCCGCAGCAATAACAACGGGAGTCGCCCACGTGCATCAGCCAGTAGTGCCCGTCCAGCACCAGCATGGCAATGAGCGTGGTGCCCATTTTCTGAAAGTCCGGGTGGGCATTGCGTTCCTGGCGGATGGCGTTGTTGGCCAGGGCACCGGCCTCTTCCATCATCTGCAGCATGCTGTCATTACTGAAATCCTGTTGGAATTCCAAGGTGGACAGCAGGCACTTGGTAAAGTATTCCACCGCCAACTTGCTGGCCAGGGCCCCGCCGCCGTAACCGCCCATGCCGTCCGCCAGCACCGCCAGGTAACCACGATCCCGGGGTAACGCCTGCCAATGAATGCAGTCCTCGTTCTGTTTACGCACACAGCCGATGTCGGTCACCCCGAAAATATCCATCAGCTGGCCTTCCTGCTGTCACTGCGGCCAAACTCTCGGGTGAGCAACCCACGCAGGGCGCTGGCCATATCCGCCGCCGATTCATAACGCTTGGACGGTTCTTTCTGCAGGGCTTTATTCACCACCCGCACCACCCCGGCGGACAATTCCGGTCGCAACTCCCGCACGCTGATGTATTTTTTATTCAGGATCTGATATGCCAGATTGGCAATGCTGTCACCGTTGAAGGGCAGGGCGCCGGTGAGCAACTGATAGAGCGTAACCCCCAGACTGTAGACGTCGCTGGCACCGGTGACCTTGGCCCCTTTCAATTGCTCCGGCGACATGTACACCGGACTGCCCAGCATGTCCCCGGTTTTGGTTTTGGAATCATCCACGATGCGGGCGATGCCAAAGTCCGCCACTTTCACCTGGCCGCTGTTCTGGTCGTACATGATGTTGCCGGGCTTGATGTCCCGGTGCACGATGTTTTGCTGGTGGGCATAGGCCAACGCCTCCGCCACTTCCGCCACAATCTCGTAGACTTCACGGATCGGCAGCAACGCTGATTCCGCCACCCAGCGATCCAGGGATTTGCCTTCCACATAATCCATGGCAATGAACGCCAGATCAGTCTCTTCACCCACGTCGTACACGGTCACGATGTTGGGGTGATTGAGGCGTCCCGCGGCTTCCGCCTCACGGAAAAAACGCTCCTTGATCACGTTCAATTGCGCCGTATCAAATTCCCGATAGCTGAGGGTTTTGATGGCCACCCGGCGGGCGATTTTCGGGTCCAGCCCCAGGTACACCACGCCCATGGCACCGCGGCCCAGCTCACGCTCGATTTCATAGCGGCCCAACACCGGTTTGTTCAAATCCTGGGAGGGCATCACCAGGCTGTGGGTGGCGGCAAAGTCGGTGGTGACCTGCACCGGTTCCGACAGTTGCTGCAGGGCGTCCGCGCGCTTGCGGGCGTCTTTGAATTTGGGTTTGCGCGCCACCAGTACGCCGTAGGTGCGGGCCGCTTCCTGATACTGGCGCTTGCGTTCCTGTTGCACACCAATGTCATAGAGCAGGGTCAACACCGCTTCCGTGGATTGGCAGGGGCGCAGCGCGGCCAGGGCTTCCTCCAGCCGGCCTTGCTGATACCACTGCTGGCCCAGCTGATAACTGATGTTGTGGTTCTCCCACTGCAGTTGGGTCCACTGGCGCTGCCGGAAGCGCCACACCAGCATCAGAACGCTACCGACGGTAAACCAGGCCATCACCAGGGGCAACGGCAGAATCTGCTGGTAGCTCAATTGCCAGGCCACCTGAATCACGCTCAGGGTCAGCAGGATCACAGCCGCGGTCATGATGGCCATGGCGGGGCGGAACAGGGGTTGAATCCACATCAGGTAAAGCAGGCCCACCAGCACCAGTCCGGCACTGAGCCAGTGCCCCCAGGAAGGTCGCACCAGGGTCTGCTGGTTTTGCAGGGCCAGCAGGGTGGACGCAATGGATTCCCCCAGGCTTACGTCGGTGGCCATGATCCACACCGACTCCGCGGGCGGGCGGGCCAGGGCCTGGGCCTGGCTGTAGTGTTTGAGCGGGTGGACGCTGGCGGGAATCCAGGCGGTGCCACTGCGGCTGATGGGTTGGGCAATGTGCGCCATCTCAATGGCGTACGCCTTGTTGAACCGCACTGTGGGTTCATCCTGGATTTCCAGGGTGCGGGCCAGTTGCCGCGTATACAGGGCCAATGCCAAGCCCGGGTGCAGCTGGGATTCCTGTTCCCAGATCAATTGGCGGGGGCCATCGGCGAGCGCCCTGTCCACTGCCCGATAGGCCGGGCCCTGCAGGCGGGGGTCCACCGGCCAGGTGGCGGCCTGTAACTGATTACGCCCATCCAGCCAGGACCGCAGCCGGCCCAGCATGGCCTCCGGAATCCAGCCTACGGCCTCCCAGGGCAGGCTGTCCTGCAGCACCAGCGGATAGGCCTGTTCCGGAAAGGCAGAAACACCGGCCGCGGTAAGCCCCAACAGGATGTCACCGCGCTGCAGTCGTTGCTGCAAATGTTGGAAGCGGCGGTTCTGTTCCTGCCAGGCCTGCACCGCTTCTGGCGCGGTGGCGGATTTTTCCAGCCAGTTCAGCAGGCGTTCCGCGGCCACATTTTGCTCCCGCAACGGATGATCCAGCACCATGCCCACCAGGGGGCCCGGCTGTAACAGCAAGGGCAACAGATCAGACTGACCGGGGTCGCGCTGCAATTGCAGCACGGATTCCGCGTCCAGTTCGATGAGGGCAATATCGGCAGGCAGGTTGGCGGGGGCGGACAGACGCTGTCCCAACTGGTAATACCAGCGTTCCAGCAGCAGCGCCGAATCGGGCCTGATGACTCCGGATAACAACAGAATTCCGCTGATCAGCAGCAGGCCTTTCAGGCTGAGCAGGCTCTGTAGCCGGTTGTTTAATAACGACATAGTATCACTATAGCCGCTATTCCGAAGATTCCTGCCCCGGTCGTCCAACAAAATGTGGACTGCGCCGCAATTACACCTTAACCCCGTTAGGGGTTATCTCTTCTCGCTGATCCACAACTTGATGACGCCCACCACAACCGGGGTGCCGCTGCTGTCGCTGGCGGTGACTTTGACCTCAAGATCGCCAGGCTTCCAGTCCTCCGGATTGATCTCTGCCACCCCGGTGATATCCGAACCGGCCTTGGCGGTGTAATCCACCGACATACCCTTGGGAATCCAGCGCAGGTGTTTGGGAACGGAGGCTTCGGCGCACACCCCCATGGCCATTTCCAGCAGGTTGCAGATAGCAATCACGTGCACGGTGCCGATGTGATTCTGCACTGCACGGCGCTTCTTCATGCTCACCCGGGCGTAATTGGGGCGCAGCTCCTCAATGGTGGCACTCACGGTTTTGAAGTAGGGGGCTTTACGGGAAATCACCTGTGACAGCAGAAACTTACCCCCCGGTAGCGGCGACAGTTTCTGCCACATATCCATTACGTAATTACCGCTCGACATAAATTCACCTCTTTATATAACTTCAAAAAACGGAGCCCAGAGAAACTCGTCTATACTGGGTGAAACATTAAACAAAAACTGTTTCGCCTAACCTTTGGACTGCGAATCACCGATACATGCATCGTTTTCTTGCGCGAGCGCTGTCGCTCCACACATTGTTCAGCCTGCTGCTGGTGGTCGCTGTATGCACATCAGCAACCAGCCTGCGGGCAGATTCCGTTGTGAGCATCAAGGATCAACACAGCAGCCTGACGCTGTCAAAGCAGCTCATGTTGTTGGAAGACCCCGACCACCGTATGGACCTGGAGGATGCCAAGGCTGCCCTGCAGGCAGGCCGCTTCAAAGCCGTTGACGAAGACCATTTGCAATTGGGCTATAACGACAGCACCTATTGGCTGTACTTCAAGTTGCGCAATGACCTGCTGTCCCACACTGCCGACAACCGGGAAGACCGTTTCTACCTGACGGTGGACTATCCCCTGCTGGACAATGTGGAGTTTTTCCATCAACGCCAGAATCAGCTTTTCACCATGGTCACCGGTGACATCTACCTGTTTTCGCAGCGCTATTTTAACCTGAACAATTATGTGTTTCCTTTAGCTTTAACGCCCGGGGAAACCGGCGAAATATACATTCGCGTGTTCTCCAACAGTTCCCTGTTCATCCCGGTCACCCTGCAGACCGAGCAGTCGTTCATTGACCAGCGCTTTACCCTGGACACCCTGGACGGCATCTACATCGGCATCACCGTGGGCCTGGGCATTTACAACCTGTTCCTGTGGCTGGGGATTCGTTCCCGGGTGTATGGCCTGTATGTGCTGATGGTGTTCAACATCATGCTGTTCAATACCAGCATCAACGGGCTCACCTTCCGCCTGTGGCCCGAAAGCCTCACGTTTCAGCAGATTCCGGTTTACCTGTTCAGCTACACCTCAGGTATTGCGGTGATTCTGTTTGGCATGGCCTATCTCAAAACCCACAGCAGCCACCCCTATTTTCACCGCCTGTTTCAGGTCTTGGTGTTGCTGTGCCTGGCATTGATTCCCACGCTGTTCTTCCTGCCGATTCCGCTGTCCGCCAAACTCACTGCCGGCATTACCGTGGTGTGTGCCTTGTCGCTCATCGGCGCTGCCATCCGCAGCCTGATGGCCGGTTACCGCCCGGCCGTCTACTATTGCCTGGGGCAGGGCGCAGTGATCATCAGCGTCCTGTTCACTGCGCTTACCTCACAAAAAATCATACCGCTTTATCACATTGCGCCGGTGGTGATGAAATGGTGCTCCGCGTTCGAATTGATTCTGTTTTCCATTGGCTTGGCGGACATGGTGCACAATGAGCGGCGCCTGCGGGAAAAGGCACAGAAAGAAACCGCCCTGGCACAACAGGAGCTGCTGGATTCGCAAATAAAACTGAATCAGGACCTGGACGACCTGGTGACCCAGCGCACCCGGGAGCTGGAACAGGCCAACCAGTTGCTGCGGGACCTGAACACCAAGGACGACCTCACCGGGTTGCGCAATCGCCGTTTCCTGAACGAAGCCCTGCCCAATGAATACCGCCGGGCCTATCGCGACAAAGCACCGCTTTCCATCCTGCTGTTGGACATCGACTACTTCAAACAGCTGAACGACACCTATGGGCATCAGTTCGGTGACCATTGCCTGTGCGCCGCCGGCCGACTGCTGGAGGACTGCACCCGCCGCCCGCCGGACATTGCCGTACGCTATGGCGGCGAGGAGTTTGTCATCGTGCTGCCCAATACCGACCTGGACGGCGCCCTGACGGTGGCGGAAAAAATTCGCAGCGCATTTGAAAAACAGGTGATTCGCCACGCGGGGCAAAGCGCCCGAGTCACGGTCAGCATCGGGTTGGCCAGCGAAACCCCTCTGCAGCGCGACGAGCACGAAGCCCTGCTGCGGATGGCGGATGACCTGCTGTACCAGGCCAAAGCCAACGGCCGCAATCGGGTGGAAGCCGTCGGGCAGTCTTCACCCCCGAAAGAAAACTCACTGTAAGGAAGTAACGCTGCGGCTGGCAGCTCCCAATCAGCCTTTCAGCAGATCGTAATATTCACTCAACCCGGTCAGTATATTGGTGGTGGCCACCGAAGACAGCAACAACCCCATGATACGGCTCACCACGCTGGCACCACTGCTGCCGATCAGTTTATTGATCCAGCCCGCCATCAACATCAGCACATAGGCCAGCAGAATCACCGACAACATCACCAACACCGTCTGCGCCTGCTCCCAGATACTGAACAAAGCGTTCTCGGTCAGCAACACCGCGGCCAACATCGCACCCGGGCTGGCAATGGAAGGCACCGCCAGGGGAAAAATCGCGGTCTCCCGCTGATCCTTTTTCAGCAGCTTGATCTCCTCCTCGGGTTTACTGTCACCAAAAATCATATTCAAGGCGAACAAAAACAGGACTATGCCACCGGAAATCTGAAACGCCGGCAGCGGGATGGACAAAGCTTTCAGGATCAGCTCCCCCACCACCACAAAGAACAACAGAATCCCCGCAGAAAATACACTCGCCAGCAGCGCGATGCGGCGCTTTTCTTTGGGATCGTATTGGTCGGTCACGGCAATGAACACCGGAATGGTGCCAATCGGATCGATTACCGCGAAGAATGTTATGAAAATCGCCAGCACGTCTATCATTCAGGTTTGCCTTTTGATCTGCGCTCTTTCAATTCCCGCTCACCCCAGACCTCTGCCCACTGGGCCAGCGGGCTCAATGCCTGTAGCAACTCCAGTCCGGAGGGCGAGAGTGTATAGCCTTCACCCTGGTGTATGACAATACCCGCCTCACGCAATTCCCTGAGTCGGGTATTGAGCAGGCTGGGATTGGTCTCTGCCGCCTCCTGCAACGCCCGAAACGTTAGGGGAGCTCCTTCCCGTAACTCCCACAGCAGGCGCAGGGCACTGCGTCGTCCCAGCAGGTCCAGAACCACCATGATGGGCCTGCCACTGCCGGAGCCCCGCACCGGCTGCCCCACCTGGGGGCCCAGGCGCTGGGAACCTTTTGCTTTACTTTTCATAGCACCACCTTTAATCTGCTATGAAAATCATAGCACGCTGGAGCCCGCCATGCAGCCACGTATCGAACCGGCATCACCGCCATTTCCTGAGGACACCCAAGCCGCCCTGGACCGGATCATGCCGCCGGGCGTTCCACCGTTGACCCTGTTCACCACCCTGGCCCGGGACCCGCGTCTGTTCAGCCGGTTCTTTGCCGGTGGGCTGTTGGACAAAGGCCACCTGACCCTGCGGCAACGGGAGATCGTCATTCACCGGGTCACCGCCCGATGCGGCTCCGAATACGAATGGGGCGTGCACGCGGCGTTCTTTGCACCCCGCGTTCAGTTAAGCGATGAGCAATTGTATTCCCTGGTCCACGGTGACAGCGGGGATGCCTGCTGGGACGCGCCGGAACAACGGCTGATCCAGCTCTGCGACGCCTTGCACACCACCTGCACTGTGGACGCCACCCTGTGGACGCAACTGCGCGTGGACCATTCGGAAAATGCCATGCTGGAACTGCTGATGTTGGCCGGTTACTACCGCACGGTCAGTTACCTGACCAATGCGGTGCAATTGCCACTGGAAGGGTTTGGGCGCCGCTTCCCTGACCCGGACTAGTCCAGGAATGACCCTGTCAGAGTCAGCAAAGGGGCACCCAGGTTGCGCTACTGGCTCACCAACTCGATTTCACTGGGGCGCCAGCTCTTATCAAAGAATGGCTGCAACGGGCTGTACAGACGCAGAATCACAAACCAGCCTTTGTTCGGGTCCGTCTGGATCCAGTTGCCACGCTTCACGTTCTTCGGTTGCTTGGGTGAGAAGTACACCGTGATCGAGCCGTCGGCATTGGCTTGCGCTGCCGGGGAAGGGTAACTCTGGCTGCCGGCACGGGGGAAACGCTGAGGTGTGGCCAGCATGGAACGGGTCATCGTATCGTACAGGGTCAACGACCAGAACTTCTCTGCAGGAATGCCTTTCGGCAGGGTGATCTTGTAGGTCCTGGCGCCATCAAAGTAATTCTTGTCCGCATCGGTCAGCGCCAACAGATACTGGGAGCCGATGCCCGTCAGGCGCATGGCCATGGCCGGTGTGATGCCGGTGACGCCATAGAAAAACATCGAGCGGGCATCCATGGTGCGATAACCAGTGGGTGCGTGAGGTTCCACCCCTTGCTTGGTGATGCGCGGGATCGGGGTTTCGAATTCATAGCCGGTTTCAAACAACCAGTTGTACCAGGAAGAATCCGGATAAAAATACCAGCTGGGGTCCCGCGGCCCCATGAACAGCGTGCGAGTACTGGCGTTGGCCACGGCCAGCGCGTCGGTCATGATTTTCTTCATGCGGGCGTCGGGCTTGAACGGTTGCCCCTTCTTGATGCCAAGGGCAGCAATGGGCCCCATCAGCTCTGCATCCAATGAGGTGGCCGGCTCCCGTTGCACGATCTCATTCAGGGCTTCAAAAAACTGCCAATCGTTGGGCGGCACTGTGTTCATGACCTTGCCGCTGCCTTCATGAAAAACGGTGGGCTTCGGGGGCTCGATCTTACCCAGGGTGGCCCGCCCCGCCAGAAACTCGGCGATGGGGGTGCCGGCGCCACCGGGCTGATAAGGATAAATCTTCAGGGTTTTACGAATGGTGTCCGCCACCGGCTTGGGATCTTTGCCGTCTTTCAGATAGGAACGTCCAAACCAGACCGACGACAGGGTTTCAGCGTGTGCAATGTTGAATCCACCCTGGGGCAGCGTGCCTGTGTAGCCCGGAGGTACGATCAGGTACTTGCCACCTGCCCCCCGGTCCGGCCCCGGCAGGCCCAGATCAATCACCCAGCGGAACCAGGCATCCTGCACCACGCCCAGGAACAGGGGCGGTGTCTCAATCACCATGGGCCCCTGCGATAAATCCAGCGCTCCCATGGCGTAAATGGTGTCACAGTTGGCGGTCAGGAACAGGGAATTGGCATCCATCAATTCCGAAAAAATCAGTACCTCACCGTCCTTCACCCCCATATCGTGCATGCCCTGCCGCAGAGCATGCACGCTGACGCCGCGCAGATTGTCCATGAAAGCGCGATAAGCGTAGGAGAAATCCACTTGATCGTACAGCTTCTGAGTGGTGGCGGGCGATGGTACACCATCCTTGAACTCCAACGTGCCGATGCTGGTTTCAACCCGGTCCGGGGTGGTGATGGCAGCCGGAATCGAGGGCGCGGCCTCGGTGCTGATGGCGAGGGTCGCGGCCAGCAAAGCGCAGGCAGCCCGTTTCCCCACAGGAAGATTGTGCAGTTTCATTATTTTCACTCCTTGTTTAGGTCTTTTCCCGGTGATATCCAGCAACACGCACCCGTATCATGGGGTTACATGATGTCAGAAATGTTATGCATCATAATCCTTATTGATACCCAGGCCTTGTGCTTTCCTGTTTTACCCTTGCGGGATAGGTCACCCATGTGGTTGCCGTAGTTCATTGACATATAGAGGAAGCGCCGGGATTTTTTGTAGTGGTATAGCGGCTGTGAATTCCCGGGCTGTGGCTGCATGGAATCCGGTTTCATCCGTCAGGTAGATAACGATAGTGGCCAGTAATTCGGTAATCAAACAACATGTTCTCCAACTTGGGGCCGGCGCCGATGTTATGCACAATCAGGGGAACACCGCTGGCCTGATCAACCCGATCAGTGACAATGCCGATATGAGGCAGGTTGCCCGGCAGCATCCAGGTCACCAGATCACCGGGTTGATAGGCCGCCGCCTGATCCGAGATGGGCAACGCCTTACCCCGGCGGGCAAAGAATGTCTGCAGGTTCGGCACCCGGCGGTGGTCAATGTTTCGATCCGTTGTCTTCAGGCCCCAGATCCGGGTTGAGGGATAGGCGCTGAACGCGGCGGACATATCCTCATGCACCCGCTGCTGCAGATCAATGCCCAGGGCTCGATAGGCGCGAATCACCACATCCGTACACACTCCCACCTCTGCCGGCACATCACCATTCGGATACGGGATCACCCGGTACTGGCCGTCATAGCGCACCGCATGCCGGGTACGCTCAATCGCCGCCTCCACCAGGGGCTGGGACAGATCTTCACCCACCGCCGGGCAGGCCATCAATATCAACATCAGAATTGAAACACGCACGTCAGGCACCGTGTAATTCGGGCAGACCGCAGCCCTTCACCCCTTAGGTCAGCTCCGGTTATCGGAACATGTAGCATTGTTTTACCGGCAAGACAATGCGCAATATTCACGAAGCCATAACCCCGCCCTGCTGCAACTTTGCGCCCCCCGGGTTCGTATCAGTCTCATAGAAGCGTCATCAAACTGAAGGCGCTGCCAATGACATGAACCCAAGAGGAACCCACCATGAAAAAGCCCCTGATCGCACTGACCCTGCTGCTGTCCTGTCTCTCCCATGCCTTTGCACTGGAAATCGACAACCTGGACTGGGAACTGAAAAAAGAGAAGGGCGGGATCAAAGTCCTGTCCGCCGTTGTGCCGGATTCCCGCTTCAGCGCCTACCTGGCGATCACCGTGGTGGAAGCCTCCACCGACGATCTGGTACAGATTATTCGCAACCCGGCCACCTGTACCGACTGGGTCTACCGTTGCGGCGAATCCTACCGTTTCGCCCAGGAGACGCCCAACGTGGATCTGGTGTACACCGCAAGCAAGATGCCTTTCCCACTCAAGGATCGCGACACCCTCGCCCGCATCACCTGGGAAAAAGACCCCCGCACCCAAGCGGTCAGAGCCGTCGGTGTGGCTACCCGTGACATCCTGGCACCATTGGATCAACACATTCGCATTGAGCAGGCCACGGTGATCTGGGAACTGACGCCGCTGGAGGATGGCTCCACCCTGGTGCGCACTTTCGGCCATGCCGACCCGGGTGGCGAGCTGCCCAGCTGGCTGACCAATCAACTGTCCACTGAAGTGCCGGTGAAAACCCTCAACGGACTGAAAGCCCTGGCGGCAGAGCGACAGGCACAACGCCGTGAAACATTCCGCTACAGCGTGACCCAGTTCTGATCAGCCAAGCCAGAGGCCCCGCTATGGGGCCTTACCGTAGATCGCCACCATATCGGGGCGCTCGGTACAGTAATAGTGAACCCAGATGTAGGCATGATTGAAGGCGGCGGCCAGCAAAGCCGCCTCCGACAACCACAGCAGCCCTGGCAGATACAGCACCATCAACCCGAAGACATACATACCGTTATCGGTGTATTGGAAGATGCCCTGTTTTACATAGGGCTCCTGGTATTGCGGATCGAAGTGATCTATTCCATAGGCTCTTTCGAAAGTGAAATATCGCTTCACCGAATAGAACAGGAACAGCACCGGCGGCGTGATCAACACGGCCAGGCCATAGGCCAAGAGCGGCGGCCAGGATAGGGAGCATGCACTGCTGGACGCCAGCAGGATGATGGTAATCAAGCGCCCCACAAACAACAGCGAAAACCCCAATGCATAGGCTTTAAAGGCGGTTGGCAAGCCAAAACGCCGGGTGAAGGCCCGGGTGTACAGTTCCACTCGCCACACGAGCCAGACGTAGACCTGATGAAGCACCGGCGTGGCGATGGCGATCCAGAACCAGGTTTGGGTGCTCACCCCCAGCAACGCACCCTGCAACAGATCCGGGCGCAAAGAACAGTACCCCACCAGCATCAGCAACAACGCCACCAGCGCGGCCAGATGCCAGAGCTGGCCTGCACAGATCGCTTTGATGTTGTCCATGCTCCCGCTCCTTTCCAACTTTATTCCAGTAACGCGTCTCGATCCCGCTCATAATCCTCATAGGGCTTGGAATAGGGTTCGATACATTTATCGTATTCGTCGCCGTAGTATTTCTGGCAATCATTCTTCTGCCCATTCTGAATGGCTTCATAGGTGCCCTTGCTGCTGCACGCCATCAGCGCCGTGACCAGCACCGGCATCAATATAAACCTCAGCCTTGAATGCTTCATGGGATCAATCCTGTTTGGGTTACACCACCGTTTCACTTGCGAGCGTCCTTGATGTACATGGCCTTGCCGTCATTGCGCATTTCCACTTCGAACAGTTCAGTTGCCCGAATCAGGTCGCCGAGTTTTTTATACCCGTAATTAATGGCAGAAAAAGAACTGTTGTTGGAAATGTAATGGCCCACGCGCCCCATGTGCGCCCAGCCGTCATCTTCTGAAGTCTGCTCCACTGCGGTTCTGAGCAGGCGAACCAATGACGTATCCCCTTTCAGCACGTTGCGGTTTTTGCTCTCCCGCTGCCGCCCGGCGTTGGGTTTGGATTCCCCTTCCGGCGTCAGGTCCGGCATCAGGTTCTCGGTGTAAATGAAGGGGGAGCAGGCGTCCACGAAGGGCTTGGGGGTTTTCTTTTCGCCAAAGCCGTACACCGGTAATCCACTTTCCAGAATCCGCAGCACCAGCGGCGTGAAATCACTGTCACTGGTCATCAGGGCGAAGGCGTCCACGTTTTTGCTGTACAGAAGATCCATGGCATCGATGATCATGGCGGCGTCGGTGGCGTTCTTGCCTTTGGTATAGGCAAACTGCTGCATGGGGCGGATGGCATGGGGATGCAGCCGCTCAATCCAGCCCGACAGGGAAGGGTTGTTCCAATCACCATGGGCGTGCCGCACGTTCACCATGCCATACTTGGCCAGCTCATCCAGCACGCCCTCTATGGCATTGTGGCTGACGTTGTCGCAATCGATTAACAGCGCTATGCGTTTGGGTTCTGGCATGGGTTAGTCCTGTGAGGTGTGTCCCGTGAGGTTGGTATTGGCGGCGGCCGTTGCTGTTCATATACCCCAGACCCACGGTCGGAGCAAACAAAAAGCGCTATTGGCACAGGTCGGCCAGCACACCCTGAGTCAGTTTGATCAGATCCTGAGGGCTCAGTTCAATTTCCAGCCCGCGACGCCCGGCGCTCACATACACGGTGGCGAGCTCCCGCAGCGAGGTGTCCACCAGGGTGGGCAGGCGCTTTTTCTGCCCCAGCGGGCTCACACCTCCCAGCACATAGCCGGTACTGCGCTCCACGTCCATGGGATTGGCCATGACGGCCTTCTTGGCACCTGCAGCTTTGGCCACGGCTTTCATACTGAGCAGGGCCGACACCGGGATCACCGCCACCGCCAGGTTCTTGCCATCCAGGCTCACCACCAGGGTCTTGAACACCCGCTGCGGTTCGACCCCCAGCTTTTCCGCTGCCTCGAGTCCATAGGATTCGCTCGCCGGGTCGTGGGAGTATTCGTGTACCCGGTGCACGATTTTGGCTTTACGGGCCAGCAGGATGGCGGGGGTCATGGTTCGTGCTGCTTGCCCGGGAGGCGGTTACCAGAGCAGCTGTTGCCCAGGTAACTGCGATACCGATGCCGGGCCACCACCCCGTCCCGCCAATCGAACACGTCCGGATACGCCGCCACCACTTCATCGCAGGTATTGACCCGTTCATAGGCGGTGATGGGTGCGCTGTCGGAGCGGGGTACCGGCTTGGCCATGGCAAGGGCGGCGGCGACCGTCATATCGGCGTAGCTGAACCCCCGGTCCAGCAGATAGGGCTTGCCGTCCAGCTGTTCCCGCACCCGGCCTACGGCAGTGGCCAGCCGTTCCAGCTGCTGCTCGCGGGAAACCCCGGGCTCACTGTACTTGTTCTGCAGGTCACGAAAGGTCTTCCGCATCATCGGCAACATAGGGCGTCGGCTCCAGGCCGGGAACTTGGCGGGAATGGCCCCGAGCAGGGCCTGGTCATCCTGCAGGGCGCGCGCCAGCATCAGGCTGCGGGCCGCATTGAAGATGGCTTCGCTCAGCTGGTTCAGGGCTGCCACCTCCCCCTGGCTTGGGGTGGGAATCAGGCCGGCCATGGGCTGATCCTGATTGATCTGCAGGGCAATGTCCCAGGAATCCAGCAGGCAGCAGCCGGGGCCCAACAACACCGGCACACTGATGGCCCCGCGCCAGCAGCGAGTACGGGCACGCAGCCAGGGCGTACTGATCATGGGGATATAATCTTCGAACGTGTAGGGAACTTCGGTATAATCCAAGGCCCAGAGTACACGCTGGGTCGCTACGGATGCCGTCATCCCGATCAGGCGGTATGTCATGAATCTGTCCCTGTCTTGCTTCCATACTGACCAAAAACATCGATCCCGTTGACCAAACGGTCATACTGTTTTCCCGCCACTCTGACTACACTAGGGCAAATTCCTGGGGCACTCTTTTGCGCAATATAAGAGAACTTTCCAGCTCCCATTCCACTTCCCTGCGGAGAAAACAGTGACTTACAGTACACGAGACGTCAGTAAGCTGCAAAAATCCATCGCTCCTGCCGTGTACGGTGATGTTGATCTGGACATCACCCCGGAACGCTTTCGCACCGAGCTGGGCGAAAACAGCATCGTTAAAGATAATCCACGTATCCAGGCTTTGCTGGAAGATTCCGATAAAGTGGAATTTTTCCGCCAGCTGACCCTGATGGGTGACCCCCTGGCGGATGCGTTTGCCGCCATCATTCCGGAGCTGGGGTACAAGAAGGCCCGGGCCATGCTGGACAAGGCAGCGGAAGAGGGCATCGCCAAGGTGCCGGAAGCGCCCAAGGAACTGGTGGATCTGATGACCGCCGTGGAAACGGTGCCGGAATGGGTGGACTGGACCAAAATCGAGAAAGCCTGCGAGAACAACCGGCTGTTTACTGCCCTGGGTGGGGAGGCCATCATGCGGGTGGCCTTCATGATGACCTATGTGAACGGTTACCAGGGCCTGCCCATGGTGATCACCGGCGCCCTCACCAGCGATTCCGCCGCCAAACGCATGCGTGAAACCACCAGCACCTTCAAGCTGGCCACCTTGCCGGGTGCCCTGCGGCGCGGTGGTGAGGCCTACCAGTCGGCGGTCAAGGTTAGGGTGATGCATGCCATGGTTCGCACCAGCCTGCTGAAACGGCCCCAGGTGTGGGATTACAGCGTGTACGGCACCCCCATTCCCCAGGTGGACCAGATGGGCGCCGCCCTGGGTTTCAACTTCATGATGGCCAAGAAAGCGTTAAAAAACGGTGGCAAGTTCAGCGCGGCCGAAGCCTGTGCCGTGGAACAGGCCCGCTACCTGGCCTATCTGCTGGGCATGCACGATCAGTTCCTGAGCAACGACCCCAAGCAGATCGTGGAAACCTGGAACATGTGCCAGGCCACCCTGCGGCACAAGTTCGACGAGCGCGGCCGGGACCTGAATGCGGCCACCATGGAGGCCTATCAGCGCCGGGGGGGCCACTGGTACGATCGGGTGGTGCACCGCCTGGATCAAAAGGCCAGCCGCTGGATGTACAACCGCATGGTGGGCCGCAAAACCGCCGACACCATGGGCGTCCACGAGGAAAAAACCGACCTGCTGGCGTTCGCAGCCATGTTTGCCCCCATTGGCCTGGGCGTGGGCGCCCTCAGCCTGCTGAAGAAAGTGCCCGGTGGCCGGGAGTGGGTGGACCGCTTTGCCACCCGTGAAGTGGAAAACCAGCTCAACATTGCCGGCCGGGCGGAATACCGCACCAATGAAGCGGACTACAAGATGGAATCCGCCTGACGCAACAGCCGGGCCTCTCACCCCTCCCGCCAGCGACCCGCAACCCGGGTCGCTGTCTCACCAACGTTTCCTATACTGAACAGACTCCGCCATCACCAGGGATGATCATGAGCTGGGATCTGATTTGCCTGAAACCCCATAGCCATCGCGCCGACGGGGACGAAACCTACGCCTGCATCTACAAAAGTCTGAACCGGATCGAGAAGGACGGTGTGCGGGCATTGCAGTACCTGGTGCGGGTGGTGCCATTGCCCCTGGTGGCGGGCCGCGGCGGGGATCAGCGCCTGATCAACATGGAGGAGGCGCTGTTCAAGGTGGTGGTGGATCTGAACGAGGGCAAAGTGCTGTTCGACATTGGCGGCGCCGAAGCCGCGCTGCCCAGTTTACTGCGGGGTGGCGGCCTGGGGTCACTGGCGGTATCGGAGCTGATCCAGTGGGCGCAGGCCCAGTTCGGGGATTTCACGGTGGTGTCCGGCCGCATCAGCAGCGCCCTGTTGAATTATCCCAATGGGGAAGCCATCGCCGTCAGCTGCCTGAAACAACTTGGCTTTGCAGTGGGCAAATCCCCCAGGGGTGGCCTGCAATTTGGGGCCGAGCGAGTCGCCCAGCTCAGCCCCCATGTCAACCGCAACAAAGTGGAAACCGCCACCCCGGCCCTGTGGTTCAGCAACCTCAGCCAGGACAACCTGAACATGGCGCGCCAGGTGCAAACCCTCAACGAAGAGATCACCCTGTTGAAAGAGCAGCTGTACCAGAGTTCGGCCCAGAAACGCTCGGCGTTGCCGCTGGCCTCGGGCCTGCTGATGGGCGTGGTGGCCGGGGCGGCCCTGGCCTCTATGCTGTTCAGTGTTTAGGGGGTCTGATGGTCGCTGGCTTCCTGCCTGAGTTTGTTGCGCACATTCATCAGCACCTGGCCATACATGTTGGTGCCGCGCCGATCCCGGCCACAACCCCAGAAATAGTCGTAGCTGCTGTTCTCCACCAGACGTTGATCCCCGGTATCCAGCAGAGCCCCGGCTTTGTGTGAATAGGTTCGGCACTGGGTATACAGGGCACGGGTCATCACCACCACTTTGACTTTCCTCCAGTCCGCACGGATTTTCTTGAAGCGGGTGCGCCCCAGTTTGCGCGCCTGCTTGGGGCTCTCCGCCCGGCGGATTTTCTCCTGATAGGCCGGGTCTGCAAACTTCATGGCCTGAAAATAGTGCTCCACCGTGGGCCATTCCCGCGCCTCCAGCTGGAACGGGTGGGGCGACCAGGCGCCCAACAGCTGATCCGCGTCACTGCGGGAAAAGTACAAGGCGTTGAGATCGGTTTCTGCAAATAGTCCGCCGGACATGGAGTGCTTCCTGAGCTGATGGTCTGGCTGAAATTTTACACCGCTTTGCCCCGCTGTTCATGCCCCTGTCACATTCCCGGGCCTAGTATTCCCGGTCACATTACGACCGATAATGTCCATAACCGTTTTTCGAGTACTGTTCTCGACCAATAGGGGAATCGCATGAAACTTCCATTAACCAAGAGCGCATTGATCAAGAATACATTGGCGCTTTCCATCGCCGTTGCCTCCGGCAGTGCACTGGCCGGTGCCAATCACCACGTCCCGGACTTTAAACACGGCTCTGACCGCTACTTCAATCGAGTGGCCACCTTCCCGGTATACCAGAACCTGGATGCCGCCAGCGGTGATGCCCAGGACGATACCACTGCGGCTGAAATCAGTGCCGCCAGCCAGGATGGCAACGTGGTGTACTACAGCGACAGCCCCAAAGGGCGCGTTGGCCTGATCAACATTAAGGATGTCCAGGCGCCGGTGGCCGCCGGTTTCATCGCCCTGGATGGCGAGCCCACCTCGGTCGCAGTCAAAGGGGATTATCTGCTGGTGGCCATCAACACCTCCTCCAGCTTCACCACCCCCAGTGGCAAGTTGTCGGTGTACTCCATTGCCAATCCCCTGCAGCCCCAGTGGCTGGCCAACTTCGACATGGGCGGGCAACCGGATGCCATCGCCGTGAGCCCGGACGGTCGTTACGCCGCCGTGGCCATTGAAAACGAGCGGGATGAGGATTTTGAAGACGGCATCATTCCCCAACTCCCCGCCGGTAACCTGCAGGTACTGACCATGCGTGGGCCGGTGAGCCACTGGCAGGTACGCAGCGTGGATCTGACCGGTTACGCCGCCACCGCCCCCAGCGACCCGGAACCGGAATACGTCGCCATCAACGATTTCAACATTGCCGCAGTGACCCTGCAGGAAAACAACCACATCATTCTGGTGGATCTGCGCCGCGCCAAAGTGATCAACGATTTCAGCGCCGGCACGGTGGATCTGTTCAATGTGGACACCGTGGAAGACGACGTCATCAACCCGGTGGACACCATTCTGGATCGCCGCCGTGAACCGGATGCCATTACCTGGCTGAATAACTGGTGGATGGTAACCGCCAACGAAGGGGATTACGAAGACGAGAACGGAGTGGAAGGCGGCAGCCGCGGTTTCACCATTTTCAGTCCCTTCGGCAAGGTCCGCTATGAGTCCGGCGCCAGTCTGGAACACGCCATCATTCGTGCCGGTCACTACCCTGAAAGCCGTTCCGAAAACAAAGGCGTGGAGCCGGAAGCGGTGCTCAGCGGCGAGTTCGGCAAGCAGAACTTCCTGTTCGTGGGTAACGAGCGCGCCAACATCGTAGCGGTGTACAAAGCCGGCGCCTTCCAGAAGCCGGAACTGCATCAGTTACTGCCCACCACCATCGGCCCGGAGGGCATTCTGGCGATTCCGTCCCGCAATCTGTTGGTGGTATCCAGTGAAGAGGATTCCGCCGACGACGGCATCCGCTCCACCGTCTCCCTGTACCAGTACGGTTACAAGACTGCTGACTATCCCCAGATCGAATCCGATCCCAAGCAGTTGATTCCCTGGGGTGCCCTGAGCGGCATGGTGGCGGACAATCACGACGCCAACACCCTGTATGCCGTGCCGGACAGCTACTACGCCCAGTCCCGTATTTTCAAAGCGGAAATCGCCAAAAAGGGCCCGGCCATCATCAAACAGGCCATTGTTCTGACCAAAGACGGCAGCACTGTGGACTATGATCTGGAAGGCATCGCCCAGCGCGCCGACGGCAGCTTCTGGCTGGTATCGGAAGGCAACGGCAGCAGCCGCCCCAACCTGCTGATCAAAACCGCCGCCGATGGCACCGTGCTGGAGGAAATCAACCTGCCCGCCGCGGTGATCGCCAAGCAGAAGAGCAACGGTTTTGAAGGCGTTGCGGTGACCGGCAGCGGCGATCAAGAGAAAGTCTTGGTTGCGTTCCAGCGGGAATGGACCGGCGATCCGGCAGGCCTGGTGCGCATCGGCGTCTACACACCGGCCAGTGCCAGCTGGAGTTTCTTCTATTATCCGTTGGAATCCGCCAGCCAGGGCTGGATTGGCCTGAGCGAGTTGACAGCGGTGGACGACAACACCTTCGTGGTAATCGAACGTGACAACCAGCAGGGCGTGGACGCAGCGGTGAAGCGCTTGTATCAGTTCTCAATCAGCGGTCTGACGCCGGCGGCGGAAGGTGAAAGCTTCCCGCTACTGAGCAAAACCCTGGTCAAGGACCTGTTACCGGAATTGAACGCCACCCACGGCTGGACGCCGGATAAAGTGGAAGGCACGGCCATCACCAAACGGGGTGAAGTTTACGTGGTGACCGATAACGATGGAGTGGACGACGCCTCCGGCGAAACCCGTTTCATGCACCTGGGCAAATTATTCAAATAAGGTTTCCTGCCGACGTGAGGGCCCCGGTAACGGGGCCCTTTTTTTAGCACCCTTATTGACCCACAATACTGAAACCCTGCTTGGGAAAATGAACATGCACCCGACCCACTTTGGGATCGTCCCGGGCAATGATCCAGCGATTGGCCGAGCTGCCTACCAGCTCACCCACACTGGCATCCTGAGCGTAATCCGCCGGTGCAATGCTGACCCGGGTGCCGATCAGCTCATCCTGCTTTTCTGCATCCGTAATGGGTCTGGGTTCGCTGCTCTTGGCGATCTGCAACGTCTGCTCCGCCGTGATTTCAGTGCGCTGGCCCTCGCCGAACGCCTTGATGCGATCCATCCACCCATTGACCCCGGGATAGGGCCGCACGTATTTTTTCTCACCGGCATCCCGTACCATCCACAGGCTGTGATAGGCCGCAAAATCCGCCACATTGGGTGTATCACCGAACAGAAAATCCTGCTGCAGACGGGATTCCATGTCCTGCAGATGGCGCTTCAGAATAGCGGGCGCCTCACCGGGCTTCACCATGGGAATCGATGCATTGCGCCCCATACGGATACGATCCGCGAAGAACTTGAACAAGTCCAGGATGGACAGGGTTTTCAATACTTTCTTGTTCAGGGCCCAGGATGCCGAAGACAATACCGAGGCAAAGAACACCTCCAGCTCCACATAGGCGATAAACTGGTTCACTTCGTCGCTGCAATTTTGTCGCGCCAGTTCCGGCTTGCCGGATCGAATGGCGATCTCGGTGGAGATGGTGGCGGTATCACAGAAGATATCCGCGCCGCACTGGGCCACCGGGATTTTACGGTAACCTCCGGCCAGGGTGGCCAACACCGGCCTGGGTGGCATCTCCCGGGTGATGGCGGATTGCCAGGGCAGGTTGGTGTACCCCAGCATGGCACGAACTTTTTCTGAGAATGGTGAAAGCGCGTAATGATGCAAAATCAAATCAGACACAAATATTTTCCCTCTATTGGCCAACAAACGCGGTCCTGAGCAATCCTGAATGCTCCTGAATAGTCGGCCCTAACATAGCAGATTTGCCCGGTCATGGCAGGCGGGAAAATTCGATAAACCCGGTGGAAGGCTGTTATAGTGCCAAGACTAACGCAAATAGGTTTCCTGAACGGAGCACGGTTCCATTGACCATCCAGATCCAGCGTAATGGCCTGCGTTTCTCCATCCGCCTCACTGTGGTGGCGGTGTTTGCCCTGGCCACCACCCTCACCGCGCTGATCGCCATCGGCCTGCAATACTATTTCAGCCGTGCCATGGCCATCGAAACCGCCGTAGCCAAGTACCAGAGCAATGCGGAAAGCACCCGCAATTTTCTCAACTCCATCGACACCAATGCCTTCCACCTGGCCCGCATTCTGGCCAAGCATCCCCAGATTCTGCACAATGGGCGAATCAACCCGGACAGCCTGGGCCTGTTCGCCGACATCATGGAAAACAACCGCCTGTTCTACGCCATCTATCTGGGGCTGGACAACGGCGACTTCTTTGAAGTGGTCAACCTCAACAGCAGCAATACCGCCCGCCGCCAATTGAAAGCCATTCCGGAAGACCGCTGGATCGTGATCCGCATGCAGGGGCAGGGCGCCGGGCGCCAACGCATACTGGAATACTACAACGACCAACTGCAACTGCGGGTCCGCCACAGCGAGCCCAGCGATTATGACCCGCGGGTGCGCCCCTGGTACACCAGCGCCCGCCCGGATACCGTGTTCAAAACCGATCCCTACCTGTTCCAGCATCTGCAGGCACCGGGGCAGTCCTATTCCATGCGCACCAGCGCGGGCCATGCGGTGCTGGCCGTGGACATCACCCTTTCGTCCCTGGCGGGGTTTCTGAAAGCCCAGACCGGCAACAGCGGGTCAGAGGTTTTCCTGTACCAACCCAGTGGTGAATTGATCTCCTCCAACCGCACCCGCCCGGCCATTGAAAGCCTGCCTTACGCGCCCCCCATTGAACTCTCCACCGCGCAAGCGGAGTTTGTCCAGTCGGTAGGCAAGATCCGCGTTTCCAACGAACTGGACTGGCCCCCCATTGATTACGCCGTGTCGGCGCAGCCCCTGGGGTATTCGGTGGATCTGTTGCGCATGATCGCCAACATGACCGGGCTGCAGCTCGAATTCATCAACGGCTATACCTGGTCGCAACTGATGGACCTGTTCCAGTCCGGCGAACTGGACATCCTGCAGCCCATTTACAGCAATCCCGCCAACCAGCAACTGGGGTTACTCAGCAACAGTTTCGTCAGCCTGCCCTATGCCGTGGTCACGCGGCCCGGCCAGGCGCCGATCACCTCCGTGGCCCAGCTGCAACACAAAACACTGGCCATTCCCGCCAGCTGGTCGGTGATTGATGTACTGCAGCAACACTATCCGGACATCGATCTGCTGCTGGTGGCCAATCCCATTGCCGCCCTCAATGCGGTACTGGACGGCAACGCGTTTGCGACCCTGGATGCCGCCCCGGTGTTGCACTACACCGCCGACCACTACTACCTGGATCAACTGCAGTTTCACGAGAACCTGAATCCAAAAACCGACCGCATCCCCAATGAAATGCACTTTCTGGTGAGCAACCGGCACCCACATTTGGTGAACATCCTCAACCAGGCGTTGTCACAGCTGGAAGAATACCAGGTGAGCTATCTGCGAAAAAAATGGTTCGTAACACCAACCGCCGCGGCCGCCACCCAACCCAAGACCACCGTGCCCTACCCGCAACTGCTCGCCCCCAGCACCGGCATTCTTGATCACCTGCACGAAATCAGTATCAAGGGGCGCCCGCACTTTGTGTACAAGGCGGCCATCAACCCGGAATCCGCCCACAGCGATCTGTTCGCAGTGGTGATTCCCACCCGTGAACTGCTTGCCCCCAGCATGCAGAAGGTCACCCTGTCCGTTGCCATTACCGCCTTCTGCCTGATTCTGTTATTGCCGTTCATCTGGCTGTTCGCCGCCCCCATTGTGCGTCCCATCAAACGCCTCGCCATCGAGAACGATCACATCAAACACCGGCGTTATGATGACGTGGCATTTCACGACAGCAGCATCATCGAGATTTATGAATTGTCCCGCTCCATCGTGGATATGGCTGCCACCATCAAGCAACACGAACAGGCGCAACGCGCCCTGATGGAATCCCTGATTCAGTTGATTGCCCAGGCCATTGATGAGAAATCACCTTACACCGCCGGCCACTGCGCACGGGTGCCGGAACTGGCCCTGATGCTGGTGGCCGCTGCCGAAAACAGCCAGCAACCCCCGTTCGACCAGTTCCGTTTTCGCGATGAGGATGAATACCGGGAATTCCGCATCGGCGCCTGGCTGCACGACTGCGGCAAGATCACCACGCCGGAGCACGTGGTGGACAAAGGCAGCAAACTGGAAACCATCTACAATCGCATCCACGAAATTCGCACCCGTTTTGAAGTGCTGTGGCGGGATGCCGAGATCCAGTACCTGCAGGCCCTGTTGGAAGACCCAAGCCGGGAACCCGCTTTGCGCAAGCAGCTGGAACACAAACGCCAGCAACTGCAGAGCGACTTTGAATTTGTGGCCCAACTGAATCAGGGTGGGGAGTTTGTGACGCAGGAGCAATTGCAACGGCTGGGCGAAATCGCCATGATCCGCTGGCAACGGCATTTTGACGACCGCCTGGGGTTGTCGCCACTGGAAGCCATGCGCCAGCCGGAGGCCCCAGCCACTCTGCCGGCTACTGAAACCTTATTGGCGGATAAACCCCAACACATCATCCCCCATCACCAACCCAAACGCTTTGCCGAGCACCTGCACATCAATATGGAAATCCCTGAGCACCTGTATAACCTGGGGGAGGTGTATAATCTTTCCGTCGCCCGCGGCACCCTCACGCGGGAAGACCGCTTCAAAATTCAGGAGCACATGATCGGCACCATCCGCATGCTCGACGCCTTGCCCTTGCCACCGGAGCTGGCCAACGTTCCCCGCTACGCATCCACCCATCATGAGACCCTCAAAGGCACAGGCTACCCCCGCAAACTGAAAGCGCAACAGCTCTCCATTCCGGAACGCATTATGGCGGTCGCGGATATTTTTGAAGCGCTAACCGCAGCGGACCGCCCCTACAAGCCTCCCAAACCGGTCAGTGAATCCATCGCCATCCTGCATCGCATGGTGGAAAGTGGTGATATCGACCGGGATGTATTCAAGCTGTTCCTCAGCAGTGGCGTGTATCGGGACTACGCACAACGCTACCTGCAACCGGAGCAATTGGACGACGTGCCACTGGAAAAATACCTGCGCAATTAGGTTGCACAACCTTAGCTCATCGGCTATTTATTAAGCCGTGCTGACCGGGGATCGATCTGACCACGGCCAGCACCAACAACAATTAAACTTCATCGCATTTGGGAAACAGCCTTGACCAACTGATTGCTCAAGTCCGGGAGCGACACGGCTTCTACCTGCCTCACCGCGTTCCAACTGCCTTGCACCACGAAACAAGAAAAAACGATAAGGAGTCTCCATGAGAAAACTGTTTGCTACCGTCGCATTAACCAGCCTTGCTGCCACCTCTGTGTGGGCAGAGACCGGTTACATCGGCGCCGAAATTGGCCAAGTGGATGCGGAATTTACCGCAGATTACTTCTCCGGTAGCTTCGATAGCCAGCCCACCGCGTTCCGCGTGAAAGGTGGCAGCGAGCTCAACCCCAACCTGGCCATCGAAGGCTACCTGGGTATGGGTCTTGGTAAAGATACCATTGAAGATACTGAGATCGACGCCGAAGTAGACACCATGATCGGATTGGACGTGAAAGGCCTGTTGCCTCTGGGTGACGCGGCCAAGCTGTACGCCAAAGTCGGACTGGCGCGCATCACGTTTGAAGACAGCGACAATGATGAGTACAGCAAGAACGGCTTCTCCTATGGGGTCGGAGGCCAGGTGTCCATAAACGAAACCATGGCCATTACCCTGGACTACACCGTATTCCCAGATGCAGAAAACAAAGAATACGAATTGGATGTAGAGTCCCAGATGATCAGTATCGGATTCCAGTACTATCCGTAATCGCTGCTTTCAGTGGTTGTCTTACTGGCCTGCCCTGCCAGGCCAGTTCCCCTGTCTCCGCTTGCACCTGGAATGGCACCGCCGCCACCAGATCGGTTCCCACCCGTACCACCACCTTGTAAGTACCGGCCGCCAGGGGCAGACCGGTGGCCGGGTTGTCCGTGATGCGGGCAATGTATTCCCCGGACAGCGAATGCCGGGCAAACGCAATCGGGCCCAGCACCTGAATATCACCCTCGATCAACAGGCTGGCCAGGGTGGTCTCCACCTGATCCCGGGGCACGCCGCTGAGCTGCGCCACCACCACCACGGGCTCCCTCGCCTGATACTGGGGCTTCACGGTTAGCAGCTGCAGGCTGGCATCCCCCACCCGGGCCGTACTGTGCAGCAACGCCTTGGCCGGCAGTGGGTTTTCCTGGCTCAGTTGCCGCTCGGCCGCGGAAGGAAGGGTGTCCAGCGGGGTCAGCAGGTACACGTAACCCACCATCAACCACATAATGAGGATGGTCCCGATCAGCGACACATAGGTATTCGGCTTGGGTGCTTTCATGGACTGATAGGCAAAGATCGCAATGGTTATTGTCAGATTTCACGCTATCAGCAGTCGACCTGGCGGTCATCATACTTTCGTCTATTGACGCTCTACTTCCGCCCCACCGGTTCCGCAAAAGCGATGCACCACCTCGGATTTCATGCGGGCGCCAAAGCTGTTGTGCCAGAGCCACTCGTAATAGTCCCGGCCGATCTGGTCCGGGGGGGCTGGCTGGTTGAGCCAGTTGGCCCGCATGCGGTGCTCACGCAGATAGGCATCCATGGCATCCTGCACCTCGGGATACTGCCAGCCCTGGTCCTGGAACAGGTCATAGTCGGCGCAGAGCGCTTCGGCCATCACGGGCCCACTCAGGGCCAGGCAACATACCCACCACACAGGTTTGCTCACCATGGGAACCACCGGAATTCAATGGAGTTGGCCTCATTGTGCGCCGGCAAAGCCGGGGAGGGCAAGGGCCGCCACGCCATGCCCCGACGCGATGACCAACCTATTTTGTTAAGGAAACTACCTCGATCATTGTGCTCTGTGCAAAAAATGATTTTAGGCAATACGACCATTTTACCTGTTGAATTGTACAAATATTCAGCAGTTATTCATGAATGAGCGCATACTATGCGAGCACAATGTGGTATTTGTTTAACAATATGACATTCCGGCTAGCGGGAGGTCAGGCCAATCATCGAGGAGGCTATGGGCCGCTTTAAAGACATTTTCAACGGCTGGCGCGCCATGGCGCAGATCACCATCGCGTCCACGCAGCATCCGTCCCTGGAACAGCAGCGCCTGCACGACCTGAGCAACCGGATTCGCTCCGGCGTTCTGTTTTATCCGGTGGTGTGGGCGGTGATTGGGGCCGCCATGTTGGTAAAGCACGCCACTCCCACCAAGCTGACGCTGGTGATCGCGATCTTCATCGTGGAAGCGTTCATTACCCATTTGCGCTTCCGCCTGTTGGAGCGGGGGGTGGAATATGCCGAATTCCGCCAGCTCAGGCAGTTTTTATTCGTGGACGCCGGGGTCGCCCTCAGCGCCCTGACCTGGTCCAGTGTGCTGTTGTCCTCCCTGCTCAACACCCCGTTTGAAGAACACTATTCACTGATCATCACCGCCACCCTGGCCCTCAGCTCCGGCGCCCTGATCAACCTCTCCATCCGTAAGGAAACCGTGGGGCTGTTCCTCACCGCCCTCTACGGCCCGTCCATTCTGACCTTGTTGCTGGGCCTGTCGGAACAACCCAACGGACTGGGCCTGGTGCTGCTGGTGTATTGCGTGGCCATGTATCACCTGACCCGCTTACCGCGGCGGGAATACGAACGGGCAGTGCTCAGCAACCTGAAACTGCAGGACCAGGCCCGGCAACTGACGGAACTCAGCAACAACGATTCCCTCACCGGCTTGCGCAACCGACGCTACTTTGAAACCACCCTGAAACAGGAATGCAATCGGGCCTCGCGCCTGGAGTATCCCATTTCCCTGCTGATCATCGACATTGATCACTTCAAGTCGGTAAACGATGAATATGGCCATCTGGCCGGGGATCGCTGCCTGAAACATGTGGCCATGATGATCCAGAGCAGTCTGCTGCGCTCCCAGGATACGGTGGCCAGGATCGGAGGCGAGGAGTTCGCCGCCATCCTGCCAGGCATGGATGCCGCCGCTGCCTGCACCCTGGCGGAAAGCCTGCGCAAGTCCGTGCACGACATGCCATTCCGGCAGGAATCCATGCAACGCACCATGAGCGTCAGCATCGGCTGTTGCACCGCCACCCTGCCCAACGAACACAGTCCGGAATTTCTGATGAAGCGGGCCGACCAGGCGCTTTACGCCTCCAAAAGCCGGGGCCGCAATTGCGTGACCTGCGACGCAGACCTGCCCGCCGCCCCGCACTCACACCCCACACCTGGCACCCCCGATGCGTCATAACAGACACCACAACAAGCGCCGTTACGGCAGCAGGCGGCGGGCGCCCCGATAGGCATCAGACCAGTAGGGGGCATGCACGCTGGAGGACATCACCCCGTTGGAGGTGGAGGCATGAATAAACTCCCCGCCGCCCACATAGATGCCCACATGCCGCTGTTTGAACCCGGTCTTGAACATCAGCAGGTCGCCGGTCTGCACCTGCTCCAGATCCACCGCCTCGCCGATGTCCCACAGCTGGTCCGTGGAGCGGGGCAGGTTCAGGCCGTAGATGTCCCGATAGGTGACATAGACAAACCCCGAGCAATCGATGCCCTGCCGACTGAGGCCACCCATGCGATGGGGCGTGCCTGCCCAGGCCTGATAATGATGGTGCAGGCGATTGCGCTCATCCGCCGGGCGCTGCAGCGTCACTGACGGATTAACCAACGTCGGTGTGGGCGTGCTGGCGCAGGCGGCCAGCCACAGTGCCGGAACCAGCAACAGCCAGCCCGGATTCAAGGTTGGAAGAGAATGCCTCATGGGTGCCACCCAGTGTCGCAGTGTGCTCATGTTCATACCTTATCACTATAGCCCAGGACAAACACGAGCCCAGGACAAACAGCCTCAACCCCAGCGACCTTGGACCTGCACCCCAAGCTACCGGTAACCCAAGCCTCTTGACAGCCCTAGGACGCTTGTCCTAGGCTTCACTCTCGACGCTAGGACAAATGACCTAGACACGCCAGATTCCTGAGTAGCTAACACCCTGAGAGCACAACTGTTTATGAGCACAGCATCCTCCGCCAGCAGAACCACCCGTGAGCAGATTGTCGATGCGGCGGACCAGCTGTTCTACGAACAGGGCTTTGACAGCACTTCCTTCGCGGACATCGCCGCCACGGTGAATCTGTCACGGGGCAACTTCTATTACCATTTCAAAACCAAGGACGACCTGCTGGAAGCGGTCATCGACCAGCGCCTTCGCAACACCCAAGCCTTGCTGCAGCAGTGGGAACAGCAGGGCGCCCAGCCCCAGGATCGCATCCGTTGCTTTATTCATATTTTGATCGCCAATCAGGCCAGGATTCTTTTGTACGGCTGCCCCGTGGGCACCCTCACCACCGAACTGGCAAAACTGAACCACCACGCCCTGGACCAGGCCAACGCGGTATTCACCCTGTTCCGTACCTGGCTGCGGCAACAGTTTCAGGCCATGGGGCGCAAACAGGATGCCGACGAGCTGGCCATGCATGTGCTCGGACGCAGTCAGGGCGTGGCCACCCTGGCCAGCGCTTTTCAGGATGAGAAATTCCTCAAACAGGAAGTCAAACGGCTCAATCAATGGTTACAACAGTGCGTGGATGACGCCAAACAATAAGCACAGGGAGACAGCACCATGTTCATCGTATTACTGAAATTTTCCGCACACAAAGCCAAGGCACCGGAGCTGATGGCGGACCATAACGCCTGGCTGCAACAAGGCTTCGACGACGGTGTGTTCCTGCTGGCGGGCAGCCTGCAACCGCAATTGGGTGGCAGCATCCTGGCCCACAACACCCAACGCGAGGCCCTGTTGCAACGGGTGGAGGAAGACCCCTTCGTTGCCCACGGGGTGGTCAGTGCCGAGATCCTGGAAATCAGCCCCGGCCGCACTGATCCCCGCCTCGCGTTCCTGCAGGCCGAAGCCGCCGCCTAAACGCCTGGACTGAACAAGCAGGCCGCTGCAAACGACCCATTTCCCGGCAGCACCGCGCCTGCTTGCACAGTTTTGGGGTTCAGCAGGCGAAGCGCCAAACCGGCATTGTATTAAAGTCGAATAAGCGTTCTACTGTCTTCCATGTATGATGGTCGGAATGAATCGCGTAACCGCTTGCCTGGAGATCCCCCATGTCCAATCGAATCAAAGTCAACAGCCCCCTGGTCATTCTGCACGGAGACGAAATGGCCCAAGTCTCCTTCGAGCGGGTGCTGGAGCAGTTCGTTACCAGCAAGCTGGACATTCCCCTGGTGGAGGTGGACCTGTCCGCCGAGAACCGCCTGCGCACCAACGGCGAAGTGGTGAAGGATTCCATCGAGGCCCTCAAGCAACACGGGGTGGGCATCAAAAACGCCGGCATGACCGTGAACAAGGCACAGCTGGATGAATTTCTGGCGAAGATGCCGGAGCTGGAGCGCAGCGCCCTGAAACCCCTGGCCACCAAATCCCCCAACGGGGCTATCCGCAAAGGCATCAGCGGCAACATCACCCGCGAGGACATTCCCTTTCGCAACCTGAAACGCCTCACCCCCGACTGGATCAACCGGGACATCGTGGTGGACACCATGGAAACCGGCGGCAACAAGGAAAGCCACAACGAAATCTCCAAATCCACCGGCATCATCAAAGTGCTGTTCGTGGGCCAGAGTGGCGACCCGGTGGAGTTGCACCGCCGCAAAATCAAAAAGGGCGACCCCTGGTTGCTGGCCTCCAACGATACCGAAAAGGTGAAGGAGTGGGCCCACAATTTTTTCCGCCGAGCCATCGACGAAAAACGCGACGCGTACCTGGGGCTGAAGGATACGGTGATCTCCGGTTACGACGGGGTGATGCGAGAAACCGTGGAAACCATTTTCAAAGAGCAGTACCAGGCGGAGTTCGACAAACTGGGGTTAAAGTATTTCTACGAACTGATCGATGCCCAGGCGGCGCGCATTGTCTCCAACCCACCGCAGCGGGCCATCTGGGGGGTGCCGGAAAACACCACCGGCCGCAAACTCTATAAGCTGGTGGAAGAGCTGAAAAAATACGGCATCCCCGACCGTCGCTTCAGTGTGTCCATCTCCCGTATGAGCGCCGGCGGCGGCGACCAGTACGGCAGCTTCAACGCCCCCATGGACGAAGACGGCATCATCAAGGTGGTGCTGGACGGAGAAGAAAAATGCGCCCGCGACGTCAAGCAGGGCGACCCGGTGATCTTCATGGCCAACGACCGGGATGCCATCAAGGACTGGGTGGGGCAGGTGTTCCGCGACGCCGCCAAGAACGGCAAGGAAATCTATTTCGGCCTGAAGCGGGAGTACATGGAATACGACGATGTATTCAGCACCGTGATCAAGGATGTGCGCCAGGAAATCGTGGCCCTGAACCTGCAGCCACCGTCCTTCATGATCATGCGGCCCTCATCGCAACTGAAAAAGATGATCACCGACCCGCCCCGCAACGGCCTCTATCCCTCTCTCAACCTGGATGGGGATATCTTCTCCGATATTTCCGCCGCCCTGGGGGGCAGTCTGGCCACGGCGTCTTCCATCATCGAAAGCATGGACGGCACCATGCTCTACGAAGCGCCCCACGGCACCGCCCACGATCTGTACCTGAAATACCTGGAGTCCAACGGCGAGGTGGCCCTGTTCAACCCCTCTGCCTTGTTGTTTGCGGTGGCCAATGCGCTGGAAACCCTGGCCTCGCGGGAAGCAAACGAGGCTTTGAAAACCTATTCCGACCAGTTGAAAAGCGCCCTCATCACCACCGTGGAGCAGGGCTATATCACGGCGGATTTACGGGGCAAAACCAACCATCCCGATCAGGAACAGGTGGTGGACATGTACGGCTTTCTGGACGCCATCGAGCGCAATCTGATGGCCTCCTGAACCGGCACTGGGACGAAGCCGGTGGCCTTCAAGGCCGTGGCATACTCCCTGCATCGGAGCTACTGATTTTCGTTCACAGTTGGTAGCTCCATGTCACAACAAGCCCCTGTAATACCCCCGGCAATACCCCATAACCACACGGCCCTGGTGCTGACCGCCGGCGGTGCCCGCGGCGCCTACCAGGCCGGGGTCATGAAACGCATCAGCGAAATTCCGGCCTTCGCGCACCAGACCGCACCCTTTTCGATCATCACCGGCGCCTCCGCCGGTGCCATCAACGGTGCCGCCATCGCCAGCCAACACCAGGATTTCACCGCCGCCTCCAAACTGCTGGTGAAACTGTGGTCCAGTCTGCAGGCCAAGGATGTCTATCGCACCGATCCCCTGGCCATGATGAAGAACGCCGCCAGCATGGCCCTGGACTTTGGATTGGGCGGACTGATCGGCGCCGGCCGGGTGCAGTCCCTGGTGGACTCTTCACCCCTCTATCATTTTCTGGGCAACAACCTGAAGCTGGACGGCATTCGCCAGGCGGTGAACAAAGGCAGCCTGTATGCCCTCGGCATCACCGCCACCGGTTACCACAGCGGCCGGGCCTTTACCTTTGTGGAGGGCAAACCGGGGCACCCACTGTGGAACAAAAGCCGGCGGGTGGCCCTCTCTGCAGAGATAACCCTGCCCCATGTGCTGGCCTCCGCCGCCATCCCCATCGTGTTCCCGCCGGTGGAACTGCCCGCCGGCGCCTCCAACGCCTATTTTGGAGACGGCGCCATGCGCCTGGTGACGCCCTTGAGCCCGGCCATCCGCCTGGGGGCTCGCCGCCTGCTGGCGGTGGGTGTACGCTGCCAGGAATCCGCCAACAGTCTGCTGCGCTCGGAGTGGACCCAGGATGAAGACTTCGCCGCCAAGCTCCGGCGTCCGCCCCTGTCACAAATTCTGGGTACGCTGATGAACGCCATCTTCCTGGATCACCTGGACGCGGATCTGGATCACCTGAAGCGCATGAACTCCTTCGTCACCGAACACGAAAAACTGGCGTCCCTGGTGGACCTGGTGGAAGACAGCGATCCGGATCACGAGCCCATGCGCATTGTGTCACCCCTGGTGATTTCACCTTCTGCCGACATCGCCATCATTGCCAAAACCCTGCAGCATCGCATGCCGAAAAGCATTCGCTACCTGATGGAAGGGCTCGGCACGCCGGATGCCCAAAGCGCCGACCTCACCAGCTTCCTGCTGTTTGATTCCGAATTCACCCGCGAACTGATTCAGCTGGGCTATCGGGATGCAGCCCAGCGCATTGACGAAATCGAAGCGTTTCTGTTGGAACCGGAATGATCAGGTCATCAGGGTAATGGGCACCGGCTGCACCTTCCAGATGTCATCACAGTACTGCTGGATGGAACGATCAGAGGAAAACTTGCCGGTGCGGGCGGCGTTGAGAATGGACATGCGGGTCCACTGGTCCCGATCCCGAAACGCCTCCGACACCGTTTGCTGGCATTCCACATAGGAGGCAAAATCCGCAAACAGGCAGTAAGGATCGTGATAGAGCAGGGCGTCAATGAGATCCTTGAACAGTTCACCATTACCGTGGGAAAAGAATCCGTGCTGGATCAGGTCGATGACGTCCTTTAACTGCGCATTATTCTGATAGTAATCATAAGGCCGGTAACCCTCGGCTTTGAGGCGATAAACCTCTTCAGTGGTGAGCCCGAACAGGAAGAAATTCTCCGCCCCCACCTCTTCGCGGATCTCCACGTTGGCACCGTCCAGGGTGCCAATGGTGAGGGCACCGTTCATGGAGAACTTCATATTGCCGGTGCCGGAAGCCTCCTTACCCGCGGTGGAAATCTGCTCCGACAAATCCGCCGCCGGATAGATTTTTTGCCCGGTGGTGACATTAAAATTGGGCACAAACACCACCTTGATCTGATCGCGGATGCCCGGATCACGATTGATGATGTCCCCCACCGAGGTGATCAGTTTGATGATGCGTTTGGCCATGTGGTAACCCGGGGCCGCCTTGCCACCAAACAAGAACGTGCGCGGCGGAATATCCATATTGGGATTGTCTTTCAACTGCCGGTAGAGGGCGATGATGTGCAATACGCTGAGGTGTTGCCGCTTGTATTCATGAATCCGTTTCACCTGAAAATCAAACATGGAATCCGGGTCCACCAGCACCCCGGTCCGGTTGACGATAAAGCGTGAGAACTGTTCCTTGTTGGCGCGCTTGACCTCCCACCAGGCTTTGCGAAAGCCCGCGTCTTCTGCCAGCGGCTCCAGTTTGCTTAACTGGTCCAGATCGCAGACCCACTCACAGCCGATCTGTTCACTGATCAAGTGCGAGAGTTTCGGGTTGGACAGCACCATCCAGCGCCGCGGCGTAACCCCATTGGTCTTGTTCTGGAATTTCTCCGGCCACAGCTCATAGAAATCCTTCAGCACATCCTGCTTCAGCAATTCGGAATGCAGTTCCGCCACCCCGTTGATGGCATGGCTGCCGACACAGGCCAGATGGGCCATACGCACGTAGCGGGACCCACCCTCATTGATCAGGGACAAACGGGCCACCCGCGCTTCGTCACCAAAGAAACGCATGCGCACCTCTTCCAGAAAGCGGTCGTTGATTTCGTAAATGATTTCCAGGTGGCGCGGCAGGACTTTCTCAAACAGGGACAGGGGCCACTGCTCCAGCGCTTCCGGCAACAGGGTGTGATTGGTGTAGGCAAATGTGCGCTGGGTGATGTCCCAGGCGTCCTCCCAACTGAGCAGATACTCATCCACCAGCAGCCGCATCAGTTCCGCCACCGCAATGGCCGGGTGGGTGTCGTTCAACTGCACCGCGTACTTTTCATGAAACCGGCTCAAGGGCAGTTTTTGCTGCTGCAGAATGCGCAGCATGTCCCGCAACGAGCAGGACACAAAAAAGTATTGCTGCTCCAGCCGCAACTCCTTGCCACTCATCTGTTCATCATTGGGGTAGAGCACCTTACTGATGTTTTCCGAGATGACTTTTTTGTTGACCGCGCCGTAATAATCGCCCCGGTTGAAGGTTTCAAAATCGAAGGATTCCGGCGCTTCTGATTTCCACAGGCGCAGGGTGTTGCCGGTATTGTTGTTGTACCCCAGGATGGGGGTGTCGTAAGGGATGCCGTTGACGATCTTGGCCGGCACCCAGCGAATGCGCAGGCGGCCTTCCTCATCGGTATACCGTTCAGTGTGGCCACCCAGTTTGATCTCCTGGGTCCACTCCGGCCGTGCGATTTCCCAGGGGTTGCCATACTTGAGCCACTTGTCGGTCTTTTCCACCTGCCAGCCGTTGACGATGGTCTGCTCGAAAATGCCGAACTCATAACGAATGCCGTAACCGATGGAGGGCACCTCCAGGGTGGCCATGGAGTCGATGAAGCAGGCAGCCAAGCGGCCCAGACCACCATTGCCCAGGCCCGGCTCTTCCTCCCGCGCCATCAGCTCATCCAGATCCAGGCCCAGTTCTTCCACCATCTCCCGGGCCTCGCCATAGATGCCCATGTTGATCAGGTTGTTGCCCAGGTGCGGGCCCATCAAAAATTCCGCCGACAGATAACAGACCGTGCGCGCGCCCTGGTCGGTGTACGTGCTGGCGGTACTGATCCAGCGGTGCAGCATGCGGTCACGCACCGTGTACGCCAGGGCCAGGTAGTAATCCGTGTGGGTGGCCACCGAGGGAAACTTGCCCAGCATAAAGTAGAGATTGTCCAGAAAGCCCTTCTTCAGTGCGTCCTTGGTCAAAGCGGTGCGGTCGTATTCAGAAAAAGGCGCAGGGAGCTGATTCATTCGGTGGTCTCCGGCAGGAGCAGGGATGGGACAGCATTACCTGCAATTTACATGCTTGAAGCCCGGGAAAAAAGTGACAAATGATCAGCGGACACTTTCTGGTGGCATATTACTTGCTCCCAACCCACTAAGATGTTATGACGTTTCCATGGCAACCTGATGCAGTTTCCCGGGTGCCCCTTGGGAATATCATTCAGACTTTTCTTCTGATATGGGGAGTAGCAACACGGCATGCCACGGTTCATCGTTGGTTATGTACGGCTAGTCGATCAGTTCAATCGCCGCATCGGCCGCCTGATGATGTACAGCATCTTCATCATGGTGGGCATACTGCTATGGTCCTCCATTTCCAAAACCTTTTTTATGCCCTCTCTGTGGACCCTGGAATCCGCCCAGTTCGCCATGGTGGCCTATTACATCCTGGGCGGCGCCTATTCCATCCAGTTGAATGCCAACGTGCGCATGGACCTGTTCTATGGCCAGTGGTCACCCCACACCAAAGCCTGGGTGGACACCTTCACCGTGTGCTTTCTGCTGTTCTTTCTGGGCGTGCTGCTCTATGGCGGTTACGAAAGCCTGATGTACTCCTGGGAATACAACCAGCGCAGCCGCACCGCCTGGCGCCCTTACCTGTGGCCCATCAAGGCAGTGATGTGCGTGGGCTTTATCATGATGATCCTGCAGGCCCTGTCGGAATTGTGTAAGGACATCGCCCGCATCCGGGGTGTGGAACTGGATAAGAGAGAGGAAGTTTGATGTCTCATAGCCTGATCGCCTCCACCATGTTCGCCCTCATGATGCTGCTGATGATGACCGGCCAGCGGGTGTTTGCGGCCATTGGCGCCGTGGCGGCGGTGGCGGCCCTGGCCCTGTGGGGCACCGGTGGCGCCGACATTCCCTTTACCGCCGCCATGAAACTGATGAACTGGTATCCGCTGCTGACCCTGCCCATGTTCATTTTCATGGGCTACATCCTGTCGGAATCCCGCATTGCCGATGACCTGTACCAGATGTTCCATGTCTGGATGGGGCCCATCCACGGCGGCCTGGCCATCGGCACCATCGGCCTGATGGTACTGGTGTCCGCCATGAACGGCCTGTCAGTGGCGGGCATGGCCATTGGCGCCACCATTGCCCTGCCGGAACTGCTGCGGCGCGGTTACGACAAACGCATGGTGACCGGGGTGGTGCAGGCCGGCTCCTCCCTGGGGATTCTGGTGCCGCCGTCGGTGGTGTTGGTGCTGTACGCCATGATTGCGCGCCAGCCGGTGGGGCAGTTGTGGCTGGCGGGTATTGTGCCCGGGCTGATCATGGCAGCTCTGTTTATTCTGTACATCGCCGTCCGCTGTCGCTTGCAGCCGGAGCTGGGCCCGGTATTGCCGAAAGAAGAGCGCCAGGTCAGCAGCGCCGAAAAGCTGCGGCTGTTGCGGGCAGGCCTGCTGCCGGTGGGCATTTTTGCGGTGATGATGGTGCCGTTCGTGAACGGCTGGACCAGCCTGGTGGAAAGTTCTGCCCTGGGCGCGCTGGCCGCCATGGTGGCCGCCATCCTCAAAGGCCGCATGAACAAAACCGTGTTCGAAAATTCCCTGCGCAACACCCTGGGCATCTCCTGCATGTTCATGTGGATCATTCTGGCCGCTTTGGGTTTTGGTGCAGTGTTCGATGGCCTGGGGGCAGTGAAAGCCATCGACAACCTGTTCACCGAACAACTGGGGTTAAGCCCCTGGGTGATTCTGATTTTGATGCAATTGTCGTTTCTGGTGATGGGCACCTTTCTGGACGACACCGCCATGCTGGTAATCGTGGCGCCGTTGTATGTGCCCCTGGTGCAGGCCCTGGGTTTTGACCTGATCTGGTACGGCGTGCTGTACACCATCACCACCCAGATTGCCTACATGACCCCGCCGTTTGGCTACAACCTGTTTTTAATGCGCGCCATGGCACCGCCGGACATCAGCCTGCGGGACATCTACAGTTCCATCCTGCCGTTTGTGCTGGTCATGGTGCTGGCCCTGACCATCATTATGATCTTCCCGCAATTGGCCCTGTGGTTGCCGAACTATGTGTACAACCCATAACAACACCATAACCAAACCTTCACCCCGCTGTCATGATTTGAATGCTGTACCGATTCATGTGTTGAACCGAAGTCTACTGCTACGTAAATGAGGATAAACCAATGAAAGATCGCCGTACGTTTATTAAGTCTGCTGCCCTTCTGGCGGGTTCCGCCGCTGCCCTGACTCCGCCCCGCCTGTACGCCGCCAAGCCCAAAATAAAATGGCGCATGCAAACCTATGCTGGCCCCGCCCTGGCCGAGCACGTCATCAAACCCGCCATCGAAAGTTTCAATAAAATTGCCGGCGATGAAATGCAGATTGAGCTTTATTTTGCTGACCAGCTGGTGCCCACCGGCGAACTGTTCCGGGCCCTGCAGAAAGGCACCCTGGACGCAGTGCAATCCGATGACGACTCCATGGCATCCCCCACCGAAGTCACCGTATTCGGTGGTTACTTTCCCTTTGCCAGCCGCTATTCCCTGGACGTACCCGTGCTGTTCAACCAATACGGTTTGAAAGAAATCTGGGAAGAGGAATACGCCAAAGTGGGCGTAAAACATTTGTCCGCCGGCGCCTGGGACCCTTGCCACTTTGCCACCAAAAACCCGGTGAACAGCCTCAAGGATCTGAAAGGCCTGCGGGTGTTCACCTTCCCCACTGCCGGGCGCTTTATGGCCCAGTTCGGCATTGTGCCGGTGTCCATTCCGTGGGAGGACGTGGAAGTGGCGGTGCAGACCGGTGAACTGGACGGCATCGCCTGGTCCGGCATCACCGAGGACTACACCGTAGGCTGGGCCAACGTCACCAACTACTTTCTCACCAACAACATTTCCGGCGCCTGGATCGGCTCCTTCTTTGCCAACATGGATCGTTACAACGAACTGCCCGAGAAGATGAAAGAACTGCTCAAGATCACCATGGACAGTTCCCACTACTATCGCCAGTGGTGGTACTGGGGCGGCGAAGCCAAGCTGCGGGTCAACGGCACCAAGATGAAACTCACCAGCATCCCCGACCAGGAGTGGGATCAGGTGGAACAGGCCGCCCACAAGTTCTGGGACGAAATTGCCAAAGAATCCGAGACCAAGGCGAAGGTGGTAAAAATCTTCAAGCAATACAACGAGGATATGGCCAAGGCTGGCCGCCCCTATCGGTACTCATAAAGGGTTACTGCCAACGCCGTGGCGCGGCCCCATTCGCCGGGGGCGCGCCACGGCAAAATCATTTAAGGCAAATTCATTAAATTTATCACCCCGGCGCAGGGGGTATTTACTAACTTTCACTTCAATAAATGTTTTTTATGTTTTATAAACAGAAGACGTGTCCCGCGTTGGCTGCCTGATCAAGAGGGATAAGGCCGTGGCGCAGTATGATAAGAATTAGACAAACAAATGGCGCAGTACCACCAGCGCTTTGGGAGCAGCGACATTACTCTATCGAATAGACGTTCACGATGGACTATTTGATGAGGGGGTAATTGACGATGAAAGTGCGATTCACTCTTTCGTACATCATCCTCGGCTTTTCACACATGATTGCGATTACAGCCGGTATGGATGCTTGGACGGAACTACCCTTGGTGCTGAGTATCTTTGTAGCAGCACTGCTGTGCTTTACGCCGGTCGTAAACACCACATTGGCCATGATGGGCTCCGTCGCCGCCTGGCACTGGAGCTGGGCCGCCGCCGCCTCGGTGTTCCTGTTGCCCATGATCATTTATCTGGTTTCCGCCATTCTGGTGTACCGACATCTGGGCGCCGCCGAGCCCCTGGACGACACCCAGTCGAACTATTGACCCATTGCCGACCCGTAAACGGGACCCTATACTGCACATATCGTCCACCCACATTCCATGCAGACCAGTGACTTACAAGACATTATTGACCGGCATTCTCATACTGCTATCGGGCCTGGCCCAGGCCCTGGAAACCCCCTCCCCGGCGGACATCCAGCTGGGCTCGGTGAAAGCCACCGTGGTGGAGCTGGAAAACGGTAACACCTTGTATTCCAAGCATTCTGACTGGCAGACGCCCATCGCCTCGCTGACCAAACTGATGACCGCCCTGGTGGTGGTGGAAGGCCCCCAGGATCTGGAGGAATGGGTGATGATCCCGGAGCCGGACCGGGAAACCCGCAAAAACGCCTATTCCCGCATTCGGGTGGGCTCCACCCTGAAACGCAAGGACCTGCTGCGCCTGGCCCTGATGTCATCCGAGAACCTGGCCGCCTACACCCTGGGCGCCAGCTACCCCGGCGGGGTGGAAGCCTTTGTGGCCGAGATGAACCGCAAAGCCCAGTCCCTGGGCATGGTGGATTCCCACTTTGCTGATCCCAGCGGCCTCTCCTCCCGCAACCTGTCCACCGCTGCGGACCTGGTGAAGCTGGTGACCGCGGTCACCAAACACAAGGTGATCGAGGAATACTCCACCACCCCCCGTTACACCGCCCATTTCCGCAAACCCCGCTACTCCCTGGGCTACGGCAACACCAACCGACTGGTGCACCGCAACAGTTGGGATATCGAGCTGAGCAAAACCGGGTACATCACCGAAGCCGGACGCTGCCTGATCATGGTCAGCACCGTGGAAGGCCGCGAAGTGGCCATCGTGCTGCTGGACGCCTTCGGTAAACTGACCCCCCTGGGGGATGCCGGCCGGGTGAAACGCTGGCTCACCACGGGCAACGGTGGCAAGGTGGCCGGCGCCGCCCTGCGCTATGAGCAGGCCAAATCCAGGGAGTACCCCCACTACGACAAGGTGTCCTCGTTCTGATAGGGAAATCTTAGGATTTCCCTAATCAATATTTAGCAAACAGCCCCGCCGTTTCCCCGTAGTCTTGCTCCGTGACAGCACCAACACTTGCCCCCATCACGGAGAGAGACCATGACACCCCAACGCTACGATATTTACCGACTGATCCACAAAGGCATTCGATCTTACCTGACCGAAACCCTGCTGGCCGTAGGCCGTATGGACCCCCACGATGCTGGCGCCTGCCAACGCACCCTGCACCAGCTGCAACAGTTGCTGGATTTTTGCAGCAAGCACCTGCAGCACGAAAACCAGTTTGTGCACCCGGCCATGGAGCGCGTGCAACCCGGCTGTGCCCAGGCCATGTACGAACATCACCAGCACCATACCGATATGATTGCCTCGCTGGAGCAAGCGGCCATCAGCCTGGCAAGCGCCGCCCAGGAACAGCGGGATTCGCTGGCAGCCGACCTGTACCGCAACCTGGCCCTGTTTGTGGCGGATAACCTGACCCACATGCACGAGGAGGAAACCGTCAACAACGCCATCCTCTGGCAAGGCTATACCGATGACGAGATCCTGGCCATCGAACACGCCCTGGTGAGCTCCCTGACCCCGGAAGAAAACGCCGCCACCCTGCAATGGATACTGCCGTCCATTAACCACCCGGAACGTTACGGGTTTCTGACCGGCATGCGGCTGGGCGCGCCAGAGGCCGTGTTCAACGGCGCGCTGGGCATCGCCCAAGGGCAATTACCCGCGACCGACTGGGAACGCCTGCAACAGGCACTGCACCTGACCCCGAGTGAATTAGCCCCGGGTAAATTGGCCCACGCCGGCTAAGGCAACCCCTCCAGCTGCAGCGGCCGATTCAGCTGCAAACGAAAACGACCGCGCCCGGTTCTGACCAGGGCCAGGGCGCCGGTTTTTTCCGCCAGCCGGCGCCGTAGCAGAATCAGCCGGGCCTCCAGGTTATCGTCCACCTCCGGCAAACGCAGCTGCGCATCCAGGCGCAGTTCACGATTACTGAATTCCAGTCGTTGTTCGGCATGGTAGATCGTTAGCAAACGCCACAGAATTGCCCCGGCCACACCCTTGATCAGGTAATCCTCATCCAGAAAAATACTGTGGTTACTGGCGTAATAACGCACCACCACCGGCTGACCCTGAAGCGGGTGCAGCGGGGTAAACGGCGGGGATTCCTTCTCGGCCGATTCCTGCTGCCACTGCAGCCGCGTGATGGCATCCGCCAACAGACGGGCCAGCAGCATCAGGGCGTCCTCGTCATCGTAGCTGAAGCCGGCCGCCTGCTCCGATTCCACATACAGTACGGCCAGCAGATCCCCACCTTGCAACACCGGCAACGCTAACTGGGAATGAGGCTGCGGCAAACCGGGGAAGGGGATAGCGGTTTCCAACTGGGCGTCACTGGCGCAGGCGGCCCGCAATGCCTGACCGTAACCGTATTCCGCCGCATAGTGCGTGATGCGAATGGGCACCCGGTATTGCGCCGCCACCCCAATCACGCCCGCCCCCAGGGGAATCTCGGAGCCCACCCCGGAATCCGCATAACCCCGGGTGGCTACCGTATAAAGCGTCTGTCGATGGGCATCCGCCATCAACAACATGCTGTGGGTCACGCCCGCTGCCTGCGCCAAAGCTGAAAGGGTTTCATCGAACAATGCCGCCAGATCCGATTGACGGGCAATGCTTTCCGACAAGGCCCGCAACACCGATAACCAATTGCGGCCCGAGTGCGCTAACGTGGGCGCTGCCGCCACCTCGCCCGGCACCGGCTCCACCTGCAACACCCGGCACACATCCGCCCCTTTCAGCTCAAACACATCCGTCATGCCAGTGTGGGATGCAATTCCTGCCAGCTTGGCTTTCATGGCCTGAAACAAGGGGCCTTCCGTTTCAGTGCGCAAATACAATAACGCCAGCCGGTAACGGGCGGTGGTCACCGGGTCCATCACATAGGCGGTCATCTGCGGATTCTGCAGCATATTGTGGCGGGTCTTGTTGAAGAACTGGAACGACAGCGCCACCTGATCCGCATCCACATAATGCACCTGGGAGACATAGGATACATTGGGCGTCCCCTGCAGATCGCAGGTGGCCACAATGCCGGGGATAGCGCCCTCCAGGCACGGGCGAATGGCACTCAGGGAGGGCGTCATGAGCCGGGCTCCCACAGGGCGCCGGCGGCAGGCCCCGGTGTCTGCTGGTACACCTTGTCCGGCGTGAACGCGATCACCACCAGATCATCGGGCCCGGCACTGAACAGCCGCCGGGTATAGGCCTGGTCGAATCCCAACGGCTCAATCTGGCCACCGAAGGCAACCTCACTGCGGGCGAGGGCCTCCTGATCCCGCGGCGTGATCGGTACCAGCGCCGCATCCCCGCCTTTGATCTGCAATGTGCGATGGGTGCTGGGTTCGGTAAAGCCCACCGCGATGGCGCCGCAGCATTCCAGATCCCGCACCAGCTCCACCGCTTGGGAACGCACCACCAGCAGCCGCAGCTGCCTGCCATCCTCTGACGCGACACAGGCCAGCGCCCGGCTCACGGACGGCACCAAACGCCGATCCCGCGACGCCACACTGATGGAGATCCCCTTTTGAACGAAGGCCAGCAGATCGGCAGACAGACGCCCCTGCAGCCCGGCGTTGTGACCCATACACCCAATCCAATAACCGGAACGGCTCATGGTATGCCGGTGGTGGCGGAGCGGGCAAGCGGTATTGTGGCCAGGGATTAAGGCATGACGGAGGCTTTGACAGAGAGTGGTAATTACCAGACTATTCCTACGTAGACTGAACCACTTTCTGGATAACAACATGGATCAAGTATTGCTGGTAGCTGGATTTACCGTGCTCGGGCTGTTGGGCGCCATCCATCTGATTTACACATTCCTCACCGATAAGTTTTCACCCCACGATGCGACGGTTGCTGATGCCATGAAAAGCACTTCGCCCCGCTTAACCAAAGACACCAGCATGTGGAACGCATGGGTGGGATTCAATGCCAGCCATAGCCTGGGGTTGATGTTGTTGAGCGCCACCTACATACCGTTGACCCTGTGCCATTTTGAAGCAGTGGAAAGCTCGCTTTGGTTTTCTATCTTGCCGGTTGCTGCAGGCAGCATCTATTTGTGCTTGGCATATAGGTACTGGTTTAAAATACCTTTTTGGGGAATTCTGGTAGCACTGGTGTGTTTTGTTGGGTCTGCTTTGCTTATCCACGTTTAGCCTTCATCCGGCCGCACGGTAGAACCCCTTCAAACCGGGAACAGACCCGTTATTAAAAGGCGATTTCATATTGATTACTCTGATGTTTGTTCATGTATGTTGGGTCTTCTTACTCTACGTTCTGCTGACAATATTGCGGGCACCTTCCGCATGGGGCGTTGATACCCGGTCGGGCCAGCTTCGCAAACTGGCACGTTATGAGCCCAAGGTAAGCGCAAACCTGACAAACCAGTTTGAATGGCCACTGCTGTTTTATGCTGGGGGTATTTTGAGTATTGCCACCGGGGTTACGGATAGTTTTATCATCGCATGCGCGGTCACGTTTCTGCTTGGTCGTTTTATTCATAGCGCGGTGCAGATATTGACTGACAACATACGATTACGCGGTGCCCTGTTCACTGTGAATTTTCTGGCCGTGATGTTGATGTGGGTAAGGCTGGTGCTTGTAAATTCATAGCAATCGGTTCCTGGCCTGAGAGTGCCGTATACCTATATGCAGTAGACTGGGGTGTACGGTTAAGGAACATGATTTGGATATACCGGTACATGCGGTATTGGGTTACGGGATAGTCCGAAGGTTCCGTGATTTGCAGGCCTGGGTATCACGAAAGGTTCAGCTTTTGCCGGATTGATTTATAACCTATACTTTTTAATTGGTTATTAAAACAGATGGTTAGGAGAGCGGGACTTGGATATCTCGAATGGTTCGGTTCACTAAGTTGTTAGGCGAATATTCAGATAGGAGCAAAAATGAAGTTCATTGATTGGATTGCTATTTTAGGAGCATTGGCATGGACTCCTCATCTTATATCGGTTATTAGGAGCTACCTAACCAAGTCTGAAGTTAGAATAATTACCCAGAAAACAGCGGAGATTGGGTTTACGTCACTGGGACCAATCTTGAATATGAGAGTGGCGTTTTCAGTTAAAAATCACGACATAGTCGTGTCCAATTTTCGAATTCGATTAAAACACGAAAGTGGTGAGGAAAAGCTTTTTGAGTGGCAGGGAATTAGGCAAAGTCTTGGCAAAATGGACACGGCTGATGGGCCAATTCCTTATGAAAAGGAGAATAGCGTTCTAGCAATAAAGCTGAATTTAAAGGAAATCGAAGAAAGGCTAATCCAATGCCAAGAAGTTTCCTTTATATCCGATAAAAGGTTAGTCGAAGAGAAGGCAGTTAAAAGACTTGCATTTGAGAAAGAGAAAGAAGGATTCGAGCCTTTTGAGTTTTTGAAATGCGAAGAAATGTCAGATATCTATAATTTCATCAAACATGCGTTCAGCTGGAAGTCGGGATTATACACAGCAGAAATATTGGTCGAATCACCGGAAAAATACAATCTAAGTGGCAATGTCTTTCAGTTTAGATTGACGCCGATTGATATTGAGTTTCTCGAGAAAAATAAAGATGGGATTGAGCAGTATTACCGGAATGACCTTATTGGTGCAAAGCATGATAAATATAAGGACGTTGTTTGGAATTGGCGAAATCCAAATGTCACTCCCGTCGCCTAACAATCCAATGCACGCGGAGCCAGCTACGTTGCGCAATATTTTGTGGTGTCGCTACGCTCCTTTATACCACAAAATTGGCTCCACTCCGCTGGCCCAGTGATTGGGGCGTTATGAGTTGAGGTCATTTCGGTACTTCAAGTTATGAAAGAATAGAAAGGAAGAAATAAGTACATGGGAAGCTATCATAATGACCAGCCGATTACTGGAGATTCGGAAAGCCCTGACCTATTGAGAAGAGCGGCTTTTTCTGAACATTTAGCTACTGTGCTTCGTATCGCTCCTAGTGAGGATTGCATGACGTCCTCTCTAGAAGGGGAATGGGGTTATGGAAAGACGTCAGTTATAAATCTTGTCAAGAAATCATTAGGCAACCAAGAAAATAGCCCTGTGATAATTGAGTACAATCCGTGGCTTGCTGGTAAAGCAGAGGCATTAGTTCAAGATTTTTTGGTCCAGTTTTCATCCCAGCTTAATATTCCTGACAGACCTAAAGAAGGGCTGAAAGCCGCTAAGGAGCTTTTGGCATATTCAGAATTGTTTAACGCCATGAAATTCATTCCTGGGGTCGAGCCTTGGGCGTCTACAGTTCAAGGTGTTTTCAAAGTGGTTGGTGGAGCCACTAAAAAAATTAGCAAGCTAAAAGAGTTAGATTTAATTGGCAGAAAAAATAAGATTAACGATCTTCTAAAAAAGCTTGGGGTATCAATTGTCGTCATAATTGACGATATTGATCGCCTGACCCCAGATGAGGCGTTTCAAGTGGTTAGGTTGGTAAAAGCTGTAGCTGACTTTCCTGGGACATCTTTCTTGCTGTCTTTTGATCCTACTTATCTCGCAAGCTCACTAGAAAAGCACGGCATTGAAAATTCGAACCAATATCTAGATAAAGTTGTTCAGTTACGGATTTCTTTGCCTCTTATTGCTCACAATGATCTTCAAAAGCTGGCTGATATAGAACTTCAGAATTTATCAGACAAATCGTTAACGGATAGTTTTGAACGTGACCAAGAGCGACTTAGTTATCTATATCATCGTTATGTTAAATATCTAATACGAAGCCCGCGAGAGCTCAAACGAACCTTTAATCATTTACGATTCGTGCTCTCACAAACAAAAAGCAACGTATGTTTTACTGATTTGTACTGCTTGTCTGTCTTGGCTATCAAAGCTCAAGAAATATACCATTCCCTAAAAGAGTCTCCTGAATATTATGTAGGTCGAAAATTCGATGACAGTCTTGCTTTTGATAAGAGAGAGGAAGTTGTAGAGAAAAACAAAGCTAAGGAACCTCTGAATAACTTGGTAATTGGCCTGCAAAATACCAACTGGCACCAATCTCAAGAAAACAAGCCAAGCATCTCTTCATTTTTGGCCATTTGATGGCCCAATTTGCACCAAACGG
>NZ_RCHN01000022.1 GCF_003671495.1 Ketobacter sp. | reverse complement strand
GGTGATCCAGGGGCAGTTTAAACAGCTTCAGGAATCGTTATAGACTGGAAAGTAAATATCTATATGATTCAATGCTTTAGGGGTGAAGTGGCTAAATCCAACGCTTTTACCGGCCGGACCTCAGATTGGATTGGGCACTCGCTTCATTTTGGTCGGCTGCAACCCTGAACCACTTCATTGCTTCCTCATAGTTTATAGTTACGCCTTTGCCCGTGTCATATATCATGCCAAGATTGTTTTGCGCGCCTACATGGCCCTGTTTTGCAGCATAGGTATACCATTGCTTCGCTTTTTCATAGTCCAGCTGAACACCATCGCCGCTTTCATATTTCACTGCAAGATTGAATTGTGCGTCGGGGAATCCTTGTTCAGCTGACTTCTGAAGCCATCTGAGGGCCGCGTCTGGTTCTGTCGGCCAAGCTTCACCTCGCTCATAGATTACCGATAGGTTGTATTGGGCATCCGCGCTGCCTTGTTCAGAAGCTCTCTCAAACCAGGTAACTGCTGCTTCGTAACTTTGTGGTACGCCTCTTCCGTAGTAATACATTTCGGCCACATAAGCTTGTGCTTCGGGATCACCCTGTTGTGCGTAGCGACTAAAGATAGGGAAAGAAGTTTGATAATCGTCATGGTTATATGCCTCAATAGCCTCATCAATTTCACTTGCCCAAGCTGGGTGGAAGAACATGGCAAGTAGAGCTATCAGCAATGGTTTCTTCGTTAACATGATTACTGCTTTCTTTTAATTAGGTTGAAACTAGAACTGTCCATTCCATTTTGTATGGCTTGTTAATATGTGTTATTGGCCGTTGTCGCGGCCTCACGATGGGAATGCGAACTGGCTATCAACCTAGCTCCTTCCTGTGCACACAGACTCTCTCAAATACAAGGATCATTAAAGCCCTGATGATTGTGGCATTTATAGCAAATCCTACAGCAACTAAAACGCTGATGATTCGACCTGATACTGCCGGACCGAGCATATCCTTTAGAAACACCTGAACTACGTGCTCAAACAGAGGTAGACTCCACGGCATCGGTCCGGCTGCAATGAAAAAGCCCGGAATATTGTAGTCATTGTCCCAATGTCCATATGAACGGGCAAAGTAACACAGTGCGTGATAAGCCAGCCCTAGTCCAATGAACAATAAGAAAGTACGCGTTAGTTTCTTGCCCATTTGATCAATCTTTCATGTGCACTACCGATGAGTAGTCAGCTGCCCAGAAAAATAAGAGCATTCTTCACTTCAATTTACACAAAATCCCGGGGTTAGGGGGAATTTTGTAGAATTCAGACGATAATTTCACCCTGAACTACCCCGCTCCGAGCCTTGAACCAACATCTGCTCGAACTGATTCAGTGGAACCGGACGCGAGAACAGATACCCTTGCTGCAGCCGGCAACCGTGATCGAGCAGGTACTTCGACTGTTCCTGCGTCTCGACGCCCTCGGCGACCACGTCCATCCCCAGCTCGACACCAAGGGCGATGATCGCTGCGGCCAACGCTGCGTCACGCCCGCCCTGCTCTACGTCGGTGACAAACGCTCGGTCAATCTTCACCTCATTCATTGGCAGACGCTTGAGGTAACTCAGCGACGAGTAGCCGGTCCCAAAATCATCGAGAGACAGACCAAAGCCACAGGCGCGCAGCTGTTCCAACCGGCCGATGGCCGCACCGGTATCGCGCATCAACATGGTCTCGGTCAGTTCCAGGGTCAGGCTGGACGGCTGCAGGACATTGTGGATCATCAGGTCTTCCAGTTGCTCAAGCAGTCCCCCGTCGGCCAGGCTGGAAGCGGGCAGGTTCACCGACAACGTCACACCGGGCAGGCCCCGGCGTTGCCATTGTCCCAGGCTGGCACAGGCAGTTTTGAGAACCCAGTCAGTGAGGCCGCCGATCAGGCCGGTTTCCTCGGCCAGCGGGATGAATGAGCCAGGCGGTATCAGGCCGCGCTGGGGGTGCTGCCAGCGGACCAGCGCCTCCGCTCCCACCAACCGACCGTTTTGCGCATCGACCTTCGGCTGGTAGTGAAGGCACAACTGATCATGTTCAATGGCGTGGCGCAACTCGGCTTCGAGCAGCACGCGGTCCCGTGCCCGGTCATTGAGCACCGTATTGAAAAACTGGTGTTGTGCGCCGCCCGCATCACGCGCCGCCCGCGTCGCCTGTTCGGCACGATGCGTCAGACCGGTCAGGTCCTGGGCATCGCCTGGAAAAAGCGAGATGCCGATGCTCGCCGACAACACCACAGTGCGGATACTTATCGGTGCGTCATGCATGCTTATGGGTTCGGCGATGGCATCCAGGAGGCGCTGAGCAACCAACGATGCGCGCTCCTGACTACCCACATCCGTCACCAGAATGGTGAATGTACTGTCCCCTATGCGCGCCACCACGCTAGGTTCGTTGTCGTGTTGAACCGCGGCCAGGTCACCGGCCCGAATCCAGGCCCGCAGGCGCAGGGCGACCTCCGCCAGTACAGCATCGCCCTGACTGCGGCCATAGACGTCCACCACGCTGTGCAGGCGGTCAATTTCCAGATGCAACACCGCGCATCCCGAATTGGTGCGTCGCGCGCGCTCCAGCGTTGGGTGCGCCAGTTCTGCGAACAGTTTTCGGTTGGGCAGGCCCGTGAGTTCGTCATAGTGCGCCAGGCGTTGCGCCCGCTGTTCGGCTTCGGCATGCAGATCATTGAGGCGGGTTTGCGCCATAAACTCTTTGCGCAGCAAGAATTCGCGCCACCAGCCGATGCCGGCTGCCAGCATGAACACCGTAAGAACGTGATACGACCAGTAAGCAATCTGGGGCGGCGACATGTCCGCGTGGGTAGCCAGAAGATACTCGAACGCTGCCAGGATAGTGAGCCCACCGGCAAGTGCATGGCGGAACTGAACCCCCAGTATCACAAAGCAGTAGAACTCCAGGAAGGTGAAGTTCAATACGCCGACCCAGGACTTCAGACCGGCGCCATCTTCGATATCGATGCGCACCAGTGCGTAGAACAGGCAGCCAGAGACCGTGACGATGACGCCTGCCATCACGGACTGCCAATGACGACGAGCGTTTGGCAAAGTCGAATAGGCCAGCGCGACCAGCAGCACCGGCACGGCAAGCGACAGACGGAGGCCATTGCCTGGGCTGTGGCCCATGCCGATGCGGTCGACCAGGTAATCACCCAGGATCAACATTACACCCAGCAGCAGACTCGCCTGCGCGAAGCGGAAGTAGTAATACAGGTAGTGCTGATTGAAACGCCGCTCGAAGTCTGCATCAGAAAAGCGCAGCAGCAGACGAAGCGGCAGTTCCGGGGTGGCGTTACGCATTTTGGGGTTCCAGTCCAGCCATGGATCATGAACCGAGGCCAAAGGGTTGAGTATAGATTAAAGTGTAGTCAACGGATAACCCCATCGCCAATGGCCCAGGCCAAACATGCCTCGAACAAAAGCCAACTAGCGCAACTGCCTCACTTTGAAGGTGCGGCCTTTTAATTTACCTTCGCTGATTTTTTTCAGGGCCTGCTTGACCACATTACGCTTAACCGCAACGTAGGCCTGGAGGTCGAAGATCTGAATCTTACCAACATCCTTGGCCTCGATTCCCTGGTCACCCGTGAGTGCGCCCAGAATATCCCCGGGCCGCAGCTTTTGCTTCTTACCGCCATCGATCTGCAGGGTCGTCATGACGGCATTCTTGACAGTTTGATCCAGCAACCCCAATGGCGGCAGGGTTTCATAAGCCGGTGTCAGATCCAGAAAGTGCCCCAGCCGCTCAACCTTATGGGTTTCCTTCTCGCTGACCAGGGTGCAGGCCAATCCAGAGCTGCCGGCACGTCCGGTGCGACCGATACGATGCACATAGACTTCCGTTTCCCGTGCCATGTGATAGTTGATCACCATCGACACGTCCTCAATATCCAGCCCGCGAGCGGCGACATCCGTCGCCACCAGCACCGCTGCACTTCTATTGGCAAAACGCACCAGCGTCTGGTCCCGGCTCTTTTGCTCCAGATCCCCATGCAGGGCCACAGCGCTGAAACCACAGGCTTTCAACTGGTCTGCCACTTCCTGGGTTTCCGCTTTGGTGTTGCAGAACACTACGGCCGATTCAGGTTCATGGTATTGCAGAATCAGACGGAGAGCGGTTATACGTTGATCTTCTGATTGGAGCTGGTAAAAAATCTGTTGGATACTGGTATCGTCGTGGGTGGATGCCACTTCGATCCGCAACGGATTTTTTAGAATCCGTTTTGCCATGGTCTCGATCTGCTTGGGAAAAGTGGCGCTGAACAGCAAGGTCTGTCGCTCCCCCTGCATGTATTCCACGATGGCATCCACCGCCGGTTGAAAGCCCATATCCAGCATGCGGTCCGCTTCATCCAGGACAAAGGTGTCTATGTCATCCAGCTTAAGAGTACCTTTACGCAAATGCTCTTCTACCCTGCCCGGGGTTCCCACAATAATATGCGCGCCGTGTTCCAACGAACCTATTTGGGGTCCAATCGGCATACCGCCACACAGCGTCAGCACTTTGATGTTATGAATGGCGCGCGCCAAGGAGCGGATTTCCTTGGCCACCTGATCCGCCAGCTCCCGAGTCGGGCTCAGCACCAGCGCCTGCACCCGAAAACGCTTCACATCCAGCCGTTGCAACAACCCCAGGCCGAAAGCGGCGGTCTTTCCGGACCCCGTTTTTCCCTGAGCGATCACATCCCGATTGTTGAGAATGGCAGGCAGGCTTTGCGCCTGGATCTCCGTCATTTCGGTATAACCGAGATCCCCTAAGTTGCTTAGCAGCTCAGGTTTCAAATTGATGGATGAAAAGCTGCTTTGACTCAAATAAAAGCCCTCTGGAAATCAGTTTAGGAATGGAGAAAGGGAATGACTGGATATGGAACCGGAAGGATAAAGGGAGCGGTAACTTATTACAACCGCATCCACTCTCTGGTAGCTGGACATTAACGAGCCTGGATGCACCGCCCAAGGATTCGAGCAAAAGCATCTCTAAGGAAAGGTTGGCCTTACGACCATTTTGCCGGGCAGATATCTGGCTTCACCGCCAGGTTTAACAAGCCAGATATGCCCTGCCCTCTACAAAACCCTTTAAATAATGGTCCCCACGTCATTCTGCACAATCCGATCCATGGCCCGCTCCACGATTGCAGCGATGGTCATGGATGGATTGCAAGCGGCCGTGGTGCCCGGCATGAGAGCACCATCCAAAACATAGAGCCCCTTCTGACCTTTCACCCGACCGTCCAGGTCGCAGACCACGTCAATGCAAGCACCACCCAGGGGGTGCCAGGTACTGTTAACGGTTTTGTTGGTGTTGATCAGCTGGCTTTCGGGACCAGCAACGGTAGATATCCGTTCATGGATACGGGCGGCTAACGCAGCATCGCCGTCCTGTGGCCAGTTGAGTTCTACCCGCTTCTTGACCGGATCATAACTGAAATGACCACGGTCGGCGCTGACACCAAAACCCACCAGCATCGTGGCCGGTGTGCCCGGCAAGGTCGGATCGGTTGCCGAGATGCCATTCATACCTGGCACCAACGAGGTGGGAATGGCGGACGCAAAGTCGCGGCCTGGCTGGAGCGGCGGTATGGAGGCCTGAATGATGGTATTCGCCAGCTGATTGGGATCATCCCATTCGCGACTACCGTAGATCACGGGGCCGCCCTGGCGGGGACCCGGGTTATCCGGCATTTTGTTCCAGATGTAAATCTGGTCACCGTTGGTGCCATAGCCCTGACCCAACTCGTCGGGCAGGTCAGGAATTCTTCCCTCCGCGGCCGCGCTGAGCAGCAACTTGTTGGTGTTGGCGGTACCGGCCGCCAGAATCAGCGTTTGGGTTTTTATGATTTTGTGTTCCAGCACCGTGCCGCGCAGGCTGGTGCGATCCACATACACCAACCAGGAGCCGTCTTCATCCCGCTCGATCTCACGCACATGGTGCAGCGCGGCAACGGTAAGATTTCCGGTGGCCAGCGCCTGATCAATGTAGGTGACGTCCACTGAATGCTTGCCACCGTTCTTCACACCCAGCGCGCAATCGCCGTTGGTATACGAAGGCTCCATCAAACCATCGAGTTCGTCCAAGGCAAACTGCCAGTCGATGGGCATGGGGATTTTCGTCAGGTCGTAGCCTGCTGCCTGCACACGATCAGCAAAGATTCGCGCAGCTTTGTAAGTGGCGCTGTTGATCAACTCGTCCGGAGCGGTTTTGACCTTCAGCATCTCGGCCACACGGGGGTAATAGACTTCATCCATTTCGGTGTAGTCGATGCCAGACGGAAACCAGTCGGTAAAATTCTTTTCGGTGGGCTGCAGCGTCATCCCCTGATACACCAATGAGCCACCGCCTACACCGCAGGCCGAGACGATAGTATGGTTTGGCGAAGGCATGGCTTCGAGAATTCCAGCATAGGGCCAAAGGCCAATGCGGAAGCCGCCATACTCCGGCCAGGCGGTATAAAAGAAATGCTTCTTGCTCAGCACCGTTGCGCTGGGAAACGTATTGGAGTTCGGGCCAGTGGGCCACCAGCGGCCTTTTTCCAGCATCAGAACTTTTACACCGGCCTGGGCCAGCCGCAATGCGCTGATACCGCCACCAAAACCGGAGCCTATGACGACAACACGTTCTTCCGAACGCGTGGTCCGGCGCCATGCCGCTTCGGATTTATTGGGTATGGTCGTGCTGGCCGCGACAGCAGCAGCACCACCGAGGAATTTACGGCGGTCAAATTTATTCATCTGATCGTTCCTTTATTCTTTTTATCTAAAGGCTATTGGGGAGAGAACTTCGCATGTGACAACATGCCGTGTCAAAACATAAAGTAGTCTACTTTCAGACACTAATTAGCCGCAACCTTTCTTTATGTGTAACTTTGTAAATGGAATGCGGATTCAACATAGTGAACCCATTTATCACTACGTGGGTGCCTTACGTGGGTGCCTTACGTGGGTGCCTTTGGACACCCATCGCAAACCCAGCCGCCGCCGTTCAATTTATTGCGCCACTTCCCTGAAGCGGATGCCAGCATGCTGACTCAGCTTCGTTACCAGCGCCTCACCCATGGCCGTGGACGGCGTCCAGAACCCGCCGCCGACCACCTGATTGCTGCTGTCGGCAGCCAAGCACAACGCCGCTTCACCGAGCATGCGTGCAGTGGCGCCGTAACCGGGGTCTTTCTCGCCCTCCACGTCCATGACTAAGCGGCGGCCATCAGAGGTGGTACCGGTGGCCCGCATGACAAAATAACCGTTTTCGATGGTGCGCAGGCTCGGCCCTTTACCGGGTTTTGGCAGGATTTTTTTGATCAGCGGCCGCGTCATTTTTAATGCACTCAGGCCAATCAGGCTCCCCAGGGCCGCAGTGGCACCAGCTGCCAGCACCATTCCTGGCAGCCCCTTGCCGGTGGACATCGCCTCGTCATAAAGGAAATTTTCGCCCCAGGGCATTCCAGCAATGGCGTGGCTGCGTTGCACAACGCGCGTATTGATCGGTGCCATCAGAAACGGGGCGCTCCATTGCCCCAATCCCCTGTCGTACTTCGGCAACATACGATCCTGTTGTGGCCCGCTCTGCCCCGGTTCGGTAAGCCCATAGGGGTTCAGGGTGACCGCGCGGACCTGGGGATCGTCGGTGGCTTCGAACACCATTTCGGTCAGGCTGGCAGCGGTACCACCGCTGAAGCCACCGCGGGCTTTCAGCAACCGCATTTCGACCCGATCACAGTAGGAACCGAAACGCTGCTTCGCCTTCTGTTGCAACAACCAGGTGCCCACATCCGATGGAATGGAGTCGAAACCGCAGCCGTGAACGATGCGTCCGCCGGAAGCTTTGGCTGTGCTGCCATACTGATCCAGCATGGCGCGCATCCAGGGGAGTTCGGCAGTCAGATCACAGTAATCCGTACCGGCTTCGGCGCAGGCCTGCACCAGCGCTGAGCCATAGCGGGCATAGGGCCCCACAGTACTGGCGATCACCTTAGCGCGGCTGGCCATCGCGAACAGTCCCGCACTGTCTGCGGCATCCACATTGATCACCGGCATATCGGTGATCGCCAATTCCCGTTGCAATGCCTGCAGTTTATTCGCATCCCGACCAGCGAGGGCAATGTGGAGGGTATTATCCCCCTGCTGCCGTTGATGCAAATGCTCCGCCACAAAACGGCCGACGAAACTGGTGGCGCCGTACAGCACCACATCAAATTCACGTTCGGATTTAGGGGTAATGTCGTTAACCATATTCAAGTATCAACTCAGCGAACAAAGGATCGGGGGCTGTAGCCGCAGTGAAATCCAAACGGCACATGATTCTGCAACGGCACCACGGCCACCTCCTTCAGGGATTCGGCATCAAAAATAACGACTTCACTTTTGTGGGTGCTGGCGTCATACACCATACTCACCAGCCAGCCTTGTTTATCATCACCGTTATCTGGATCGGCGATGTGCATTGCTTCCGAAGTATATCGCCCCGCGCCCAGAAAATGGGATTTAACTTCTCCGGTTGCCAGGTCGATACTCTGTACGCCATCAAAAAACGTGGCGTTATCTGACATTCCACAGGCGGCATACATCACCGAGGTGGGCTGTGTGGTATAGCGGTGATCCCACTGGGGAAACTCCCCCGGCAAGGCATCGCGGTATTGTCTGGCATTGATTCCACCGCGGGACATATCCAGGCTGTAGCGCCAGAAGGTGCCGCCGAAGGAATCCCCCTGGCTGTGGAAAACATCGCGCAGCAACTGGTTAACCGAGAAATCCTCAAACCGGGTCAGATCCAGCTCAATGGTACCGGCCTCGGTTTCCCAGGCATTGGAAAAATGAATCGCCACAAAGGGGTTGTCCAGGGTAAACACCCGCTCAAGACCAAAATCGGATGTGCGTACCACATAGACTTTCATGCCCAGCTCCGGCCGCCAATCGATGGCCTGGTCAAAGGGAATCAGGCCCGCCAGCCAGGGTAACGGTGATTTCATGGCAATGGGGGACTGAAAGAACACCATATAGTGCTCGGTCAACGCAAAATCATGGCAAAAGCTGAGGTAATCCACCTCGAACGCCCCCTTCTCCACCAGATTGCCGGACGGCGCGATCTTGTAAAGATCAATGGCCCCCTTACCGGTAAGAGCACCTTTGGGGGAAAACGATGGCCGGATACCAAAATTGTAATAAACACCGGTGCGGGCATTCACTTTGCCGTGGGCGCTGAAAGCATTGAATTTGCCCAACTTGCCGTTGTAATCGTGTTCACCAATGGTGTCCAGTGTTGCCGGGTCCAGCTGCCAGGGTCGGCCCCCTTCCCACAGGGCCAGCAGCTTGCCACCATGATACACCAGGCTGGTGTTGGCGCAGTTGGCGGGCAGGCGGCCAATGTTGTTGCGAATCCCGCCCGGCGCGTTATGGCCAAAGCTGCGCATCACGATTTTGTTGGCTTTGGTTTCTGCCAGGTATTTGGGTGTGCGTACGTAACGGTTGCGGTATACCACTTTGTCGTCCTTGAACGACACAGCGTGCAGCATGCCATCGCCATCAAACCAATGCCCGAATTCCTGCCCACCCAATTTGTTGCGCCCCGGCCCGATCCTGAAGAACGTACCTCTAACTGCGGCAGGGATCTGTCCCTTCACTGCACTGATGGGCACGCTGTAATCGTATTCCTGCGCCAGCGTTTCAAAGCCCCGCTGGTGGGAGATTGTCTCGGGCCGGATTGAACGTATGCGTTTAGCTTCGGCAACCATTATCTTTACCCTCTATGTAAGTAGGATCGTATATTCGCAGTATTTTTGTTCTATTTTTTATCACTGCAAACAACTAAACGCATGCGTTTAGTTGCTGCCAATTTATTCCAGATATGAAATAATTGCAACCGAGTTCCCAAACAACCCATAAGTGCTTGAATTTCTATGGCTTCAACCAAGATCAATCCCACCTGGCTGGGACAACCCGCCCTCAATAAAAGAGACGCGATCCTGGCATCGGCACAGTATATTTTTTCCGAACACGGATTCCGCCAGTCCGAAGTGCAAGTGATCTCCAACCAAACCGGCATCAGCAAGGCGACGATCTATAAATTGTTTGGCAGCAAAGACAACCTGCTGCTGGAGATGGTGAAAGAGCTGTTCAATCACTTGGGTATGCTGGCGCTGCAGGAAGTGGCCAGCCCGGAGCCGGCGCTGCAACGCCTTATGGCAATCGCCCGCGCCTTTCTCAGGTTTGGGGAGGAGAACCGTGAACTATGCCTGTTGATTCTGCGGGATGGCGGTCACTGCCTGTCAGAAATAGGGCCCAGCTATCAATCCAGGATGGCTCAATTCCTGCCTGCGGTGGAGCCGTTGTTTGCGGCTGCACGCAAAGATGGCGCCCTGGGGAATGTCGCCACGGATGTCATCATCGATGCCATTCTCAGTTGTCTGTTGGGACACTTTCAGACCTGGCTGATGCTGTATAACGCCCAGGGTAGCCTGATTGAAAAAGGCATGCGGGATGTGCACTTTCTTATACAGGGCTTTGCGGCACAGACGCCCCACTGAGTCTTCTGAGCGGAAACTATTTATGATGTGGATTTCAGGGCCTCTTCCAGCGTACTGGCGAACGCCAGTGCGCCGGGAACCGGCTGCAGTTCTGCGCGGCGCAGTGTGCGCAGGGGCGCAAACTGCAGATCGGTGATGACCACCTGAGTCGACTGGTTACGACACAGGGCGAGAAACTTCTGCAACGCCGACAGGCCACCCGCATCCAGCAGGGGCACCGCATCCATGTACAGTACAACGCCTTTCACACCGGCCACCATCTGCGACAGCTCACCAAACACCCGATCCGCTGCGGCAAAAAACAAGGGCCCATTGATTTGAAAAACCTGCCATCCATCCGGAACGGAAATATCGGGCAGCGCTGCCGTTTTACGGGTGATGTCTTTCACCTGGGTCATGGTGGCGATTTCGCGCATGAACAGGAGAGAAGCCAGCACGATACCTACCGCGATGGCGATCACCATATCAAACAGCACCGTCAATGACAGACAGGTGATGAACACCAGGACATCCCCGGCTGGCGCGGTTCTGAGCAGGTGCAAGGCTTTGGGGGCTTCACTCATATTCCAGGCCACCATCAATAACAATGCCGCCATGGAGGCCATCGGCAAATAGGCCAAGAGGGGTGCCAGTAGCACGATGGCGGCCAAGACCACCATCCCATGGATGCATGCAGCGACGGGCGATTGCGCACCGGCTTTGACGTTTGCGGCAGAACGGGCAATTGCGGCGGTGGCGGTGATCCCCCCAAAGAACGGGGTGACTATGTTGCCGATGCCCTGCCCCAACAATTCACTGTTGGCACTGTGACGCTTCCCGGTCATGCCGTCCAACACCACCGCACACAACAGGGATTCGATGGCGCCCAACATGGCAATGGCAAACGCGCCGGGCAACAGGGCCTCGATGGTGGACAGAGACAGCTCAAATGGCACGCCCTGAGCCCCGGGATAAGACCAGGGCCAGTCCAGATGCGGCGCAAAAGGTGGGATGCCGTTACCGATGCTGCCATCGGGTAGCTCATAGTGAAAACGGGTTCCGATGGTATCCACGAAGACCCCGTGTTGACTGAGGCCCCAGGCCAGCACGCTGCCGATGACCACCGCCGGTAAATGGGGCGGCACCGCCTTATTGACGCGCAGCCACACCAGCAAGGTCAGCAGCGTTACCGCCCCCACCAGCAAATTGGCCCAGGATGCGTCCGGTATCGCGGCGGCCAAGGCGAACAGTTTCCCCAGATAGGATTCCGGCATCTTCTCGATCGCCAGTCCGCCGAAATCCCTGACCTGCAGGGTGGCAATGACAATGGCAATGCCTCCAGTAAACCCGAGGGTGACCGGTTCGGGGATGTATTCGATATAACGGCCCAGACGCAGCAGCGCCATGCCCACCATAATGCAGCCCGCCAGAAGACCGGACATCAGCAAGCCGGCAAAGCCATGCTGTTGGGCAACGGGGTACAGGATCACCACGAACGCCGCCGTAGGGCCAGAGATACTGAAGCGGCTGCCACCGGTGAGTGCAATCACCAACCCGGCCACGATGGCGGTGTACAACCCATACTGCGGCGCCACTCCACTGGCAATCGCCAACGCCATGGCCAAGGGAATCGCAATGATACCCACCGCCACCCCCGCCAAGGCATCCTTGCGCAGCCGGTCCAGACCGTAGCGCTCCTGCAGGCAGCTCTCCCGCATGGCATGGGCGATTCGCAACGAAAACAAGTGGGCACGGTTGGGCATTGCGGTGAACTCCACAACATCACAAAGTCTGATTATAATACTATTATTTTACAATGATAATGTTATTATCATGGCATTATCATACTGACAGCAAAGGTTTCGACATGGAAAGCAAGACTGCTCGCCTGACGGTGCTCATAGATCCAGTCAAAAAATCCGCCTTTGAACAGTTGTGTGCAGCCCAGGATTTGACTCCTTCCCAGGTGGTACGCCAGCTTATTCGAGACTATCTGGACAAGCACGGCGTGGATTACGCCACCCGGGCGCAGCTCAACACGGATAAATAGCCGGATCAGTCACCCGACCTTCACAATCAACCATCACATTCCACCCCAGCGGAGCCATTCGTGAGCACACTACCCCCTTGCCCCCAATGCAGTTCAACTTATACCTATGAAGACGGCACCATGCTGGTTTGTCCGGAGTGCGGACATGAGTGGGTCGCCGGTGAGTCAGAACGGGTTGACGATGGCCTGATGGTGAACGACGCCAACGGCAATCGTTTGCAGGATGGTGACACCATTACCGTGATCAAGGATTTGAAAGTAAAAGGCAGTTCCCTGGTGGTCAAGGTGGGAACGAAAGTGAAGAACATCCGCCTGGTCGAAGGCGATCACGATATCGATTGCAAGATTGACGGGATCGGGGCGATGAAGTTGAAATCGGAATTCGTGAAGAAGGTTTGAGAGATTGGGGCCTTGGTCTGGTTTTTTGTTCTGCAAGCCACACGCTCAAAAACTGGCTGCGAGCCCCACAGCATGGCCGCGGACGTTATCCCCAAAACGATATCGCAACACCAGGCGCACTCTTGAGACGATGATGTCATAGGCGCTGGTGTCCAGCTCCCCACCCAACCCTAGGGAGGTCAAGTGGTCGAAACCAATCACTTCCACCTGATCTCCGAAGAACGTCGAATGGGCCCCCTCATACACGTACCGAAAGGGCCGACCTAACAGCTGCCATCGACTTGGCACCCGCCATCGCATATAAAGATTGGTGGAGATGGCATCACTTTTCCCATCGACAAAATCGCCGGTGGACTGGTAGTTTTCCAGCACGACATAGTTGTAACGCCATTCGATGTCGATATCCCGTGCTGGCTGGTAATCTTCATAGTCCAACATAATGGAACCACCGTAACCGGCCGCATCCAGTTTGCCCCCATCCAAAAACTCGAACTCTTTATCTTTCACATAATCCAGATAGCGGCCAGCGATGGAAACATCACTTTCCAGATGGCCATAGGCAAAATCCGCAATGGGACGGATGACCAGATTCTTGCGAATCCTGAAATCCCAGCCCACGCCAGCGGTGACCATAAAGCTGGTCCACTTCAGGGGAATGTCCCGGGTTTCCGCACCGTCAGTATAGGCAAAGGTGGGATCGTAACGACTGTAGGCCACCCCTCCCTCCAGATACAACGGAACATCCCGACTGATGGTAAAGCCCCCGGCAAGCTGGCTCATCGTCATTTGTGGGTCACCGGATTCGGTATTGGTGATGGACAGCGTACTGGTGGTGACGTCCGGCACCACTGAATAGCCCATCACCGCCAACACTGCGTTGGTGCGGCGCTGCAGCAGATCATCGGCAATATCGCCCACACCGGTCAGCGGCATGGTAACCAGCAGTGTAATAAGCAAGACTCGGGAAAACGGATTCAATCTGGGTATGACTCAGTTGGCATCAGGGGCGGGACCAGGCACTGCCCACTTGAATGTAGAAGGCTTCTTCATCTTCGCTGAAGGCAAAGTCCATTCCCACATGTATGCCGTATTTGCGGGCAATTTCATAGCGGAATCCGAAGCCGCCGGCCGGTACATGCTCACTGTCATCCCCCTTGCCCTCAAACCGGGATTCCGCTTGGCTCCAGGCTTTCCCAACGCCGGCAAACCCTAACACACTGAAGCGATTCCACAACTGCCAACGCAGCTCCGCCTCAACCTGTGCCACCTCATCACCCTGGTAGCGCATGGCAGGCACACCCCGCAGACTGATATAGGGCCGCAAATAAAACGGTGGCTCCTGAAAACTCGCGGTGCCATCCAGGCGCAACCCCAGGAACCAGTCCGAGCTCAGCGGACGGTAATGCAAGCCGAGCAATTTCAGGCGCTGGAACTCATCGTCACCACCCAGATTGGGGCCGAACCAGCCACCGGACAATTCCAGATAACTGCCCTTGACCGGCGTGAATACGTTATCCCGGGTATCATAGCTCACGGAAGGCAACAGTCCGGCGATCTTGGTATTGCTGTCAAAGGGCGGCAACCAGGGCACGTCGCCCGACACATCAAAACTTACGTCGATATCCGCATAGGCGTACCCCAGCCCCACCCATATACGGGTATCGCCCAATCGGTACTTGGCCTGGCCAATGGCCAGTCTGGGGTCCAGGTTATAGCGAAGGGGATGATCGGCCAGAACGTCGTTCTTGCCGATACCATAGAAATCCAGATTCACAGAAGCATCGAAGTAACCCACCAGGGTTTGCAACCGCCCATCCATCCAATAGCGAATATCCCCGGTGAACAGGCCTTCAGTTCCATTTTCGGTTCTCATTCCCCCTACCGCAGTGATGTTGGGGCGTTTCAACTCAGTGGCGCTGCCCAGGGGCGAACTGATGAACATCACCCCAGCGGCCAGGCCGTAGCCCACAGCAGGCTCGGTGATGGGGATCATCACCGGAAGAAAGCCATAGGCCTGATCCAGAAAACCACTGACGTCGAACTGGCCGTCCTCCCCTTCAAACATGGAGGGGGCCTTGTCTTCGGAACCAACTTCGGCCTCTGCAGCCAGGGCCAAGGAGGACAGCCCCATCAGCAGATAAAACACGAAACTTAGACCGCAGCCAAGAGTACGTAGCCACAAGCAAAGATGATTCAACCCAATCATTTGCTTTGGCCCCACGGTTATTACTTGTTGGCAGCAAGTGCTCATAGGTTCAGGCTTTCACCTTGGAGCGTCGGCGTGCATAACCCCGAGCCCAGGGGTTGGCCGTAATGCCGTGGGCCAGGATGCTGAGAACAATTGTACAGGAGGCGGTGGCAACCAAAGGTCCGGTGTCCGGCATGCCACTGTTGACGATGAGCACCATGAACACAATACTGGCCAGCCCCCTGGGACCAAACCAGCCCAGGAACAATTTGCCCTCCGTATCCACACCGCTGCCCCACAGCGAAACGAATACCGGGACCATGCGAATCACCGTGAGGCTCAATATTGAATACAACAGAATGAGCCAGGTGAGATGTTCCACCAGTTGCCCCACCACTGCCGAGCCGAACAACACCCAGGTCACCAGTGCCAGCGCGTCACTGGCACCTTCTGACGAGACCAATACCTCTTCATGCATCACTTTGGCGTGCTTGTGACCCATGAAGGCCACCAGAAGGCCCCCCGCAAATGCCGCGATGAAACCACTGCCACCCAGATACTGTGCCAGGGAGAAACAGGTGATGGCCAGCGCGGCCACTGACAGTTGCATCCAGGTTTTGGTTGACCAGCCGCGCACCTGCGCCGAGCGGAACAGTTTGACGGCGATCCAGGTAACCCCAAGGCCCACCGCCAGGCCAATTCCGATTTCTTCCACTAACAGTTTGACCACCAAGCCTAAAGGTTGTGCTTCTCCCGATGCCCCATGGGCCAACTCCAGAAACGCCAACAGTATAGGCACGCAGATGCCATCATTGAGACCACTTTCCACGTTCAGGCTTTCCCGGATTTCACTGGGAATGGCTTTGTTGCTGACCACAGCCTTGCCCAGTGCCGCATCGGTGGGCGCCAGCATCGTGGCCAGCAGCGCCAACAGCAGGATGGGCTGATCCTCGATCAACAACACCGCGACCCCCACACCCAACAGGATGGTAAGAGGGAGCCCGATCAACAGCATTCTGGCGGGGATCCCACCGAACCGTTTTAGAATCCTGACATCCGCACCGGCCGCATCGGTGAACAGCACCACCGCCAGGGTGACTTCCGCCAGACTGCAGATAACGTCTCCATCAATCTCCATACTGTGCAGATCGAAGACCATCGGACCAATCAACAACCCGAATGCGGTAAAAATAATGGGGCCGCTTACCCGGGTGCGCTCAACACCTCCGGCCACCAGGCTGTAGACCAGAAGAAAGCCACCAATCAAGGTGAGGTTTTCATACATATCCTGTTTTCGCTTTTTTTGTATGAGTTTAAGGTTGTTGATCTGGTTGTTGATTGGCGGGCACAGGCAAACCTTCCTGCAGCCAGCCCATAAGCACCTGATACCCTATGGCCAAAACGGCTGCACCCACGAACATACCCTGTACGCCAGAGGTAATCATTCCCCCCAGCGCACCCAGCAGAATGACAGGCATCGGCGCATCAACACCACGACTGAGAAACACCGGTTTCAGGAAGTTATCGATCAGCCCGGCCAACAGCAACAAAATGGTAATGGCGATGGCATTAATATGCCCAAATTCTCCACCCAACCAAACCCAGGCCACCAGGGGCAACGTCACCAATGACACCGGCAGTTGAATAATGGCCAGAACCAACGCCACAATGGAGAGCACCCCTGCACCGGGGATGCCGAAGGCCAATGCGGTGGTTCCGATCATCAATGCCTGCAGCGCGGCCACACCGATCACGCCCAACGCCACGGCACGGATAGTGGTGGTGGCCAGATTCAAGAACCGCGCGCCCCGTTCAGTGCCAGCCACCCGCTCGGCCAGGGAGCGGCCCAATGAAGAGGCGCTGCTGCCAAACACCATCATGATGGCAGCAACGATGAATGAAACAAAAAACATCAGGATACCGCTGCCCAGATCCGCAACGTAGGACAATGCACTGCGGGTAAGCTCGCCAATCTTGGGCTGCATTTGGTGAATCAGCGCCGGCAGGTCTGAGGATGCCAGCACCCAGGCATCAAACAGTTTTTCACCCAGCAGGGGGAGCGTTTTCAGCTGCTCGGGGGGCATGGGAATATGAAGGGAATTGCTCCGCACATTATCGATGAGCCAGACGATGGAATCCGCCAGTGAGCTGGATAAGAGGGCAACCGGCACCCCGACCAACCCAAATGTGACCAGCACCATCAAGCCGGCAGCCCAACCGTGTCGCCCCCCCAACGCTCTGGAAATACGTTGATGGAGGGGATACAACACCGTTGCCAGGATCATGGACCACACCAACAACCCCCAGAACGGAGATAAGATCCGGTAACACAGCCCCGCCAGGATCAGAATCAGGCCCACACTCACAATAAAATCAATGGGACGTTTCGAGTCGTAATTAAGCATGGGATAGCGGCTCCGATAAAGCGCCCGAATACTGGGTGTGGATCTATTTCTTGGCCTTCTGATTCTCCAGGGCTTTTGCGGTTATCTTCTCATAGAGTTCCACCAGCTTGACCGCCACATCCTGATACTCCGGGTATTTGCTGATGTGCTGCCGGTTGTCACTGGCTTCCTTCATGGCGTTTTCCAGATAGCTGATCTCCAGATCCGCCAGCACTTCGCCCTTTTCCACGTTCTCCAGAATCTCCAACAATCTGGGTATACGTTGGGATTCCAGCCGTTGTAGCAATGCCAGTATGGTGCCCTGCTCGTCTTTGCTGTGTTCATTCATCGCGGCTTTCCTTATTCGTCATGATTCGACATGGGTGAACGGTGAGTGGTTAGGGATCTATCGGTACATCAAAATGGCCAGGAATCAGTACTTCTCCGGGACCCAACGAAACGGGTATTTGATCTCTTTATATCGCCCGATCTTACGTTTGGGAAGCTTTAGCTCTTTGCTGGGCAGTGATTCATAGGGTATGTGGTCCAATATGTGACGGATGACATTCAAACGTACCTGCTTCTTGTTCTCAGAGCGGGCCACGAACCAGGGCGCCCAGGCGGTGTCGGTGGCCTGGAACATCTCATCCCGGGCTTTGGAATAATCATCCCAACAGTCGAAGGATTTCAAATCCATCGGTGAGAGCTTCCAGATCTTGCGACCGTCGTCGATCCTATCACGCAACCGCCGTTCCTGCTCCTCGGGGCTGACTTCCAGCCAGTACTTTAACAGGATAATGCCAGAATCCACCATGGCACGCTCCACCAGGGGCACCGCCTCCAGGAATTTGACAGCCTGCTCTTCTGTGCAAAACCCCATTACCCGTTCAACGCCTGCCCGGTTATACCAGCTACGGTCAAAGATCACCACCTCCCCTGCCGACGGAAAGTGCTGTATGTAACGCTGCATATACATCTGGGTTTTTTCTTTTTCTGTGGGCACAGGTAGCGCCACCACCCGGAACACCCGGGGGCTCACCCGTTCAGTAATGGCCTTGATGGTGCCCCCTTTGCCAGCACCATCGCGACCCTCAAACACAATGGCTACCTTCAGGCCCTTATCTTTCACCCAAAGCTGCAGTTTGACCAGTTCCTCGTGCAGGCCACGCAGCGCCTTCAGGTATGCTTTGCGGCTGAGGGGGGATGCAGTATCACTTTTCTTTTGGCGCTTTTTGGATTTGCTTTTGCGTTTGGCGCCTGCTTCAACTTTTGTTACAGCATCAGGCCCATGTTCATGATTTTCATGATCGCTGTTGTCTTGATCGCTCATTCCCATTCCCCAACCACCTCCTCAACCCTCAACCCTCAACCACATCCCTTACCCAGACTCTTTACGGGGGTGCTTTGTTGAGTAGACTCCCCATACACAGTGCTACATTCTGCGCTACCTGAGTTCAGCAATGCAATCAGTGGGTATGCTGACCAGCTGGATCGCCCATTGAGCCCCCTGGGCATCATGCAATAACTGCACCGGTACGGCCCGAGCCTTGGGGTGACTTGCATCACGCAGGTATTGCATAGGGTCGATGTAAAGGGTTTCCGGGTTACAAAAAAGATGCTGATCAGAGGCCAGCAACGTTCGGCCAATCAATTCAAGGTGTTGATGCAGAACCGTATCCTCAGCCCCGATGTCACTCAACTCCGCTTCCACCTGCGCCATGCGTTCCTGGATCTTTTGTTTTTCAGGCCCCAGTGGACCCTGCAATGGTTTACCACTACTGCGATTAAGGATATCAAGCTTGGCCTTTAATAGTTGCTTGCGGGATTTCAACCCGGTGCGCAGGGTCTGAGCCTCAGTCACGGCGTTGAGCGCTGTCACCAAAATGTAATCAAAAGCCCGCCATTTCAAAATGCGGCGGGTTTCCACCTCATCCCTGGCCAACCCCACCAGTCGATGGTCATCAAAACTGATCACCGTCAGGGGAACGTCACTCATCATTTTGCCTTCGATCAGGTCATGGCCGAAAATGTGACGGCGGGACGGTTTAGCCATCAACAGCGCAAACACCGAGCCCTCAGTTACCCCCTCAGCGGAAAGAAAATCCCGCAGGGCCACGTCCCATCGCAAACAATCCAGCAGGCTGTCACCGGAGGAAAACATGACGTTCAGAGATAACGCTGTGGCATGGTTTGCCGGTGTCATGGGTATGGGGGCGGCCAGGGCATCCACCAGCCCGATCACATGATCCATGGCATGCAGCACCGCGGGACGCAGTTGTTTTCCGTAGTGACCCAGGATACGCACACGGGGATCAGTGGCGTCCACCGTCCGTTCCACCGCCTTCTTGATCAGCTGCTCCGGGTAGCTGGAGGACATGTGTTTCTCACCGGGAAAAATACGTTCAAACAGTTTGAGCATCGGAAGCCGACCATGGCAGCGAGTATCAGGTGGTGTGAGTAGTCAACGATTATCACCGATCCCGGCCCGCATGCAAATAGCCTCGTTTTGCCAGTGTTGTTAACGCAACCTGGATCATGCACAATCGCGGATATCAACCCTACCCATCTGCATTGCTGGAGATCTTCCGTGGTCCAAATGGTCGAAGATTCGCTTCAGGTCGGCTCGTTCATTACGTTCACCATCGGCATACTGGTTCTCTTTATTGGCAAGCGCGTCAACGAAAAAGTCAGGTTTCTGCGGGAGTTCAGCATTCCCGAACCGGTCAGCGGTGGTCTGTTCTTTTCATTGCTGACCGGCATAGTGTATTACTTCTTCGACATTTCCATCACGTTTGAACTGCAGGCGCGGGACTTGCTTCTGGTTTATTTCTTTACCACCATCGGCATCAATGCCAGCCTGGCGGATCTGCTGAAAGGGGGCAAGCCGCTCATCATCCTGTTAACCGCCACCATTGGTTTTATGGTTTTGCAGGACATCACCGGCGTTACCGTAGCACGCTTGCTGGGGGAGCCGGGGCCGGTGGGCTTAATCGGCGGCACGGTGTCGTTGATCGGCGGCCACGGCACCGCCATTGCCTGGGCACCCAAAATCAGCGAAGGGTACGGGATCGCCAACGCAATGGAGATTGGGCTGGCCTGCGCCACGTTCGGTCTTATCCTGGCCAGCTTGATGGGGGGACCCATCGCCAAATTCCTCATCCATCGTCATAACCTTAAGCCGGTACACGCCGAGCCACTGGACGTAGGCACTGCACAAAGCGGAACCCAGCCCACCATCACTTCATTCCAGTTTTTGGACAGCATACTGGCCATTCATGTGTGCATTGTGCTGGGTCTGTTCCTGAATGAGCTGCTGCAACAAACCGGTTTGGAGCTGCCCTTATTCGTCACCTGCCTGTTCGCAGGCATTCTGATCACTAACCTGGTGCCCACCTCGTTTCCGCGTCTGACCGGGATGCCCTGGCCCACCCGTACACCCACCATGGCACTGATAGCGGATATATCACTGGGTACGTTCCTGGCCATGTCACTGATGAGCATGCAACTCTGGACCCTGGTGGAAATGGCGGGCCCCATCGTGGCAATTCTGAGTGCACAGCTGATTCTGGCACTGGTGATCAATCTGTTTGTGATCTTTCCATTAATGGGGCGCAATTATGATGCCGCGGTGGTGTGCGCGGGCTTTGGTGGTATTGCGTTGGGTTCAACCCCCACCGCTATGGCCAATATGTCGGCGGTCACCACCCGTTACGGCGCCTCACATCTGGCATTCATCATCGTCCCCCTGGTATGTGCATTCTTCATCGATCTGGTGAATGCGATGTTGATTCCCTCGTTCCTGAAGTTGTTTTGAGGTAGAGTGGTTCCAATATCAATGAGGCCAACATAGGCGTGCCAACCTCCCGGTTTGTCATCTAACATGTACAATGCCGGTATAGGGTAATACATAGTCGAATGGCCAGAAGGAAAAAAGGTAACAGGAGAATTGAATCATGATCATCACATCAACATTGGCACGCATACATCTCATTGCCATCCTGATCGTAATGTCCACTTTCGCCTGGGCTTCAGACCCCCTGCCCTCCTGGAAAGACGGCCAGACCAAAACACGCATCCTTCAATTTGTTGCAACTGTCACTGATCAAAACTCCGAACATTTCGTGCCCCCTGCAGAGCGGATTGCAACGTTCGATAACGACGGTACACTTTGGTCCGAACAACCCGTCTATACTCAGTTAAGTTTTGCCCTGGACCGTGTTAAAACGTTGGCGCCACAACATCCTGAGTGGAAAAGCCAACAACCATTCAAGGCTGCTCTTGAAAACGACATGAAAACATTGTCAGCCAGTGGTGAAAAGGGCTTGCTGGAGTTGGTGATGGCTTCACATTCCGGCATGAGTACCGATACCTTCACCACCCTCGTACTGGAATGGTTTCAACAAGCGCAGCACCCTCGGTTCAACCGCCCCTATACCGAAACAGCCTACCAGCCCATGCTGGAGTTATTGGCATACTTACGGAACAATGAATTCAAGACTTACATCGTGTCCGGTGGTGGAATAGAGTTCATGCGTCCAATTTCGGAATCGCTGTACGGGATACCACCAGAGCAAGTCATCGGTTCCTCCATCAAGACACGCTATGAAGTAAAGAATGGAAACCCGGTTCTGACACGATTAGGGGAAATCGGCTTTATCAATGACAAAGCAGGCAAGCCGGTGGCCATCAATGAGCACATCGGCCGTCGTCCAATAGCAGCATTCGGCAACTCAGACGGTGACCAGCAGATGCTTGAGTGGACCGGTGCAAGTCAGGGTGCCCGCCTTATGATGCTGGTCTTTCACGATGACAAAGAGCGTGAATACGCCTATGGCCCAGCCAACGGTCTCCCCGCCAGCAGTTCCGGCCACTTTTCCCAGAACCTGATGGACAAGGCGAAAAAGAACAATTGGACGGTCATCAGTATGAAGGACGACTGGAAAACAGTGTTCCCCGCCAATAACTAATCCTATAACGGCTGATTGGGTATACCCTCAAACAACTGTTCGGTCGGCCCCACCGTGACCAGCCCCATCAATTTGGTAATGAGATGGGGCGCAAACACGGAAAGGTAGACCAGGTGTCCAATTACGATGAACGCACCGATTGACAGCAGGGCGGCACCTGCCGGGCTCTGTGCTCGTTGATCCGCCCAGATCTCCACCAGGCTGCGACCCTGACTGTCCAAGCGACCCAACAAATAAGTGAACACCATCATCTGTACACCCATCGCCAGGGAATCATACAGGGGGTACTGATGCCGGGTTCCCTCCCACAATGCCAGACCTTGAATAACACGCCCATAGTAGAATACGCCGAGTTGCGCACCCAACAACGCATTGAACAGAAACGCCCAGGTGAAACCCACCACCAGACCCGTTACCAACAAGGTTTGCGGTGCCCTGAGCTGCCAACGCGAACTGATGTATCGCCCCAGGAAGGCACCTGTCAACGCTGGCAGCACAAAATAAGCAATATAGCCCGGAGGCACCGCTGCCGGTAGCCCACCCCACGTCATGTTTAAGGGCCACCACTCCGGCATCCGGGGTATGGCGGGAGGAAACTGGGCATACACGGCCCAATCATAGGGCGCTTCAATCCAGGAGAAGGATATCGCAGAAATACACACCAGCAGCAAGGGGTGAATGCGTCGATTGCGAATACTCAAATACACACCCAGAGACACAAACAACGCGCCTCCCAGGTAGGCGAAGTTTATCGCCGCTTTCAAAACGGGGGTCAGTTCATTCATGGGTTCTGTTTATCCTCAGCATACCCATGTTGACGCGCCTGGGGATCAAACTTGAGCACCAATCCAAAGATAATCACAATCAATCCGAATAACGTTCCCAGCATAATCAGTGCACCCATTAACGCCTCCTTTGTCTTCTACCAAAAGCCCAACAAATCCCATCAATGTGAATGGAGGTTGAAGGTCCATCAGGAAAGATACACCTCAACCATTTTTGCCAGGCCATTACTTACCTGCACATCATCCGTAAGCGGACAGGCGATGGCCGCCTGGGCTGCCTCTTTCAGTGACAGCCCCTGTACCGCTAACAATCCAGCAGCAATCAAAACCCGGGTGGACGCCACCTCCCGCAAACCACCGGTTTCGATCCGACGAATGGCCTGGGCAAGTTTCACAAGTTTCTGCGCTTGTTCCGGGTCCAGCCCGGACTCCTCCACAACAATTCTCTGCTCCACCTCCGGCTGTGGGTAATCAAACTCAATGGCCACCATCCGCTGTCGCGTTGAATCCTTTAGGTCCTTCAATACACTTTGATAGCCGGGGTTATAGGAAACCACCAAACAAAACCCTGGCGCGGCGTCCAGGGTCAGCCCAAGACGCTCAATGGGCAGCTGGCGGCGATAGTCCGACAGCGGATGCAACACAACCGTGGTGTCTTTTCTTGCTTCGACCACTTCATCCAGGTAACAAATAGCACCTTCACGCACGGCACGGGTCAGTGGCCCATCCACCCATTCTGTAGCGCCATCCTTCATCAGGAAGCGACCCACCAGGTCCGCAGTGGTCAGATCATCGTGGCAGGATACAGTGATCAGAGGTCTGCCCAGTTCACTGGCCATGGCCTCGACGAAGCGGGTCTTACCACAACCGGTTGGGCCCTTTAATAAAATGGACAGCCCCTGCTGATAGGCGGCCCTAAACACGGCTTTCTCATTTTTCACCGGCACATAAAAAGGAAATGAAGTATGCTGCTCAAAATTACGGTTGGTCATATTCATATTGGGAAACCTGTTCTTTGGTATTCAAGCTATTTGCCTCTGGATTTCAGCATTCATCAGTGCTGTTTCAAACAGCGGCCCGATGCAACGGCTGATGTCCTGCGGATGTGGAATGACGGCATAGGCTGCACTGCCGAACACTTGCTGCAGGGCTTCCACCTCAGTCATCGAACCCACACCTAGGCACACACAGCCGACACCATGGGTGCGGGCTTCGCCCAAGGCTTGATGCACGTCTGCAGCGGCATAGACCGGTTCATAGCCATGGTCATAGGCCAAGCCATCTGAGATCACCAGCAACAGTTTGCGGGGTGTTCCACCCTGTTCGAGTAACTGTGACACTCCATGACGTACGGCGGCGCCCAGTCGCGAGTACGCGCCCGGTTTCAGGCTGAACAAACGCTTCATCACCGTGCTGCCAAGCACTTCATCAAAGCGCTTCACCGCTGCCAAATGCACCTCTGACTTACCCTGGGAGTGAAACCCGTACAGTGCCACGCGATCCCCCACCTCATGCAATGCCCGCAGCAGGCTGGCGGCCACCTTTCTTTGCTGTTCATGGATCGCAACGCCATCCACACCCGGTTGCGCTACCGAGCCTGAAATATCCAGCAAAATAAGCACTGACAGATCCCGTCGACGGCGTTGCGATTCCAGGTAGACAGCCTCATCCTGCGGGAGGCCGGCACCTACTCCCAGTTGCGACTCGATTACGGCATCAATGTCGATATCATCCCCCTGGCGTTGACGAGGATGGCGCATCATCCCCCTCGCCAATCGCAGCAAAGGCCGTCGCAGTTGGTGCTGTTGCGCCCATTCCACGGTGACTGAATGATCCAGGGTGACGTCGAGCTCTTGAACCGTACACCAAGCTGGATGATAGCGATGCCGGTGGCAATTCCATTCCGGGTAAAGCAACCCGCCTCCTGTCCTTACCCCACCATCGGACTCACTGCTGGAGGTATGTCGCAGTGTATCGATATCGAGAACCGAGTACACGGCCCGGGTACCTGCCCGAGTGCCTGAACGGGTCCAATGACTCGCCGCATCCGCTCCCGGGGAATCCCCACCTTTCACATCCCGAACCATGGAAAACAATCTCTGCAACAGCCTGCCGATAGCACCACCGCCCCCAACCGGACTGGAGAAGTCGTGATCCGTCTCTGCAGTTCGATCGTATTCCTCTTCCCGATCAGGATCGTCCATCAACTCAGTCGTGGGCGTCGACGGAGCAGACCGCGGAACGTGCACACCCGCGGAGATCGCGCCGCCGTGCTGCTGCAATGTCTTGAGCACCTGTTTGGGGCGAATCGCACCAAACACGTCAGGGACGGGTGGAAGCTCTCGTTTACTGGTTGCAATGGCCAACGAGCCCCAGACAGAGTCCGATTCCGGGATCGCAAGATCTCCACACAAAGACCTCATAGAGCAAGGCGAAATCAACTCGATTTGGGAAAGCGCTCTTGCGCCCTCCACCACAAGATACCGCTGCGTAAGGCCCGGTTTGCGTAGCAGCTTCTTCATCACCTCATGATGCAGACTGCCAGCCGCCAACAATGCACACTGCACGCACAATTCCTGCAACAGAGGGGCGCCCATCCTCCCGGATCGAAGATAGAGTGTACGGCCATCCGTCCAGGCAGCATCAGAGGGATACTTGTCCTCCAACCTGTTTTGCATCAGTTGCTGCAGTTGTATCGGCCTTCCTGCCAACGCCGAAGCCAGCAAACCGAGTTCATCGAGCTTGTCCATCGACTTAAACGCGGCCTATGGAACTCGGATCTTTAAGCGCATTGCGGCGGGGCAGCTTCATGGCTTTTGCAATGATCTTGTGTACCAGATTGCCCGGCAGTAGGCGCGCCATGAAATACAATCCTGCTGCGTCCGGACCCACAGTGCGCCTGCGTATGGGGGCATCGTCCTCAACGGCAGCCGCCAGCGCCTGGGCAAACTTCTCCGGTGGTGATGCGTTCTTGTCAACGAACTCCCGTCCAGTGGTATGAATGCCTTCATAGACTTTGGCGTATGGCCCGTGATGATCTCCGTAGTCCGGGGTTTGTTCCGTGAGTATTTCGGTTTTGAACGTACCCGTAACTAAAATGGTGACGCCAAGACCAAAGGGCGCAATCTCGTGGGACATGGACTCCGCCCAACGCTCCAAGGCACCTTTCGAGGCAGAGTACGTACTGATGCCGGGCATGCCCCGGATACCCCCCTGACTGGAAATCACAACGATTCGACCCTGACCCTTTTCCCGCATGGCCGGTAACAAAGCCTTGGTGAGCTCCACCGGCCCAAACAGATTGGTGGCAAACAGTTGTTGCCAGGCGGCCATGGGCGTTTCCTCCGCACTGCCAGCCGCCGCCAAACCGGCATTGTGTACAATCACATCCGGAGCGCCCACCTGTTGCAGTATCAACTGTGCCGCATTGGCAATGGACTCCGAATCCGCAAGATCCAGTTTTACGCCAATCAACCGAGGATCGTGCTTGTCTGAACTTCCGTTTGAGCCGGTCACCGAACGCAAGCGCTCCATGCCCGATTCCACCGAACGCATGGCCGCAATCACCTTCCATCCTTTATGATAAAAGTGTGCTGCGGACGCCAATCCCAAACCTCGCGATGCACCGGTAATCACTATACTTCGCATGATCAGCCCTCCCCCACGCAACCAGGATTCACATTCAATGGATTGGATGCCGGCCGGCCTTCAGGCTGCCCTGTCATCCAGGTGCTCCAGTAACCGTCGAAATACGGTCCGGGTTCGCCCTCCCGTTCATAGAATCCCTGGGGATCATAGACTTTGGCTTCGGGAAAAGGGTAAGGGCAAGCCACGGCGGTGGCCAGGCCGGAAGCACGAATGAGTCCAAACGCTCCACCGTACATGAAGTATGCGACGTTCAATACGCCGAACATCAGCAGGAACGTGGCGAGTGTGGGTCGTGAACGCAGGAAGTTCAGTTTCTGCGCCAGCTTTTCTGCCACCGATCGCCCAGTGTCATCCCGGTAACACAGTACGCCGGCCGGGATCATGACAAAGGTGACGAACGTGGATTCCCAGATCAGTGGAAACTGGAACGTGGTGCCGGCGAACAGCGACCCCCAGGGAATCACTTGGGAGTATATGTACAGTCCCGTTCGCACCAGGGTAACCTCCAGCATCATATCCATGATAAAGCCGATCACCAGAATCAACCCAGCCAGACTCCACAGAGGGTGCCGCCATACAAACGCCTCCATAGGACGCTTAGCCTGCATCCGGCGTAATATCCACACGGCGGGAAAATAGGGCCCGAAGTAAAACATGCAATAGCCAATGACAATAAACGGCTCCACCGTAGGTGACAGGCTGACATAGGGCCACCACTCAGGCAGATGCCAGAGTTCCGGGTTATACACCGCATAAGGTGCCCAGTTCATGATGGGGTCCTGCCAGACGATGGCCGTTGACGCGATGGCCATCAGCACACTGGGGTTGCCCGGGTTGCGGCGCCATGACACCACACACAGCACAATGACCACCAACATGGCAATCACCGTGAAATAGTTTGCCCAATCCACCCAGTGAGGGTAGCCAAAGAGAAACTCCACCGGACGCGGCACGCCGGTGACCTCAGGATTTGCCACTCGCTCCGAGGTTAAACCGGTGCGAAAGAAAGGCGCCACCAATAATGCGCAGACCGCCATTCCAATGCACCACAACCAGGTCACTTGGGCACTTTTTGGGTTTGCCACCGCTAGGGTGCCGCTGTTTCCGGCCATGCTTTTCTCCTCCTTATTATTGTTTTGATACCGCAGCCCGGCAGATTAAGTGGCTACGATGACTACCGTATTGGCCGGATCTTCACACAGTTTATACTTACCCGCAAGTATATTTTTTACTTGCGCGACAGTTAGAATGATCGTAGAGTGAATCCATATCCAATCGACACACACCCTCTAACGAGGGGGAGATCAAGGAGCAAAGCATGTGGGAATTGATCTGGACTGAGATGGTCCGCCTGGGGTTGGCGTTCGGAGCAATCGGACTGGTGATCTGGTTCTGGTACTGGCTGATGGATTCGCTGGGTACGTTCTGAAAATAACAATTTGAAATTAACAATTGAGAATAAAAATGAAGGTAGTTGAGCATGGGTAAAAATGTCATCTCACAACAAGACCGCCGCCGAAAAAAGGCACTCATCGTATTTCAAACCTTACTGTATTCGTATTTGCTGGGATTATTCCTGTTCCAGTTGCACCTGTATTCATTGAGTGATTGGTAAAACCTATGGCATCTGCAACCGGATTTGGCGTTTACGACGCGCATCAGGACGACAGCAAGCAAGCACAATGGCGTGCCGATAAATGGATGATCGCCGGCACACTGTTAATGGGGACGGGTGTTCTTGGGATCTTTGGTCTTCCCCTCTTCTTCTATGGTTTGAACCTACAGATTCAGGCGGGTAAGGCTGGATTGTCTGTGCGGCCATTAATTGTGACATTAATCGGCTATCTCGTGATTATCGATTCCTCCCTCAACAGCCTGGGCTGGGCCATGGACTTGTTCGCCAATCACTCCCTGATCAACCGGGTGTTAACGGCCGGTTGGGGAGCGGTGTTCGATGGGGGTTATTTCTGGCACTACAACGAGCTGATGGTGGGCCCCTACGCCGTGGGCGGTGCCGGTGCGCCAGGAGAAAAAGGCTGGGAGATCTCCCTTATCCTGGCGTGTTTCTGCCCGCGCCTGGCAGCAGCAATCGGGTTGTTGCAGATGAAACGCTGGGGCCAACAATGGTTGATCGTCACTTGCTGGATGGGCCTGATCGTATGGATTGGTTACAACCTTAACATGACCTTCTATGCCGACGTCCGCTACGCGAACATCACCTTTCCTGTGTGGGGATGGTGGGTGTACGACATTTTCTATATCACCCCGTTTCTGTCGTTGCCATACCTTCATACCGTGAACCGAGAAATTTTCTCAGACTGAAGACACACGACGTCAGGAAGCACATCATGAACTCAGACGACAATAAAAATTTGCCATTGGGTACCACAGAACACTTCTCCAACATGCATAACTGGTTGAAACGGGCGTTGTTCGTCTGCCTGGTGGCCTTGGTGTTGGAGGCCTCCTTCAGTTTACCGGGTTTGCTGATCTGGTTCGGGTGGCCCACGCTCTCCATCACTGAGGTGTGCGATGAACTGATGAAGGTGCGCTGGTCCGATGACCGTGCGGAGTGTCTGGTACCCCACCCCTTGTACGGTGCTAACGAAGGTTCAGGCCGAACTTTGGGTGCTGACGGCACGGCCCAGGACGAGTGGGGCATTCAACCACGCCCAGAGTACAAACGGATTGGCTTTCGCGACCTGGTGAGATTCCGGGATGAACGCTTACTGCGGGAAGCGGCGGCACCGGAATATCTTCCCTGAGCTGACAGCCAGAATACAACGTAAGACTCCCCAGAGTTTAAACAGAGGACCCACTATGGAAAACCCGTATATCGGCAAGATGAAACGCCCCGATCACGTACCGGAGAATTTGGTCTTCGAATTCGACTACAACAACGATCCAGGTTACTGCAGTGACCCCCATACCCGCGCCGCAGAGCTGTTGCTTGAGGCCCCCGCCATGTTCTGGACTCCGTACAACGGCGGGCATTGGATGTTCATGTCCCACGACGCAGTAACCGCTGCGTTGACCGACTTTAAAACATTCTCCAGCGAACATTTTTCACCGGAAGCCTTTGACGCCATGATGGCAGAGCTGCCGGAGGAGGACCGTATCCCGGCACCCGTGCCCATCTGTATCGACCCGCCACTGCACACCAAACTGAGAGCGCCGTTATTTGCCACGTTTTCCCCGAAATCGGTGGCCGCAATGGAAGCTAAAATACGCGAACTGGCAGAACGCCTGGTGCATGGGATTGCAGAACAGGGGCACTGTGAATTTCAACACGATATTGCTGATGTCTACCCTGTTGAAATTTTTCTCTCCATGTTTGGCTTGCCGGTGGAAAAAGAACGGGAGTATCGGGAACTGGCGAAGCAGCATTTGTCCGTAATATCCCCGGACCTGTCCGAGAACATGTTGATGATGAAAGCCATTGCCGATGTCCTGCGGGAGACCATTACTGACCGTAAAGCCCATCCCAAAGATGACATCATCAGCATGCTCTGGTCGCTGGAGTTAGAGGGGGAGCCAATGAACCTCGACCTGATGCGCAGCTACTGCGTCATTCTGTTCATCGCCGGCCTGGATACAGTGGTAAACGCGCTGGGTTTCGGTGTCCGTCACCTGGCCAGCGACACCCAATTGCAGCAGGAGCTACGCGAATGCCCTGATCTGATTCCCAAGGCGGTGGAGGAATTACTACGCCGATATGCCTTCGTCGCCCCCATCCGCATGGTGAAAGCGGACACAGAGTTCCAGGGCATCAAGTTGGCTCAGGGAGAACGCATCATGATGTTCATTCCCGGGGCCAGCATCGACGAAGCGGTCTACTCAAGTGCACAGGAATTTGACATCCGGCGGGACAAACTGAGCCATCTGGCATTCGGTGCCGGGCCTCATCATTGTCTTGGAGCCCACCTGGCCAGAATGGAACTGCGCGTGATGTACGAAACGCTGTTGAAAACGTTGCCCGAATTCCGTCTGGACCCGAACCAACCACCTGCGTTCCACGGCAGCATCATCGCCGGGCCCACCCGTATCAACCTGGTATGGAACACTTAATGTGTGCCCGCTGAATCAAAACAACAAAATAATCACCCGGAGAACCACATGGAACACACAGCCCCCATCGACGGTAAATGGAGTGTCATCATCCACGGCCCCACCGGCCCCCAAGAGACAACGTTAGAACTGAAGACCGTGGACGGTGTACTCACCGGCACACAATCCGCCATGGGCCAGGTCGAAACGGCCACCGACCTGAGCTTTGATCCAACCAATGGCGAACTGGCCTGGGTCAACAAAATCAAGAAACCATTGCCCATCACACTGAAATTCCAGGGCGTGGTGGAAGGCAATAATATCAGCGGTAAAGTCAACGCGGCGATCATGGGGTCCTTTCCATTCACCGCCGTGCGCGCCTGACCCAGCTACCCGCAGAACATCCTGGGCCTCAACCGGGGCCCAACCTATAACAAAAACAAGATGACTGCCAATAACACTACGAAGGCCCATACGATGCTTGCTTTCAATCCCAAACCCCGGCTTGCCCCAGTGCAGGTTTATGCGCTGGCGTGGGGCGTTGGAATTGCATTGGTATTGCAATCCACACCCACCAGAGCCTCGTTCACTGACAGCATCACCATCGGCAATCCCAAGGCTTTATCCCTTGGGCATGCAGTCACTGCTGATCCACCGGACATCGATTCCATCCACTTTAATCCGGCCGGACTTAGCCGCCTCAAGGGCCGGCAGATGTTCATCAAAGGTATTGTGGGCCTGTTTTCCACGGAAATGGAATTGGGTGGCTACGGCGATTACATGAGTGACATGATCGACGACTATCGCGAGCAGCACCGGGCTTTCGAGGATGAAAACGGAGACCTGTTATACGGTAGAAGTCCATGGGATGAATACGTTTACAACGAGACCTTGTTCACCAAAAGCCGATCCGAGGGTGGCCCCACCCTGATGTTACCCGGCGGCATGGTGGATATGCCCATTGGGGCCGGCATGGCGGGAGGCGCTACCTACAACCCACCCGGCAGCCGTTTCACCTTTGGCACCAACGTCTACGCACCCATGATGAACGGTATGCACGTGGCCAAGGATGACCCGGGAAGATTCGCCCAGGAGCGGGCGGCATTCACCCTGATCACGTATTTTTCCCCCACGGTGGCGTACGAAGTGTCCGATGAATTGTCCGTGGGTCTCTCTATAAATTTTAACTATTCCGGGATGGGCCTGGAACTGCCCATTCATGAGCCCCATGTGGCGATTTTCTTTTTGGGGTCACCCTTCATTCAGGGCACATTCTGCAACTCCGATGGCACACCCAAACAGGTCGGCGACAACAACCTTGGCCTGAATCCGGAATGGGTGGTGGACGTCTGCACTGAGGTTCCACCCTTTACCACCTTTGGCAAACTGTCGTTCGAAGTAGACCAGAACCTGGTGCTGGGTTACAACCTCGGATTGTTGTGGCAGCCCAAACCCTGGCTCACACTTGGCCTATCCTATAACTCTGCCATCGATGTGGAAATGGATGGGGAATTCGCCTTTCCCATCTACGATCCGTTTAAAACATTTCTGTACAATTTTCACAGCAGTGATGTACTGGAAGCTGTTGGCTCACTCATTGGTAACTTCGGGCTTCAGTTACCCACTGCTGAAGAAATCCAAAACGATGCCGAGGGTCCGCTCACCGTTTCCTACGAAATTCCTCAACGCTGGAACGCCGGGCTTAGCATCCAGTTAACCCCAAAATGGAAGTGGAACATCGACGCACGCTGGACAGAGTGGTCCGCCTTCAGTCAGATCTATCTTGAATTCGGCATGGACGTACCTTTACTAAAATGGGGCAACATTGCCGACCTGGTGGGAACCGGTGAAAAAAACGGCATCACCCCAAACTCTGTCGACTATCAAATCAGTTTGCGCGACGTCGCGTACTGGGGAACCGGTGTGGAATATCAGTATAACGAACACCTGGTCATTCGCGCCGGATTCGAAGACCGGCCATCCGCTGTTCCCGAAGATGCACCCAATGCACTGATCCCCCTGAACGATTCCAAATTAATTTCCTTTGGGTTTGGCCTGGACCTGGAAGAAGATCGCCACATTGATTTCGCCATAGGCCACCTGAAATCAAAAACCGATTTTCCCGCCTGCTCCGCACAACTGGGTAATGGGTGCGATCCTGCCAATGTGGTGTACCCCTCCTATGCCGGTCAGGATATAAAAACCAAAGTGGAAGTGCTGTTGTTTGAAATCGGATTTCAGCAACATTTCTGAGGCACAGAAACACTCATGCGTCAGTACTACCACTCAGAATCCAGACCTGTTCACTATGTTGAACAACAAAAAGCTTTTCTAAACCGTGCATTCAATTTACCTTGTGATATCACGCAGCCTTTCCACACTTTGATAACCGTATTTGGTTAACACCCACGTTAGGAAAATGTCTGCTCACAATAACAAGGAGAAGCAGAATGTCCCCAATAGAAAAGCCCTTCCGTGTAGTGCAATGGACCACTGGAAAAGTGGCCAGTGAAGCCGCCAAAACCATTTTGGAACGACCAGAACTGGAGCTGGTGGGGGCCTACGCCTTCAGTGAAGAAAAGCACGGGCAGGATCTGGGTGATCTGTTGAAACTGGGTAGAAAACTGAACATCACCGCCACCCATAACATCGATGAACTGATCGCATTAAAACCCGATTGCGTTGCCTATATGCCCCTGCACCCCAACATTGAGCATATGGAAACGTTGCTGCGGGCCGGCATCAACATTGCGACCACGGCCAGTTTTATGACCGGCTATGCCTATGGAGATGCTGACCGTGCCCGACTGGAAGCCGCAGCACAAGCCGGCCAGGCCAGTCTGTTCGGCAGCGGCATCAATCCAGGCTGGGTGGACAATCTGACTGCCGCGGCGGCGGGACTGTGCAAGGAAGTCAATCAGATCCGAATTCTGGAATCGTTCAACATCGGGCTTTGGGCCGGGGACGCCAATCAGGATGGACTGGGTTGGGGGCGCCCGGCCAACGATCCTGGCCATGCTGACGCCATTCGCCAAGCCACCCTGCCCTTTGGCGATGCAGTGGAAACCATTGCGGCCATGTTCGACTTCCCCCTGGATGAAGTGCGTTGTGATGTTAGCTTCGCCCATGCCAGCGAAGACCTGGACGTGCCCGGCCGTACGGTTAAAGCCGGAACCGTGGCAGGCATCATGGCCAAATGGCTCGGCATCGCTGACGACATGACGGTCATTGATGCCACCGTGCAATGGAGTGTAGGTGATGAACTCGATCCGCCCTGGGACATCGCCATGGCGTACCTGATTGAGGTGGAGGGTACTCCGCAAATCAACCTGCGGGTCGAAGTTTTGCCGGATTTAACCTTGCCGGAGGAAGAGCTGATGACCATCGGCTTTATGTTCCCCGCCAACCCTGTGGTCAATGCCATTCCCGCCGTGGTGATGGCACCGGCCGGTATTGTTACCTACGCCGACCTGAAGCCCATCACCTCACGGATGGTGCCCAAACCCATTCCGCCCCGGGAGCCGCGCCTGAAAGTAGATGACCCCGAACCTGCAATGGCAGTAGCGCCATCTTCGTCGGGGAATTCCGTGGAGGGCACATGGCATGTCACCATCAAGGCACCCACCGGGAACCAGGAAACTCAATTGGTAATTCAACAGGAAGGGGATACGATCGTTGGCGTGCAAAAGGGCCAGAGCATGGATTCACCGATCCACGACGCAGCCCTCAATGGCAACCAGATCCAATGGATCAATCACGTCAGCAAACCGTTCAAACTCAAAGTGAAGTTCAACGGCACCGTTGACGGTAATCGGATGACCGGAAAATGCAAAGCCGGCATTATGGGCACTTACCCCTTTACGGCCATCCGACAAAGCTGAAGTGCATGACTTCTGCACCACTCTACCTTCATCCCACCGGTGTGCGCATGGTGACAAACTCTTCCGCCGCGGTGGGATGGATGCCTATGGTCTGGTCGAACTGCGCTTTGGTGGCCCCCATACCCACGGCGATTCCAATGCCCTGGATAATCTCTCCGGCATCCGGCCCCACCATGTGAGCGCCCAACACACGGTCACTGTCTGCATCCACAATCAGCTTCATCAGTGTTCGCTCTTTCACTTGCGCAAAGCTGTATTTCATTGGCGCAAATTCGGATTTAAAAACCTGCACAGCATAACCTTGCTCACGGGCAGCCTCTTCGGTTAAACCGACAGTGCCAATCGGTGGCTGGGTAAAGACCGCCGTGGGAATGGCGTCGTACTTCACTGGCTGGCGCCCGTCGCCAAACAGGTGATGGGCCAGATACATGCCTTCAGCCAGGGCCACCGGCGTCAATTGCACCCGGTCAGTCACATCGCCCAGGGCGAATATCGAGGGTTCCGCCGTGCGGTAGTGCTCGTCCACCAACACTGCTCCCTTGGCATTGAGTTCCACCCCGGTGGATTCCAGGCCCAACCCTTCCACCTTGGGAACACGGCCCGTGGCATACAGAACCAGATCATAGGCTTCCACCTGCCCTGCTCCATCAGCAACGTGAAAGCGGCCGTCACCGGCGGGGTCAATGCGTTTCACCTGATGGTTGAATCTCAGGTCCATACCTTTCTTCAGCAGTTCGGCCTTCAAGTGCTGGCGAACATCCCCGTCAAAGCCGCGCAAAAACAGCTCGTTGCGGTAACTGAGCACCGTATCCACACCCAGGTTGTGAAAGATGCAGGCCAACTCAATGGCGATGTAACCACCGCCCACCACCAGCACCCTGCCCGGCAGCGCATCCAGATCAAAAAACTCGTTGGAGGTGATGGCATGCTCAATACCCGGCAGATCGGGCTTATAAGGCCACCCACCGGTCGCGATCAGAATATGCTGGGCCGTATAGGTTTTTCCGCCGACCTCCACCTGATGCGGACCACGCACCACCGCGCGGCCATCCAGAACCTCCACCCCGGCATTACTGAGCAGGTTACGATAGATGCCGTTCAGGCGGGTGATCTCCTTCACCTTGTTTTCCCTCAGGGTGGCCCAATCAAATCCCCTGGTGTCCACATCCCAGCCGTAGGTTGCCGCCAGTTCCAGTTCTTCTTTGACATGGGAACCATACACATAGAGCTTTTTGGGAACACACCCCACATTGACGCAGGTTCCCCCCATATAACGCTCTTCTGCAACCGCGACCCGGGCACCCAACCCAGCCGATATACGCGCACAACGCACGCCACCGGACCCGGCTCCTATGACAAACAAGTCGTAATCAAACTCTGTCACTGCAACACTCCTAAACTATTCGAACCTCATAGTAATGTACTGTACTGACAGGTGAGGGGAAGTTTTGTTTCAAAAAAAAAGGGAGCCGATGGGCTCCCTCTTTCGATGAAAGTGGATCAGTTCTGATTCAGGATCTGAATTTCCACCCGCCGATTGGCTGCCCGACCTTCTGGAGTGGCGTTGGAAGCCACCGGATAACGGGGGCCGTAGCCGTTGGAATGCAGGCGACTGGACGCCACACCCTGGCTCGCCAGGTAGCTCTTCACGCTCTCGGCGCGACGCTCGGACAATTGCTGATTATGTTCAAAGCTGCCGGTGCTGTCGGTATGGCCGGTCACCTGGATAGCGGTCTTGCTGTACTCCTTCAGGACGATGGCCACACTGTCCAGCGTATCGTAAAAGCTGGGGAGCAATTGGTACTGGTTAGTGGGGAAACTCACGTTACCTGGCATATTCAGCTGAATGCCGCCGTTCTCCAGGCGTGTTACGCTGACACCGGTACCCTGCAGCTTTTCCCGCAGAATTTTTTCCTGATAATCGAAGTAATAGCCTGCACCGCCACCCAATGCGGCACCAATGGCAGCACCTTTGGCCCGATCTTTCTTACTGGAGACGGCCGCGCCCACCACTGCACCGGCCGCAGCGCCGATGGCCGTATTACTGACTTTCTGCTCCCCGGTATAGGGATCGATGGCACAACCTGAGATTGAAATGGCCCCTAGAACGGAAGCCACAACCAACGCCTTCTTCATTAAATTCTCCTGACAACCCACTGTATTGGTTTTACGAAATGATGCCGTATTCTAACTGAATGGGGACTTAACAAAAAAGGCAACAAAAAAGGCGAAGTGTGAAATTCTTCGCCTTTAGAAAGAGTATCTGCCGACTTTCACGAAGTCTCGCGTCGGTCATCCCCGCTGCGACGTTCAGCGTTGGCTTTCGCCTGCTCTTCCGTTTCGTCCTTACGACGATCACGGCCTTTACGTTCTTCGAGGAAGTTTTCGATTTTGTTGTAGATCTCTTTTGATTTCGGATCCATAACTGCCACTCCTGAAAAATGGTCCTGGTTAATACTCATTGCGCTCTCCCATTACGCAAATTTCCATAAACAATAGCTAGTATAGTCCGCCCTTAAACTTCATGTATGCGTTCGTCATCTTTTCTTAGATCGTTTTGTAATATTCTTAATAACCTGAGAGCTTATAAAGTGTGACGTTTATCACATTTTTTCTGCTTTTTGCGGTGACAGATTGATTTAGTGGTACCATTGTTCCACTTTTAGAGCCTAAATCGTCAACAAATGAGACAGATTCTTATAACCGGGGCATTCGGATTCGTCGGCAGCCGTCTAGCGGCTCACTTTTTGGATAAGGGCTGGCAGGTTCGGCTCTTCGACCTCCCTGACCACCCACGCAAAGCGGAACTGATGCCGTGGCTCAGGGCATTCGGCACGCCACGCCTGATCGAAGGGGACATTTGCGATCCGTCTGCGCTGGATACCGCCATCGACGGCTGCGACGAAGTCGTTCATGGGGCCGCGTTGCTGAACTCCATTGCGCCAAAAGCCGTGTTCGAGCGGGTGAATGTCACCGGCACCCAAACGGTCGCTGAAGCCTGTATCAGGATGAACGTGAAACATCTCACCCTGATCAGCACATCGGACGTTTTCGGAATCCCCCGCCCTGAGCAGATCCTGAATGAGGAGAGCCCATACCAGCCCTGGGCGGAGCCCTATGCCGACACCAAGATCGAAGCTGCCCGCCTGGTGCGCGACTTGAGGAAGAAAGGCGATCTTAAGGCATCAATCGTGTATCCGGGTTGGGTCTATGGACCCGGTGACCGCCAATTTTTCCCCGCTGTGATGGACATGGTCCGCAGCGGCACCGTCTTCACCTGGCATCGCTCCCAGCCCATGGAGATCTACCTGGTGTATATCGATGACCTGATTCGCGGCGTCGATCAGATCATCAACACGCCCGCCAGCCACAATCGTGATTACCTGTTGCTGGATGCCAACAGTGGGATGACACCGATGGATTTGTTCTCCACCATCGCTGATTTTCAGGGGCGCACCATCCGGCAAGTGCACCTGCCCTACTCCCTGATGATGTTTTTGGCCAAGGTTACCCAACAGGGCGCCCGCTATCGCTTACTGCCTGCGCCACTGCTTTCCAGTACGGATGTGAAAGCGTTCGGCAACCGGTTCCGTTTCTCCACAGCGAGAGCCGCCCGGGAGTTGGGCTGGACTCCAGCTATAAGTGCAGAGGAAGGCGTGCAGCGCGCCTTGCAATGGCAATCAGACAACCCGCCGCAAAGGGACTTGTGATACCCTTAGGCCAGTTTTTTCTGAGATAACAGGCCGAGTCCATGCTGGTTGGATTGTTGTACTTATTCTTGTTTCAGTTGTTCGGGCATGCCACCGTTGTACTGCTCGGGTTACCCATTCCCTCTCCGGTGATGGGATTGGTTTACCTGTTCGGGTTTCTGCTCATAAAAGGCCACATTCCGGAGCCACTGCAGCAAGTGGCTTCCGTATTGTTGCCATTACTGCCCCTGTTTCTGATTCCCGCCAGTGCCGGCATCGTGGAACACGGCGAGCTGCTCAAGGATGATGCCCTTGCCATCGCCCTGGCGATACTGGTCAGTCTGATCGTCTCCATTCTGGTGACACCCTACTTGTTTATGTTTTTTGCGCGACTGTTCCGAAAGACACTATGAATCAATTGTTTTCTGTCATCATCCAGTTCCCACTGTTCGGTGTACTCATCACCGTGGCCGCTTTCTATCTTGGACAGAGGCTGTATCTGAAGAGTCATCGCCATCCGGTATTGCAACCGGTGGTAATCGGCATGGCCGTGGTCATTGGAACAGTGATCATGCTGCAGGTACCCTACGAGTCCTACTACGAATCGTCCTATCTGTTGCATGCGATGCTCGGGCCTGCCACTGTGGCCCTGGCCATTCCCCTGTTCCAGAATGCCAAACGCATTCGTACCCTGTTGCTGCCGATATTTCTCACGGTACTGGTGGGTGGCGCGCTGACCGTCAGCATGGCCGCGGGAATCTTGTGGATACTGGGAGCCAACCTGGACACCATGCTGTCCATGCCCACTAAATCCATCACCACCCCCATTGCCATGATTGTCACGGAACAGATTGGGGGTATTCCTGCGTTGGCAGCCATGTTCGTGTTACTGACCGGCGCACTTGGGGCCATGATCGGCATCCCCCTGATGAACCGGATGGGCATTCAGGATCAGGGGGTGAAGGGGTTTACCATGGGGTTGACGGCCCATGCGCTGGGAACAGCACGGGCCCTGGAGGAAGGAGAGGAATGTGGAGCCTTTTCGGCGCTGGCCATGAGCATTACCGGCGTCATGACCGCATTATTGCTGCCCTTTGTAGTGGCCTGGCTGCACTAACTCTTATCGCGGTTTTTTACAAGAAACTCCAGATGCTCGTTACCCTTGACCTCTTTGGGTGGAGAGGACTTGGCTTCAAACTGGCCACCATAAATTTTATACAGCTTGTTGGATTCGGTATGGGACAGCTGAGGAATACTGAACACGCCCTGGATTTCGCCATCATCGTCCGCCTTGATTTCCAGCCGGGCAACAATGTCATCCGGTAGTTCAATCGGGCTGCCATCCAGCGACGACGCCATGATCTCGCCTTTACGTAAGTGATACACCCCGGGGCCGGTATAGCGATTGACGATCAGATACAGGAATTGGTCATCGTCTTCGCTGCGAATGCGTAACTGCGTTTCCAGCAGGGCAACGGTCTTCTCCCACCAGACGTTATCCGTGGTCACATAGTAACGTGCTTTGGTGAACTCATCCTGCAGATGGTAGGCAATGCCGCCCTTGAACTCATACTTCGGCTGGTGCTTTTCGTAGTATGCCTTGGCCAGTTCCAGTTTGGACTTGTCACGGATTTCACGGCCTTTGTCGAACAGGCAAACGTGAATGACACCACCTTCCTGGTTGCACTCGCCCACGCCGTGTTTCAACCCGCGGGAGAAGGTACCGCGATAGCTGCTGCCATCCGCTTCTGTCTTGATGCCGTGACCATGGGGTTTGTTGTTCTTGTAGTCGCCAATGTAGCGCTCACCATTACGATAGGTCATCAGGCCTTTGCCTTCCTTCTCATCATCGCTCCAGTAACCTTCGTAGACAGAACCACTGCGATAATAGAGTTTACCTTTGCCATGGCGCAGCCCTTGCTGCCAACCACCTACGTAACGGTTGCCGTTTTGATATTCGATCACACCCCGGCCGTTGGTGAGGCCTTTGTCCCAGCCACCGGTATAGACATCACCGTTCTGGAATTTATAGGTGCCCACGCCCTGCATATAACCATTACGGAATTCGCCCGTGTAGACATCACCGTTCAGGCGTTGATACACGCCTTTACCATGCGGCTTATTATGCAACCACATGCCGGTATAAGTGTCGCCATTGGAAAACTTCCAGCTTTCGCCGGCCAGCATTAACTCGGGGATGGTTTCCTTGAAAACGATCTCAGTGACGACTTCAGTGACAGCGGCGTAGGACTGTGAAGCGGCGAGCAATGACCATAAAACGATACATCGTATACTGCGAAAAAGCACCGGTACCCCCCTGGGGTCTTGACAAATCAATTTCGAGTTTTTATTTAGTTATTAATATGAAAGCTATATTACTGCTTGAAAAGCGCCGGAACAATTCCAATTTGTTGTGTCAGTGTAAGAAATGTTTATACACTGCTACTCAGGCTGCCACCGACGCCGGGTCAAACTCGAAATCCACATCATAGTGCGTCATGAAACCGCCGATCGTGATGATGACCCGAGCCATGGCCACAAACGAGTCCGGCATTATAACCTTGTTTTTCCTTAATTTATCCAGGGAGTCGCTAAGCCTGTCAGCAATTGACAGTCCTTCCAGATTATCGCCCACCACGTAATCGGAAATCTCTTCAAGGGTTTCCGGTCGTTCGCAGCGGAACCCTGCCTGCTTGAATAAATCACCCAGTTTAACCGTGGAAAACCCCATCAACCCCATCAGCAGGTTAGTGTATTGCAGCCGCTGTTCCGGGCTCAAGTGGGCGATGGCGCCGTAATCCAGGATCGCAATCTGCTCATCTGCTGTAATCAGGAAATTGCCCGGGTGAGGATCGGCGTGGTAGATACCCAATTGCGTGATCTGCTGGAGATAACTGGCCAACAGGCGCTGCAGCAAGGGCTTGGCGCGCTCCGGGTGTTGGCTCAGGTACTCACTCAGGCGCACGCCCTCTACCCAGGAGGTGACCATCACCCGCTCCGAACTCAGGCTTTCAAATAACTCGGGCATGATGATGCCAGGCAAATGGGTTTGTGTGCGGAAGGTTTTGAGGTTCACCGCTTCACGACGAAAATCCAGCTCTTCCAACGTCATGGCTATCAGCTGCTGAATCACCTGCTTGATATCGAATTCACGGATCAGCGGCCGCAGGGCTTTCGCCAAGGTAGTGAATACCAGGGAATCCTGTTCGAACAGGGAGCGCGCCGTGGGTAACTGAAATTTGATAGCCACCTCCCTGCCGTCCAGCAGGGTGGCCCGGTGTACCTGAGCCACCGAGGCAGTCGCGATGGGCAATACGTCAAAGCGGGAAAATTGTTTATCCCAATCCTGCCCCCAATTGGCGAGAATGATCGGGTGGATGTCCTCAAACCGCGCCGGCGCCGCGTCGTTTTGCAGGCGCTGCAGTGCACTGATGTATTCCAGTGGCAACAAATCCGGGCGGCAACTCAAAAACTGGGCGAACTTGACCCAGATGGCCCCGTTGTCCCGGCACAGCGCACAAATCTGTTCCGCACTGTCGCGGTGGGCCTGGCGTAGCAACTTTTCGGCTTCGCTGCTGGAAAGCACCTTCGCCCGGGTCCGGTAGTTTCGATAGATCTGCTCGATATTCAAAGCCGTGCGGGTGACACCGATATAACGATCACGCCCATCCAGAATGAGGGTTTTCGCTACATTGAGATTGGACTTGATGAGATCCAGGGCACTCATGTTTATCTCAGCTCCGGATACCAAGTTGGGGTGGGCCTATTCTTGGAATAAGCAGTCCTCCACCAGACGATCCACCGCGTCCAGAAACTCGGGGTGGGGGTCCAGCAGCTCAAAACCGGTGTCATAAAAAAGCTCGTTGACATCATGCTTACACCAGCGGCTTTCGGCGTCGAACTCCACCTCTTTGCGACCTTCCACCGTGTCCGGCAGGACCATTCTCAGTTTATAGAGTTTGCCGGGCTCCACGTGTTGATCCGAAACCACCATGATGCCCTTGGTGCTGATATCCACCAGATTCCCCAAAAGCGAATTAGTTTCCACATCGAACACCCGCAGGTAGTAAATGAGATGGCGTCGCGGGACGCTGCGTTTATTATCCTCGATGGCTTTTTCAGAAGCTGCCATTTCACACCTCAAAGTGGGACTGACTCTATTTACAGCGTAGTCGAGGATGGGATTTTCTTCCTGATTTATAATGCTTTATTGTGCCCAACGTCCCAATACGTCCACTTCAAACAAGGTATTTCCAAAGCTCATGATCACCCCGCCCTCTGTGATTTCCCTCACCTGAAGATCTTCGCTGAGGTACTGCCCTTCCTTAAGACGCTTGCCATTGATGATGATGGAGCGGAATCGGGGCAGGCTGGAATACATGTGGGAAGAGAACGTCATATCCGGAATCCCTTCGCGCTCGTAGGGCGGCAACTCTTCCAATTGGGGCAGGTATCCCACTTTGGGCAAGGGTGCTTGCTCCTGCTCGGGTTGCGGCGTATTCGTGAAAGTCGGTGGTGGTGCGGTTCGGGCAGTTTGCACCGGTGCAGCGGACGGGGGCACTTCGGCGGGGGAAGGGTTCATGGCAGGCGCAACCCCGGCACTGGAGGCGGGCCTGGCTGCCGTGGGTGGAGTGTGAGCCGTTGACGGTACGAGTGGCTGCACCAGAGACGGGGCCGGCACCGATGGCGGGTTTGATGCTGGCGGGGGGGTGCCGGCAACGGTATCCGCCGGGGCGTTACCAGGCGGTATTCGCAACCAGAAATAGCCCAGAATCCCCACATTGAGAGCAATCACGGCCACCGTAATGATGGGCCAGACATTGGCTCTGGCTTTGGCATTGGGTGCATCGGAAACCGCGCCATGAATATCCGGCACCTTGCCCCGCTGGCGTTCCTGCTCTGATTTACGCAACGCATCCAGGATATAGGACATCAGGAGCCCCCCTTGATGGGGTCCAGCACGGGGATGGAGTCATCCACCCGTCGGGACAATTGGATCAGGGTGCCCGTTCCCACCACGCCGTCGTCCACTTCACCCACAGTACGCTGGAACTGTTTCACCCGCTCCACCAGCTCCGGGTCATAGGTGGAGCGGCCCGCGCTGGGCTCCGGCTTGTTTTCCCACACGTCCAGGTGATAGGCCAGCCATTTGGAGAGGGGCGCAATCGTGCCCGGGTGCATGGGGCCATGGTAGGAAGGGGGTTTTTTCCACAGCAGGGAGTAATGTCCGCGCCAATAGCTATCCAGATCGGTGATGTTGACGCGCTGCACCTCCCCCTCCAGATAGACCTCTGCGTAATTATCCTCCAACTTGCGCAGTACCACGTATTTCTCGCCACCCTGGGCGCCAAACAGGCGAATGATCACCGGCAGTCCGTAGTGTTTGATGGAGCCCAGGCTGCCTAATTTACTCAGGCAACCCAGACCCAGTGATTCTGCATACTGACAGGCCATTCCATTGGTGGCCGGCGCGTACTGCACCCCCCAGGCACTGAACAGGTCCTGATAGGCGTCGGCATCCTGGGTGTGCTCTGCCATCTCGAACGCCTGGGCCATGGACAGCGCGTTTTGTGCTGTTGCATTGGCCACGGGCGCTTGCAGCGGAGCCGGAGGTTGGGCAGCGGAGGTGGTGTTATCCGGCTGCATCCCGGCTGGGGAAGGTGGTGGAGCATTCGGGCTTTTCAGCTCAGGTGGCTGCGCCAGCGCTGCCGGCGGGCCCTCAGCAAGGGCACTGGTTACGGCCACTACCGGGTCTTCCTGCCGGGTCAGGCCAAACCAGTAAGACAGCCCGATGATCCCGATCAGCAGCACGCCGACACCACTGCCCATTGCGATCGGCAGCCATTTATGGCGCGCAATCACCGGCGCCGGGGAGTACACCTTGTAACCCAGGACTTCCTTTGCAGCGTTACCCAGAATGGTACCATCCACCACCCGGGTCTCTTTGGCATAGGCCCCCAGCATGGCCCGATCGCACACCAGGTTAATGATGCGAGGTATTCCCTTTGAAATCTGGAACAGCTTTTTAATGGTGGCCGCAGGAAACATGGCCCGTGGGTCCACCGCACCAGACACGGTCAAGCGGTGATAGACATAAGGGCCCACCTCCTCTTCCGCCAATGCATTCAGGTGAAAACGTGCGGTGACCCGTTGGGATAACTGCCGCAATTCCGGTTGGCGGAACATCTCCTGCAGCTCCGGCTGGCCCAAGAGGATGATCTGCAGCAGCTTCTTCTCATGGGTTTCCAGATTGGTGAGCAAACGGATCTGCTCCAGCACATCGGGACTCAGGTTCTGCGCCTCATCGATAATCAGTACTGTATGGCGCCCTTTGGAATGCTGTTTCAGCAGGAAATTATTGATACAGTCGATATAGTCTTTAACGGTGATGCTGTCACCGATGTAAGGAATCGACAACTCGTCGCAGATAGTGGCGAGCAACTCTTCCACCTGCAGCTTTGGGTTCAATACAAAGGCTACATCCGTGTCATCCGGAATCTGCTCCAGGAAACACCGGCACACCGTAGTTTTGCCTGTACCCACCTCCCCGGTCAGCAAGACAAATCCACCATCGCGCCCCACCCCATAAACCAGATGGGCCAGCGCCTCGTTGTGCTGCTGGCTCATGTAGAGGTAATGGGGGTTGGGGGCGATGGAAAAAGGGGTTTCCTTTAGATGAAAAAACGCTTCGTACATTTACTTTTGCAGCACCAGTTTGGCCGTCACCAGCCCTTCTGCGCGGTCAGCATCGATGGACGCATTCACAATCCGCACGCCGTAGCGGGTTTCGATCTGATGCAGCCAACGCATGGTTTTATCAAAGGAGACCTTTTCCAGCCACACCCTGAGCTTGTCGTCGGATTCCGGTTCGATGCGCTTCACGGTGATACCCAGCGCCGGCGCGGTGGAGGTCACAATACTCTGCAGAGGCTGATCCGAACGGGAGGACCGGGTTCCCCCTTGAGCGGCCATCCGGGCCAGCTGTTCATTATCCTGCATCCAGGATAACAGGTTCTGCTTGGCCGTCAGGGACATCTGGGCCTTATCCACTGCACGCTGCCCTGGCAGGATCAGTATCAGGAACAGCAGCACCAGCACAACCAGAACCCCAATGCCGTTCACGACCAGCCGTTCGGAATCCGCCATACTGTCGTAGCGACGGCGCAATGGGTCCAGGCTGTTTTGCAGGTTTTGCAATACTGTACTCATGAACGCTCACTCCGTATTTTCAAGCGCGCTTTCACGCCTTCTTTATCCTGGGTGGCAGAGGCCGTTTCCACCCCCAACTCTGCCTTCTGGAGCTTGGTTTTAAACGCTTCCAGCTGCCCAAAATCCTTCACCATCAGGTCCATGCGCAGATCCCCCTGACCATCGTCATAAGCGACCCGCTGCGGTGCGATGGCATTACTGGTGGCTCGGTTGGTGTCGTAGATCTGCTCACCGGCCTGCGCCAGCAAAGCCAAAAAGCTTTGGCCGGAAGCGCCGCTCTGAAAGTCATCAATATGCTGCTGCATTTGCCGTTTTACGTTCACGATGCGCTTGTCCCGCGGAAACAGCTGCTTGTACAACTGGCGGGTCTCCTGCTCCAGCGCTTCCGCCTCCTGATTCATTTTCCAGGCCTGGGTGTGCAAAAAGGCGCTGTAACTGACCACAAATAACGCCACCATGGCGGCCAGGGGCTTCCAGTTGAAATGGGAGGGCTTGCGCCGTCCGGAGCTGGCAAATCGCCCCTGCAGGAAATCAAACCTGGGCTTTTTGGAGCCGAAATGGCCATGGATGTGATCGCACAATAACTGGAAATCACTGGCGTTGGCTTCGTCGTATTCCACCTCCAGTTCCGCATCCGCCACCTGCCCCGAGATCTGGGTGCGAATCCAGTTCTGCAGGTTCTCATTCAGGTGTTCCAGGCAAAACAGCACCCGCAATACCGCGGGCCTGTCCTGCCAATGTTCCATCACAGAGTTGAGCACCACTGGCGCCGCATCCATCTCAATGGCCAGTCCATCCATTTCGGAGCGTTTGATCAGCAGGTGCTTGCCATCGAACAGCAGGCTCCACTCATTATCCCTGAGGGGCAGGCAGAGCATGTCAGGCAGTATGGAATCCAGCGGCAGATCAAAATCGGCGAACAGGGCGCGGGTGCCCTCCACCAGTTGCACAGGAACACCCACCACAGGCAAATCACCATCACTGCTGCGCTCCCCGGTGATCAAATGGAACAGGGATACATCCTGCGCCACCTGATCCTCAATCATGAAAGGCAGAGCCTGGGCAATATGGCGGGTCTGTTTGGAGGGAATGTTCACCTCCGCGGTGAACACGTTGGCACCGGAGATGATGAGGGTGATCCCGTATTGATAGCTGTGGGACCAACGATTCCGCAGCTGCTCCACGAACTCGTTGAAGGGAACAATCTGCGAGTCCGCCACCCGGCCATCCAATTCGGCACTGGCCCATTCCACATAAATGTCATCGGGAACACTGGGCTGTTCCTCAGTGCTATATCGGGAACAGAGCTTAACCCATTGTTTTTCGTTAATGAATCGTACAAAAACTTTACTAGTCACAGGCCCCTTCCTAAGGTGCTTTTCTTGTCATTATACCCGTTTTAGCGGATCTTCCAGCTTTCTCGACAGGGTTTTGATCTTTATGTCCTTATTGGACGCGCCATCTTTAAGCGCAGGTCGGAACAATATGGATCGCATCAAAACCGGTTTTTCGTTGATCACCGCCTCGGCCTCCAGCAAATAGTACTCGCTATTGACTGAAAAGTTGCCTACGGCTTTGTTGTTTTGTTGTTCCCCGGGGGCCGCCGCCCCGTTCTCAGTATCCTGTTCTTCATCTGAACCGCTCTCCACCTCATTATTCTGCGGGGTCGCGGCCGTCAGCAACAGGTCATCCAGCGCCTGCAGATCCAGAAAGCCGCCGTCGTGGCGGCCAGGACCGGTTTTCTTGCGCTCTTCATCAATCTGCACACCGGGCAGGCCAAGATCATAGGCATCCAGCACTTTGACATCCGCGGTGTTAATGTTGAGAGCCACATCCGGGGGCAGAAACGACACATAATCCGCCAGCTGAGCGATGTCATTGGGGGTGAAGCCCTCAATCAGCATCAGTTCGCTGATGTCCCAGAGCACCATATTAGCTGCCCGGTAAGGCCGGTCCAGTCCCAGGTAGTCCAGGTCTTCCTTGCCATCAAACCCGGTTGGTTCCTGATCGCTGTCCAGCCAGTCCAGTACCCGTTCCGCCAGCATTTGGGTGGACACATTACTGTCTTTGTCCACCGGTATGCCCACCTGGTCCAGCAGGCGGCGGAACCGTTCCCGCTGCTTTTTTGCCACATTGGCGTCTGACGCCATAATGGAATTCACGTTGAAACGGGACTGCAGGTCGATGACGCGCCCCTGGATAAAGCCCCCGGCCACCGGGAACGGATTAGTAGGCTCGGCCCAGTCCTCCGCCAGGGTGTCCACAAACGCCGGCTCATTGCGATCATTATCCTGTTTCAGGTCCTCAGACAGGGTCAGGTTGGCCAGTTCTTCCGCCCCCAGCAGGTATTGGAATGCCTGGTCACGGGACAACAGAGCCGATGTACGTTTGATGTCCAGTTTCTGCCGATACACCATGTCGGTCACCAGCAACGCAGCAATGGCCACCATCATGATCACCGTGATCAATACTGTGCCTGCCTGCTTACGATCCACAACCACCTCCCTGGGGAGCTTCATTATCGTTGGGGTGATAGGCATCCACAAAGCAGTTGGCGATGAGGAATTTGCGGGTGATCTCCCCCAGATCCTCAGTGGTTAACTTCATCTCCACTATTTTGGGCAGCAGCAGAAATTCCCGCCTCGGCACGTGGGTGGGGCCGTCGCCTTCGCCTTTTTTCATCGACGCAGGTGGCCAGGATTCCGCCACCGCCAGCTTGTTCTGCTTATCCTGGTAATAAAATAAAAAAGACAGGCTCTCCACACCATCCAGTAGCTCCGTCCGATCCGGTATGGTGTCTTCCGCGCGGTCCAATACTCGCCAGGCACCCCGCATCAGTTTTTTCTCTTCCAGATAGTAAGCCACCCGTTGCAACTCCGCCCGTTGCACCTTGGAGAACGGGGACCGATTCCAGCCGGCTCGGGTGAACTCCACGTCAATGCCCACGTCCGATTGCATGGCATACAGTGGGGTGTCAGAACCGAACTCATCCCGCACCGGCCGCGGTACCATTTGCTGAAAATCCCGCGCCAGGATGTTGAATGCCAGTTGATAATGCTTGAGGCGTTCCGCATTGGTGTCGGTGACCTGTTTACCCTTCTGGAAACTGTCGAAAGCCACGAACATGGCAGCGGACATGACCGCAAAAATCGCAATGGCGATCAGTAATTCGATGAGGGTTAGCCCCTGTTGCGTATGCGGTTTCACTGATTGGTATCCGATGCCAGAGCGGTGATGGTGGCAAAATAGTTGGGCTCATCGCCGGATTCCCGCCCCACACTGACTTCAATGATGCGCACGGGAAGCTTGGTCTGGGCTTTCAGCACCTTGGTGTTGACCACCCATTCAGAGCCGGCGTATTCGATCTTGTCTTTCTTGTCCTGCAACGGGGGGTAAGTACCCTCAGCCTGAATTTCCACCAACCGATTGTTGGCAATCCAATTGGCGATGGTTTTTTCCTTGAGGTAGTCTGCATTGCGAATGTTACCTTGCATGGCCGTACTCAGGGACGCCACCGCCACAGCGAAAATCGCCAGCGCAATCATCACTTCAATCAGCGTGAAGCCGCTACCGGTCTTCCAGCTCATCTTCATCACCGATCCAGATACGGCCGATTTCACTACCAGACACCTTGGCCATCACTTCACTGTCCTCACGCATGACCATCTCCAACACGAAGGGTGACAATTCGCCACTGGACATCACAAAAATTGAGGGTTTCAGCTCTTCTTCCTCCTCTTCGAGAATCTTGGTCGCCTCCTTGGCTTTCTCGCGGGCTTCCTGATCCACGCCACCGGTGAGATCGATCTGCTCGTGATCCACCTCCAGTATTAATTCATACTCCTCGGGCAACTCGTACTCGCGGAATGCCTGTTCGTTGCTGATCAGGTTCCAACTGGGATCCGGTTTGTTATTGGCGTTGCCCAAAGCCGCCGACAGGGCCGCAGCGGTACTGGGGTCCGCCGGGTCGTCAGTGCTTTTGCTCATTTCCGTCTCGGTCAGGACAGACTGGCCGGACTCTGGAATGGACCAACGGGCGAATTTGTAGCCCTGCTCGGTCACAATCACCCCGATTTCCTGCTGACTGAACAGCGCCTCTTCCTGCGCCATTTCCAGCAGGGCCTTGAAGCGCATGGCTTCTTTGTTCAGTTCTTTCTGGGGATCCTGGGTAATGACATTGATGGCGATGAGGCCCGTCATGATGCCGATGATGGTCACCACCACCATGATTTCAATCAGTGTGAAACCATGGTGGTGGCGTAAGGTACGGGGCATAAACTTAGAGGTCGTTAACGGAAATGTCCGCCGCGGGACCTTCTCCACCTTCGGCCCCATCTGCACCCAGAGAGAACAGATCGTAGGGACCGTCAGTGCCGGGGCTCAAGTAGACGAACTCCTGATCCCAGGCGTCTGCAGGCATCTTTTTAAGATACCCACCATCGGGCCAGTTGCGGGCGTTGTCCGGCTTTTCCACCAGGGCCTGCAAGCCCTGATCCGTGGTGGGATAACGATAGTTATCCAGCTTGTACAGATCCAGCGCCTGCGATACTGCCTGCAGATTGCTCTTGGTGGCATTAATGTTGGCGGTATCCTGCGACCCGCTGATGTTGACCACCACCAACGTCGCCAACACACCCAGAATGGCCACCACTATCATCACTTCGATCAAGGTAAAACCCGCTTGGGCTGATTTGATCGATGTACGCATATTCGATTTCATATTCAGTAAACTACCCTTTTTATCAGACTCACGTTTATCAGACTCATTTATTGACTATGCTCGCGGTATCCGGCTGCCGTTACGCGCTAGCCCACCAAGGAGTTCATGCTCAAAATGGGCATCATAATGGACAGCACGATCACCATCACCACACCCCCCATCACCACGAGCATCAGGGGCTCAAACAGGGCGACAATGGTATCGATCAGATCTTCCAGCTCCCGCTCCTGGTTGGTTGCTGCCCGGGCCAGCATGGAATCCAGCTCACCGCTGCGTTCGCCACTGGAAATCATCTGCATCATCATGGGCGGAAAGTAGCCGGAGCCATCCAGCGCAGCAAACAGGCTACTGCCCTCCTTCAGCTTGTCGGCACCCAGAGTGACGGATTCCCGGATACAAACGTTACCCGCCACCTGTCCGGATATTTTCATGGCCTCCACCAGGGGCACACCGCTTTTGGACAGTATGCTGAGTGTACTGGCCACCCGGGAGGCATCCAGGCCGCGGTTGATTCTGCCAAGCAGGGGCGCCTTTAACAACCAGGCATGAAAACGAAAGCGGAACGCCTCATTTTTCAATGCCCGCCGGAATCCCATCACCGCGGCAACGATAAGAATCACCAGCAGCCACCACCAACTTTGCAGAAATTCGCTGGTTGTTATTAGGATTCTGGTCAAAGCGGGAAGTTCCTGCCCGGAGCCCTCGAATACTGACACGATTTTGGGTACAACAAATGTCAGCATCCCCACAACGATAATGAAAGCAAATGCCGTCAGCACGATGGGGTAAATGGCAGCACCCTGGACTTTCTTCTTGGTACGGTACCGGGCCTCGGTATACTCCGCAAGCTGCTCCAGAACCAGATCCAGGTGTCCGGAGTGCTCACCGGCGGCCACGGTGGCCCGATACAACTCCGGGAACGATTTTGGAAATTCATTGAGGCTGGCAGCCAGGGTATGACCTTCCACCACTTTCGAGCGAATGGCCAGCATCATGCTTTTGTTGCTGGGTTTCTCCTGCTGGCGGGAGACGGCTTTCAGCACTTCTTCCAACGGCAGCCCGGCTTGCAGCAGGGTCGCCATTTGCCGGGTCACGATCGCCAGATCGCCGGCACTGATGGAAGCCCGGCCCAACTGGAATTTAGCACTATCCTGCTTGTCGGCTTTCTGGATGGTGGTTTCCACCGACAGCGGGACCAGCCCTTTGTCCTTCAGTTGCTGACGCACCTGGCGGGCACTATCCCCTTCCAGTACGCCCTTTTTCTGTTTCCCGCGCTCGTCTAGAACAACGTACTCAAATGCCGGCACCCTTTAATCCCCTCTTAACCCTCTCTGGTCACCCGCAGGACTTCCTCGATGGTGGTCGCCCCTTCCAACACTTTGCGACGGCCATCATCCCGAATCCCGGCGCCATGCAGGCGGGCATATTTGTTCATTTGCTGCTCACTGGCATTATTGTGGATCAGGGTACGGAGTTCATCATCCACCACCACCAATTCATAGATACCGGTTCGACCGGAATAGCCCAGGTGATTGCAGTGTTCGCAGCCCACCGCGCGATAGATCTGCGGCGGATTCTGGGCGTCCAGCCCCATCACCTCACACTCGCCTTCATCGGCGGTATAGGCTTCTTTACAGTGGGGGCACAACACCCGCACCAGGCGTTGTGCCAGCAGGCCGAGCAACGCAGAGGAAATCAGGAACGGCTCAATACCCATATCCTGCAAACGCGTGACGGCACCAATGGCCGTGTTGGTGTGCAGCGTGGACAGCACCAGGTGACCGGTCAAACTGGCCTGAACCGCAATTTCTGCAGTCTCCAGGTCACGGATCTCACCCACCATCACCACGTCCGGATCCTGACGCAGCATGGCCCGCAGGCCACGGGCGAAGGTCATTTCCACTTTGGTGTTCACCTGGGTCTGACCAATGCCTTCCAATTGGTATTCGATGGGATCTTCCACCGTGAGAATATTGCGGCTGGCGTCATTCAGCTGGGTCAGTGCAGCATAGAGTGTGGTGGTCTTACCGGAGCCGGTGGGCCCGGTTACCAGGATAATGCCGTGGGGCTTGGTGATGATGGACGACATGCGCTTCAAGTCGTTGGCTGCCATCCCCAGGTGGGTAAGGTCCAGGCGCCCGGCCTGCTTGTCCAGTAATCGCAGCACCACCCGCTCACCCGCATTACTGGGCATGGTGGAGACCCGCACGTCGATCTCGCGACCGCCCACACGAATGGAAATACGGCCATCCTGGGGCACCCGTTTCTCCGCAATGTCCAGCTTGGCCATAACCTTGATACGGGACACCAGCAGCGGCGCCAGCTGGCGCTTGGGTTGCACCACTTCACGCAACACGCCGTCCACCCGGAAGCGCACAACCAGGCGTTTTTCGAAGGTTTCAATGTGAATATCCGAAGCGTTCACTTTAACGGCTTCGGTCAACAGGGCGTTGATCAGGCGGATAATGGGAGCGTCGTCTTCCTGCTCCATCAGGTCTTCCGTTTCCGGTACCGAGTCCGCCAGGCTTGCCAGGTCCAACTCATCCCCCAGGCCTTCCACCATCTGCATGGCTTCGCTGGAGTTATTCTCATAGGCTTTGGACAACCGGCGTTCAAACTCGGAGTCGTTCACCTCGTTAAACTGGATGGGAATCCCAAGGAAGCGGCGAATTTCCACGATGGTGGCGGGGGCGATCCCGGCTTTATAGGCCACCATGGCGTCCACTTCTCCGACTTCCTCAATCACCACACCATGGCGCTTGGCGAATGAAAAAGGTAATCGCTTGCGGGATGGCGCTTCGTTATTATTCTCTTCGGCCACAGGTAATGCGTCTGTCATGGCTAGCGTTCTCCGAAACCTGTCTTCTCACCCAATCCCTGGGCGTATTATGATTCTCAAATGCTAAAGATCTATGATGCCCGTCCGACGGTTTTTAATCAATCGGCGATAACCACCTAAAATCACTCCGGTTTTGCTGGATCCTCTGGCGGCATCGGGCGCCAGACGGTATCCAGGAACAAGCGCCGGTCCAACTCTTCCAGCAGGCCCCTGGCGTTCAGCTCCTGCACTGCGATCTCCTCTTCCGGACAATAGTCCGGCAGCTTGATGGCGGTTCGGCGCACCCCTTTGACCGTGCGCCGGTTCTCGTTACGCTGTTCCACGTCCAGGCACATCAATAACTGGCGATGACGACGATACTGCTTACTGTACTCTTCATGCCAGCTGGCCAGGGACGCCCACTCGGCCTCACAGTCAGACTCACACCGCAATACTCTCACCCGCTCCCTCTGCTCCAATTCCGCCAGAAAGTAGTCAGGTATATTAACCGGCATCAAGGTTTTCTGCGCACCCTCTGCGGTGCCGGGCGTCGCCGGCAACACAGGGTAGCAAGCCCCCGGGCGCTCCGGGGAAAAGCCGTAAAAAGCGTGCTTCTCAGCGCTTTGGCTGCCATCCGGGGCAGCGTCCATCCCTGGGTAGCGGGACAGAGTCTGATGCCCCTGAAATCGATATCGGTCCGGGCGCCCTTCATACTGCTTGGGACAGGCAGCCGTATTGAAACGTTCCAGCAGGGCATCCTGAATGTGATGGGCTTCCGGAAAATAATCTGCGAAGCGCTCCAGATTGGGTTTCATCATCTGGTACTCCCACTGCTGCTGCTTCACCTGGAGCCGATATGGACTTTGACTGACATCCCCCTCCACGGCCGCAGCGCCGTATTCTATCGCGTCTTGAATGGCAGATTCTGTGAATTGTTGGCTTTTGCAACGCTGCACCTGGACTTCCAACTGACCATTGATGGGGTCACACTCCCCGCTTTCCTTTTGCGTCAGCTCACAACCCTTGGCAGACTGAGCCAACTGGGCAATGCGCGCCAGGCAAGGATCGGCAGGATGGCTGAACGCCACTCCAGCCAGCAATATACATCCAATAAACGTCAGACCCGGTATGGGCTTCATCTCGCTACGCCTTGCAGAAACCTGTATCTACTATAGTTAGTATCGGCCAGCGATGCTTTTTCTGAAGTCGGTAACAACTTAATGATATACTTGCTAGCCTTTGATTTAGTTGGGATTTATTAATTTACAGGGAACAATTATGGAGCATGTGAATGGCAACGGCGCAATTCTGGTTACCGGCGGTGCCGGCTACATTGGCAGCCATGTGGTTCGCCAACTGACGGCGCTCGGGGAGCGCGTGGTGGTATTGGATAACCTGTCCACCGGGTTCCGCGATGCGGTGTTGAATGCGGAACTGATCGTAGGCGACACCGGTGACATGGCGCTGGTCAACGAGCTGCTCCAGCACCACGAGGTGGACACGGTGATGCACTTTGCGGCCCATACCATTGTGCCCGAGTCGGTGGAAAACCCCTTGAAATACTACCGCAACAACACCGCCAACACGCGCAACCTGCTGGAATGTTGCCAGCAGAACAGGATCAAACACTTTGTTTTCTCCTCCACGGCAGCGGTGTACGGCGAACCGGAAACCGCCACCATCACCGAAGCATCGCCGACACAGCCCATTAATCCCTACGGTATGTCAAAACTGATGAGCGAAACCATGTTGCGGGACCTGGCGGCAGCCTGCCCCATGACCCACGTGGTGCTGCGCTACTTCAATGTGGCAGGCTGCGATCCGGAGGGACGCATCGGCCAGAGCACAGAGAAAGCCACCCTGCTCACCAAAGTGGCGGTGGAGTGTGCCGTGGGCAAACGCCCGCAGGTGTACATCTTCGGCACCGACTTCGACACCCCCGACGGCACCGGAGTACGGGACTACATTCATGTGGATGACCTGGCCTCGGCCCACATCAAGGCTCTGGAATATCTGCGCAAGGGCGGTGTATCCACCACCCTGAACGCTGGCTACGGCCATGGCTACAGCGTGCGCGAAGTCTTAGAAATGGTTGAAAGAGTGAATGGCAAGCCATTGAATATCATAGAAACTGATCGCAGGGCCGGTGACCCCCCTGCCCTCATCGCGGCTGCGGATCAAATCCGTAAAGTGTTGGGCTGGGAACCCCGCTATGACGACCTGGAAACCATCGTCCGGACCTCACTGAACTGGGAGCGTAAACTGGCGGAGCGGCGTTCGTGATCGACCTGGGCCCTCTGTTTCCCGGCGGCGTGGAGTGGAAGATTGCCGAAGACTGGATGTGGGAAACCCCCGTTTGCGCGGCAGAGGAAGCCTTGATTGCAAAGGCCGTGGACAAGCGCAAACGGGAGTTTCGCGCCGGAAGAAACTGCGCCCATCACCTGTTCAATAGCCTGGGCGTCCCCTGCGATGCACTATTAAAGGGCAAGCAACGGGAGCCAGCCTGGCCCGCTGGCTGGGTCGGCAGCATCAGCCACACCCAGGGTTTGTGCGTCGTGGCGCTGGCGCCCACCGCCCACTACCGCAGTATCGGACTGGATGTGGAGCAGGCTTCCCCCCTGGGCGAAGAGATTCGGGACCTGATCTGCTCGCCCGCCGAACAGGACATGCTCACCCGGCTACGACTCCAGCTTGGCCAGGAACTTGCTTCTCATGCATTGGACAAACTGATTTTCAGCGCCAAGGAATCCATCCATAAAACCTACTTTCCATTGAATTACCATACGCTGGACTTTTTGGATGCAAAGGTGGAGATTGAGCCCTCCAACAGCGCCTTTACCGCCACCATCATCAAGCCGGAGCCGGCTCCGACGGTGCCGATCAGGACTCTTCAGGGGAATTACTGCTTTGACAGGGGCTATGTCGCTACCTTTATCTCACTGAAATCGGAAAACACATCACTGTAGTGCAATTAAGGAAGTTATTGTGTCACGCAATACTATTCAGACTGACTCATTGAAAGCCCATAAAACCCGCCTGACCGATACCGCTATCGCGGCGCTGTTCCAGGCTGACCCCGAGCGATTCCAACGCTTCTCCACGTCCTGCGGGGAGTTGCTACTGGATTACTCCAAGAACTACATCGATGAGCAAGCCCTGGTTGCATTGACAGACCTGGCGCAAGCCCAGTCTTTGCGCGACAAGACGGAAGCCATGTTTCGCGGCGACATCATCAACAACACCGAACAACGGGCAGTACTGCATACGGCATTACGCAACGGCGGTGCTGAGCTCGATCCGGAAACGGCTGCACTGATCAATTCCACCCGGCAACGAATGCTGGCGCTGGCCGGTGATCTTGAGACCGGGAATCTGAAAGGGTACACAGGCAAAACCATCGATACAGTGGTCAACATTGGTGTGGGTGGGTCCGACCTGGGCCCGGCCATGGCGGTGGATGCCCTGGCCAAATACCACAGCAGCAAAACCCGATTCCTGTTTGTCTCCAACATTGATCCGGTACACATCTCCCGCGCCTTGCCCCAATGCAATCCGGAAACCACCCTTTTTATTATCTGCTCGAAAACCTTTACCACGCTGGAAACGCTGGCCAACGCCCAGGCAGCCCGGGCCTGGTTCCTGCAGCAGACCGGTGACGAGCAGGCCATTGCCAAACACTTCCTGGCGGTCTCCACCAACCTGGCGGCCGCAGCGGACTTCGGTATCCCCGAATCCAACCTGTTTCCCATGTGGGATTGGGTGGGTGGTCGCTATTCCCTGTGGTCCGCCATCGGGCTCAGCATCGCTCTGGCCATCGGTCCTGAGCAGTTTGAAGCGTTCCTGGAAGGTGGCAAAGCCATGGACGAGCATTTCCGACAGACGCCGTTTCGCCACAACATGCCCGTGATCATGGCGCTGCTTGGGGTTTGGCACTCCGACTTTTTCAACGCCCAAAGTCAGGCGCTGCTGTGCTATGACCAGAACCTGAGCCTGTTCCCCGCCTATTTACAACAGCTGGATATGGAGAGCAACGGTAAATCCGTGCGTTTTTCCGGTGATTCGGTGGATTATGCCACCGGCGCCATTTTGTGGGGTGGCGTGGGCACCAACACCCAGCACTCCTTCCATCAATTACTGCACCAGGGCACACACTTTGTTCCGGTGGATTTCATCGTAGGTGCCCAATCCACCGACCCGGTGGCGGATCAGCAAATGTCCCTTTATTCCAACTGCCTGGCCCAAAGCCAGGCGCTGATGCAGGGACGCAGCGAAGCCAGCCTGATCGAGGAAATGCTGGCCCAGGGCAAGTCAAAAGAGGAAGCGGCTTTTCTGGCGCGACATCGCCACGTACCGGGCAACAAGCCCAGCAACACCCTGGTGTATCCGGTGCTCACGCCGTACGTACTGGGCCAGTTGATTGCGCTGTATGAACACAAGATCTTCGCCCAATCCATCATCTGGGACATCAACGCCTTCGACCAATGGGGCGTGGAACTGGGCAAACAGCTCAGCAAAAAGATCACGGCCAAGCTGGCGGGGGAACAGGGAGCCGCCGATGAAGACGGCTCCACTCAGGGTCTGATTGATTTTTTCAAACAGAATCAATAATCAGCTTTTCTTGTAGAAGTTCTCATACATATAGTTGGTGGCTTCCACAAAGCCATCAACGCTACCACAGTCAAAGCGCTTGCCGCGGTACTTGTAGGCCATGACCGCACCTTCCCTGGCCTGGGTCAGCAATGCGTCGGTGATTTGCACCTCGCCGTTGGCGCCCGGCGGGGTACGCTCAATGATCTCGAAGATATCCGGGGTCAGGATGTAGCGGCCGATGATGGCAAGGTTGGAGGGCGCGGCTTCCGGCTCAGGCTTTTCCACCATGTCGGTGACACGATACAAACCCTCCTTGATGTACTCACCATCAATCACACCGTAGCGGAAAATCTCTTCTTTGGGCACTTCCTCGATGGCCACAATGCTGCAACGGAACTGCTTGTACAGCTTAACCATCTGGGCCATTACGCCCTCTTCCTGTTCGATGCACAGGTCGTCCGCCAGAATCACGCCGAAGGCTTCATCGCCCACCATTTTGCGAGCGGTCAGAATCGCGTGCCCCAAACCTTTCATTTCGCTCTGGCGAGTGTAGGTGAAGGTGCACTTGTCGATAACCTGGCGAATACTGTCCAGATAGGCTTCTTTACCCGTGCCTTTGATCTGGTGCTCCAATTCATAACTGATATCGAAGTGGTCCGCAATAGCCCGCTTGCCCCGTCCGGTGACGAAACCGATGTCGGTCAACCCTGCGTCCATGGCTTCCTCAACCCCATATTGCACCAGGGGCTTATTAACAATAGGTAACATCTCTTTTGGCTGCGATTTAGTAGCGGGCAGGAATCGTGTTCCATAACCGGCCACAGGAAAAATACATTTACTGATCATGACCCAACCTTGTGCAAAAAAATTAATTTCCATGCCATCCGCAATCCTCAGTCGGCTAGCAGGACCGGAGATGGAGCCCAGATTTTACCCACATCCAGAATTAAATATCCAGCCCACTATCGTTAACCAAAAACTTGCAAGAATTCATATTTGAGCGTATTGGTATAAAAAGTGCTGTGATTGATTCATAAAGATAACGCCGTTCGGCCATAGCGTGACAGCACACGCAGTCAACTGAGCAGGAGTCATTGGGTGAAAGAATCAAGCAACCTCCTTTTCGATCTGGTTCTGTTTGGCGGCACCGGCGACCTGTCGATGCGCAAACTGCTTCCGGCGCTCTATCAGCTCTACAGAACGACCCCCTTTCACGCCAGCACCCGCATCATCGCCGTAGGACGCACCGCTCCCAGCAAAGAGGCTTTTCTCCACCGGGTGCAGGACAAGCTTGAGCAACATCTGCCCCAGGACAGCTGGGACACCGTGTCCTGGCAGCAGTTTGCCAAACACCTGAACTGCGTCAGTATCGAGGCGGATAAAACAGAGTCCTACCGCAACCTGATTCCCCTGCTCAGCGAAGACCAACGCCCCAGGGTATTTTACTTCTCCACCCATTCGTCGCTCTACGCCACCATTGCTTCCAGCCTGGGTGCGCTGGGCTTGATTACCCCCTGCGCCAGGGTGGTGCTGGAGAAACCCATCGGCCGGGATCTGAACACCGCCCGCAACATCAGCGGCCAGATGTCGAATTACTTCACTGAAAGCCAGATCTACCGCATCGACCATTACCTGGGGAAAGAAACCGTTCAGAACCTGCTGGTGTTGCGGTTTGCCAACCCTTTGTTCGAATCCCTGTGGAACCATCACTACATCGACCACATCCAGATCACCATTTCGGAATCCATTGGTGTGGAAAGTCGAGGTGAGTTTTATGAAGAGACCGGCGCCCTGCGGGATATTGTGCAAAACCACCTGCTGCAATTGCTGTGTATCCTGGCGATGGAACCGCCCCCCAATATCGAACCCGACCGCATCCGCGACGAAAAGCTGAAAGTCCTTTATGCCCTGAAACCATTACTGGGTGATGACATTGCCCGCTCTGTGGTGCGGGGGCAATATTCCGCAGGTGCCATCAAAGGCAAAGACTGCATCGGCTATACCGAAGAAGAAGGCGTGTCCGAACACAGCACCATCGAAACCTTCGTTGCCATGAAAGTCATGATCGACAACATGCGCTGGTCCGGTGTCCCTTTCTACCTGCGCACCGGCAAACGCCTGCCCAGCCGCAGCTGTGAAATCGTGGTTCAGTTCAAGGAAATCCCCCATTGGATCTTTGATACCGTACGCGGCCAACTCATGAGCAACCAACTGGTCATCACCCTGCAACCGGACGAATCCATTACGTTACGACTCTGTGGCAAGCGCCTGGGCCCGGGTATGGATGTGCGCACGGTGGACCTGAACCTTAACCCCAACTCCCGCGGCAACAAGCGCTCCGCAGACGCCTATGAGCGTCTGCTGCTGGATGTGGTGAAGGGAGACCAAACCCTGTTCGTGCGACAGGATGAGCTGGAACAGGCCTGGCACTGGATTGACCCCATCCTGCTGGATTGGGAAAGCACTACCAGCCCACCGGAGTATTACGCCTGTGGCAGCTGGGGGCCTGCCGGTTCCACTCTGTTACTGGCAAAAGATGGACGGCTCTGGCATGAAGGGGCTACCGGATAGATCTGAAACCGGATAACGCTGAAAAGGGATGGCGCATGGCTGAGATTCGTGTAAAACCCAACGCGCAGCTACCCGCTGCTGCCGCTGCCAGCCTGTCGGAATGGATGCAGGCGGCCATTGATGAAAATGGGCACTGCTATTGCGGATTATCCGGCGGCAGCTCTCCCAAGGGGCTGTTGCAGGCATTATCCGGAGCCGACCTTCCCTGGGAGAAAATCACCCTGGTCATGGTGGATGAGCGCTTCACCACCGATGAATCCCAGCAAAACCAGACTATGCTCCGCGGGTTTGTCGATTCCCTGCCGCAGCCCCGACCAAAATTGCTGACCCTGCTGGCGGATTTGTCCCTGGCAGACACCCTGGCGCGGGCCAATGAAACGGCTGCCATGCTGCCGGAAGCCCTGGACGTGGTGGTACTGGGGATGGGCCTGGATGGCCATACGGCCTCCCTGTTCCCGGACTCAACGGACTATCACGGAGCCATGCACAGCAAATCCCGCTATGTGCCGGTGGTTCCGGGCCAAGCACCGTTTCCCCGTATTTCCATGAGTTATCACTGGCTGCAGAATGCCAGGCACCTGATGTTGTATATTCCGGGCAAAGACAAACTGGATTGCTTTCGTCACCTGATGTCAGACCCCACAGTGGTCAGCCCGGTTAAAACCCTGGCGGCCCACGCGAATAACCTGACTGTCTTCACCAGCGAGGATTAAGCCATGACCCATGCTGTGCTGCTATCCGTATTGGACAAACTGCGCAAGCGGAGTGCGGACTCCCGCCAGGCCTATCTCGCGCTCTGCGACAGCATGGAAACCGCTTCCCCCCAACGGGGCCATCTGGGCTGCACCAACCTTGCCCACAGTTATGCCGCCGCGGAAAGCAGTGAAAAACTGCTGCTGCGGCAGACCCAGAGCACACCGAACCTGGCCATCGTCACGGCCTATAACGATATGCTTTCGGCCCACCAACCCTATTACCGCTACCCTGAGCGCATCAAACAGTACGCCTTGAAACACGGCGCCACCGCCCAGGTGGCGGGCGGCACCCCAGCCATGTGTGACGGGGTTACCCAGGGCCAGCCGGGGATGGAGCTGTCTCTGTTCAGCCGGGATGTGATTGCGCTGTGCACCGGCATCGCCCTTTCGCATAACACGTTTGACGCTGGAGTCTACCTGGGTATCTGCGACAAAATCGTGCCCGGCATGTTGATGGGTGCGCTTTCCTTTGGCCACCTGCCAGGGCTGTTTATTCCTTCCGGGCCGATGCATTCCGGCATCAGCAATGAAGAAAAGGCGAAGGTCAGGGTTGCCTATGCTGAAGGCAAAGTGGATGAGCGGGTATTATTGGAATCCGAGGAAAAATCCTACCACTCCGAGGGGACCTGCACCTTCTATGGCACCGCCAACTCAAACCAGATGCTGCTTGAAATGATGGGGTTGCAACTTCCCGGCAGCGCCTTCGTCGGCCCGGATTCCCCGTTGCGGCATGCGCTCACCGAGGCTGCGGTGGCTGCGCTGGTGAACAGCACCTTGAAGGCGAAGACCGGCCTTGGCTATGTCATGGACGCGACCAACCTGCTGAATGGCGTCATCGGCTTGCTGGCCACCGGAGGTTCCACCAATCATACCTTGCACCTGGTGGCCATCGGGCGTACCTGCGGCTGGCAACTGACCTGGGAAGACATGGCCGAATTATCGAAAGTGATTCCCCTGCTGACCCGCTTGTATCCCAATGGCAAAGCGGACGTCAATGCCTTTCATGCCAACGGTGGCACCCCGGCGGTGATTGATACCTTATGGGATGAACAGCTACTGTTCACCGACATTGCTACCGCCTACAGCCTTCCTTACAAAGAGGCCCGTCGCTTTCCCACCGGTGCCGATCAGGTGGAGTGGGTGGACGCATCCCGTGTCGATAAAGACGACAGCGTGTTCCGGCCTGCCTCCTCCCCCTTCAGTCCATCCGGGGGGCTGAAGCGGTTGCGTGGCAATATCGGTGAAGCCGTCATCAAGGTGTCGTCCCTGCAGGACAACGCTGGCAGCATTACCGCGCCGGCGGTGGTATTCGAATCCCAACTGGATATCCAGGAACAATTCAAGGCGGGCAAACTGGACCGGGATTTTATCGCGATACTGCCCGGGCAAGGCCCCGCCGCCAACGGCATGCCGGAACTGCATAAGCTGACCCCCCCACTGACCTCATTGCAGAATCGCGGCTTCAAAGTGGCGCTGGTGACCGACGGCAGGATGTCCGGAGCATCCGGCAAGTTTCCAGCGGCGATCCACCTTACTCCGGAAGCCGCCAAAGGCGGTGTCATCGGCAAGATCCAAACCGGTGACATGATTACCCTGGACTGGTCCCGCGACCAGTTGATTCTCGACGTGAGTTCAGACACCCTGGAGCAACGGCCGGAGTATTGTCTGCCACCCGCCGAGGTCAGTATCGGTCGCATACTGTTTGGCAATGCCCGCGCCAGTGTAGGGCCCGCCAACCAGGGCGCCAGCTTCATCGTTTAAGGGCTGCTGCAGACAGACAGCGTTTATACGTATATATAAAGACATCCGCTCCAGCACTGAACTCAAACCAACCAGGAGACGCCCGTGACGACCCGCTTTCAGGAACTGGCAACGCAAGGCAAACCCATTGTTCCGGTCATCGCATTGCCCACGCTGGAGTGCGCACTTCCCCTGGCTGACACCCTGAGCAGCTGTGGCTTCAAAGTGCTTGAAATCACCTTGAGAACCGATTGCGCACTGGATGCCATCAAACTGCTGGTGGAATCACGGCCCGAGCTGGTGATCGGTGCCGGAACCGTCAAGAACCGGCAGCAACTGGAACAGACACTGGATGCCGGGGCCCAGTTTATCGTCAGCCCCGGCACCGACGCCGCCATGATTCAGCAAGCGCAGGAACGCAACGTGGCGGTCGTGCCCGGTGTAATGACACCCTCGGAGATCATGGTGGCGGAGAATCTGGGGCTGGATACGGTGAAGCTCTTCCCCGCCGCCCTCGCCGGTGGCACCGATTTCATTCGGGCCATGGCGGCCGTATTTCCGGCCATCAAATTCTTCCCCACCGGTGGTGTGACCGAGGATGATGTCAACGCCTACCTAGCCCTCCCCAACGTGATCTGTGCCGGAGGGACCTGGTTGTCTCCCGCCGGCCTGTTGGAGCGGGGGGACTGGAATCGCATCCATGAAATTGCCCAACGCTGCTAGCCTTTGGACCGGCTCAAGGCCGCTGCCACTTTTGTCACCCAACTTGATTGATTGACTGTCAGGCAGGGCTCCCGGTTGGCCAAATCGTTTATTTTGCTGGACAAATTCGCCACAACCCATTGATTTTTACCAAAAATTAAGGGCTGTAACGCTTTTTTGGATGAATTTTTAACGGGATTTGGGTAGTCTAGCCCGCACTTTAGGGGCAACCCCCTTTACGACTCAGCACCTTTTCCGTTTTATCCCATTACCTTTTAGACTTTAGCTAGCTAAACCGGTCTGGGAATTGGATGAAAATGACCACGGGGTCAACCGTACAAAAATTCGCGAGGTAGTTATGACGACAGAGAACAACAAGCCTTCACTGGAGCAATGGACCGAGCTGGCCACCAAAGAACGCAAAGGCCGCTCCCCGGATGAGCTGATTTGGGACACTCCGGAAGGCATTTCCGTCAAACCCCTCTACACAGCGCAGGATACAGCGGATCTTCCCAACGCGGACACCCTGCCCGGCTTCGCACCCTTTGTGCGCGGCCCCAAAGCCACCATGTACGCGGGGCGCCCCTGGACCATCCGCCAGTACGCCGGCTTTTCCACTGCCGAAGAATCCAACGCCTTCTATCGCAAGAACCTGGCTGCCGGGCAGCAAGGTGCCTCTGTTGCGTTTGACCTGGCAACCCACCGCGGCTACGACTCCGATCATCCCCGTGTTACCGGTGACGTGGGTAAAGCCGGTGTGGCCATCGACTCGGTGGAAGACATGAAAATCCTGTTTGACGGCATTCCCCTGGACCAGGTATCCGTATCCATGACCATGAACGGCGCCGTATTGCCGGTACTGGCCATGTACATCGTGGCGGCCGAGGAACAGGGCGTGAGCCAGGACCTGCTGTCCGGCACCATCCAGAACGACATCCTCAAAGAATTCATGGTGCGCAACACCTATATCTATCCGCCGGAAGGCTCCATGCGCATCATCGCCGACATCATTGGCTACACCTCTGCCAACATGCCCAAGTACAACTCCATCTCCATTTCCGGATACCACATCCAGGAAGCGGGCGCAGACGCGGCCCTGGAGCTGGCCTATACCCTGGCGGACGGTAAAGAATACATCGAAACCGCACTGAAGACCGGCCTGGACATCGACCAGTTCGCGCCACGCCTGTCGTTCTTCTTCGGCATCGGCATGAACTTCTACATGGAAATTGCCAAACTGCGGGCCGCACGCCTGCTGTGGGACCGCATCGTCAGCGAATATAACCCGAAGAAGCCCACTTCCCGCATGCTGCGCACCCACTGCCAGACTTCCGGCTGGTCCCTCACTGAGCAGGACCCATATAACAACGTGGTGCGCACCACCATCGAGGCCATGGCGGCCGTGTTCGGCGGCACCCAGTCTCTGCACACCAACGCATTTGACGAGGCCATCGCCCTGCCCACCGAGTTCTCTGCCCGTATCGCCCGTAACACCCAGATCATCGTGCAGGAAGAAACCGGCATCACCAAGGTGGTGGACCCCTGGGGCGGTTCCTACATGATGGAATCCCTGACTCAGGAAATCGCGGACAAAGCCTGGGCCATTATCGAAGACATCCAAACCAAGGGTGGCATGGCCAAGGCTATCGAGCAGGGTGAACCCAAGCTGCGCATCGAGGAAGCGGCTGCCCGCAAGCAGGCTCGTATCGACCGTGGCGAAGATGTGATTGTGGGCGTGAACAAATACATCCTGCAGAACGAAGACCCTGTGGATGTCCTGGAAATCGATAACTCCAAGGTACGGGAGCAGCAAATCGCCCGCCTGCAGCAGATGCGTGCCAGCCGTGACCAGGCTGCCTGCGATGCCGCCCTGGCTGCACTGACCAAATGGGCCGAAACCGGCGAAGGCAACGGCCTGGACCTGGCGGTGAAAGCCGCGCGACTGCGCGCCTCAGTGGGTGAAATCAGCTCCGCGGTGGAAAAAGTGTGGGGCCGTTACAACGCCAGCGCCAAAACGGTTTCCGGCGTGTATGGCAGCTCTTATGAAACCGACTCTGACTGGCAGCAAATGCGCCAGGACATCGAAGCCTTTGAACAATCCCACGGTCGTCGCCCCCGTATGCTGGTGGCAAAAATGGGCCAGGACGGACACGACCGCGGCGCCAAAGTAATCGCCACGGCGTTTGCTGATGTGGGCTTCGACATCGACCTGTCCCCCCTCTTCTCCACCCCGGAAGAAGTGGCCAAGCAGGCGGTGGAAAACGATGTGCACGTGATCGGCGTTTCCTCCCAGGCCGCCGGGCATAAAACCCTGGTGCCGGACCTGATCGCAGCCCTGAAAAAAGAAGACGCCAGCGACATTATCGTGGTGGTGGGTGGCGTTATTCCGCGCCAGGATTACGACTTCCTGTATCAGGCCGGCGTAAAGGGCATCTTTGGCCCCGGCACAAAGATTCCGGTGTCCGCCCGTAAAGTACTGGACGAAATCAATCAGGTAGCCTGATTCCTCCATGGCGATTGATATTGAAAAGCTGCTGCAGGGGAACCGCCGTTCCCTTGCAAAAGCCATCACCCTGACCGAAAGCAAACTGGATCACCATCGGGACGAAGCCCAATCCCTGCTGGAACACATCCTGCCCCATACCGGCCGCAGCATTCGCATCGGCATCACCGGCATTCCCGGGGTTGGCAAATCCACGTTCATTGAAGCCTTTGGCCTGCACCTGATTCGCCAGGGGCACAAAGTGGCGGTGTTGGCTGTGGACCCCAGCTCCCCCATTACCGGTGGCAGTATTCTGGGGGACAAAACCCGCATGGAAATCCTGTCCCAGCAGGAGAACGCCTTCATCCGCCCCTCCCCCAGTGGCGGCGCCCTGGGGGGCGTGGCGCAAAAAACCCGCGAAGCCATGCTGCTGTGCGAAGCCGCGGGATATGACGTGATCCTGGTGGAAACCGTGGGGGTGGGCCAGTCGGAGTACGAAGTGGCCGGCATGGTGGACTTCTTCCTGGTGTTGATGCTGCCCAATGCTGGCGATGAGTTGCAGGGGATCAAAAAAGGTATTCTGGAGCTGGCGGACGCCATCGCCGTCAACAAAGCGGACGGCAGCAATCGAATTCTGGCCCAGCAGACTCAGCGTCACTACCAAAATGCCTTAGGTATTTTACAGCACAACAGTTTCTGGCACCCTGAAGTGGTGCTGTGTTCAGCGCTGGAAAATGGCAATATCGACACCATTTGGAAGATGATCACCGACTATAAGCTCAAATCCCAGGAAGTTGGTCACTTTGAACACAATCGTGCCATCCAGAACAAGGAATGGATGTGGCGCCTTGTGCACGAACTGATCGACCGAAGACTGAAGCGGGACCAAGCCGCCCGGGAGCTCTGCAACGACATGCAACTGAAAGTCACCCGGGGGGAAACAACTCCTTACATTGCCGCCCACAGAATCGTAGAATCCATCTAAACTGATAAGGCTACGTTTTGCTGGTCGCAATCTATGCCCGTATTGGATTACAATCGGAATACTTATCAATCACAAGAATCACTAAAACCGTGACTTTTACACATTGCCACCAGCGATGACGATAGTTCAGAATCTGAACTGGATTGGGGCCGTGTTGCAATATGGATAATTCTATGATGAGCGATAAAGACAAACGGAACAGACCAGTTTCAAACGTCTCCGCAACGATGCCTGCGCTCATCAAGCAGGTAAAAGACAACGCGTTTTCCATATTATCCAATAATTTCAGCCAATTCTTCAGCAGCTGTGACGATCTGTTTTTCGATCTCGCGTCTAAAGCCGGCTCCAACAATGAACAGAACCTTTACTTCGATTCCATGCGTGAAGTGCGAATCAAAAAACCCGAGGTCTGGAACCTGTTCAAGCGCCGGTATGAAGAGAACTTCCGTGTGCTGCTGAACAACCGCATTAGCAGCCACCGTGGCGAGTTCCAGAAAGAGCCCCCTGATAACGATGCCTTCAGCCTGGAGTCCATCCAGCTGGTGGGTAAAGATGACATGGAGCAGGATGTGGCCGTGACTGGCATTGTCACCCGGGCCCGCATTGAAAACCAGGAACTGCTGTATCAGCTGAACTGTCGTTTTGACTATCTCATGCCGGATGTACGCGTCAGCGAAACCAATAACCCCCTGGACCCGGCGCAGATTTGCGCTTCGGTCACCGAGGCACTGACTGCATTGGATCTGGACATCAAATGCAAGGTTATTTTGCTCAAGCATCTGGACCGAACCGTCATCGTGGAATTGCGCAACATCTATTCCCTGGTGAATGACCTGCTGGTGAGCGCAGGTGTGCTGCCACAGATTCATTTTGACGTGCGGAAGAAACACACCAGCAGCAATGCCGCCAGACAGGAATATGGGCAAAGCTTTGCCCAGGGCCTGGCAGAAGAAGCCGAGCACTTCGCCAATGTCTCCGCCGCTGCAGCCGGAGGGGTACCAGGCGCAGCGCCCCAAACTCCCTACGCAGCACCGGGTGCTGCGGGCATTCCGCTTAGCCAGGTGTTTGACCTGTTGAGCCAGCTGCGCAACACCGGGGTGTCTATTCCGGGTGCGGTCTCCGCCAGCTCCGGCCGAGCCCACTCTTCCCCTATTCCCCAGGAAATCCTGCTGGATTCACTGACCGCCACCCAGCTTTCCAGCGAGTACCTGCAGTCACCGCAAAATTATGACGTGCGCAGTGTCATCGCGCAGATTCTGGAGGAAAACAACCGCTCAGGTAAAGAAGATGTCCTCCATGAATCCGATGAAGACATCATCAACCTGGTGGCGATGTTTTTTGATTTCATACTGGATGATCGCAACCTGCCGGTGCCTTTCCAGGCCCTGATCAGCCGCTTGCAGATTCCGATCCTGAAAGTTGCCCTGAAAGACAAGAGCTTCTTCAAAAACAACACCCACCCATCCCGTCGCCTGATCAATGAAATCGCATCGGCGGCCCTGGGCTGGGATGAGAGCAGCGAAACCAGTCAGGAAAAACTCTATAAAGAAGTCAATCGCATCGTGCACGACATCATCGAGAACTTTACCGGTGACATCAGCATTTTCGAACACGCCCTGGTTAAGTTCCAGAGCGTAACCAAGCTGGATCAGAACAAAGCCAACATCCTGGAGAAGCGCACCCAGGAAGCCGCGCTCGGCAAGGCAAAAGCGGAGCACGCCAAAACCAAAGCCCGGGAAACCATCTATTCACGACTGAAAGAAAGCCGTCTGCCAGAATCCATCATCCAGTTTATCGTCAATGACTGGCAGAAGGTCCTGCTCTACATCCACCTGAAACATGGTATTGACAGTACTGAATGGCTGGAAGCCAAGCAGGTGGTGGACCAGTTGGTTTGGGGGTTGCGGCCACACTTCGATGAACGTTCCCTGAAACGACTGGAAAAAATCAAGGTGGAAGTGCTGCTCAAGATTTCCAATGGACTGGAAGCCATCAACGCCTCCCGTGAAAGCATACTGAATTCCCTCAGTATCGCTGAGCAGTTCTTCGACCAGGCCCTGCAGCAACGACTGGAGGATGCCGACCTGACCGATCTGCGGCCCGAGCACCTGGTTGCCCTGGGCCAGATGGAAGGTACCTCCGTGGACGACTGGGAGAACATGACAGCGGCGCAGAAGCAGAAACTGAAACAACAGGCCGCAGCCAAACAATATGTCAGCCAGGTATCCAAGATACGCATTGGCACCTGGATGGACTACACGCCAGCCAACAGCGCGAAATCATTCCGCTGCAAATTGGCTTTGATCACCGACCCCGGGGAAACCTACGTCTTCGTAAACCGCTTTGGTTTGAGGGTATTTGAGAAGAAGTTGGAAGAGTTTGCCGGCGACATGCAAAGTGGCCACGTCAAGCTCCTGGAAAACGGGATTCTGTTTGATCGCGCCATGGACAACATCACCGACAGACTCAAAAAGTTAGCTGGATAAGGCCCACTTAAGCCCAAATTGATGCTATTAGAAAACGTCACCTTCACCAGTTACCTGGGCGGCACACTTCTACTCAGTGCATTGTCACTGATATCCTGCTTTCTGGTCATCAGGCACCATATCACCCTGTCTCTGGCGGTTGCCGCTTTCATCACAACCGGATGGGCGGCGGTGTTGGCCTGGGATTCCTATCAACCCACCCTGACCGTACAGGAACTGATCCTCTGCGAAACACTGCGCTTTGGCAGCTGGATATTGGGTATTATTCAACAACTCAAACACAGCAATCAGAACCGCAAGTTACACCGCGGCCCCTTCCTGTTGATTCAGTTCCTGTGGATTTCCTCATCCATACTCTTCGTGGTGGTGCTGCCAGCGCTGGTGGACAACAAGAACCAGGCGTACCAGTTATACGTGTGGTCCTGCATGCTGCTGTCGATCCTGACCATTGTGTCGGTGGAGCAGTTATTCCGCAACTCCCCCCACAATCGAATCAACAAAGTCTACAGCCTGGGGCTGGCAGCCTTTTTACTGTACGACCTTTACCTATTCTCCTATGCACTGTTATTCGGAAAACTGGATGCGGAAATCTGGCGCTCAAGAGGAGCGGTGAACGGGGCTGCTGCCATTTTTCTCTCGTTCGGCCTCCTGGCCGTGAGCTCCCAGGGGTCACCACGTCAGAACAAAGTGGCTATATCCCGCCCGCTGGCGTTCTACACCACGGGCCTGACCACGGCCGGGTTCTTTCTGGCGTTAATGGCTGCAGGCGGTTACTACATCAAGGTCTACGGAGGAAACTGGGGCACCGTCATCCAGGTAACACTCATTTTCAGCGCCTTGATCAGCATTGCCGTGGTTTTCGGGTCAGAGTCCGCCCGCGCCAACTTGAGTGTGTTCATCGACAAGCATTTCTTTGTGCATAAATACGATTATCGTTCGCAGTGGTTGAGCCTGATTCATCACCTTACGTCCACTCCGGACATCGATGAAGACCCACACCAGAAAGCATTGCGCGCCATCACCGACGTGGTCAAATGCAAAGGCGGTATGCTCTGGATGGACAACCAGTTTGGTCGATTCATCCCCATTGCCACCCTCAATATGAAATATCCCACCCGGGAATTTGAAGAAGATTCTGACAGCGAATTCTGCCGGATACTCCGGGAGCAGGAGTGGGTGTTTTCCCCGTCAGCTTCCGCCAATCACGAGCTCAGCAACTTCAATGAGCATTTGCCCCGCTGGGCTCAGGAAATTGACGACCTCTGGCTAATTATTCCCATGCTGGTGGACAGCAATTTAATCGGGTTTGTGCTGCTGAGCTCGCCACCAGCAGAGTTCGAGCTGACCTGGGAGGACCTGGACCTGTTCAAAACAGTGGGCCGGGAAGTTGCCAGTTACATTTCCCGTAACGAGGCGGCCGAGTTGCTGGCCCAGTCAAAACAGTTTGACGCCTTCAACAAGCTGTCCGCTTTTGTGATGCATGACCTGAAGAATCTCATCGCACAGCAGGCCCTGGTGGTGGAAAACGCCGCCAAGCATAAAGAAAACCCCGCGTTCATCGACGATATGATCAGGACCATCGACAACTCTGTTCAAAGAATGAGCAACCTGCTCAAGAAGCTGCAGCAGACCCAACCCAGCTCAGGGCGCCAACTGGAATTGAAAAACGTCATCATTAATTCAGTGAAGAAATGTCAGGACAGAATGCCGCCGCCGACATTGAGAATCATGGAGGATTCCCTTAAAGTTGTTGCCGATGAAGATAACCTGGAAATGATTGTCACACACATCATCAAAAACGCACAGGAAGCGACACCGGCCGATGGTTATGTTGATGTAACTCTACGTTCCGAAGACGACAATCAAGCCATAATAGAAGTAGAAGATAACGGCTGCGGCATGGACAGTGAGTTCCTGAAAAACCGATTGTTCAGACCCTTCGACACCACAAAATCCGGCAAGGGGATGGGCATCGGCGTCTACCAGACGAGGGAATTCATTCGCAACCTGGGTGGCGATGTCCTGGTTAAGAGTGAAGCCGGCATCGGCACTACATTCACGATCCGCATACCCAGATTCATTGAAGAAACCAATACGACAGCGAAAGTTGAAAATCTATGACGGAAAGCAAACCAGTACTGCTCATTGTTGAAGACGACCCTGGCCTGCAAAGCCAGCTACGTTGGCATTTTGACAAGTACGAAGTGGTGGTGGCCCCGGACCGGAACAGCGCCATTGCCGCGATCCGGATGCATGAACCCGCGGTGGTCCTGCAGGATCTTGGTCTGCCACCGGACGAGGAAGGTGTGGAAGAAGGATTTGCCACCATTCAGGAAACGTTACGCATTGCCCCCAATACAAAAATCATCGTGGTCACCGGTTATCACGACTACGCCAATGCGCTGCGAGCTGTGGCCATGGGCGCTTACGATTTTTACCAGAAGCCGGTGAACACCGACACGCTCGACCTGATCGTTCAACGCGCCTATCACATGTGGGAGCTTGAACAGGAAAACCGCCGTTTGCAGGATAACAAACAAAACATTCTGCCGGGAGTGATCGCCAGCGACGAACGCATGGCATCGGTGTGCCGCATTGTGGAAAAGATCGCCCCCACCGATATGACCTCCCTCATTCTTGGAGAATCCGGCACCGGTAAAGAGGTCATCGCCCGGGCCATACACCAATTGAGCTCCCGTTGCGATCGGCGTTTTGTCGCCATCAACTGTGCCGCTGTGCCAGAAAACCTGATGGAGAGCGAGCTGTTCGGCTACGAGAAAGGCGCCTTCACCGGAGCCACCAAACGTACTCTGGGCAAGGTTGAGGTAGCCAGCGGTGGCACCCTGTTCCTGGATGAAATCGGGGACATGCCCCTGGCCCTGCAAGCCAAGTTGTTACGCTTCCTGCAGGAGCGGGTGGTGGAGCGTCTGGGGGGAAGAGAGGAAATTCCCGTCGATGTTCGCGTGGTGTGCGCCACCAACAAGAATCTGGAGCAAATGGTAGCGGATGGCGGGTTTCGTGAAGACCTGTTTTATCGCATCAGTGAAATGGTGATCGAGCTACCGGCATTGCGGGATCGGGGTGGAGACAAAGCACTCATCGCCCGCAGTCTGCTGGCCAAATTCTGTGACCAGTTGAACAAGAACATCAAGGGGTTTACACCGGAAGCGGTCTCTGCCATCGAAGGCTATGAATGGCCAGGCAATATCCGGGAGATGGAAAACAAACTCAAGCGCGCGGTCATTATGTGCGACCAGAAGAACATCGGGATTCTGGATCTGGGGTTACCCCATAGCGATGACCTTTCATTGAACCTGCGGGCAGTTCGTCAGGAGGCGGAGAAATCTGCCATCATTCGGGCCATCAATATGTCCGAAAACAATATATCGGCGGCCGCCAAATTACTGGGTGTTACCCGCCCTACCCTGTACGATCTGATCAAGAAGTATTGCATTCATATCCAGGAGATCTAAAAGCAATTATCTGAAGGTGTACTCCACTCCCAGCTGGAATGAGTACACTTCATAATCCTGGCCATCCTGCTGTGCCCGTCTGGTTTCCGCTAAAAGTGCACAGTATGCATCCAGCTGCCGGGAAAACGCCCGGGTCAAGGTGAACTGATAAGAATCGTCGTAATCCACATTCTCATCGACGGTGGCATCCGCGAACACGGTTTTCAGAAAAGCGTAGCTAAACCGGGCGTCTGTCTGCCTGGAGAGTGCGCGGGTGTAATTCAGGTTCACCCCGGTCCTATCGGTATCCTGGTTGGAGTCGTAAACATCATCACTGTCCAGAAACGCGCCCAGCTCCACCAGATCGTTCCTGGATATGGCGTACCCATACCGGACATCCACACGCTTGCGGACCGACAGTGATTTCAAATCCGTATTCACTTCCGTTGGAAAATCCCCTATCTGGGAATCTTCACCAAAAAAGCTTTGGGTGTTGTCCACGATATCCCGTGCCGCGGACAGACGAAAATTGTGACGATTCTCGACCCAGTTCATATCAACGTTATAGGCGGTACCATCAATGGGTTCACCCAACGCCGGATTGATCTTGCGTTTGCCAAGCTCCATCGCGATGACGCCTTGACGCAAAGTACGCTGCAGATGAACATTGCATCGCGCACTATCGTAATCGCCCTCACCGTCTTTGAAATCGACTTTCTCACCATCGCAGTTGACCCCGGTTTCCAGGATACTCGAAATGCGATGAATCCAGCCAACGTTCAAAGCGGCACGATCGTTATCGTTGAAAGAGGCCTCCCGAAAGCGGGTGGCAGACACCGAAGGCAACAGGGCTACCCGGTCTCTACCGCTATTCAGCATCACAAACTCCAGACCGGTTTCAGCGTAGTTGCGTTGATCCCTGTTGGTTGGGATATCAACCCCGATGCTATCGCGCTGAGTGACGCCAGAGCTCAGGCTGGAGATCCAGGACAGTCGGTTCGGCAACAAATGAACATTGAAATTGGCAGAGCCCTGATAATAATTCTGACTGTCGAAGCTGTCCTCAAGATAGATCTCACGGAAGAGCTCATAGTTGATATCAAACTCAGTGGCTTCTGCCACCTGGGACAGGCTGATATTGGTGTAGACGGTCGTCAGCGTATCGCTCAGCCGATCAGTTTCGGTAAAGAATACGTTATCAATCCAGCGGGCGCTGGTACCAACGCTCACTTCGCTGTCCATGGCGCCATAACAGTTGAACGCGATGGTGAAGCACCCCGACACTAACACTGTGGCCAGTTTATTTCCCAATGGCATACCAAACCCTTTTCGACATTTGAGAGAGTAACCTCAGCCCCGGCAACGCTTCAGAACAGGCGTTCAGGTACTGTCACGATGTCACCGGGCTGCAGTTGGTAGTTAGTGGAGATGTCCCCTTTCTCCAGAATGTCTTCCAGTCGAATCGGATACACCTTCACGCCGGATTGAGTGGTCCGGTACAGCTTGGCCCCATTGGCATCAGCAAACTCGGTCACTCCACCGGTCACAAGCACGATGTCCATAACGGTCATACCCTGGCTGTACTCCAGGGATGTGGGGGAATTCACTGCCCCGGTCACGCGAACCCGGTGTAAAAATGCGGAACTGGTGGCTGCTGTCACGACCACGGTAACCTGAGGGTTTTTAATATACTTGACCAACTCCGCTCGGATCTGGTCAGCCAACCCCTCTGGCTCCAGGCCGGCTGCAGCAATATCGCCAATCAAAGGTACAGAAATATTGCCATCGGGGCGCACTGGCACGACCACGGTGAGCTCCGGATTGCGCCAGACCGATATACTCAACGAATCCCCCACTCCGATTTTATAGATCTTACTGCTCATGGAGACGGCGTCTTCCGGTTGAATCACTTCTTTGGAACCGGAGTTTGCACAGGCCACCAACGCCATGCTTATCAACAAAATCAAAGAAACTCGCATTTCTATCCCCTTCCAGATTTCTTATTTAGGAACTGTTGCCCGACAAGTAACTAGCCCAGATGATACCCAATTTTGTCTGCAGTATCTTCAAATGAATACACGAACTCGCAGCCCGGCTTGTACACCAGGGTAGGTCAGGGATAACAAAGGAACGCCTGCACCCGCACGGGCATTGAACAACAGGGTACTACAGGAACTCAAGCCCATCTGTGCAGTAATGCGGTTAATTCGGGAGAATTTAGACTATTGGACTCGACGTTTCAGCGGCATCATGTGCATGGACACGAGAACATCTTCCGCTTTATTCATGATGGACACATTGTTGAACGGGCCGACGTTAACCCGGTACCAGGACACTTCACCAAAACCACCTTCGGATTCGGAGTAGGATGCCGCCAGCCCACGCTGCTGCAGTTTGGCAACCAGGGCCACCGCTTCGGAACGACTCTTTAATGAGGCAGCCTGGAGGATATAGGTATAACTGGCGCGCTTACGATCTTCAGCCGTCAGATAAACCCCCCTTTGCACCGGCACACGCCAGGCGCTGGCCTGCAGGGAGTCATAGAAGCCGTAATCGTTCTCCACGCCCCCTTGCTTGCTGGCCATGGCTTTCCGCTCGAACTCCCTTAGTTTGGGGTCCGGCTTGGGCGCGGTATCCGCTGGTGTTTGCTTCATCTCCGATTCGGGGCCCCGCAATAACACCTCTTCGGTGGTGGCAGCCTGCAGGTACTCAGCCTTTGCCTCAACGATGGGGGCCAGATCTTCGGCGACCTCCACCGGCGCGGACGTGGAAATCCGCCACACCGCCAACACCACCACCAGAAACAGCAAACCACCCCGTAATTTGCGGCTCTTTTTTACCACAGGTACGGTCGGGGGCTCACGCCGGGTAGGCAGCTCCCTGGGAGTACGCGGTGCAGTGGCGAAATCGTGAATCATGGCAAACTGAGTCTAAATCCTTCGAAATGGGTGTTTATTCCACCGGCTATGTACCAACTATAGTCCAATATGAATATGCAAAACGGATTATTCCCACAAAATTATACTCTTACAACTGCAAATTAATAGACTTGTTAAAAAACCGCCGTAATCGACACCTGTTTTGCGCCAAATTACCATCACGGCCTGTGACGGCATTGTCGCCCTCGGGCAATTGATTGAAATACCTTAAAAATATGACATGTGCACATTGAATGTCGGCAGCAACCCGTGAATAATTGCGGGCTGTTAAGACCCAGTGACCCTTTTGGAGCACATTTTTATGAAAAATTACATCTATTCCTTCTTGTCGGTAGCCTGCCTGGCGGTATCCGGGAGCGCGTTTTGCCACACCCTGGACCTGAACCTGAACGACGATGCGGTGGCTGTCGACTACACCACACAGATCAAGAAATCCGAGTTGAATGTGGGTGCCGGGCTCCTGCACAACCAGGATTTGGGTGACGTCTACTATGGCAGCTTTTTTGTCGCTGATAACGTGAACAAGCAGTCCGGCCTGTTGGCCGGTATTGGTGGCCGCGCCTACTACATGGACGTGGACCGCTCAGATGAGTCCGGTACCGCCATTGGCCTGGGGGGCTTCCTGAACTGGGACCTGCCCAACGTCACCAATCTGAGTCTGCGCTCGGATATCTACTATGCACCGGATGTACTGGCATTTGATGAAATCGAGGGATATCTGGATTTCAGCGCCCGGGTGCAATACCGCATCATCGAGCAGGCCTGGATCTACCTGGGCTATCGCAATGCGGAAGCCAAGACCGAAGCCCCCGGTAAAGCCAAGATAGATGAAGGCGGTCACGTGGGCATCATGCTCTGGTTCTGACCCTGAACACCCGGCAGAAACGTCGGCCAGCTCAATGGCCGGCCGTTTCTGCCACAGCCCCACCACCAGCCCGGTACAAACACACTCTGCTGTTCTCTTTCGCCTCTCCGTAGTCCGGAAAGGATGGGGTGTACACCGTCTGAACGGGGACAAAGCGCCCATCCGGCATGGTCTTTAGCCGGGAATCCGCCACCAGCACGTCCCCACAGACATCCAGCATGTGATCCAGAAACACCAGGTTCTTTCTCTCATAAAGCACATCCGCAGCCAGTACCAGATCCACGGGTTCAGCGATATCCGTGAGCGCGGATATGACGTTGATCTCCGTGCCATTGTGCTGCGCGTTGAGACCGGCCAAACGGCAGCAACGGGTATCAATGTCACAGGCATAAACCCGGCGCGCACCCGCCATCTTGGCAGCAATGGCCACCACCCCGGAGCCGCAGCCAAAATCAGCGACCACTTTGTCTTTCACCAGAACCTCGCCATCAAGAATCGCTCTGGCCAATGCCAGACCACTGGCCCAGCAGAAAATCCAGTAAGGGGGATCATCACTCAATCGCTCGATCTGCTGTTGACTGAGCAGATGCACGGCATAGCCTGGCGCAATCAGCAGCAGCTCCAATCCCCGACACCCGGGCAACGCTTGAAATCTCAAATCCGCGCCGGGCAGATACGCCTGCAACCAACGCCGGAACTCACTGACATCGGACATACAGCCTCCCATGGGCACGGGGGTTACAGAAAATTACCAAAGACCTGCTCTCCGAATAGACGGTTTCGGCAGGAGAATTTACACTTATTGCAGGTAAACATAAATCGGTCTGGAATGAGCCATGGCATCGACAACCAAACTATTCCTCAGTGTACTGGTGGCCTGGCCTTTCGGTCACAGCGTGTTGATGGCAGGCCCCACCGGCGGCAACGTGATCTCGGGCGTTGCATCCATTGATATTGACCCCTCCGACGCCTCCCGCACGGTCATCACCCAGACCAGTCAGAATACCGCCATCGACTGGGACAGTTTTAATATCGCAGTGGATGAATCTGTGGTCTTTGCCCAGCCAAACGCCGATTCCATTGCGCTGAACCGGGATTTTTCCGGCTCTCCCAGCCAGATTTTCGGCAGCCTGGACGCCAACGGCAATGTGTTTCTTCTGAACACTGCCGGTGTGCTCATCGGATCCGGTGCCACCATCAACGTGGGTGGGCTACTGGTAAGCGATCTGAACACCAGCGATGAAGACGCCCGCAACTTCGAATCCATTGCCGGCCAGGCGAACTGGTCCCTGCCGTTCAGCGATGCCGACCTGGCGGCGGGTGGCATCGAGGTATTGGGTACGATTCAGACGGTTGGGCAGAACGGGATCACCATGACCGGCCAATATATCTACATTGAAGGGGATGTCACCAGCGTGGGGGTGCCTAATGATCCCGGCGGCAATATTACGATGCTGTCTGCCGGCAGCACTGTGTTGGTCACTGATCCCAATGGACTGTATGGGGTTGAGATCACCTCTCCGGTAACCAACCTGATCCCGGGGCACGACCTTTTGTTTGAAATACCGGAAAGCGCGACGGACGCCAATGTGCTCGCGGTCAACGGCAATATCAATATCGAAGTAGCCTATGATGCCGCGTTGCCGGTGGCCGCAGGCACAGTGGCAAGGCCAGGCATCGATTACCGGAGCCAATCCATCAGCACCATCGGCGATGGTGGGCAACCCATACGAATCGTGTCCACCCCCGTGGTCCTGCCTGGCGAGGCCGACGAGGCGACCCTGGACGAGCTGGATAACACCGTCACGGATTCACTGGCGGAAGAAACGGACGAATCCGACAGCACGCTGCTGGGGGATTCGTCGTCTTTGAATCGAGGATCCCTCGACAGCATCATGGAAAGCTGTATTCCCAAGGATCAATCGGACAAGGACTGCATTCGTCAAAATGCCATCAAACGCTACCTGGGCAAGCTCCTGATAGGTGGGAGTTTGCCAGACTAGGGCGGAATCAATTCTCCCCAAAGATTTTGTAATTACTGCGGCCGGCGTCCTTCGCCTGATAGAGCGCAATGTCTGCACTTTTCATAATCGAGGATACGTTGTCGTTACCATCGGAAATGGCTATCCCGATGCTGGAGGAGATCGTCAGCTGCTTACCAGCCAAAATAAGGGGCTCCGCAAAGCCGCGTAAAATGGCCTCCGCAGTTTGTTGCAAGTCCTGCTCCGTCACACCCACCTGCAACACAGTGAACTCATCGCCACCCAAACGAAACGCGGTACAATTAGCGGGTAATGCCGCTTCAAGTCGTTTGGCCGCAGATTTCAGCAGCAAGTCACCGATGTCGTGGCCCAGCTCATCGTTCACCACCTTGAACTTGTCCAGGTCCAGAAAGATCAGTCCCATGCGCTCCCCGGAACGGCGGGCGTTTTCCAGGGCAAACACCAGACGCTCACTGAACATGCGTCGATTCGCCAATTTGGTGAGCGGGTCATAGTACGCCAGTCGGGTTAACTCCTCCTTGTCGGCTTCAATCTTGTTCAACATGGAATTGAAGGCGTTTATGGCATCACCGATCTCGTCCTGATTAGTGGTGGAGGCGCGGATTGAGAAGTTGTTGTGCTCGGTGATCTTGTTGGCTACATCGCCCAGGTCCACGATGGGTTTGTAGATCGCCCGCTGCAGGCTCTGGGTCATCAGGAAGGCCGTGATCAGCGACAATCCCAGAATCCCGACACTGACAATCAACTGACTCTGCAGTCTGCGATCCAGATCAATCAGGCTGGTCCTCACCATGACGCTGCCGATGGCCAGCCCATTCAGTTCGATGGCCTGGTAGGCCTCCAGGTAACCCTCATAAAAATACTCCCCGGGCTCCCGGGGGCTGTCCGGACAGTTGGCGGGCGTCTCGGAATTGCGCTGTACGCTGGCAAACACCGCCCGGTTCATGTCGTACATGCAGGCAAACTCTACGGACTCCCGTACCAGCAAAGATGTCAGATTATCGTTGGCGCGGGTTTGATCACGAAAGCTCAAAGCAGCGGTACTGCGGGAGGCAATGACGCTCACCAGGATGGACATTTCTTCCGCCAGGATTTCTTTCTGTTTGAAACGGTCCAGGGTGAGGATACCCATACCGGTGAATAGCAAACCGATTGTGCTGGTCAGCAGTACCACTACGATGAGTTTTGTTTTAATTTTTAGTTTTCTGAATTCCATCATCGCAATCTACAGCGCACCCTGATACCAGTGTTGACTGGCTTCCTTCCCCCAGTGGAGTGATACACAAATAAACATTTGCTGAGAATCGAATTGCTACATTTTTTCTGGAAGAATATATACTTACTGAGTATAAACAATTAATTAACTTTTTGCGGTATTTTCATCATTAGACCGATTGAATTTCGGGTTCTCATCACACCCACCCAGACAATCCCCCCGAAATGGTCGCTTTTGCTCAAGTGGTTCACGTGCCTCTGTCTTACACTGACACATCTATCAAGCCTGGGAGCTGAGCCCGCGCCCGCAGCATTGAATATCCAGCAGCAGGCAGCCTCCCCCACACCCGCACCGGTCGCGATCCCCGTTCCCCCGGGGCAAGGTAGAAAGACCAACCTGGTTGATGGCAAAGCATTGATTAAAACGGTTGAATTGAAAGGCAATTCGCTTTTTCCACAATATGGCGTCACACAGGAATACATCGCGCGCAAACTGAATGCCGCGTATAAAAACATGGACCCCTGGATGACCATTTCAGACATGCACAGCCTGGCGGATACCATGACCCTGGCGTATCACGAGAAGGGGCTGACGTTCAACCAGGTGTTCATCGTGCCCAGTGAGATTACAGGCAACACGTTGATCATGAACGTCCTGCCCGGAAGAATTACTGAGATCCATCTTAAGAACAATCAGCTATATACCGAGGAGCAAATCAAAAAGCCGTTCCTGCACCTGTTAGGTAACGTGGTGTACGAACCGGCCATTCAGGATGCCATGAAGAAAGCCAATATGATTCAGGGCCTGAAGCTCTTTGGCTTTTTCTCAATGGGTAAACATCCAGGTCAGGTGCGCCTCAATCTGCACGTGATCAGCGAGCAAAAGCATCAGGCCACCCTACGGGCTGATAACTTCGGGGTCAACAATACCGGGGTGTACCGCGTTATCGGCCAATACTCACAAAACAATCTCACCGGGCACGGTGATATTCTGTCGACCACGCTGGTGTCCACCAACGAGATCGGTAATCTGAATGGCGTAATCGGATACAAGCGGCCCACTTCCTCCGGCAGCAGCTACGCGGGCTTATCGCTCTACCGAAACCAGTTTGAAATCGTTGGGGACTTCGAAGACCTGGGCATGTCTGGCCACCTGGACGCGATCTCCGGATTCTATCAATGGGGGTTGCTCAAAGAGGACAACGCCATTGCGTCTCTGTATGGGGATCTGGCGTTTAAGAATTCTGTGATTTCCAGCGACGAATTCTCTGACATCCTGGCGGAAACCACGCGCTATGGAACGCTGGATCTGCTGTTCAACGCTGCAGTGATTCCCTCCAACGGTCGCAGCAAGCAGGCTCTGGAGTTGGGATTGGTATTGGGTGTCATTACTGAGACCGACGATGAAGCGCTCGATGACCATCTGTCCATCGCCAAGCTGCGTTACCTGTATCAGCAACGCTGGAAAGCCGGCAACCCGTCGGCACAGGTCACCACGCTGGATATCAAACTGAGTTACAGCCCAGGGGTTTTGCCATCCTCGGAACGGATGGTCATGACAGGGCCCTACGGAGTACGCAGTTACGAACCGGCACTTTTCAGTGCCGATTCTGTCTATAGTGTTACGGTGCAGCATTCTCTGGAATTCATCGCTGTGTTTGATGAATTGAAGGTATTGCCATTTGCTTTTCTGGACTATGCCTATGGCGAACAAAACTCGGAGAACAATGACCATGGGGCCTTCACGGGCGCGGGCATTGGATTGGATATGGTATTCAGCTCGTCGCTGACGTCCAGAATCACGTTTGGCGTTCCGATTGCTGAAGACCTTAGCCAGGAATTGGCTGAGGAGCCGTCTGAACTCATAATCTATGGATATATAAGTTATGCTTTTTAAACCTTCAGACAGATCTACTGACACCCTCTCCCGTAAGCCGATGAGGCTATTTCTGCTTGCTCTGCTGATGCTTTCCTCCATCGCCTCGATGCCGACCCACGCCGCTACCCGCAGTGATCTTGATTTGGCGAAGGAGTATCAGGTTAAAGCCCTGTTCCTATATAACTTTGCCAATTTTGTTGAGTGGCCGGCTGACGCATTTGCAGATCAGTCCAGCACGCTAAAAATGTGTCTGTACGGCGCAGTTCCGTTTGGGGAGTTTCTGGATATTGTGAATGGGGTAATGGTGCGCGACAGAACCCTGGAAGTGATTCGTACCACGGACTATTCCAGAATTCAAAGCGGGTGTCACATTCTGTTCGTTGGCATAGAACACCATGATCAACTGGATGTCTTTTTCAAAAACCTGAATCACCTGTTTGTACTCAGCATAGGTAACGTGAAGGATTTCGCCCGTAAGGGGGGCGTTGTTAATATCCTGCGCACCTCAGACCAACAGCAGTTTGAAATCAACCTTAGCAAGGCCATCGAGAATGGACTCCTGATCAGCTCTGACCTGCTGAGCTTGGCACGCATCATCAACGACCGTTGATCCGCCCCCAGGTAGGACGATGATTACATAATTCTACATAGTCAAAATCCCGCTTTACCCAGGCTGCCTGGCTAAACAAATTGCCAGGACACTGATTCCAAACGGGTTTCCCTCTCCGACAAATAGCCATAATTTTAATGCGGTTGCTTTGTTCAATTGATAGACAACCTAATATTGACTAACTTTAGATGAACGCCCTCTTGATTCCATCGCAGTATGAATGATTCCAATATCTGCGCAGAAAATACGTATGCGCGACGCTTAGCCAAACTCGGCGACACCCGTGAGGTGATTGCCAGTGAGGATATATACAACGCCCAAGGCGCACTGGTGATTCAAAAAGGGACTCGAATCAACCGACAGATGTCGGACCGGATCGTCAAATTCAAGCTGCTGAAGCCCATTGAGTCCAGCGTCAATGTGGACAACGCTTTGACACCCCAGGAGCTGTATCGGGATTTGCAGGAACAAATTCAGAAGTATCCTGAAATAAAGCAGATCCACGATGCACTTGCTCTGGAAAAGCCCTTCAAACAGCTTTCACTGGAACTGGTGAAGTATCCGGTAGTGCGCCAGAAGCTCACCGTTATGCGGGAGCAGATGCGCGACCTCTATAACCAGACCCTTTGTATTACCTGGTTGAGCCTGGCCACGTCCCGCCAGATGAAGCTTGGCGAGCAACAGATCGAAGAATGTTTTATTGCGGCACTGTGTCATGACATCGGCATGATGCACATCGCTCCCAACATACTCAACAAAAAGGACCTGGCGCCGGCAGAGTGGCGTCAGATCCAGGCCCATACAGTGATCGGGCAGCGGGTGCTGGAATCGGTACCCAAGCTCAGCAAAAGAGTATCCCGCATCGTGCTGGAGCATCACGAACGCTGTGATGGCACCGGCTATCCACTGGGTAAATTCGACGATCAACTCACCCCGGAGAGCCAGATACTGGCTTTGTGTGACAGTGTGTTTGCGGTGTTGCAAAGGAACCTGATCAAGCATAAGCGCGGTCTGAGAGATTTGTTGCCCTTCATCCAGGTCAATAGCGAAAGCCATTTCTACAAAACCTACACTGCTCTGGTGAACGTGTTGAAAAAGGCCTCATTGAGTGAAGACACGCACTTGAATGACAGCAATATCGAAATGGAAATCAGTAAGCTGGAATTGAAAAGCGGTGAGCTGTGTTCGCTACTGGGCAGCCTGGAAAGAATCATGGCCGAGATCGATGACGAGACTGAACACCGCCCTCTGCAAAGTTCTCGCGCAATCCTGAATCAGGTAACCCGAATCGTCCGTGGATCAGGGGTGCTGGATGAGGGCTATATGCGCTGGTTGCAACAAGTGAAGCAGGAAAAGCTGTCCTTCGCCTATCGGGAAACAGCCGACGTTCTGTTCATCCTTAACGAGCTCGAATGGCAGTTAAAACGCGTGGTCAAGTTGCTGGATGGGTTTCTGGTGGACTGTTCTGTGCAGGATAAAAATCTCAAGGAACATATTAAAACCCATCTTCCGGGACGGGCTTTACCAGAGCATGCCACATCAGAGTTCGCCATTACCTAAAGATCGGGAACTTTTGTAAACCAGGGTGCAGCCTCCTCCAGCGCCGAAGCCAAAGCCAGCAATCGCAGGTCGTCCAGGCGCCGACCAAGAAACTGAACACCGATGGGAAGGTTAGCGTCGTTCCAGTACAAGGGGACGGACATAGCAGGCTGCCCCGTCAAATTGGCCAGTTGCGTGAATGGCACTTTCAGCAGCTGCTGCTTGCTGACGGCATACAATAATTCCGGTGGAAACCAGCCAGACACATGCAGGCGATTGGACAATTTCAGGAACGCCGTTTCCAGTGTCGTACCGGCCATTTCACCGATATTGTAAGGTGGCACCGCCATGGTAGGGGTGACCAGAACATCATACAGATTATGCCACTCCTCCATCGTGTTGCTGAATGCGCTCCACTGGCGTTTGGAGAGCACAAACTTTCCAGCAGGAAAACGCGTGCCTATTTGATAGATAAAATAGGTCAACGGTTCAATGTGGTCCCGCACGAACCTTTTTCCAAAGCGCCGGATCAACTCCGTGACATCCGCATTAACGTGTGCAGTATAAATGTCCCCATAACAGTTCATGAGCTTTTCTGCGTCGAGCGTCAATTCAACTTCCTCCACTTCGTGCCCAAGATTCCGCAGAATTGTGACGCCGTGAGAAACCGCATCAACACAATCCTGATGCACGGTCCCTCCATAGAAAGACTGATTTGTATAACCGATTTTCAGGGGCTTCTTTTCGTCATAACGCGCAGACAGCGTCTCCCAGTCAACCAGGCTGGGGCTATGGGAGAAGTAGTCAGCTCCGATGCTGGCGGCCAAAACGGCTTTGGAATCCCGTACCGAACGGGTAATGACATGCTCAGACACAGCGCCATCCCATAATTCGCCATAGGGGCCTGAAGGAATGAGCCCTCTACTGGGTTTTAAACCGAACAGCCCACAACAAGAAGCGGGAATGCGAATGGAACCACCGCCGTCACCGGCAGATGCCATTGGTACAATGCCTGCTGCCACGGCCGCAGCCGAACCGCCGCTGGACCCACCACTGGATCGGGTCAGATCCCAGGGATTCAGGCTGGGACCGTTGGCAAGGGGCTCTGTGGTAGCCAACAACCCGAACTCCGGCGTGTTGGTTTTACCGATAAAAACCGTCCCCATGCTGGAATAACGTTGGAACAAGGTGCTGGTGCGCGTGGACACATCATAACGGCATGCGGCGCTGCCATTGCCGGTCACATGCCCCTTCCACTCCCCCACCAAATCCTTCAGCAGCATGGGGACGCCGGCGAATACTCCCGTTAATGGCCTGGCCTTTACATACTGGCGGGCGTCATCATAGTACGGGGTCACGATCGCATTGATCTTGGGGTTGACCGCCAACGCACGATCAATAGCGCAATCCAGAACCTCTTCTGCTGACAGATTCCCGCAGGCAATCTGACCCGCAAGGTCCGTGGCGTCCATGGCCCGGTATTCGTCAAATTTCATCATGATATCGCTTCCTGCCGCCAACGCTGTATACGCACCTGATCCTTGATGATGTCGATCGCCTCCAGCATCACTTTCTTGCTGGCGGCATTCAGTTCATCGGAAGGTTGCAGCAATTTATGAATTACGCCATCCAGCAGTTCTGTCACCAGTTGATCGGTCTCCTGTTTCCCGATATCCAGCAACAGACCATTCACTATATTGAACACCACGTCGCTGATGGTCTGGTCAATTACCTCCACCAGTTTTGGCCCCACCACGGGAACGGTCTCCAGGGCAGCCACCTTCGGGTCTTGGGACAAGGAATCTGAAAAGGAATCCTCGATATAGGCTCGGAGCGCGGCCTGGTTTGGCAGGTAAACGTCATCGCATATTTCGTTGATCTTCACAGTCAGCCAGTTGGCAATCATGGTTTTCTGGGGAATCAGGACTTCGGTAAGGATTTTATCCACAACCGGGCTTCCCTGTCGGACTTCGTCCTGTACCCCGCTTAACACGTTTTCCACCACCCGATCTGAAATTTCCTCCACCAGTACATTGTAGTACTTGATCAGGAAGCGGCCCGGTGCCGAGTTCTTTAAGTCGATCACACCATACTTGTTCAGCCGATACAGGATGGATATCACCCGCAACAGTCGCAACCAACGGAAGGAGCCTACCGGAATACACCCCACCAGATCGTACCAATGCACAAATGGAAAGAAGAACCAGCGATGGTGAGTCTTCTGGATAATCGCAACAATCCACCGGATCACGAACTCGGTCAGGAAAATCGCCACGAAAATCAGGTCATAGGTGACAAAATCAGGGTGAATTTTCTCACCATAGAACTGCGAGAAGCCAGGCATCAACCAGGTTAATCCATGGCGGATGAATTCACTGGCAAAAAGCGTATCGAAAATAATCCAGATCAGGTTCAAGGATATGAGTAACAGCATAACGCCGTCGATTGCGAACAGCGTGATCTGGTGGCTGCGCTTGAGGTTGTCGATATTAACTTTCATGGTGGCCGCGCTGGTAATGGAGTTTCCTATACTCTACCCACAGCGGCCGCCATTGACCAGCGTGTCGGTATTCAAGCAACCATATGGCTGGGCTCCAGAGAGTGCTCCAGGTCTTCAATCATTACGGGTTTGCCAAGATAGAAGCCCTGCACGTAATCCACACCAATGTCACGTACCACTTCCAGAATCTCTTCGGATGACACGAATTCCGCGACAATTTTCTTATCCAGGAAATGCCCCATTTCGGTAATGGATTTCACCAGAGCATAATCCACATCGTCTTCCGAAATATTCTTAACAAAGGCCCCATCAATCTTGATAAAGTCCACCGGCAGCCGTTTCAGGTAAGCGTAGGAGGACTGGCCAGCGCCAAAGTCATCCAGGGAGAACCGACAGCCGATGCCACGCATTTCATTAATGAAATCCGCCGCATCCTCCAGGTTGGCGACCGCGGTCGTTTCTGTGATTTCAAAGATCAGCTTTTCCCTTGGGACCTGGTAGCGCACCAGGGACTCGAATATGAAATCCAGGAAGGTTTCATCGTTGAGGGAATGCCCGGACAGGTTAATCGAAAATCCACCCAGCTGGTTGACGATCTCCTTGTTGTCCAACATCCAGGTGAGTACCCTTTCGATAACCCAACGGTCAACGGACCCCATTCGACTGTATTCCTCCGCCGCTTTGATAAAGTCGGCGGGGGGTAAATGTTCACCGTTCTTGTCCACTACGGTAAGCAATACTTCGAAATGGGGCAAGCCACGGGTGCCGCTCATGATGGGATAGATCATCTGGCAACGTACTTTGAGGTTACCCTCATCCAGGGCGCGATTAATACGGGCCACCCAGGACATTACCTCATCCCGTTCTTCCATTTTTTCGTCACCAGGGCGAACCAACTGGATATCTTTGTAGCCGGCTTTTTTACCAATTTCGGCAGCGGATTCCACCGACCGCAACAATTCCAGAACCTGGTTATTATCCTTGTCGAAGCCTACCAGGGATACCACCGCTGTGATGGCGAAGCTTTGATCTCCGGACACAAACCGTTTTTCTTCGATTGCCGTCTTGATTTCCGATGCAATCAAATAGCCTTTTTTCTCATTTTCGATAGGGATCAGAACACCAAACTCATTCCCACCGATGCGCCCGATCATGGCTTCTTCATACACAACACTCTTGATGCGATTGGCGATCTCACGCAGGAAATTATCCCCGACCTCGTAACCACAGGTGTTGTTGATGACTTTGAACTGGAGGATATCCACAAAAATAAGTACGTAATAGGTGTCGTTTTTCTTGGCTCTGGCAACCGATTGCGCGATGCAGCGCTCGAACTCCTTGCGGGTTTTCAGGCCGGTCAGCTGATCATGGGCAGAGTCGAACGCCAGCTGGTCGTATATCTTCTGGATCAACGCATCCAAGCCTTTCTCTACCGCCGGCATGCTTTCGTCGCTTAACACCAGAACGTCTCCGGTCTTCAACTTGAGTGCCAGTTCTTCCAGCGAAATGTCATGCACCTTCATGCCATGATGATTAACGAACACAAAGCGATCACACTGTTCTGAAATCCAGGCCAACTGGTTCAAAACCGACTTTGGAGTATTAACATCAAATTCCAGCCATTGCCCTTCTTTCAGGCTCTTGGCGCGCCGCATCCAGCGGTGTACCGATTTATCATCATCGGCAACGCCCAGCTTCTCCAGGCGCTGCGACTGATTTTCCTCGAGGCCATGCTGGCCGGTGTAGCTGGAGACAGGCACTTTCTCTCCCGCTTCACCATGCAGCAGATTATCCAGCTCAGACACCACCCATCCGGCGTTGCCGCCGCCCTTCTCCACCTTGGACAAGCCTTTTCGAATCAACTTGATCAATTCTTCCGATTTGAACAGAATCTTTTCAGCGTCGAACGCGCCCGGCATCAACCGTAACAACAGCTGATCTATCACGATCAGTGTCATGTCCCAGGCTCGACTTCCCATACCTTCACGGAAATAACACAAACGCATCAGATCGCGCCATCCGTTATCAATCAAATGCAGAATGGCCACCGGGATTGGCGTGCCTTCCAATCGCCGCTGCAGCTCGCGTTCAACCGTGACATTGGCCATCTTGACCTTTTCCTGGCCACTGCAGGCTTCGGTAACACGACTCAGGTTGCGCTCAATCAGCTTACGTTCTTTCTCAACCAGGGCATCAAGCCTTTCAACCACCTGCTGCATGCCTGCGGCATCATTGCACCCGGTATTCACCAGCTCATTGATGCATTCCCGAATAACCGGCTTGTTCTGATTTAGATTAATGCTGCCTCGATCAGACAACAGAGCAATGTAGTTCACTGCCTGGCGAGCGGGGTGGAAATCGGCGGTGAACAAGGACGGATCATTGAGCAGAACCTCCAGTAAGGGCACTTCCAGCTTACGCAGGTCCGACCGCAGACTTTGATCAATACGATCACTTTCCACAATATTGGAGAACAGCGTCTCCACCATATCGGCTGACTGCAAGTGTTGCTCCGAAAGCGGAGAACCGGAGCCAGCGGCCTGGGCAATATAGTGCTTCAGGGAACCCGGCGAATCCAGGTTCGCCACCCCTTCCACGACCTGGCTGCGCACCGATTGCAGGGCCTGGTTATACTCGTTGGCGATGCTGGCGTTCATTTCCGGAGATTCATTTCGCGCCGGCGCCGCATCACCACTGGACTGATCGCTGTGTAAACGCCATAACCGGCTGGCAGTGGAATAGGCATTGCGCGCCCGGGCGAGCCCTTCCTGCACAGAGCTGAACGAACCCGCCGCAGTGCTAGCCAACGCCGCCTGCGCTGCCATACTGCTGTCCAACCCGGGGGTGCCTGCAGTGGCTGCATTGCTCGCCGCACTACTCAGATTGGTCAGCGCCTCGGCCTGATCCTGTCCGCTGACTGTCTCAGTGGGCTGTTGAGTGGTTTTTCCGTTGCGGTTTTTGAACGCCTGGTTGGCCAGGTATTTGGTGACATTAATGTCAGGAAGCACGTCAGCGTCAATCAGTATGTTGTTGAGCGCTTTATACAAAGTCCCCAGATCGGAGAGGATGCGTTCCTGGAAAACCTTGAACACCAGGCGTTCCACTTTATGGGACAGGCGCAAAGGGCGGATGCATTGGTAAAAGCTGTGACAGTACGCGGAAGGTCCGTAAGGATTGTAGATGCGTCCACCACCCTCCCCGCCGAACGCCACATCAAGACGCAACTGCAGTTCAATCAATATGTCGCGGAACTGCAATTCCGTACGGGAAGTTGCCACCCGCACGATCAGCCAGTCTTCAAACTCATCTTTCTCCACCAACGACAAAGCCGCATCACTGTCCTCACGCATTTCTTTATCTTTGGGGCGCCAACGCCCATTCGCCACATCCGAGGCATCCGCAGAAATCGCACCTTCAAATTGGCTCAACATGCGGGGGGCCAGCTTCTTAAAGCCGGCGATGGCATCAAAATACTGGTGTTGTGCGGCATCATTGCTCTGAACTTCAGCGTCACTCAGCAGGGTTTCGTTAAGCACCGTTAGGAAATCACCGAAGCGATCTTCAAGAAAGGCTTTGGCGCGGCCATTAGTCAGCTTGATGAGGTTGGATTTTTTCGCAGCGGCGAGATTTTTCGTACTCAGATCCTGACTGCCTTGTGCTTCACTGGATTTGCTCTGCTCACTGGCCTGCACCGCTTGCTTGAACCATTCCTGATTATTGGGATTCGGATGTACAAACTTGAGCTTCAGTTCAGCCGCATTCTTTTTGAATACGATACAGTCCAATGCCACGTAACGGGTTCTGGCTTTGAACGTCACGGTCACTATAGACTCAAGCTCGGTCACACTCTGCTGAATAAATTGCAGATAGCGCTGATCCGGGATCGAAACGATCACCGATTCCTGATCATATTCTTTGATTTTGCATAGATCCCCTTCGCTTTCTCCGAAGCTCAGGACGGCGTCGATATCAACTCTGTCAGGAGACAACTCGCGCTTTTCCACAACCACACCCCAAACCAACTGATTAGTCATTTTTGTAAGTTTAGTAAGTTTTGGGAAAAACGTAGGGAATTTACGGTATTAGATGATATTGGTGTGATTGGAGCGGCCAGGCTGCTGGGCTATCGAAACGCTCATGCCCCGGGCATGTAGATCCTGCACCATGGCTTCAAGATAGGCGCCATCCGCGGCCACACTCACCAAACTGATGAGTTCCCGGCCAACTCTCGAGATCATGTAAGCCGGCACATGGAGTTCTGGGCGCGGTTGCGGTGACTCAATCCTGATTGTTTTATCAGCCAGAGTAACCTCATGCACAAAGTGGGATTCAGACTGGCTCAACAGGGTTTTGCTCAGGACTTTACCGTGCACGCCCCGCAGAATGTTCTGCTCTTCAAGGCGTTCAAACAGGTCCATATCGAACTCACGGGGCAACCCCTGCAAGGCACTGCGGTAGATAAAATCACCACACACCCAGGCCCCTAGCTTACTTAGCCCTTCCGCGTCTTCCAGGCTGAAACAGGACAGATGCTCCAGCGCCCGCAGACTGGTGGTGCCGGGATTGATCAGCTCCCGCACCAGGATTCTCGCCCACAACTGCTGGAGCGCGCCGTTGGAGGCCTCACCAGCATTCAGTTTCCAGCGGGTAAACCAGCGGCGATCCAGCGCGCCCTTGTCGATTTCCGCCAGCTCCAGGCCCAGGATGATACGTTCCGTCAGGAGCACCAACTTCTGCAAGCGCAGCATTCGCTCCAAAGCATCATAACGATTAACCTCCACCGCATTGTCGATGAGCTTGGCGATGTCCGGCAGGGCCTGTTGCTCGACCTCCACCTGCTCACTGCTCTCGATGATCGAGGCGAACTTCACTTCACGGATATCACGGATTTCGGCGGAGCGGATGATCTTGCCGGATGGATCCAGAGTGGCATGGCCCCGCCGCAGCTCATGCAGTTGACGCTCGACATTCAGAATGTGGGACAGCTCACTACGGCGCACCTCCCCCAGAGACTGGCCTGCCCGCTGGATTTTGTCCGGCGACGACAGCCCAAACACCTCTCGTGGGGTCAGGTGCACCCAGAGTTTCTTAAGCAGTTGAATTCTAAGTAAAGAATGACTCACCCAAAGCCTCAATCAAGCGTTTGATTCTGAACAAGGTCTATGCAATAAGTCAGTATAGCAATCCCCTACCCACAGTGCTGAGATTCTGCCCGGTTATCGATTGAGGGTCAGAACCAGCCTGCAGACCGCCACCAGGGGCGTCTCCCCCCAGGAGCTGCCTTGCGCCGTAGAAGCGAGCCATTCCTGCGCCAGATACTGGGTATTGATCTTGTATGTCTCCACCAGATCCAGCAGTAACGCCTTATCCTGATGAAAGTGGAACTGCCCGCTTTTATAGCCTTGATCGAATTCGGCATCTGTTGGATTCTTGCCGGATACCTTGCAGGCATGCTTGTACATGGCGTAATCCAGCGCCCGACCTGTCAACTCACTTGTCTTCATACAATTGTAATCAATCCTCAATCAATGAGAGACGGATTGTGTTGAAACCACCCCGCCCCGTCAAGTCAACTGCGTCAGGTCTTTACGGTGGGCTCAGACAAGCCGGTGGTTGCCTGGATATCGGCAATGTCGTTGGCAAACTGCCCCAGAGACTCGTTGTAGACAATGGCATCGGCCCCCTGATTCTGCGCATCCCGCTCGATCTGCTCCAGATAAACCCGCAGCGTCGCCGAGTCCGTGCCAGTCCCGGACAGTCGATACACCACCCTGGAATGATCATCAAACACCACCCGCACACCCTGGTTTTCGGACACAGAACCATCCACCGGGTCCTCATAGCGGAATACGTTCACATCCGCCACTGACATCGCCCCCATCTTGCGCCCCAACAATTTGCCCTTAGCGCCAGCCAGTTGATCGATGATGGTCTGGGCCTTATCCGCGTCCAGGCCTTCGTAATCATGTCGACAGTAGTAGCTGCGACCAAAGCTGGTCCAATGCTGCGCAAGCAACTCCTGAGCCGAAACCTGCTTGTCCGCCAGGATGCTCAGCCAACACAGCACCGTCCAAACACCGTCCTTCTCCCGCACATGATCTCCGCTGGTCCCAAAACTCTCTTCTCCACACAGGCGCACCAGGCCCTGGTCCAGGAGGTTGCCGAAAAACTTCCAACCGGTGGGGGTTTCATAACAGGAAATGTTGAGGTGCTGCGCTACGCGATCCAACGCCGTGCTGGTTGGCATCGAACGGGCCACCCCCACCAAACCGGACTTGAACTGGGGAATACTCTGGTGGTGTTGAGCGATCAGCGCAAGGCTGTCACTGGGACTGACAAACGCCCCTCGCCCCATGATCATGTTGCGGTCACCATCCCCATCCGACGCCGCACCCAAATCCGTGGCGCTCTCCCCCATCATAAAATCGTAGAGGGTCTTCGCGTACACCCGGTTCGGGTCCGGATGTCCACCGCCAAAATCCGTCAACGCATCACAATTCCACAACCGATCCTGGGACACGCCCAGCAGATCGCCAAAAATCCTGCGGGCATAAGGGCCAGTCACCGCGTGCATGCCATCGAAACACACACTGAGCCCTCCTGAGCGAATGGCATCACCAATCCGGTCAAAATCGAACAAGGTCTGCATCAAGGCGGCATAGTCATCCACACTGTCCACAACACGAATTTTGGTGTCCAGGAAAGTGTACTCGGAACCCGCCTCCAGTTTGAGTTCCGGCAGATCCGCCCATTGGTATTCGCTGATGGAACGGGTCTGGTCATAAATGGCTTGGGTGATGTTCTCCGGTGCAGGGCTGCCACTGGCATTGTTGAACTTGATGCCAAAGTCCTTACCGGGACCACCGGGATTGTGGCTGGCAGAAAGCACAATGCCACCATCCGCTTTACTTTTTCGAATCAGATTGGAAACAGCCGGAGTGGAGAGTATCCCATCGGCCCCCACCAGGACCTCGCGGATGCCATTGCCCACCAACACTTTCAAAATGACCTGGATCGCTTCGGCATTAAAATACCGACCATCGCCACCCACCACCAGACGGCCGCGCTGCTCCGGTGACAATGCGTTCACAATGGCCTGCGTAAAATTCGCCACGTAATGCGGCTGCTGAAAAACATCAACTTTCTTGCGCAAACCGGAAGTTCCAGGTTTTTGCCCGTCGAATGGTTGCGTCGCTACTGCCTGAATATCCATTGTCAGTTCACATCCCCAGGTGCATGATACAGAAATTGAAACCCCAAACTGCTATAGTTAAGGGGCAAATCGCTCACTAGATCCTAGAATAATTGGCTCTACATTGCATCCCTTTCCGTGCATCCCTACTTCAACAAGGACGCAAATTCCACATGACCGAGATCGATAAAGTTCCTTTTACCACGGTGTCTCCGGAAGCGGCCCTGGAGCTGCTCTCACCCACTGAGGTGAACCAGTTGGTCAACCAGACTGATGCTGAGCTGTTCAAAATCTTCCGCCGTTGTGCCCTGGCCGTACTCAACACCGGCAACAACACGGACGATACCAGCGAAATCATGGAGCACTTCAAGGATTTCGATATCCGCTTTATCCGCCAGGCCAGAGGGCTCAAATTACAGCTTTCCAATGCCCCGGCCTCCGCCTTTGTGGATGGCAAGATGATACGGGGTATCCGGGAACAATTGTTCTCGGTGTTGAGGGATGTGGTCTACATTACCAACGAGATCCGCAACTCCGACCGCTTCAACCTCACCACCCAGGATGGCATCACGGATGCCGTCTTCCACATCCTGCGCAACGCGAACATCGTACGCAAAGGCGATATCAATCCATTGGTGGTGTGTTGGGGTGGTCACTCCATCAGCCGCGAGGAGTATGACTTCACCAAAGAGGTGGGTTACCAACTGGGGCTCAGGGATATGAACATCATCACCGGCTGCGGTCCCGGCGCCATGAAAGGCCCCATGAAGGGAGCCACCATCGGTCATGCCAAACAACATATACCAAACCGCCGTTACATCGGCATTACAGAGCCGGGCATCATTGCCGCCGAGTCGCCCAATCCCATTGTCAACGAACTGGTGATCATGCCCGATATCGAGAAGCGATTGGAAGCGTTTGTCCGGGTCGCCCACAGCATCATTGTGTTCCCGGGCGGGGTCGGTACCGCGGAGGAAATTCTGTATATTCTGGGTGTGCTCCTGCATCCCACCAATCGGGAAATCCCCCTGCCCCTGATCTTCGCTGCGTCCGCTGACAACAAAGCCTATTTTGATACCATCAATCAATTCATCGGTTCCACGCTGGGTGCAGAAGCCCAATCCTGCTACCAGGTGATCACGGCTGATTGCAGTGAAGTGGCCCGCGCCGTACGCCAGGGCGCTGATCAGGTGCTGGAATACCGCCGCAACTCAAAAGATGCTTTCTATTTTAACTGGAAGCTGGACATTCCTCCGGATCTGCAAATTCCATTCGAGCCCACCCACGAATCCATGGCCAAGCTGGATTTGCGGAAAGATCAGCCAATTCACACGCTGGCGTCCAATCTGCGCCGGGCGTTTTCCGGCATCGTGGCCGGTAACGTGAAGGAACAGGGTCTGATCCAGATAAGGGAAAAAGGTCCATTCGAACTGAGTGGTGACCCGGAAATCATGCAGGCCCTGGACATGCTGCTGAGAACCTTCGTAAGCCAGAACCGCATGAAAATCGGTACCAGCACCTATACGCCTTGCTACCGAGTGGTGACATGACATCACCAGGCACCACAGACGATAAAGAGATTGCGCAATTCAACCGGCTGGCCTCCACCTGGTGGGACAGCACAGGGCCCATGTGGCCCTTGCACCTGCTGAACCGGTTCCGGGTGCAGGTGATCCTGGATGTACTGCAACAACGGGGTGTTGTTGATGCAGCACACTCACAACCGCTCAACGGGGTGACGGCGCTGGATATTGGCTGTGGCGGCGGCATTTTATCGGAATCCCTGGCCCGCCTGGGTGCCCAGGTAACAGGCCTGGATATGGCCGAAAACAATGTTGCGATCGCACGCCAACACGCAGCCAGCAGCGGACTTGACATCCGTTACCTGCACCAGGAAGTGGATTCCCTGGATGAACGTTTTGATCTGGTTTTCAACATGGAAGTGGTGGAACACGTCGCCAACCTGGATGCTTTCCTGGCCGCCAGCTGCCAGCGGTTGGCGCCGGGGGGCACCATGTTCATCTCCACGTTTAACCGCACGATCCGGAGCTATTTGATCGGTATTGTGGGTGCCGAATACATCCTTAATCTGCTACCACGGGGAACACACCAATGGCGCAAGTTTGTGCCCCCCGCCAACCTGCACACCCTGTTAAAGACCCATAATCTGGACACCGTATGGCAGACAGGGGTATCGTTAAACCCATTCACCAAGACATACGCCACAACTCAATCCACTGCCGTCAGCTACATGCTGGCAGCCACCCACGGTGGAACATCGAACAATGGAAGCAAAGGCCGCATTTAGCCCACATCACACTGTCCGCCGGGGAGAAGCCCTGGCCCACGGCATCAAGATTCACTACCAGGACGAGGGCTACCAGGAAGACCCACCGTTGCTCCTGATTATGGGGCTGGGTTCTCAGTTAACCCTCTGGCCCCAGGTGCTGGTGGACAACCTGGTCAACGAAGGCTTTCGGGTGATCCGTTTTGACAATCGGGATATCGGCTTGTCGGCCGTAGTGAACAGCGGCCTGCGGGCGGACCTGCCCAATGCCTTACTGCGCTCACGCCTGGGTCTGCCCATCAACAGCAACTACACCCTCTATGACATGGTGAGTGATACGGCAGGGCTGCTGGATGCACTTGGAATTCGCCAGGCCCACATCGTGGGAGCCTCAATGGGAGGCATGATCGCCCAACTGTTTGCCGCACTCCACCCCCACCGCACCCTGAGCCTGACGTCCATTATGTCCACCACCAACGAACCGGGCCTGCCACTGCCGCGCTGGGATATTTTGTTGAATCTGGCAGGCTACGGCGTCAAGAAAGGACATGATAAAGAGACCGCCATCAAACGGTCCCTGCAGTTCTGGAAAAAAGTATCCAGCCCCAAATTTCCCACCCCGGAATCTGAAGTGCTGGAACGCATGGCGGCAGACTACGATCGATCCTATCGGCCAGCAGGTTACCTGCGCCAGAGTCACGCCATCATTGCCACCGGTGGATTCAAGCGTTTGCTATCACGGATCAACAGCCCGACCCAGATCATTCACGGCACCCATGATCCGCTGGTGCACTGCAAAGGCGGCAAAGCCAGCGCCAAGGCCATCAAACACGCGAAGCTGGAACTGATTCAGGGTATGGGCCACGACTTTCCCAAACAACTGATCCCCAAACTCACAGAGCTGATCGCCTTCAATGCCCTGCAGGGAAACAAATGAGCCGGGCCGCTCCCCTTGCCTGGCTCACTCCAATACATCCTCGTAACCGTGCCAGGTTGCATAGCCAATCACGGGCAGCACCAGGATAAAACCCAGAAACGCGGTAGCAAAACCGAACACCACCAACGCAAAAATCAGGAACGCCCACAGGGCACACACCCACATATTATTCATCACGGCGCCCAGGCTGGATAAAGAAGCCGAGATGGCATCCACTTTGCGATCCACCATCATGGGCAACGAGAACGCACTGATACCAAAAACCAACCCGAGAAAAAACGCTCCAACCGATGTGCCCACCGCAAAAAAAGTGAGCAGCTCTTCGAGCGTAGGCTCTGACCCTTCCGGATAGAAAACGTGGATAATGGTGGCCGCCCGCATCCAGATCAACGCAAGCACAAACACCACGACCGCAAAGATCCACTGATTGGGTGCACTATTGCGGATCTGCCACAACGAATGCTTCAGTGTCGGTTTCTCACCATGCTCAATTTGCCTGGGAACATCATAGAGTCCAAATGCCATCAGCGGACCCAACAGGATAAAGAACACGCCCACGCTGAACAAAAAAATGGTGCTGGAATAACGCACCACTAACGAGGACAACAGCAAACCACCCACCGCGAAAAACAGACCATAGGCAATGCTTAATTGGCGGGCGTTCTTGTAATCCTCCCAACCCAATTTCAGCCAGCGAAACGGCGCGGACCATTCCAATCTGCGGCTGGGTGCAAACAACGCCTTGTTTTCCTTTTTCTGGTCTTTAACATCGTCCATTCTGGTACCCCTGTTATCATTCTTATTGACACTGACGGAAGGTTTTCACTTCGGCATCAGACCTTAACGGGCACTTCACACAAAGCTCGTCGGCCTTACGAAGACGGCGCGCAATTTCACGCCCCAGATTCATTTGAATCAGGGCAAATTGCTCCATATCTTTTTTATAAATTTCGTACAGGTTCTGGGAGGTGATTTCGATCAGGCGGCAATCGGACTTGGCCAGGGCAGACGCACTGCGGGGCATGTAATCAAACAGGGCCATTTCCCCCAGGCAATCCCCTTCCCCAAGGATCACCATCAAACAGTCTTCACCGGCTTTTTGTTTATAGATGGCCACCTCGCCATCCTCGATCACATACATGGACGCGGTGTAATCCCCCTCTCGAAAGATCACCTCACCGGCCTTGTGCTCCTTGGTTTTGGAGTGGCTCAACAGGAAAGAAAGCACGTCATCATTGATGCCGCCGAACGTTGGCACGTTCTGAAGCATATGAACCCGCTCTAAACCGGTTGCTTTCATGGTCACGTCCTCATGTATCCTCAATCTAAATATAGGATATTTATCGCTTTTACACGAAATATTGACCGTAGCCGCTACAAATTATTCTATTTATTTGTTAATCATACGCCCATTAACCCCGATAAAACCAACTTCTCAAGGGCAAATTACCACCATGACGCTGAAACAACCGATCCACCTGCTCTGCCTGCTCGTTTTGGCCCTGTCCACCAATGGGCTCCACGCTGCGGGCGAGAAACTGCAAAACGAAATGCAAACAGCCGCCCGTTCGCTCACCCAGTTGATGCCCTTCATCTACAACGACAGCGCCTTTCGGGACCAAAAGAATCAGAAAGCCATAGAGCAAAATATAAACAGCCTGATCCAGGTAATTGAGGCCACGCCCAGGTTACTCAACGACCACGCCATCACCATGCAGATTTCCCAGCAAAGCCTGCTGACCACCCTCAAACAGGCGCAATCGCTTTACCAGAGCCAAGCCTATGCCACGTCGCAATATTTGTTGTCCGGGGTCCCGGTGGTGTGCAGCAGCTGCCACATTCAGGATGGACGCCCCAGTGCCGTCAACCTGTCACTGGACCGCTCCGAGTTCGCCAACGACTACAGTTTTGCCGAGTTTAATTACTACCTGCGCAACTATCAGCAGGCGCAATCGGCTTATGAACACTATCTGAAGGAACCGGCAATCCAGCGCTCAAGAATTCAGTCGCGCAAGACCCTGGAGCGACTCCTGGATATTACGCTGATCACCAGAAAGGATACCCAACCGGCCAAGACCATGCTGGACCAAGCACTGCAACTGCAACAATTGAATCTGGAGACCAAGCAGGTCATTCAGCATTGGCTCACCGGCCTGGTCCAGCTCTCATTCAGCGCCCCTACTTTGGCGCAGCTGGAAACCGAAATTTATCAGGCCTTCAGTGAGCAATTCACCCTGGAACACGAGTTTATCTTTAAGGAAGAGAACCGCCCCAAAGCGTTACTCTGGCGGCAACAATTGCATCAAACCTTGCGGACCAAACTGAGTCGCAACGATACCGCCCGTGCGTTGTATCTCTTATCCATACTGGAACGGGCCCTGGGGGATCAGATCGATTTGTCATTGGCCCATCTTTACCTGAAGGAATGCATTCACCTCAAGGCTTCCCCTTTTTCAGGTAAGTGCCTGAATGAATACGAAAACCATCTTTACTTCTACTATGGAGGGTCCAGTGGTGAACACCTGCCACCGGAAATACTGGAAGAATTGAACCGGTTGAAGCAGCAGTATCAGTCCGATTCCTGACCATTATCCTGACCCGCAGCGGTGTGGAGCTGGCCCTGGCCGCCTCCACAACACAAAGTGATCGGCGGATAAAGATGATAGTAGTGCCTAAAATATTGAAAATTCACTTAAAAGAACTGGCCTGATCTGAGATTATGGAGTTTCGACAGGGGGCGCTTGGCCATTGCAGGGGAGCGGGTGAATCAGGAGCATGGGCCGCTGGGGAATGGTGCCCGGGACCGGAATCGAACCGGTACGGTGTTGCCACCGAGGGATTTTAAGTCCCTTGCGTCTACCAGTTTCGCCACCCGGGCGGGATGAAGCGGTAGCTGCTTTCAAAGAGCTGGGAATTATATGGAGTACCCCCTGAGTAATCAACGCTTTATTGCAACAGTTGAAATATCTCTTTTTGTTGGCAATTATGTCTTTAGAAAGGGATGATCTAATTTCAATTCGTTAGAGTATTTATATCACTATGGCGATTTCAGTCAGCGAAGACTATATCCGCGTTTATCGCGCTTGGAACAGCAAAGAGCACCAAGTCTATTACCCCCTGAAGAAAAACGGGCGCTACCTCAATGAGGAAGAACTGTTGTCCACGCTGGAGGAAGCCCAGGCCAAAGACCTGGAACTGGCGCAGCGGCAGCGGGCCCATTTCATGCGTAAAGACCTTACCATCGAACGCCTGGTTCACGCGGACGGCAAGATTGTCGGCCTGAAGGAAAGGGTCCGCTATCGCGAAGGCCGCAAGCCTGCCCATGTGTTTGAAATCCGGGTAAATACCGAAGGCCTGTCGAAACCCAAGTTCCGCACCATATCCATTGATCGTCACGGCTATGACAAGGCGTTCGAGATGTCCGTGGACATCATCTGCAAGGAACGTGGCCTGGACAAGCACTCCCCGGTACGAAAAATCATGCTGGAAAGCCTTTACATCTACAAAGGCCAATCACCAAAAGACGGCGAAAAGGTGCTGAAAACCAAAAACGTCGAAATGGATGATATGGAACGGGCCCTGATGGATCACGTGAAAGCGTTCAAGGAAAAGAAGAACGTCATCAAAGGCTGAGAGGATGGAGGCGCGAGCCGGAGTCGAACCGGCCTACGTGGATTTGCAATCCAGTGCATAACCGCTTTGCTATCGCGCCTTAATACCTTGAAATTTGGAGCGGGAAACGAGACTCGAACTCGCGACCCCAACCTTGGCAAGGTTGTGCTCTACCAACTGAGCTATTCCCGCACACAGACCACAAAAACGAATGGCCACAAAAATCTGGCTTGCTGCTTTGTGGGTTGCTTATTCTACCTGCCGATCAAACGGAGTCAACTGAAAATTTTCTATTATTTCTCAATAACTTGATTCTTCAATACTATTCCTTTAACTCTGGCCAGGCCGCCTTCAGGTACACCAGCATGGACCACAATGTCAGGCCGGTTGCCACATACAGCAGCAAATAGGCCAACCACACAACCCAGTACTCCATATCCGGCTCATTGGCCAACAATCCGGTAATGGCAATCATCTGCACCGTGGTCTTCACCTTGCCAACGAACGACACCGCCACACTGGCCCGCTTCCCCACTTCCGCCATCCATTCGCGCAAGGCGGAGACGGTGATCTCTCGGCTGATGATCACGATAGCGGGAATGGACAACAGCGCAGTGGCATGGGCCTCCACCAACAGCGCCAGGGCGGCCGCCACCATCAACTTATCAGCAACCGGGTCCAGAAACGCTCCCAACTTGGTGCTCTGCCCCATTTTACGGGCCAGATAACCGTCTACCCAATCGGTTATACCGGCCAGGGCAAAGATGACCGCCCCCGCCAGGGCACTCCAGTGATAGGGCAGATAGAACACCACCACAAACACCGGAATCAATGCAATCCTTAGCAAAGTCAATAGGTTAGGAATGGTAAGTAATGTAGCTTTTCCAGCAACCTGCTGCATTAACTGGTCTCTTCTGATCACATTGAACACAGCATTCTAAACATTGTGGAGCGCAGCATAAACGTCTTCTGCAATTTTCTTATTAATGCCCGGCACATTCTCAATTTCCTGTTGGCTGGCCCGCGCCAGGCCCTGCATACCACCAAAATGCGTCAGCAGTTCCTTGCGCCGTTTGGGGCCGATCCCGGGTATATCCTCCAATACCGAGCGGGTGCGCTTTTTGTCCCGCTGCTGGCGGTGCCCCATGATGGCGAAACGATGGGCCTCATCCCGGATATGCTGAATCAAGTGCAGTGCCGGGGAATCCCGTTCCAGCTCGAATCCAGGGCCGGAATCCTCCAGAAACAGGGTTTCCAGGCCCGGCTTACGGGTCTCTCCCTTGGCGATACCCAGCAGCAGCACCCCTTGCACCTGCAGATCGGACAGGACCCCCCTGGCCTGCTTGAGCTGACCTTTACCCCCATCCACGATCAGAATATCCGGCAGCTTGGCCTCACCCTTCTTGAGACGGGTGTAACGCCGGGTGAGCGCCTGCTCCATGGCAGCATAGTCATCTCCCGCGGTGACGCCCTCAATGTTGAAGCGACGGTACTGATTGCGCACCGGGCCACTGTGCTCAAACACCACGCAGCTGGCCACGGTGCGCTCGCCCTGAGTGTGGGAGATATCAAAACATTCCAGACGTTGCGGCGTTTCATCCAAAGCAAGTGCATCGCGCAGGGACTCGAAGCGTTTGAACAGGTTCTCCCGATTTGCCAGGTGGCTGGACAGGTACTGTTCGGCATTGGTTTGAGCCAGACGCAACCAGCCCCGGCGGGCGGTACGCACATTGGTACTGACATTGATGTTAACGTTTTGCTGCTGCCGCAACGCATCCACCAGTGCACCCTGTGATTCAAAAGGCTCGGACACAATGATGGTCTGTGGTAAATCCCGCCCCCCCTGGCCACCGAGATAATACTGGGGTACAAATTCATCCAGGATCTCCGCGACAGACAACTCAGCCTTGAGGCCCGGATAGTAGGTTTTGTTGCCCATAACACGCCCACCGCGCACGTACACCACCTGTACGCAGGCCAACCCGGACTTCAGCGCCACCGCAAACACATCCGCATTGCCCGAGTCCGTTTCCACGAACTGTTGGGATTGAATGTGGGTCAAGGCCTCCAACTGATCCCGGTATTTGGCCGCCTTTTCAAACTCCAGGGCCTGGGATGCCGCCTCCATGGCCCGGGTCAGTTCCCCGCGAATCTCCCGGCTCTTGCCTTCCAGGAACATGATGGTATGGCGTACGTCTTCAGCGTATTCCTCCGCAGACACCAATCCTACGCAGGGCGCCTTGCAGCGCTCGATCTGGTGCTGCAGGCAGGGGCGCGAACGATTGCGGTAGAAACTGTCTTCACACTGGCGGACGTTAAACACCTTCTGCAGCAGGTTGAGGGTTTCACGTACAGATGCGGCGCTGGGGTAAGGACCAAAAAAACGGCCGGGCAGCTTTTTCGCGCCTCGATAGTACGCGAGCCTGGGAAACTCCTGGTCCGACAGATAGATATAGGGATAGGATTTGTCGTCCCGTAACAGGATATTAAAAGGGGGTTTCAGCGACTTGATCAGCGTCTGCTCAAGCAGCAGGGCTTCCGTCTCACTGTTGGTGACGGTCACCTCTATCTGAACGATTTTTTCCACCAGGGCTGCTGTCTTCGGGCTCTGCTGGCGGCTGCGGAAATAGGAAGTGACGCGGTTTTTGAGGTTTTTGGCTTTGCCCACGTACAACACCTCCCCATCGCTATCGAGCATGCGATAGACCCCGGGGTGGGTTGTCAGTGATTTTAGAAAAGCGTCGATATTAATGAGGCTGCCCCAACTAGCTGTTGGGCAGGGATTCTACATCGAGCATACCGTGGCGAACAGCCAACAGGGTCAATTCCACATCGCTATTGATGCCCAATTTCTCAAACAGGCGATAACGATAGCTGTTCACGGTCTTCGGACTCAGGAACAACTTGTCTGAGATCTCCTGAACCTTCTGGCAGTTGACGATCATCATTGCAATCTGCATCTCACGTTCCGAGAGCTGATCAAAGGGCGACGCGGAATCATTACGGAATGGCTTCAGGGCCAGCTCCTGAGCCACGTCCGGGGAGATATAACGTTGCCCGGAGTGCACCAGCCGGATGGCTTTCACCATTTCATCCATAGCCGCGCCCTTGGTCAGGTAGCCTGACGCCCCTGCCTGCAGAAACCGGCTTGGGAATGGCTCTTCACCGCAGGCCGTCACGGCAATTACACGCACATCGGCATTCTGCCGCAACAGCTTCCGGGTCGCCTCCAGGCCACCAATGCCGGGCATCTTGGCGTCCATAAGCACCACATCCGGGTTCAGGTCCCGAATTACCTTGAGGGCGTCCTCGCCGCTGGCGGCTTCACCCACCACTTTGATACCCGCCACGTCTGCCAGCATTCGGGAGATGCCGGTCCTCACCAGATCATGGTCATCAACGATAAAAACCTTAATCACACACTAACCCCACACCAACAAGCCCGGTATCCTTAACCGGTTCAATTACGATAATTGTAATCTAAAATTCATCCGCTGCCGAATACCGGCGTGGTGACTGTAGCACCTGACACAGTCCCAATGGGCAATAAAAATCATAACGATGGAGGTGTCACGGCTTTAGTAAAAAAGTCACAATCGGACTGCTTAATTATTGGTGATTCGGATGATTGCACCGTAACAGCCTTAGTGGTTTAGCCCATTTTGGTGCGGCATTGTTCAATTAAATACTGCACAACAGTATCGGTAGGGTTGATGTCCAGACAATCCAACCACAGCCGTTCAGCCTCCTTGTAACGACCGTTCCGATAATTGTCATACGCCAGCCGGTAGTCGCTGAGGGTGTGCAGCTTGGCAGCCTTATCCTGCTCGCTGTCCGCATTCAGCACCTCAAAGATGTGCACCGGCTCCCGCCGCCCCCTTACCCGGACGTCCCCCACCTCGCGCACAATCAGGCCATGACCTTTGCCCACCATATCCAGGGTGTGATCGGAGATCACCACCCGCGCCCGCAACAGCTTGGTCAGGTCCTGCAAGCGGGCGGCTACATTCACGTTGTCTCCCAGCACGGTGGAATCCATACGGTCATGGGAACCCACCGTGCCATAAACCACCTCACCAGTGTTCACGCCGATGCCGATACGTATGGGCGGATAGCCACAATTGGCCCGATGCTCATTGTACAGTTCCACCGCTTTCTGCATTCGGATGGCGGCATTCACCGCGTTGAGCGCACCCACCTGACTCTGTTCATTCTCGAACAGGGCCATCACGCCATCACCGATGAACTTGTCGATGAATCCATCGTGATCGTGAATCACCTTATCGATCCGTTCCAGATAGGCATTCAGGAAATTCAACAGTTCCTGGGGTTGCAGCGCTTCCGACATGGCGGTGAAACCCCGCACATCGGCGAACAGGATGGACACCTCTGCCACATCCGCTCGCCCCAATTCGATATTTTCGATTCCCGAACGGGCGATCTTGTTGAGGAACTGTTTGGGAACAAAACGCTCGAACATTTCCGACATGGAGACCAGCTTCCTGGAATGATCCAGTTGCAGCTTAAGGGCCGCCTCCCGCTCCGAACGCATCAGGTTGATTCGATCCGCCAACGCGAATGAAAACAGCAGCACCTGCAATGTAATACCGATCTGATACAGATAGGCCCCCGCCCAATAGGAGGTCAAAACATTCGCGCTGTTCAGAATCCACAACAGAATGGACACCAGCACGCTGAGCCAGGCCAGAAGATAATAGCGGGCCGCCGTAAAGCCCCGCTTCAGCGACAGCGACGCCGCCACGATCACCACAATGATGGAAGCACTGCATTGCACTGCCAGAATCGCCGCCGCGTGATAGTGGCTCAACCCCACCAGGGAAATGGTGCAACTGGCGCCGGTATAGAGCAGCACCCGAATAGCGGTGTGGATGTGGGGCGTATATTCCGCCGTTTTCAAAAAACTCTGGGCAAACAGCAGAACAAACCAGATCCCAACCGTGGCAAAAATCAGATTGCTCTTGTTGTTCCACAGCGGGTAGTCCGGCCACAGATATTCATAGCCCACACCCTTGATGGACAGAGAGAACCCCAGCACGCACACCAGATAACAGACATAGTACAGATAGCTGTGATCCTTCACCGACCAATAAATGAAGCCGTTGTAAAACAGCATGATCACCAGGATGCCGTAGAACATCCCTTCCATCAGCGTATCGTGGTGTTCGGACTCCAGGTAAGCATCCATTGACCACAACGTCATTGGTAACTGCAGCGTGCCGTTGGTGGTCACCTTCAGATAGACGGTGCGGGTTTGCTCTGCCGGCAACTCAACCCGAAACAGCACACTGTGGTGGCGGATGGTGCGCTGGTGGAACGGTACCGTATCGCCGGAAAGATGTCGTTGATACACGCCGAACCGGTCAGGAATGTAGGCTTCAATCCGGTCCACGGCACGGCTCAGCCCGGATAGCTCCAACAACCAGCGATGATCCAGCTGATCGTCGTTATGCAATCGGAGTCGCATCCAGTAAGCCGCGTTCACATAGCCGAAGGTCAGGGCACCGGTGGAGCTGCGTGAGAATGACAGTTGCCCTTCGCGCGCCCGAAAACTCTGTAAATCCCACCCCTCATCGAGAATGTAATCAACGTGGGATTCCACCGCGTATTGCTGTGCAGTGGTGTCCACATGCAACGCACTGCCAAACGCAGCCGATGCACTGAGCCAGCCCATCAGGCTGAATAGAAGCGCGAGCCGGCAACCGCCAGCGAAAGTATGGGTCATACTACCGGAAATCCATGCACCCAATTTGGCAGGTCTTACCCAAGAACCGGTAAAGTTCAGCCAGGGCAGACACTTAGCGAGCAAATACACCCCAAAATCAAACGGGGTGACCAGATTTCAGTATAGTCAACTTGGATTTATGGACAACGAAAGAAAGGAAAATGGCGGTGAGCCAGGGATTCGAACCCCGGGTAGGCTATTAACCTACGGCGGTTTTCAAGACCGCTGCTTTCAACCACTCAGCCAGCTCACCGGTGAGGAGGCGCAAATAATATAGCAAACCCATGATTCTGTGAAGGAAAACTTTAAATTCCGGTGCTTTACAGTCCAGGGAGCCTGGTCTTCACTCTTGATTTCAAATTTCCGGAACCTATTATGGCAGAACGGAAAAGATCCCGGATACGTAAACCGCCAAAATCGGACACCGACTCGAACCAGCCCATGATATTCGCCATTCACGTCATCACAGCCCCTTACAGCCACCAAAGCGCGCTCACTGCCTTGCGCTTCTGCCAGGCCACCCTGGCCGCCGGGCACCGCATCAAGCGGGTATTTTTCTCCGGGGATGGCGTGCTGGTGGGCACCCGGCTGGCAGTGCCACCCCAGGACGAAGCCGATCTCTATCGGGAGTGGCAGGTGTTGGCGAACACCCACCAGGTGGAGCTTGTGGTCTGTATTTCCGCCTGCCTGCGCCGGGGAATCATCAACGCCAGCGAAGCGGAACGCTATGAGAAGTCATCCCACAATCTGGCTGAGGGCTTCCTGCTTTCGGGTCTGGGGCAGTTGGTGGAAGCCGGCCTGGAATCAGATCGCCTGGTTACCTTTGGCGCCTGAATCGGATAATCAATATGAGCAGTACTCCCATGCGCAGCACACTTTTTATTAACACCAAGGGCCCTCATTCCAGCCAGGCCACCCGGGAATCCCTGGATGCGGCCCTGGCCAGCGCGGCGTTTGGGGTGCCGGTGGGGTTATTGTTCCTGGAAGACGGGGTTTTCCAGCTCAAACAGGGGCAACAACCCAGCACCGCAGACCTGAAACGAACGGCACCCATTTTCCAGTCCTTGGGGCTTTATGAGATTTCCGACGTTTATGTATGCGAAGAGGATCTGCATAGCCGGGGCCTGTGCCAGGAGGACCTGCTGATCGATGTCACACTGCTGCCGGCCAGCCAGATTGCCCCTCTGCTGGCTTCCTATGACAACCTGCTGAGCTTTTGAAATACACACCATGGGAATGATTCTGCACATCGTTAACCAGAGCCCTTTCACGCATACTGCGCTCACCCAATGCCTGCGTGCGTTCGGGCCAGAGGACAGCCTGATCCTGATTGAGGACGGCGTGCTGCTGCTCACCAACCCCGCTTTCACCCCTGACCTGCCCCCAGCCGTCCGGCTTTTTGCTTTGCAGCCGGATGCTGATGCCCGCGGCCTTGGCATTGATCCGGATATTGCTACTGCAGTCGGGTTTCCGCAGTTCGTCGAGCTGGTGACACAGCACCAGAAAACCATGAGCTGGCTCTGACCATGGGGATCATGCTGGTGGACGGACAGAGCATCCCGGTGGATAAAGAAGGGTACCTGCAGGACTTGACCCACTGGAGCGCATCGGTCGCCGAAACCATTGCCCGCTCAGAAGGCATCCAATTAACGGAAGGCCACTGGGAAATCATCGAGTTACTGCAACAATTCCACAGCGAATTTGAGCATTCTCCCGCCATGAGAATACTGGTAAAGTATGTGAAACAGAAGCTAGGAGAAGACAAGGGCAACAGTATCTACCTGATGCATCTGTTCCCCGGCAGCCCCGCCAAGCTTGCTGCGAAGGTGGCCGGATTACCTCGACCAACCAACTGTCTGTAGTAGCCATGACCACACCCATGAAGACCAGCATACCGCCCTCCCACGAGCACCCGTTCGCGCAGTACGTACGCATCCTGGGGAAAGGCAAAAAGGGCTCCCGTTCCCTTACTGAGGTGGAAGCCTATGATGCCATGCGGATGATCATGGCGGGCAAAGTGCAGGATGTGCAGCTGGGGGCATTCCTGATGTTGCTGCGGGTGAAAGAGGAAAGCCCGGAAGAGTTGCTCGGTTTCGTAAAAGCGGTACGGGAATCCATCGTACCGGAAGTCAAAATCGAGGTGGACCTGGACTGGTCCTCCTATGCCGGTAAACGACGGCATTTTCCCTGGTATTTGTTCAGCATATTTTTGCTGGCTGAACAGGGCCATTCGGTATTCATCCACGGCGCCAGCGGCCACACCATCGACCGGATTTACACCGAAGATGTATTACAGGAGTTGGGCTTGGGCGTTGCCTCCAGCTGGAGCGAGTGCGCCAGCCAGATCCGCGAGCACCGATTTACCTATTTTCCCCTTGAGCACCTCTGCCCCACCCTGCACCGGATCATCGAGTTGCGTAATGTGATGGGGTTGCGGTCTCCGGTTCACACCCTGTCCAGGCTACTGAACCCCGGTGACGCGCCAGCCGTCATTCAGGGCATCTTCCACCCCGGGTATCGCCCTGTCCACCAGCTGGCGGCGCAGGCCCTGGGTTATGCCCGGGTGGATGTGATCAAGGGTGAGGCTGGTGAGATCGAGCGTAACCCGGACATCGAGTGCCTGGTGCAATCCGTTCGCGATGGTGAGCTGTTTGACGAGACCTGGCCGCCGCTGTTCGGCAAACGCCATGTCAAGGAATCAGAGTTGGATCTCAGGGATTTTGCAGCCGTATGGCGTGGTGATCAAGAACACGAGTATGGTGAGGCTGCCGTGGTGGGCACTACGGCGATTGCGCTTAAGCTGCTGGGCCAGGCAGACCAGCAAGACCGCGCCTTTGAGATGGCATCGGATCTTTGGGCCCAGCGCAACAAGAGCATGCTCTAGGCCCCGGCTTTACACCCTGAACTGACGGGCCACGGTGTCCAGCCTTTGCGTCACACTCTGCAATTGCTCGGTGGATGACGCCACCTTGGCGGACCCTTCTGCTGCCAGCCTGGCGGAATTGCTGATTTCATCAATGGCCTGCTGGATGAACTGGGACGTCTGCTGCTGCTCTTCGGAAGCGGATGCGATTTGAGTGTTCATCACGTTGATTTCCTCCACGCGGGTGGTAATCGCCTCCAACGAATTGCCGGCACTGCCCGCCTGGGCAACACTCTGCTCTGCTTTCGATTGTCCGGCTGCCATCACTTCAGAAATCACCCGCGCGGTCTTCTGCAATTGGTCGATCACACCGTGGATTTCTTCTGTGGACTCCTGGGTGCGGGAAGCCAGGGTACGCACTTCGTCCGCCACCACAGCGAAGCCACGACCGTGCTCGCCGGCGCGGGCTGCTTCAATGGCCGCATTCAGCGCCAGCAGATTGGTTTGCGAGGCGATACCCTGAATCACATCCAGAATCGCGCCCACATTGGCGGTGTCCGCTTCCAGTTGATGAATGGTTTCACCGGCCTTGGCCACTTCCTGAGCCAGGTCGTTGATGGTTTTGATGGTGTCTTTCACGATGCCGTGGCCGGTCTTGGCCTGTTCATTGGCATAGGAGGCGGCTTCCGCGGCATTGGCGGTGTTTGACGCATTCTCGTTCAGGCTTTCGAACATCTCGTTCATAGACCGGTTCACACTGACGGTGGACTCCAGTTGTTCGTTGGAGACGTTCTCGCTCTCATGCGCCAATGACCCCAGTTCGCGGCTGGTGCTGGTGAGTGGTCCAATGCTGTCCACCACTTCCTTGATGATGCTCTGCAGCTTTTCAATAAAGGAATTGAACCAGAACACCAACTCGCCCATTTCGTCTTCAGAAGACTGTTTGATGCGCTTGGTAAGATCCCCTTCCCCACTGGCGATGTCCTTGAGCGAACGCACCACCCGGGCGATATTCGAGGTCACGGACGCGGTGATGTACATGGCCACAGCAATCAGGAGGATGGTAATGATCAGCGCGATGACCGCGCCCACAGTGAGCGCCTCACGGGCTTTCTCGATGGAATCGGAGATATTGGAGGTGAACAACTGATGACTTTCGTCTCGGAAATCCTGCAGGTTGGTTTTCAGGGTCGACTGCAGTTTTCCCATTTCCTCAACCTTGTCATTGAGTGTGGAAAAGTCAATAGCACCGGTGATCATCCCTTCCGACAAGGCCCTGGCCGCTGAATAGTACTTATCGAACTGAATTTTGAGCTGTTCCACCTCGGCTTTGCGCTTGGGCTCCAGCTTGTAAATATCATCTTCGAGTGCCCGCATCTTATCCGCATTTTCATCCGCGGTGTTGATGATATCCAATTCACCGGCACTGACGGCGGAGTTCAGGGTTTCCGTCGTCCGGTCCAACAACACAATCATATTGTTGGCCTTCTCCAGAATCGGGTAGTACTGGTCCCTCACGGATTCCAGACTTACGCTGGTCTCGGTATTCACTGAAAAGTTGTATGCCAAATTGGCACCGAATCCTAAAACACCCACCAACGGTATAAAAAGCAGCTTGTATTTTATTGAGATCCGATTAAACCAATTCATCCTCAAAGCTCCCACCATATGGAAATCTCATATACTGTATTAAGATTAGCCGAAGGGAGTTATTTGGAAAGTTAAGCCGGCAATTTTAAAGTGACTTCGAGCTCAGCCGGATCGACTGGTTTCCGGATCAAACCAGGAAAGTTGATCGTGGAGCGTCACCACAGAGCCGACGATAATCAACGTTGGCGCCTTAACCTCTTGTTTTTTAACCTGTTCTGGCATGTTCTGCAGAGTGGACGTGAGCACCTTCTGGTGTCGGGTGGTCCCTTGTTGTATCAAAGCGATGGGCGTGTCAGGAGCCAGGCCGTGGCCAATCAATTGCGTACAAATCGTCGGCAGCCCCACCAATCCCATATAAAACACCAGCGTCTGGCGCTCTTTGGCCAGGGTCTCCCAATCCAGGTCCAGAGAGCCATCCTTGAGGTGTCCGGTTACAAAACGCACAGACTGGGCATGATCCCGGTGAGTCAAAGGAATGCCGGCATAACTGGCACAGCCTGATGCTGCCGTGATGCCTGGCACGACCTGAAACTGGATTCCAGCCTCGGCCAGCCGACCGATCTCTTCTCCGCCGCGTCCGAAAATAAAAGGGTCACCGCCTTTCAGGCGACACACCCGTTTACCTTCCTGCGCCAGTTTCACCAGATACTCATTGATCTGGTCCTGCGGTACCGCGTGCTCGCTGCGAGCCTTGCCTACGTATATTCGCTCAGCGTCGCGACGCACCAGGTCCAGTATCCCAGGGCTCACCAAACGGTCATACAACACCACGTCTGCCTGTTGCATCAAGCGCAAGGCGCGGAAAGTCAGCAAATCCGGATCTCCGGGTCCTGCCCCTACCAGATACACTTCACCTACAGCGGGGCGATCAGCACTGGCCGCCGCCAACTGTCGCGCCAGCATCTGTTCCGCTTCCTGCTCCTTGCCGGCAAATACGAATTCGGCGATGGGGCCGGTGAGTACCTCCTCCCAGAACCCTCGACGCTGATTAACGTCGCTGAACCGGGCTTTGGCCTGGTCACGAAAGCGGCCAACGATGTGCGCCAGACGACCGTAACTAGCCGGTATGGTGGACTCCAGCTTGGCGCGGATCAAACGGGCCAGCACCGGTGACTGTCCCCCGCTGGACACGGCCATGACTATGGGCGAGCGATCCACGATTGAAGGCAGGATAAAGGTGCACAGGGCCGGGTTGTCCACCACATTCACGGGAATGTTGCGGGCTTTCGCATCCTGCGAGACGCAGGCGTTCAGCGCCTGATCATCGGTGGCAGCGATGGCCAGCAGCGCGCCATCCAGATCTCGGCTGTCATACTGACGAACATGCGCCACAGAGGCGGCATCTTCATCCAACAGCGATTGCATCACCGGTGATATATCGGGGGCAACCACCCGCACGTGGGCACCCGCCCGGCGCAACATGGCGGCCTTGCGCGAGGCGATCTCACCACCGCCCACCACCAGGCAGGTTTGGCCTTTTAATTGATAGAAAAGCGGTAGATAGTCCATCGGTTTTCTCACACAGCGGGAATCACTTCAACGCCGCCCATGTAGGGCTGCAACGCTTCCGGCACCCGGATGCTTCCGTCTGCCTGTTGATAGTTCTCCATCACCGCCACCAGGCAGCGACCCACCGCAAGCCCCGAGCCGTTCAGGGAGTGCAGCAATTCCGGCTTCTTACTGCCTTCGGGACGATAACGGGCCTGCATGCGGCGGGCCTGGAAATCCTCGAAGTTACTGCAGGAGGAGATTTCGCGGTACTTACCCTGCCCTGGCAGCCAGACTTCAATATCGTATGTCTTGGCGGCGGAGAAGCCCATGTCGCCGGTACACAGCACGACCACCCGATAGGGCAATCCCAACTTCTGCAGAATCGCTTCCGCATGACCGGTCAACTCTTCCAGCGCCTGATAGGATTGTTCCGGTTTGACCAGTTGCACCATTTCCACTTTCTCGAACTGATGCTGCCGGATCATGCCGCGCACATCGCGTCCGCCGGAACCGGCCTCACTGCGAAAACAAGGCGTATGAGCAGTAAAGCGCAGGGGTAAATCCGCTTCCTGCAGGATCTCATCCCGCACGATGTTGGTCACCGGTACTTCCGCCGTGGGGATCAGGTAGAGTTCGCGATCGCCCCGCAGCTTGTACAGGTCCTCTTCAAACTTGGGCAACTGACCGGTCCCTTGCAGCGATTCCGGGTTCACCAGATAGGGTGCATAGACTTCCTTGTAGCCGTGTAGCTGAGTGTGGGTATCCAGCATCAGTTGAATCAGGGCCCGGTGCATTCGCGCCAACGGTCCGTACATCACGGAAAAGCGCGAGCCGGAGATCTTGGCGGCGGTCTCGAAATCCATCCCACCAACTTTGCTGCCCAGATCCACGTGATCCAGGGGCTCAAACCCGAACTCGGCGGGCTCTCCCCATTTACGGATCTCCACATTGTCTTCCTCGCCTTCACCGGCGGGAACCGACGCATGGGGTAAATTCGGGATGCCCATCTGCAGGTCACGCAATTCGCCCTGCAGCGCATTGAGTTGCTGCTCACACTCCGTCAGCTTAGCGCCGAAGGTTTCCACCTCCGCCAGAATGGCAGAAGCATCCTCCCCTTTGCTTTTGGCAATGCCGATCTCCTTGGACTTGCGCTTGCGTTCCGCCTGCAGGTTCTCGGTCTCCACCTGCAGTGCCTTGCGACGGTCTTCCAGGGCCTGGAAAGCGGCAGAATCCAATTCGTAACCACGGGTCTTCAGTGCCTGCGCCACGGTTTCCAGCTCGTTCCGTAACAATTTGGGGTCTAGCATGACGTGTATCTTTCTCTTGTTCTGGGGAATTCATAGGATGAGCGGAATTGTACCCGAAACCGTTGCGGGAAGCCGCCCCTTTGCGCCAATTAGCGGTTTTTAAAACAGGGCTCTCGCCAGCACCGAACCCAGCCAGACGCCGGCAAAACAGACCAGGCAATTCGCAACCACATTGACAGCCGCCATCATGACCTGTTGTTCCTGCAGTAACCTTACGGTTTCAAAAGAGAAGGTGGAAAACGTGGTGAATGCCCCCAAAAAACCCACCAACACCAACAGTCGCAGGGGCTCCTTGAGATTGGTGCCGGATAACACCACCACGAAGAAAACGCCGAACAGAAACGATCCAATGGCATTGACCGCAAAGGTGCCCAGGGGAAACTGGGTGCGATTCAGATCATTCAACCAGGCGGAGAGCCAGAAGCGCCCACTTGCACCCAAAGCCCCACCCAGGCCCACCCACAAAAACTGAGTCCAGTGCATATCAGGGTTTTCTCCCATAACGGCGCCACGCACTGGCCTGATCCAGCGTTTTCAGGTATTTCAGCTTTTCGCCGATCTTGATCTCCAGACCCCGGGGAACCGGCTCATACCAGTGCTGCTGGCTGATGGCCTCCGGCAGATAGTTCTCGCCGGCTGCATAGGCCTCTGGATAATCGTGGGCGTAGCGGTATTCCTCACCATAGCCCTGCTGCTTCATCAGCTTGGTGGGTGCGTTCCGCAAATGCAGCGGGACCTCGTAGCTGGGCTGTTCTGCTATTTGCCGCCGCAGTTGATTGAAAGCGGCGTAAACAGCATTGCTTTTTGGGGCTGCCGCCATATAGGCAACGGCCTGGGCAATGGCCAGCTCCCCTTCCGGGCTGCCAAGCCGGGTTTGCACATCCCAGGCGTTGAGCGCGATCTGCAGGGCCCTGGGGTCGGCATTGCCGATATCCTCACTGGCCATGCGCACCACCCGCCGAGCGATGTACAAAGGGTCACAACCCCCGTCCAGCATGCGCGCAAACCAATACAGTGCGCCATCGGGAGATGACCCCCGCACCGCCTTATGGAGCGCAGAGATCTGGTCATAGAAGGCCTCACCGCCTTTGTCGAAGCGCCTGAGTTCTGTACCCAGCGCCTGCCCAACAATGCCATCGTCCACCTGGCCCTTGCCCTCGGACTTGGCCAGCTCCACGCAGATTTCCAACAGATTCAACGCCCGGCGGGCATCGCCGTCTGCCGCGGCTGCCATGCGGGCAATCACGTCCTCGGACACGGCAACGCCCTCTTCCCCCAAACCCCGACTCTTATCACCCAAGGCCTGTTGCAACAGGGTTTGAATGTCTTCATCGGCGATGGTTTTGAGAACGTAAACACGGGCCCTGGAGAGCAGCGCATTGTTCAGCTCAAAAGAAGGGTTTTCGGTGGTGGCGCCGATAAAGATCACCGTGCCGTCTTCAATATAGGGCAGAAATGCATCCTGCTGGGATTTGTTAAATCGGTGCACTTCATCCACGAACAGAATGGTTTTGCGCCCGAAGCGCTGCTGTTCCTTGGCCTGGTCGATGGCGGCGCGGATCTCTTTGACCCCGCTCAACACCGCGGACACTGAGAGAAACTGGGCATCCACATAGCTGGCCAGAATCATCGCCAGGGTGGTCTTGCCGACCCCGGGCGGTCCCCACAGGATCATGGAATGAACATGCCCCGCCTCGATGGAGCGCCGCAGAGGCTGCTGCGGTCCAAACAGATGCTGCTGACCCACGTAGTCGTCCAGCGTCGTAGGGCGCATGCGCGCAGCCAGGGGTTGCCAGGTTTTTTCCTCTTCGAACAAACCGGCCACCGGCTCAGCTTTCCTCAATCACGTCGACGCTGTCATCCAGCTCCAGCTTGAACCTGGACTCTGGAATCGGCTTATTGACCGTAACGGGTTTGAACTCGATACGGGTGGTTTGCCCCAGGCTATCCTCAAGGTACATATCGCGGAGGTGCTTGTTGAGGAAGTGAACCCGCAACAGCGCGAACATGGCGTCCTTGTCTTTGGGTTTGAGATCGAAACGCCACTCCCCCGTTTCATCAAACAGATAGCCGGAGACAGTGAAATTTTCAGAAATACGGGACGGATCGCCACTCAGCAACAACGCCGGGGTGTTGCCCACCTGCTTATCCAGCACTTTTTTGGTGGCCTGCTCCAGGTCCTCGTCATAGATCCAAAGCTCTGCGCCATCGGACACAATCTGCTGTGGGTATGGATCATCGGTGTTCCAGCGGAACTGGCCGGGGCGCTGAATCCACATAGTGCCGGTCACATGCTGAAGGGCATTTTGCTTGGCATCCATTACCCATTGCTCAAACGTGGCTTCCATGGATTGGATACCGTTCAGAAACTCAGTCAGCTTTTGTGGTGCCTTTGCCGGCTCCACTTCACCGGCAAAACCCGGCAGGCTCATGCAGGTCATCCAGCAGGCCAGAATGTATTTCAACATAGAATGCTTCCGTATAAACCAATATGGCAACCACCGCTGCCCAGTGTAACACCGGGAGCTGAACCGTGGATGAATGATAAGACTAACGTGGAGGCGGCGCGATGACTTCCCGCTGACCATTGCTGCCCATTTCGGTAACCACTCCGGCTTCTTCCATGGCTTCAATCATGCGGGCCGCCCGGTTGTAGCCGATCTTCAATTTGCGCTGTACCGAGGAGATGGACGCCCGCCGGGATTCGGTGACAAACGCCACCGCCTGATCATAGAGCGGATCGGATTCGGAGTCACCATCCCCGCCGCCATCTTCATCACCTGGGGCCGGCCCCGCTTCGTGGGTGCCCTCCAGAATTTCTTCCAGGTAATCCGGCTCCCCCCGGCGTCGCCAGTCATCGCATACACGATGCACCTCTTCGTCCGCCACGAACGCGCCATGAACCCGGATCGGCAACCCGGTGCCCGGTGGCAGGTACAACATATCACCATGACCCAGCAGCTGCTCCGCACCACCCTGGTCCAGAATGGTACGTGAATCCACTTTGGAGGACACCTGGAACGCCATGCGGGTGGGTACGTTGGCCTTGATCAGGCCGGTAATGACATCCACCGATGGACGCTGGGTAGCCAGAATGAGGTGAATACCGGCAGCCCGGGCTTTCTGGGCGATCCGTGCAATCTGTTCTTCCACCTTTTTGCCCACAATCATCATCATGTCGGCAAATTCATCCACCACCACCACAATAAACGGTAAGGGTTCCAGATCTTCCGGCTCCTGGCTGTCCAGTTCCGGTTTGAACAACGGGTCCGCAATCGGTTCACCGGCCTTGATGGCATCCTTCACTTTCTTATTAAAACCAGCCAGATTCCGCACCCCCATGGCGGCCATCAGGCGATAGCGGCGCTCCATTTCAGCCACGCACCAACGCAAGGCGTTGGACGCCTCTTTCATGTCCGTGACCACGGGCGTCAACAGGTGGGGAATATTGTCATAGACCGACAGCTCCAGCATTTTGGGGTCGATCATGATAAGCCTGAGCTCTTCCGGCGTGGCCTTGAACAACATACTCAGCAGCATGGCGTTCAAGCCCACCGATTTACCGGAGCCGGTGGTTCCCGCCACCAGCAGGTGCGGCATTTTTTGCAGATCCGCCACCACGGGCTCTCCGGAAATATCCTTGCCCAACGCCAGGGCGAGCGGTGACTGGACGCGCTCGTATTCCTGGGAAGACACCACCTCACCCAGCCGAATCATTTCCCGGTCTTCATTGGGAATCTCGATCCCCACCACCGTTTTACCGGGAATGACCTCAACCACCCGCACACTGATCACCGCCAGTGACCGGGCCAGGTCCTTCGCCAGATTGGTGATGCGGCTGACCTTGACCCCGGGCGCCGGCTGAATCTCAAACCGGGTGACCACGGGGCCGGGCATCACGTTTTCCACTTCCGCTTCCACGTTGAAATCCCGCAGTTTGATCTCCAGCAGGCGGGACATGCTCTCCAGAGTCTCTGCGGAAAACCCTCTCTTGCTGTGCTTATCGGCCGCATCCAACAGCCCAAATGGCGGCAGATCCCCGGTGACAGGGCTGTCGAACAAACTCTTCTGCCGCTCTTTTTCCACCCGCACACTGGGCTCTTTCTTGGGTTTGGGTAACTCAATCACTGGCGGCTTGCGGGTTTCCTGTTTGGCCTGCTCTTTCTTCAGGGCATCCTGACGCTGTTTGACGGCCTTCTTGACAGCCTTCTCCTCTGCCTTCTTCAGGTTCAATTCCTCGCGGGCGGCACGGCGTTCTGCCCAGCGCGCGCCCAAAGCCCCCAACCATTCATAGAAACCGATCGCCAGCTTCCCGGTGCCGTCAATGACCTTGATCCAGGACACATCCGCAAACATGGTGAGACCGATCAGAAACACCGCCAACAGCACCAGGGTGGAGCCTAATGTGCTCAACCCATGAAGCGCCGCGCTGCCCACCTCGATTCCCAGAATACCGCCGGCGGAATTGCGGCCGGCGGAGTCGATCTCGGGCAACGAGCCAGGGGTCACGTCGAAGTGGATATAGGCCAGGCCGGTGGCCGCCACCATGGTCATGGCAAAACCCAGAAAACGCAGCCCCGCCATGAGCCAGCTCCAGTGCTTGTCTACATCGCGGAACACCAACCAGGCCCGGTAAGCTACCAACAGAGGAAACAGGTAAGACAGGTACCCGAACAGAGACATCAACACATCGGCACACCAGGCCCCTGCGCGGCCACCGAGGTTATGGATACTGCGACCGCTGCCCAGGCTGCTCCAGCCCGGATCGTGGACATCGAAGGACGCCAGCGCAACCATAAGATACAGCGACAGGAAGAACAGCAGGATCATGGCCCCCTCGCGGACACCACGCACCAGCAACACGATCCAGGGAGCAGGTTCCACCTGCCTCTGGGCTTGATCTTTTTTCAAAGGCCACCCTGTCAACGGAAATGAGACGAACTTTATTTTAGCGGCAAATCAGCCAGTTGCACAAACTTTGCAAAAACTGCCTTAAGAGATTAGTACAACTGCAGACTACGGCCGTAACGTCCGCTCATTCTAACAGAGCCGGCAGCACAATCTTACCGTTGGAAACGTTGATTCCGTCACTTAATGGACCATATTCGCGGAGCTGGCCCGCAGCCAGTCGCTGGACATAGCTCAAAATAGCACCAGAAAGTGCCTCGGAGGCCGTTCGGGGTACCGCGCCGGGCATATTGGTGACCCCCATGTGAATCACACCCTCCTCGGTGAATACCGGGTTGCGGTAATCCGTGGCCCGCATGGTTTCGATGCAACCTCCCTGATCAATGGAAATATCCACAATCACTCCGCCATCAGGCATCGCAGCGACCATCTCTCGGCTCACCACTTTGGGAGCCCTGGCGCCCGGAATCAGCACGGCCCCCACCACCAGATCAGCGTCCTCCATGGCTTTGGCGATCGCGCCCTGATAGGAGTACACACCAGTAATGTTGGGAGCCAGAGCCTCAATACTGCGCAATGCGTCCGCCGAGCGATCAAACGCCACCACCTGGGCACCGCTGGCCGCCGCGGCCATCGCCGCATTCTGCCCGGCCACGCCGGCGCCGATGACCACCACCTTGCCCGGTTCCGCGCCAGGCACCCCACCCAGCAGGATGCCTTTGCCGCCCATGGATCTATGGAGGTAGTGGATGCCCGCCTGCACGGACACCCGACCGGCAATTTCACTCATGGGCGCCAACAATGGTAGGCGCTTGCCTTCCTGCACGGTTTCGAAGGCCACCGCGGTCAAACCGATATCGCACAAGGCAGCTGTGAGTGTCGGATTTGGTGCCAAATGTAGGTAACAGAACAACAGATGGTGATCCTGCAACAGATCCAGATCCCCCTGCACCGGCTCCTTCACTTTCACAATCAGCTGCGCTTTGGCAAACAGTTCCTCCGCGCCTGTGGCCAGCCTGGCCCCCGCCTTCAGATACGCCTCATCACTGAACCCACTCAGCTCACCGGCACTGCTCTGCACCCAGACTTCACAGCCCATCGCCACCAACTCAGCCACCGCATGGGGTACCAGCGCGATCCGGGCCTCCATGGGTTTGATCTCCTTGAGAACACCCACCTTCAACATCTTGTTCATGCGCTACCCCTTGTCCTCATATGCAATTGGTGTCGATTCCTATCAGGCTGATACAGAGGAACTATTTGCCTGTACCATGGTAAATTAAGTATAAGTGTGCAATTGATCTAATCCACCATTTCACCATGGCAACTCCCGTGCCATACAACCGGACATTGAAGTAATGAGCGAAACCAAACACTGTCGTCTATTGATTCTGGGTTCTGGCCCCGCCGGCTACACTGCCGCGGTCTATGCCGCCCGCGCCAATCTCAACCCCGTCATCGTAACGGGCATCCAACCCGGCGGCCAACTGACGACCACGACAGAAGTGGATAACTGGCCAGGGGACCAGAACGGCGTACAGGGCCCAGAGCTGATGGAGCGAATGAAGCAACACGCGGAGCGTTTCGAAACCGAGATCCTGTTCGACCATATCAACAAGACCGATTTGAGCAAACGCCCTTTTACCCTTTATGGGGACAGCGCCACCTACACCTGTGATGCGCTGATCATCGCCACCGGTGCCAGTGCGCGCTATCTGGGGCTGGACTCCGAAGAAGCCTTCAAGGGCAAGGGCGTCAGCGCCTGCGCCACCTGCGACGGGTTCTTCTACCGCAATCAACGGGTCGCGGTGATCGGCGGAGGCAATACCGCGGTGGAAGAGGCCCTCTATCTGGCCAACATCGCCAAGGAAGTAGTGGTGGTTCACCGTCGGGACACTTTCCGCTCCGAGAAAATTCTGCGGGATCGCTTGCTGGATCGGGCTGAGAACGGCAACGTCACCCTGGAACTGAACTATGTGCTGGATGAGGTGCTGGGTGATGATATGGGCGTCACCGGCATGCGCATCAAGCACGTCGAGACCGGCGCCACTAAGGAGATTGACCTGCAGGGCGTTTTCATCGCCATCGGCCACACCCCCAATACCGGCATTTTCGAAGGTCAACTGGAAATGGAAAATGGCTACCTGAAAATCCAGAGCGGCATTAACGGCAACGCCACTGCCACCAACGTGGAAGGGGTGTTTGCCGCCGGCGATGTCACCGACCACGTGTATCGTCAGGCCATCACCTCGGCCGGCTTTGGTTGCATGGCCGCGCTGGATGCCGAAAAGTTCCTGGACGAAAACAGTTAACTTACTGCGCTTCATGATCAAGATCCCGGTCCTGGGTTTTCATACCCAGGACTTCCCCCCTATCGAACACGCACTTGATGATCCCAACGGCCTGCTGGCGGCGGGGGGAGACCTGTCACCGAAGCGCTTGATTGATGCCTACAGCAAAGGCATATTCCCCTGGTTTGACAAGGATCAACCCATCCTGTGGTGGTCTCCTTCACCCCGGGCGGTGCTGTTTCCTGATCAACTGCACGTTTCCCGCAGCCTGCGTAAAACCCTCCGCAAGGGTACCTATCACGTCACCATGGACACCGCCTTCGCCCAGGTGATTCGGGCCTGCTCGGAACCCCGCCATTACAGCGATGGCACCTGGATCACCAAGGACATGATGGCTGCCTATACCCGGCTGCACGAGCTGGGCTTTGCTCACTCAGTGGAGGCCTGGCAGGGCAACCACCTGGTAGGCGGGCTTTATGGCATTGCCCTCGGCAGGATGTATTTCGGGGAGTCCATGTTCAGTCGTGCCACCGATGCCTCGAAAGTGGCTTTCGTGCATCTGGTTGGACAATTGAAAGCATGGGGTTTTGAACTGATAGACTGTCAGGTGGAAAACCCTCACCTGGTGAGCCTTGGCTCCACCAACATCGACCGTGCCACCTTCAAAGAACTGCTCCACAACCACGTTCCGGCGGTGACTGAACTGGCCCGAATGGAACCTCGCCCCTGGTCGCTTGACTGGAAATATTGTGAAACCTGACACTGGAAACATCCCACAATTCGTTTAATACTGTAATGAGCGCGATGAGCCGGGCTTCAGCCCCTTAACCTTAAGATAAATAAGGCTTTTACGATTAGGTTTATGACAGATCTTGCTGCGGTAAAATTCTTCGTCACCCCCCTGCATCAATGCAGCTACCTGCCGCGCAATGACGCCATCACCCTGTTCGCCGACCCCAAAGCCAACCTCGATCACAACCTTTACAGCGAGCTCTCCGAAGTGGGCTTCCGCCGCAGCGGCAATTACCTCTATCGCCCCCACTGTCGCCAGTGCTCCGCCTGCATTCCCGTGCGCATCCCCGTGGACCGATATCGCCTGTCACGCAAGCATCGTCGCATCTGGAATCGCAACGCCGATCTCACCATCACCCAGGTGCCGGCGGAATTCCGCGATGAGCACTATGAGCTTTACGCCAAATACATTGAAGCCAAACACAAAGACGGGGACATGTACCCCCCTACGCCTGAACAATATGAATCGTTCCTGCTGAGTGACTGGGGGAAAACCTGCTTTTACGAGTTCAGAGACCCGCAGGGTGAGCTGTTGGCCGTCGCAGTCAGCGACATCATGGAGAACGGCCTGTCCGCGGTATACACCTACTACTGCCCGGACAGCGCCAAACGCAGTCTGGGGGTCATGGCGGTCTTATGGCAGATTGAAGAGTGCAAAAAGCTGGAATTACCGGCTCTGTACCTGGGTTACTGGATCAAAGACTGCCAGAAAATGAAGTATAAAACCGAGTATCGCCCACTGGAGATGTATGTAAACAATCATTGGGTCTCTGTCTCACTTTAGTGAATTCTTCGCAAAATCAGTAAATTAAATCAACGTCCTTAAGCTCTTTCTGGCAAGTTTGGCTCCCCTACCCCGCTTTTTCAGCACAATAAAGCCACTTTAGCTTTGATAAATCCCTGCTTTTACGGCAAAATTCACGCCTCGCTGGCAGAGTGACTGCCCAACATCATTTGCATTATCAATGCGCCGAGAGGAAATCACTGGATGTCGAAAGAAGATTCCATTGAAATGGAAGGTACCATCACCGAAACCCTTCCCAATACCATGTTCCGCGTCGAACTGGACAATGGTCACGTTGTAACCGCGCACATCTCCGGAAAAATGCGTAAGAACTATATCCGCATTCTCACCGGCGACCGGGTAAAAGTTGAGATGACCCCCTACGACCTGTCGAAAGGCCGCATTACGTACCGCGTTCGCTAATCCAGGCCACTGGCGTTACAAACGAAAACGAGCCCGAATGGGCTCGTTTTCGTTGTTTATACCGATCTTGAAAGGGTCTCAGAGTTCTTAGGCTGGCTCGGTCTCGAAGATGAGATCTCCATTTTCTTCGGAAATGTGCACCGTACCGCCGTTCTCTGACAACTCCCCGAACAGGATCTTCTCCGCCAGGGGGCGTTTCAGCTTCTCCTGGATCAGTCGGTTCATGGGGCGTGCTCCCATATCCTTGTCGTAGCCTTTCTCCGCCAACCAGGTACGGGCGCTGTCGTCCACATCCAGCATCACCCGCTTGTCGTCCAGTTGGGCCTGCAGCTCGGTGAGGAACTTGTCCACCACGCCTTTGATGATGCCCATGTCCAGGTTCTGGAACTGAATCACGGCATCCAGGCGGTTGCGGAATTCCGGAGTGAACATACGCTTGATCGCCTCCATTCCGTCGGTACTGTGATCCTGCTGCGTGAAACCGATGGAAGAGCGGCTCACCTGTTCGGCACCGGCATTGGTGGTCATCACCAGAATGACGTTGCGGAAGTCCGCCTTGCGACCGTTGTTATCGGTCAGGGTACCGTGATCCATCACCTGCAGCAGCAGGTTGAAGACTTCAGGGTGGGCCTTCTCGATCTCATCCAGCAGCAAAACCGCATGGGGCGACTTGGTGACCGCTTCCGTGAGCAGGCCACCTTGATCAAATCCCACGTAACCGGGAGGCGCACCGATCAACCGCGACACAGTGTGGCGTTCCATGTATTCAGACATATCAAAGCGAATTAACTCCATGCCCATGACTTTCGCCAACTGTTTGGTGACTTCGGTTTTACCCACCCCGGTCGGGCCAGCAAACAGGAACGAGCCGATGGGTCGATCCGGGTGGCTCAAACCGGCACGGGCCAGCTTGATGGAACTGGACAGTGCATCGATGGCCAGATCCTGACCAAACACCACCATTTTCAGATCCCGCTCCAGGTTCGCCAACAGCTCTTTGTCGTTGGCAGACACGGTTTTCGGTGGAATGCGGGCGATTTTGGACACGATTGCCTCAACATCGCTCACAGAGATGATCTTCTTGCGCTTGCTCGGGGGCTGCAGGCGCTGGAAGGCTCCCACTTCATCAATCACGTCGATCGCCTTGTCCGGCAGATGACGATCGTTGATGTAGCGCGCTGACAGCTCACAGGCAGCCTTCAAAGCTTTGTTGGAATACTTGATGTCATGGTGCTCTTCAAAGCGCGACTTGAGCCCCTTCAGGATCTCGTAGGTGTCCTCCACGCTCGGCTCCACCACGTCAATCTTCTGGAATCGACGGGCCAGGGCACGGTCTTTCTCGAAGATGCCACGGTATTCCTGGAAGGTGGTGGAACCAATGCACTTGATCTCACCAGAGGCCAGCATCGGCTTCAACAGATTGGACGCATCCATCACCCCGCCGGACGCTGCGCCAGCGCCGATGATCGTGTGAATCTCGTCAATGAAAAGAATTGCATGGGACTTTTTCTGCAGTTCGCCCAGCAGCGCTTTGAAGCGCTTCTCAAAGTCACCGCGGTATTTGGTGCCCGCCAACAGAGCACCCAGGTCCAGTGAATAGACAACGCTGTCATCAATGGCCTCAGGCACTTCCTTATCGACAATACGCTTGGCCAGCCCCTCAGCGATGGCGGTTTTCCCTACACCGGGCTCACCCACCAACAACGGATTATTCTTGCGCCGGCGACAGAGTATCTGAACAGTGCGCTCCACCTCTTCGTCCCGACCCACCAGCGGGTCGATGCGGCCAGCCAGAGCCTGCTCGTTGAGGTTGGTGGCATAGGCTTCCAAAGGCGATTTACCGGCGCCTTCCGAGACCTGATCCTCTTCATGGACCTCGTGGCTATGATCCTCGAGATTGTGGGTCTCATCGGACACCTTGGAGATGCCATGGGCGATGTAATTCACCACGTCAATGCGGGCCACGCTCTGTTTCTTCAGGAAGTAAACCGCCTGGCTTTCCTGCTCACTGAAAATCGCCACCAGCACATTGGCGCCGGTTACCTCTTTCTTGCCAGAGGACTGGACGTGAAAAACGGCTCGCTGAAGAACGCGCTGGAAACCTAGAGTAGGCTGGGTTTCGCGATCATTATCGCTGGAAGGAATCAACGGGGTCGTCTCATCCACAAAATTGGCCAAATCCGAACGCAATTCGTCCAGGTTGGTACCACAGGCTTTCAGGACTGTCGAGGCTGCTTCATTATCGAGCAGCGCCAGCAGGAGGTGCTCCACAGTCATGTACTCATGACGCTTGGTACGAGCGTCTCTGAATGCCAGATTTAAAGTGACTTCCAGATCTTTGCTTAACATCTCTTTACACCTTCATCCTCAAGAATATAGACAATGCACCGTGGACAATTTTTCTAGTGAAACCTTTCCACTTCACACATCAAGGGGTGTTGGTTTTCCCTTGCAAACTTAATCACCTGCGCCACCTTCGTTTCAGCTACATCCTTAGTGAACGTGCCACAACTGGCTTTGCCTTGGGTATGAACCGTTAACATTATCTGAGTGGCCTTTTCACGATTCATGCCAAAGAACATCTGCAACACGTCCACCACAAACTCCATGGGCGTAAAATCATCATCCAGCATCACAATCTGGTACATGGGCGGAGGCGCCAAATCCGGCTTCGATTCCTCTACCGCAACCCCGTCCTCGTAGTCCGTATCGGGGGTGGATGGTTCGTCTCCCATCCCGCTCATATTATTCAATGTTAGTAGAAGATCTTCGGCTTTACTCATAACCAGAAATCATAAAATAAGGGGTTAACATATTTAGTCCTCATAACCAACCGATATTGGGGCAACGTTGGTCAGTTCAACAGCAAAAACACTTGACTAATACTTCACAATCATGATGATTGGGATCTGTGCTTAACAAAAGTTAACACAAATCACGTCTGCGAAGTACATTTCTTATTTTTTGTACTTTGACAGTAAACAATAATAACAATTGACTTAAGGCTACCGACACTGAGGTAGTCCCAACAGAAGGACTTGAGTTATGGCAACCGGGAAAGTGAAATGGTTCAATAACGCCAAGGGTTATGGCTTCATCCGTCCAGACACAGGTGGCGAGGACTTGTTTGTTCACTACTCCTATATCTGCATGGACGGCTACCGAAGCCTGAAAGCGGGACAGCAAGTTACCTACGATGAAAGGGAAGCGCCGAAAGGTCTTCACGCCGTTAACATCAACGTTATCGGTGTAGATCAAGAGAGCACCTCCAAGCAGGAAACTCACGCCGACGATTCTGTTGGTGCACCGGATCTGCACCACACAATCCACGCGGAAGCCGTTTAAAGAATCCACCCAACAGACACCCCTCGCGGGGTGTCTTGTTGTAGTAGACCCTTTAAACGCGAATAAGTTTCGTGACCCTGACAGCCTGATTACCGATTCCGGCGCGGCGCCTGGCTGCTTCACATTAGCCAGTAAACCAGCGCCAAAGGCGGTGGTCAAGCGCGGCTACGCATCTGAAGCGTCAGCATTAGTGCGGACATGAGCAAGAAAAAAGGCTGTATAAAACAGCCTTTTTTACTTTGCGAGGTTATCGCAAACCTCAGTCTTCCATGTGCTTGATGATGGCATCCCCAAACTCGGAACAACGCAACAACGTGGCATCCGGCATCAGGCGCTCAAAATCGTAGGTTACGGTTTTGGCCTCGATGGCGCCCTGCATCCCTTTGATGACCAGGTCAGCCGCCTCTACCCATCCCATGTGCCGCAGCATCATTTCAGCCGACAACACGAGCGAGCCCGGGTTTACTTTGTCCTGGCCAGCGTACTTGGGCGCCGTACCATGGGTGGCCTCAAACACGGCAACACTGCCGCCGATGTTGGCACCCGGGGCAATTCCGATACCCCCTACTTCCGCCGCCAGCGCGTCCGAAATGTAGTCGCCATTGAGGTTCAGAGTGGCGATCACGGAATACTCGTCAGGACGCATCAGAATCTGCTGCAGGAAGGCGTCAGCAATCACATCCTTGATGATGATGTCTTTGCCGGTTTTCGGGTTTTTGAAGACATGCCACGGGCCGCCATCCAGAGGCTCTGCTCCGAAGCGTTCCACCGCCAATTCGTATCCCCAGTCTTTGAACGCACCTTCGGTGTATTTCATGATGTTGCCCTTGTGCACCAGCGTTACAGAGGGCTGATCATTGTCGATTGCATACTGGATCGCTTTACGCACCAGGCGCTGGGTGCCTTCTTTGGACACGGGCTTGATGCCAATACCGCAACCTTCTGGGAAGCGGATTTTGGTGACACCCATTTCTTCCTGTAGGAAGCGGATGACCTTCTTGGCCTCATCACTGTCGGCCTTCCACTCGATACCGGCATAAATGTCTTCAGAGTTTTCGCGGAAAATCACCATGTTGGTTTTTTCCGGCGTGTGTACCGGGCTGGGCACACCACGGAACCAGCGCACGGGGCGCTGGCAGACGTACAGGTCGAGTTCCTGACGCAGAGCCACGTTGAGGGATCGAATGCCACCCCCTACTGGAGTGGTCAATGGGCCTTTGATGCCCACAATGTACTCGCGCAATGCTTCAAAGGTTTCTTCCGGCATCCAGTCATCCGGCCCATAGACCTTGGTTGACTTCTCTCCGCAGTACACCTCCATCCAGGAGATGGATCGCTTGTCGCCGTAAGCTTTTTCTACGGCTGCATCGGTCACCTTGAGCATCACCGGCGTGATATCCACACCGATCCCGTCACCTTCAATATAAGGAATGATGGGATGGTTCGGGACATTCAGGGACAGGTCAGCATTGACGGTGATTTTGTCACCATCTACTGGGACCTTGATCTTTTGGTACCCCATGTCGTTTTTTACTCCCTATTTACATACAATTACGGTTTAGGTGCGCGAAGTATACAAAAAACTGTCTCTCTTCGCCTCATGATTTTCGTGATAATCGGCTATTAATCAACCACATAATGTCTACGTCAGCGCTGCCTTCTAACCAGGTGATCCTGCTCAACAAACCCTTCCAGGTGCTCAGTCAGTTCTCTGAGCACGAGGGCAAACCCACTCTGGCGAGCCACATAAACCACCAAAATGTATACCCGGCCGGAAGGCTGGATTACGACTCCGAAGGCCTGTTGCTACTGACCGGAAATGGCCCGCTGCAACACCGCCTCACCGATCCCAAACACAAACTGCCCAAGACGTATTGGGCTCAGGTGGAAGGCGAGATCACCGAAACGGCGCTGGCCGAATTGCGCCACGGGGTAGCGCTCAAAGATGGCAAGACGCTGCCGGCCCGGGCCACGAGGATTGACGAACCCGCTCTGCTCTGGGAACGGGTTCCGCCGATTCGCTATCGGGCCAACATACCCACATCCTGGGTGGAGCTGATCATCACTGAGGGCCGCAATCGGCAGGTGCGCCGGATGACGGCGGCGGTGGGCTACCCTACCCTGCGACTGGTGCGCTGGGCAGTGGGCCCCTGGTCGCTGGACACACTGCAACCCGGTGAGAGCCGAATCGAGACGGTTCCGGACGCCTTACTGGCGGTTTCCCGGAAAACCACGCCCAGCAAGCCCAGATCCAAGCCCCGTAAGGGCTACCAGCGTTCCCGCGCCCGCTGATCCGACTCCTTGGCTTCGACCCATTCCGAAGCCCCACTGGAGGTGACTTCTTTCTTCCAGAATGGCGCTTCGGTTTTCAGGTAGTCCATGATGTAGCGGGCGCCATCGAAGGCGGCTGCCCGATGGGTGGCCGAAACGCCGACCAGCACGATCTGATCGTGATTGTGCAGCTCACCCACGCGATGGACGATGGTTACCCCCTCCAGATTCCACAGGGTCATGGCGCGCTTGGCGATACCCTTGAGACTCTTGTGGGTCATGGCCGGGTAATGCTCCAAGACAATGCCATCAAGCGCGCCGCAGGCATTAAAATCGCGCACCAAACCGGTGAAAACCACGATGGCTCCGCTGGTATGGGATCGCTCCCGCAATCGTTCATATTCCACGCCCAGCTCAAAATCCTGCGGCTCGACGCGTATGTGTATCCGTTCTTGTTCTGATTGATCCGAATCCATGGATACCTCAGCCTCCTGTTACAGGCGGGAAATACGCGATCTCATCGCCATCTTCCACAGTCGTCTGGCTACTCGCCATCTCCTGATTGACCGCCACCAATATGTTTGGGTTTGATAGAGCGTCGCGACAGGCCTGATTGCGACTTTTGAGCAGATCCGTGAACGCTCCGACATTGGACACAGTGTCCGGTAACTCTACTTCAAGTTCATTACAGCCGACCTGATCCCGCACCCGGGCAAAAAACAACACTTTGATCATTTGGGTTCCTGCTGAGTGGCACTTGCCTGTGTAAGACCCTGCTCCGCCGGCACGACCCAGTGACCGCTCTTGCCGCCCACCTTTTCCAGCAGGCGAACCTGCTCGATGGTCATGCCTTTATCCACTGCCTTGCACATGTCGTAGAGCGTCAAGGCCGCCACCGATGCGGCGGTGAGTGCTTCCATTTCGACACCGGTTTGTCCTGCCAGTTTGCACAGGGCAGTGATGTGCACCCCATTGCGCTCCGGTACGGCTTTCAGCTCAACCTTGACGCTGGTGAGCATGAGTGGATGACACAATGGAATCAGCTCACTGGTTTTCTTGGCTGCCTGGATGCCGGCAATGCGGGCAACGGCGAACACATCCCCTTTCTTGTGTTTCCCCTCAGTGATCAGCTGGAGGGTTTCCGGCAACATTCGCACCCAGGCTTCCGCCCGCGCTTCCCGTTGCGTGATGTCCTTGGTGGTGACGTCCACCATGTTGGCGTGCCCCTGGGCATCCAGGTGAGTAAGTTCAGTCATGAATGAATCTGGTTGGTGGTAGAGTTGAGCAGCATTTCGCTGCTGACCGCAGGACCCAACGACCGGGTTTTCGCAGCAAATTACACACCTCGCGGGTCCGTAGTATCATGCTGCCACTGTGCTGGTTCCCTGACGCAATATAACGAACGGATACACAAATGAAAACCAAGGACACCCCGCGAAAGCCCATTCGCTATTTCGGCTACCCCGTCGACGACGCGCTGTATCAACAGGTGGTGGCCACCATCAACCGCATCCAGGCCGGCGGCGACGCCAGTCAACTCTGCGACCTGGCCGCGGACACACTGATCGCGATCACCGACGCGGGTTTTTACGCCTATTATGAGCGACCTGCCGAGCTGGCCCAGATCTCCCCCAGCCTCAAAAAAGCCACCGATGCCGGGATTCACGCGGTTCAGAAAGGCATTCACCTGGTGATTCGCAAGCTATTGAAAAACCGGAAAATACGGGATCTGGAACGGCTTGCGAAAAACTTCTCTTACCTGATCTGTGTGGATGACCACGATGCGGGAAAAGCCTATGCCTGCTTTCAGCTGGAAGAGCCGCTGTATCAACGGGTGGTGGCCAATATGCGTCGCGTGCACAGTGATCCCAACATTGAGCAGTATCGAATGGATGTTATTGATTCTATTGAAGATTTGATCGGCGCCGGGATCGATATGTTTTATACCAGGCCGGTGGACCAGGCGGATATCGGCCGCATCACCCGCAAGGCGGCGGACTTTGGGATCCATACGGTTCAGAAAGGCTCGAACGCGGTCGTGCACCGGATGTTCCGGGATATGGACCATGCCACCCTGCTGCCCATGGCGGAGTATTTCGAGACCTTGCTGCATTCTGAGGTGCAGACCTACCGGCACCGATACCTGAAAACCGCCACCCCCGGTTGAAATTCCCCCGGATGCCGTACCTGCGGGTTGGGAATTAAGCTGAATTTGGGTAGAATTGCGCGTTCTTTGCAGCGCAGACACCCGAATTCAATGATGACCTGGACCCCTCACGCCACCGTAGCCACCATTGTGGAGCAACACGGCCGCTATCTGTTGGTAGAAGAAACCGTGGACGGCGAGACCGTGCTCAACCAACCCGCCGGCCATATCGAAGAGAACGAATCCATTCTGGCTGCCGCTCTGCGGGAGACCCTGGAGGAAACCGGCTGGCAGGTTAAGCTGACTCATCTGGTGGGCATCTACAATTACTCTGCACCCAACGGTGTCACCTATTACCGTTTCTGCTTCGCCGCCGACGCCATTGAGGCGGTACCCGGAGCCCAACTGGATGATGGCATCATTGGTCCGGTATGGCTGAATCTGGAGGAGCTGGAAGCGCGACGCTCCCAATGGCGCAGCCCTTTGGTCAAACGTTGTATCGAGGATTTCGCCGCCGGTAAGCGCTACCCCTTGGACCTGATCTACGAACACGAGCTGAGCGCCGATGAGTAACCCCGTGGCCAAAGTCATTGTCGGCATGTCGGGCGGGGTGGATTCCTCCGTTGCTGCCTATGTATTGATGCAGCAGGGCTATGCCGTGGAAGGCCTGTTCATGAAGAACTGGGAAGAGGATGACGGCACCGAATACTGTACCGCATTGACTGATCTGGCGGACGCCCAACAGGTGGCGGATGCCCTCGGTATCAAGCTGCACACCGCCAATTTTGCCGCGGAGTACTGGGATCGCGTGTTTGAGCACTTCATTGCCGAGTACAGTGCCGGCCGCACACCTAACCCGGATATCCTCTGCAATAAGGAAGTGAAGTTCCGCGCCTTTCTGGATTATGCGCTGACTCTGGGTGCGGATTTCATCGCCACCGGTCATTACGCCCGCCGCGGACCAGCGGTGGAGTTTGCCGGGGAAACCGTGGCCCCTCTGCTGAAAGGGCTGGACCAGAACAAAGACCAGAGTTATTTCCTGCACGCGGTCAACGGCCGACAGATTGCCCGCACCCTGTTCCCCCTGGGGGATATGGAAAAACCTGCTGTACGCGCCATCGCCAAAGCCCAGGGCTTTGCAAATCATGACAAGAAAGACTCCACAGGGATCTGCTTTATCGGCGAGCGCCGTTTCAAAGATTTCCTGGAGCAGTACATCCCGGCCAAACCCGGAGTGATCATCACAGAATCCGGTGAGGCCATCGGCGAGCATTCCGGGTTGATGTTCTATACCATCGGCCAACGCCAGGGACTGGGAATCGGCGGGCTGGCCAATTGCTCCGAAGCACCCTGGTTTGTGCTGCGCAAAGATCTGGAGCGCAATCAGTTGGTGGTGGGCCAGGGTACCCACCATCCGGCTCTGTTCACGGACACCTTGAGTGCCGAGGAAATCTTCTGGGTCACGTCCAGTCCGGCGTTACCGTTGCGCTGCAAGGCCAAGACCCGCTATCGCCAGCCAGATCAGGACTGCCTGGTAAGCACAGACGCCAGCGGCAGGATTATCGTGCAATTTGACCAGCCGCAGCGGGCCGTGACACCGGGCCAGTCAGTGGTGTTCTATGATGGGGAAACCTGTCTGGGGGGCGGCGTCATCGACCGCACCTGGAATCAGGATGGGGAGTGACTGAGTTGAGGCATAAGGAAGAAGAAAAAGCCCTGGCCCTGGCCGGCCTGTTTCAGGCGGCGGCCCTGGTACAACAATTGGCCCGTACCGGGGAGGTAAATCAGGACGCCTACAGCCCCCTGATAGAAAGTATATTTGTGCTGGACCCGAAGACCGTTGAAGATGTGTATGGCGGTTGTAAAGGCGTCAAACTGGGTGTGGATACTCTGCTTCTGGTGTTGAAGGAAAAGGAAAGTGCCCGCTATGCCGACGCCATCCGCTATGCCATCGGTATGTTGCATGTGGAAAAACTGCTGCGACGCGAATCTGACATTAACAGCGTGCTACGGTCTCGACTGGAACAGGTGACGCACCAGCTGCAACATTTTGACGGAGTGACCAGCCAGGCTGTGGTCACCAAACTGAACGACATCTACCTGGATACCCTGGCCAAATTCAAATTCCGCATCCAGGTAAACGGCGACCCGAGCCATTTACAGCGTGCTGAAAATGCCGCCAAAATCCGCGCCATTCTTCTGGCCGGCATTCGTTCTGCCATGCTCTGGCGCCAGATGGGCGGCAGCCGCCTGCAATTCGCCTTCGGTAAAGGCCGCCTGGTGAAAGCCCTGGAGCTGTTGCAAAACGAAATCACCTTATCCTGATTCGAAGCAGATTATTGCGTAGAACCGAAACCGCGTTAAACCCGATAGATTGAGGACCCACACCATGGAACTGAATGCCCTGACCGCCATTTCACCCGTTGATGGCCGCTACGGCAGTAAAACTCTGGCCCTGCGCTCCATTTTCAGCGAGTTTGGCCTGATACGCTTTCGCGTCCTGGTGGAAGTGCGGTGGCTGCAGAAGCTCGCCCAGCACGAAGGCATCGCGGAGGTTCCTGCGTTCTCGGACCAGACCAACGCCCTGCTGGACGCCCTGGTGGAGGGTTTCTCGGTAGAGGATGCACAGCGCATCAAAGATATTGAACGCACCACCAATCACGATGTTAAAGCGGTGGAATACTTCCTCAAAGAGAAGATTGCGGGCAATGGCGAGCTGGAAGCGGTCAGCGAGTTCATTCACTTTGCCTGTACCTCCGAAGACATCAATAATCTGTCCCATGGGCTGATGCTGAAGACCGGCCGTGACGAGGTGTTGGCGCCCATGCTGGAAAAGCTGACTGCCTCCATCACCCATCTGGCCCACCAGTATGCCGACATTCCCATGTTGTCACGCACCCACGGCCAGACCGCCTCCCCCTCCACTATGGGCAAGGAAATGGCCAACGTGGCCGCCCGTCTGCAGCGCCAGCTGGAGCAGATCAAAAACGTCTCGATCCTGGGCAAGATCAACGGTGCGGTGGGCAACTACAATGCGCATTTGAGCGCGTATCCGGAAGTGGACTGGGAGCGCAATGCTGAAGAATTTATTACCGGCCTGGGACTGGAATGGAACCCCTATACCACCCAGATCGAACCCCACGACTACATTGCGGAACTGTATGACGCCATTGCCCGTTTCAACACCATCCTGATCGACTTTGACCGGGATGTCTGGGGTTACATTTCCCTGGGTTACTTCAAGCAGAAAACCGTGGCCGGTGAGATCGGTTCCTCCACCATGCCGCACAAAGTGAATCCCATTGATTTCGAGAATTCTGAAGGCAACCTGGGCATCGCCAATGCCATCATGGCGCACCTAGCGCAGAAACTGCCGATCTCACGCTGGCAGCGGGACCTGACGGATTCCACTGTACTGCGCAACCTGGGGGTCGGCCTGGCTCACGCCCTGATCGCCTACGAAGCCAGCCTGAAAGGCATTGGCAAACTGGAGATCAACGAACAACGCCTGGCTGAGGACCTGGATAACGCCTGGGAAGTTCTGGCAGAACCTATTCAGACCGTGATGCGTCGCTACGGTATTGAGAAGCCTTATGAGAAGCTGAAGGAGCTGACCCGTGGTAAGGCCATCACCCAGGCGGCCATGAGTGACTTCATCGATACACTGGAAATTCCGGAGCAGGAAAAAGTACGCCTCAAGGCATTGTCGCCGGCCGGCTATATCGGCAACGCGGCCCAACAGGCCAAGCGCATCTAGGGGGCGGTCATGGCGTCCAAACCACTGGCGATTCTGGGGGGCCGCTCAGCGGAACTGTTTTTGTCGGAGTACTGGCAGAAACACCCCATGCTGGTGCGGGGCGCCTTCCCCAACATTGAGCACCTGTTGGAAGCGGATGAGCTGGCGGGGTTATCCCTGGATGATACGGTGGAATCCCGCATTATTCTGGAACGCAGCCCGGTGGATTGGGAATTACGCCACGGCCCTTTCAACAACAAGACCTTCAAGAATCTGCCGAAAACCCATTGGACCCTGCTGGTGCAGGCGGTGGATCACCAGGTGCCTGCCGTAGCGGATCTGTTGTCTGCGTTTGATTTCATACCCAACTGGCGCATCGATGACATCATGGCCAGCTTTGCGCCCCAGGGTGGCAGCGTCGGCCCTCATTATGATTACTATGATGTGTTCCTGATCCAGACCCAGGGACAACGGCGCTGGCGCCTAGGCCAGATGTGCGATGAACACTCCGCGCTGATCCCAAACCTGCCAGTGCGCATTCTGAAGGACTTCCATCCCCAACAGGAATGGGTCCTGAACCCGGGCGATATGCTGTATCTGCCCCCAGGCCTGGCACATTATGGGGTGGCCGAGAACGAGTGCATCACATTGAGTGTGGGATTTCGTGCCCCCAGCGAACAGGAAATCATCGGTGAGTTTGTCCACTTTCTGATGGCCAATAGCAATGAAGGCCAGCGCTACACCGATCCGGACCTGACCCTGCAATCCAACCCCGGTTGGCTGGCACCCAGTGCCGTAGAGAAGGTGGCTGCCACGCTGCAGCGCCTGATTTCAGACCGGGAGCAGATCACCCACTGGATGGGGGAGTACCTGTCGCAGACCAAATACGACCAGAACCCGGAGCCACCGGAAGAAGACTATCATGCCTCGGAAGTGCTGGAGCTTCTGCATCAGAAACTGTCCGTATGCCGGGAAGAATCCAGCCGCTTTATCTTCACTGGGGACCAGAACCACCCCACCGCGCTGTTCATCAATGGGACAAAGCTGGAGTTCCACCCTTTCACTCAGCAGTTGATTCTGTTCCTCTGCAAAAGCCGCCATTATGACCCCACCAAACTGGCGATGTTTTGTGAGGCTCCAGTGAATCTCCGTTTCCTGACGCAGCTGCTCAATATGGGCGTGCTGTATTTCGAAGAAGAACCCTATCACGACTGACAATATCAACTTGTATTAAGCCGCCCCCCAGCCGAAGCCCAGGTCGCACCCTCATGTGGCTCACACTGCACGGCGACGGTGCGCTGTTCCAGCCCTGCCGTTTCCAGTCGCGAATCGCTCCATCCGCATCCCCCCAGAAATTAACATCAACATTTTCATGCAGTTATAGACCCGTTCCCTGATTCAGATCAGCTTATGGCACGTTTTCTGCGTCGCTTTAAGCATGTGGTTATAACTAGTTAATACAAGTTTCAAGATCAGAACAAACCGTCGCCGGGGGGCTACCATGAAACTGAAAACCAAGTTCTTCTCCACACTGACCTTCACCAAACAGTCGCTTGCCACTTTCACCGCGCTCAGTATCGCGGCCCTGACACCCACCATCACCCAAGCCAAAGACATTCGCATCGCCATTGGCCATCAAAGTATGTGCACCGATACGTATACCGCCGGCATCGTGGTGAAAGAACTCAAACTGCTGGAAAAGTACCTGCCAAAGGACGGCAAGTACAAAGACGCCGACTATGACATCAGTTGGAGTGATTACTCATCCGGTGGCCCCATCACCAACCAGATGATGGCAAACAAATTGAACATCGGTGTGATGGGGGATTATCCGTTGATCGTCAACGGCGCCAAGTTTCAGGAAACCGAATCCCTGCGCACCAAGTACGTGGCCGGTACCGGATACAACCTGAAAGGCAGCGGCAATGCCATTGTGGTGCCGGTGGGATCAGACATCTACAGCATCGATCAACTGAAAGGCAAAGATGTGTCCGTACCGGTGGGCAGCGCGGCCTGGGGTATGTTACTCAAAGCCATGCAGGACAACGGCATTTCCACCAAAGAATACGGTTTGAAAAACCAGAGCCCGGCGGTGGGTGCCGCCAATATTGCAGCGGCCAAAATCGACGCCCACTCTGACTTTTGCCCCTGGTCTGAATTGATGGAGTTCCGCGGCACCGGGCGCAAGATTTACGACGGCAGCGAAACCGGCGTACCGTATCTGCATGGCGTGGTGGTACGGGAGGACTTTGCCGATGAATATCCGGAGGTGGTCACCGCATTCATCAAAGCAGTGTATGAAGCCGGGGAATGGATTCGCAAAGACCCGGTGGCCGCTGTTGACCTGATGGAAAAGTGGACCGGAGTCGAAAAGGAAGTGCTCTATATCTATTTTTCCAGGGGTGGTCACCTGACCCTGGACCCCACCATCAAACCGAAATGGGTTGAGGCCCTGAAGACCGATCACGGTGTGTTGGTGAAAGAGAAAGCCATTCCCCCGCTGGATTTTGATGAGTGGATTACCGAAAGCTACTTAAAGAAAGCCTATCAGGAACTGGGCAAAGATTATGATGCAGAGAAGTCGCTTATCGTCGACCCGGCGGTTGCCAATGCCGATCTGCCGATGGAAATCTGGCACGCCCGGGACGGAATTTCCACTTACAAAACCTTGCCGGAATTTTTGGCAGCGCTCAATGAACTGCAGCAAACCGGCGCCAAGCTGAATGCCACCTATGTGTATGACAAGGCAACCGGCCTGAAACTGTTCGGCAAGACCGCATTCTTTGTGAAATCCGAAGACGGATTTGCCACCTTCCTGCGCAAACCGGACGCAGATGCCTACGCCAAAAAATTGAAAGGGTCGGTCATGGGGCTGGAAGGTGCCCTGGCAGCATTCAACCCTGCTGACGAAACTCTGGTGGCCGCGCAATGAGCTACGCGTTAGCCAACAACAAACCCCCGGAGAAAGCACCTGACGCGGTTCAGGTGCCCTCCCTGCCCGATCAGCCGATGCCGAACGCCAGCCTGCCCAGCAACAATGAACGCATGGCTGGCCGGCTGGCCCAGGCAGTCAAAAGCAAACAGGCGCAAAGCATTCTGGTGGGTGGACTATCCCTTTGCTTGGGCATCCTGCTTTGGCACCTGGCTACCCTGTACAAATTCAATTTCTTCATTAATTTCGAAAACATTCCGTCACCGCTGAAAGTGGCGGACGCATTTGTCGGGCACCTGGCGGAGCCCGTGTTCTACACCCATATTTTAGTCAGTATTCGCCGCATTCTGATTGCCTATGGCATGGCTGTGTTGCTGGGTGTCGCCATAGGGCTGGCGGTGGGCCGGTCCCGTCTGGCACGGGCTGCGGTGTTGCCGTACATCGAAGTCATCCGCCCCATTCCGGCAGTGGCCTGGATCCCGCTGGCGATTCTGATGTGGCCAACAGAAGAGTCCTCCATCATCTACATCACGTTCCTGGGCGCCCTCTTCCCCATCATCCTCAACACTATCCACGGGGTTGAGCAAACACCGGAAGTCATGATTCGCGCCGCACTCTCCCTGGGCGCCAACAAATTGCAGGTGTTCTGGCATGTAGTGTTGCCGGCAGCGTTGCCCAGCATTGCTACCGGACTGGCCATCGGTATGGGGGTCAGCTGGTTCTCTCTGCTGGCAGGAGAAATCATATCCGGCCAGTACGGCATTGGCTATTTCACCTGGGACGCCTATTCGCTGATTAATTACCCCGACATCGTGGTCGGTATGCTGGTCATTGGTGGCCTCGGTACCCTGTCCACTTTTTTGATCAAGGTTGTCACCCGGCCGGCATTGCGCTGGAAAGAACTGCAACGTTAGTGGACCTGAAACATGTTGAATCGAATCGTCCATCGGCATTTTTATCATCGGATCAGTTACATGGGATCAATCATCGGTAACAACCTGAAGCGTTGGTGGGCAATGACTCTGACGATCGTGGTCACCTACTACCTCCTGCTGTTGCTGAGTTTGATTATTCGGTTTGGCAATGTTCCCAACTACATAAACCTGTTCGATTGGTGGGGAAACCTCATCCGGATTTTGGAATCCACGCCATCTTTGCGCGACAGTTTGACAATCATTAAAGACGAGTGGTTGCTGGAGGTGGGCTACATGAACTACGACTTTGGCATGGGCATCTCCGAATGGAGCCTGTTCATTGTGCCCGCCAAGGTGTTGATGGTGCTGCTGCTTAGTGGCCTCGTGTCCACCAACTTTCTGTTACTGCGGCACTCCCAATCCTGCCAGGCCGTTTCCCCCATGGACGCCCGTACCTCTGGCACCGCAACCGGCATCGGAGCCAGCTTGATGGCCATTGCCTCCATCACTCTGTCGTGGGTGGTATGTTGCTCTACGCCCACCTGGGTGGTGGGTCTTGCCATGCTGGGACTGGGTGCCACCACGGCGTTGTGGCTGGAGCCGTTGGGGAGCTGGCTGAATGTCGTCGGTTTGTTCTTGTTGGTGGCTGTCAGTTTCCACCTGGCGCGACCTGAAGTCATCGAAAACGCACCCATGGGGGACTTGGCGTGAACACCAGCGTGATTTCAATCCAACACAACCTGATGCAGAAGCACCGCCAGGATTCCAAGGAACGGGGTCATGTCAGTATCGAATCCGTGGGCATCAGCTTCGGTGAAGGTACCAATCGCAGCATCGCGGTGCGGGAAACCAGTCTCACCATCAAGCCGGGCGAGTTCGTATGCATCCTGGGGCCCAGCGGCTGCGGGAAGTCCACCCTGCTGAACTCCGTTGCCGGGTACGTGACACCCACCACCGGGCGGGTCCTGGTGGACAACGAAGCAGTGACCGGACCGGGGCCGGATCGGGGTATGGTATTCCAGCAGTATTCATTGTTGCCCTGGAAAACCGTGCTGGAGAATATCGCTTTTGGGCCCCGCCTGGCCGGCCACAGCGCAGCGGAATGCCACTCCATCGCGCGAACTTTTCTGGCCATGATCGGCTTGAGCAAAATGGAGAAACGTTACCCGGGTGAATTGTCCGGCGGCATGCAACAGCGAGTGGGTATTGCCCGCGCCCTGGCGAATTACCCCAGCGTACTGTTGATGGATGAACCCTTCGGTGCTTTGGATGCACAAACCCGACTGATGATGCAGGAGAGCCTGCTGGATATCTGGTCGGAGTTCGGCACCACGGTGTTGTTTGTGACCCACGATGTGGACGAAGCCATTTTCCTGGCGGACCGCATCCTGATCATGAGCGCCAGCCCCGGTACTGTGATCGCGGATCTCCAGGTCGAGCTGGAGCGCCCCCGTCAGTCTGAAATGGCCACGTCTGAAGCGTTTGTAGCGTTAAAGCGAACCTGCCTGCAGTACATCCGCGCAGAGAGCATGAAGGCGTTTGAGCTACGGGAGTGTAATGCATGATCGGTATAACGAAAGGTGTACTCTGCGCGACCCTGCTATTGGTCAGTGCGTTCTTGTACGCCGGTAATGAAGATGTCTCTAGCCGTGCGCCATCCCCGGTGGCCGCGTTCAGCCTCACAGACCAATACGGCAATCCCTACGGCTTGGAACAGTTGAAAGGCCAATGGTCCCTGTTGGTACTGGGTTTCACCAGTTGCCCGGACGTGTGCCCGATGACATTACTGCGGCTGGAGGCCATTCGTGCGCAGTTGGGGATGCGCATGATGCCAGACAAGATTCCGAAGATCGTGTTCATTGCGGTGGACCGGGATCGAGACGAATCGGTACTGGCCGCCTATCTGGCGCACTTTCACCCCGACTACGTGGGCATCACCGGAGACGACAATGAGCTGACCTCACTGGTTGACAGTATTGGTGGTCTTTATCGCATCGAAAAGCGCTTTCCCGGTGATAATGCCTACAACGTCCGTCACAGTGCCGGCGTTGCGGTGGTGAACCCCAAAGGGGAATGGGTGGCCACCTTGAACCCGCCGTTCCACTCCCATCGCAGCAGTGAATTTCTGGTGCAGGTGATCCGCGATGGCAATGCCAAGCAACAGGCTCGCCTTGAGCAACACAGCGAACAGTACGATGATCAGCACCGTGAATTATAGAGGTCCCACACTGATGTTGTTCCTGGGATTCAGTCTGCAAACTGCAGAAGCCGGCATGATCGATAAAGACGGTATGGCGCCGTGGGAGATCTGCGGCATGTGCCACAGCCTGGACGGTAACAGTCACATGGCGAAGTTTCCGAAACTGGCCGGGCAGAAAGCCGCTTACATCGTCCAGCAGTTCAACGCGTTCCACAACGGGCAACGCACCAATGACGGAGGCCAGATGCAGGCGATCAGCGAGGAAGTGCAGGCACAGGACCTGGCCAGCATTGCAGAGCACTTTGAGAGCCAGGTTGCGGTCGAACCGCCAGCCCCCACAGGGGACATTGAACGGTATCGTCAAGGGAAGGCGCTCTATCAGCAGGGTCGCCCGGGACTCGCGGCCTGCGTCCAGTGTCATAACCCGTCGCAGGCCCGTACGCCCTGGCTGGACGCACAGCACCCTGCCTATCTGAACAAGCAGTTGGACGACTTCCGCTCCGGCCGGCGCGATGCACAGTCTGAAACGCCCATGCCTGCCATCGCAAAAGCATTGTCCCCAGAGGAACAAACCGCAGTGACCCACTACCTGTCACGAACGCTGCTGCGTCACAAGCCACCGGATTGAGGTGCCGACAGATCGGACGCGGCTTTTTCAAACTTGTTATGACATGTTATTACCAAACGTCAACACCTAGCAGTCACGAGCAAGCGGCCACGATCAACCGACCAGCGCACACAGCGTCGAGCTATCCAGAATTAAGCAAAGCAGGAACAGACGATGAAAGAAAACGCCATGCAGCACCAACCACTGTACCTTCAGATCAAGGAAACGCTGAAGAAACAGATCCTGGAGGGCAAATATGTGCCCTATCAGAAAATGCCGTCGGAGAGCGAACTGATGGCCAGCTTTGGCGTGAGCCGGATCACCGTGCGCCAGGCTCTGCGGGACCTGCATCGGGAAGGCCTGATCTTCACCACCCAGGGCAAAGGCACCTTCGCCAGCAAGCCCAAAGCCATGCAGGAAGTGCAGCACCTGGAAGGATTTGAGGAAGCCATGAATTCCCAGGGCTATGAAACCTCGGCCCAACTGGTCAGCATCCGCGAGATCAACCCCAGCAAAGATGTGCAGGACAAATTGAACATTCATAGCAAGGAAGGTGCGGTGGAGGTGATTCGGGTACGTTACCTGAATCGAGAGCCTGTCTCCGTCGACACCTCGTTTTTCCCCATGCAGATTGGGCGTCACCTGTTCGCACGCGACCTGGGCCGGGACATTTTTCCTCTGCTGGAAAACGAGCTGAACATCCCATTGGGTCGTGCTGAAATCAGCCTGGAAGCACGCCCGGCAGACGCCAATATCGCGAAGCTACTGCAGATGGAACCGGGCGCGCCCATCATGTGGGTGCAACGCCTGACACACGACGTCAACAACCATCCCGTGGATTACGAATATCTGGCGTTTCGCGGTGATTCCTACAAATACCACTTTCACGTTGAACGGGATCGCACCCGTACACCAGGTAAGCAAGGGGGCTTATGATGACTCAACTCCACGACATCACCATCAAAGATATCGACGTACTGGTCATTGGCGGCGGAACTGCCGGTCCGATGGCAGCAATCACAGCCAAGGAGAAAGACCCGAAAGCCACGGTTATGCTGCTGGAGAAAGCCAACGTAAAACGTTCCGGTGCCATCAGCATGGGCATGGATGGGCTCAATAACGCCGTCATCCCCGGTCATGCCACACCGGAGCAGTACACCAAGGAAATCACCATTGCCAACGACGGTATTGTGTTGCAGAAAGGGGTTCTGGAATACGCGGAACGCTCCTTCGACATGATCCAGAAACTGGATAAGTGGGGCGTGTATTTCCAGAAAGACGAAACCGGTGAATACGATGTAAAAAAAGTGCATCACCTGGGCACCTATGTACTACCCATGCCGGAAGGCCACAACATCAAGAAAATCCTTTACCGGCGCCTGCGTCGCAATCGGGTTGAGGTTGAGAACCGCTATCAGGCGGTGCGCCTGCTGAAGGACAGCGAGGGTATTGTGAGCGGCTGCATTGCGGTGGGCACCCGGGACGCCGAAGTCATCGTGATCCGGGCCAAAGCGGTGGTGTTGTGCACCGGTGCCGCCGGACGCATCGGTCTGCCCGCCTCCGGCTATCTGTATGGCACCTATGAAAACCCCACCAACTGCGGTGACGGCCACTCCATGGCGTATCACGTGGGCGCCGAGCTGTCCGGCCTGGAGTGCTATCAAATCAACCCCCTGCTGAAGGATTACAACGGCCCTGCCTGTGCCTATGTGACCGGACCGTTAGGAGGCTACACCGCCAATGCCAACGGCGACCGCTTCATTGAGTGTGATTACTGGAGCGGCCAGATGATGATGGAGTTCTACAACGAACTGCAGAGTGGTAACGGCCCCGTATTCCTGAAACTGGACCACCTGGCGGAAGAAACCATCCAGGAGATCGAACAGGTATTGCATACCAATGAACGTCCCAGCCGGGGCCGGTTCCACGATGGTCGCGGCAATGATTACCGTACCAAAATGGTGGAAATGCATATCTCCGAAATCGGCTTCTGCGCCGGACATTCCGCTTCCGGGGTCTGGGTCAACGAAAAAGGAGAAACCACCGTGCCCGGACTCTACGGCGCCGGCGACATGGCCTCCATCCCCCACAGTTACATGCTGGGTGCATTTGTCTATGGGGAGATCTGCGGTGAAAACGCGGTGACGTTCGCCAGCGATCGCACTGTCCCGCAACTGGACGAAGAATTCATCCTGCAGGAACGGGATCGCATTCTGGCACCCTTGCGACGAGACGACGGCATTCCCCCCAACCAGTTCGAATATAAAATACGTCGACTGGTGAATGACTATCTGCAACCGCCCAAGATTACCCGAAAAATGGACATCGGGTTACAACGCCTGAAAGACATGCAACAGGATATTCCATACCTCTACGCCCGCGATCCCCATGAGCTACTGCGTGCCAACGAAGCGCAACATGTATTGGATTGCGCATTGATGGCGGCACAGGCCTCCATGTACCGCCAGGAAAGCCGCTGGGGGCTGTATCACCACTATGTGGATCACCCCGAAACCAACAACGAAGACTGGTTCTGCCATGTCCAACTCTATAAGGATGAACAGGAGCAAATGGCCTGTAAGAAGCGGCCCGTTGATCCTTACGTCATCGAGCTGGACGAGGAAGAGAAAACCGCCTATCAGCGCATGCGCATTCAAAAAGTCAGCTAAACCAACGGGAGTAAGACCTATGCCAACTGCAACTCAAATCACCATGGTCCCCGTGGTGGTGGACAATGAAAAATGCATCGCCGACAAGGGCTGCCGCACCTGCATCGATGTCTGCCCCCTGGACGTGCTCTGGATCGACGAGAAAACCGGCAAGGCTCACATGCGCTACGACGAATGTTGGTATTGCATGCCCTGTGAGGCCGATTGCCCCACAGATGCCGTGACGGTGAACATTCCCTACCTGCTGCGCTGAGGTGTTTATGACTGAGTATTCTGATCCGATCCTGGCCTCCATTGCCCAACGTCTGCAGGACACCGACCCAGGTATCCGTCGGGTGGCGGTGATGGATCTGGTGGACAGCGTGGACGAAGCCGGTGTTGAGCTTTTGCTGCAGGCGCTGTCCGACGAAGATGAAATGGTGCGCCTGGAAGCTGCCCGGGTCATCGACGAGTTCGATCCGGCGGACATGATGGACGCCCTGGTGGACGCCCTCAACGCCCCCGACCGTAACGTGCGCAACGCTGCCGCCAAGGCGCTGGCGGATCTGAAAGATCCGGATGCGGCGCCGGCCCTGATTGCCGCTTTGAAGTCAGACGATGCGTTTGTGCTGGCATCGATTCTGCGCTCCTTGAAACAATTGTGTATCCAGGATGCCCGCCCCTACGCCATCGAATTGCTGGGTCACGATGACGCCGGAGTACGCCGGGAAGCAGTGGGCGTGCTGGGCTATCTTCAGGAAATCGAGAACCTGCCGCAATTGAAAGCGGTGGCGAAGAGCGATGCCGATCCCGAGGTGCGGCGCAGCGCCGTGGGCGCGTTGGTCTATGCTACTCCGGACAAGGTGGCCGACACCTTGATCGCCGCGGTCAGCGACGACCATTGGCAAGTGCGTTGTGAAGCCATCCGCAGCCTGGGCCGCCTCAAAGCCAAGGACGCCAAAGGCGCCTTGATCCAGGCCATCGGGGATAAACGCTGGCAGGTACAGGAGAAAGCCGCCGAAGCCATTGGCATGGTAGGAGCAATTGAAGGCATTCCGGCATTGGGGACCTGTATCGACAACCCCATCAGCAACCTGCGCAAAACTGCGGTGGCGGCCCTGGGCGAACTGGCCCACGAGGACGGGTTACCGTTCATTCGCCGGGCGCTGGAAGACAACGATCCGGATGTGCGCAAGCTGGCACGCTGGGCCCTGGAACGAACCGCCTCGCAAGGGGCAAACACCACCCCCTAGCACGGAGACTGAATCCATGAACGAGTCACGTATGATCGTGTCACAGGCAGTGCCGCTGGACATCACCCTGCACCGTCAGCGCTCGGAACTCGAGATCAAATGGTCGGACGGTGGCGCCGCGACGCTGTCTGGTGAGACCTTGCGCTCGTTCTGCGCCTGCTCTCGTTGTCGCGCCCGCAACCGGATTGGCACCCCGCTGATCAGCGACAACAGCCAGATTGATCACGTGGCCATGGCCGGTATTGCCGGCCTGCAGATTATCTTCGCCGATGGTCATGATAAAGGGGTATACCCCTGGTCTTACCTGCAGGCCATCGCGGCAGGTAATGGCCTGGACCACCTGAACACCTGACCCGCACCATGCATCGACTCCCCGTCACCCGGCATTCCATACACAAATTCAGGACCCAGGCTCAAAACCAGCTAATACCCTTGATGCCAGGCCTGCTCATCAGCCTCACCATCGTGTTTGCGGCTCACTACCTCAGCAGTCAACATGGTAGCCCGCTGATCCTCACCACCGTGTTGATGGGCATGGCGTTCAATAATCTCAGCGCTCACAACGAATTCAGGCCAGGACTGGAATACTGCACCCGGTCCCTTTTGCGCGTCGGCGTCGCCCTGCTGGGGATTCGGATCACATTGGAGCACATTACTGAGTATGGCTATCAACCCCTGATTCTGGTGATGGTCTGCACCAGCGCCACCATTGGATTCAGCCTGGTGGTGGGGCGCTGGCTGGGAGCAGATCGCTTCATGGCGCTACTGACCGGGGTGGCCACCGCTATCTGTGGTGTTTCGGCTGCCATGGCGTTGCTGGCTTTGCAATCGGCAAAACGCCCCAGCGACCATCAGGTGGCCGGCACCCTGGTGGCAATCACCGGTATCAGTACGGTAACCATGCTTTTGTACCCCGCCCTGCTCACCCACTTGAATCTGAGTGCCGAAACCGCTGGCCAGTTTCTGGGCACAAGTATCCACGATGTGGCACAGGCCATCGGTGCCGGTGAAATGCTTTCGCCCCAGGCCGCAGACGCCACCATCTACACCAAAATGCTGCGGGTGTCCCTGCTGTTACCCGTCCTGCTGCTGGTCAATCTCGCAAGCTCCAGATACTGGAGCCAATCCACGTCCACAGCACCGCGGGTGCCGGGTTTTCTGATCCTGTTTGTCCTGCTGATGTTGCTGAACAATGCTGTGTCATTGCCGGCCATTGTGCAGGCGGCCATCAGCTCCCTGTCACAGTGTCTGCTGTTGATGGCCATGGCCGCATTGGGCATTCGCACCAACCTCCTGCAACTGTTCTCGGTGGACAGGCGGACCCTGGCGCTGGTGCTTCTGAATACGGTGTTCATTGCCCTGCTGGCGGTGGCGGTGTTGGCTACAACGGGTGGTTTACTGAGTGCGGTATTCCGATCTGATTAGTGCCAAAAGCCATAACCGCTTCACCGGCTCAAGCCGTTCCGCTATAAGAAAGGGTTACCTGATGCCGCAGAAACGGTGATGGGTTCCTGTTCCAGAAACCGGATTTACTGTTAGACTTAATAAAAATGCACACCAACTGTAATCACTGATATTAAACATGTCATTCGAACAACAGGCCCAAGCGCTTGAACTCGGCGAAAGTCCGGGCACGTTTCTGCTGGAATCCCTGGAAGAGTTTCATGCTGCGCTGGATAGCATGGCGCCACAGGCCAAGCGCCACATCAAGATATTCACCCAGGAGCTGGAGCACGCATTCTACGACCGCAGCGAGTTTCTCGATCTGCTGACGCCGTTGTTCCGCGACCACCGGGGGTTCAGCGTCAGCATTCTTCTCAAAGATCCGAACAAGGCCGCCAAGCTGGGGCACCGGCTGGTGGAATTGCAGAAACGCCTGCCCACCCGCTGCGAGATCCGCAGTCTGCCGCGGGAGTATGAAGACATGACCGACGAGTACATGATTGTGGATGACCTGGGCATGGTAAAGCGCTTTGCCCTTGGTTCCCTGCGTGGTCACTGTGAATTTCGTGCTGTCCCCGATGCGGTAAAGTATGCGCGGGAATTCAATGAAATCTGGGCTCGCGGTATGCCCTGCACCGAACTGAGAAGGCTGGCACTATGATCCGTTTTCTCTGTGCCTTATTGCTGACCCTGAACACCATGCTGGTCATGGCGCAGCAGACCACTGAGGTTTATGAGACCTATTTGCCGGCCAATAAGCTGGTGCCCATTCTGGAGCCGCTGCTGGGGCCGGAGGACCGGATCACGGCTTACCACAACAAGCTGTTTGTGAAAGCACCAGCCGCTGCACAGGATGAGTTGCTCCGCATCCTGGAAGAAATTGATCGGCCGTTGAAGAATATCCAGGTCTCCCTGCGCTACGCCGATAATAGCCAGCTGACCGCAGAAGAAAACGCCGCCGATGGCAAGATTGTGGTGTATCACGGCAACAGCAACCGTTCCGGTGTGGACGTGGAAGTGGTCAGTAAGAATCGCTTCAGCACCCATGTGGACAATGCAGACCATCAGATCCGTGTATTGGAAGGCGAACAAGGCGCCCTGGATGTAGGCCAGGACGTGCCGGTGGAGCAGATTGCATTCCTGGGACCATGGCAAACCGGCAGCGTCAAAGAGTATCGCTCGGTGGGCAATCAGCTCTATGTGGTGCCCCGACTGGTGCGGGACAAAATCCGCATCGAAATCTTCACCACCAATCAACGCATGAAGCTGAAAAACGATGGCAAAGTCCAGAAAATGGACGCCGAAACCGTGGTGGTAGTGGATCCCGGAGAGTGGACGCCGATCGCCGGAACCAGCCAGACCGTGGCCACCTCCAGCGGCTCCTCCACGCACTCAACACGACGCGGTGGTTCCAGCGGAAAATCCCTTCAAATTCGGGCAGATATCCTCGACTGACCAGACCCATTTAGGTGGTTGATAACCACTATCACCATGACTTATTGGTCATCCGGGAAACTATTTGACACACTTCCGTCTAAACTGCATTATCGCAGCCCCTTGCAAAACCCGCTTTACATATCGCTTTACAGAACCAAGCCCCTGATTTATCAGGTCAGAGGCGGATAATTGGAGACAGACACGATGACAGAGCGCACCAAAATCGGTGGATTAGAAATCGCTACCAAACTGGTTGACCTGGTAGCCAACGAGATCGCACCTGGCACAGGTGTTGAACCGGCACACTTTTGGGCGGAACTGGAAAACATCGTCGCTGACCTGGCTCCCAAGAACAAAGCCCTGCTGGCAAAGCGGGACGACCTTCAGGCCAAAATCGATGCCTGGCACCAGGAGCGCGCCGGACAGGCCATCGACATGGCGGAATACAAAACCTTTCTCACCGAGCTTGGATACCTGTTGCCCGAAGGCGATGATTTTGCAATTGGCACCGCCAACGTAGACCCGGAAATCGCCACCATCGCCGGCCCCCAACTGGTGGTACCGGTGATGAACGCCCGCTACGCATTAAACGCCGCCAACGCCCGCTGGGGCAGCTTGTACGATGCCCTGTACGGCACCAATGTCATTTCTGAAGAGGGCGGCGCCGAAAAGGGTAAGGGCTACAACCCTGTTCGTGGTAACAAGGTGATCGCCTATGCGCGTGCCTTCCTCAACGATGCCGCCCCCCTGGCCAATGGCCAACACGAAGATGCCAGCGCCTACTTCATTAAAGATGGACAACTGATCATTGCGTTGAAAGACGGTAGCGAAACCCAACTGGCCCAGCCGGAAAAATTCGTCGGCTACAAAGGCGCTGAGCTGGCACCCAGCTCGGTATTGCTGCGCAACAACGGCCTGCACATCGAAATCCAGATCGACAAGAGCGGCGCCATTGGCAAAGACGACGCCGCCGGCGTCAACGACCTTTGCCTGGAATCCGCCATCACCACCATCCAGGATTGTGAGGATTCTGTAGCGGCGGTGGATGCCGACGACAAATGCGTGGTCTATCGCAACTGGCTGGGGTTGATGAAAGGTGACTTGTCAGAATCCTTCCAGAAAGGCGGCCAGCAGCTGACCCGCACCATGAACCCCGATCGCGAGTTTACCGCTGCCGACGGCAGCCAACTGGTGCTGCCCGGTCGCTCCCTGCTGCTGGTGCGTAACGTGGGCCACCTGATGACCAACGAAGCCGTACTGTACAACGGGGAAGAAATTCCCGAAGGCATCTTGGACGGCATGGTGACCTCGCTGATCGCCAAACACGATCTGTTGGGTAACGGCCCCTTCCGCAATTCCCGTGAAGGCAGCGTTTATATTGTTAAGCCGAAAATGCACGGCCCGGAGGAAGTGGCCTTTGCAGTGGAATTGTTCGGACGCGTGGAACAGGCTCTGGGCCTGGCCCCGAATACCCTGAAAATCGGCATTATGGACGAGGAACGTCGCACCACCGTCAACCTGAAGGCCTGTATTCGTGAGGCCAAAGACCGGGTGATTTTCATCAATACCGGATTCCTGGATCGCACCGGTGACGAGATCCACACCTCCATGGAAGCCGGCGCCATGATTCCCAAGTCGGCCATGAAAGCCCAGCCCTGGATCAACGCCTACGAAGACTGGAACGTGGACATCGGGCTGGAAAGCGGCCTGCAGGGCCGCGCCCAAATCGGCAAAGGCATGTGGGCCATGCCCGATGAAATGGCAGCCATGATGGAGGCCAAAATCGGCCATCCCAAAGCCGGTGCCAGCTGTGCCTGGGTACCCTCACCCACTGCCGCCACCTTGCATGTGATGCATTATCACAAAGTCAGTGTAGCCGCTGTGCAGGAAGAACTGAAGCAGCGCCCCCGAGCCAATCTGGATGACATCCTGACCGTGCCGGTGATGGCCGACCCTTCCAGCCTGACCGCAGACCAAATTCAGAAAGAACTGGACAACAATGCCCAGGGCATTCTGGGTTATATGGTGCGCTGGATTGATCAGGGCGTTGGTTGCTCCAAGGTGCCGGATATCAACGATGTCGGCCTGATGGAAGACCGCGCCACCCTGCGCATCTCCAGTCAGCACGTGGCCAACTGGCTGCGCCACGGCATTTGCAGCGAAGCCCAGGTGATGGAAACATTGCGCCGCATGGCAGCCGTGGTGGATCGCCAGAACGCCGGAGACGCCCACTACCGCAACATGGCACCCGAGTTTGATGGCGTGGCCTTTGCCGCCGCCTGCGAACTGGTGCTGGATGGTTGCAAACAGCCCAGCGGCTATACCGAGCCGGTCCTGCACCGCCGCCGCCGCGAGGCGAAAGCCAAGTACGGTTGCTGATTCCGCCTGCGCGGCTCCCCGCGGCCAAAACAGAAAGCCCGGCTCATGGCCGGGTTTTCTGTTCTAACTCATCGGCTTAACCCGATCAGAAGCACTTTCCCGCACGATCAAGCTTGAAAAAACGTTGATTTTCTGGCCTTATATTACATTCAGCCTTCCGTTTACTGTTGATTAAAGGGATCACCCGGGTAATTCAACAACAGGACTTCTGCACCCACCAGTATGCTCTTTGGCTTGTTAGGATCGACAAAAAAACAAGAAACAATAACGCATAAGCTATAACAATAACTATATCTACAAACAGTGAATTGAGATCGGGTATGGCCACGTTTCTGTCTGCCAATCTGGATACCAGTTGGTTCACCCCCATGGATAACCGGAGCATGGTTCCCCGGACCCGCCTGCTGGAAGTACTGCAGCGTAACGGCAACAAAAAAGTCAGGGCCGTGCTGGCCCCCAATGGCGGCGGTAAAACCACGCTGTTGCAACAGTTCTACAGCCTGAACCCGGAACACACCGCCTGGTTGACCCTGCAAGAGACCGATGTCAGCGCTACCTGCTTCTTCCAACACCTGACGGTCGCCCTCAATCGGATTATCCCGGACTTCACCGGCCCGATACTGAGCCGGGATTTCAGTGACCCTGGTTTACCACCCTTTATTTTATTCGACCTTTTCTACACTGCGCTCAACGGCTTGCAGGAGCCTGTCACGGTTATCGTGGATGATGTGCAGATACTGCGCAACAGCGCCTGGCATGATCGCTTCATCGAGTTGATCCATCGCAGTCCCAACTTATATTGGATCATCGCCGGTACGTCCCGCTCCGCGCTTCTGGGGGACCAAGGCGACAACCGTGATAGCGTCCTGCTCACCCAGGACCAGCTTTATTTCAACGCCAACGAATTGCGGGTGTTCCTCAGCAAAAACGCCGCCCATCAGGCATTCAACGAATTAATCGTCAAAACCACACAAGGCTGGCCAGCCGGCGTGAAGCTGGCACAACTGTGCCTCAACCACATCGCAGCGCAGGTGTGTGACTTCAAGCAACCGGCCCGGGCGTTGTTCACGTTTTTGCTTGATCAAATGATTGAGCACATTGATACGCAAACCTCAGGTTTTCTGACCCAAACCGGTTTTCTGCACCGATTCAATGAGGAACTTTGCCAAAGCTTTGTACAGGGCGCCCCCGTCACAACGTCATTGCAAACCCTGCAAAGCACGCGATTTTTCCTCGAGGTTGATCCCGAACACCCACTGTGTTTTCGCTATTCCCCCTGGGTACGGGAACGCCTGCTGATGCGCTTCGAGGCTCTGGAGGAAGCGCAGCGCGGTCGTCTGGTAGCCAATGCCTGCCGGTGGTTGAGCGATCACCGTTTCCACCTGGAAGGCGTCACCCTGTCCACACATCACCCCCAGCGCACCGTGCAGCTGGAGTACTATCTGGGAAATCTGGTGTCCTGGCTGCGTTCCGGAAATCTGCTGACGCTGTATCAGGATCGCATCGCCAACCGCAATCCGTTGACGCAAAACCTGGCACAGACCCGCATGGCCTGGTGCTGGCTCCTGAACCTGTCCGGTCGCTTGCAAGAATCGGCGCTGGAGCTGCACAGCCTGACCGGAGACAAAAGCATTGAAGCCATTATCCAAAGCCCCGAAAACCACACGGAAGCCAATTGTGCGGTAGCCTATGGGATCATACTTTCGCAACAAAAACGCTTGAGCAAAGAGCTGGTGGAACGCCTCCGGCTATTGACCAAACACCCGGAGGTGTACACCTCACTGCGGGCCACCCTGTACAGTTTGTTGGCCGAGGTGGAGCTGCACCGCTTTCATGCCCGCGAGGCCCAGCATTATATCGACCTGTCCAGGGAAACCTCCGATGAGCTGAGCTACGAATTCAACTTTGCCATTGCCAAACAGATTGAAGCGCGCCTGTACTATTTCAACAGTGATCCGCAGCATGCATTAAACTCGCTACGAAAAACCCTGGGCCGACACTGGCAATATCCCGAGGGCGTCGGCAAATCGCTGGTCACTATCTTTTATGGTTACCTGCTTTATCGCACAGTTGACCGCGAGGCGGGCTACCAAACCTGCCTGGCCCAGTGCTCGACCCTGCCCTGGCTGCACAGCGATACGCAATTTGCGGCCTATCAGACCCTGGTACGGGAAACCATCCGCCGCCAGCAACTGGACACGGCACGGCATCTGCTGACGTTTATGGAACGGGTATCTTCCTGCAGCGGCTCGGACCGGTACTATGCGCAGGTCATGCTGGAACACTTCAGGCTGGCGACGATCAATCAGGACACGGCCTGGGCGCAATCCCTGGCGCAGGAATGCTGCCTGACCCGGCACATCGATGAGAGCCTGGAACCGGATACCACTCTCGACTGGATCAGTCAGCTGAGCTGGCTCATGGCGGGGGTATTTTATTATCGCCTGTGCGGCAATCCGAACGAGTCACAAAAACTGGTGCAGCAACTGCTTTACCTGAATATCGAAAGTGGCTTTTCCGTTCACTTCCTCTCGATCTCGTTGTTGGATTTGTGGCTGGAATACAACAGCGGCAACAAACACTCCGCGTTCATCAAATTGAACGACCTGTTATCCAAAACCAGCAGCAAGGACCTGCACCTGGGCTTGTTTGACGACATCCCGGGCAGCGAGCGCATTATCCACAAAGCGCTGGTGGACAATCACATCACCTCCAACACACACCGAACTGCTCTGTTGGAGCTTGGCTTCGGCGTATTGGCTCATTGATGCTCTCCCACCAGACGGCGTTCGTCGTCTGCAATACGCTCTGCGGTGTACATAATCAGCCGCCGTAACCACTGGTGCCCGGCGTTGGGATGCAACAGCGGGCTCCAGGCCATCTTAAGCTCAAATTCCGGGATGTAGAAAGGAGGGTCCAGGATCACCAGCTTCGGATTCTCTGCCTGCATGCGGGCAATTTTTGTGGGCAACGTCGCCACCAGGTCGTTGTTTTGCACCAGCAGGCCAGGGGTTTGGTAATGACGGGTAAAGATGGTGATCTTACGCTTTTTGCCAATGCGCTGTAGAGCCTGGTCGATCCACCCCAAACCGCCAGACTTTTCCGGGTTCACCCCAAACCCCACCCCCATACCGGTTTTGCTCACCCAGATATGCTGGGCATTCAGGTAGGCTTTGAGATTGAAGTTCTCCGCAGCAGGGTTTTTGCGGCTCACCAGGCAGGAAAAGCTGTCGGTCCACACTGTGTTCTGGTGAAAGGACTGGGGGATTTCATTGAAGCGGTTGATGGCCATATCCACCCGCCCCTGCTCCAGATCCTGGTAACTGACATCACTGGGGGTCAGAAAATCCAGGATCACGTTGGGCGCTTCGCTGCGGATGTGCTTGATCAACAGCGGAATCAACGTCGCCTCAGCATAGTCGCTGACCATGATGCGGAATACGCGCTTACTGGTGAGAGGCTTGAATTCCTGTTTCGGTTCCAGCAGATACTGGGTGTCCGACAGGATCTGCCGTACCTTGGGCTGCAGATCCAGGGCCCGTTCGGTGGGCTTCATGCCTTCGCTGGAGCGGATCAGCAGGGGGTCGTTGAACAGATCCCTGAGCCGTTTCAGGCCATTACTCATGGCCGGTTGGGTGATGCCCAACTGCTCTGCTGCCCGGGTTACATTCAGTTCCCGCAACAACACATCCAGATACACCAACAGATTCAGGTCAACCCGCGCTACATTCATGAATTAAATATCCAGACCAAACCTATAAACTTCATGAATTATGGCAGATTCAGCCAAAGAACCATAGCCCGAGGGCAATGGCACTCACCATGCCCACCCCGTCGCAGAGCAGCCCAGCCCACAGGGCATAGCGAATCCGGGTGATCCCCACCACACCGAAATACACCGTGAGCACATAGAAGGTGGTTTCGGTGGACCCCTGCATCACCGCTGCGATGCGGCCGGCCAGGGAATCCACCCCGTGAGTGTTCATCACATCCAGCATCAGGGCCCGTGCCCCACTGCCGCTGAAGGGCTTCATCAGCGCCACCGGTAACGCGTCCACAAAGCCCGTGGTCACACCCAGCGCCCCCAACACCGCCCCCACCAGCCCGATCAGGTAATCCAGCGCGCCACAGGCCCGAAACACCCCGATGGCCACCAACATAGCCACCAGGTAGGGGATTAGCTTGACCGCGGTTTCAAAGCCTTCTTTGGCCCCTTCCACAAACTCCTCGTACACGGCAACCCGCTTCCACAAGCCCGCCGCGATGAACAGCGCAATCACGGTGAGCAGCACCCCATTGGCCAATAACTGGGACACCTGGCCCAGATCAGCCGCGGGCAACAGGGTCAACCAATAGATAAAGCAGCTCATTAACAGGGCGCCGGCCGCGAGGTATCCCAGCACCACCCGGTCGAAGGGAATCTTCTGAATCAACATCACCGTCACCAGCCCGGTCAGGGTGGACAGGCTGGTGGCCAGCAGAATCGGGATAAACACATCGGTGGGGTCGGCCGCGCCTAACTGCGCGCGATACATGAAAATGGTGACCGGCAACAGGGTCACCGAAGAAGTATTCAACACCAGAAACAGAATCTGGGCGTTGCTGGCGGTGTGGCTGACGGGGTTCAGGCTCTGCAGCGCCTGCATGGCTTTCAAGCCCAGCGGGGTAGCCGCATTATCCAGCCCCAGCATGTTGGCCGCCAGATTCATGGTGACGGCGCCCTGGGCAGCGTGCCCTTTAGGCACCTCGGGCATCACCCGGCTGAAAAACGGTGCCAGTATGCGGCTCAGAACCGAAATCAGCCCCGCCCGCTCCGCTATCCGAAACAGGCCGGACCACAGCGCCAACAGACCCACCAGACCAATGGCGATCTCCACCGAGAGGGTGGCCATATCAAAGGTGGATTGAATGATGGCCTGGAACACCGTCGTGTCACCCCCAAAGAAACGCACCAGGGCAACGGCAAATCCCACCAGAAAAAATCCACCCCAAAGGTAATTGAGCAACGGCAATGGGCCTTACAGGTTAACGAGATTCACCATTTTTACCGCATCCCGGGCCGGTTTACCATCAACGGTCTGGTCGTGGGCGAATTCATACTCTTTGCGTTCAGTACTGCGATCCAGCTGCAGGTTCTGAAAATCGAACAGGTTTGTGTCCGCCATCTGGGACAGCTTGATGTTCTGCATGGCATTGAAGATATGTTCAATGCGGCCCGGTTGCTGGCGATCCCAGTCTTTCAGCATCAGCTTGATGTTCTGGCGTTGCAGGTTTTCCTGGGAGCCGCACAGATTACAGGGAATGATGGGGAATTCCTTGAAATTGGCGAAGGCGATGATGTCCTTCTCCCGGCAATAGGACAGCGGCCGGATCACAATGTTGCGGCCATCATCGGACAGCAGTTTGGGAGGCATTCCCGACAGGCGCGAGCCATAGAACATGTTGAGGAACAGGGTTTCCACGATATCGTCCCGGTGATGACCCAGGGCAATTTTGGTGGCTTTGATGTCCTCAGCAAAGGAATACAAGGTACCGCGGCGCAGGCGGGAACACAGGCCGCAGGTGGTGGCGCCTTCCGGGATCTTTTCCTTCACCACAGAATAGGTATCCCGGTTGATGATGTAGTACTCAATGCCCAACTGGTCCAGATACTCCGGCAATACATGCTCGGGGAACCCCGGCTGTTTCTGGTCCATATTCACCGCCACCAGCTCAAAATTCACCGGCGCGCTTTTCTGCAGGCTCATGAGGATGTCCAGCATGGTGTAGGAATCCTTGCCGCCGGACAGGCACACCATGATGCGGTCCCCTTCCTCGATCATGTTGTAATCCGCAATGGCCTTGCCCACTTCCCGCCGCAGTTTTTTCTGCAGCTTATTGAAGCGGGTCTTTTGCTTCTTGGCCTGCTCCGCCGTGAGCTCGGTTTCACGGTTGGGCTCGAAGCTGGTGGACTCGGTGTGGATGACAGACATGATACTTCCCGCTATAACGATTGGACGAGGCTTTTTACCCGATTAGCAGCAGCATGTAAACTGACCGAACTGAAACCGGCCACATCCGCGCTAATCGCCGAACCAGAAGCCGCGCTGATAGGTTAATCCACTTAGTTGTACTAATGTGCCAATTTGACTATTATTCGGCCCAATCAGGTTCGAAAACGTTCATTATTTTCGCAACTGAAATAAGAATTACACAATAAAAAGATAAAAAACGCACTACCCTGGGGAACCGACATGAGGCAAGCTCACCGATACCCCACCGTCAGGTAGCCATAACAACAGCAAGGATGTCCGGGGATTCCCATGAGTATTGATCGACGCACGTTTCTCTCCTTTCTCGCCGCCGGCGTAGCCACACCCTATGTGGTCACTTTCACCAGTGGCGATGCCCAGGCCGGGCTGGTATCCGCGGATGCCCCCCTCAACCAGGATTCACACCGGGTATTCAGTTTGTCGGTGTCGTCCGGCGACCCCACGCCCACCGGTGTGGTGCTGTGGACCCGGGTGGACCCTTCCGCCTGGCGGGCCGGTCAGGCCCTTATCGTTCAGGTCGCCCGCGATCCGGAATTCATCCAGCTGGAATTCGAAAGCATCGTGGAATCCCAGAACATCCGCCCGGAGCGGGATTACTGCGTTTCCATTGACGTGGACGGCTACCTGCAGCCCAATCTGCGCTACTACTATCGCTTTGTCTACGACAACACCGTCAGTCGCACCGGCCGCTGCCGTACGGCGCCACCCTTTGGGGCGGAGCTGGATCATCTCAAGCTGGCCCTGCTCACCTGCCAGGATTACACCAACGGCTACTACGGTGCCCTGGCGCAGATCGCCCAGGACGACAGCATCGACTTTGTGCTGCACCTGGGGGACTTCATTTATGAAACCGCCGGTGACCCGCGCTTCCAGAGCCTGCCTTTTGAGGACCGCCTGATTGTGTTGCCCAGCGACGGCCTGGTGGCCCTGGATCTGGACGATTACCGCCACCTGTACAAGACCTATCGTTCCGATCCGTTCCTGCAGCAGGCCATGGAACAACACACCTTCATCATCACCCGTGACGACCACGAAACCGCGAATGACGCCTACTGGGACTACGAACGTGACACCCTGGGTGCACCGGACCACCCTTTCACCCTGGATGCGGCCTACGGCAACGATCCCGCCCGCCTTAACCAGTTGATGCTGGATTCCCAGCAGGCCTGGCTGGAGTACGTTCCGGCGCGGGTGGAAGTGGACTGGAGTTCCTCGGATCCCCATCGTTTCCTGAAATATTACCGTCGGGTGCAACTGGGCAATCTGGTGGATCTGTTTATGCTGGACGGCCGCAGTTACCGCACAGCACACCCCTGTGGCGAGGGCGATTTCTTTGAACGCTATGTTCCCTATGGTTGCTCCAATTGGCAAAGTGACCAGCAGAGCCTGCTGGGGGCAGATCAGCGTGACTGGCTGTTGAATGGCGTCATCGGCTCCACAGCCCGGTGGAAACTGCTGGGCAACCAGACCTACATGGGCTCACTGGGCATTCAACTGTCCAACGGCAAGATGCCCATCAATGTGGATGCGTGGGACGGTTTCGACTACGAACGTAACCTGATTAACAACGAGATTGCCGCCAACCAGGTGGAGAATTTTGTGGTGGTCACCGGGGATTTACACACCTACATGGCATCCCACATCAAGCAGGATTACGACAACCGCTCCATCTTCAACTTCAACAATTTCATCGGCGTGGAATTTATGACCCCGTCGGTCACCTCCGCCGGCCTGTTCGATATGATCGGCGCCAGCACTCCCCAGGGGGAACAACAGCTACTGGCACAAGCGGTCACCAACACGGCCGTGCGCCTGACCAATCCCCATATCCGCTATTTCAACACCACCCAGAACGGCTATTCCACCATTGAGTTTTCCAACAAGCAGTGCGACTGGAAAGCCTATATTGTGGACAAGAATGTGAATGACGGGGAGCAGGCGGTGAAACTGATCCGCCATTACCGCAAGTACACCACCTTCCCCTGGTTGGTGACGCAGGCGGCTTTGATTTACTAGGGAGGTTGATTGCGAAGTAGCTGTTCACAGGGAACGCCGAGCGGGAAAGCAGCCAGCTACTGAGCGCGGGCATGGAGCCTTTCGGTAGCATTCTCGCGCCGCCGAGCATCGCAGATTTCACCGGAAAAAAGCGTCAGCTGTCTGAGCGCAACGCGCGAGTTCTGACGCTTCCGGTTAAATTGAGAAGCACAGGGAAGCCGCAGGCCAAGCGTCATGCTACCGAAAGGCTCCATGTCCGCGCTCTACCTTGACCGTCTCCCCCGCGACACCCGTCACTTCAACTCACTGGACGATTTACCCAACACATTGCGGGCAATGATCAGTTGCTGAATTTGTTGGGTGCCTTCAAAAATGTCCAGAATCTTGGAATCCCGGGCAAACTTCTCCAACAACAGCTCTTCGCCATAACCCAGTGATCCGCACAATTCAACACACTTCAAGGTGATCTGGTTCCCCACCCGTCCGGCTTTCGCTTTGCACATGGACGCCTGCTTGGAATTGGGCTGCTTGTTATCGGCCATCCAGGCGGCTTTCAGTATCAACAGGCGCGCGGCTTCCAGCTCCGCCTCCATCCGATAGACTTCCGCCTGAATCGCGGTACTGTTATAGATGGACTTTTCATAGCGAAATTCAATCCCTTCCTTCTGCAACAACTCTTTGGTGATTTCCAGGGCGGCCCTCGCCACCCCATAGGCCATGGCCGCAACCGGCGGACGGGTGTTATCAAAGGTCTGCATTACACCACCAAAGGCCTTTTTGCGCGCTTCAGCGGTATCTGCGATTTCCGCGGACCCCAGGATATTGTCCTTTGGAATGCGGCAATCGGTAAACACAATGGCCGCCGTATCCGACACCCGCAGCCCCATTTTGTCTTCACAGCGCACGATCTCCATGCCCGGCGTGCCCCGTTCCACCACAAAGGATTTGATGGCCGCCTTGCCCTTCGATTTATCCAGGGTGGCCCACACCACGACGGCATCACCGCGACTGGCAGAAGTGGCAAAAATCTTCTCGCCGTTCAGGACCCACTCATCCCCATCCAGCACCGCCGAGGTCTTCACCGCCGCAGAATCCGAGCCACAGCCGGGTTCGGTGATGGCCATGGCACAATGCAAACCACCAAACCGTTCTTTCTGTTGCGGAGTGCCCACGGCCTGGATGGCCGCGTTGCCCAGCCCCAACCCCGGGATCGACAGCATCAGACCGATGCAGCCCCAGCTCATCTCCGCGGTGGTCAACACCTGCATCATGTTGGCGCCGTTGTTAACCGCGTCACTGGCACGGCCCCCGGATTGGCTTTCGGGCTTTTTGCCGTCGCCGCCCATGCCCTTGATCATCTGCCCCAGGGGAATCAATTCCTCCGGAGTGTCACAGTGTTCAATTTTGTCGTATTTACGGGCAATGGGCCGGAATACGGTGGCGGCCACCTGATGGCTCATCTGCTGTGCCATCTGCAGTTTCTTGGGTAACTCAAGATTGATCATGTTGATTCTCGCTATGTGAATTCCAATGGTACAGGCTGATCAGATGCCGATCTTTAAATGACAACCGCACCTTGTAACAGAGCCGCAGCCCGCAGGTTGCGATACCACATTTCCACCGGATGCTCCCGGATAAAACCGTGCCCACCCAGCAACTGAATGCCATTGGTGCCGATCTCCATGGCTTTTTCGGAGCAGAATGTACGGCACCAATAAGCGTTCTCGTGAAAAGCCAAGCCCTGCTCAGCACGGGAAGCCGCCCGGTACACCAGCAGGCGCATGGCCTCCAGCTCGGTGGCCATGTCTGCCACCATAAACGCCACGGATTGCCGGTGCGAAATCGGCTCACCAAAGGCCGTACGATCATTCACATAGGGCACCACATAATCCAGCACCGCCTGGCAACAACCCACCGCCACGGCCGCCAAACCAATGCTGGACAGATCCAGCAATCGCCCCATGTCCAGGTTGATGCGCGCAGATTCCGGCACCACTACGTCATGCAATTCCACGCGACACAATTCCAGCGGTCGCAACCCCATACAGGATTCTTCCTGGATGGTCATACCCTCTGCAGCGGACTCCACCACAAAACCGGCACTCGCTGCCTCACCATCCAATGCGGCCAACACCAGAATAAAACGGGACTGCGTTGCCAGTGGTACCAGAGTTTTCACACCATTCAGTTGATAGCCGCCATCCACCTTCACCGCAGAGGTTTGCAATGCAGTAGGCTCGAACGTGGCTTTGGGTTCCATCAACGCGATGGTGGCCACCAGGGACTCCATGGCCAGCGGCGTAAGATAGGTCTCCTGTTGCACCGGTGATGCGAAATCCAGTACGGCATTGATGAAGCTGAGTGGCGTCAGCGCACCAATGGCCAGTGCCATATCGCCCTGCCCCAGATCCTCGGCATTCAATACATTGGAAATGGGCGCGCGTGCCATCCCTGCCCCTCCCAAAGCCTCGGGAATGGGCATCAGGCCCAAACCGAGCTCACTTGCCTGGCGATAAAAATCCGCCGGTGCCGCGGCGGCTTCATCGGCAGCGCGGGCATTGGGTTTGATATGGGATTCAACAAAACGACGGATGGATTCGCGGGTAATGCGCTGCTCTTCTGTTAACGTCAGGTCGAAACTGGCAGCGGATTGATCGGACATCTTGGCTCCCTCTGGGTATCTAGGTATCGGTCAAATATAGTGGTCCGTGCAAAACGGTCTGGCAGGCGTTATTGGGTAGTCATTGGGATTAAACGCTTGTTTAAATGCTAGGGCAGAGGCAATTGATCCAACAATGATCAAAAGTGACAAATCCAGGTCAACCGGGTCAGAACGCCGGTCCCATGGGGGTTGGAATAATCAATACCGCAGTATCAATACAAAAGACTGAGCCGGTTCAGCATTTCATCATGCTGTTTCCAATCCGGCATCACCTGATCCATCAAATGATAAAAGCGGCGACTGTGGTTGAATTCCAGCAGGTGGCAGAGCTCATGGACGATCACCACGTCCACACAATTCAGAGGGTAACGGGCCAGATTGCTATTGAGGATGATTTTGCCGTTCCGGCGGCACGTACCCCAGCGCCGCTTCATGCTACGTTGCTGCAGAGTGGACTGCGGTAAATCCAGCAGCGAGCCCATCTGTGAGCGCCACCAGTCATGACGCTCAGTAAACAACGTCAAAGCCTGCTGGCGGAACCAGCGTTGCACCATGGCTTCGATTTTATCCGTCGGGTCGTCCGCCTTCCCACTCAACACCAGGTCCACGCCCGCTACGTCCTGCCAGTGGAAAACCTGCTTTTCACCAAGAAAGTAGAACGCTTCACCCCATTGGAAGCAGGGTTCGAAACGTGCCGGTCGACTGGCGAAATTGGCCAGCTGCTTCTCGATCCACTCCTGTTTGGAGGCGACAAAATCATCCGCTTCGCGCCGGGAGACGAAATGGGGCACCCGCACTTCTACCCCACTCTCGGCGCTTACGTAGATCCCTATGGTTTTACGGCGTGAGTACTTCACGCTGTATTGCCATGCGCGGACATCATTCACCGGCGGCCTCCATCGAACAAATAACAACCTAAGTGGGTTCCTGATGCCAAAAACCCGTCGCTTCCATCGCGGAAATTAATTTCCAAGCTAACTCCTTGAATACTAATTATCTTATTTGATTTCAACCAGTTACCTGTCTTTCACTCAACGGATCTGATCTACCCTGTAAGTAAGGAGTTCGATACTTATCAGGACACGGATCGATGCGAATTCACAATGTATTGAAAACCATGGGCATTTGCAGCGGGTGGTTGCTCTGTGGCCCGGTCTCCGCCTACTACGCCTATGAGCTGCCCACCGCCTCCGCCTATGACCTGGAATTGAACACCGGAATGGGAAACAGCCAGGGCACCCTGCAATGGAACATCGCCGGCGGCAATGACGGGCCCAACATCCTCTCGGAATTGACCTATAAAGACGTCAACTTCCGCCAGTTTACCATGGCATCCACCTTGCGACTGCATCGCGGTTGGCTGGCTCAGCACGAGGTCTTTGCCAGCTTCAGCCATGGCGCCGCGAACCAGGGTACTGTGCAGGATTCGGACTACGACGGTGACAATCGCAGCGGAGAGTACAGCCGCAGCTATTCCTCGGCGGTGGACTCAAAAATGACAGACTTCAGCCTGGGACTGGCCCGACGCGTTCAGCTGGACGCCTTCCAAGTGATCAAACCCATGGTGGGCTTCAGCCGTAAAACCCAGAACATGCTGATGACAGAAGGCGTCCAGACCATCAATACGGACGACCCTGCTGCCATTGGCCCCTTCCGAGGCACCCTGAACAGCTCCTACGACACCACCTGGGATTCCCTCTGGCTGGGCTTGGGCTGGAGCCTGGAAACCCGGCATCACCAGCTTGGCCTGGCTGCGCGCTTCGAATGGCTGGATTACAGCGCCGTGGCCGACTGGAACCTGCGCTCCGATTTTGCCCACCCCAAGAGCTTCTCCCAACGGGCCACAGGAAATGGCTACTCGGTGTCGCTGGATTACTCCTATCACTTCAATCAGACCATATCCATGTGGTTGAGCTGGCAACAGAAAGACTGGAAAACCGATCCAGGTCAAGACACCGTATACTTTGCCGATGGCTCCCGTGGATCAACGCAACTGAATGAGGTAAGCTGGCAAGAATCCGGTATATCTACAGGCATGATCCTGCGCTTCTGACGTGATGGAAAACAACATTCAACCCAATATTGTCGCTCGTTACTGCCTGATTGTGATTGGCTGGGTGTCTGTTGTGCTTGGTGTGATCGGAATTTTCCTGCCACTGCTGCCCACCACGCCGTTTTTATTGCTGGCGGCAAGCTGCTTTGCCAAAAGCTCCCAACGCTTCCACTCCTGGTTATTGAATCAGCCTCAGCTGGGACCGTACATTCACCTGTATCTGGATGGGAAAGGCATCCCGATGAAGGCAAAAGCCTACATCCTGATCCTGATGTGGTTTACCATCAGCACTTCCGCCCTCTTCTTCGTGGACCCTGTGGCCCTGAAACTGATGATGTTCGGCATTGCTGCGGGGGTTACCGTCTACATCCTGCGTATGCCCACCCTGGAAGTGCAACCCAAGACAGGCACACTGGACAATCAATGTTGATCGGCTTTGCTGCCACCCAGGCACTTGGGTGACGCCGGGCTGGCGGCACCGCTCTGCTGCCATTCCTCGCTGGTATAGGTGTGAATCGCCAGGGCGTGCACCGGGCCGGCCACTTCCTCTGACAATGTTTTATAAATCATTTGGTGACGGGCCACGGAACGTTTCCCGGAAAACAGATCAGACACCACCACCACTTTGAAATGCGTTTCAGAGTTGGGTGGCACGCTGTGCATATGACTTTCGTTCACCACTTCCAGCAATGACGGCTGCAGTTCAGCATGCAGCTTGGTTTCGATGGCCTGCTGAACAGGATTTGCCTGTGACATGATGCGACTCCCCTTCGGTTTGAAGGGTTATTATACCCGAGGCGTCAAGCCCGTTGGTAGCGGGATCGGCGCAATGGTCCTTTGTTAAGCTTGTATTCACTGGCTTTCACCGGCGCGGCAAAAAAGTGCCCCTGGGCGAAGGTGCACCCCATGCGTTCGAGTTTTGCCAAGGTGCCCTCATCCTCGACACCGTGTATCACCAGGGTGATGTCTCTTTCCCGACACAAACCGATTACCCCGGACACCGACTCGAAGTGGAACTTGTTTTCCAGGCGGGCCACGATGCGTTGATCCAGCTTGACCTCCGTAACCGGCAGGCTGCTCATGTAACTGGGATTGCTGTAGGCCGCACCAAATTCGTCAATAGTCAAACCGATGCCCATGGCACGAATTCGATTGAGGGATTCCCGGGTGATGCTGGGGTCCTCGATGATGGCCGCCTCCTTGATTTCGAAGGACAGCATTTTGGATGGCATGTGATAACGGCTTAGCAAAACCCCAACTTCCTCCAGGAAGCGCTCTTCCCGCAAGCACTTCGGTGACAGGTTAACCGACAGCTTGACCGGGTTTTCCTCCGGATCGATGGCCGCCAGATAGTAACAAATCGCCTTGTCCACCACATTCAGAGTCAGCTCAGCGACAAACCCACCCACTTCCGCCAGATAGAATATTTCGCTGGGGCTGATCTTCTCACCCACATCGGTATCCCACCGGGTCAACACTTCCAGACCGCAGGTTTTGCGGGTATTCAAATCGTAAACCGGCTGGAAGTACAGGCTGATCTGGTCTTCCTGAATGGCCTGGCGCAGTTGGTTGATCAGGCTGATATTGCGGGGATTGTATTGATCCACCGACTCCAGCTCGTAACCTTTTTTGAGGTTTTTCTCGGTATCCGCCTGCAAAGCGCGCAAGGCATGGTCATACAGTTTTTCATAACTGGCATCGGACTCATTGAGCCTGGCCACACCGAATGACACACCCGGCTGCAACCCCATGCCTTGATAGAAAAACGGCCGCTGCATGGAGGATTCCACCTCATCCACCGCAAAATTCACCGCCACATCATCCATGGAGCGCAACAGGAAAGCGAAGCGGTTGGCGTCCAGCACTGCCATCGGTACATACTGCCCCTGGAACTCCTGCAGCGGCACTACACCGGTAATACTGCGCAAGACAATGCTGAGGCGCTTGGTGGCCCGGGTCAGCAGTTCATTACGCGCCGCATGTCCCAGTTTGTGCTCCACCAGGGCCAGGTGATGCAACTCCACCATCACCAGGGTCACCGCTTCGCCGGTTTCCTCCACTGCGGCGATGACCTTACGAGCGACGCCTTCCAACGTGGCTTCGTCGGGAAACTCCTTCAAGGTATCGCGCAGCACCTTTTTCTGGATCTGCTCTTCCGTGTACTTGAGCTCCAGCATGGTTTCCTGCTGCTGATTAAGGCCCTGAATTTTCTGGAAGCGTTCTTTCTGAATCTGGGACGCAATCCCCAACGACAATGTGATCCCCAGAATGCCCAGGGCAAACTCTTTCATATGAGTAGTCACATCATTAACCGGAATCATCCCCAGCTGACCGAACTGGTAGATGGCATAGCCCACGATGAACACCGACCACCCCGCCAGGTAATAACGGGTGCCGCGGTCAGACACGTTGAGGGATACGATGACCGACGGTATGAAAAACAGCAACCCCGCTACCGCAAACAGGGCGAAGAACACTGGAATGGGCAGCCACCCCAGGATCAGTACACCGCCCAGAAACAGCGAAAGGAACAACGAGATTTTCAGGCAGCGTTCCACCATCGGATGATCATTGGCCGTCTGCAGAAAAGCCCGCGTAAACAAGACGGCACTCACCAAAGCAATGCACTGGAAGAACGCGCCAAACCCCACCCAACGAAACGCCCGCACATCGCCGGCAAATTGCGCCAGGAAGCCTTCGGTATGGGCGGTCACCAGCAGGCTGCAGGCCAGGAACACCGACAGGTGAAAATACATGGTCTCGCGCAACGACACCATGACAAAGAGATTGTATAGAATCAGTGCGGACAAGCCGCCAAACAACAGACCCCAGCCCGGCAGGGTCTTGCGTTTGTGCAGTTGGTAGGCTGTCTCCTGCCAGATCTTGGCGGTAATGGAGGTGGCGCCCCGCACTTCCAATCGGATATAGAATTGATGGGTGTCATTGGCTACCAACTCAATCGGATACACCAGATAGCGCCCTTTTACGGGGGCCACCTGGGTATAATCCTCCAGCCGTGGTGTGCCGGCTTTGGCCAGGTACATGGGAGATCCTTCCAGCAGCGGATTTTCCAGCACCAACATCCAGCGCGAATGGCTACCCAATACCCGGGAGCTCTCCCGTATTCGAGCCCTGACCCAAAAAAAGCGACTCTCCATCGTGCTGAGCAGGGTGCGCGACTGCAACGGCTCAAAGGCAATGTCCGGCAGCAACACCACCTCATCCAAGCCCATGTTTCCACCGGGATCTGGCGTAATCTCCAGGTAAGTGGACACATCCAGTTGTTTGGCTCCCACGCTGTTCACCAGCACCGAGAGCTTGGATTCCGTGGCAACCAAACGGTCTGAGGCCCAGGCCGCATTCGCCCAGGTCAGAAGCAGGAACAGACACAATAGAACGAAAGCAGGGCCCAACGGGAGCGCCCGGGGAAAATGGCGGAAAGAGACGAGCAAAGCCGGCTTACAGAGACCGTTCATACAGAATCTTGACCAATTTGTGTGACACTTTACCCAGAGAGGCCCCGGGTGTCTTGACGCTGGCCAGATTCCTTGGCATCTAATATGCACAACGACTTGTTCAAGTTCAGGGCGTGCATACTGTCTATAGGTTATCAAAATAGACTTAGGTTAATGATTTGTCTATCAAAAACCCGAGTCCTGCCGGATAATTCTGAACTAACGCACGTTTTTTGGTCAAGTCATAGATTGGTCGAACAACTTATTGATAACTAAAGTAAATCGGCCAGCTGCCGATAACCATCTGGAAGCAGGCAAGGAATCTATCCGCACCCACCAAGAGGCCTCTGTTCATGTTGTTGATGCCACGTATACACCGCCGCCCCATCGAGCGCTTGAAATCCAACCGCTCGATCAAGGTGTATGCCAGCGAACGGAGCAAACCGGTTGAGCCCCAGGATCGACCACAATTTGTGGATCGTCGGGCAGTGAAGGAGCGGCGCCGGCAGAACCTGCCGGTCAAAGAAGATCGCCGCCGTCAGGATCGGCGCAACGCGCACCGGGCATTGCGGCCGGAAATCCGCTCACTGTTGGAAAATGCCGGCAACCAGAACCCGGCCACCATCCAGCGTGGCGGAGTCTATATTGATGAGGACGTTTAACCTCAGCCATTTTTAGGATATTCAGCTGCCAAGCAGCCCTCGAATAGCCCTATAGAAACAAATCATTGGTATTTAATGGTCCAGATGCATAGAATTGTGCGTCTTAAAAACAGGATGACAGGAGATCGAACCAATGAAACAACCTGTACGTGTGGTCGTGACTGGTGCCGCCGGCCAAATCAGCTATTCTCTGCTTTTCCGCATCGCTGCCGGTGAGATGCTGGGTCCGGACCAGCCCGTAATTCTTCAGATGCTTGAAATCACACCCGCCCTGGAAGCGCTTAAGGGCGTTGCCATGGAACTGGATGACTGTGCTTTCCCTCTGCTGCACGACATGGTTATCACCGACGATCCCAACGTTGCCTATAAAGATGCAGACTATGCCCTGCTGGTTGGCGCCCGTCCCCGTGGCCCCGGCATGGAGCGCAAGGATCTGCTGGAAGCCAACGCCGCCATTTTCTCGGTGCAGGGTAAAGCGATCAACGATCACGCCAGCCGTGACATCAAGGTACTGGTCGTGGGCAACCCCGCCAACACCAACGCCCTGATCGCCCAGCGCAATGCGCCGGACATCAACCCCCGCCAGTTCACCGCCATGACCCGTCTGGATCACAATCGTGCGCTGACGCAACTGGCCCAGAAAACCGGCACCAGCATCAACGACATCACCAAGATGACCATCTGGGGCAACCACTCTTCCACTCAGTATCCTGATATCTCCAAAGCGCTGATCAGCGGTGCTGCAGCCGAGCCCAAAGTGGACCAGGACTGGTATCGCAACGAGTTCATCCCCGTTGTACAACAGCGTGGCGCGGCCATCATCAAGGCCCGTGGCGCTTCCAGTGCGGCCTCTGCGGCCAACGCGGCCATTTTCCACATGCGTGACTGGGCCTTGGGCACCGCCGAGAACGATTGGGTGAGCATGGGCGTTTATAGCGATGGCAGCTACGGCATCGCCGAAGGCCTGATTTACTCTTTCCCCTGTGTCTGCAAAAACGGCGACTGGGAAATCGTTCAGGGTCTGGAAATCAGCGACTTCAGCTCTGAGAAAATGAAAGCCACTGAAACTGAGTTGAGCGAAGAGAGAGACGCAGTAGCCCACCTGCTGCCCTGATACGTTCCGCCCCAGTCAGAAACAAAAAAACCGGCACTGGATGCCGGTTTTTTTGTTTTTCTAACCTGTGGTGGCCTCTACTCCGGCATGCTCAGTTCCCGGGAGGACACAATGATGCCGTTGTTGTCGGCATAGACGAATTCGCCGGGGTGGAATGTCACGCCTCCAAAGGTCACGGGAATATTCAGATCACCCCGCCCCTTGCGATTGCTTTTGATGGGGATGGTGCGCAGCGCCTGAACCCCAAGGTCCGTCTTGCGGATCTCATCCACATCACGGATACAACCATAAATGATGAGTCCTGCCCACTGATTCTCCGCAGCTTTCTCTGCCAGCATATCCCCTAACAGCGCGCAGCGCAGGGAACCACCACCATCCACCACCATGATCCGACCGGCGCCCGGCTTGGCAACATGCTCCTTCACCAGCGAATTGTCCTCATGGCACTTGATGGTAATGATCTCACCACCAAAGGCCACCCGGCCACCATAGTTGGTGAACATGGGTTCCACAATGCGGACATCATCCGGGTATGCGTCACACAGGTCTGGCGTTACCAATTTCATACTGCTTCCCCTATTTTGGGCTCATTTCCCGCCAGTTTAACAATCTTGTCGTAGCTATACACCTCCACTTTGGGTTTACCATCGGCAGGATTTGCGACCCGGCAGTCATGGATCACATCGTTTACCATGGCCCTGGCAACGGTGTCCGCAGATATGGCCTTGTAGTGGGATAAGCCCCCGATCATTAACGGATTAAATAAGGGGGCAAGCTTGGCCGCCGCCAACTCTCCCAGTCGATTTTCCTGCCGCTCACCCAGTAACAGAGAGGGCCGGAATATGGATAATTTGGGGTATTCCAGTTCCCGCAGGTGTGCTTCCAACTGCCCCTTGACCCGCGAATAAAAAAACAGGGAATGCTCTGATGAACCAATGGCTGAAACCAGTGAAAAAGATCGTGCTGAATGGGTGCGGCCGAGCTCTGCGGCATCCATACAGTATTGATAGTCCACCAGCTTGAAGCGTTCGCGGTTACCGGCCTGTTTGATGGTGGTGCCCAGGCAACAGAGTATGGCGTCCACTTCAAACAATTCCGGGTATTCATCCAGTCGATCAAAATCCACAAGCATATTATGCAAATTCTGATGCTTCACCTGCAGCGAGCGACGGGTGGGGGCGATGACCTCGGTAATCTGCTGATTACCGAGCAAGTAGCCCAGGCAATGGTGGCCGATTAACCCGGTAGCCCCCAACAAAAGTACGTTCATCTGAGTTCCTATTCACCTGTATTGTGATTCAGCAGTGTTCCAGTACTCCGGTATTCCATGCCCATTGAACTGCGAGGCCTTTGTCTTATCGGCCTGTCTGATCTGTGGGTCTGTTGGCCAGTTTACTGGTAAATCGCAAGCGGGTTATGCCGAGCGGAGAGAGGTTTCACTGGTGGGTGAACCAGCACCCTTACTGCCCAGCCATTGCCGCATTTTAGCATCCAGCTCTTCCAGTTTAACAGGCTTGGACAGGTAATCGTCCATACCGCAGGCCAGGCATTTCTGCTGCTCGCCTTCCACCACACTGGCGGTCATGGCGATAATAGGAATCCGTTGATCGCCTTCTGCCGCTTCCTTCTCACGCCAGGCGGCGGTGGTTTCATAACCATCCAGAATGGGCATCATGCAGTCCATGAGAATCAGGTCGAAGTCCTTCTCCTCCAGCATACCCAAGGCCTCTTTGCCATTCACCACCGAGGTCACCACATAGCCGAGCTTGTTCAGCATTCCTTTTGCAACCATCTGGTTGACTGCATTATCCTCCACTAACAGGACGCGCCGCCCCACGACCTCGCCTGAATTGGAATCCTGTTTATCGGTGGTCTCATCCGGCTGGTCCAGTTCAAAGCAGTGGATGAGCGCACGGCACACTTTCTCCCGCGTCAGAGGTTTGCTCAACCACTCCACTTCAAGGGTATCGTCCAGTCCCATCCGCATGACATCGGCGCGCTGTGCCAAAGAGGACAACACGATGATTCGTGGCAACGATTCCAACGGCGCGGACCGCTGGATACCGGTAATGAACTCCATATCCAGGGGCTGCAGCACCGGCATGTTGACGATAAGAAGGTCATAGCTGCGCCCGGCGGCAGCTGCCTCCTGCAGCAAGCCGGGAACACGATCGTTGCAGTCAACGGACTCCACCATCATGTTCCAGGTCGCGAGCTGGTAAAGCAATGCGTCCAGCACCCCACCCTGGGCTCCGACCACCAACACATTCTTATTCAAGAGTTCTTTATTCAGCGCCAGCTTTTGCGCTTGCTGGGTGGAAAGCGCCATTTGCACCGTGAACCAAAACTCGGTGCCGCTCTCAGCCGAACTGGTAAATCCCATATCCCCCTGCATGCATTCTGCCAGTCCTTTGCTGATGGCCAGCCCCAGGCCGGTGCTACCCTGTGCAACTTCCCGGGCGGTCAGAGTCTTGGAAAACGCTTCAAACAAATGATCCTGGATGTCTGGATCGATACCACGGCCGTTGTCTTTAACCGTTACTCGCAGCTCCGCCAGGCTTTCACTCAATTTGTTGATATCCACATGCACGACGATGTCGGAACCATCACTGTACTTGATGGCGTTGGATACCAGGTTATTGATCAGCTGGGCCAGCCTGCCCTGGTCCCCTCTGACCCGGACCGGTATATCTTCAGCGAAGGTGCAACTCAGCTCCATGCCTTTTTCATGGGCCCGTGGGCCAAGCAATTCCAGGGTCTGATCTATGCAGCGCTTGACGTGAAACACACTTTCATTGAGCTGGATCTGACCGGAGGTAATGCGGGAGAAATCCACAATATCATCAATCAGACTGAGCAAGCCCTCGCCGGACTGAACCGCCAAATTCTGGAGTTCCCGCTGTTGCGCGCTCAGCTCGGTATCGTCCAGCAGGGCCAGCATCCCCAGAACGTTGTTCATGGGTGTTCTGATCTCATGGGTAATGTTGGACAGGAACTCCGTTTTGAACTGGCTTGCGCTGTTCGCTTCGCTGGCTGCGTGGGCCAGATCCCGGGCTTTGGTATGAAGCTCATGGTGCACTCTCACGTTATCCCAATGCCGGCTGCACAGCAGCCTGGACTGGCGCAGCAACATCACCAGAATCACCAGCAAACCCACCGCGATGGTGAGGCCATTGATATCCGCGATAACGGCATAGGCCACAATGGTGGGGGCCAGATTGCAGAACAGCCGAACCGCGTTACGGTTATTGTAAGGAGACCACTCCACATTGTTTATGGAAGAGTAGCCGACCATATACAGCGAAAGCAGAAAGCCATTGACCGACAATTTGTCGATCAGAATGATCACCGCGCAAAACAAGCCCATGCACAGGGAATTGGCGATTTGCAGCACGACGAACAGCGACCGCCAACGGGCGGGGCCAGCACCGTAGGTGGGATCAAAACGCAACGCCAGATAGAAAACCGGGGCGGAAAGGCAAAACAACAACGCCCCCCAGAACGACGTCATGGCGACGTGGTGGACATAGTATCCGCCCACTGAGGCCACGAACAGAAATACCAGAATATTCGCGGCGATGAAAAACCGACTTTGATGGGCAAGATTCTGATCAATCCTGCGCAGAATTTTGCGATCCTTTAGGAGCTTATCGTCACGATCCATGAAATGGTGTCAATTCCAGCCAATGATTAGGTTCAGTATAGCCAGAATTGGGCACAACCCGCAGCAAACCATTGAAATCTTTGTGACCAAACGCTATGAGGATCGACGGGAATTGATGTGCAGTCAAGGCAGTAGCCTAAAAGCTCAATAGTAATAGGTCAGTTTGAGCTGAATGTAATCATCGCTTTCGATCACACTGATTTTTCGACTGGTATCTGCCATTCTCTGAACCTGTTGCAACAGGTCAAGACCAAAATTGGGGTCGAAGATAAATTGCAGCCCTTCATCCTCGATAAGCCCGGCCAGAAACTCCACCACTTCGTTATAAGAGAACGCGTCGTCACCAAACAAGGGGGAATTCAGGATATCCGCGATTGCCTCTACGTTGGTATCTGCGACTTCCGGTGTGCCTCGCTCCAGAACGGAAACGGCTTGTATTTCCAACTTCAGGTCAGAGTAAAGGCGCCGTTCAAACTCCAAGGAGATGACCTTTTCCTCAGTGTCCGGATCCCATAGGAAACCACCCAGCATGTTGGTATCGTACTCGTCATTGAAACTGAAACGACCACCTATACCGATGTCGTGCTCAAGATAGCCGGGCGCGAGGTCCTCACGGGAATCGTGCATGAACTCGGTGATCAATGTCATGTCGATATTTGTTCCGAACAAGCCGTAAAAACTGTATTCGATTCCGGTGACCGCAGCCCAATATTCCTCCCGAGCGCTGCTTACCCCAACGGCTTCGAATTTGACCGCCCAACCTTCATAGAGGAACTCCAGCTCCACACCAAGCTGATCCTTGTGATGGTAGTTGGGCACCAGCATTGGATTATCCAGATCGAAATTGAAGGAATACCAGGGCTCACGATCCACACCGGAAAACAGGGAAAGCCCCATTTCAACGTAGTCATTCAGGGGCCGTTGCCAACGGGCCGCCCAATCAATGTCGTTGGGCCCGGTATCGGAGGAATACTGGGCGTTGTCGGTATCAACGGGGATCGGTGTTCGAAGGCGCCCGTCAGTCCCTGGATAGGTGCGCTCTCGGAAACCCAGCAACAAGTAGAAATCGAACAGCCCCCAATCGTGCACCAAGGACAGGTTAATCATAGGCTGTCCGAGTTTCTCATCGTCGCCGTCCACCAGGTCCTGTTGGTTAATGACGTCCACCAGATTGATAAACTCGGTTTTACCCCAGAATACACGGGTCACACCGGACCTGAGCTCCCAATCCTCCCCCACATGAATCCAGAGCGCTTCCCGGATATCGAAATGCGTGCGCTCCGAATCTTGGAAATCCAGCAATAAATACGGCCGGAAAGTAAACAGGTCCATGTCGTCGTTCCAGGAGGTGAAATACTCAGCACTCAGCCGCACTGCCGCCGCATGCTGGGACTGGCCAAACTCGCCCGGATCCTTAAAATAACGGTACTCCAGACCGGTTTCCGCACTCCATTCCCCATGCTCCAGAATCGGTTCCAAAACCGCGTGGGCATTCGAGCTGCACGCACCCACCAGGGCACACCACAAAACACTTCGAATTACGTTCATCCAAAACAACCCGCTGATCAAACATTGACCAGGCTATAAACGAAAAAAAACCGCGCAAGGCTAAAACCCAGCGCGGTTTCTGTAGTTAACGAGCGCGCTTCAAACTGTTCTTGTTGAAATCTGATTCGCTCAAACCGGTTTTAAATTTTATATTGTTCTGCTTCAGAATGGTGCTGCGACCGGTCTGATGATTCACCATCAGCATCTCGCCCGGGCGCCAGAACTTACCTTCATACTGCTTGAATCCACTGGCGGTGAGTGTTTTCAAGTGGCTTTTCTTGCGGTCATAAAACTCGGCTTTCAGGGTACGGTAGTGCTCTTTATCAACCCAGGTCACAATACGCGTATAGCCGGAGTTCTTATCCACCGGATAGCTCTCCACTACAAAGCAATCCTGTCCCTCATAGGTTTCATCCCGCAAATATTTATAGGTGTAGTCCTCGATGGACTGTCCACCGATATCCTCAAACGAGAACTCGCTGCCCATGAACGGTCCGGATTTTTTGCTGGAAGCGATTTTCTTAACCCGCTTGAGCGCCGGCAGATACAACCATTGATCGTCGTCGCGATCTTTATGTTGATGGGTCAACAACGCGGTACCTTTCTGATCTTTGGGGGACAAAAATACCATCAGCGACATATCACCTTCGTCACCCTTGCCCTCCAGGCCTTTTACAGACATCTCGCGCTCGCTGGTGGCTTCCTGCTTGTTCATCAGGATCATCAGCATGTCTGCTTCGTTATCAACGTAGCCCTCATCCCGGTCCTCTGCCGCCTTGAATATGTTGTACCCCTTCTCTTCAGGAGTCTCCGCGAACAGGGGCGCCGCCACCAACAAAGAAAAAGAAACCAGTATGCCTGCTATCTTGTTGTTTTTTATTAACATATTACCTCTCAAGTCCCTATACAGATTGACCAGTAAGCATATTAACACAGTGTATCCGGGCCACATCAACCAAAGGGACTATATATTTTCAGAAACGATCTACAGAAATATGTATACATCGGCTAACCATTCAATATGTACAACCGGCTGCTCTGAAACGCTGTTTCAGTTTATTCCGCTTTCGATGCCAACTGTCCATCTGCTTAGCGGTGCCACCGTTACGACGTAACTTGGTGTAGGTCTCTATCTGCTGAGCTATCTTGTCACAATCCTTCGCTGCACTTGATTTTGTCTTAGCTTCAATGCTTTGGCAGGCAATCATCCCTACCATTACAGTCAAGAGCAGTTTCCCTCGCGCGCGAACCAGCAATTCCATTTACCGTCCCGAGTCCTGATCTAATGTATGAGTTCGATGTATTTGCAAGCGTCAGTAGAACAACATAATGGGGCTGCTGTACTTCAACTTTACATAGGGAGACGCCACTGCATCAGATGCTAATTGTCCAGAAGGTAGCTCCTCTACCCAAAATCGAACGGCGTCGCCCACAAGCTCGCCATTGACCTTGTATGATTTACCAGGCTCAGCATGAAAATTGAGATCACCTATTGCTGTACAAGGACAATCAACGTTGCTGCGATTAAACTCCGCCTTCACTACTATGTGGTGCTGGCCGGAGCTCAATAGAATCGTATCCATATCTCGAAAAGGATCGTACCAGGGCCTTCGATAACTAAGCCACAGCTCATCGATATATGTCACTTGGAATCTGATCCAGTCGTTAACACTATTGCGAGTAGAGATATTCGATAAACTGGCGGTTTCTGCAGAGTGGATGGGTTGAGCATAGTGCTGCGGATTCGAAGCACAACCCGACAAAAGCAGGATAAACACTAACAACAAACGCATTGGGGCCTCACAGGCAATTCTCATACGCGAACATCCGCGAAACGTAACCATGGTGCAATAGAGCGATGGGGGATACCATCCATCTGCGCGTTAGTCAGGCTCTTTCACCAGAACCATTTTGAACTCCTCCTCATTCAATGCCCACGCCCCCGGGGAAATCAAGCCAATGGCGGGAACCAGAAAAAGAAATCCTCCGATGGCATCCAAAACCCCGGTCGTCGTAATATGGGTGCGAACTTTCTTGGTTGACGTCATGTAGCCTGGCATTTGACAGGAAACATCAATATCCTTGTTGGTCACTACGCTGAATGTGGCAGGCGAAGGCTTATGCTCATCATTGACGCTGGCGATCGCTCCATCCGGCTCACATAGTACACTCACATCGGTATAATGATTCTGCTTGAACGTAGAACAACCGGCGAACAGAAAGCAACAGATTAAACTAGCAGGAGAACGTAGCATTATTGGGAAATACCCTCAGTGGAAAATCAAAAATTATACTGGATAACTGGGCCATCACACCATACAAAGCACCGAGCGTGTAGAAATCTCAAAAATTGATGGGATGCCTCAATACACCAACCCGAAACAGTCGCTACCCTTAACGCTGACGAGAAATCTGAACAACAAAATCAAAAAAACCGTTCATATGCCGGTCTAATCGGTTGCTAACCTTAGCATCGATGATTGCACCATCTAAACCGACCACCCGATCTATATCAGAAATCATCATTTCATGTACAGGGTGAATTATCGAGAGCGTTGAATCGAAAATCAACTTGAAATGGGCCTGCGCCCGTGCCCCGCCTACAGGGCTGCTGGCCTGGGTTACAATGGTTACCGGCATTCCTTTGAGTACCGATTCGAACGCGGGTCTGGAGACCCAATCTATCGCATTTTTGATCACAGCAGGGACACTGTGATTGTACTCTGGCGAACAGACCACAATTCCATCCGCCGAAGCGACCTCGGAAATAAGCCCCTCCACCGCCGTTGGCTTGGGAAAGGCTAAATCCTCACTATAAAACGGAAGAACTGTCAGGTCGGGAAGTACGAAGTCATGAACTGGGAATCGCCGTTGGATCGCATTGAGTATCGCGAGACTCCTACTGTCTGAACGAAAACTGCCGGATAATAGAAGGAACTTCATATGAGTACCTCGATATGGTAGGGGCAGATACTCTTCTCTGCTTTGGAGTTATTGCGTAGCTTACTGTGCATGCAGGCGTTAGGCTCCATAAATTTCACTTACTAGATATACTCTGACCGGGCTCTCTGAACACTCAGAAGCAGATGCCATGTTCTCTGTGATCACGGTGATTTGAGCACCGTTACTCTTATAATAATTAACTTTATGCAGCTGAAGATATAAACCATCAGCCTTTAACTCTGATGCTAAGAGTAAAACCTCAGTTTTAGAAAAATCGACATCCTCATTTCTCAGAATGTTAGCGTTTTTAAGGTGAACAAACGCCATACTAGCAGCCCAATTGTCTTTGCCGTCACAGTGTGGACTCGATGCACAAGCAACCAATGAAAAGACAAATGAGATTGACACAAAAATACATTTACATATATTACGCATCAATCCACCACCTCTAAAATTCGATCCTGACTAATAGATACTTTTTCTCTTACAGTTCGGGGCATTATGACGCACCCCTCAGATGCAGTTCCAGTTGAATTGTCGCCGTGTATTCTGAACAAGGTTCGCCCGAGTGCATTGTGCCCTACCGGATCTAGATCCATTACAATTGGCCCCAAACCTGTCGCACTTTTATACGATGGCCCTATTTTATATTCACCTTTGGGAATTGGCCCAACATCAGCAACGTGCTCCATTTTTGGGTTGTTTTTTCCAACACCACTACCAGCGTAACCCGTGCCGATTAAAGCGCCGTTGTAACGAAGCTCTCCGCTACTTTGATCATATTTCCATGGCATACCAAACTCCCTACTATTTTACTCAAAGAATGACGTTTAAAATGAAACCTCATCCGCTTTTGCGCACACCGTATTGTTAATTCAAATACTACGCTCATATTCCTCTGGTGATAAACACCCACACGATTAATGCTTTGCCGTATTCCATACGTATCCAGCAGTTCGCGGTATTCATATGCCCCGTATTCTATGCCTCGGTCAGAATGAAAATCAGGCCAGGGTGCCGCCCTCGATGCTTCACTGCTCTTCTGAGGGCCTTCATCGTTAAGCTCGCTGACTTCCTCTTGCCCAAGGTCCAGCCGATGATCTTCCTACTAAACAAGTCCAACACCACCGCCAGGTAACGTCATTCTTCGTTTACCTTCAGGTATGTTATGTCTCCCACCCAAATCTGGTTCGGTGCCGTCACTTCCTGCCTCCAGATGTAGTGGTCTAATGATACCGGACACCAACATAGGTGGTAAACTCGCCACCATAGAAGAGGTGTCTAATGAGCA
>NZ_RCHN01000021.1 GCF_003671495.1 Ketobacter sp. | reverse complement strand
TGGAGGCGACTCTATCAGCCACACCCCGGCACACGAGTCGCCTGCTACCGTTGCTCCCTTCCGGGCCTGGCGGGGTTCACAGGTTATCGTTGCGAGGGGACCAATAGAGCCACCATTGCAAGGTGGGCGATTATTCCTTATTTCGTGACCCATTTCAAGGCAAGCATTTGAAGTAACAGTATTTTGCAGCGGATACGCTAGAATTAGGAAAACCCGAAGCGGAGGATACCCCTGTGAAAATGCTGACTCGACCAACCTTGATGGCCCTGCTGCTATTGGTGACCAGCACGCTGGTACAGGCTTCCGGTAACTGGACCAACGAAACCCTCGACGGCACCCTGATGGCCATCACGCCGCTTTACAAACTGCAGGTCTATCAGATTGAACGAGCCAACGAGGCGGTCTGGGGCAAGATCAACATTCCAGTGCAGGCAGATCAGCTACCGGAGCTGCATAAACACCGCAAATCGCCCAACTTTCCTTTCATCGACGTGGGTGTGGAGGTGGACAAGTACTATCGCACCGCCCAGGGCCACATCCACGATGACCGGAATCTGGTGACGGTAGAGATCGACCGCCGCCATTGGGATGGTCTCAAGAAAGGCAGCCAGCTGATCATCAGCCTGCCGGACGGCACCCAGTTGAAGGAAAGCCTGCGCGGGTCCGGAGCCGCTCTACGCACCATCGAGCGTCGCTGATCTGCTTTACCTCTGTGGCCGACATCAATCGGCCACATGGGTCTCCACAAAGTCCAGGATTCGATTGGCCACCTGATTCTGATGCAAGGTCGGCAGGTTCACCGTGGCAAACATCGGGTCCAGATGGGACTGACCTTCCAACTGCACCACCTCCAGCAAGCGATCCGGCTCATCGGGCATGGGGAACGAAAGCCCGCCGCCTTTGGCCATCAGCAACAAAGTAGGTACCTGTTTATAGGCCTGCTTGAAGTAAGTATTAATACCGTATTGAGGTGCATAGGACTGGCTGGCGGCATCAATGTCCACCACGATGCGCACCGGGAAATACCACTCCGTTAAATTGGTTTCGCCGATGTAAAGGGCCCGTACAAAGTCCTCCATACGCACCATTTCCTCGCTCAGGCGGGTGTATTCATAGCGGCCTTCCTGGTCCGTATAGCTGGCATCAGCCTCAGATCCGATTTCATCCATATCCGCCCAGCTGTACAGCGGCCCCTGCCCCAGGCTGCGGCGATCCGGGCCTGCGTCCGCGGCAATGTGTTGTTGTTTGGGCCCCGACACCGCGTTCACCAGATCCCCCAGGATGGGGATACTGCGCATCAGGTTGAAGAACGGGGATTTCGGCACCACCGCGCCACCGTGCAGGTGGCCCAGGCTGATCTGCAAAAAGCTCAGGATGGAAAAGTGGTCGTCGAACATCAGCCCCACCTGGGCCTCGTTGGTATAACGGAAATCCTCAATAAACGGACCCCAGGCATAGTTGTTGGCATCCCGGGTATGGAAGAAGCGGAACAGGTTTTTCAACACCGGTGATTTCGGCAAGCGGTCCAGCACCTGGCTTTCCTCATCCGGGCCCTTGGCCGCCAGGATGCCCACGGCTTCCGGCAGCGCAATGGCCTCGGCGCTGAACACCAACGGAATATTGATGTTCTTGGGCAACACGCCGGTTTCGATCCAGCGCAACAGGCGGCGATAACCGGCGTCAGGGTCCGTATCCCCTTCGGCGTTGGCTTCGGCCGTGGCCTGTGCCAGCGCGCCCTGGGCATCCATCACCGACACACTGGCGGAAGAGGCGCCCACGGCGTCCGCCACCGAGCCGATGGTGGTATCAAAGCCAATGGCCCCGGCCACCAGGTTGGCACCCTGGTCGTCCGTGGTTGCCGGATCGCCATCCAGATCCCAGGCCAGGAACATGGAGGTGTGCGCCCCACCCAGGGAATGTCCACCCACAAAGACCTTACGGCGACTGACCGCCGGGTCCGGAATCATGGCGCGGATCACTGCGTACATATCCTCGGTGGACTGCTGCATACCGAAGTTCAGCAGGAACGGCATATCGCGCCCCTTGAGAAAACCCTGGAAGGTTTTGCCATCAATGGGCTGGTCGAAATAGTAGTACCCCAGGATCAGGTCTTCCGCCTCCTGGGTGGTAGCGGCCTGCTCCGCTGCCTGCATGCCGGTGAGGTCTTCCAGGCAGTTGGCGCGCCGGTCCAGGGCCCAGATTTCCAGGTTCTGATCACGCTGGGTCTTTGCCATATACACCAGTTGCCGGCCGATGTACTCAAACCCATTGGCCCCTTCCAATATGCCCGGCACCAGCAGAACCGCCGCATCAGCAGACGCCGCATCGGCTGAGTCCCTGGGTTTGAAGCGCAGGAAGTTCACATCCCGGCACGGCTCAGGCAACAGGGGGTCGTCAATCTCATGGATAGCAGGCACCGATTCATAGGTGACCGATACCACCGCCGCCACCTGTTCATCGCTCCACAATGGTTGAACTTTGTCGTGTTTGGCTTCCGGAATCGGCCCGTCGGGGCTGTAACAGCCCGTCACCAGCAGGACCAGACCGGCGCTGAATCGCCAGCACTTAGGCAGTTTCATCCTTGTTCTCCTGTGCAGTTTGTTCTTGTTATGGGTTTTTGGATTTATAGCGCAGTTGCCACAGGCTTGGATTGTGTATTCCGGTCATCTTCAGGCATAAAAAAACCGCTCACCCGAAGGCAAGCGGTTTGCTGGTGGCTGGCGGGTACAGCGGGATCAGGAGTTGGTTTTGCCCCAGGTGTCCCGCAGCGTAACGGTGCGGTTGAACACCAGTTTATCTGCTGTGCTGTCCGCGCTGTCGAGCACGAAATACCCCTCCCGTTCAAACTGATAGGGCAGATCCGGGGAGGCGGTGGCCAGGGAGGGCTCCGCATAGGCACCACTCTTCACCGTCAGCGAATCGGGGTTGATGTGGTCCAGGAAGCCGGTGCCATCTTTGGTGGCGTCCGGGCTTTCATGGGTGAAGAGGCGGTCATACAGGCGCACCTCCACGGGCAATGCCCTGGCGGCGGATACCCAGTGAATCACCCCTTTTACCTTACGCCCTTCCGGGTTGCGGCCCAGGGTCTGGTCATCGTAGCTGCAACGCAACTCAACCACCTCGCCCTGCCCGTTCTTGATCACCTCATCACAGCGGATCACATAGGCGCCGCGCAGACGCACTTCGCCCCCCGGGATCAGGCGCTTGAAGCCCTTGGGTGGCTCTTCCTCAAAATCGCTGCGGTCGATATAGAGTTCTTTGCCGAAGAAGATTTCACGCTCGCCCAGGGACTCGTCCTTGGGGTGGGACGCCACCATCAGGGATTGCTCTTCTGCGGCGGTCCAGTTTTCAATCACCACCTTGATCGGGTCCATGACACACATGGCCCGTGGCGCGTGCTTGTCCAGGTCGTCGCGAATGGCGAACTCCAGCATGCTCACGTCCACCACCCCTTCACTCTTGGTGACGCCGATCATCTCGCAGAAATTGCGGATGGAGGCCGGGGTATACCCGCGCCGTCGCATGCCGGCAATGGTGGGCATGCGGGGGTCGTCCCAGCCACTGACATGACCTTCGTCCACCAGCTGCTTGAGCTTGCGCTTGCTGGTGACCGTGTAATTCAGGTTCAGCCGGGAAAACTCGATCTGTTGCGGATGACAGGGCACATCCAGTTGATCCAGCACCCAATCGTAGAGGGGGCGGTGATCTTCAAATTCCAGGGTACAGAGGGAGTGGGTAATCTCCTCCAGGGCGTCCGACAGACAATGGGTGTAGTCGTACATGGGATAGATGCACCACTTGTCACCGGTCTGGTGGTGGTGGGCACGGCGCACCCGGTAGATCACCGGATCCCGCATGTTGATATTGGGGGACGCCATGTCGATTTTGGCCCGCAACACCGCCGTGCCGTCGGCAAATTCGCCACTGCGCATGCGTTCAAACTGCTGCAGGTTCTCTTCCACGCTGCGGCTGCGAAAGGGGCTGTCCTGGCCCGGCTCAGTCAGTGAGCCGCGCATGGCCCGGATCTGCTCAGGGGTGGACTCATCCACATAGGCTTTCTCCTGTTTGATCAGCTCCACCGCAAACTGGTACAGCTGGTCAAAATAATCCGAGGCGTAGCGTACCTCCCCATTCCACTGGAAGCCCAGCCAGGTCACGTCTTTTTTAATGGCCTCAATGTATTCCTGGCTTTCCTTCTCCGGGTTAGTGTCATCAAAACGCAGGTTACAGGTGCCGCCAAACTCCTCCCCCATGGAGAAGTTCAAGCAGATTGACTTGGCATGGCCCACGTGCAGATAGCCGTTGGGCTCCGGAGGAAAGCGGGTGGCTACCCGGCCGCCGTTCTTGCCGGCTTCCAGGTCCTTGCTGATGATCTGGCGGATAAAATGGGCGGGTTTTACTGGCTCGGTTTTGCTCATAAGGTCTCATTAATCCCATTGGATACGCCGGCTCAGGGCCGGCGGCTACACGTCTGCCGCGTAGTATAGGGGATTCGTGAGCACAACCCAACATGGCTTACATGAGGATGAAAAGGGCTAACCAGGCCTTGCCCGATCAGCCCTTGCCTGATTAGCCCTTGCCTGATTACCCCTTAATGGGAATACGCACTACGACGCCACCCATGGTGTCACCGATTTTGAAGTCAGTGCGGGGGGAGTCTTTGTGCTTGTTGTGGCAGTCCACACAGGGTGTGGCCACGGCCACGTCCGGATAGACCGCAGTGTAGTATTTCACGCCACCCAACTCTTCCTCGCCGTAGTAGTTCTTGCCGGGGTTATCGACAATGTACTGCAGACCAGTTTTCTCCACGTCGGTACGGGGGGCATTCTGTTTGTTGATGGGCCACAGGGACTGCAGCGAGTAGGTAAACGCATCGGTACGCTCAGCCACCGCTTCAGCACCAAAGCGGAACATCTGGGCTGGCAGCGGAGCGCCATTATCCAGATCTTCCCAGTGCTCATCGGGCTTGATGAAACCGGCTTCGCCGCCCAGGCGCTTGATGATCAGTTTGGTGTAATTGGCCCGGTCAGACGCCATTACCGCGAACAGGGAATCGGCCATAATCTGGGGGTCCACCCCGGCCGCCTTCTCTTCTCCTCCACATCCCGCAGTCAATGCCACCGCACCCGCCAACGCTAACGAACCCCACAGTTTAGTTGCTTTCATGGATCACTCCTTCACTCTCTCAATTGCCATTTGTATGGACTCTATGGAAACTTTGGACCGCCCCTGGAAGTTGTTGTCGATCAGCGCCGGATCCGCCAGGGAATCCAACGCGAACTGCAACCCGTGACAGTCCAGGCAGACCGATCGAACCATCTTCTCGTTCGGTCGCAGGTTATCGTTCTGGTTATGCAAGGTGTGGAACACGCCGGGTTCCTCCTCACTTTCCACCTTGGGCATATGGCAGGTAGCGCAGGTCACGCCACTGCCAGCAGGCACTTCGCCGGCCGCCTCGCGCAGCACCTGCGCATAATGGGGCGATGCCTTGTACTGATTGGTGTGACCATCGTCATGACAGCCCATGCAGGCATCCACCGAGGCACTGGTGCCCAACGAATACTCATGCGCTCCGTGACAGCTGTTACAGGTTAACGACTCCCCGTGCACATCCGCCTTGAATGGCAGTCGCCCCTGGGCCGGTGTCATCGGCGTCAGCAGTCTCGCGTCCGGCTGCATCAATGCCTTGAGGGATGGATTCAGCGGGTAGGACTCCGCCGCCTCCCGCTTCACCGCCAAACGCATACCGTGTTTGCCAATCAGGAAACCGGCCGCCTGGGGCTGATGGCAATCCACGCACACCAGCGCATCCGGTTGCGCCTTGAATTGTTCACCTTCCCCGTGACAGGCAGAGCAATTGCTGTCTTCGGTGGCATGGGCGCTGTGCAACCATTGCTTTTCGATTTCCGTCACCTGGAAAGAGGCTTCCGGATAATCCGGTGCCGGTGCCTGTTTAGGTGCTGGTTGCTGGGCATTGACATAGGCTTGCATGGCCGCAATCACCGGCGTGGCCGCCATGTCGGGTTCATCCACATGCTGCAGCAGGAAGTCTTCATACAAAGCCCGGTTATCGTGAAAATTGTGACACCCGGCTGATGCACAGGTGTCAAAGCCCATACCCTCATGGGACGGCCGGTCCTCTGCGATATCCAGATGGCAGGCCACACAGAAATCCGTTGCCAGGGTCACCCCCATGTCGCGGGTGATATCCGGCTGGTGCTCACGATGGCAGGCGACACAATAACGGGCGTCGATCTGCTCCAGCCGATCCGCGTTGCGGGGGTCGGTAAACTTGGACTTGGGGTGCGAGTCGTGGGCCGCTTTCAGTTCTTTGGCGTGGCAGCCCATACAGGCATCCTGCAATACTTCACCGCCACCGAACGGCGACTGGTGGCAGGTGCCACAGGCCAATTCGATCTGATGATGCCCATGGGAGGTTTCCCCCACCAAAAAGGTTTGCTTTTCCGGCTCCAAGAAGAGCTCGTTGGCCCAAATACCCGCCAGCGCCACCACGGCAACGGTCAGCAGGGAATAAAACAGGGTTACCTTTTTCACCACTCCCCCCAACGCACCTTCAACAGCCCCATCACAAGCCCCACAAACCCCATCAAAAGAAATACACGCTCAGTACGTGAAAGCCCAACAGCACCGGTAAAGGCCAGAACAGAATGATGTGCGCATGGGTGAACCACTGTCGCAGTTGCTTGCCGGTGTAGCCCATCTTGGTGTAGCGCTCGCCACCGATGACCAGGCCGGCAAAGGCCCCCACCAACGCCAACAGCAGAAAGTCCACCATCAGGTATTGATTGATGTTGTCACCGAGCGAAAACCCGGTATGCAAATAGAGAATCACCAGGGCCAGCACGCCAAGCACCGTGTGAATAAAACGCCACCAGGGAAAGCCCCCCAGGGTAAATTTTCTGATGCGCTTGCGCAGGGAAATAAAAATCCCTGCCACGCTGATGCCCAGCAGGGTGAAACCACTGATCTGTTTCAGCAGGGAATCCGTCCAGAACATCTCTTGCCAGGAGGCCGTTTGAAAACTGTCGGAATACACCGGGGCCGGTAACAGAAAATGGGCCACCACCAACAGCAGGCTCAACGCCACCACCGCGATCAGGGGTTTACCCGAGGCCACCACCGGTTCCGGCTCAAAAGGCGTGCCCGCCAGATCCGCCAATAACGGTTTGCAGGAACCACACACGGTGGACGCCCCCGTGCACTGGGCCAGCGCTTCCACCGTGGCGCAGCCCTGCATCTGCGCATCCACCAGGGTGCCTTTATCCACCGCCCGACAGTTGCACACAATGGCCGACGCCGGCCACTCCCGCACATGCTCAGTGTCTTCCTGGGGCCAGATCCGCCCTTCGTTTTTGAAACGACCGATCTGCCATGGGTAGATCCGTTGCTCATTCACCACTGCCTGCTGCAGGCGACTGCGCTCATCACAACGGCCAACGGCCACAAAGCCTTTGAGCCGGTTGCGCTTCAGAAACAGCTTGCGATAGTCGCCGTTGTCATTGTGGTAAGTAAGCGTCTGGTCGATCTGATTTTCGTATTCATCGCTGATCCAACCGATGGTAAAAATCGGCAGGTCCAGAATCTTCAGTTGGGTGGCGGCGATGGACCCCTGATAACTGGCGCCCCCGTCGCACAGGCGATCTGCCAGGATGGCCGCCTGTTCCAGGCCGGGGGCCAGCAGGCCATAAATTTCGCCCCGGTGCTCAGCACATTCCCCCACCGCAAACACGTTTTCCAGATTGGTACTCAGGTGATCGTCCACCTGGATGCCGCGACCGACCCTGACCCCGGCACTGCGGGCCAACTCCACATTCGGTTGAATACCGGTGGCGAAGATCACGGTGTCACATTCGAGTTTTTGCCCATTGCGCAACTCCACCGCCTGGACACTGCGCTCACCCACCAGATTGCGCACACCGGAATTCAGGTACACCTCAATGCCATAACCTTCCAGCGTGCGCTTGAGGATGGCTCCGCCTTCCACATCCAGCTGCCGGTTCATCAGGCGATTGCTCTGATGCACCAGCACCACCTGGGTGTTGTTGCGCTGCATGGCTCGGGCGGCTTCCACCCCCAGCAGGCCACCGCCCACCACCACGGTGCGACGGGTGCGAACACTGCGTGCCATCAATTGCTGGGCATCATTCAAATCACGAAAAACATACACCCCCGGCAGATCGATTCCGCGCACGTTGGGAATCCAGGGATTGGAACCGGTGGCAAATACCAGATGATCGAACCGGTGGGTGACGCCTCTGTCGTCCTGCAGGGAGCGCTTTCCTGCATCAATCTGCAGCACACGCCGGTTCAGAAAGTGGAAGTGGTCGCGGTCGTCGCGGATTTCCGGGAACAGGATGTCGTTGTAACGGACCTCCCCCGCCACCAGAGAAGAAAGCTGTATACGATTGTACGGCCGCCAGGGCTCATCACCGAACAACTTGATCACACCAGGGTAGCCCCGGTTAATCAACTCGTGGGCGAACTGCACCCCCACCGGGCCACTGCCGATGATGACCAGAATCTTACGATGTTCCGACCCGGGCGTTACTTCGGATGTCTCTGCAGACGCTTCCACCCAGGGCGTTTTCAATTGAGGCTCGGCCATGACAACTCGCTATCACTGTTTGCTGGAGTCATCACTACAAGAGCTGTGCCAAATGTAGAAAACGCGCTATTTATCAGCGCAGAACCACAAAACGCACCTAATGGACGCAGCATGCACCAAGCAATTCACCAAAACAGTTCAAAAATAAAAGATGGCGAAAATCCTTCCCGCCACATCACGACCGAATATGATTCATGAAAAAGCGCAAAGGCACCGGTAAGGTGCCATCTGTGCTTTCAGAAGGTGGAGCGGATGCTGATTTCAGCCACCATCACGGAGAGCTCCGTCTTCATGTCGTAGCCGGCATAAGGGTTGTAGATGAAGTTATCGATGGCCGTGGACGTGGCGTTGGTGCTGCTATCGGCGGGAATGCGTTGCTCGGAATGGAGGTACCCCAAAGCGCCTTCAATGTAGGTGTCCTGCGACCAATGGTAGGAAAAGCCGGTGGAATAGAGCGTGGTGTCCCCGATGGGAATGAAAAGATCCCGTTTATCATCGGGAATGGAATCCCCCCGGGGCTCATAACCAACCCGCAAGGCCAGGCGCCGGGTGTACTGGTACTCAAAGCCGATGGCCCAGGTCCACACACTTTCATACCCCCGCGGCAGCAGCAAACCATCCGCCCCGATGGCGCCGCCGGTGGTGCCCTGATCCATCAGGTCGACGATGGCACCCAGCACCCCCAGAAACTGCGCCGGCTGCTCGAACTCAATATTCCAGGCATCCCACACCGCCGTATCGGTCCATTTAAGATCGATATTGGCTTTAAGGCGCGGGGTAACCCGGATCGAGGCCCCAACGGAAACGTGTTGCGGGTACTCCAGCACCAGGCTGGCGGGCGTTTCATCCACCGAGATTTCATTCACCCCGATGCCCCGCGCCAGCATGCCCACGACCGTGGGATTCTGCGCCAGGTTGTTCACAAACCCCTGCACCCCGGGGGAATACTCAATGCGTACGTCACCGTCGATGCGGTCACGGGCACCGCTCATGTACACCATGCCCAGATTGAGCCAGGGCGCCACCTCCCACAGCAGGCCCACATTAAACGTGGTGGACAGCGGTCGCTCAAACTCGGATTCGATGTGCGCCATCGCCTGAAAGGGAGATAGCCGGGATGGGTCAGACAGATTCTGAGGGCAAATAATGTCGTTGAGTGGGTTATGGATAATGCTGCCATCGTCGGCAAAACAGCCACCCTGTTGCAGGGTATCAAAGGCGCCGAAGGTGAAATTCGGTAATCGCATATCGAAATTCAACCCCACCCCTACATAGGAAAAATTCAATGCTGCGCCGACGTACAGCCTGTCACTGAAACGGTAGCCCACCGCGGGGGAGAAATAGGTCAGGCGGGTGATGCCCACCTCCTCGCCGGAATAGATACCCGGATCGTCCGGCGCCCGGTTCAGGCCCAACAGCATGGGCGCAAATACCCCGGTGGCCAACACCATCTCCTTATCTTCCACTTCGTAACTGGCACCCCCCAGGGCGGCCACCAGCGCCGGTATCTCCGTCAGCCCCAAAAACGGCAGCATCACCGAGGTACCGTCCACCTCACTGGTCTGACCATTGACCACCGGATCGGCCAACACCTGCGGAAACTGCGCAAACGCCGACTGCAGTTGCGACCCGGGGGTGAATTCCGCCTCCAGAGCGAGATCCCCGGCAATGCCCTTGAGCTCGTACTGACGCCCCCTGAGCAGGGCCAGCCCGGCGGGGTTGAAATGGATGGCATCAATACCGGGCGGATCCGCTGTCACCGCATTGCCCAGGGCCAGGGCCTTGGGATTGCCAATGAATATGTTCTGCGCCAACTGGGAATAGCCGGTAAGCGGCAGCAAACAGAACAGCACTGCAGCACTGAGCTGCAGTGCAATGGGAGGAGCGATTGGGAGCATGGATCAAAACATCCGAAAGCAAAAATATTCGTTTAGTTTATTTTCGAACATTATATTTTCGTTTTTGACTTCTACTCAACCGGTTTTTAGTTTATTTTGTGTCCACTCGAACAAGGCAGCACCCCAAACGAAAACAATTACAACACTTCGCGCAGGAACGAACTCAATGGCAACCCAACGCCCAACCGACCGCGCCGTCCGGCTGATCCGGATATCGCTTCCAACACACAGGTTCCTGGCCGCACTCTGCTGGGCCGCCTTCGGGCTGGCGGGCTGCAGTACCATCCCCACCACCGGCCCGGCAGAATTGCACGCCAATGGCGCTATCGCGGCGGACTATTATGACGTCGCCATCACCACCCATGACGGCCAATCCCTGCGGGCCACCGTGTTCCAACCCACGCTGAAGCCCGGGCAAAGCGCGCCTATGGTCCTGCACAGTCACGGTTTTGGGGTGTTTCGCATGTCCGCACCCATCAGCGTGTACGGCCAAATGGTGTTCAGCGGTGAGGCGGCCCTGGCGGCCTGGCGTGCCGGTTACTGGGTGGTGAGTTACGATCAACGGGGCCACGGCGACAGTGAAGGCACCAACCGCCTGATGTCACCGCAGCATGAGGTCCGTGACCTGAGCACGGTGATCGACTGGTCCCTGGAAAACCTGGTGCGCATCAGCCGCGACCAGGGCCATGACCCCAGGGTCGCCACCATCGGCGAGAGCTACAGCGGCGGGGCCATGTTGTTGGCCGCCCGGGTGGAACCCAGAATCGACGCCATGATCCCCATCACCACCTGGTTTGACTTCCCCGGCAGCCTGGCCCCGAATCAGGTACCTAAGAGCGGCTGGTTATCCACCTTGTTGCTGGTCAGCAACACCCTGAACCCCGGTTCCATGGACCCCATCATCAATAACTCCTATTGGCAGGCCAGGGACGGCAAACTTGGGCCGGAAATTGAGGCCTACCTGCAAGCCCGCTCGCCCAAAACCTATTGCAACGATTACCGGCAGGTCCAGGCGGACACACTGTTGATACAGGGCTTCCGGGATGTGGCTTTCCCCCTGAATGAGGCCCTCGGCAATCTGGAATGCCTGCGCCAGAGCGGCCGTGATGTACGCCTGATCGGCACCCAGGGCGGACACCTGCTGCCGTTTACCCAATGGTCGTTTCCCACCCCCGGGTATGAGGTGGAAGCCGAGGTGCATTGCGGGGAACACACTCTGGAACTGGTGCCCATGGTGGTGAGCTGGCTGGACGCCAAACTCAGGGATCGGCCGGAAGCGGCAGCCCACATTCCCGCACTGTGCCTGACCCAGGACTACGACCGCGGCATCGTGCTGGAGCATTTCCCTCGAGGCGGGCCGTCCTTCAGCATTGCCCCAACCCGGATTCATTCCGGCTTCACCGGTTTCTTCGAATCCCCCCTCTGGCCCGTGGAACGCTTCTTCGGCTGGTTTACCCCACGCGCCCGCAACCCGCAGCTGGATGGGCACGGCGGTGACGGCACCCTGCGGCCAGCGTTCACCCCGCTGTATGTGGCCAAATCCGAAACGGACCTGGTGGGCATTCCCCTGTTTCAAGGGCACCTGGCCTCACCGGAACCTGACCCGATGGTTTTTCTCGGCATTGCAGTGAAGCGGGCCAGGGGCCGTTACTACGAACTCATCAGCGATCAGGTGACCCCCTTGCGCGGGGTGGGCGACCACAACGTCGAACTGATGGCCATCAGCACCCACCTGGAGGCGGGCGACGTGGTGGGCAGCTGGCTGTTCGGCTATCACAACCAATACCGGTTCAGCCATACGGGATGGTTGATGGAAGCCACCGTGGAAGGGTTGATACAGCTCCCGCTGCAGCAAAAGAATCCGAAGCTCATTAGTTCCCGCAACCAAATGAAACATTGATTTATGTGCAATGCGTTGGTTTTGTTCTGCTTCTCTCCTATAATACGCCCGTTTGAATTAGCGGGCGCCCCCCACATTTGCTTGGGGCCATCCTAAGTTTGGGCCAGATTTAGGCCGCCCTTCCTGTTTATCCATAGGCTTGCCAGAGGAGACACGCTATGGAACGTGAATCGATGGAATATGATGTAGTCATCGTTGGTGCGGGTCCCGCCGGACTGTCGACTGCATGCAAACTGAAACAGCTCAACGAAGAAATCACCGTGTGTGTGGTTGAGAAAGGTTCCGAGGTGGGTGCCCATATCCTGTCCGGTGCCGTCATCGAGCCCCGTGCCATGGATGAGCTGTTCCCCAACTGGAAAGAACTGGGCGCGCCTCTCAATGTTCCCGTCAAAGGTGACGAGGTGTACTTCCTCACCAGCGACACCAAAGCCTCCAAGGTTCCTCACTTCGGCATTCCCAAACCCATGCACAATGACGGCAACTACATCGTCAGCCTGGGTAACGTGTGCCGCTGGCTGGGCGAACAGGCGGAAGGCCTGGGCGTAGAGATCTACCCCGGTTTTGCCGCCGCCGAAGTGCTGTTCCATGAAGACGGCCGCGTTAAAGGTGTGGCCACCGGTGACATGGGCGTATCCCACTCCGGCGAGCAGAAAGCCAGCTACCAGCCCGGCTTTGAACTGCACGCCAAGTACACCATCTTTTCGGAAGGTTGCCGCGGCCACCTGGGCAAAGAACTGATCAAGAAATTCAACCTGGATGCCGGCAAAGATCCGCAACACTACGGTATCGGCATCAAGGAACTGTGGGACATCGATCCCGCCAAACACCAGGAAGGTCTGGTGGTACACGGTGCTGGCTGGCCCTTGGCTGAGAACGGCGCCACCGGCGGATTTTTCCTGTACCACACCGAAAACAACCAGGTGGTGGTGGGTCTGATCACTGACCTGAATTACGACAATCCCTACCTGAGCCCGTTCGACGAATTCCAGCGCATGAAGCATCATCCGCTGTTCGCCGACACCCTGGAAGGCGGCAAGCGCGTTTCCTACGGAGCCCGTGCGGTGATCAAGGGTGGTCTGCACTCGCTGCCCAAAATGACCTTCCCCGGCGGCCTGCTGATCGGTTGCGATGCTGGCACCCTGAACTTCAGCAAGATCAAAGGCACCCACACCGCCATGAAGAGCGGTATGCTGGCAGCCGAAGCCATCGCAGAAGGCCTGGCGCAAGAGAACGCACCGGCCGAACTCACGGGCTTCACCACCAAGTTCGAAAGCTCCTGGGTCTACGATGAGCTGTTCCGCAGCCGTAATTTCGGTGCCGCAATGCACAAGTTCGGCACCTTCATCGGGGCTGCGTTCAACTTTATCGACCAGAACATTTTCAACGGCAAACTGCCGGTGAACCTGCACGACACCACCCCCGATTACGCGTGCATCAAACCAGCGGCCAACTTCTCCCCCATCAACTACCCCAAGCCGGATGGCAAACTGAGCTTCGACAAGCTGGGTTCCGTGTTCCTGTCGAACACCAACCATGAAGAAGACCAGCCCTGTCACCTGAAACTGGCTGATGCGGACATTCCCATCAAGGTGAACCTGGAGAAATGGGCCGAGCCGGCGCAACGTTATTGCCCGGCGGGTGTTTACGAAGTGATGGACAACGAAGACGGCAGCAAGCGTTTCCAGATCAACGCCCAGAACTGCGTACACTGCAAAACCTGTGATATCAAGGACCCAAGCCAGAACATCACCTGGGTGGTTCCCGAAGGTACCGGCGGCCCCAATTACCCCAATATGTAATGGGTAAACCCGCAACCAAAAGAGCAGGCTTGTAGCCTGCTCTTTTGGTTTGTGCCGAGGGTGTTTGCTGATTGTTTCCGCCTAAAAACGCCCCAGACTATAGTGCTCTCCGGCACTGGTGATGAACAGCTCGTTACTGGTACCCTCCTTTACCTCCGCCTGATCCACCAGCTGGTAAAACACATTGCGGGAAATCAGCGCTTCCAGATTCTTGCGCACCAGAATATAGGGCGAAGGTTCACCGCTCTCGGCGTCCACCTCCACCCGAATCGGATGCTGCGGGCCGGCAATCACCTTGTCGCCCACATTGGTTTCAAATTGCAGGGCCGGGCCCTCGGCACCGTCCAGGGTTTCCACCAATACCGCCACAAACGGAGCGTCCTCAACCTGGATGCGGTACTTTTCCACCGGCGTCACCAGGAAGTATTCATCGCCTTCCCGCAACAAAATGGTGGCAAACAGATTCACCAGAGCCTGCCGCTTGATCTCGGAGCCCAGGTAGAACCAGCGGCCGTCCCGTTGAATCCGCATATCCAGATCGCCGCTGAACGGTGGATTCCACTGCTCCAGTGGCGGCAGTTTGCGTTCTCCCTGACCGGGCACATTCACCTTTCCGGCCAAATCATTCAGATTCAATTTATCTTTCATGAGATTCCTGTTGGGTGTTGTCGGTTCAACCATCGCGCGAGTATGGATTTCAATTCCTCTGTCCGGAAGGGCTTGGAAACATAATCGTCCATACCAGCACGAATACATTCCTCCCGGTCACCGGCCAGGGCATGAGCGGTCATGGCCACTATGGGAATATGGCGCCCGCGGGAGCGCTGTTCATTTTCCCGAATGCGACGGGTGGCCTGATAGCCGTCCAGCACCGGCATCTGGCAGTCCATAAAGATCAGGTCATAGTGCTCGCGATTGAGCATTTCCAGGGCCGCAGCGCCGTTCTCCGCCACATGCACATCAAACCCCAGCCGTTCCAGACGGCCGCGGGCCACCTGCTGATTCACCGGGTTATCCTCCACCACCAGCAGGCGCCGATTCTGTAGCGCAATCACCTTGCCTTCACTGAGTTCGACCGTATCCCGGCTTATTTTCTCCCCAACGGCATCATCCAATGCGGCCAGCAACCGGTCATAGCGCAGGGGCTTCACCACAAAGGTGTGCTGCAGGCGCTCCTCTGCCGTCAGCAAATGGCGCTGGTGCGTGGTGCCACACACCAGGATCTGCCCGTTGCCAAAGCGCTGGCTCAGCAGCTTGGCCGTGAGCATGGGGCGCACCACTTCGACCCCGGCATTCAGGCTCAGGATCACACCATGATAATCCCGCTCCCGGGATTCCAGTCGGCCGACAAAACTTTCCGTATCGGCAACCGCGTCGGTTTTGGCCCCCATGGCCCCCAGGTAGGAGGCAAAACTGGATTGCGCCGCCCGACTGGGTTCCAACAGCAGAAAACGGGCAGACTCCGGCTCGATCCAGCGCTTGCTCTCACTGGCTTCCTCCTGCCCTTGAAAATACACTTCAAACCAGAAGGTGCTGCCGCTGCCAAATTCGCTGTGCACCCCGATCTGGCCTTCCATCAAACGGGTCAGTTGTTTGCACAGGGCCAGGCCCAAACCCGTACCGCCGTATTCGCGGGTAGTGGATGGGTCTGCCTGGGAAAACTTTTCGAAGATCACCTCGGCCACCTCATCCTTGATGCCCACCCCGGTATCGCAGACCTCAAAGCGATAACGCTTGCGCGCACCGAAATCCCCCACCAGGCGGAAGGTCACCAGCACATGGCCGCTCTGGGTAAACTTGATGGCGTTGCCCACCAGGTTCAACATCAATTGCTTGAACCGAACCGGATCGCCGATGACCTGGGTGGGGGTGGATGGGGTCCAGTCCAAGGCCAGTTCCAAGCCTTTGCCCTGGGCGGATTCCGCCACAATGGTGAAGACTTCCTCCAGGCTCCTGCGCAAGTCGAAAGGGATCGACTCCAGCACCAATTTACCCTGCTCGATTTTGGACAGATCCAGCACGTTGTTGATCAGTTCCAGCAACACATGACCAGAATCATAAGCCACGCCCAGGTACTCGCGCTGCTCCTCATTCAGTTCGGTGTCCTGCAACAACGACAGCATACCCAACACACCATTCATGGGTGTTCGCAGCTCGTGACTCATATTGGCCAGGAAATGAGCCTTGGAACGGGCACTGGCTTCGGCGATGCGCTTGTTCTCTTCCGAGATGCGAATGGCCCGGTTGGCCTGCTGCAGGGCTTTTACGGTTTTCTCGAGGTTCTCATTGGTAATGCGCAGTTCGTGGGTACGCTCCTGGACTTCGGCCTCCAGCTTCAGATGCTGTTTGCTGAGCTCCGCGTCCCGCTCCCCGATGGCCTGCAACATGTCATTAAAGGCCTCCGCCAGCTCACCCAGCTCATCGTGCGCACTGCCCTCTACCCGAACGGTGTAGTTGCCCTCGTCCCCCACAGTTTTGACAGCATTGAGAACCTTCTGTATGGGCTCGGTAATCAGCACAATCATGCGGCGGATGATCAACAGGGAAATCAGCAGCGCGCACAGAAACACGCTGGCAAATATCCAGGTGCCCTGCCCGTCGCCGGCATTCATGCCCTCCAGTGAGGAATGTACGAACAAGCCACCCTGCAGGTTCTCCCCGTAGGGAATACGCACAAACAAAAACACGCCCTGACGGGAAAACACCACGGAGCTGGTGCTATCCTCCGGCCACTGCAGGCGACCGCCGTACAGGTAGGCGTACTCAGTTTCCTCAAGGGGCCGTTGCTGCCGATTGAAATACGCCAGCACGCGGCGCTGCTGATCGAACAGGATGACCTCGATGATGCCCTGGTTCAGGGCGCTGGCATTGAGTATGGTTTGGGCCTGGTCCGCATTATTCGCATCCAGCGTCGGAGCAAGAACCCGGGCCAGGAATTGACTGTGTTCACGCAGGTCGTCGATGAAAAGATTGCGATGCTCGGCGCGCTCGGAAAAAATAAAAAACAACAATGCCGAGCTCAATGCAGACATGACGACCACCAGATTGATCAGCACCAGCTTGTTGGCCACCGATAATCGATCGAACACCTGCTTCACATGCAATCCCCCGCCCAAGCGGCGAAGATGAAAAACGCTGAGTACATCCCTGACACCCAAATTGGTCGCTTGAAATTATGGTTTTACTGCAGGCTTAGTGTTACTGGACACGCTGTAGAACAGCTGCATCTCTGTCGATGTAAAACAACATCTGTAAAAAAGTATCTGTAAAACAATAGGACAACACAATCTTAACACCAATGAATGTTAAGTGCACAACACTAATAGCGTCCCCCGCTGGCATTCAATCGCATCACAATCATCTGACTTAATTCATCCAGTTCCTGCTGGTTATTATTATAAAAATACGCTGCCATACCCCGTTCGGAACGTGCCTGGATGGAATCCAGATGCTGTCCGGAAAGCACATCGTAAATCCCCACACTCAGCACCAGTTCCGCAGACTGTGACTCACTGGTTTGCTCGCAGGCGCCCAGGCTGGTTTTGCGGTTGCCGTCGTCGTCTTCGCATTCCTGTACCCGAATCGGTTCAATGTTGGGCCAGTTTTCGATGCGGGGATACAACAGCAACTGCGCGCCTGCAGAGCGGGCGTTTTGCAGGGCCAAAGGCAGTGACTGCGGTTCGTTTGCCACCTGGACATGGGAGAAATAACGTTTCAGGTAACGGGCCAGGCTGTCCCGCGCACTCAGATTGAGGTCAGCCACCTCTTTGCTGGAACGCCCGTCAGCGGCATAACCGATCCGGATATGATAGTGGGACGCCAACACCAGCTGCTGGTCCCGGCTCACCTGTCGGCTTCCCACCGGGGAATAACGGTCAAAGGTGGAGGTGGACGAGTTGGCCAGGTATGTCTCAGAGGAGCACGCCCCCAGCACCACACAGAGTCCAAGCAGCAGAAATCGGATCAGCACAGACGTTCTCCTCGCTATACGAATGCTTTCAGTATAGTTGAGGAGAACTCAGGTTCCGGCAGGAAAGGGTTTTATTTGCGGCGATTGCCCATGCGGATGCCCACATCCCCCAGGAAATTGAAGAAGCCTTCTTTATCCTCAATGAACTCCTGATAGAACTTGGAGTGGTACAGGGCGACGGCGCCATGCACCAGCGCCCAGGCCGCAAAGATATGAAAATACGGGGGTACGTTTTCCAGGGTGCCATCGTCGATTTTGGATTTGATCTCGCTGGCCAGTTTATCCAGGTTGCTGGCACGGATTTCGTGCAGTTTTGCCACCAGGTCGGGGCAGGACGTTCGATTGGTAAGTTTGTGCTCAAGGCGATCAAACAACGCGTATTTTTCCGGGTCTTTCATGCGGAATGAGAAATAATCCTTGGCCAGCTTGGCGCGGTCCTGGGTCTGCCCCTCATTGAGGCGGTCGAACATCTCCGCCAGCTCCTCCTCATATCGGATCATGAGCCGCAAATAGATCTCGTCCTTGGTTTCGAAGTGTTTGTAGATGGTGCCTTTGCCAATGTTCACGGCGTCTGCAATCATCTCCACGGTGACCTTGTCTTCCCCGTGGGCGATAAAGAGCTCCTGGGCCCGTTCCAGGATTTCCTCTTCACGTTTGCGAAATTCCTGTGCTTTCTGGCTGGCTTTCTGCAAATCACTCATCTACCTAGACTCCGCTACCGCAATTTGGTGCGCAATTATGCGCAATTTGAACACCATTTCCTATAACTTGGCGGCCAATATCTTCTTTTTTGAACAATTCGACCTTATAAAACAGCAGGTTGTCGGGCAACCCCGGCCCACCCCATCCGTGACCTTTGAGTCACGCCCTTTCACACTATAGACTATCCGGATAAAACAACGAGGATTCAAACCCGTGTCCAAGCGCTTGCTAGAACAGGAATTTCCCCAGGACCCAGATATCTGTTACCTCAACCATGCCGCCGTGGCGCCCTGGCCCAAACGGACGGCGGACGCGGTGCAGGCATTCGCCCGGGAGAACCTGCAGCGGGGTGCCACCGATTACCCGGTCTGGCTGCAAACCGAAAACGCGTTGCGGGCCAAACTGGCACAGATGATCGGGGCACCGTCCACCCGCAACATTGCCCTGCAGAAAAGCACCTCGGAAGGCCTGTCCGCCATCGCCTACGGCCTGGACTGGCACCCCGGGGACCGCATCGTCATCACCGACCAGGAATTCCCCAGCAATCGCATTGTATGGGAATCACTCGGGTCAAAAGGCGTGAAGGTGATCGAAGCCGGGCTCGCTGGCGAAGATCCGGAGCACAACATCATTGCCGCGTTGGACGACTCCGTGCGCCTGCTGTCGGTCAGCTCCGTGCAGTATGCTAGCGGGCTGGTGTTGGACCTGGAACGACTGGGACAAGCCTGCCGCGAGCGCAATATCCTGTTCTGTGTGGACGCCATTCAAAGCATCGGCGCCCTGCCCTTTTCCGTCACGGATTGCCAGGCGGACTTCGTGGTGGCGGATGGCCACAAATGGATGCTGGGGCCGGAGGGTCTGGCCCTGTTTTACGTCAGTGACCGCGCGTTGGATCAACTCAGCCTGAATCAGTTCGGCTGGCATATGGTGCAAGACCGGGGCAACTACGACCGCAAAACCTGGGAAATCGCCGAAGACGCCAAGCGGTTCGAGTGCGGCAGCCCCAACATGCTGGGCGCCTATGCCCTCAACGCCAGTCTGGGCTTGTTGCTGGAGTACGGACTGGATCAAGTGCACCAGGAGCTGCTGGCCAAAGTCCATTTGCTGCAGGCAGCCCTGCAACAACGCAGTGACCTGGAGCTGTTGACGGACCTGGAACGCCCACAAAGATCCGGCATTATCACTTTTCGTCACCGCAGAATTGCGCCAGAATCCTTGTTCGCCCAACTGCGGGACCAAGGGGTGGTGTGCGCTTGCCGTGGCGGCGGTGTCCGCTTCTCCCCCCATTTCTACACCCCGGACAGCGTTCTGGTGAAAGCCGTGGAACGGATCCCACAATAAACAGGGCATGCAGGCGTGAAGCAGGAGTACCATCATGCAGGTTTTTAAACAGTTTATCGCATTCATCCTGGAATGGCTGACCCGTACCGGTGAGGCAAAAGAGCATGGATTAAGCGATTTTGATCGCATCCGCGCCGAGATCCGGCCCTGTGATGTCGTGCTGGTGGAAGGCAGCAGCAAGGCAGACCGCACCATTCAGAACGTGACCCTATCCCCCTGGAGTCATGCGGCGCTTTACATCGGCCGCCCCCTGGACATTGTGGACGCGGACCTGAAAACCATCATCAGCCATTTTTTTAACGGCCCGCCGGATACCCCCCTGCTGATCGAAGCCCGCCTGGGGGAAGGCATTGTGGTCACGCCGCTGACGGAGTACGAACAGGATCACCTCCGAATCTGTCGCCCCAAAAGCCTCAGCGAAAAGGACGCCAGCCAGGTCATCCGCTTTGGTGTCAATCGTCTGGGTGCGCACAAGGGTGGCGGCTTTCTGTTTGATCTGCTCCGCTTCTTTTTCCCCTGGAGTCTGCTGCCGGCCCGCTGGCGCGGCAGCCTGTTCCGGCGCTGGGCCGGTCGCCATACCAAAAATGTCACCGCGGCCTTTGTGGCGGAGTGTTTCGGCTTCATCCAGTTTCCGGTTTACCCCCTGGTGAAGATCACCGGAGACCAGGGTGTGCAATTGCTCCGTCGGCATCCTGTACTATGCATGCCCTATGAGATCGATCAGTCGCCTAATTTCGAGATCATCAAATACCCGTTTATCGATTTCAAACTCTATGAGCAGGAAAGACTGATCCCCTGGAAAGGCAGCGGCGTCTATTCAGGGGTGGAGCAGGATCCTGCTCTTGTGTTTAAATCTAACCAGGTCGAATCGGGAGAGGATGAGCCAGTGGCCGGCACTCGTGCCGAAGCGGGTGGCGACGTCAACCAGGATGTGAAGGCTCAGGATGCCAAGCCAGACGCCAAAAAAGTCACGCCCATCAACTCACGCCAAGACCAATAGGACCGGTAAGTAAGGACGATAAGTACGCAAACTTCATACTTATTCTGAAAGCTTTGCAATTTGCTTGTTTTAATTGCTAATAAGTTTAAAAGCTTTCTGGATGTTTTCGTAACCTCGACAATACTTATCATTACTGATGTTGCTCACTTCCCCCCAAACGTGAGAATGAACATTGGTTGGGTCACCTAGTGTGGTCCAGGTACCGAGGATCGAGTACCGCATATTTAACTCCTATTGGTCTTAACCCGGTTCCCCCCCCAGGATACCGGGTTTTTTTTTGGCAAGATTTGTGGTCAACGTGGTGGGACAAGGATGTTGCAGGCTGGAGAACAATAATTTGAAGCACGTATTGTGTGTATTACTGATGGTGCTGATGCCCCCGCTATCGGCTCCATTATTCGCGCAGATGGACAGCCTTGAGATTCAGCCTCGCCTGGAGTGCCTGGGCCAGCGTGTCATTGAATTTTCCCGCGATCCGGTGATCATTGCCGGCGTCAACAACTACAACACCTCTCCCCCCGACCCGCACCGGCTAGACACACTCTGGCCCACATTGAAGCCCGGGGACATCTACCTGGATGCCATCATCAATCATCCTTCGGCACAGGCCATGCGTGACTGGATAAAACGCATTTCCATTCAGGGGGAAGGGCTGCTGATCGGACGCAACGGCGGTTTGGTGGCGGCGACGGAGAAAACCACTGACTTCTGGCAAGGCGATGAAGCCCAGTACCTGCAGGCCATTGGCTTGCCAGAGGGAAAAGTGTATGTTCAATCCGAAATGCTGGATGAAAGTACGCACTTGATGCTGATCAAGATCTCCGCCCCGATCTATAACCCGCGCTCAACCCGTGCCATTGGCGTGCTGGTGATCGGGTTTGACCAGTTCGTCATTGATTTTTCCGAGCCTTGCAAAAACGTACAACCCTAGCTGGGGGTTTCAGACTCCTCTTCCGGGTCCAACTGCAGGGATTCCGGCATGGTTTTACGGGCCTTGGCGCCCAGGGCTTCCAACTGGCTGACCCGTCGCACCAGATTCCCTTTACCGGAAACCAAGCGTTTATGGGCGGTGTCATAGGCACGCTGGGTTTTGTCGATCTTGTCCCCGATGTCTTCCAGGGATTCCGCGAACAACACAAACTGATCGTGCAGATTGCCAGCCTGGCGGGCGATTTCCAGTGCATTGCGGTTCTGGTACTCAAAGCGCCAGATGTTGTGAATGGTTTTCAACGTCACCAGCAATGTTGATGGGCACACCAACATGATGTTCTTGTCAAAAGCATCTCCGAACAGGCCGCTGTCGCTTTCCAGGGCTTTCAGGAACGCCGGCTCAATGGGCACAAACATAAGCACGTAGTCCGGCGTGTTGATACCGTACAGATCCTGATAGTTTTTGGCGCTCAGATCCTTGATATGGGACCGGATCGATTCAATATGAGCCCGCAGGTTCACATCCTGCCGGGCATCCTCTTCGGCACAGAAACGCTCCCAGGCAATCAGCGACACTTTGGAATCAATCACCACATGCTTGCCTTCCGGCAGGTGCACCACCACGTCCGGGCGCAAACGTTGCCCGGTTTCATTGGTAAAGCTGCCTTGGGTTTCGTATTCGCGCCCTTTCTGCAGACCGGACGCCTCCAGAACCTTTTCCAACACCATTTCACCCCAGTTACCCTGGGCCTTGTTGTCGCCTTTCAGGGCCCGGGTGAGGTTCAGGGCATCGGTGCTCATGCGGGTGTTCAACTCTTTCAGGGACACGATTTCCTGCAGCAGACTGACCCGGTCGCGACTCTCCTTGTCGTACACGTCCTCCACTTTCTTTTTGAATTCGAAAATCTGTTCCTTGAGGGGGTTCAGAATCTCCCCCATATTATTTTTATTCTGCTGGGTGAACTTCTCACTCTTGTCCTCGAACAGTTTGTTGGCAATGTTCTGGAATTCCAGTTTCATCTGTTCTTTGGCTTCCTGCAGCAACTGCAGTTTTTCCTGGGTTTCCCGTTGGGCTGCTTCCAACCGGGCTTTAAGGTCTTTTACTTCACCGTGTTCGCGCTTCAGCTCCAGCTGGTGCTCCACCACCTGGCGTTCGGTGGCCGCCAATTTGTCCTGTAACCGTTGCTGCTGGCGGCTTTGCTCCTCGGCCTGGGCCAGCCGTTTTTCCGCCTCGCCCAACTGATGCCTCAAGCGCTCCAGCAACTCGCTCTTTTCCACTTCACTGCGTTCCAGCAGCGTAAGTTTCTGCTGCTGTTGCTCCAGCGCCTGCTGCTGCAAGGCCGCTTCGCGCTCGGTGTGGGCGCGAATTTTTTCCAGCTGGGCCTGCCCCCGAAAATGCCCGATCAACGCTCCCAGTATGGCGCCCAACAGCAGGCCGCCCAGCGCAATCAGCAGTTGTGACAGCTCCATGGTCATCCTTGCACTCCAACCTGATCCGCGTTCAAACGCGCTTTGGCAAACACCGTAAAGAAGTTCTCAGTGGTGACACGGGCCACTTCATCCAAACTCAACCCTTTGATCTGCGCCACTTTCTCCGCCACCTCCACCACGTATTGGGGTTCGTTCTGCTTGCCGCGATGGGGAACCGGCGCCAGCCAGGGCGCGTCCGTCTCCACCAGGAGTCGATCCAACGGCAGTGCTTTCACGACGTCGCGCAACTCTGTGGCATTGCGAAACGTGACAATACCAGAGATGGAAATCATAAAACCCAGATCCAACGCCTGCTTCGCCATATCCAGATCTTCGGTAAAGCAATGCAATACACCGTTCACCTCACCCTGGCCAATTTCCCGCAGATCCCGCAAGGTGTCTTCCTTCGCACCCCGGGTATGGATGATGAGCGGCAACCGGCACTGTCGCGCCGCTTCGATATGAATGTGGAATCGATCCCGCTGCCATTGCAGATCCCCTTCCCCATAGAAATAGTCGAGGCCGGTTTCACCGATGGCCACCACTTTGGGATGACGGGCGATGCTCAACAAATCCTCTTGGGTGGGCTCACGGCTTTCCCGATACAGCGGATGTACTCCAACCGAGGCAAACACCGGTGCATGGCGCTCCGCCAGCGCCACCACCTGGTCGATGTTTTCCAGATTTATGCCAATACAGAGTATGTGGCGGATGTGGCGGTCGTAAGCGGCCTGCAACGCAGCCTCCAGATCCCCGCCGTGGGCGCTCAGATCCAGCTTGTCCAGATGGCAGTGGGAATCTACCAGCATGAAATGGATTCCTGTTTGGTGTTTCAGTAAGTCGATGACCAACGGATTATCCGTCGGGATTCAGGGCTGTGATTTTACACAGAACGGAGGGATCATTCGAGGAGGCCGGGGATCTGGCCTCCGCAGCGGAACAGAACGGGTCAGTGCCTTTACATGGTGTGGGTGGGGCGGTCGGACTCCAGCGCACCGGCCAGATAGGTTTCAATTTTGGAGCGCGCGGTGTCGTCCTGGTCATTGAATTGGACCCCAATGCCCGCAGCGCGGTTACCCTGGGCTCCCTTGGGAGTCACCCAGATGATCTTGCCGGCCACCGGGATCTTCTCTGTCTCTTCCATCAGGTTCAACAGGAGAAAGACCTCCTCCCCCAACTTGTACTGTTTGTTGGTGGGAATGAACAACCCGCCATTGCGGATGAAGGGCATGTACGCTGCATAGAGCACCGCCTTGTCCTTGATGGTGAGGGACAAAATGCCGCTTCGTGAGCCACCTATTGCCATAATGCTATCGAACCGAATTCATTTATGTTGTTACCAGTTTAGCAGGTGCCCTATCCAATGCCAGCTAGCGCAGACCGGCCTGTGACCATTTCAACAAAATTTCTTCCAATAATAACTGAGGGTTAGGGTTACCCTGGCTGTTCAACATGCGCTTCACCTGCAGCAGGTGATCATGACAGGCGAACAGCCGGTCCAGGTTGATGACGGTGGCCGCAGCCTGCAGGTCCGGCCGCAGATCTTCGTTCATGATGACACTGCCACCGCCGGCCACCAGCTTGGCCAGATCAATGTGCCAGGCCAGCAACCAGGCCAGCACATCCACGATGGGGTACTGGCTCCAGGCCTCAGCGGTGCGCACCGGGTCCCGCTTGCCGGTCAACACGCCCAGCCAGTGCTGCAGGACCGTGGCGCGCTCCCCCAGCCATTGGCTTTGATTCAGCTCCAGGGCCCGCACCGGGGCACCGCCGGCCACGTTCAACAGCTTCTCGGATTTAGCCGTGTCCCCCACCAGGGTATTCAGCCAGGCCAGCGCCTGTTCCCGTCCGGGAATGGGAAAGTCCAATACCTGGCAACGGCTGCGGATGGTTGGCAACACCCCGGTGATCTGGTGGGACACCAGAATCAAGACTGTGCGCTCCCCGGGCTCCTCCAGAGACTTCAACAGGGCATTGGAGGCATTCACATTCATGGCTTCCGCCGGGCTGACGATGACAATGCGAAAACCATCCAGTTGCGCTTTCTTGCTGACGAAATCCACCACCTGCCGTACCTGGTCCACCTTGATGGCACGACCGGGCTCTTCCGGCTCCAGGATGGTCATGTCCGGATGGGAACCCGCCAGATTGAGCTGACACCCCTTACACTTGCCACAGGCGGTATTGGCCACCGGCTTGCTGCAAAGCAGATACTGGGCCAGGGCCAGGGCGAACTGGTTCTTACCGGTTCCGGCCTCCCCCCGCAGCATCAGGGCATGGGCCATGCGCTGGTCCTGCAGGCGGGCCATCAAGCCATCCCAATGGGCGGCCTGCCAGGGCAGGGCCGCCTGCACGTGGTTGATATCTGCCAGACTCATGCCGTCCAATGCCTCTCTAACGCTGCCAGCACCCGCCCCAGGTCTGCCTGCACCTGCGTCAGGGGCTGGCTGGCATCCACCAGATGGTAACTGTCCTGACCCTGCGCACGTTGCCGGTACGCGGCACGCACCCGCTCAAAGAAAGCCACATCTTCCTGCTCAAAACGATCCAGATCACCCCGCTCCCGCGCCCGCGACAGGCCAATCTCCACTGGCACATCCAGCAGAATCACAGCATCCGGGCGCAGACTGCCCTGCACCAGGGCTTCCAGCTGGGCAATCAACGCCTGGTCCATCCCCCGACCGCCGCCCTGATAAGCATAGGTGGCGTCGGTAAAGCGATCACACAGCACCCAGTCGCCCCGTGCCAAGGCCGGCTGGATCACCTGATTCAGGTGTTGGGCCCGGGCCGCGAACACCATCAGCAACTCCGCGGTCTGGTCCACAACCTCCTCCCGGGGTTGCAACAATAACGCGCGCAACTGCTCCGCCAGGGGGGTGCCACCGGGTTCCCGGGTGCTGATGAAAGGGATATTGCGCTGCTGCAACCAGTTGCGGACGTACTCCAGGTTGGTGGTTTTACCCACCCCTTCGGTGCCCTCAACGGTAATGAACTTGCCACGGGGGGCAATATGCTGGGTCATGTAGTCGAAATTCGCTGTCTTAGATTCGCTGGCTACTGGGGGCTGGAGCGATAGTCGGCCCGGCGCTTCCATTGGTACTGGCGCACGGCCTTGGTATGCTCCTGCAAGGTCTCGGAGAAGTGATGGCTGCCATCACCTTTGGCCACGAAGTATAACGCGTTTGTGGTGGCAGGATGCAAGGCCGCTTCGATGGCCGGCAGCGCCGGATTGGCAATGGGGGTTGGCGGCAGCCCGTTGATACGATAGGTATTGTAGGGGCTGTAGGCCTTAAGGTGGGCCCGGGTGATGTTGCCCTGGTATTGATCCCCCAGCCCATAAATTACGGTGGGATCGGTCTGTAAACGCATTTTCTTGTTCAGCCGGTTCACAAACACGCCGGCGATCAACGCCCGCTCTTCGCCCACAGCGGTTTCCTTTTCCACGATCGAAGCCATGATCAAGGCTTCATACGCATCCTTGTAGGGCAAACCCTCCTGCCGCTGATCCCAGGCCCGGGCCAGCAGCTCCGCCATACGCCCGTGGGCCCGCCGCAGAATATCCAGATCGGAATCGCCCCGCCGGTAGTGATAGGTGTCGGGATAGAACAACCCCTCTGGATGGGTTCGCTCTTCCTGAAGTGCCGCCAGGATCTGAGCATGAGTCATGTCAGGCACACGCTGAATCAACACCGGGTCAGCCCGCAATGTCTGCAGAAACTCGCCAAAGGTTTGACCGTTGATCAGGGTCACAGAATACTGGATGACATCGCCCTTTTGAATGCGGGCAATGAGTTGATGGGGGGTGGTGCCCTGGGGTACCGCATATTCACCGGCCTGGATGAAATGCCCCAGCTTGTTGAGCTTGATATACCAACGCAGATAGCGCCCCTGTTCGATCAAACCCAGTTGCTCCAGCTCGATGGAAAGTCGATATAAAGACGATCCCGGCGGCACGTTCAAGACCTGATCCTGCTGCAACCGCATCGGCGCCTCGGCCCATTGATTCAGCCACGACACCGCATAGAGGACAACCCCACACGCAAGCACCGCCAATACCAACCCGGCCAACAATATTTTTTTCAGAATTGCCAACGATCCTTCACCCACTGCTGAGCCTGGCGCGTGATCTCACCCACTCCCCAGGTGCTTTGCTCCCATTGGCGCACGGGCCATATTCCATAAACACTGTTGCAAAAAAACCATTCGTCAGCAAGTTGGATATCCCGGAACGTGACGCCGCCGACAGCGACGCAATAGCCATTACGATCAAACTGCTCCAGCAGCCAGCGGCGCATGGTGCCCGCCACACCACAGCGCGCAAGATCCGGGGTGAACAGCTGACCCTGGCGCACCAGAAACAGATTGCTGAAAACCCCCTCGATCACATTACCCTGGTAGTCCAGCATCAGCCCTTCCTGATGGGCATCATCCCACTCTTGCCGCGCCAAAACCTGCTCCAGGCGATTCAAGTGTTTCAAACCGGCCAAGACCGGCTGTTCCGCCAGCGCCTGCTGACAGGAATGCACCGACACCCCCGCCGTAGCGTATTCTTTGGGATAAAGCGGTAATGGGTACCAGGAAAGGATGCGGGTGGGGCCCTGCACCTGGTTTGCGCTGTAACCCCGTCCGCCCTGCCCCCGGGTTACTGTCCACTTCACCACGCCAGGGCATTGCAGGCCCGGGTAACTCTGGACCTCATTGGCAAGGCACTGCCAATCGTGGGGAATTGCCAGCCGCTGCAACCCCTGCTGCAGGCGCTCAAGGTGCAGGTCGAGCAGCACAGGGCCAGACTGAGTGACCCGAAGCGTTTCAAACAATCCGTCACCGTAGGCCAAGCCACGATCGGAAACGGGCACCGCATCAGCAGGCTGCCCGTTGATCCAGGTGGGGACGCTCGCTGCGACGTTGTCAGACACGCTTGAAGACAAGAGTGCCGTTGGTTCCGCCAAAGCCGAATGAATTGGACACCGCGATCTCGATCTTGCGCTCCTTGGCCGTGTGGGGCACGTAGTCCAGATCGCAACCGTCATCGGGATTGTCCAGGTTGATGGTGGGGGGAGCCACCTGGTCCTGCATGGCCAGCAGGGTAAACACGGCTTCCACTCCGCCGGCGGCCCCCAACAAATGACCCACCATGGACTTGGTGGAGCTGACAGACAGTTGGTATGCGTGATCGCCGAACACCGACTTGATGGCGTTGGTTTCCGCAATGTCCCCTGCCTGGGTGGAGGTCCCATGGGCATTCACATAGTCCACCTCCGCACCATTGATGCCGGCGTCATTGATGGCGTTCAACATGGCATCCGCCGCGCCGCGCCCATCTTCCGGGGGCGCAGTAATATGATGGGCGTCGCTGCTGGCACCGAAGCCGATCAACTCTCCGTAAATCTTGGCGCCGCGCTGCTTGGCATGCTCGTACTCTTCCAGCACCAGCACCCCGGCGCCGTCCGCCAGCACAAACCCGTCACGATCACGATCCCAGGGACGGCTCGCCGCCTGTGGGTCGTCATTGCGACTGGACAGAGCCCGTGCCGCCACAAAGCCAGCCATACCCAATGGGGATGAGCCACACTCGCCACCACCGGCAACCATGACGTCTACGTCGCCGTACTTGATCATACGGGAGGCGTAACCAATGCAATGGGTTGCGGTTGTACAGGCCGTGGTGATTGCCCAGTTCGGGCCCTGCAGGCCGTACATGATGGACAGATTGCCAGAGATCATATTGATGATGGAGCCCGGTACCAGGAACGGACTGACCTTGCGCACACCGCCCTTATCCAGCAACTCTTTGTTGCGCTCGATGGTTCCGATACCGCCGATGCCGGAGCCCACTGCGACCCCAATCCGTTTGCGATTGGCATCCGTCACCTCCAGCCCGGAGTCACGGATGGCCTGAATGCTGGCCACCAATCCATACTGAATGAATGGATCGATCTTGCGCGCTTCTTTCGCCGACATGTACTCCGTTACGTCCAGACCACGAATCTGGCCGGCGAACTTGGTCGCATAACTGGAGACATCGTAGTTGTCGATTGGGGCTATACCACTCTTTCCTGCCAGCAGACCTTGCCAGGTCTCTTCCACGCTGTTACCCAAGGGGGTAACAGCCCCCATCCCAGTGATCACCACTCTGCGGCTCACAACACTTCCTCCAAACGGCTAATCTGAATCCCAAGTATATCCACCTGGAACGCTAGTTTACCCTTGTTACATATTTGTTATATAGATGAAATATCTTTCAAAAGATTTCGTAACCAGACATTATCAAACGCAATGATGATCCCACTGAACGCCTGGGCCTGAATCAACAGGCAAAAAAAAGCCGCTGAAAAACAGCGGCTTTACGATATCGAGAACAGCTTACAGGTTAGCTTGAACGTAATCGATGGCTTCCTGAACTTTGGTGATTTTCTCAGCTTCTTCGTCAGGAATCTCAGTTTCGAATTCTTCTTCCAGAGCCATTACCAACTCGACGGTGTCAAGAGAGTCAGCCCCCAGATCTTCGACGAAAGAAGCGTCATTAGTGACCTCTTCCAGTTTTACGCCAAGCTGTTCGGCTACGATCTTCTTGACGCGCTCTTCGATATTGCTACTCATTTGACTCTTATCTCCTGTGCATTGATCCCTATATACATTAGGGTTTTATAGTTTATATAAAGCAGTGTGCCTGTAAAGCCTTCCCCAGAGCGGCTTTGGGCCCCGGCAGGCACCATCAAACCAGTGCGGCAACTATATCACATATACATACCGCCATTAACAGGAATTGTTGCCCCTGTAATGTAACCAGATTCTTCACCGGCGAGGAAGGTGACGGTCGCCGCGATCTCCTCCGGCTGGCCCAAACGCCCAGCGGGAATTTGAGCCAGCATCAACTCCTTGTTGGCTTCCGGCAGCTCTTTGGTCATGTCAGTATCGATAAAACCGGGGGCCACCGCGTTCACGGTAATACCACGGGAGCCGATTTCTTTCGCCAGGGAGCGGGTGAACCCCTCCAGACCGGATTTGGCCGCGCTGTAATTCGCTTGCCCCATGTTACCCATCAGCCCTACCACCGAACTGATGTTGATGATACGGCCCCAACGGGCTTTGGTCATGCCGCGCAAGCAGGCTTTGCTCATGCGGAATACCGATGTGAGGTTAGTGTCGATGACCTGATCCCACTCCTCCTCTTTCATGCGCAACATCAGATTGTCCCGCGTGATTCCCGCATTGTTCACCAGAATCAGCGGCGCACCAAACTCCTTCTGGATCTCGTTCATCACCACATCAATGCTGGACGGATCGGTCACGTTCAGACAGTACCCCTTGCCGTTACCACCGGCTGCGCTGATGTATTCAGATATTTTCTCGGCACCGGATTCCGTGGTCGCGGTTCCCGCCACAATGACGCCTTGCTTGATCAGTGATTCAGCGATTGCCCTGCCTATTCCGCGGCTGGCACCGGTTACCAATGCCACTTTACCCTCTAGGGACATGTCGCACTCCTTTATCGGTCGTTATCGTTATTTATGAATTAAGGGCGGCCAGAGTTGCATCGAATCCGGCCTGGTCCTGCAGTGTAAACACATTCAGACCCCGTACAATACGTTTGCTCATACCACACAACACTTTCCCCGGACCACACTCCACCAGCGTGGTAATACCGGCTTCGGCCATGGTGTTCACCGAAGCCACCCACAGCACCGGGCTGTACAACTGTGCGATCAGTTTTTCCCGAATCCGGGCCGGGTCCAGCTCAATCTGTGCATCAATATTGTTCACCACGGGAATGGCCGGTGCGGAAATCTCCGTGGCCCGCAGCTGTTCTGCCAATTCCTCCGCAGCCGGCCTCATCAGGTCGGAATGACAGGGCACGCTCACCGCCAGGGGCATAGCTTTTTTAGCACCGGCTTCTTTTGCCAATTCGATGGCCCGGTCCACCGCGGCGGCATGACCAGCAATCACCACTTGACCGGGAGAGTTGAAATTGACCGCCTGCACCACGTCGCCCTGGGCGGCATCACCACAGACCGCGATCGCCTTGTCATCGTCCAGTCCCAGCAAGGCGGCCATTTTACCCTGTCCACCCGGGCAGGCATCACGCATCAACTCGCCACGCCGCTTCACCAGACTGACCCCTTCGCTCAACGAGATCGCACCGGAGGCAACGTAGGCAGTGTATTCCCCCAGGCTGTGCCCGGCCATCAGCGCTGGACGCACTTCGGTGGCCGCACACCAGGCCCGCCAGGCGGCCAACCCGGCCACGAACATAATGGGTTGGGTTATCTCGGTTTGGGCCAGCAGTGTGTCCGGGCCATTCTGGGCCAACTGCCACATATCCTGACCGAAGGCTTCGGATGCCTCGTCAAAGGTCTGCTTCACCGCAGGATGAGCAAGATTCAAATCTGCCATCATGCCAACGGCCTGGGATCCCTGACCCGGGAAGATAAACGCGAGTTCTTTATTCATGACATACCTTGTATTCAATGGGCAATCAGCCTGCAGAAGATTTGCCAATCATAACCGGCATAGGCACGGGCTGCTCATCGGAAAAGTAACAAAATTTGGCAGCATCATCTCAGCAGAGTTTCGATTTTTTCCGGTAATTTCTTATCCACATACTGACGGGCCGCCAGTATGGCCTGATTGAATTCAATCGCGTCCGCGTTGCCGTGGCTTTTCACCACCACGCCCCTCAAGCCGACAAATGCGGCCCCGTTGTAGCCGCTGGGATTGATCCGGCTTTCCAGTTTGCGCCACAACGGTGCAACCAGAAGCCCCAGTATCCGGCTCCATACGCTGCGGGAAAATTCGCGACGCACCTCGGAAATGATGTATCGGGCCAGGCCTTCGATGGTTTTCAGTGCCACATTGCCCACAAAACCATCACAAACCACTACATCCACTTTGTCCCGGAACAAATCGGAACCTTCCACATAACCCAGGTAGTTGAGGGATTGATCTGCGCGTAACAGGTCATTGGCGGCTTTCACCTGATCGTTGCCTTTGATTTCTTCGCTGCCAATATTGAGGAGTGCCACCGATGGCCTGGCACTGCCATCCAGCACCTGGGCCACCGCCTGCCCCATGACGGCAAATTGATACAGCTGTTCCGAATCGCAGCCCACATTGGCGCCCAAATCCAGGACAAAGGTATGCTTGCCATCTTCCCGAGGCAGGGCCGATATAATAGCGGGACGATCAATGGACTCGGTGGTTTTGAGAATGTGGCGACTGAGGGCCATGAGCGCACCGGTATTGCCCGCGCTGACACAACCGTCCGCCCGGCCATCCTGAACCGCACTCAACATCAAACCCATGGAAGATTGCTTCTTCGTCCGCAACGCGATGGCTGGGGATTCCCCCATACCAATGCTCTGCTCACAATGGCAAATCGTGAGGCGATCCACGTTGCGTGGCCCCACAATCGCTTGCAGTTTTTGCTGATCACCAAACAACAAAACCCGCAAGTCCTGCTGCTCTGATAGGGCTCGCAGGACTGCGGGTACTGTTACATCGGGACCGAAGTCCCCGCCCATTGCGTCAACCGCAAGGGTAACCATACTGAGGTCTGGGCTTACTCGTCGTCTTTACTGGCGATGACCTGACGACCACGGTAGAAACCGTCCGGAGTAACGTGATGGCGACGATGAACTTCACCGGTGGTTACGTCTTCAGACAACGTGGGTCGGGACAGGCTGTCGTGAGAACGGCGCATGCCACGCTTGGATCGGGTTTTACGGTTCTGTTGAACTGCCATTGTTATGCTCCTGAGTTACAACTTTATCTTAATCGGGTTTGTTCGTTTTGCCCTTAAGCTGTTCCAGAACAGCAAACGGGTTGGGCTTCTCATCCACGGCTGCCTCGGCGGCCTCTTTCCCCTCATAAGGATAGGGTTCGCAGGCTGAGTGATAAGCAACGATGGGCAACGCCAAAATCAATTCCTGTTCGAGCAGCTCTGCCAGGGGAATCTCCTCTTCCTCAAGCATAAACGGCTCAAGGCTTTCCGGCAGTTCCGCCATCTGGGCCTCCGTTTGCACGAATCCCAGTGCAATCTTCACTTCAACCCGTACATCCACCGGCTCCAGACAGCGCTGGCATACCAGCTTGACGTCAGCACTTGCGCTGCCATGCAATTCCGGCCGGGCCTGCTCCATCTTCAGGGCAAGGTCGGCTTCGACTCGGCCCTGGTCGGAGACACAATCTGCTGCCAGATTAACCAGCTGCTTTAGCGGCATAAACCCGATCAGCTTGCCTTCCTGTCGGGCAAGTTTCACCGGTTTGATGGTTGTGGGCAGTGGGTGCTCAAACATAAGCGCGCAATTCTATGGTCAGTACCGCACTCTGTCAAAGGCTTTAACAGGCTTTTTTTCAACTGGATCAGGCATTTTGGCTATGGGATCATGGTTCCCCCGCAAATCCTGACCAACACGCACCCTTACTGGCTTAGGGTTTGCCAAACATCGAGTTTAACCTTCTGTTATTTAAGCTGTTATTCAAGCAGCTTACGGAGAGAACAGTGAGACAGATTATCTTGGGGTCCAGCTCCCCTTTTCGCCGGGAATTATTGCGCAAACTGATCGCCGACTTTGAAACCTGCTCACCGGACATCGACGAAACCCCCGCTCCCGGCGAACGGCCTGAGCAACTGGTGGCTCGCCTGGCCCGACAAAAGGCGGAAGCCGTCGCTGCCCGATACCCCGAGGCGCTCATCATAGCCAGTGACCAGGTCTCAGTTCTGCATGGACAGATCAACGGCAAACCCGGGTCCATGGAACCGGCCATTCAGCAATTGAAAGCCAGCAGTGGAAACACGGTCACGTTTTTTACCAGCCTCTGTCTTTATGATGCAACAACGGGCCAAGGCCAATCTGTGGTTGAGCCTTTTCACGTCCACTTCCGGGAGCTGAACGAGGATGAAATCCGGCGTTACCTCGAAAAAGAGACGCCCTTTAACTGCGCAGGAAGCTTTAAATCTGAAGGCCTGGGAATAACCTTATTCAAGAAATTGGAAGGGGATGATCCTAACGCGTTGATTGGCTTACCCCTAATAAAATTAGCTGAAATGTTGCGGCAACAAGGTATACAAATTCCGTAATTTTTTTTGCCAAATTCTGAACAAATTTCATCGGGCGTCTACACTTATATTGTTAGGTGCTACGGCGTGCGTGAGCTGTAAGTCGCGCACCCTGTGAT
>NZ_RCHN01000020.1 GCF_003671495.1 Ketobacter sp. | reverse complement strand
ACACCGACAGCCATCCCCACGATGCCCCAGATTACGGTCATGACCGCAAATTGCTTAACGACACCATACTCGTATTGCGGCGTTGCAGCTTGACTATTACTCATTGAGTGTCATTCCTGTGTTGAGTGATTGAACACACACGGTTACTACGGTTTTCTTTCACGAAGCTAAAGGCTTGCCATTGATGAAAATGGCAGCATCGCATTATAGAAGTGAACGGTTGTACGTTGTTGATACATGTCAACTAAGGTAGTCACTGCCCATACCTCTCTAGTACTACATCGGCAAGCACTAATAGTGTGCACTAATGCGCTAAGGTGATCGCAAAAGGTGCGTTTTTCATGAAAGCTCTAGCCTGAAAATTTCTAAATCGTTGAAAAATAAAGAAATCGTCAGATGGCCCAGAATCTGCATGCTCTTAAATGGTGCGAAGGCACCATAATAGAACAAAAGCACGGTAAATTACCAAACATGTTCCTGAGATACAGAAATTTGGGGCGGCAATTATGAAAATGATTACGGCAATCATCAAGCCTTTTAAGCTGGATGATGTGCGCGAAGCGTTAACGGATCTGGGAATCACCGGGATGACGCTGGAAGAAGTGAAGGGATTCGGGCGTCAGAAGGGTCACACTGAGCTCTATCGGGGGGCAGAGTATGTGATCGATTTTGTCCCTAAGTTCAAGCTGCAGGTGGCAGTGAACAATAACCTGGTGGACGTAGTGTGCGAGGCGATCGCCAAAGCGGCCAACACCACCAAAATCGGAGATGGCAAGATCTTCGTTTCAGAGCTGGAACAGGTGATCCGCATTCGTACCGGCGAACAGGGGGAAGCCGCGCTCTAATCTGGGCAGCCCGGTGCACCACCAATAATAAAAGGCCAATTCAGTAACAATCTTCCTTCAAGGGGTATCTTCAATGTTGGGTTTAAGCAACCTGCGGCGGGTATTGCTCGCTGTGTCGTTTTTCCTGTTTCCGTCATTTGGTGTGGCTGATGAGCTGAGCGGTGCCAACACCGCCTGGATTCTGACGGCCACAGCCTTAGTACTGTTTATGACGATTCCCGGGCTCTCGCTGTTCTATGCCGGTCTGGTGCGGTCCAAGAACGTATTGTCGGTGCTGATGCAGTGCTTCACACTCACTTGCCTGATGTCGATCCTGTGGTTCGTGGTGGGTTATACCATCGCCTTCGGCTCGGCCGAGGAGCAGGGCCCATTTATTGGCGACTTTGGCAATGTACTGTTTGCGGCCATGGGGGTGGATTCCCTTAACGGCGACATCCCGGCGGTGTTGTTCGCCGCATTCCAGATGACCTTCGCTGTGATCACGCCGGCACTCATCGTGGGTGCCTTTGCTGAACGCATGAAGTTCTCGGCCATGTTGCTGTTCAGCTCGGCCTGGTTGCTGTTGGTGTATTCCCCGGTGTGTCATTGGGTGTGGGGCGGCGGCTGGCTGGCTGAGATGGGGTTCCTGGACTTCGCAGGGGGATCTGTCGTGCACATTACCGCGGCGGTGGCCGCCCTGGTGGCCGCCCTGGTAATCGGCAATCGGCGGGGTTTTCCCGGCACGCCGATGATGCCGCACAACATGACCATGACGGTAACCGGTGCCGGTATGTTGTGGGTGGGCTGGTTCGGCTTCAACGCGGGCAGTGCGCTGGCGGCCAATGGCAGTGCCGCCATGGCGTTGCTGGTGACCCACATTTCTGCCGCGGCCGGTTCCCTGGCCTGGATGGCCTGTGAATGGATTCGGCACGGCAAACCCTCGGTGCTGGGGATTGTCACCGGCATGGTGGCCGGATTGGGCACCATAACCCCGGCGTCAGGCTCGGTGGGGCCGGCGGCCGCGCTGGTGATCGGGCTCTGTGCCGGCACCATCTGTTTCTTCGCCACCTTGTTCCTCAAGCAGCGGTTGAAAATTGACGATTCTCTGGACGTGTTCCCGGTGCACGGGGTCGGCGGCATCCTGGGCACCTTGCTGGTGGGTGTTTTCTGCGCAACGGACTTGGGTGTGTTCAGTGGGCTGGGCTTTGGTGGGGATAATGGCTCCATTGGTGCGCAGGTACAGGTACAGCTGATCGGGATTGTCGCCACCTTCTCTTATACCGCGGTGGTGTCCTGGCTGTTGTTGAAGCTGGTGGATAAGGTGCTGGGTCTGCGGGTCAGTGAGGATCAGGAAACCGAAGGGCTGGATATTGTCCTCCACGAGGAGCGGGGTTACGACATTCGTTGATTGATTTATAAGATGAAGCCGGCCGTTGCCGTGGGCGCCCTAATACGGGTGCCCGTTTTGTCTTGACCAAAAAAGACCGGTCCATGGTGAAAATGGCTATTGTCTTTGCGGTGGGGATTTTATAAGTTAGCGGTCAGCGTCTCGAACAGTCGTTTGATTGATCAGCGTATAAAGCGTATAACGTAGAAAACTAAAACGTGTAAATTAATGTTAAAAAAGGCTTCAGGGTCGTCCTGAGAGCAAGAATAAAAATTTATAGGAGAAGGTGTAATGAGTCTCAAGTTCCTGTCTGAAGATTGGTTTGCAAAGGTGGCTGAATTGAAAGAGGCTGCCGGTGATCTGGACGTTCCCGCCGCCATGCACGATTTGGTGATCAACATTACTGTTTCCGGTACCGACTTTGGCGATGTGGATATCAGTTTGAATGCCGGCATGATCGAGAAAGGTCATCATGCCAATGCCCCCACCAAGATGACTCTGCCCGTTGACCTGGCCCATCGCCTGTTCATCGACAACGACCAGTCCGCTGGTATGCAGGGCTTCATGTCAGGCCAGATCAAGATCGAAGGTGATATGAGCAAGCTGATGGCTATGCAGACTGTGCAGCCTTCTGCCGCTCAGAAAAGCCTGCAAAAGCAAATTCTGGAAGTGACTGCACCTTAAGGCAGGCACCAACCAGCTCTGAAAAACCCGCCTTGAGACCAGGGCGGGTTTTTTTATGCCAAAAATAAAAATCAAAGAGGTCAGGATATGTCAAAACCCATTGCTGCCGACCTGGTGGGATTGACCACCGAACCGGTCACCGTTCGTTGGTCCGAAAAAGACGTTCTGTTGTATGCCCTGGCGGTGGGCTGCAAGCCGGAGCAGGAACTGGACTTTGTTTACGAAGCCCGCGGCCCCAAAGTACTGCCCACCTTCTCCGTAATTCCCGGCCTGAATATCATGGGGTCTGTGATGTCACAGGTGCAGTTCAATCTGGCCATGCTGTTGCACGGTGAGCAGAAAATTACGCTGCACCGAGCCATTCCTGCCGCCGGTATTGGCACCGGGGTCGGTCGAATTGTGGAGGTGTGGGATAAGGGTAAGGCGGCAGTAATGGGTGTGGAGTGCGAAGTGTCCGATGATGACGGGCTGCTGTTTACCACGCAAGCCACTCTGTTTATCCGTGGTGCCGGTGGCTTTGGCGGTGAGAGAGGGCCCAGTCGAGTGAATTTTGTATTGCCGGAGCGCGAACCGGACTGGGTCGTGGAAGACATCACCCGGGAGGAACAAGCTGCACTCTACCGCCTTACTGGAGACCGCAACCCCATACACATTGATCCCAACTTTGCCAAGTTCGGTGGCTTTGACCGCCCGTTTCTACACGGCCTGTGCACGTTTGGCTTTGCCGGGCGTGCCGCCTTATCAGCGTTGTGTGGTGGTGATCCGGCCCGTTTCCACTCCATGAGCGCGCGCTTCTCCGACCAGGTATATATGGGGGATCGCATCCTCTCCAAAATCTGGCAAACGGGAGCGGGGACTGCCTTGATGCAGGTGGAAACCCAGCGCGGGAATGTGGTGTTGAATCAGTGTGAGGTGACCTACCAACCACAATAAGGGCGGGTATCTCAGCTGGGCACCTGCGATCGCTTTCGATAGAATGCGCCTTCGCCGTGGGGGTTGCTTGGAGGTGTTTTGAATTGATGCAGCAGATGTTGCTGATTTGTCGTCCTGGTTTTGAGTCGGATCTGGCGGCAGAAATCCAGGAAAAGGCTGCCGCACGGGCTGTGTTTGGTTTTGTCCGGGCCAAGCCAAATGAAGGCTTCGTGGTGTTCGAAGGGCAGGAGCCAGATGCGGCTGAACGCTTGTTAAAAGGCCTTCCGTTTCAGGATTTGGTGTTTGCCCGCCAATGGCTGGCGGTTGTGGCCCATCTGCCCCAGGTGGACCCCCAGGACCGGATCAATCCCATACTGGAAGCCCTGTCGGGTCAAGCCTGTCACAGTGCCTGGATGTCCTATCCGGATACCAACGACGGCAAAGGCTTGTCCAAGCTGGTACGCAAACTGGAGCGTCCCCTGGAAAAGGCCCTGGCGAAACAGCTCAACAGCAAGGCGGGTTTCCATCTCCATCTGTTTTTTGAAAGCGGCACGGACATCTGGGTGGGCCTGACCCCGGTCAAGAACGCTGCCCCCTGGCCGCTTGGGTTTCCCCGTTTGCGACAGCCCCCGTCCGCCCCCAGTCGTTCCACCCTGAAACTGGAGGAAGCCTGGCTGCAGCTGATCCCGGAGGCGCAACGGGCCTCGCTGCTAAAACCGTTTCAAAAAGCGGTGGACCTGGGGGCAGCCCCCGGTGGCTGGACCTGGCAGCTGGTGCAGCGGGGTATGCAGGTCACCGCGATCGATAACGGGCCCATGGACAAAGCCCTGCTGGACAGTGGTCAGGTGAAACACCTGCGGGAGGATGCGTTCTCGTACAAGCCGCCACGACCGGTGGACTGGCTGGTGTGCGACATGGTGGAGAAACCGGCACGGGTGGCGGAGTTGATGGAACGCTGGCTGGTGCAGGGCTGGACCCGCTTTGCGATCTTCAACCTGAAGCTGCCCATGAAGCGCCGCTGGCTGGAAGTGAGCCGGATTCTGGCGCGTATGGAAACGGAGCTGGAAAGCGCAGGTTGTGTGTACCAGCTACGGGCGAAACAGCTCTATCATGACCGGGAAGAGATCACGGTGTTTGCTGCACCAAGGCACTATTAACCTAAGCTCTATTAACCCAGGCTCTATTAACAGCCTTTCTGCATGAGTAGCCTCGCTGCAGCCGGTGCGGTTAACCGACCTGTTGCAGTCCGCGGGCGGATTGGTACACACAGGGTTCCAGAATGGTGAAGCGCTCCGGCTCCTGCAAAAACATGCCGATTTTTTTCAGCATGTCCATGCGGGCGGAGGAGCGGAACCAGAGTTGCCAGGCGTTGACGCTTTCCCATAAGGAAATGACCACATAATGATTGGGGCGTTTGGCGTCGCGATAGGATTCTCCGCCCAGGTAGCCGGGGGAGTTTTCGGCATGGGTCAGTAATTCCACGATGGTATGCTCGTAGTTTCCTTCCAGGCCCTCGGCCACTGTCCGTTCAATCAATACCTTAATCATTTCTTTCCTCGGTGAGACCACTGCAATCAGGCCCTAATGGTAATCCCTTCCTTTGATTTTTCAATGAATAAGAAGCCGGAATCGGTATGATGGGCTCCCGACAGAGGGTAGAGATCAACATGAAGATAATGGGGGTAGGGGGATGAGTGCCTCGCTTTCGTACCGCCTGGGATTGCTGGGGTGCCTGTACTTTTCCCAGGGATTGCCGTTTGGTTTTCTGAGCCAGGCGCTGCCGGCGCTGTTGCGCAGTTACGACGTCAGTCTGGAGAAGATCGGCCTGGTGTCCCTGGTGGCGTTGCCCTGGGCATTCAAATTTCTGTGGGCACCCTATGTGGACCATTACCACTGGCAACGATTGGGGCAGCGCAAAAGCTGGATTCTGCCGATGCAGGGGGGCTTTATGCTGTGCCTGCTGGCGTTGGGTGCGCTGGACCCGGCCAGTTTCAGCGGGTCTGGGTTCTATGGTCTGCTGGCCATTCTTTTTGTGTCCAACCTGATTGCGGCCACCCAGGATATCGCCACCGATGGACTGGCGGTGTCCAGCCTCAGCCCGCAGGAACGTGGTCTGGCCAATGGGGTGCAGGTGGCAGGCTATCGCGTGGGGATGTTGTTCGGTGGGGCGGTCATTCTGCTGCTGCTGGAATGGCTGGGCTGGTTCAGCACTTTCATGACGTTGGCGCTGATGATTGTGCTGGTGAGCGTGCCCCTGTGGTGGTTTCGGGAGCCGGCGTCCGGGCCGGTGTTGCAGCATGAGCGGCCGCGTAACGTCTTTATCCTGGCCCGCCAATTCCTGCTCCAGCCCGGAATGTGGCGCTGGGTTCTGGTGATCGTGGTGTACAAGGCGGGCGACGCCTTTGGCTCTGCGATGACCAAGCCGTTGCTGATCGACCTGGGGTACAGCCTGGAGCAGGTGGGCTGGATCAGTGGTGGCGTGGGGATGGGCGCCGGCATTGCAGGCGCTTTGCTGGGTGGCTGGCTGATCCCCAGGTTGGGCCGGGTTCGGGCATTGGTGGGGTTTGGCGTGCTGCAGGCGTTCTCCTTGTTGGGCTTTTATTGGCTGGCCACTGGGTTGATGACTGGCCTGGCGTCTGCACTGGGGGCAGGATCGGTGACAGGGGATGCAGCGCTGCAAAAAGTGGTGATGGTGACGGCGCTGGAGCATTTTAGCGGTGGGCTGGCGACCGCTGCATTGTTCACACTGATGATGGATGCCTGCCGTCGACCCCTGGCGGGTACAGATTACACCTTGCAGGCCAGCCTGCAGGTGGTGGTGGCCGGGGTGATGCACAGTGCCAGCGGCTTCAGTGCATCGGCCCTGGGATATGAGGTACACTTTGTGGCTTCGTTTCTGCTGGGTTTGGTGGCGTTACTCCCGATACTGCTGTGGTGGCCCAAAGCCCCCCAGGTGCAGCGGGATTCATGGCACTGAGATCAAGGCCTCAGGTCAATGGCTCGCAAAACAAGGCAGCGTAACCCGGGCACTACGGCGACCCAGACACGACGTTATAGACACTACGACAGGAACCACAATGACGGAAACAGCAGACCATCACTTCGATGCCACCGGCTTAATGTGCCCCGAGCCGGTGATGATGTTGCACGGGAAAGTGCGCGAGATGGCAGGGGGCGAGACCTTGGAAGTGGTGGCCACAGACCCCTCAACCCAGCGTGATATTCCCAAGTTCTGCCAGTTTCTTGGTCATGAGTTGATCCTGTCAGAAGAACGGGATGGCAAGTATGTTTTTCGGATTCGGAAAAAACCGGACTGATTCAATTTGATAAATGTATTAAACCAATTTTTGATAAGCTGGCCCTTTGCAGCACAAGAATAATTCGAATTCTAGAAAATTTGGATAACGTTGAACCACTCTGGATAAAACGGGATTAAAAAGGCGGGAAGCCTTTCTTATGCACAAGCCAGGAATGCACATATCAGGAATGTACAAGCCAGGAATCGCAAGGGGAACCGCCAGGAATGTTTGGGCGTTGGTGATAATGCTGCTGCTGTCGGCGACCTTGGTGGCCTGCGGTGGCTCCCGCTCATCGGGCTCCGACGACCAGGACCGCTCCACCCAAACCCAGCCGGAGCCCTCTGACCCCGTCGATGGTCAAGACAACGATCAAGACGACCCGGATCAAGGCGACCCGGCCACGCCCGATGATCCGGAACCCCGGCTCCATCCCAAGATGGAGTTTGTCCACACCGATTCCGGTCCCATGGGGCCCGGCCGGATTGTGGACGGCACGGTGCGTTTCAGCGGAACCGCCAATCCCAACGATTCCATCCTCCTGATCATCAATGGCACCCCGTCCGGCTCGGTGCTGGCCAATGCCAAGGGTGAGTGGGACCTGGATTTTACCCGGGTGGAACTGTTGCCCGGGGCCTATCGAATTGATCTGAAGGCCGTGACCACTGGCGGCGCAACACTGGAATCCCGCCAACCTTTCGAGTTCTACTTTGATCCCACCTTGCCTCCCGTACCCCAGATTTCAGGCATCAGCAACGACACCGGTATCCGTGGTGACCGTATTACCGCAAGCCCGGATCAGATCCTGTCCGGTACTGCGCAGGCCGGGCATCGCATCAAGCTTTACCTCGATAACGTGCAGTGGGGTGAAACCATCGCCGATGAGTTCGGCGCCTGGCAGGCCGATATCGGCGCCCTCGATCTGTTGCAAGCGGACGGTGTGTATCGCTTCACGGCGGTGAGTGAGGATTTCGGTCTGCAGAGTCCAGTCTCCGACCCCTTCAATCTTACCTTGGACAGCACCGCGCCAGGGCCATTATCCCTGCAGCCCAGCCCCAACAGCCTGGGTGTTCCCCGGGGTTTGGTGCTGGAGATCGAGTTCAACGAACCGGTGCTGGCGGGGGCGGGGCAATTGGTCCTGCGCCGCACCCTGGACGGTATCGCGGTGCTTGCAGTGGATGTGGCGGCGCTGGTGGCTGCGGACACTCCGGTACAGCGCGTCCGGATTCCCCTGGCCACCTTGCTGGAGTTCGCCACCGGCTACCATGTTGACCTACCCACTGGTGCCTTTGTGGATGTGGCGGGGAATCCATCTGCTGCACTACAGGGGCCGGATGCCTGGGCCTTCAATGTGGAGCCGGCATTGTTCCCGCCCATCGATGTGGGAGCGCTGTCGCCGGAGCAGGGGTTTGTCTTCAGCGGAATGGCATCCTCACTGGCCAGCGCGGTAGCGGGAGTGGGTGATGTCAACGGTGACGGGTTTGAAGATTTTGCCGTGGGCGACCCAGCGTACGATGAGGCCCGTGGCGCCGTCTATCTGCTGCTGGGGCGAGAGGGCGTGACCCGGGCCAATGTGTTGCAGACCGAATGGGTCCGCAGCGAGGGTATTCTGGTGCAGGGTGCAGCCCCCGGTGACCAGCTGGGGGCTTCGATGGCCGGTGCCGGCGACATGAATGGGGACGGGGTCGATGACGTGATGTTGGCGGCCCCTGGCTCCGACCTGGGCGCAGGGGACGCGGGGGCGGTGTATGTCCTGTGGGGTGGCGAAGACCTGAACGATATAAACCTGAATAACTGGAACTCCGGGGCGGGATTTCGCATCCTGGCACGGGAGAGTGGCCAACGCCTCGGTCAGGCAGCACTTGATCAACCGGGGTTGCCCGGCAACGGACAGTCGCTCAGTGCCCATGGGGATGTCAATGGCGATGGGTTTGCGGATCTGTTGATCGGTCACCCTCAAAGCGATGGCACCGGTGAGGATAGTGGGCGCGCCTATGTGATACTGGGGCGCGCCGGGGTGAGCCGCCCGGATGTGGATCTGGGTTTGCTGGGGGCCGATGGTTTTGCGTTGTATGCATCCGGTCAACCCCGCTGGCAGCTGGGCTACAGTGTGCTGATTGCCGGGGATCTGAACCGGGATGGTCGCGACGACCTGCTCCTGTCGGCGCCCATAGCCAATGCCGGTGCAGAGCAGGGTGGGGCCGTGTTTGTGGTCTACGGGCCAGCAACCAGCAATCCCGGGGATCTGGAGCTGAACAATATGGCGGTGAGTGCCGGCGTCCGCTGGCAATCCACTGTCGCGGGCTCGTTGTTGGGGGTGGGTTTAGGGGCCGGCGAGTTCAATGGTGACGGCGTGGTGGACCTGTTTCTGGGCCAGCCCGGCTCTGGGGCAACACCCCTGTCCAATGTCGGTGCAGTCAGTATCCTGTTCGGTGGCAAAGCCTGGTCGGCGGTGAATAACCTGGAATCTCTCTCCCCAGAGCAGGGGTTTACTTTGCAGGGAATGGATGCGGAGAGTTTTACCGGTCAGGCTTTAGCCGGCGCGGGGGACTTCAATGCCGACGGACTGGATGACCTGATTGTGGGCGCCTTCAACGGGCAATACGGAGGCGTGCAGGCTGGGCGGGCCTGGCTGGTGCTGGGCAGCGATGACGATGTAATCGATTCCTGGAGCCTGGCGGACTTTCTTGCCTCTGACGGAATGCCGTTGAGCGGGAGCCGGGCAGGGCAGGGATTGGGGCAGAGCCTGTCCGCGGCAGACCTCAATGGTGATGGCTTCCAGGACCTGATGCTGGGCGCCCCAGGGCAATCTCAAGCGCCAGTTCAGCCCCAGGCGTTTGTGCTGTGGGGAAATGACTGGTTGGGGGATGTGGTGTTCCGCAATGGCCAGCCCGGTGCTGACAATATTGTGGGCAGCGCTGCCAGCGAGACCTTGACCGGTTACGGTGGCACTGATGCCTTTTCCGCCGGTGCCGGGAATGACCGCATTGAAATCGCCGATACCGCCTTTTTCCGGATACGGGGTGGGACCGGTGAAGATACGCTGGCCCTTACCGGCAACAACCTGTTCCTGGACTTGCCGTCCCTGGCACCGGAAGTGATTAACAGCATTGAAGTGATCGACCTGGGGGATGACAACAACCGCCTGCGGGTGAGCCGTGCCAGCGTACTGCGGTTATCACCCAACACCAATCGCCTGCGGATCGTCGGCGGTGCCTCGGACGTCTTCGAAGGCAGCGCCGGGGACAACTGGACGGTGGTGGAGGAGACCGAACTCCAGGGGGTGACTTACACCCGTTATGCTGACGGTGAGGCGGAGCTATTGGTGCAGACTGCCGTGATTCAGCCGGGTGTTGAACGATTGCAGTCCAGTCAGCGTTTTTACTTTGATACCACCGCCACTGGCGCTGATGTAATGGGCAACGTCACGCAGTTTCCCCTACTGCTGCGCATCACCGATGTGGAGATCATTGATGCGGTGCAGCCAGGGGCGCCGGATATCCGCTTTGTGGACAGCGATGGGACCACACGCCTGCCCTACGAAATAGAGCGCTGGGACCAGAATACCAATGAGGCGCTGGTCTGGGTGCTGGTACCGCAGGTGGATGGCAACAGCAACCAGGATTTCATAACCCTGCTCTACGACGATGCCGTGGATGGGAGTGTGGCCGATGGGCAGGATCCGGCCGCATTGTGGAACGACTATGTCGGGGTTTGGCACTTCGCCGAAGCCGGGCAGGCCCGTGATTCTTCACCCTTTGCCAATCATGGTGTGGACGCCGGGGGAGTGGGGCGGTCGCCGGACTTTGTGGGCCTGGCAGCAACCTTCACCGACGAGGCGGCCTATCGCGTGCCATTCAGCGAGTCCCTGGCCGCGGACGGCGGCGCCTTCAGTGTGGAAACCTGGTATTCCAGCAATACCTGCAGCACCACGCTGCTGAGCCGGTTTGATCTCAGCATGCTCGGCCGGGGCGACACCAACACCGGCTTTTGGGAACTGCGCAGTGCCCACTATTTTGCCAGTGTTATCGTCATTGGTACGCGGGTGGACCGTGCCTCGTTCACCCTGGGTGCGGGTGGTGGGGAAAGCGTTTTGTCCGGGGGCGCGTTGTTCGGGCTGTTCGTGGGCGATTGCGTGGAGCATGTCACGGCGTCCTATGATCCCATTCTCGGCTCAAGTATTTACATCAATGGGGTCTTGAAGGCCACCAACAGCCGCCGCTTCACATTGCAGTCTGCTGCTGACCTGATTATGGGAGGGCATGGCACCCGTTACCGGCTGACACTGGACGAATCCAGAGTGGCCCGCCGGCGCTGGGATGCCGATCGTGTGCGCCTGACCTATGAAAACCAGCGTAGCAACAGTGCGCTGGTGGTGACCCCCTAGGTCAGTTCTCTATCAGCATGGAAATCGCTGCCAGGGCTTCCGGGTCCTGTTCTTTGATCTTGTTGGCGATGCGGTGCTGGAAGAAATACTTGAACTCGGCCTGGTCCTGAGCGGAATACAAACAGGGATCACCGGGCAGGACGGGAGTGGATTTCACCTTGTCTTCATCCACCAGCATGGCGTGCACGGTGCCATCCGCCATCAGGCGCCAACTGAGCACTTCGATCAATACAAACGACCGAAAGCCGTTGTCCGTGAGTACCGCATGGGTGCCAATGGCGTCGGGGATTTCCTGAATGATGTCACCGTCGTGGATCTGCTCGATGTGATAAAACTCTTCGGCCAGTTCCAGTTCTTTGACTTTGTGTTTGGGGGGAGTGTAGAAGATGTCGTTAGTGCCCGGGTCGCGATAGCCTTCCCAGCGGCCGTTGAGGGGATCATTGATTTCAGTGCAGGGGACCACCTGATTGAGCCAGGGAACCAGCCCCACCACTTCACCGGATTCCCGCAGCGCCCAGCACACCACTTTCAGTGAGTACAGGCGGTTGGGAGAGGTGTCATTGGTGTAGAGCATCTCCAGCCCGTCCAGCTCCGGCGCTATGCGCACGATGCGGTCAACCACTTCGTCAATGGGGCGCCCGGAAAAAAGGTCGATCACATTGGAACGATTATCCGAAGCCTGTGGTTTCATACGACTACCCTCGCGGACCTGAGCCGGGTATACCGTTGAGCATGGTGATGCGCAGCCCGGGTCGTCATGGACACACTTCTACTTTATATCTAAGTACACTTGCATGCAAAATGCCAGTTTTTACTATGTGTCTTAGGCGATTAGGCGGACAGGGCCAGGGTCTTGCGCATTCGCCAGACGACCCGCCAGCAGAGCATGATGGCGGCGGCAGTGAGCCCGGCCACGAGGCCGATCCAGAAGCCCCGGGCCCCCATGGCGGGTACAACCCAGTCGGTGAGGCCAAGGCAATAGCCGATAGGCAGGCCCAGGCACCAATAGGCGAGGACGGTGATGAGCATGGGCCAGGCGGTGTCTTTCATGCCGCGCAGGACGCCATTGGCACTGACCTGCAGGCAGTCGGAGAGCTGAAACAGAGCCGCAAACAGCAGCAGGCCGGAGGCCATTTCAATGACCGTTTGATCGTCGGTGTAGATCATGGCGATTTCACTGCGAAACAGCGCCATCAGGCTGCTGTTGAAGACCGCGATCACCAAAATGATGGCCAACCCGCAAAGAATGGACAGCCGCACGGCCCGGGAATCCCCAGTGCCCATATTGGTGCCCACCCGCACGGTGAGGGCCAGGGACAGGCTGAGGGGGATCATAAACGTCATGGAGGCGGCGTTGAGGGCAATCTGGTGGCTGGCCACCACCTGTGCCCCGATGCCGGCGATGAACAGTGCGATGACGCAGAACAGGCTCACTTCAATGAATATTGAGAGCCCGATGGGTAACCCCAGGCGGAACACCGCCCCCAGTTCCGGCAGGTGGGGGCCGACAAACCGATGGAACACGCCGGTGCCCTGTTTCTGATCAAAAACAATACTATAAAGCACCATGAGCACCAACATGAGCCACATCACCACGCTGGTGGCCCAGCCGCAGCCTACGCCTCCCATCGGGCTGAAACCCAGTTTGCCGTAGATGAGCACGTAGTTGACCGGGATATTCACTGCCAGCCCCACCAGGCTGATCACCATCACCGGTTTGGTGTAGGACATACCCTCGGTGAGGGCGCGCAACGCCAGGAACAGGGTGATGGCGGGAAACCCCCAGGACAGGCCCTGCAGATAGCCGATGATCATGGGGCGGATGACCGGGTCCACGTCCATAATGTCCAGTAGGGGCTCCAGGTTACGCATCAGTAGGAACGCCAGCCAGCCCAGGGGCAGTGCCAGCCACAGCCCCTGCTGCACCACCACGCCGATGGCAGAGTGGTCGCGGCGGCCGCGGTATTGGGAGACGAACGGGGTCAGACCCTGCATGACTCCCACCAGGAACAGAAACACCGGTACCCAAACCGCCGCACCCACGGCCACCGCGGCCAGGTCGTCGGGCCCCACGCGACCGGCCATCACGGTATCCACAAAACCGTTGGCGGTTTGTGCAAATTGCGCGACGATAATCGGCATGGCCAGCACCAGAATGCGCCTGCATTCCTGCCGGAAGGATTTCCAGGTGTAGTTCATCGGCGTAATTGGGTGAGTTCGAAGGCGCTGTAGTTTATCATGCCGGTGGCCATTGTAATGGCCTGTTTTAGCGGGATATTCAGTCAGGAAAGTGAAGTATCGTGGAGCCAGTGGAACATAAGATCGAAGATATTATTACACTCTTCAACCAGTGTTTTCTGGATTCGTACAATACGCGATTGGTGAAAGGCGGAGATGAACCCATCTATTTGCCACAGTCGGCGGAGCGCGCCCACCACGAACTTCACTTCGCCCATGGCTTCTATCGCAGTGCCCTGCACGAAACCGCTCACTGGCTGATAGCCGGGGCCGCCCGCCGTCAACAGGTGGACTTTGGCTACTGGTATGAGCCGGATGGGCGTAGTGCAGAACAGCAACGGGTTTTTGAACAGGTGGAGGTGAAACCGCAGGCGCTGGAATGGATTCTGTCGGACGCGGCGGGCATACCGTTCCGGGTGAGCGTGGATAACCTCAGCGGCGAGTCCACCGACGCAACCCCCTTCAAGATGGCGGTGTTTTCCCAGGTGCTGGATTACCTGTCAGCCGGCCTGTGGTCGCGGGCGGAGACCTTCCGCCTCGCCCTCTGCGAGTACTATGGTCGCCCCCGCGAACTGGACCCGAACCGGTTTGATCCGGAGTCCATCTAAGGGCGCTATTGCACCAGGCTCATCATGTACCGCACTGCATTGCGGATATCTTCATCCGACAAATCCGGGTTACCCCCCCGGGGCGGCATCATCTCCATGGCGAAACCGTTAATGGCGTGGCTCACCAGGACATCCTCACCCTGGGGTAGTCGTTTGCCCCACATTTTTTTGTTGCCCAGGATCGGCGCACCGTTCAGTCCCTGCCCATGACAGGCGATGCACGTTTTGTCCACCACCGCTTTGCCTGCCAACAGTTCCGGGGCTAATTGCGGGGCTTTTTCTGGCTCATCGGTTGGGCCGCTGCAGGCCACAAACAGTAACATGCCGATGGCGACTAAGAAGGGGGAGGAGAACGAAGAGGCGAAAGTTGGTTTCATAAGTCATCAATCCAGGACGATACGTCGCTTTGTGCCAAGCAAGCTCTGTACCAGGGGCGAGTTCGAGAAATTTAAGCCGGCTTGTGGTAACGTTGTCGCGCATTTTTGACCGGGAATACAGAGCATTATGACAGACAGTCATCAACAGAAAATGGCCGCCAAAAAAGCGGTAATGGACGCCAAGATCGCCAAAGCCACAGAGGAGCGGGGCATCCTGATCCTGATGAAGGGCAATGGCAAAGGCAAAAGCAGTTCCGCCTTTGGAACCATGGCCCGTTCCCTTGGCCATGGCAAACGGGCCGCCGTGATTCAGTTTCTGAAGGGCCGCACCGAAACCGGAGAGTATCGGTTCTTCAAAGAGCATCCGATGGTGGACTGGCATGTAATGGGGGAAGGCTTTACCTGGGAAACCCAGAACAAGGAACAGGACATCGCCACCGCTCAAAAAGCCTGGGAGACCGCCCGGCCTTACCTCAGCAATCCTGACTATGATCTGGTGATTCTGGATGAGATGAGTTACATGTTCAAATACCACTATCTGGATGTGGAGCCGGTGGTGGCGGCCCTGCAACAGCGCCCGCGCTTACAGAATGTGATCATTACCGGGCGCACCATGGCGACGCCGCTGCAGGAGATCGCCGATACCATCAGCAGCGTGCAGGATGAACGCCACGCCTTTCGCCTGGGGGTAAAAGCACAGGCTGGCATCGAGTTTTAAGCGCTCGATCAGCCTGCGGAATTCGTGATAAAGTCGAGAGTCTGACCGAAAAATACAATAATAAAGCAGTGAGACCGCCATGCATTACGACGCCCAGATTCAGATGATCGTGAGCACCTTCAAATTGTCGCAGACACTCGACGTGGACCCGGAAACCGGCAAGGCCTCCATGCGTTATCGATTGAAATGCAGTGGCGGTGCCCGATCCTCGTCTTTTGACGAGTCGCAGGCAGTGGTCACCATCCTGGAGGCTTCCCGTTTGCAAGACCGTTCGTTGGGTTCCATTCAGCAACAGGATGGCCGCATGCAGATCCAGGTGTTGGCACCCCGCGAATACTTCAGTGGCCTGCTGCAGTTGTTTCCCCATTGTCGGCCGGAAGAAGGGGGCTATCTGTCGTTTGACTTTCTGTTGAGTGGGGGCGAGCCCATGCAGGTGTTGAGCGCGGAATACAAAATGGTGAAACAACTGTCTGACAACCCTGATCTGATCCGCCGTACCTGAAATCGAAGCACTTTCTGGAATACACAATGAGCCGATACCGTCCGCCTTCCACACCCGCTGCCCCTTACATAACCCCCCAGGGCCGTGATCGGCTGATGACGGAGTTGCGGTATTTGAGTGATACCCACCGGCCTGAGGTGACCCGAGCCCTGGCCGATGCCGCGGCGGAAGGGGATCGCTCGGAGAATGCGGAATACATCTATCGCAAAAAGCAACTGCGCGAAATCGATCGGCGCATTCGTTATCTGGTGAAACGGTTGGAAGTGTTAAAGACCGTGGATCAAAAACCAACGGACCAGAGCCGGGTGTTTTTTGGTGCCTGGGTGGAGCTGGAAGACCTGGACAGTGGTGCGGTGGAACGTTATCGACTGGTGGGGGCGGATGAGATCGACATTGATCGGGGCTGGATCAGTATTGATTCCCCCATGGCCAAGGCTTTGTTGAAGAAACAGGAAGGCGACGAAGTGCTGGTGGTCCGGCCAAAAGGCGAAGCCTGCTATGAGGTTGCGCGGGTAAGCTATGATCCGCTTCCCTAGCGTGCTAACGTAAACCTGGAGTGAGGTTTGAACTGCACCCTGCGCGCAAACGGATGCAGGTATCCTAAAGGTTGCAGTTATTGAAAGTTTGAAGGTAGAAGGAACAGACTATGAAAACGGTATTCATCACTGGCGCCAGTCGCGGCCTGGGCTTGGAATTCACCAAACAGTATCTGGTTGCTGGCAACCGGGTGATCGCGACAGCGCGGGACCCAGGGCAATCCGCCGGTCTGCAGCAACTGGCTCAGGAATATGGTGATAACCTCAAACTGTATCCCCTGGATGTGACCGATGCCCAAAGCCGCCGCAAGGTTTCCACGGCAGTGGGGGACAGGGTCATTCACCTGTTGATCAACAACGCCGGCTATTATGGAAACAGCAACAGCCTGGGTTCCCTGGATGAGGCGGAATGGGCCAAGGTATTCCACATCAACAGTATTGCCCCGGTCAAAATGGTGGAGTTGTTGCGCTCCAACCTGGTGAATGCAGGCAGTGCCACCATTGCCATGCTCAGCAGCAAAATGGGTTCCATGGGGGATAACAGTTCCGGCGGGAGCTATATCTACCGCAGCTCGAAAGTTGCCCTCAATGCAGCGACCAAATCGCTTTCCATTGATCTGGCCGCCGAACAGATCAAAGTGGTGGCTTTGCATCCCGGTTGGGTGCTGACCGAAATGGGCGGCCCCAATGCACTCATCGACACGGCTACCTCGGTCAGCGGTATGCGTAAGGTGATTGATGGCCTGAAGGCGAAGCAGAGCGGTGACTTCATCGCTTACGACGGTACCTTGATTCCCTGGTAAGGTGGATGTAAGGCAATGGGCGTGCGGTGTTTACGTTGGGGTCGCAGAGGTTGTCTTCTGCTGCTGCTGTTAGTGGCCTTTCCCCAGACGGTGCTGGCAGACTGGTTCAATCGCAAGGCGCCCATCATGGGCACCCGGGTGTTTGTGGAGATCTGGCAGGAGGACCCACAGCGGGCGCAGACTTTGATGCAGGCGGTCATGGATGAGATGGAGCGCATCAACCAGTTGATGAGCCCTTATATCGATTCTGCGGAAGTGGCGGTGGTGAATCGGGATGCCGGGCAGAAGGCGGTGCAGATCAGCCAGGAGTTGTTTGACCTGATTCTGAAAGCGAACCAATACAGCGATCTCAGTGACGGTGCCTTTGATATTACCTTTGCCTCGGTGGGGCACAAGTTTGATTACCGCAAGCATATCCGCCCCAACCCCCTGGAGCAGAAAACGGCGACTGAGCTGATCGACTATCGCCATCTGGTGCTGGACAGCAAAGCCCGCAGCATTGCGTTCGATAAACCGGGTATGCGCATTGACCTGGGGGGGATCGCCAAGGGCTACGCAGTGGACCGGGCGGTGGCACTGTTGCAGGCGGCCGGAGTGACCCATGGCATCGTTACCGCCGGCGGAGACAGTCGCCTGATCGGGGATCATCGGGGTCGACCGTGGATGTTGGGCATCCGCCACCCCCGGGGGGAAGAGCATGTGATTACCTTGCCGCTGTCGGATTCCGCTGTCTCCACCTCGGGGGATTACGAGCGCTATTTTGAAGAAGATGGAGTCCGCTTTCATCACATCATTGACCCGGCAAAAGGCGACTCGGCACGGGCGTTGTTAAGCGTCACGGTGCTGGCGGACCATTCCGTGGACGCCGATGCACTGTCGACCACTGTGTTTGTACTGGGGCCGGAGAAGGGGCTGAAACTCGTCAATTCTTTGGCAGGGGTATCGGCAATCCTGATAGACAAGGCAGGAAAGGTGCTGTACTCGGATGATTTGGTGGATCCGACGATGCATTGATGGGCGCGACATGGTATAACCGTTCCAACCAGTCGAATAAAAAATAAAAATAACCAGCGGACCCGTGGCTTCCCCATGAATTCGTCACTGATGCTGCACGATCCTGCCGAGGCGGGCCTACATTCTCCGAATTACGTTTTCGTTGCTGACCAGCATCAGCAGCACATCATCTGTTCCAATATGGTATCCCCCCAGTTTCTGTTGACACAGGAATCCCATGATGCGGATCTGTATCAGGCCTATTTGAGCGGCCCTGCCACCGCGGTTTTGCAGCTGAAGAACATCAAAGAAGATCTGGTTGATGCCATCGTAAAAGCCAATGAAACTTCGGAAGGCCGCTTATTCCGCTTTCGGGATGAGCGGGGTTATTGGCGTTTCGGGCTGCTGGAGAACATCTTGCTCTATGGTGGTGAAGTGGCGCAGCAGGAATTTCTCTGTGGCGTTATTTCACGGATTCAGAACCCCGCCGCTTACATGGGGCAGGAGCAGTTGAGTGCTTCGCGCCTGGTGTGGGTGACCGATCTGGACCTGAGGCTCACCAAAGTCAGTGGCGATTGCCGTACCCTGGGCTTTGATATGACCACGCTGTTGGCGTCCGGCCAGCTCAGCTTTCTGACGGAGGAAACCGGGGGCTTCCTGGAGTCCATCTGTCATGATCTGTTTCATCAGTCCAAGCCGGAAACCCGTGTGGTGCGCCAGACCCTGCGCAGTCTGGATGGCAACGCGGTTTCAGCGACCATTCAGTTTTCCCTGTTGTTTGATGAGTTTGGCGCAGTGATCGGTACTTTGGGCATGGCCGAGTTCATTCCCAGCCGGGAATTGCTGGAGAGTGAGCGACAGCTGTTCTCGGCGACCTTTGACGCGGTCTCCGAGGGCTTCTTTATCACGGATCGCAGTGGCTTTATCCTGCGGGCGAATCCGGCTCTGTACGAACTCACCGGGTTTTCCCCCAAACAACTGTTGGGCTTGCACTGCAGTCACATTTGGCGCGGTCGCCATGGCCCTGAGTATTTTCGTAAGATTCGTCACTGCCTGCAGCGCGACAGCAAATGGCGGGGCGAGTGCGAATATATGCGATGCGATGGTGAACTCCGGCCGGCCATCCTCAGCTTCAGCCAAACCCACAACCTGCGACACGAAGTGCAGAACTATGTGGGCATGCTGATGGACATCGCCGACAAAAAGCGGGATGAAATGCGCATTTACCGCCTGGCCCATTACGATTCCCTCACCGGGGTGGCCAACCGCCTGTTGTTCAACGAGCGTTTGCAGGAGGCGGTGCAGGCGGCGGAAGCCAGGGGGCAGGCCATTGCGGTTCTGTTCCTGGACATGGACCGCTTCAAGCCGGTGAATGATTCCCTGGGTCACAGTGCCGGCGATCATCTGTTGAAAGCCGTGGCCCGGCGTCTGATGTACTGCCTGGGTGAAGGGGATACGGTGGCCCGCATGGGAGGGGATGAATTTGCCCTGGTGCTGTGTGATCTGCCGACGGAAGAGGCGGAACAAACGGCCATTAAAATGGCGTCGCGAGTATTGGCCCAGTTTTTTGCGCCGTTCCTGATTGATGGCCGGGAGGTTTATTCCTCCTGCAGCATCGGTATCAGCCTGTACCCGTATCATGGCCAGACGGCGGAAATTTTACTGCGCAGTGCTGACACGGCCATGTACGCAGCCAAACGCTCCGGCAAGAACAGTTATCACTTCTATGACGATCACATGAACAAACAGGCCATGGATCGCCTGATTATGGAAAACGCCATGCGCAAGGCGTTGGTGGGGGAAGAGTTCGATTTATATTTCCAGCCCCAGTATTCGGTGCGCAATGGCGTGATGACCGGCATCGAAGTGCTGTTGCGTTGGGATCACCCGGTGTTCGGTAGTGTCCGGCCCCTGGAATTTATTGACCTGGCAGAGCAAACGGATCTGATCATCCCTCTGGGAGAATGGGTTTTCCAGCAAACCTGCGAAAAGATTGCCCGCTGGCAGCAACAGGGGGTGGTGTTTGGCCGGGTGGGGGTGAACGTTTCTGCCAACCAGTTCAAGCGCGATGATTTTGCCGAATGGGTGTTGTTCCAGGTGCAGCGTTTCGGGGTGAATCCCGCCCATCTGGAACTGGAGATCACCGAGAGCGCCCTGATGGAGGACGTGGAGCACAGCTTGCACATGCTGGAGCAGTTGCAGCGGGCCAGGATCCGCATCGCGGTGGATGACTTCGGTACCGGGTATTCCTCGCTGAACTACCTGCGCAAGTTTCCCATCAGCACCCTGAAAATTGATCGGGTGTTCATCGAGGATATCGTGGAGAGCGAAGATACCCTGCAGTTGGCACAGACGGTGATCGCCATTGCCAAGAGCCTGAATCTGGGGGTGATCGCAGAAGGGGTGGAAACCTGGGATCAATACCGCCTGCTCAGCGAGCACGGCTGTGACGAAGTGCAGGGTTACTACATGAGCCGGGCCTTGTCGGAGGCATCTCTGTTGGATCTGGTGGCCTGTGTATCCGAATAGCGGATTTGGGTTCTGATTCCTGGCCTAAGCCTGTGATAGGATGGCTCAAATGCTGTCGAAAGAGCCCACTGAGAGAGCCCAGTATTGTATGAACTCAGCACCGCACAACCCCAGACAACCCCCCGAGTCCACCTCCCGTCAAAAAGACCCGAAAGATTCGAGAGGCTCGAAAGACTCAGGACGCTCGAAAGAAGAGGGCCCCTCACCGAAGCCGGGTCATCCCCTGTTTGACTGGCGCCCCCTGTTTTTTACGTTATTCCTGTTTTCACTCTACTACACGTTTTCCTCCCAGGGGGACGGCGGGCCCAAGAACATTCCCTATACCCAGTTCAAGCAGCAGCTGTACAACGATGAGGTTGCCAGTGTGCTGGTGCGGGGGCAGCAGATCAGTGGTCGCCTGCGCAACAGCGACAAAACCCAGGGCTATGATTTTGTGACCCAGAAGCCAACCCTGCAGGATGACAGCCTGTTGCCCACCATAGAGCGCCTTAACGTGGAGCTGGTGGCAAAAAGTGAAGAGCTGCCCACCTGGGCTTCGGTGTTGATCAACCTGCTGCCCTGGATCCTGATTTTCGGCTTTTTTGCCTACAGTAACCGTGCCCTGCAGAGCCGCATGGGTGGGGGCGGTGGCCTGTTCGGGTTTTCCCGTTCCCACGCCCGTTTGTTTGAGAATCCTGAACAGGACGGGGTGACCTTCGACGAAGTGGCGGGACTGGACAGCGCCAAGCAGGATCTGCGGGAAGTCATCGAGTTTCTGCGCAACCCTGAAAAGTATCGCAAACTGGGTGCCAAGCTGCCCAAAGGCATTCTGATGATGGGCCCTCCCGGCACCGGAAAAACCCTGTTGGCCAGGGCCACCGCAGCCGAAGCCGGCGTGCCTTTTTTCAGCATCAGCGGTTCGGAATTTGTTGAGATGTTCGTGGGGGTGGGGGCCGGACGGGTTCGCAGCATGTTCGAACAGGCGCGGGAAAAGGCGCCGGCGCTGATTTTTGTGGATGAGATTGATTCTGTTGGCCGCGTACGGGGCAGTGGTGTGGGGGGTGGTAACGACGAACGTGAGCAGACCCTCAATCAGATCCTGGCGGAAATGGACGGGTTTTCCGGGGATGAACCCATTGTGGTACTGGCGGCCACCAACCGGCCCGACGTGTTGGATCCGGCGTTGATGCGGCCCGGGCGTTTTGACCGCAAGATCACCATGGAGCTGCCGCAGAAAAAGGCGCGCCTCCAGATCCTGCAGGTCCACACCCGTAACAAGCCGGTGGCCGGGGATGTAGACCTGGAACAATTGTCCAGCCGTACTATTGGTTTTTCCGGTGCGGATCTGGAGAACCTGGTGAATGAGGCAGCCCTGCATGCTGCCCGGTTGAATCAAGCCGAGATCCGGCACAGCGATTTTGAGTACGCCCACGATAAAATTTTGTTGGGATCAGAGCGCCAGGACATTCTCAACACCGAGGACAAAAAGCGCATCGCCTATCATGAGTCCGGGCACGCGTTGCTGTCCATGGCGTTGCCCCACGCCGACCCGGTCAGCAAGGTTACCATCATTCCCCGGGGGCGGGCGCTGGGGGTGACGGAGACCATGCCGGTTGAGGATCGTGTCAACTACACCCAGGCTGTGTTGGAGGACCGCCTTTGTGTGCTGCTGGGTGGCCGCTGTGCGGAGCGGGTGGTGTTCGGCAACGTCAGCTCCGGCGCGGCGGACGATCTTAAGCAGTGTACCTTGCTGGCCCGCCGCATGGTGACCCAATGGGGCATGAGCGAGACTCTGGGCCCGGTGCATTTTCCGCAGCATGAAGAGCATCCGTTTCTGGGGATGGAAATTGCGGCACCCAAGGATTTCAGTGATGCCACGGCCCACTCCATTGATCTGGAAGTGGAAGCCCTGGTGAAAAAGAGTGAGGAGCGCACGCTGAACCTGCTACGGGACAAGCGTGCGCAACTGGATGCCCTGGCCGCTGCGCTGATGGATCATGAAACCGTGAGTGCAGAGGAGATCGAACGCCTTATCGAAAGCTGCTGATCACCAGTGGTATTGCACGGTGTAGGTGACGACCTTTTCCTGACCAGGTTTTAATTGGGTCTCAAACTCAATGGTCTGGCTATCGGTTTTGGTGAAGGGATCTGATTGATCCTTAATGCTCCAGTTACTCCAGCGATACAGCTCTTCTACCACGGTTACGGTCACGGCTTCGGTTTTACTGTTTTTCAGGGTGATGGCGAAGGATTCCTGGGCCCGGTTTTCCCGGCTGTTCAGATTGAAATCCACGCGCTTGCGTTCTCCGCTCACGTCAAAGGCGTTACCGGTGTACACGGAAACCATGGCATCTTTGGCACTGTGGTCAACGTTGTTTTCCCCCAGGAATTCCAGCTGCTGGTCGCTGCCTTGTTGGTAAAAGCGAACCCGGCCTTTGGGGAGGGGAATGCCCAAGCCATTATCCTTGCTGTTTTTGAATTCACGATAGATCCAGACTTTGGGATTGCTGCCGGTGCCGTAGTTGGGATCGTTACGGATGTGCTCCATATTGGGACGGTAGCGGCGATCAATCTGGGCTCCGTTGTACAGGTAGCGGGTTTTGGCAGTGGCGCCGGCGGCGGTGATGAATTCCACCTGTTTGCTTTCCCCGTCGTTCAGATCCAGCGCCCGTTGAATGCTGTACAGGTGATATTCATCCACGGTTTTCTCGGTGACCTGCGCGCCGCTGTCCGCCGCCATCATGGTCATACGTTCACGCCGTACGGCGGAGTTGTCCGCGGCCACTTTATTCACGTCCCCCGCCATCAGTTTGACGTTGGCCTTGGCAAAACTCTTCCCGGACTGGTTGTCGAAGGTCACCCAACCGATGATATCCACTTTGTCGTTTTTCTCATTGGCGATGATGTTGTAATCCGCCTTCCAGCCAAGACCTGCAGTAAGGTAGGCCAGCTCCGCGTTAACGTTGCCGCTGGTGTTGGATTCCAGCTTCAGATTCAGTGCCGGTTTCAGCAGTGTATCGTTTTTCAGGGCGGGAAACAGTGGCCGTCCGGGCAGGCCAAAACGGGTCTTGCCTTCCAGCTCGATGATCGGAGTGCCGGCATTGAGGCCACTGCGGATGATTTTCCCGGGCAACACCAGAGTCTGATCGTTACGCTCGATCTCGAAGTCGATGGTCTGGCCCTCAAAATGGTTCAACAGGAGGGCTTCGTTCACCGGCAGGGACAGGTAGTTCTGCTCCAGAATACGGAACGGTTTGCCGCCGTCCAGGGGGCGGAACACCACCGAATCCGGTTCCAGTTGCTTGGTGATTTCCTGGTAACTGATCTGGTTGACACCCTTGTCGAGTTTAAGGTTCAGGGTGTCCCGCACTACAGCGAAGTTGTCGTTATAAATGGTGAGGGAGGGAGCCCCCTGGGCTGTCAAGCTGTGGGCCAGACCTGCCAGGAGCATACAGGAAACACATAAAGTATGGCGCCGGTGCGCCGGGGTGAATTTCCGCATGATCGTTCCCTCAATGAAATATGGGCTAGAGTGGGTAGCGTACCTGTAGTTGGGTGTACACGGTGGTCTGCAGGTCCGCCTGCGTGCCATCCAAGTTGGCCAGGATCTCTGCCAGGTGCTCGTTGTCTTCTTTGCCATGCCAGACTTTGTGGTAGGTGCCTTCCTTGTAACCATGGTCCTGACGGAAGAAATTCAGCACGTTTTTCCCGATGTACTGTTGATACAGTTCGACCAGGGGGAAGTTACAGAGTTCCATCAACTGGCAGAACAGGGGAACGGAAAACCCCTTGCTGGTCAGGGTGTGTTGGGCCAGTTGTTCCACGGCCACGAGGAAATCCTGTGTGGTGTCTGCACTCTGCCAGTGGGAGGCCAATTCTTCAGCCAGTTCTTCTGCAGTCTTGCCTGAGGTCAACAGGATGCTCAGGCCAAAATGCCAGATATCCACAATCTCCAATTTGATCTGGTGGCTATCCGGGGTTTGTTTCTTCCACCACTTCCAGCCGTGGTGATCCATCAATTCTGCGCATTCCGTCCAGATCGCCCGGTACCATGCGTAGCCCTGCTGCTGCCACTGGGGGTGAACTTTGCTGTTCATTTTGTCCTGCAGTTCAAGCATGCTGACAAAGGCCTGTTTCATGATGTCTCCTATTCGAATCCCAAAGACTGTAGGTTGCGATCCCGCTCCCGTAACAGATGCAGCCCCGCATAGAGCACGATTAACCCGGACATGCACAGATAGAGATGCCACCAGTAACTGGGCAGCACGGCAACATATTGCTCCGGCTCGGCGGGATTAACGTACACGGTATTGATGGCGGCGGCGTTCGGGAGGGGCGCGTTGATGGTGTAGCGTTTCTCGCCTACCTGATAGTAATAAGTACCGTTGACTGAGCTCAGTTCCACCAGCACCCAATCCTGCTTGGCCAGGGTTGCCTGCAGTAAGTACAGGCTCAACAGCAGAATCGTAATGCCGCCGAGGATGGCGAGGCAGGCAATAGCACGGATAACAGGATGTTTCTTCGGTGTGGGATCAGGCATGGCAAGGCGGTGTCATAAACGTCTGGGTCTATGCTAGCCTGTCTCCACCCGTCACTCAATGCGCGAGAACCAATTATGTGCGGTCGTTTCAACATCATTGACGATAAAGGGATGCAGGCGTTGTTGCAGGAGCTGGGATTTGATTTCAATTTTCCCACCCGTTTGAATATCGCGCCCACCGAGCCGGTGCCGGTGGTGGTGCTGGATGGGCAGAGCCTGGCCATGCATGAGATGCGGTGGTGGCTCACACCTTCCTGGGCGCCCGAGGTGTCCACGCGCTTCTCCATGTTCAATGCCCGCAGTGAAACCCTGGACACCAGCAAGGCATTTCGCGGGCCTTTTCGTCACCATCGCGGCATCATGCCGGCATCCTCGTTCATCGAGTGGCGGCGTCTGGGCGATGGCAAACAGCCTTATCTGATTCGGCCGGTGGAGGGCGTGTTCACTTTCGCTGCCATCTGGGATCAGTGGGAGAAATCCGACAGTTATATTGAAAGTTGCGCCATGATCACAACCGAGGCGGTGCCCGCCATGAGCTGGTTGCACCACCGTATGCCGGTGATGTTACCTGTCTCGGATGTGGCGGAATGGTTGGACCCGACAACCAGCAAGGGGCGCCTGCTGGCGCTGATGGCACAGGGTTTGCCCGCAGAGTTGGAGGCGGTGCCCATCAGCACAGCGGTCAACAATGGCCGCAACAAGGCTCCGGAATGTGTGCAGGAAGAGGGTGATCCGGTCACGATCACCCGCCATTAGGCATTACTCGTCGGAGAATATCCGTTTGATAACATCGCTCAGGGTTTGAGACGGCTCTTGATTGCCGGCGGGCTCCGCTGCTTCTGCCGCGCCCGCTGCCGGCTCGGCTCCCAACTCCAATCGGATGCTTTGATCCTGCTGCTTTTTGCGGTCCCGTTCCTGCATGTAGCCCAGATCCTGCAAGCGGGCGATGGCCAACAGGGATTTGGCGCGCATCCGGTCCAGCTGCATTTGCTGTTGTTCGATGATGGATACGGCCACATCCTGCATTTGCCGGCGCTGCTGGCGAAGCAGGGCGGCGGTTTCCATCTCCAGGCCCTTCACCTGCTGATACAGGGTCTGGATTCGGGTTTCAAAGCCATAGAACCGGTTCAGACGTATTTCCCGGGCACTGGCTACCGCCCGGATTCGTTGTTCCAGCTCCACCAGCATGTTATCCATGGCCACTTGCTCTTTGGTGGCTTCCCAGCGCTTGTCGATGGCGGTGGCGTTCAGGTCCCACATCAGCAGACCTTTCAGCAGCTTGAGCTTTTCCCATTCCTCATAATACAGGTCGGGGTCATCCAGTTGGACCAAGGCAGCCTCGATGGCATCCAGGCGCTCCTTTTGCAACAGCTGGGGGACATTGGCCATCCCCATCAGGTCATCATTGGCGATGATTTCACTGAGGCGGGCCTCGAACTCATCCAGCTTGACGCGGGAATAGGCGTAGAAATTCTTCGAGCGGTCGATGGCGGTTTCCGCCTTGGGTGCCAGTTCGTTCAAGCGCTCAACGTGGGTGTTGATCATTTCGTTGAAACTGGGGAACTGACGTTCCCAGTGCCGGAGCACCATGTAGAGTCGCTGCAGCTCCCGGTAATCCCGATACAGCTTCTGGAAATCGTTGCTGGCGAAATAGCGGTACAGGTGTTGGGACACCTCATCGTTCACCGGCAGTTGAAACTCCGGCAGTCGGCCCATGGCATCCTGGCCTGAAATATCCACCGGGCTGATGCGCTCGATCCAGTCCGGTTGCTGAATGTCGAGTTTGATGCTTTCCAGGCGTCGGCGCTGGTTGCGGAAGATCTTATAGGCTGCCTTGTAGCCATCCAGCGCGTCCTGCAGGGCACCCAACTCCTCAAATACGAAGGGTACGTTGAGAATGCTTTCCTGCACCGATGGATCTGTCAGCGCCCGTTCGTTGAGCTCCATCCAGGGGGTGAGGGCGTCCAGCTTGCGGTCGCCGTGAAAATGGGTCCAGCCCAGTGCCAGCAAGGCCCGGTTGGCCACCGGGCCATACAAGCGTACGCGGTGGAAGGTCTGTTCCGCCAGGGCCAACTGGTTGCTGCGCAGGTAATAAATCCCCAGCGCCAGTGCCGCCTGATCGTTCAGGGTTTTATCCAGTTCCGTAGTGGGGCGGCTGTTGGCCAGCACGTCGGAGTAATAGCCCGCAGCCCGTTCCATGTCCCCCAGCTGCGCCATGGCAGACGCCATATTGAAGCGCACGAACAGGCTTTGGGCCTGGTCTTCTTTCAGGTACTGGGTGAGGGCCTGCGCCTGATCCACCTGTCCCAGGCGAATATGGCACAGGATCTGGAGCAACAGGTGTTCGGTGGCGCGGGATTCCAGTGGTTCCTGGATATTGCTGGTGAGTATGGATAACGCCTGCCCGGTGGCACCGCGCTTGTAGTAGATGCGCGCCAACTGATACCAGGATTCATCGGCGCCCTGGGGGGAGGTGTAGGTGTTCAGCAGATTGCGGAAGATGGCTTCTCCCGAGTCCAGCAAACCGTAGGACACATAGAGTGCGCCCAGCACCAGTTCAGCGTGTTCACTGTTGTTCTTGAACAGGCCCCGTTCCTTTGCCACCAGGATCTTGGTGATGGCGGAGAAGTAATGTTGTTGGTAGTACTCAAACAACAGGTCGCCATAGGCCAGGTCCTCGATGCTGTGAGGCTGGTCGATGGGGATCGGCGTTTTGGGTTGCTCTGCGGTCTCCGCTTGCGTGCTGGTTTCGTGATTACCGAACCAGTGCAGGGGGTTCCAGTCCAGGGCAAGCGCAGGCAGTGGCGTCGCCAGGCCGAGGGCGACCACCAGTACGCTGTGCCGCAGACTGCGGGTAACCGGGCGCGAACGAATCACGGATGTTGGGTGATGACGTGTTGGTTTCAAAATCAAATCCTAGAGGCCCTGGCCATCACTCCCACTGCTTTAACTGGAAACCGGGCTGCTTGCGAAGGTCATCCCCTTCAATTTTCAATTCTATGTACTTGGTGCCACTGGTTTTTTCGAATGCCATACTGACTGCCCGCTTATAGTCACGGCCTTCGGGGCCGATGCCGGTCACAATGGCCACCAGTTCGTGTTCGCCCACCGGCAGGTTGCCGGTAAACAGGCGCTGCACGGCGCCCCGGTTCATGGCTTTCAGCTCACGTTCGGTATACAGGTGGTTGCTGATGGGGCGGTCATTCAATTTGAGGGTCACGCCATCCAGCTGGAAGTATTCCAGGGCATCAAACGACACGAACACGTTGACCTGGGTGCTGCTGGGAAACAGCAGGTCCTCCTCCAAAATGAACAGATCGCGGTTCACTTGCAGGATCTTTTCTTTCAATTGTTCCATTTCCTGCTGCATGGTTTCCGGGTCTTTCTTGGCGACGGTGCCTTCCGCCGCATCGTCAGGAGCGTCACCGCCATACAGGATCTGGTTGAGGTCAACAAACTCGCTTTCCTCTTCCGGAGCGGCCAGTTTGGGCTCGGGAGCGGCCTGAACCTGAGTGGGGGCGTTTTCGTCTTCATCCAGAATTTCATCGATTTCGATGAATTCCAGGTCCTCACCCAAATCAAGGTCCACGGTTTCGTCCAGCTCTTCCGCAGAACTCAGGCCGCAGGCTGAAATTAACAGCAAGGCCATGAGCAAGCGGGACAGTTTGTGATTGGTCGCGTTCATGTGCTTCACTTCACTCGTTTGGGTTCACCTATTCGGATACCAGGCTTTGCAGCAGGGTATCAAATGTGTCGACATCAGTGGGCTCAAAGCCGTCCTGCAGATGTCGGATTATGCCATCCCGGTCCACGATGAACGAGGAGGGCAGGTCGTCTATATCGTAGCGTTCGCTGACGCTGAACTGGTCGTCAAACAGGATCGTTAAATCCAGTCCTTTGTGTTGACGGTAGTGTTCGGCATCACTGCGCTTTTTATCCAGGGTGACGGCCCAGATTTTGACGCCATAATCCTGGTATTTTTTTTGTAACTGCTCCAGCGCCTGCAATTGTACAGGGCAGGAACGACACCAGCTGGCCCAGAATACCACCGCAACGATGTACCCCTTCTGTTCCGACAGGCGCAGATTAAAGGGCCCATCGCTGTTGAGGGTAAAGTCGGGTGCCTGATCACCTACCGGTGGCTTTTTGGCAAACGCCATGGGGCTGGCCAGCAGGGCCAACCCCATGATCATCGCTGCTGCCTGTCGTTTCATACCCATGGCGTTATCCATCGCACCGTAATCAGGAGGGAATGAACGAGATGGGATAGGTGTCTTTCCACACATCCACATCCATGGCGCCGAAATTGATGCGCTTGATCTTGAGCACGATCTTGCGTTCCAGGTCGGCATCGTTCAGTTCGCTGCTCACGACTTCGCACTTGGTCACCGTGCCATCGGGCTGGATCACCATGCTCAGCACCACCGTGCCTTCCAACGCAGGGTTGTTGCGCAAGGCGCGGCGATACAGTGAATAGATGGAGCCTTTGTACTTGTCGAACACCAACTGAATGTCTTCAGTAGAGCGTCGGGCGCGACCATCTTTGCCGCGGCGTTTTTCCTGCTCCGCTGCGGGATCGGCAATCTGACTCTCCACCTGAGTGGAGGTGACACCGGCCAGGGAGCCGGAACCGCCGCCGCCGGAGCTGGCCTTGGACGTGCTGACGCCGCCACTGCCACCCAGGGCCATGGCACCCACCAGGTTACGCTGGGTTTTCTGTTCCTGGGCACCTATCGAGGGCACGGACTTCTGCTCCGCTTTCAGGTCCGCCAGATCATTGGTGTCGCGCAAATCGCTCAAGTCGTCAAAGACCGCAATGGCTGCCTTGGCCCGCTCTTTGGCAGTGGGCTTGGGCTTTTCCTCTTTTTTCGGTTCTTCTTTCTTGGGCTCTTCTTTTTTCGGCTCTTCCTTCTTGGGTTCCTCTTCCTTGGGTTCTTCTTTGGGCGGAGGAGGGGGTGGCGGCGGTTTCTGCTTTTCCGTCACCAGCCGGGCCAAACGGGGTGGAACTTTTTCCACTTCGTCACGCTGCTTTTCCGGCACCGGAATATTGGGCAGGATAAACAGCATGGCCAGAAACAGCACCGCGAATGCCGCAACCAGTTTGCGGAAGAGTTTTTCCTCTTCTGAAAAACGATCCCAGGGCAGGTTCGGGTTTGAGTAATACAGCGCCTTCATGATGCCTTGTCCTCCGTTTTCTTGAGGACGGCCAGAGAGATCCGTGAATACTCGTTGGTGCTGCAGGTCATCATGATTTTGCGCAGCAGGGCATAGGGGATTTCCTTGTCACCCATGATGGTGACATCCCGTTCTGCCACACCCAGCTCGTTCACCACCAGGGCCGGGGCCTTGCTGGCCTGGTAGCGTAATTCCTTTTGCAGCGCCGGAATGTTGTCGCCGGGCAGGGCCATAATGGTGGGCACGCTCTCGACGATGCGGCCGTTTACCAGAATGGTCTGGTCGTTCACCATGATGGTCAGGGTTTCCCGCGGCAGTTGCTCCGCGATGGATTCCGGCAGCTTGATGGACTTCTGGTTCGGCAATTGGGTGGTGTTGGAGGAGTTCACCAACAGGAAGAACACCAGAATGGTGAAAATATCCATCAGGGACACCAGGTTTACGCCGGGCAGGAATTGGCGTTTGTGGCGTCGGTCCATGCGTTTTGCGCGATGGGACAATTTCATGCTGCACCTCCCTGAAGCGGGGAGGCGGAGGAGGTGTTCTGCTGATCCGGCGGCGCATCACCGATGGCGATATCCGGGAACAACTCGGCATTCTGTACTTCGGTACCCACCACCTGTTTGGTGACCCGCACCTTGTCCATGGTGGTCACCAGCTCCTCATAGGGGGTATTGGCTTCCAGCAACAAGGTGATTTCGGTGATGTCCGGAAATCGGTTTTTCACGGCCTTGAGGGTTTTTACCAGGGTGTCGAAATCGTGTTGGGTGCCGACTTTGGGAATGATTTTCAGCGGTCCTGTCTGACGGTCGACCACTTCCAAACGATTCTTGTAAATCAGTACTTCCAGCACGATGGGCTTTTTGTCCTCTTCCTGTTGCTGTGCCGCCGGGGTGGTGGCCGGCAGGTTCAGCTCCAGGATGGAGATCTGCGAAAACACAGCGGTGATCAGCAGAAACGGCACCAGTACCACCATCAGGTTCATGAAGGCGGTAATGTTGATTTCTGCATCTGCGGTGTGCTTTCGACGCGAGCGTCTACTCATAGCGGCTCCTGCTCAATCGTATTCGTTTGATTAATGCCGTGCGGCCTTAACCCTGTCCGTTGCCCTGGGCCTTTTGGCTCTGTGCCTGACGGAATACGTTGAGGAATTTAACCGAGGCCATTTCCATGCTGTCGATCAGCTGGTTGGTCTTGTTCTGCAGATAGGTGAAGGCCAGCAGCAGCGGGATAGCCGCCATCAGACCAAACGCCGTGGTGTTCATGGCCACCGAGATACTGGCGGAAAGCAGGTCCGCTTTCTGGGAAGGGTCGGCGCTGGCCACCGCAGTGAAGGCGTTGATCAGACCCATGATGGTACCCAACAGACCCAGCAGGGTGGCAATGTTCGCGAAGGTGGCAATGTAGTTGGTGCGCCGTTCCAGGTGGGGAATGGTTTCCATCAAGCCTTCTTCCATGGCCATTTCCACTTCGTCATGACGGGTGGCATAAGCGCTGCGGGACAATCCGTACACCAGAATCTTGGCGATGGCGCTGCCGGAACCCTTGGCTTCTTCCATGGCGGACTTGAACTTGCCCTGGGTCAGCAGGGGGAACAGTTTTTTCCACACCATCTGGTTGCGGGTCTGAGTCAGGTTCAGGTAAATGAACCGCTCCAGGGTGATGGCCAGTCCCACCAGGAACACCGCCAGGATGATGTACATGAAGGGGCCACCTTCCTGAAAGAATTGAGCGGTGGTGGTGATTAATCCTGCGCTTTGTTCAGCCGCATTCACTGTGTCAGACATTTTGGTCTCCTGCGTTACCAAATAAAGATGTTGCTGTTCGTAAATTCGAGTCCGGGATGAGTGCCCAGGCCAGGTTATTGTCGGAAGTGTGGCGCCATAAATCCTTATTGATCAATCGCTTGGGGATCAGAATGCTGCAGCAGGTTAAAATAATCAACCTGTCGCCGCAACTCGTCCTGGTCCACAGGCTTCAGTGAGTCATTGAGCAATTGGGAGTCGAGGCTGGGTTTGGACTGCCAGGGGTCCACCGACAATTCCCGATTCTGCCAGGGCACCACGTTGAGCACGTTGGGTGCTTCCTTGGTCCCTATAATGGTAGTCCCTTCATCCAGTGCCCACACCTTGCCGGTCAGCATCAGGCATGCCACTAGAAATGCTACGGTATAGCTGGGTTTCCTGTTCATTGTGTTCTTGCCGCTCTGCGCTGTAATTCAACAATCCAGCCACTGACCTTTTTATCCGGTTCCGGAATCAGCGTCTGGTAAGTTTCAAATTCTTTTAAGGCCAACACGGGATCATGCAGATAGAGATCTGCCAGTACCGCTAAATTATAGTGAGCCACCGCGTAGCCTTCATCGATGCGGATCGCAGATTCATAGCTCACCTGGGCCTGTTTGAACTTGCCAAGCTGTCGGCTGAGTAATCCTAACTCGTTGAGCAACCTGGGATTTTTGCCGTGCTGTAGAATGGACTTTTGAAGCAGGTCGTAGGCCTGCTGCGTCTGGCCTTTTTTTCTCAGAATAATGGCCTGGTTCACAATAGGGCCCGCCAACAGAGGGTATTCGGCGTTGAGTTTGCTGAAGCGGGCCTGGGCCGAATCCAGATTACCTTTGCGCATCTCTGCCAGTGCCCGGTTGTAATCGGAGCGGGCGGCGTTGGCTTGTTTCACTTGCTCCGGGTCCCGGGTTACCGGCTCTGTTCCCGGCTGCTTCAAGCGTTCCAGCACCGCCGCCGAGTCTGCATCTTTTATGGCCGTCTGTGGTTCCGCCGTCACCGGCTCGGTACCCGCGCTGTCGGGGGGCACGTCTGTGGCGTCTGCGGTGGGGGCCGCCTGTTTGTCTTCCGGTTCTTCACCGGTGAGGTCGATGGTGACGGATTCCGGCATTTCAAACTCATCAGAGCCAAACAGGCTGCCGCGGTCGGCTGTGGACGCGCAGCCCGCCATCAGCACCAGCATGGCCAGGAGCAGGGTGGACTTAATAAATTTCATCAACGAAGTCCTCCATGATTTCCGGCTTGTTGTAGCGGCCTGGTGATAGTTTGCTCAAAGACTCGTAACTCTTTTGTACCCATTCATCCCAGACACCGTCCAGTGTGCGCTCGGTGTTGGTCTGGAAGATGGCAATGGCTTTATCTTCAAAAGGCAGGGCCTGGTCTTCCAGCAGGATTTCGTACTCCTCCAGGGCCAGTTCGTCCAATCCACGGGGGCGTTCGCTGTCCATGATGCTACGGGCGAACAGCCGGTTCAACTCGCCCAGTTTATAGTTGGCGGCAGTGGTGAAATCGATGACACCGTATTGCACCGTTTGGGTGTACGCTTTGCTCGCTTTCTGCAAGGCCGCTTTCTTTTTGCGCAGGCTGTTTTTCAGAGGCTGCGTCAGGCGGATATTGTTGAAATCCTGGAACAGTATGTCAGCGCCGTGGTAGGCACCATAGGCTGCCAGGTACAGGGTACGATCACTCTGCTCAGCACCGGCGGCATTGTGAGTATCCACCAGTTTGTTCAACCAGAAGTAGCGTTTGCCGCTGTCACCCTGTTGCCCATAGAGTTCCACCAGTTTGAACTGTGCCTCCATGCGCGGGCCCACGGGGCGTTCGTAATCCCATACGAATTTTTTATACAATTCGATGGCGCCATCCACATCCCCGCTTTTCTCCCGCATTTCAGCAGCCTGCAACAGGGCCTCGCGGGCCAGTTCCGGGTTGGTCTCTTTGTTAAGCAGGGCGATGGCCACCAGTTCAGTGGCGGCCATGGTCAGGTTGCCGGTTTTCTCATAGGCAAAACTCAGTTTGGCCGGGATCGACGCAGTTAATGCGTGACTGGGGAAGCGGGAACGGAACGACTCCAGAACCTCTATGGCTTTGTCGTATTCTTCCAGTTGCAGCAGGATGTTGGCAGCATCGTAATCGGCGTTGGCCCGTACCGAGGCGTTGGGGATAACCGCGCCCACCCGCAGGTATTCACCCGCTGCTTCCGCCAGGCGCCCATCCTGCTCCAGGATCTCGCCTTGTTTGTAGATACAGGTGGCCAGGTTCTCTTCAAACTTTGCCCGTTGCTTGGGCTGCAGTGATGTGAACTGGAGCACTTTTGTGATCGCTTCCTCAGCTTTGACCCAGGCCTGCTTGTCGAACATGCCGTTGGCATAGGTAATCCAGGCCTTTTCGCGCAGTGCCTGGGGTGCCGGGGGCACCAGCTCAATAATCAACTGCGCTGTGACAATAGCGCCTTCGACATCCCCCAGCAGTAACTGATCCTCAATCACGTTATCCAGAATGGCTGGCGTGTGCTGGTTGGCGGGGTAAGCCTTGGCAAAGCGCAGGGAACTGCTGGCCCGTTTGGCGACCCAGCCGCGGCGGGTGGGGTCATCCTTGGGCAGCACATTAAGGAATTCCTGATAGGAAAGCAGTGCGAAATAGGCGGCTTTCTCGGCGTCGGCATGGGGTGGGTAATCGTAACCGGTGCGCTCAAATTCTTCGATGGCGGGGCGGAATTCCTTGGCTGCAAACAGGGTTTCACCCAGCAGCATGTTCATCACCGGTGCGCTTTCGTCGTTGGGGAAGGTGGCCAGGAATTCCCGGTACCAGCGGGCGGCGACGCCATAGTCTTTGGGTAGTTTGGTCTTTTGCGCGGCGGCGTGATAATGCTGGGCCAGCTCGATCAGGTGCTGTTTCAGCTCGTTGCTGTATTGTTCCCGGGCTTCCGGTGTGGCACGGGCCCAGAACGCACTATACACCCCGTATTGCTCCACAAAGGTTTCTTTGTAAGGTAACACCAGGCTGGGGAAGCCCCCTTTCTGGTAGGTGTCGATGACCTTGGAGGACATTGAGGGTGCCATGGGGTGCAGGGGATTCTTTTGCGAGAACATGGCGTAGGCGTCTGCGGCATCCTTATAGCGTTCCTGATACAGGTAGAGTTCTGCCAGCGCCGCATACACCTTGAATTCGTAGATACGGTGGCCATTGGTGCGGAAGTATTCCGAGACGCTGTTGGCGCCTTCCAGGTTGGAGAAGGACATACTCAGCACGCGCAGCGTGTCGTCCAGGGTTTTCTGTTGGGTTTTGGATACTTCCGGCAGGGGGATGGCTTCAATTTTGGTGATGGTCCGCTCTTTGCGTTCAGCGGCTTTTTCGGCTTCGGTCTTGGGCGGTGGCGTGGGCATGTAGCCATCCAGGAGGGTGACGAAATCCGTGACCGCCAGATCATAATCCCCCAGTTTGTAGAGGCTCCAGCCGTGTTTGTAGAGCGAATGCTCGTAGAAATCCCGCTGTGGCCCGGCTTTCAGCACATAGGCGTAGGCCCCCACGGCACCCTGGAAGTCCCCGATCAGGAACAGGTGTTCGCCGCGCCGGAACTGGGCTTCGTAGGTGAATTCGCCGTCCGGGTATTTGGCCACCAGGGTGTTCAGGGTATCCAGGGCTTTTTCCTGCTCGCCGCTCAGGTCATAGGCTTTCGCCAGCAGGTAGTACTCTTCCGATAGGTCTGAGCCGGCCGGTGCGCCGGCGATCAACGCCTCATAGATGGCCACCGCCTTGCCATATTGCAGCGTGTCCGCATCCACGGCTCCGGCTGCTGCGGCATCCACCAGCGGGGCTTCCTCCAGGGAATCGATCATTTTGTCTTCGGTGGCCACCATGGTGAGGTCCGCCATCCGGCGCATGGCCAGGGCGCGCTCCTCCTGGGTGGAGAACAGGGCTACCGCGGACTCATAGCTCTCCAGTACCCGCTCGGCGGACACCGGCTCCAGCTCCTGGGGGCGGACACTGATGTCACGACGCTTGAGGTCGCCCAGGGTGGGCTCACCGGAAGAATAGGATTGGTTGGACGACGAGCATCCGGCAAGAACCAGAACACCGGTAAGCGAACAGGCGATTAGAGTTGAGAGCACCCAATTTGGCTTTGACTGTTTGATCAATTTACTCACTCGTAACAACCTGGCACTTCTTGTTCTTTTCTCTCGGAGCGTAATATCTGACGGGTCAACGGATTAATGTCGTTAATTGTCGCCGGTTTTAAATCAACTGGCAAAATAGCGGGCTAATGGATTGTTAATTTTGTGCGCCCGTTATCCAAAAACACAAAAGCCGCCTTCAACACCTGCGAAAAGGCGACCGGTTTGGGTTATCAACGATCTGCTGTATGATCCACTTGGATGCGCAATTGTACGCATTTCAGATAGTTATAAAGAGAATATAGCAACTTTGAGACAATCTGACACGGTTTATCTGCTGGATTCCAGTATCTATATTTTTCAGGCCTGGTTTGGCTACCCGGATAATTTTCACGATGCCGCCGGGCGGCCGGTGAACGCGGTGTACGGGTATCTGAAAACCCTGCTGTCCCAGCTCAACACCTTGCAACCACGGTACCTGGCGGCTGCGTTTGATGAAAGTTTGTTCAGTGGCTTTCGTCATGAACTGTATCCTCCCTATAAAGCCAACCGGGCTTTGCCGGATGAGGACCTGGCCCATCAGCTGCATTTATGCCGGCAGTTGACCGAGTGCCTGGGCGTTCAATGCCTGGGGGATGCGGTCTATGAAGCCGATGACTGGCTGGCGCTGGGAGCGCAGACCGCCGCCGCGGCGGACCTGCCGAAGGTGATCATCACCCGGGACAAGGACCTGGCCCAATTGGTGGGGCCAAAGGACCTGTGGTGGGATTGGTCCGCGGATCTGAGGCGGGATCAAACCGCATTGCAGGATCACTGGCAGGTGGCACCGGATCGTATTCCGGACCTGCTGGCGTTGATGGGGGACAGCTCGGACAATATCCCCGGGATTGCCGGTATTGGGGCGAAGACGGCCAAGACTTTGCTGCAACATTTCGCTAGTCTGGAGTCGCTGTACGCCGATCTTGACGCCGTGGCAGCGCTGCCGGTGCGGGGGGCGGCGCGGTGGTGCCGGATTTTGCAGAATACCGAGGAGGAAGCGTTTCTGTTCCGGGAGTTGATCCGGTTGCATCCACCACCGCATCCGCTTCCATTGCAGGCGCTGGAATTTGCCCCGGTGCCGCTTGCCAAGCTGCTGGAACACCTGGACACAGCTGGCCTGGGCAAAGCATTTCGCAACCTGGTGACGCAATTTTATGCTTAGGGTTTATGGTTAGGGAGTATGGTTACAGCAACGATTCAACAGGACATTCTTGATTGGCTGGCTGAGTGTCTGGGTCACGATTACACGCGGGCGCGGGTGACGCCTTCCGGTGCAGGCTGCATTAATCAAACCTATGCGGTGCAGCGCACGGGTTTGCCCTCGGTGTTCATCAAAGTGGGGCAGAGCGATCAGTTGCCGATGTATCAGCAGGAGCAACGGGGTCTGGCGTTGTTGCGGCAGTGTGAAACCATCCGGGTGCCCGAGGTTTACGGCGCAGAGAACCTGGAATCCTGTGCCCTGCTGGCACTGGAGTTCATTCAACTGGCACCGCTGCGTTCCGTGGCGGAACCCACGTTCGGCCGCGCCCTGGCGCAACTGCATTCAATTACCGTCAACGCTTACGGTCTGGATCACAATAATTTCATCGGGCGCAGTCATCAAATCAATGATTGGCATTCAGACTGGTGGACCTTCTTTTGTGAAAAGCGTTTACGCCCTCAACGCATGTTGGCCCAGATGAAGGGCATGCGCAGTGGACTGCTAACGGATCTGGAGCGTCTGATGGCGGTGGTGCCCGCTGCGCTCTCGGATCACACTCCGCCTGCCTCACTGCTGCACGGGGATTTGTGGAGTGGCAATATGGCGGTGGATGAGAACGGCACTCCCACCCTGTTCGATCCCGCAGTGTATTACGGCGATGGCGAGACGGACCTGGCCATGAGTCGCATGTTCGGTGGTCCGGGGGCGGGGTTTTACCAGGCGTATCACGAAATCCAGCCGCTTCAGGAAGGCCATGAGCTGCGCCGCAGCCTGTACGACCTGTATCATTGGCTGAATCATTTCAACCTGTTCGGCGTGGGCTATTTGGGACAGGTGGAACTCACCTTGGGCGCGTTGCTGCGGGAAATGGACTGATCGATGAAAATTGTGGTGGACGAAAATATTCCCATGGCGGAACTCTGTTTTGGGTCGTTGGGGGAGGTGGTAAAACTTCCGGGTCGCAACCTGGAGCCGGAGCAGGTGAAGGATGCGGATGCCCTGATTGTCCGTTCCATTACCCCAGTGTCCGAATCCTTGTTGGCGGGGTCTGCGGTGCGGTTTGTGGGCACGGCCACCATCGGTGTCGATCATGTGGACCAGTCCTATTTAGCCCGCCAGCAGATCGGGTTTGCCAGCGCCCCCGGTTGCAACGCCCGTTCCGTAGTGGAGTACGTGATCAGCGCCTTGCTGGAGCTGGAAGTCATCCGCGATTTCCAACTCGAGGGAAAATCCATCGGCATCATCGGTGTGGGCAATGTGGGGTCCCGCCTGCAGGCCCAATGCGAAGCCCTGGGATTGCGGGTATTGGCCTGTGATCCTCCCCGACAGGCCCAGGGTGCAGCTGGTCTGGTGAGCCCAGATGAAGCCTGGCAGGCCGACATTGTGACCTTGCATGTGCCCTACACGCTGGAGGGTAAATACAGCACCCATCACCTGGCGGACATTCATCGACTGCGCAGCATGGTGCCCAATGGGGTGTTGATCAACACGGCCCGCGGGCCGGTGGTGGACAACATGGCCCTGAGCAAAGTGCTGGATGAGCGCTATGACCTGTCCGTGGTGCTGGACGTGTGGGAGGGGGAGCCCTTCGTCAACATCGAGCTGGCCAGCCAGGTGGATATTGCCACGCCCCACATTGCCGGTTACAGCTACGATGGGAAGGTGCGTGGCACCTGGATGATTTACCAGGCCTTGTGCCGGCATCTGGATCAAGCCGTGTCATTGCAGGAGACGGACCTGATCGATGCGCAATTAGACCTGTTGCTGGATGTGCAAAGCGAGCAGGCCCAGACTCCATCCACCGCCCGGGAACTGCTGACCCGGATCTACGACATTCGTGAAGACGACATCGGCCTGCGCACCAGCCTGCGCCTGCCCCGGGAAAAACGCGCCCTGGGTTTTGATGCGCTGCGTAAAAGTTATCGGGTAAGGCGCGAGTTTGGTACCGTTCGGTTGCGGGGCGAGGCGTTCCTGCAGTCAGCGTTACCCGCCGTGGAGTTCAATCGCCTGCGGGCGTTGGGCCTGCAACTGGAGCCTTGAGCCGGGTGCCGGGGACAGACTATGGAGCGCATCCACCAGTCCACCTCGGGTTAGGACCCAATGCAGATACACCAAAAACACCAGGATGATGAGGTGATACCAGTCGTTGTAGTGCAGTGGTCCGGTGGGCAAACTGCCCAGGGCCATCAGTGACCAGACGCCACCGGCCACCAGGTTCAACGTAACCAACGCGATCAGTTGCCAGAACAGGCGTAAGCCCTGGGCGAAAATCAGATAAAGAGAAAACCCGATCACCAGCAGATGGGTGAACAGGTGAAATACCACCACCAGGGAATACTGGCTGATGAGCAGCGATGCAGCACAGAACAACAGCAGTGACGCCACCAGTCCACTTTTGACCCAGCGGAATCCATAGCGATCCGCCAATGGGTGCAGAAAAATTCTCATAAAATAGTATTCCGTCAGGCCTATGGCAAAGAACGTGGCCAGCCATACCCGCAGGTAGACATTGTGGAAGGAGCCCACCCTGGAATGGTCGGGCAGCCACTGGTTCAACCCGGCAATCACCTGGTTCACGGCTGATTGTTCCGCTTCCATGTGATGGGCAAAGCCACCCAGCAGGGCCGCCACGGCAAACAGCGCCATATGAGTGGCTGCCTCCCGAAAACGTGACGGGCGGCGGAACAGATCCAGGCTCAGGCACAGGGCCAGGGCGAAAATGGCATAGTTTAAAGAAATCAGCATAATCCGGCGAAATCAGGGCGATTGGAATTCAGCAACATAAGGCTAGTGTCGCACGTTTCGACCCGTTAAGGCATGTCTCAACATCGAGGGCTGCACTCCCTATGAATCTGAGTGGCGTGCTGTAACCGCAGAGCTGATATAAAATGCGGTCAGCGACTGTACGCAGACAATGCAAACCGGCACTAAACGGAATCCATATGAATCACATCAAGTTGGGGCTGATCGTCAATCCAATGGCGGGTATCGGCGGCGCGGTGGGCCTGAAGGGCAGCGATGGCGATGCGATCGTGGACGAAGCGCTGAATCGTGGAGCGATACCCCGGGCTTTGCAGCGGGTAGCGATTTTCCTCAATGAGTTAACGGCCTATGAGGCGCAGATCCACTGGTACTGCTGGAGTGGCCCCATGGGTGAAGATAGCCTGCAGGAAGCGGGCTTCACAGCGCAGGTGTGTGGGCAAAGCCCGGCTACTACCGGCCCCATGGATACCTGCGAGGCAGCCCGCGTGTTGCAACAGGAGGGCGTGGACCTGCTGGTATTTGCCGGTGGGGATGGCACGGCCCGCGACATCCATCGGGCGGTGGGAACCTCGATCCCGGTACTGGGCATCCCGGCCGGAGTGAAAATCCATTCCGGCGTCTACGCCGTGCATGCCAAAGGTGCCGCGGAGATCATCAGTAAGATGATCCGGGGTGAGCTGGTGAGTGTGGCCCGGATGGAAGTGCGGGATATTGACGAAGACGCGTTCCGGCACGGCCAGGTGCGGGCCAGCCATTTTGGTGAACTGCTGGTGCCCGCGGAGGAGCGTTATTTGCAGCACGTGAAATGTGGCGGCAAAGAGGTGGAAGCTCTGGTGTTGCAGGAAATGGCGGCTCATGTGATTGACGATCTGGAGGTGGATTGTGTGTATATCCTGGGCCCTGGCACCACTACCCGGGCGATCGCGGAAGCGCTGGGGCTGGACAAAACCCTGCTGGGGGTGGACTTGCTGCTGAATCAGCAGATGGTGCAAATGGATGTGACCGAGCAGGATATCCTGCACTGGCTGGAGCGTTACCCGGCCCGGATCATCGTCACCCTGATCGGGGGCCAGGGCCATATCTTTGGGCGTGGCAACCACCAGATCAGCCCACCGGTGATTCACAAAGTGGGGCGCGACAACATCTTGATTGTTGCCACCAAAACCAAACTCAAGGAACTGGACGGCCGTCCGCTGCTGGTGGATACCTGGGATGCCGCGCTCAACAAGGCGCTAAGTGGGTATCTCCCCGTTATTACCGGTTATGAGGATGCTGTATTGTATCCCGTGGAGGGTTAGTTTTGTTTACTGTCGGCTTGCAGCTCCGGCAGTTGCCAGGCCAGCACGGCCCCCAGCAACGAGGTGAGGCCCAGCACCAGGATGGCAAACTCCACACTGCGGTTACTCAGCAGGGCCAACGCCGACCCCGCCGCCAGCAGCACAATGCCGATGAGGGTATTGCTGAGCGCCACCAGCTTGGCCCGGTTGCCGGCATTGGCCATATCCATCAGATAGGTGGTGCGCCCCAGCTTCACCCCGGCGTGGCCAACATAGAGGAGGAGTATGACCACACCGTACCACCAGGGTGAGCGGGCAAATGACCAGTTTTGATGTAATGCGGCCACCACCGCCAACGCCAGGACACCACAGAGTGTGCCGGTGATCATCAGTACCCTGCGACTGGAAATATCCGACCACAAGCCCCAAAACCGGCCACTGAACAGATTGGCCAGCCCGGTCAGCAGGATCAGCGCTCCCAGTGTGGAGACACTGCCACCGCTGTAGCGGTTGGCCAGAATCACATAGAAAGGTGCCACCAGAGCCGTGCTGATAAACAGGCTGCGGGTGATCAGAAAGTGGATCAGCTGGCGGTCCTGCAGCAGGTGTTTGAATGGCTCAAACCTGCCTTTGCCTTTGTCTGCATGGCCATCAGGCTGATCCGCCTCTTCCGGAACCGCCTGATAGTGCAGGGCGGCGAATAACCAAAGGCAGCCGGCGACCACCAGCACGATGCTCACGGCGATTTGGTTGGATTCGCTCAGCCAGCCCAGCATGAGCGCGGCGGCGAAGACAATGCCTGCCAGTCCGGCGATGGAGGTGGCCACGCCACTGACCGATCCCCGGCGCTGCTGGTCAATGGTTCTACCCTGCACATCCTTGATCACAATGGAGCACAGGCAGCGGGCCAGGCTGAACACCGTCAGCAAGCCCAAAATCAGCCATCCTGCTGCAGCCCCACGCAGCCCGGTAAACGGCACGCAGCCCATCAAAACAATCGCCAGACCTTGCACGATGCTGCCCAGGCTCCAGAGGCCCTTACGGCGATCGAAGCGTTGGATCCAGTGTGCCAGGATCAACTGTGGCAGCAACGCCAGAGCCTCCCGTAATGGCACCAGCCAGCCGATAAACCACACCGGCGCGCCCAGGGCATTCAGCAGCCAGGGCAGCATGAGCTTAACGTCCGCCAAAGCGTCGCCGGCTTTGGTCAAACTCAGGGCCACCACATGGGCGCCAGCGCTGACATCCTGCTTTTCATAGGCCGTGGTGGATATATCCTGTGGTTTGGAGGAGGTGTTGATCTCTTTGGGCAGAAGCCGATTATTGATCCAGCGGTAGAAGCGCTTCATGGCATCAGGCAGGTGGACAGTCGGTAGGGAGAAAGCGCGAAGCCCGCCGTGGGGCGGGCTTGCGATCAGCTTGGATCAGGCGTTGCTCAATGCGGCAATGCGGGCATCCAGCGGCGGATGTGAAGAAAACAGTTTGGCGACTGTGCCGCTGCGAATACCAAAGGCCACCATGGTGTCGGGCAGGTCGTTGGGCAGTTCCATTTCCGCCTTCAGACGTTGCAAGGCCCGGATCATGGCCCCCCGGCCGGCCAGGTCCGCACCGGCTGCATCGGCGCGGAATTCCCGCCAGCGGGAGAACCACATAACAATGATGCTGGCGAGAATGCCGAAGATCATGTCGAAGATGAACACCACGGCCATGTGACCGAACATGCCCAGACCGCCTTCGCCTTCGTTGTTGCGGAAGAACTGGTCAATGACAAACGCGGCGATGCGGGCAAAGAACATCACGAAGGTGTTCATAATGCCCTGAATCAGGCTCAGGGTGACCATGTCGCCGTTGGCAACGTGACCGATCTCATGGGCCAGTACTGCACGCACTTCTTCGCGATCGAAGCGCCGCAGCAGACCTTCACTCACCGCCACCAGGGCGTCATTCTTGTTCCAGCCAGTAGCAAAGGCATTGGAGACCTGGGATGGGAAGATTGCCACCTCAGGCATCTTGATGCCGGCTTTGGTGGAAAGTTCGTTTACGGTTTCCAGCAGCCACTGTTCGGCGTGGTTGCGGGGTTGAGTGATGACCTGGGCCCGGGAGCTCCACTTTGCCATTTTCTTCGACAGCAGCAGAGAAACGAAAGAACCGGCAAAGCCGAACACGGCACAGAAAATCAGGAGGGACATCAGGTCAATGTTGGTGCCGTTCTGTTGCAAGTAACCAGGCACCCCCAACAGACTCAGGGTAATACTGGCGACGGCAATCACGGCCAGGTTGGTACCAAGGAACAACAGTATGCGCATCATGGCTGGTTTTCTAACCTCTCTAGGGTAGTGAACAATTCAAAATTCATCCGAATGTGGTCTACATCGGGGCGGTCTGGCGGATTTCAAGTGCTTGAAATGCAAGACCAACGGAGGTTTAGACCCATCGGTAGGACAAAGATTCCGACATATCATGTCACTATTTTGTTAAACATAAAAGACGATTTTAATGTGGTCTTTATCCTGGGCAGCAAGATGGTAAACTGCGCGGCATTTCCCGTGGTGCAGCGGTAAACGCTGCGTATACGGCTTATCCGATCGACCTTTGACCAAAGAGTGGAAAACTATGGAATTCAATCCGGTAATGCCCACCTCCATTGACGCGCTGCACCTGATTCTGGGTGGCCTGAGCCTGGTGTTGCTGCTGGTGGCGCTGCTGCGGGGCACTGGCAAAAGCGGCGCTAACACCACCCTGGCCGAGGCGGGCACACCCGCTCCGGCGCCCGCCACCGAGGCAGCACCCAAGCCGGCTCCGGTGCTGAAGTCCAACGACCCGGAATCCGCCCTGCAATTGCTTGGCCTGCTGCAGCAGGAGGCCCGTTTCATCGATTTCCTGAACGAAGACCTGACCGGGTTCAGTGACGCCGAAATCGGTGCGGTTTCTCGCGTAGTACACGAAGGCAGCAAGAAATTGCTGGATCAGTATTTTTCCCTGGCACCGATCCGCGCTGAAGAAGAAGAGTCCCGGGTTACCCTGGATGCCGGGTTCGACCCCGCGCAAAACCGTGTTACCGGCAATGTGGTGGGTGAGCCCCCCTTCAATGGTGTACTGGTGCACCGCGGCTGGAAGGTGACCAAGGCAGAGCTGCCCAGGCTGGCGGAAGGCCATGATCCCAAAATCCTGGCACCGGCTGAGGTTGAGTTATGAGTGAGGGCAGTCGTTACAGCGTCGGGATTGACCTCGGCACCACCAACAGTGTGCTGGCGTATCTGGACGTGACGTCTTCCGCTGCGAACAGTGCAGCCCACGTGCCGGAAACCGGCAACCCCACCGAACAGGTGCTGGCGGTGGATCAGCTCACTCAGCCTGGGGTGGTGGAAGCCCGGGCCCAGTTACCGTCGTTTCTTTATCAGGCCCATGAGGCCGAGGTGTCTGCCACGGAGTTGAGTCTGCCCTGGGGCGCAAGCGGCTCGCAGCTGGTGGGCTATGCAGCCCGCTATCTCGGGGCCAAAACGCCCATGCGCCTGGTGGCCAGCGCCAAAAGTTGGTTGTGCCACAGCGGTGTTGACCGACGTTCTCCATTATTGCCTCTGAACGCCCCGGACGAAGTGGCCAGAATTTCCCCCCTGGCTGCGTCCGCGGCTTATCTTGAGCATCTTAAATGTGCCTGGAACCATCGCTTTCCCGAGTACCCTCTGGAACAGCAGGAGATCACCCTGACGGTACCGGCATCGTTCGATCCTGCGGCCCGGGACCTCACCGCGGAAGCCGCCCGCAGCATTGGCCTGAACCGGCTGACGCTGTTGGAAGAGCCCCAGGCAGCCCTCTACAGCTGGGTTAACCGCTCCGGTGACCAGTGGCGTGAGCAGGTGTCGGTGGGGGATGTGGTACTGGTGGTGGACATTGGTGGCGGTACCACGGATTTGTCCCTGGTGGCCGTCACTGAACAGGATGGCAACCTGGAGCTGAACCGTATTGCCGTAGGGGATCACATCCTGCTGGGCGGCGATAACATGGACCTGGCCCTGGCCTATCGGGTGAAAGCCAAACTGGATGCAGAAGGCAAGGCACTGCAGCCCTGGCAGATTCAGGCGCTGACCCACGGCTGCCGGGACGCCAAGGAAGCGTTGTTGGGTGATGCAGAGTTGGATGCGGTGCCGATTGTGGTGCCGAGCCGTGGCTCCAAGCTGCTGGGCAGCACCCTGCGCACCGAACTGACCCGGGAGGAGGTGGAGCAAACTCTGGTGGACGGGTTCTTCCCCCAGGTGGGCATTACTGAACATCCCCGGCAACAGCCGCGGGGGGCGCTCACCCAGATGGGGTTGCCCTATGCCCAGGATGCCGGGGTAACCCGCCACTTGGCCGCGTTTCTCTGTCGCCAGGCTAACGCAGCCCAGGATTTTTTCGGCAGTGCCCAGGACTTCATCAAACCCACCGCAGTGCTGTTTAACGGTGGCGTGCTGAAAGCCCCCAAACTGGCGCAACGGCTGATGTCTGTGATCAACGGTTGGTTGCAGCAGGCTGGCGCTGAGCCTGCCCGCTTGCTGGATGGGGCGGATCTGGATCTGGCGGTGGCACGGGGTGCCGCCTATTACGGATACGTGCGCCAGGGCCACGGCGTGCGCATTCGTGGTGGTCTGGCCAGCGCCTATTATGTAGGTATCGAAAGTGCCATGCCGGCCGTACCAGGCATGCCGCCACCGTTGCAGGCGCTTTGCGTGGCCCCGTTCGGCATGGAAGAGGGCACTGAGACTACGCCCGGGGCGCAGGAATTCGGGCTGGTGGTGGGCGAGCCGGTCACCTTCCGGTTCTTCGGCTCCACTGTGCGCCGCGACGACCAACCCGGCATGCTGTTGGACTCTTGGAGTGATGAGGAGTTACAGGAACTCCCTCCCATCCAGGCCTCTCTGCCTGCGGAGGGGCGCTCTGCCGGGGAGGTGGTTGCGGTCACACTGGCAGCACGGGTTAATGAATTGGGCACCTTGTGCCTGGAAGCCATCCCCAGGGAAGGCGATCAGCGCTGGCAAGTTGAATTTGACGTGCGGGATCAGTAAGCAGAAGTGAAGCGGAATGAGTGAAACAGGCAAGGCGCGTTATCTGGTCGGCATCGACCTGGGCACCACCCATACTGTGGTGTCTTATGCTGATCTGTCCGTAGGAGCCGACCGGGCTCAGGCCAAGTTGTTTGAAATTGAACAGCTCATTGGTCCCGGCGAGGTGGCCAAGCGGCCGCTGCTACCGTCCTTTCGCTATCATCCCGCAGCAGGCGAACTGCCGGAGGAGCAGTTGGTTCTGCCCTGGCCAAGTCAATCCATTCCCGGCGATGACACCCCCTACCTGGTGGGTGAATACGCCCGCGACCTGGGTAGTAAAGTGGAGGGCCGCCAGATTGCCAGTGCCAAGAGCTGGTTGTCCCACGGTCGAGTGGAGCGCTCTGCCCCCATTCTGCCCTGGGCCGCTGCGGAAGGTGTTGCCAAGGTTTCACCGGTGGTGGCGTCGGCCTCCTATCTGCTGCACATCCGCTGCGCCTGGAACCACGAACACCCGGACGCGCCCCTGGATCAGCAGACCCTGGTGATCACCGTGCCGGCTTCGTTTGACGAGGCGGCCCGCTCCCTCACCCTGCAGGCGGCCGAGCTGGCAGGTTTACCCCAGGTCACGCTGCTGGAAGAGCCCCAGGCCGTTTGCTACGACTGGTATTTTCGCCACGGTGAAGCGGCCCGCACTGCATTGCAGGGCATTCACTTGCTACTGGTATTGGACGTCGGTGGTGGCACCACCGATCTGAGCCTGATCCAGGTGCAGCACCAAGACGGCAAATTGCAATTGAACCGCATTGCGGTGGGCGACCACTGGATGTTGGGAGGCGATAACGTGGACCTGGCCCTGGCCCGGATGGCGGAGCAGCGCATCACCTCAACGGGAAAGCCACTGAGCGCCGCCAGTCTCAGCCAGCTTATCCAACAGAGCCGTTCCGCCAAGGAATTACTGTTAGGCGAACCGGCGCCGGCCAGCGCCAAAGTGACGCTGGTGGGGGGGGGTGCCCGTCTGATCGGCGGGGCGAAAAGTGCGGAGTTCAGTCAGCAGGAGGTCCGCGACCTGGCCCTGGAGGGATTCTTTCCCCTGATCGATTTGGGTGAGCGACCGCGAAAGCGCAGCGGCGCCATTGTGGAGTTCGGCCTGCCTTATGCGCCGGACCCCGCGGTGAGTAAATACATTTCCCAGTTTTTAAGCCAGCATCAGGCAGGGTGTCGCAAGGCGCTTTCTGCGCAGGGCGATGTCAGTGCTGATACGCCGGCAGTACCCGATGCCCTGTTGATGAACGGTGGTGTGTTCAACAGCAAACTGCTGACTGAGCGCGCCCAAACCCTGTTGAGCCAGTGGCGGGGTGCGCCGGTGACCGTGTTGGAAAACCGGGACCCCCACCTGGCTGTAGCCTTCGGCGCAGTGGCCTTCGGGCTGAGCCGCGCCACCAACCAAATGCGGATTGGCGGAGGTTCGGCCCGCTCCTACTTCCTGAAAGTGGATGCTGCCGCCGAGACACCGCTCGGGGTGTGTATTCTACCCAAGGGCAGTGAGGAAGGGGACGAAGTGCCCTTGGCAGACCGACGCTTTGCCCTGCAGGTGAACCAGCCGGTGCAGTTTTCCCTGGTGGGCCACTCCGGCGATGCGGTGTTTGCCCCGGGCGAACTGGTGGAACTGGATCTGGAGGAAGAACGCTTCCAGCCGTTACCGCCACTGGTGGCGGCTTTGGATGGTGGGTCCGAGGACCGGGAAGTGGAAGTGGCGCTGGTGACGCGCCTGACTGAAGTCGGTACCCTGGACATTCAGTGTCGTTCGGTTTCGGATCCGCAGCAACGTTGGCAGGTGGAATTTCAGTTGCGCCGGGACCTGCAAAGCCAGCATTCGGCCCAGCAACTGCCGGCCGGGTTCAAGGCCGCCGTGGACGCCCTGGAAGCCGTATTCGGTGCCAACGACAAGGATGCCGACAAAAACGCCGTGAAACAGTTGCGCCAACAGTTGGAAAAAAAACTGGGGGAGCGCAAAGACTGGGATACGGCATTGGCCCGGGCGCTGTTTGATGAGCTGTGGTCCCGTCGCAAAAAACGCCGGCGTTCCCAGGCCCATGAACGCCTGTGGTTTAACCTGGCGGGCTTTTGCCTGCGTCCGGGGTTCGGCTACCCGGCAGACGATTGGCGTATACAGCAGGCGTGGGGATTGTATCAGCAAGGCTTGCAGTTTGAGAAAGAGAATCAATCCTGGGCGGAGTGGTGGACGTTCTGGCGTCGCGCGGCCGGTGGACTGGATGTCAGCGCCCAGAAAAAGCTGTTTAAAGATATCAGTAAATTCATAAATCCTGCATCCGCTCGCAATCTTAAAATTAAGACTGAGATCAAAAACAAATCCTACGAGGATATGGTACGGTTAGCGGCTTCCCTGGAAGGTTTGCCAGTGGAAACCAAGGTGGAATTGGCCAATTGGCTGGCCAAACGACTGGAGAAATCCAGTGAAACCCAGACCAGCTGGTGGGCTCTGGGACGAATTGCCGCCCGCGAGCCCTTCCACAGTGGCGTGGAATCGGTAGTGCCGCCCCAACAGGCACAGACATGGTGCAAGCTGCTACTGAGCCAGGACTGGAAGAAAAACAGCAATGCCGCTTTTGCCGCTGTGATGATTGCCCGCTGCACCGGTGACCGGGCCCGTGACCTGCCCGACACTTTACGGTCTACAATAATAGAGAAGCTGCGAGCGGCCAAAGCCCCGGAGCTGTGGCAAACCATGGTGGAACAGAAACTGGTGCTGGACGACCAGGAGAGCAAACTCGTATTTGGTGAAGCCCTTCCGGTGGGTTTGAAACTGCTGGCAAGGTGAGCCACCCAACCCAACGGCATCAGGTTAATGAGCGACAGTCGAAAACCGAACAATACCCCATCCTCCGCGGCCCAGCCCGTCTGGTCCAGCACGGAGGCACCCTTGCTGGTGCGTGAATCCATGGGTGAGCCCGCTGGGGCAGTCACGGTGCAGGAAGCGCCAGTGGCGTTTGCTGATCCGATTCGCGAAATCCGCTCCTTTCATCGCTTCCATTTCCGGCTCACCCTGTTGTACGGCAGTGTGGTGATCCTCACCCTGGGTGTGCTGGTGTACCTGTTTTACACCCTCTGGTCGCAATCGGAAATTGCCTCGCTGCAGCAACGCCTGCTGACATTGTCTACCAGCCTGGCCGCCACCATCGATGCCGACCGGGTGGGGGCATACGACCTCAAGGCCACCACGCTGACGCCGTTCCATGAGGAAATTCATGCCCAGTTTGAAGCCATGGCGGAGCGGGACACCGACATTGATTCGATTTACATCCTGCGGCCGTCAGATGTGCCCACCGAGCTTTTCTTTTTTGTGGACTACGCCAAGGGCGAATTGCAGGGTGAACCGGGCCAGTTCTATTCCGCCGAAGACACGCCCGTGATGTTGAAAGGCTTCTCCCGCCCTTCGGTGGAGGATGTGCCCTATCGCGACGAGTTCGGCTATACCCTATCGGCCTATGCGCCGCTGCGCACCACCCAGGGCAAGGCCATCGGGCTGGTGGGTGTGGACGTCAAGGCGGAACGGCTCAACATGGTGGAGAACCGGGTGTTGATGGCCTCCGGGGTGATCTTTGTGGTGTCTTTCCTGGTGATTGCGCTGGTGTCCTGGGTGGTGTCGCGCAGCATTCGTGAACCGCTGGGGCGCTTGATACAGGGTACCGGTGCGGTGGCCCAGGGTAACCTGGATGTGCGCATGCACATGCGGCGGGAGGACGAGTTCGGCCTGTTGGGCCGGTATTTCGACAAAATGGCAGATGAGCTGAAAGAGCGCCAGACTCTGCGGGATCTGTTCGGTCGTTACCTCAGTGAGGATGTGGCCCGCTCTGTACTCTCCCAGGAGCAGAAGATTGACCTGGGTGGGGAAGAGGTGGTGGTCACGGTGCTGTTCTGTGACCTGAAAGATTACACCACCATCAGTGAGCGTTTGTCGCCCCTGCAGATGGTGTCCATGCTGAACGAGTACCTGGGGGTGATGAACAGCATCATCGACCAGCATAAGGGCTGTGTGATCGAGTTTCTGGGGGACGGCATCCTGGCGGTGTTCGGTGCGCCTCAGGCCACGCCGGATCACGCGGAAAAAGGCACCCGCTGCGCACTGGCCATGCGGGAGGCCCTGGATGCCCTTAACAAACAGTGGCAGTCCGATGGCCTGGCCCAACGCTGGCAGGCGCTGGGGGTGGACCACATCGAATTTCGTATCGGTCTGCACACTGGCGCGGTGGTGGCGGGGAATCTGGGCTCCAAGACCCGGATGAAGTATGCGGTGATCGGCGATACCGTGAACGTGGCGGCCCGCCTGGAGCACTTGAACAAGGAGTTCGGCACCACCATCCTCATCAGCGATGATGTGAAAGCCCGCCTGCCCAATGACCTGGCTGGACGCAGCACGCAAATGGGGTTGAGTCAGGTGAAAGGGCGCTCCCAGCCGGTTATCTGCCATTCCATGTGACGGTTACTGACCGCTGACTGGCCGAGACCGGCAGCGGGAAATTACAGTTCGTTGAAAAACGCCCGCATGACCTGGGTCATTTGCTCCGAGGATTGTGAGCTGACGGCGCGACGCATATGCTCAATCATGGTCAGACGTTCCCGCGCCTCAAAACGGGGAACCTCTTCTTCCGTATTCGATGCCTCACGGCCGGACCACGGCGCCTCGACAATGGTGGTCAACCGGATCAGGCCCTTGGCCGTCAGGAAAGCCTGGTCGATGCCATCCTGGCGGATGGTGGCCCCGTATTTCAGAAAGCCCTCGTCGGATAACCAAAGCATGGCGCCAAAACAGGCTTCGTGACGCTTGGTGTGAAGTCCGAACTCGTCCACCTGGTCGGGCCCGATCAGGTCTTCCACAAACAGCTCCATCTTGCGGGGGAACACCCGCTGCAGGCTCATTAGAATGAGAGCTGTGTCTTTGTAGAAATCCAGTATGTTCAGATCCGCCATGACTATCCTTTGAGGTCGTTGCGCAGGCGCTCGAAAAATTCGGTCATTTTGCTCAGGGCGATTTCCAGATCCTCTTCCCGGGGCAGGAACACCAGGCGCAGGTGATCCGGATGCGGCCAGTTGAACCCGGTTCCCTGTACCAGCAGGATTTTCTCCTGAATCAGCAAATCCAGCACCAGTTTCTGGTCATTCTGGATGGGATACACTTTTGGGTCCAGGCGTGGGAACAGATACAGTGCACCTCTGGGTTTGACGCAGCTGACCCCTGGAATATCACACAGCATGGAGTGGGCCAGCTCCCGTTGCCGGTAGAGGCGGCCACCGGGTTTGGTGAGTTCATAGATGCTTTGATAGCCCCCCAGCGCGGTCTGGATCGCCAGTTGACCCGGCACATTGGCGCACAGGCGCATGGAGGCCAACATGGTGATGCCCTCCAGATAATCCTTGGCCGCGTACTTGTTGCCGCTCACCACCATCCAGCCGGCGCGATAGCCCGCCACCCGGTAGGTTTTCGACAGGCCGTTGAAAGTGATGAACACCAGGTCACTGGCCAGGGAGGCGGTGCAGGTGTGCTCGGCGTCGTCGTACAGGATTTTGTCGTAAATCTCGTCGGAGAACACGATCAGTTTGTGCTCCCGGGCGATTTCAATCAGCCCTTCCAGGATGGCCTTGGGGTAGACCGCGCCGGTGGGGTTGTTGGGGTTGATGATCACCAACGCTTTGGTGCGGTCGGTGATCTTGCTGCGGATGTCCTCCAGATCCGGGAACCAATCTGACTGTTCGTCGCAGAGGTAGTGCACAGGGGTGCCACCGGAGAGGCTTACCGCAGCCGTCCACAGGGGGTAGTCGGGTGCTGGAATCAACACCTGGTCACCGTTGTTCAACAGGGCCTGCATGGACATCACAATCAGCTCACTGACGCCATTGCCCAGGTAAATGTCTTCAATCTGCACATCTTCAATGCCGCGGGCCTGGTAGTACTGCATGACGGCTTTGCGGCCGGCAAACAGACCCTTGGAATCGCTGTAGCCGGAGCCCTCGGGCAATTGGTAGATCACATCCTGGATGATCTCTTCCGGCGCCATCAGGCCAAAGGGGGCGGGGTTGCCGATGTTGAGTTTGAGTACCCGATGACCTTCTTCCTCCAGGCGGCGCGCCTCATCCAGTACCGGGCCCCGGATGTCGTAACACACATTATGCAATTTGCTGGACTTCAACACTGGCTTCATAAAGACAAACTCATGCCTCTTGGGGCTGCTATTCATTGGGAAGAAAAAGGTTCATAGTATGCAAGCATAGCAAGCGTACAGGGACCGGTAAGTTTATACGAAAACCGGTTGTTTTTAATGTATTTAATAGTGAGGTACTGAAGGTGGTCAAGCGGGTGGAAAAAACCGATGACGAGTGGAAACAGACTTTATCGGATGAGGCCTTTGCAGTGTGTCGGCTGGCGGGAACCGAACGCGCCTTTACCGGTAAATATTGGGATCATAAGGGAGTAGGGCAATACCACTGCGCCTGCTGTGATACGCCTTTGTTTACCTCCGAGACCAAATACGACTCCGGCTCCGGCTGGCCAAGCTTCTTCAAGCCGCTGGCGGAGGACGTCATTGTGGAGCATCGCGACACCAGCCACGGCATGGTGCGTACCGAGATTCGCTGTGGCAGCTGTGATGCCCATTTGGGCCATGTATTCCCGGATGGTCCGCCTCCCACCGGCCTGCGCTATTGCCTGAACTCCGTTGCATTGCAGTTTCATGAAAACAGTCAAGGTTAGTTATTAACAACTGAGTTGCCTAAAATGCGCCCGTTATAACCGCAGATTGTTAACGGGCGTTTATCTATATTTACCCACCTTTTGATCGTGCACTACGCTGATTCGCCTGCTTTCTGTACGCACCCATTTTGTACACAGTTAGTGTTGACTATCGCGCTATCGCCCTAAATACGGGGCCCTGTCTGTTATGGTGCAGATTGTCAGATAAGTTGCTGAAATGTGGATGAAATATGGCTGGTTAAAAAATAACCAGAATGTTGAGGGGAGCGCAATGAGCGTCTTTTACGAATTTTTACATAATGTATCAACAGAGTTATCCACAGATATTGTGGAAAACTGTGAACCTTGCACCCTCCAAACAGGCTATGGTTGTAGCAAATTAAATTGTGCAAAATATAAATATGCGATAAGGTCGTTGCTCTACATTCCCAGCACCGGCCAGACCAACAGGAGCAAGCCATGAGTGGAGTTCATGAATTTACCGCGGTGACCATGCAGGGTAAGCAAACACCGCTGTCGGAATATAAAGGCAAAGTGTTACTGGTGGTGAATACCGCCAGCAAATGCGGCTTTACCCCCCAATTCAAGGGGCTGGAGGCCCTGTACGAAAAGTACAAAGATAAGGGGTTTGAAATCCTGGGCTTTCCCTGCAATCAATTTGGCAAGCAGGACCCGGGCAGCAACGAAGAGATCAGCGAATTCTGCGAGCTGAACTACGGGGTGAAATTTCCCATGTTCCAGAAGGTGGAGGTGAACGGCGATGGCGCCCATCCGTTGTTCAAGCACCTTAAAGAGCAGGCGCCGGGTCTGCTGGGAACCCAGGCCATAAAATGGAACTTCACCAAGTTCCTGGTGGATCAGAATGGTCGGGTGGTGCAGCGCTTCGCGCCCAAGGATACGCCGGAGAAAATTGAATCCGAAGTCAGCAAACTGTTGGCTTGAGGCGGTAAAGCAGTTTGAGTGATTCTGACGAGTTGGATGATGTCCTGAAGCTGGATAACCAGTTCTGCTTTGTGTTGTATGCCTTGTCCCGCAAAGTGATCGCCCAGTATCGACCGTTACTGGATGAGCTGGGGCTGACCTATCCGCAGTATCTGGTGATGCTTGTGCTGTGGGAATCGCTGCCGCATCCGGATCACCCGGAAGGGGTGTCGGTGAAGTTCATCGGCGAGCGCCTGATGTTGGACAGCGGCACCCTGACACCCCTGTTAAAACGATTGGAAACCAATGGGCTGGTTCATCGGGAGCGGTCGCGGCGGGATGAGCGTGAGGTTCTGGTGAGGCTGTCTCTGGATGGGATTCAACTCAAGGACCGAGCCCGGGTGGTGCCGTTGCAGTTGCTGTGCAGTATTAATGGCACCCCTAACCAATTGATGGCGCTGCGGGATGACCTGAGGGCATTGCTGGATTAAATAACCTGGTCCGGCTACTGGCGCTTCAGAAGTATTTCTTCTTCCAGGCGTCTTCCTCTTCAATCATTTCGTCCATGGCCTGGGTCAGCTCATTGTTCTCCGTGGTGTCTTCCTCCACCTGGTGGCCGGCTTCAATCTTCAGCTCGTTAATGATGGCGCCGATCTGTGCCATGCGTTCATCGTAGGCCCCTTTCTGGTTGCGTTTCTTCATTTCCGCCAGTGCTTTCTCGTAATTGAGGATGGCGAGCTTGGGTTTGTTCTCGCGCCGGGTGTTTTCGGCCACCTGTAAAAGGTAGTTCAGGTTGGCGTCGATAAAACTGCTTTGCAGCTGGCTCAGGTAACGGCGGGCCTCATCCACCGAAATAACCTTGTTCTGGGTAAAGCCTTCAATCACTTTGCTCAGATCCTGCAGTTGGGTGCGGATTTCATTGGCTTCTTCCGGGCATTTGAGCTGGGGCTTGGTTTGGGGTGTGGTCGCGCCGGTCACTTCGGCGATCTGCGCGTTGGTGGATTCCAGTTTTTTGTGGAATTTCTCATTGCCCGGGGCGAGATCCTTGAGTCGCTCCATCCGCTTTTTGATCTGTCCCAGGAGCAGGAGCTGGATGTCCTTTCCGGTGTAGGCTGCAGGAACAGAATCCAGGATGCGCTGCAAACGGAAGGCATGGTCCGACAGATTGGCAATCAGCAATGCCCGCTGCCGACGCTGTTTCTCGATGCTGTGGCTGATGTAAAACAAACCAATCAGCCCGGCACCGCCCACAATGGACAAAATGATAATAAGTTCTGTAGACATGGTTATCCCTGCCGGCTGGCCATCCTATTTTATTAAGTGTAGACCTAAATTCCGGATGCAGGGCTTACTGCCCGGCGCTTGTTGTGGCCGGCGCGTTTTGGAGGGCAGGGGATAGCGCGGGCCGATCCACGCCGGGCTCTTTGTGAGCCCGGGGCCAAATCCACTTAGGGTGATCTAAAAGCGAATTTTTCCGGTCAGCATGTCTTTGTACATTACCCAGTCGCCCATAAAACTGTACCAGGGGTAGGTGAAGGTGGCGGGCTTGTTCTTCTCAAAGAAAAAATGTCCCACCCAGGCGAAGCCATAACCCACCACGGGTAACAGCAGCAGAAATGTCCACTGAGCGGTGGTGACCACGAATGCCAGCAAGGCCAGTACCAGGGTGCTGCCCACAAAATGCAGCCGGCGACAGGTCACGTTGTTGTGTTCGGCCAAATAGAAAGGGTAAAAGGCGGCAAAGGAATCAAATTCTTGGGCTTCAGACATGGCTGTATCCTGTTGTTATTTGCAGCCAGATTAAACCATGGGCGCCCTGGGCTCCACAGGTGTAACCATCTGTTCCAAGAACCGGGTTTGTTATGACGGACCGTTGGGTCACACTGTGTCTGCACGGTATGGAAGGAGCCTGCTTTGAGGGGTGGCAGCCGCAGGTCGACATCACGGAGGGTGATGAATTATTTCAAAAAAATGTCTTGACGGGGTTGGGGTTCGTCCATAAAATGCGCGCCTCAACACACAGCGAAGTGTTCGATGCGTCCCCTTCGTCTAGTGGCCTAGGACACCGCCCTTTCACGGCGGTAACAGGGGTTCGAGTCCCCTAGGGGACGCCACTATTCGACAAAAAAGCAGGCTTAGGCCTGCTTTTTTTATGGGCGCTTTTTATAGGCGCCTTGGCGAGGGAGTGGCGGGACAGTCATGCAGCATCATGCTTGGGATCTCACACCGAAACAGGCCATCCAGGTACAGCACCAATGGCGGCAACGGGTGGTGACTGAGGATCAGTTTGGACCGGTGACCACGGTGGCCGGTGTGGACGTCGGCTTCGAGCAGGCGGGTAGCGTCACCCGGGCGGCCATCGTGGTGCTGAATGCGTCAGATCTGCAACCGGTGGATTCCGCTCTGGTCAAGATCCCCACGTCCTATCCTTATATCCCCGGTTTGCTGTCCTTTCGGGAAATGCCTGCCATCCTGCAAGCGTTTGAGCAATTGAAGACCCGGCCAGACCTGATCTTGTGTGATGGGCAAGGAACAGCACACCCGCGCCGTTTTGGTATTGCCTGTCATCTGGGGGTCTGGCTCGATCTGCCTGCCATTGGCGTGGGCAAGACCCGGTTGGTGGGGCAGCACGTCGAACCGCCGGATGAGCGGGGGGCCTGGGTGCCATTGCAGGACAAAGGGGAAACAGTGGGCGCAGTATTGCGCAGCCGCCGGGGAGTGAAGCCCCTGTATGTGTCGCCCGGGCATCGCGTCAGCCTTGCGTCAGCGGTTCATTGGGTAATGCACTGCGTCACCCGTTATAAGTTGCCGGAAACCACGCGCCAGGCCCATCATCTGGCGTCGAATCTGAAATAACCCGACCCCATATACTATTCGCACAAATCCACGAAGCGCTGTATCAGATGCTGGTTAGCGTCGGCGTGCTGTACCCCGGCCAACAGCTTGCGTACCGGCATGTTTGCCGCCAGTAATTTTTCATAGGCTTCGAAAATATAGCCGCGCATGATGTCCGCCGTGAATTCCGGGTGAAACTGGACACCCCAGGCCCGCTCACCCACCCGAAAAGCCTGATGGGGTTCATAGCGATTGCTGGCCAGCAGAGTGGCGTCAGGGGGCAGCACCAGGGCGCTTTGGGCATGGGTGACCTGGGCCAGGAAGGTTTCCGGTAAGCCACCCAGCAGTGGATCTTCCTTGCCGGAGGCGGTGAGCTTGATGGTGACCGTGCCGATTTCCCGGCCTTTGGGGTGCCAGCCAGCTTCGCCACCGAGAGCGTCTGCCAGCAGTTGATGCCCGTAACAGACCGCCAGCAATGGCCGACCCTCAGCCACAATCTGTTGTATCCAGGGCTTCAGGCTTTCACTCCAGGGCAGTTGCTCCGTCACCATGGCAGGGGAGCCGGTAATGATGTAGCCATCGCACTCATGCAGGGACGGTGGCTTGGCTCCACCCGCCACGTCATATGTAGTAAAGTGCCCGTGGCCCACGCTGTCCTGAAACCAGGATTCAAAATCCCCGAAAATGCTGCGCAGTCTGGGGTGGGTGGTGCCGGTTTTGATAATGCCGATTCTGGAGGTCATGGCGATTGCAATCCATACTGAAACGAACTCTTTCCGTTTTATATCAGGAATGTCCTGTTGGGGAAACCGGGGTTAACGTATGCATGACATGATGTACGGCAACGCACAGCGGGGGCAGGTGGATTGGAAAGTGCTGGGTAAGTTGCTGCCGTACCTGTGGCAGTTCCGAGCCCGGGTAGGGCTGGCCCTGACCTTATTGATCATCGCCAAACTGGCCAATGTGGGAGTGCCGGTTTCCCTCAAATACATTGTGGATTCCCTGGATGCATCGTTGCTGCAGGAGGCGGGGATGCAGGCGGTGGTGGTGCCGGTGGCGATGTTGCTGGCCTATGGCCTGCTGCGTTTCAGCAGTGTGGCGTTTGGGGAATTGAGGGATGCTGTGTTTGGCCGGGTGGCCGAGCGCACGCTGTCCCGCCTGGGGCTGCGGGTGTTCGAGCACCTGCATCGTCTGGATCTGGAATATCACCTCAGTCGCAAAACCGGGGGCTTGTCCCGGGATATCGAGCGGGGTACCAGCGGCGTATCGTTTCTGTTGCGTTCACTGGTGTTCAGTGTGGTACCCATCCTGGTGGAAGTGGCTTTGGTGGTGGGGATCTTTGCCCTGCAGTTTGATTTTGTTTTCGTGTGGATCACCTTGTTCGCGGTGCTGGTCTATATCGTGTTTTCGGTGGTGGTGACCAACTGGCGCACCGCATATGTCCGGGAAGCGAACCTGAAGGACAGCCAGGCCAACACCCGCGCCATTGATAGCCTGCTGAACTACGAAACCGTCAAATACTTCAATAACGAATCCTACGAGGCACGCCTTTACGCCCATAATCTACTGGAGCGGGAACAGGCCAAGGTCAAGAATCACCTGAGCCTGGCCGCGTTGAACTCCGGCCAGGCGCTGATCATCGCCGCAACCATTACTCTGATGATGTTGATTGCGGCTCATCAGGTGAAGGACGGGGTGATGACCCTCGGCGACCTGGCGATGATCAATGCGCTGATGATTCAGGTGTTCATTCCCCTCAATGCCCTGGGGTTTGTGTATCGCGAGATGAAACGAGCGCTGGCCGATGTGGAGGGCATGTTTGATATCCTGGAGCTGCGCCCGGCCATCATGGATGCCGCCGGTGCGCAGGATTTGCCGGCCACCGCGGACGGCATCGAGTTTCACAACGTCAGTTTTGCCTATCATCCAGAGCGACCCATCCTCAAGCAGGTTTCGTTTCAGGTGCCGGCGGGCAAGAAAGTGGCTATCGTCGGGCCCAGCGGGGCCGGCAAGTCCACTATCGCGCGCCTGCTGTTTCGCTTTTACGAGGCCGGCAGTGGCCGCATTTCCATTGGTGGCCACGATCTGGTGAACCTGACCCAGGACAGTCTGCGGGGGGCCATCGCTGTGGTGCCCCAGGATACCGTTCTGTTCAACGACACCCTGTGGGAAAACATCCGTTACGGGCGTCCGGACGCAACCGACCAGGAAATACAGGATGCGGCGCAACACGCCATGCTGACGGAGTTCATCGACAAGTTGCCAAAAGGCTACCAGACGGTGGTGGGGGAGCGGGGCCTGAAAGTCTCCGGGGGTGAAAAGCAACGCATCGCCATTGCCCGTGCCCTGCTCAAACGGCCGCGCATCTTCCTGTTTGATGAAGCCACGTCATCCCTGGATTCCCGCACCGAACAGGGCATCAACCGTTCGTTGCAAACCATTGCCCGTGATCACACCACGCTGATCATCGCCCACCGGCTTTCCACCGTGGTGGAGTGCGATGAGATCATTGTGCTGGAAGACGGGCACATTGTAGAACGGGGTAGCCATCGGGATCTGCTGCAACACGCCGGTCGCTACGCCGCCATGTGGCAGGCTCAGATGCAAATGGAAGGGGAGTAGGCAAAATGGCCCAGACTACGGCATTGGTTGATGCCTTGAAGCAGGTGTTGAAGGAGCAGTCCATCACTTACCGTCAGGTGGCAGAGCATCTGGATATGTCCCTGGCCAGTGTGAAGCGTCTGTTTTCGGAGAAGCAGTTTTCCCTCAAACGCCTGGATGCCGTGTGCGAATACGCTGGTATCGAAATCAGTGACCTGGCGCGGCGGGTGGAGCAGCAGCGCAGGATCAGTCAACTGTCCCTGGAGCAGGAGCAGCAGTTGGTAGAGGACGAGAAACTGTTGATCATTGCGGTGTCGGCGCTCAATCGCTGGAGTTTTGACGACATCATCAGGGCCTATGATTTTAGCGAGGCTGAGATGATTCAGAACCTGGCGCAACTGGATCGCATGAAAATGATCGATCTGTTGCCGGGCAACCGCATCAAGCCGCTGATCACCACTGACTTTCAATGGCAGAAGAACGGCCCCATACAGCGTTTTTTTGAAACCCAGGTGCAGCAGGACTTTTTTCAAAGCCGGTTCAATGGTGCGGGTGAAATTCGCCTGTTTGTCACCGGCATGTTGACGCCGGCCTCCAACCGCATCATGCAGCAGAAGATGGAGCGTTTGGCGATGGACTTTCGGCGCCTGCATCAGGAGGATCTGGCTCAGCCCCTGGCGGATCGCTATGGCACCAGCCTGGTGCTGGCCATGCGTCCCTGGGAATTGGAGTTTTTCCTGCGCCACCGTAGACCGGGCACCAAGAAAGTGTTTCCCGGTTGAATTTAAACGCGGCTGGGGTAATCTCAGTGGCTGAAACAAGCAGACGAAAACAGGGGATGCATGTGAGCACAGAATGGGCCTACCAGAGCGCTAAACAATTGCTGCTGATGATGAAGGACGGCACGTTGAGCAGTCGGCAATTGCTGGACTACTACATCAAGCGCATTGAACGTTTGAATCCGCAGTTGAATGCAGTGGTCGCCACCGATTATTCCGCGGCCCGGGCCCGGGCGGACGCTGCTGACAAGGCACGACGTGAAGGTGAAAACTGGGGTCCATTGCACGGGCTGCCGCTCACGGTGAAGGATACTTTTGAAGTGGTGGGCATGCCCTGCGTGGCCGGTGCGCCATCACTCAAGGATCATTTGCCGAAACAGAACGCCGTGGCCATTGCCCGCCTGCAGCAGGCTGGGGCCATTGTGTTTGGCAAAACCAACGTGCCGTTGTTTGCATCGGATCTGCAGAGTTACAACAAGGTTTATGGCACCACCCACAATCCCTGGAATAAGCAGTGTACGCCCGGTGGCTCATCCGGTGGTGCAGCGGCGGCGCTGGCGGCCGGTTTTACACCACTTGAGTTGGGTTCGGATATTGCCGGTTCCATCAGGACCCCGGCCCATTTCTGTGGTGTGTTCGGACACAAGAGCAGTCACGGTATCATCTCCTTGCGTGGCCACATTCCGGGGCCGCCCGGTGTGCTCAGCGAAACCGACCTGGCCGTGGCCGGCCCGATGGCGCGTACGGCGGATGACTTGCAGTTGATGCTGGACGTAGTGAGCGGACCGTCACCGCTGATGGAGCCCGGTTGGCAACTCAAACTGCCTGCGGCCCGGCAACGAAAGCTGCAGGATTTCAAAGTGTTGTTCTGGATGGAAGACCCACTTTGTCCCATCGCCCAGGAAATGCAGTCCATATTCGGGGATTTGAAACAGAGCCTGGAACAGCAGGGTGTATCCGTTACCCTGGGATCACCCATGGGCATGGAGTTGAAAGCGTTTTACCCGTTGTATTTGAATTTGTTGGGTGGCGTTATGGGGTCCTCCCACAAGAAAATGGAACGGCGGGCGATGGGCCTGGCAGCCCCTTTGTTACAGAAATTCGGCGATCGTTTCCAGTTGCCCAAATTGTTTGAGCATTATCTGGAAGGTGCCAGCCAATCCCATGTGGAGTGGTTGCGTCACAATGAACGGCGCTATCGCCTGCGGGAAAAATTTCTGCAAACCTTCGAACAATACGATGTGATTCTTTGCCCCAACAACATGACCACCAGTTTCCGCCACCATCAGCAGCAGGAAATGTTCATGCGCAAGGTTTCGGTGGATGGCAAGTTGCGCAACTATACGGACATGTTCATGTGGATTGCACCGGCGACCGTATTGGGCGTTCCGGCCACCAGCGCCCCGGTGGGCGTCACCAAAGAAGGGTTGCCGGTGAACGTGCAGATTATGGGCGGGGCCTACCAGGATAAAACCACCATCCGCTTTGCCCGTTGCCTGGAAAAGGCGGGATTCACCTTCCAGCCGCCAGCGGGATACTGAAAAAAAGCCCGGTTAAACCGGGCTTTTTTGTAGGCTAAGGTTCAGGGCTTCCAGCGGGTCATCATTTTTTTCACCAGCTGGGGCGCTGCGCCCAGGGCGCTGCCAATCAACTCCTTGGCATCCCGGGGGTACATCATGCGCTGGGCTTTCAACAGGGTGTTATAGGTGGTCTCATCGAAGGGATACCACCAGAGATTCCGTTTCATGGGCAGGATGTCCCAGTTGATGGCCTTGGCGTGAGTCATTTCCAGCAGGCCTTCATGGCCGTGGGTGCGACCCAGTCCGGAATGCTTCCAACCACCCCAGGGCATTTCTGACAGACCGTGGGTGTACAGGTGATCATTGATGGTGGTGACACCGGATTCCAGTACGGCGGCAATGCGCTTGGCCCGCTTCAGGTCGCGGGACCAGATGGACGAGGTCAGGGCCAGATGAGATTCGTTGGCCAGCTGGATGGCTTCGTCTTCGGTGGCGAACGTCATCACCGGAATGATGGGACCAAAAGTCTCGTCGTTCACCAGCAGCATATCGTTGTGGGTGCCGGACAATAACGTGGCCGGATGGAAATAACCATTTTGCGGACCCACCGGCTTGGACTGGGCTTCGATCTTGGCGCCTTTCTGCAATGCATCCTGTAAATGTTGCTCCACCGTATTCAATTGCCCCCGGGTGGTGAGACAGCCCATGTCCACATCAAAACCCTGACCAACACCGTGGCGCAGAGCCGACGTTTTTTGCCGCATCAGGTCCATGAAAGGTTCATACACGGACTCGTGCACATAGACCCGCTCAACCCCGCCGCAGGATTGCCCGGCATTCTGGAAGCCGGCCCAGGCGGCGCCGTTGGCTGCGCGCTCCAGGTCGGCGTCTTCGAATACCAGCATGGGGTCGTTGCCCCCCAGCTCCAGGGACAGGGGGGTCAGGGTTTTGGCCGCCTGCTCCATCAGCTGTTTGCCCACCGGTACTGAGCCGGTGAAGAATATCTTGTCGATGTTGTTATCGAAAAAGGCCTGTGACACTGCTCCACCCGAGCCTACGATCTGTTGAAACAGGCCCTTGGGCAGGTTGCCGGCTTCCACTATCCGGTTAATGGCTTCGCCCACCAGGGGCGTCGCGGCGGCCACTTTCAGGACAATGGCGTTGCCCGCCATCAGGCCCATGATCACCTCACCAAACGGAATCGACAGCGGATAGTTCCAGGGGCTGATGATGCCAACGACACCCAGGGGTTTGCGTTGAATGACGGTGCGCTTATTGATGAATAATGGGCTGTCGATGGGCAGCTTCTTTTCTTTCAGAACTTTTTCAGCGTGTTTGGCATACCAGTCACAGGCCAGGGTGCAGGGCAGCACTTCGGTGGCCAGGGCATCCACCAGGGTCTTGCCATTGCTTTTGCTCACCACTTCGGACAGTTCTTCCGCATTGGCCACGATGTAATCCCGCATCAGATGCAGGGCGCGGGCCCGTTCCTTGAAGGAGCGGTGTGCCCAGATCTTTTGGGCGGCGCGGGCGTGGGCAAAAATCTCCGGCAGTTGGTTCAGGTCGGTGTTGGCAACCTGGCCGATTTCTTCGCCGGTAGCCGGGTTATAGGCAATGGTGAGTCCGGGTTCACGGATGTCTTGGGGTGCAGTCATTGGGTTAAAACCTCTGAAAGATGATCCTGGTGCCCCTCAATCAGGGCTTTCTAAGTTATTGTCTAAATTATAAGTCAACCTCTTTAATGTCCGATTCTACGAGAACCGGGCGGTGTGGGCAAACCCGGATTGGTGACGCTTTGTATACCGTCGAAGTTCGCAGCCCGGATTCGATTGCCGTCTAACTGACAGTGTGCTTTAAGAGGTTAGTGTAGACTTAGGCAAAAGCCTATTAGGAACCCCGGTGTCTCACCAGGGAGAAGCCGGCGTGCCGGCCGGGCAGGAGCCGCAGGCAAATCATCATTCGACAGGTGACACATCCATGAAGAAAACCGGTGCCTGGTTGGCGCGCTATGCCCTGGAGCAGTTGGGAATCCGTTACACATTCGGCATGCCCGGCGTGCACAACACTGAGTTGTACGACGAGCTTAATAATTCGGAGAGCATTCAACCGGTTATGGTCACCCACGAGGCGGGGGCTGCGTTCATGGCCGACGCCGTCAGCCGCACCTCCGGCCACCTGGGCACACTGGTGATTGTGCCGGCCGCCGGGGCGGCCTATGCGTCTGCCGGCATCGGAGAAGCCTATCTGGATGGGGTGCCCATGCTGGTGATTTCCGGCGGTGTGCGTACGGATATCCCCTTCACCTATCAGCTGCATGAGATGGATCAACAGAACTTCCTGGCCGAGATCACCAAGCAGACTTTCAAGGTGGACCGCCACCGGGAAATCATTCCCACCCTGTATGAAGCCTATCGGGTGGCAAACGAAGGTGAACCGGGACCGGTGTTTGTAGAGATACCGGTGAACCTGCAATTGTTCACGGGGGAGGTGGATCACCTGCCCCGCTACCAGCCGGATGCACCCCGTGCCCCCCTGATTGAAAGTGCGGCGCTGGAGCAGGCTGTCCAATTACTCCTGAATGCGAAAAAACCCGGCCTGTTGGTAGGGTGGGGCGCCCGCCACGCGGAATCCAGCGTGCGGAAAATTGCGGAGTACCTGAATGCGCCGGTGTGTACCACCTTGCAGGGCTTGAGTGCGTTCCCGGCCAACCACCCACTGCACACCGGAATGGGGTTTGGTGAATACGCCGTGCCGGCGGCCGCCAACGCGTTCAGGGATTGTGATTGCCTGTTGGCGGTGGGTACCCGTTTTGGGGAGATCGCCACCGGCAGTTTTGGTGTGAAGGTACCCTCACAGCTGGTGCATGTGGATATCAACCCGCTGGTGTTCAACGCCAATTACCCGGCCACCGTGGCCATTGAGGGGGACGCGGCAGCGGTGTTGGAGTTGCTGAGCGACGCGTTGCAGCGGGCACCGCAGCCCACCAACCAGCGTTCCAGCGTGCGGGCAGACATTGAAAAAGATAAGCACGATTATGCCGCCCAGTGGTTGCAGCACGACAGCAAGAGCCGGGTCAATCCGTTCCACTTTTTTCGGGGCTTGCGTCAGTCCCTGGCGGACGATGATTTCGTGGTGGTGGACGACGGCAACCATACCTTCCTGGCGGCAGAATTATTGCCCATCCATAAGCCCGGTCGCTTCATTTCGCCCACCGACTTCAACTGCATGGGCTATGCGGTGCCTGCCGCCATCGGCACCAAACTGGCGAATCCTGAGCAGCGGGTGGTAGCCGTCGTGGGTGACGGTGCCTTTACCATGACCTGCATGGAAATCCTGACCGCCAGCCGGCAGCAACTGGGCATCCTGTTTTGTGTGTTTCATGATGGGGAGTTATCCCAGATTTCCCAGGCTCAGGAAATTCCCTATAACCGCAAGACCTGTACTGTGCTGCAAGGACTGGATGTGGCCGGGGTGGCGAAGGCCACCGGCGCGCGCTTTCTGGCGTTGGAGCGGAATGTTGATGTGGATCAGGTGTTGGCCAAGGCCTGGTCCATGACAGACGATAACGTGCCGGTGATCATCGATGTGAAAATTGACTATTCGAAACGAACGCGTTTCACTGAAGGAGTGGTGGCCACCAATTTGAAACGCTTCAATCTGGGCACCAAAGCCCGCTTCATCAGTCGGGCACTGATGCGCAGGGTCACCGGTTAAACCCGCAAGCCAACGGAACAGGACAAGCAGACTCATGGCGGATCTCAGCAGCGTATATTGTGGATTAACTCTGGCCAATCCCCTGGTGGCATCGGCGTCTCCCCTCACGGCGGAACTGGCGTCGGCCAAGCAGTTGCAGGCGGCAGGGGCGGGTGCTTTGGTATTGCCCTCCCTGTTTGAAGAATCGGTTCGTCACGATGCAACCCTGCTGAATCGCTACGCAGATAAGATCAAATCCTATAAGGATGCGTTGGATATTCCAGTCATCGCCAGTCTGAACGGCATTACCGAAGGCGGATGGCTAGATCATGCCCGCAGCCTGGAGCAGGCCGGTTGCGATGCCATTGAATTGAACATTTACTACATTGCTGCCAATGCCCATGAATCCAGCGACCAGATCGAGCGCCGTTACATCGACCTGGTATACAAGCTGAGGGCCCAGATCCGCGTGCCCATTGCCGTGAAGCTCACCCACCAGTTTTCTTCGGTAGCCCATCTGGTTAAACGCCTGGAGGATACCGGCGCGAATGGTGTGGTGCTGTTCAACCGGTTTTATTTGCCGGACATTGATGTGGAATCCATGTCGGTGACTCCGTCCCTGCAACTGAGCCATTCCAGCGAGACCCTGTTACGCATACGCTGGATCGGATTGTTGCGAGATCAGGTGCGCTTATCCCTGGCCGCAACAGGCGGCATGCACAACCTGGATGATCTGTTGAAAACTCTGCTGGTGGGGGCAGACGCCGTTCAGTTGTGCAGTGTTCTGTTTGAGCAGGGCATTGATGAAATGGCACGCTTGCGAGACCAGCTGGAAGACTGGTTGGACCGCAAAGGGTATGACGGTGTGGACGCCATCAAGGGCCTGATGAGCTATGGCAAAGCCAAAGACCCGTCCGCCTTCGAACGGGCCAACTACCTGCAAGTGCTGGAGCAAAACAGCTAACTTAACACTTCCTTCAGTTCATCCATCATCAGTACCCGCGCAATCCTGTCTTCCAGGTTATTGGGTTTGTCCAGTTGCACCCGCTCCAGGTAAGGAAGATATTCAGCCGGAGCCTCTGGGTTTTTCAGGGCTTTGAGGAGCGCTTTGACGAGTGTGGATTTGTGCTCGGTTTTGGCTTTCATGGCTTTCAGGCAGCGAGCCACCACCAGTTCCTCGGTGGTGAAATCGGTGCCGCAGGGAAACGCAGGGAACATACCCTTGGCCCGGTACGGGGCCAGGGCAGCTTCCAGTGTTTCCGGTCGGTTGTGGCGGAACGGTTCGGGAATCTGGTAATCCTTCGGCATCTTGCCCGCCTGTTTGGCCTTGGCCAGCAGTTCCGGCTGGAAGCGGGAGTCGGCGATGTTCAACAAGGCGGCGATGACGTCTTTGTCACATTTGCCGCGGGTATCGGCGATGCCATACTCGGTCACGTAAATATCCCGCAAATGCCGTGGAATGGTGGTGTGGCCGTAATTCCAGATGATGTTGGACTGGGTAACCCCGTTTTTCTCCCGGGTGCTCTTCAGCATCAGGATCGAGCGCGCGTCTTCCAGTTCGTGGGCCTGAGCCACAAAATTGTACTGTCCACCCACGCCACTCACCACCTTGCCGCTTTCCAGCCCGTCGGATGTGGCCGCACCCAGGGCATGCACCAAAAACACGGTGTTGATGAAGCGGGACTTCTGCCGCTGCAATCGCTTCAAGGGTTCATTGCCATACAACTGGTTCACGTAGCTGATGTTGGTCATGTTGATGGCGTCAAGGATGTCCGGGCTGAAGTTCTTCAGGCCTTCATAAAAAGAACGGGGCCCCAGGAAGAACCCTCCGTGCATGATGCGACCCTGTTGCAGGGTGTGGCCCAAGCACTGGTCCTGGATGACCTGGCGCGATTCAGCAATGCTTGGCGACACTTTCTGCCCCTGGGGGGTAACCAGTTGACCCGATTGGAAGGTCACGCCGGGTAGAAATATACCGAAGCGGGTGAGGAAGCGGACATCCTCTTCGCTGAGGAGTGGTCCCACCGCGCCGGCTTCCACCAACGCGTCCAGCGTGGCAATGCTGACCTGCTCCTGAATCCGGCCGCTATTCAGCAGGGACTGGATGGCCTCGTGATCGTAGACCTTGCGTTTCAGGATGCCGGTCTTGATCAGGTAATAGAAGCCGTCCACAAACATTTCGCTGTTGCCATAGAGGCCTTGCTCGAAGGTGCCGGTGCCGCCTACCCTGTCGATGATGTCGCCGAACTTGGTGGTGATCTGTAGATCCTTGAGAACCGCGTTGTAGGCGTCGTTCTGTTGCTGGCGGAGCTCACATCCGTAGACAATGGCGTCCCCCAGGGAGCCGATGCCGATTTGCAGGGTGCCGCCATCGGCGATCAGTGTGCTGGCGTGCAGGCCAATCATATGGTCGACCGTGCTGACCGGCATGTTGGGTGGGGCAAACAGGGAGGAATAATATTCCTTGTTGTTGATCACCATGTCGAAGGTGTCTTCTTCTATCAGGGCGTCGTTACCCATAAACGGAAGATTTTCATTCACCTGCCCCACAAACAGAATAGGCTCACCGGCGGCTTTGCGGCGCATCAGTTCTGGCAACAGGTCGCGGGTGGTTTCCGGGTTACAGCTCATGCTGTAACGGTCTTTGCCGTCCACCACCTGATGGGACACCAACTGGGCAACCATATTAATGCCAAGGGCCAGCAGATCCCGCACCGAGTGGGTGTAGTTGGTACTGATATAGTTTTGCTGCGCCAGATCATTACCCAGCATGGAGCCGGATTTGAAGAAGAATTCATGGATGACGATGTTGTCGGGAACCGTGCCGGCCCGCAGGTCGCGCATATAATCCAGGCCCGGGTAATCACCGAAAACCCGTTGCAGGAATGGACCCAAAAAGCGTTTCTGTAATCCTGTGCCGGGATCCGGCACCTCCAGCGAGAGGGCGGTGGCAATCATCAGTTTGATGTTGGGATCTGCTTTGGCGCGCTGGTAGAGAGCATTGATCAACTCCGGGGGCTTGCCCAGCCCCAATGGCAAGCCGATGCGGATGTCGTTACCAATGATGCTGAGAATGTCGTCTACGCAATCTTCCACATTGCGGTGGCGGGTGGGTATCGTCATATTTTTTATCGTTCCCTGCAGGTTTGTTGCTCTGCGTCCACTATGCATCAAAAGTGGAGGGCGGGGAATGATCGAAGTCAGATTTTGACCGCTCTACCCATTCAGTCGGTCAGCACCGGGGCGACGACAATTTTACGGGCTTCCGCGCTGGAAACCGGGACCTGGAACAGGTGTCCCTGCATGGTGTTGCAACCCATGTTCACGAGGTAATCCTTTTGTTGCTGGGTTTCAACCCCTTCTGCCACCAGGTTGAGATTGAGCCCTGAGGCCATGGCACTGATGGCACTCACGATGCAGGCGTCCCCGCTCTGGTATTGGTCACTGATGTGCCGCAGGAAGGACTCGTGCAACTTGATGGTGTTGATGGGCAGCTGGTGCAGGCAGCTCAGTGACGAATAGCCGGTGCCGAAATCGTCCACCGAGATGGAGAAGCCGAGCCGGTTGAGGCGTTTCAGCTTGGTGGTGATCAGGTTCAGATCCGTCATTAACAGCTCTTCGGTGATCTCCAGCTCAATCTGGTTGGGGGATACATTGTGGGCTTTGACCGCGCTCATGAGCATATTCTCAAATTCCGCATGCTCCACCTGGCGCGGGGAAAAGTTCACGGCGATCTTGAGGATGGGGTTGGCCCATTCCTCCAGGTCGGCGCAAACCCGATTCATCACCCAGCTTCCCACCTCCACGATGATTCCGGTCTCTTCCGCCACGCTCAGGAACTGGGCCGGCGTCAGCACGCCCCGTTGCGGGTGATCCCAGCGCACATAGGCTTCCAGCGCATAGACGCCGGAGGTCTGCACGTTGTAGATGGGTTGGTATTCCAGAAACAGCTGCTCGCCTTCCACGCACTGGCGCAGATCCTGCTCGGTATGCAGGCGTTCGGCGTAGGACTGGTTCATTTTCTCATTAAAAAACTGATAGCCGTTCTTGCCATGCCCTTTGATGTGATACATGGCGATATCGGCGTTCTGGATCAGCTGTTCGATCTGTTCGCCGTGGTCAGGATACAGGGCGATACCGATGGACCCGCTGACATAGAGCTCATGCTTCTCTATAAAAAACGGCTGCTTCAATTCGTGCAGGATCTTTTTGGCGATGATCACCGCGTCATCCTGATTGCGAATGTTGGGTAACAGCAGGGTGAATTCGTCGCCCCCAAAGCGGGACAGGGTATCGCCTTCCCGCAGGATCTCACTGCAGCGGCGGGCCACGGCCTGAATCAACTGGTCACCCACTGAATGGCCGAGGGAATCGTTGATCAGCTTAAAGCGGTCCAGGTCCACAAACATGACCGCCACTTTGGAACCGTTGCGTTTGCTGTGGGAGATGGCAAGCGACAGTCGATCCCGGAACAACGTGCGGTTGGGCAGGCCGGTGAGCAGGTCGTGATAGGCCTGGAACCGCATCAGTGATTCCGCCTGCTTGCGGTCGGTGATGTCGCGGGCGATGCCGTAAGTGCCGCGAAACTGCGGCTTGCTGTTGCGGCGATCAATCTCGTAAATGCCCATGGCGCTGATCTCAAACGGCATGGAGAGCGAAGTGCTCTTGTCCTGGCCGTTCAGATAGAGCCGCTTGCGCAGATGCAGCTCGCTGCGCTGCTCCACCCGTTTCACCGCCCGCCGTTCATTGAACACATAAGGATGCTGTTTGCATTCCTCTTCGCTCATCAGGTTGCTGAAGTGCTTACCGATCAGCTCTTCCTTGCTGACGTTCAACAGCTTTTCCACCCGGTCGTTGATGAAGTTGATTTCACCCCGTTCGTTGAGGATATAGATGATGTCCGGGGAATTGTTCACCAGGAACCGATGCATTTTTTCCGATTGCTTGATGCGCTCCTGCAGGGTGCTGACCTCAAACTGGATGCGGCGCTGATTAAGGACTTCCTTGATGGTCTTTTCCAGCTCCAGTGGATTGTAGGGCGCCACCAGGGGATAAATGTTGGGGTGGTTCAACCGGTTGGAGAGTTCGCCGAACAGCCCGGCGTCGCAGAGGGCAATGATGGGCAGCTGATTGCGTTTTTCCCGTACAAAGTCGAACAGCGGGTTCCACAGCGCAGGGGCAGGGCCTACTCTCAACACAATCAGGTCGAAATTCGATCGGCGAATCGCATCCAGCGCACCGTCACAGCTTTCCACACTCCGAAACGGGTATCCCTGGGCTTCGATAAAGTCGCCAAGGCTCTGTAGGGAAGGGGAATTTTCACTGATTAACAACAGGTTGTGCGAATGTCCTGGCTTTGTTGTTGTCATGTCGGCGGGCTCGCTGGGCTATCCGGTCGAGTATACACACAATCAGTCGGAAACTGACACTTATTAGGCACGCAGGGGGAGTATAAAACCCTGAGCGATTCATGAGCAATTGTGATTAATGAAAAAAATTATGTGAAATGAGTCACGGAACCGGTTTTGTGATTCATGTACCCGTCATCGGACTGTCACAGGGGGAGCGTAAAACTAGAGGGAGAGAAAGCCGTCTGCCAAGTAAATCAATCACTTAGCACAAAAAATGTTTGCCTGACTGTGGAAATGTGTTCTACATTCTAGGTAAATTAAAGCAGAAATTGATCAACGCGGGAACCCTTGTTCCGCACTCACCCTCAAGGAGAACAACAAGGGAATTCAAGACCTCAAACCTTTCCACTTTCACCGGGATCAGAATAGGGAGGGACGAAGAAGACTGCACTACGGCTTTGGGAGCCGGTTACTACTTCAATATTCTTCTTGAGGAATGCGAATGAGCAGCAAAGCAGAAAGTACCAAGAAAGCTTATGTAATCGATACCAACGTTTTAATTCACGATCCGAATTCAATCCTCAATTTTGACGAGCATCTCGTCGTCATCCCCATCACTGTCCTGGAAGAACTCGACAAGCTCAAAAACGGCAACAAGTCCATCGCCGCAGATTGCCGCTCGGCCATCCGTCTGATCGACAGTGTGATAGCCGACAGTCCCACGGAACGTTTGCAGAAAGGGGTGCCTATTCCCCGTAACAATGGCACCAGCCACCTGGGTAAGCTGGCCATTATGATGAACAAAACCGGCGAGCCGCCGGAAGCCTGTCTGCCCAACGATAACAATGACAACAAAATCATTAACCGGGTGGTGCAGATGCAACTGGAAAACCCGGAATACAATTTTGTGTTGGTGACCAAGGACATCAACATGCGCCTCAAGGCGCGCGGTTGTCGTATCCATGCCGAGGATTACCACAACGATCAATTGATTTCGGATGTAAAGCAGCTCAGCACCGGCTATCACGAATTTGAAGGCTCGTTCTGGGATCGTGTTGCCCATGTGGATACCATCCAGCGGGACAATGGTACTTTCCATTCTCTGGCACGGGATGTGTTCGAGGGTGCCCTGTACGTCAACCAGTATGTGTTGGATGACCAGGAATTCCTGGCCCGCATCGAAGAGGTGAATGACGAGCATGTGCTGATCAAGCACATCAAACGGGATTCACTGATGCACCAGTCTGCCTGGGGCTTGCAGCCGCGCAACATCTATCAGGCCATGGCGCTGCACGCGCTGTTGGACAACGACGTTCATCTGGTGAATCTCACCGGGCCGGCCGGCTCCGGTAAAACCATCCTGGCCCTGGCAGCCGCCATTGAGATGACGGTGGCGCACAAGATGTACAACAAAATCATTGTTACCCGCTCCACGCCGCCACTGGCAGAAGATCATGGTTTCCTGCCTGGTACGGAAGAGGAAAAAATGGACCCCTGGCTGGGTGCCATCACGGATAACATTGAAGCGCTGCATATCCAGGACGAAAGCCCCCAGGGCAGTATTGAATATGTGAAAGAGCGGGCCAACATCCAGTTCAAGGCGCTGAATTACATCCGCGGGCGCAGTTTCCAGCGCAGTCTGATTCTGATCGATGAATCCCAGAACCTGACGCCCCATCAGATGAAAGCCATCATTACCCGGGCGGGAGAGGGCAGCAAAGTGATCTGCCTGGGCAACCTGGCGCAGATTGATACGCCTTACCTAAGCCCCATTAGCTCCGGGTTAACGTATATGACCGAGCGCTTCAAAGGTTTCCGGCACAGCACCAGCTTGCGTCTGAACGGCATTCCCCGTTCCTTGCTGGCCGAGTACGCGGAAGCTAATCTGTAAACATCGGGTAGACAAAACGGCCCGCCTGGCGGGCCGTTGTTCGTTCTAACACACCAGTTTTGGGGGTGAATGTGCATCACTTTTTTGCGTATGTGTCCAAACTCAAATACATTCTGCGGTGGGGGCTCAAGCGCAATGTGGAAAACGAGAATGTAAAGGAGCACAGCTTTGATGTGGCCACCATTGCGCACGCGCTGGCGTTGATTCGCAACCGGTTGTACGGAGGCGATCTGGATGCCAATGCCATTGCCGTCATTGCGTTATATCATGATGCCTCTGAAGTGCTGACCGGCGACCTGCCAGGCCCCATCAAGTATTTCAATCCCAGTATTGCTGAAGCCTACAAAGAGGTGGAGAAGGCCGCCAAATCGAAATTGCTCACCATGCTGCCGGAGGAATTACAGGCCGACTATGCTGGCCTGATCAACGATCACGAGTTGCCAGCGGAGACCCGCAAGTTGCTGAAGGCGGCGGATGTGTTGTCGGCCTACATCAAGTGCATTCATGAGGTGGATTCCAATAATCATGAGTTCCAGGTGGCCAAACAACGGGTGGAAGGGCTGCTGGCCAGCTATGACCTGCCGGAAGTGGGCTATTTTATGGAGAAGTTCCTGCCCAGTTACCGTCTGACCCTGGACGAACTGGGTTGATCGCTGATTGCGCTCAGTCCAACAGCAGGCGGTCGATGATCAGAGCATAGAAGCCGGCATCGCTTTCTCCGCTACTTCCCTCACAACTGAAGTACCACCCCAGGTGTTGATGACAGCGTCGGCAATAGCAGTATTGCCAGGAAAAGCCTTCAAACCAGCTGAAATAGTCGGTGGGTTTGCCACTGACCTCCACGCCCTCCACCTGCTGGTAGGTTTGCAGGTCGAATCCCTGACCGGCCGGGTTGGTAAAAAAATGCTGGGTCTCGCCGGCAATGGGCGTCAGCAAATCATTGCGGGTGAGGTAGTTGAGGCAGCTCTTGCAGCGGACTTTGCTGCGGGCCGGTTTCACATCATCCCGTGATGCTGTATCCGGGTCCAGAGTGTGCAACCAGTGTTCAAAGGGGTGTGGCGGAGGTTTGTCGTGATCCAGAAGGTGCATGATCAGCGCTTTCCATGGCTTTAATCTGCCAGTTTAGCACCGGTATCTCGGTCTCACCATCGGGGTGGATTTGCCAACAAGAATTTACCAACAAAGAGCCCCCGGAGTACGGGGGCTAAATAAACGCAGGAGAAGATAAAAAGAATCAGGCGGTGAGTTTGGAACGCAGTTCCTGAGTCTTGGCCTGTACCTCGCGCAACTGAGCCGTGACGGTGTCCCGCACTTCAGCCAGCTTGGGTTTGACATCCTTGGCGTAGGTTTTTTCCGCCTGTTGTTTGGCGTAGGCGGAAATCATGGTAGCGTTCCAGTTCAGGCGGAAACGGTTGTCGTAGGTGGCAACGTTCAGGTTGCGCAGAAAATCACGTACCGTTGGGTTGGCCTGGCGCAACTCCTCAACCAGTTCCTGCAGGTCAATTTTCTCGGCGCTGGTGTCAACGCCCATTTCGTGCAGAATGCGTTGACCTTCCAATTTGGCCACTTCCAAGCCTTTGCTCAACTCTGCCTGCAGTTTTTCGCTCTGTTTTTTGAGCTGGTCCAGCTGAACTTTGACTTTGTCTTGAATCATGGTGGTTCCTCACACGTGCGATATTGGGATTGCAGTCGATGGGATAATATTATTGTCAAAAATTAGAATGTTCTTACTAAACTGCGCAATTTCAGTGCATTTGTGGCGTGGTTGTTGATTTTTCGAGGATTTTTAATGAAAGTTTGGTGCACAGGCATTCGCAGGCGGGATCCAAGGGGGCAGTGATGGGTAAGTTTCTGATTGTGCTGGGGGTTGTACTGGCCCTGTTGGGGCTGGCGTTGGTGTATGCCCCGGGATTACTGAGCTGGTTCGGCAAGCTGCCCGGGGATCTGCGCTGGCGCAATGAGAGCGGCGGGGTGTATTTCCCCATCACGTCCATGATCATTGTCAGCGTGGTGCTGACGCTGATCATGAATCTTCTGGGGCGTCACTAACGCCCGTCACTGAAAGGCGCGTCACTAACGCCTGGCACTGATGCCCGGCCTCAGTGCTCTTCCCGATGGGCCAGCTCGGCCCACAGGTCATGCTCATCGGCCTGGAAGATTTTCGCAGTGACCATGTCCCCGGGCAGCAGCTCGGTTTCACCATTGAGGAACACCAGGCCGTCAATTTCCGGGGCATCCGCCGCAGTGCGGCCGATGGCGCCTTCGGCGTCCACTTCGTCAATGATCACGTCCAGCGTTTTACCGATTTTGGCCTGCAGCTTGGCAGCGGAGATGCGGGACTGAACCTCCATAAACCGCTCAAAGCGTTCCTGCTTGACGGCCTCTGGCACAGCGCCGTCCAGTTGGTTGGCCGTGGCGCCCTCCACGGCGGAGTATTTAAAGCATCCCACCCGATCCAGTTGTGCCTCCTCCAGCCAGTTCAGCAGGATCTGGAAATCCTGCTCGGTCTCGCCGGGAAAGCCCACAATGAAGGTGCTGCGCAAGGTCAGGTCCGGGCAGATGGTGCGCCATTTGTGGATACGCTCCAGGGTGTTTTCCGCATGGGCCGGGCGCTTCATGGCCTTCAGTACAGACGGGCTGCCATGCTGGAATGGAATATCCAGATAGGGGAGGATCTTGCCGTCCGCCATCATGGGGATGATCTCGTCCACGTGGGGATAAGGGTAAACATAATGCAGACGCACCCAGACCCCAAAGCTGGCGAGCGCCTCACACAGCTCTTTCATGCGGGTTTTCAGGGGCCGCCCCTGCCAGAAACCGGTGCGGTATTTGGTGTCCACGCCGTAGGCACTGGTGTCCTGGGAGATGACCAGCAGCTCCTGCACCCCGGCCTGCACCAGGCGCTCCGCTTCGTCCATCACATCGCCCACCGGGCGGCTCACCAGATCGCCACGCAGTGACGGGATGATGCAGAAGGTGCAGCGGTGATTGCAGCCCTCGGAGATCTTCAGGTAGGCGTAGTGGCGGGGCGTCAGTTTGATGCCCTGGGGCGGTACCAGGTCGGTGAACGGGTCATGTTGCTTGGGCTGGGGCACATACTTGTGGACGGCGCCCACCACCTCTTCGTAGGCCTGGGGCCCGGTCACGCTCAACACCTGCGGGTGGATCGAGGTGATCTGCTGGGCGTCGCCCCCCATGCAACCGGTGACAATCACCTTGCCGTTCTCCTGCAGGGCTTCGCCGATGGCCTCCAGAGATTCGCGCTTGGCGTCGTCGATAAAGCCACAGGTGTTCACCACCACCACGTCTGCGTCCTCATAGGTGGGCACAATGTCGTAACCATCGGTTCGCAGTTGGGTGAGAATGCGCTCTGAATCCACCAGGGCCTTGGGGCATCCCAGGGAGATGAATCCTACTGTCTTGCGGCTGTCGCTCATAAGTACCTGTTACTCTTGAATCTTTTAGGAGGCTGCTGGATCGTTGCCCATTTGGTCCGATGTGGCCCAGGGGCGGGATCGGCTCAAAAAGGCGCAGTAGTTTGGTTTTTAGCGGCGTAATTGTCAAATAGATGATGCATCTATAGCGCAATGCCGCCAAGTGGCCCAAATCACTGAAAAAATGGTTGACTCAATGGCGGTCACTCCTTAATATTCGCGCCCACACCAAGCGGGAATAGCTCAGTTGGTAGAGCACAACCTTGCCAAGGTTGGGGTCGCGAGTTCGAGTCTCGTTTCCCGCTCCAAAATTCAAAAAAGCCCGAAGTCATCGCGACCTCGGGCTTTTTTTTGCCTGACCGTTTATGCACCCAGCTTACGGCATGGTCCTGTTTAGATGCGCGGCGCTTTTCAGATAAGAGGCGCTCAGCTCGGCCAGCTACTCCTGCTCGCCTGGGTAATACACCCTCCGCGCCTGATCCAGTATTTCACACAGGTTCTCGGCCGCATCCACCGTGCGGGGTGTGGAGCGGGTGTACATGTCCTGATCCACAAAAAACAGCATACCGTGCTTCACGGCGTCCATACTGCCCCAGGTGGCCCATTTTTCTTTCCAGTTATCAATGGAGCGCTTGCCGTGATGACCGCCGGTGAGCATGACCTGGGGATTGCGGATCACGATGGCTTCCACGCTGACGATGGGGGAGGCTTCGCTCAGGTCCGCAAATACATTGACGCCGCCACACAGGCGGTAGAGGTCAGAAATAAAGTGGCCGCCAGCCAGGGTGTAGAGCGGGTCCTCCCACACTTGATAGAACACCCGTATAGAGGGCTTGTGGGCATTGGCGTGTTTGAGTTCAGCGCGGCGGCGGTCGTATTCCTGCGCTGCGCGGTTGGCAATGTTTTCAGTGGCGGTAAGCATACCGAACTGGCGAATGTTGTGGCTGATGCTGTCCATGGTTTTGGGATCACTCATGTACACAGGAATCTGTAACAGCTTGAGCTTTTCCACGGTTTCAGCGCTGTTGCCTTCATACCAGCCGATGATCAGGTCCGGATTCAATGACAGGATGCGTTCAAAATTCACCTGGTTGTAGCCGCCCACCTGGGGAATGGCTTTGGCGGCTTCCGGGTAGTCGCTGTAATTGACGGTGCCGACGATGCGATCACCGGCCCCGGCCGCGAACAGCACTTCGGTAATGTGCGGCGCCAGGGACACAATGCGCTGGGCCGGGCCAGGCAGCACCACCTGTCGCTGCCCGTCGTCGATCAGGCTGATCGGGGCTGCCTGCAGCAACCCGCTGGCAAAGGCCAGCAGCAGCGTCATGGGCAAGTTTGGTTTAAACCACTTCACCTTCGATTCCTTGTGTCGCTTCCCGTGCGCGCCGGGGTTCGGATTCCGACAGCGCCGGCACCGGTATGACCCCGGTGGGTTGCGGATGAATAAAACGGGACAGCAGTATAATCATGCTGGGCAGGAACAGGAAGTCGAATACCAGGGCGATGACGATGGTCATGGACACCATGATGCCCAGAATCGAATTCACATTGAAATCAGACAGCGCCAACATGCCAAAGCCCAGACTGAGCACCACCGTCGTGGTGACCAGGGCGGCACCCACATGCTCAAAGGCATAGTGAATGGCGTGTCTTACGTCGCCGGTTTCCTGATAGCCGCGCAGATACTTCGCCAGGAAGTGCACCGTGTCATCCACCACGATGCCAAGGGTGATGCCAAACACCACGGCCACCGCCAGGTTGACTTCGCCCACACTGAAGCCCCAGATGCCCAGCATGATGGCAGCGGGGAAGGCGTTGGGAATGATGCTCAGAAGCCCCAGTTTCCAGGAGCCCAGCGCCAGAATCAGTAACAGGGAAATGATCACCGTCGCAATCACGGTACCGTTAATCATGCTCTCGATATTGCGCTGGCCGATGGCGGCGAACATGATGGAGGGGCTGGCTCCCACTGCCGCCAGTTCCGGCGCGTGATCGGCAAACCACTGCTGGGCGTTGGCTTCCATGGCCAGGATATCCTTGGCTTTGGCGCCCTTGATACTGACGGTGATGCGCAGGGCAGATTTGTTCATGTCCACCTGGTTATTGACGTCCATGCCAAAGGGCAGGGACATCTCGTACAGCAGCTGGTATTGGGAGGCATGCTCGCGGTTTTCCGGCAGCGTGTAATAGGCGGGATCATCGCCGTGCATGTTTTTGTTGAGGCGCTTCAGGGTGTCGGTAAAGGTGAAGACATGGGTCACCATGGGCTGCTGCCGATACCATTGCACGAAAGCGTCGACTTTTTTCAGGAAGGCCGGATCGTTGATGCCCTGTGCCTGATTGGTGTCCAGGGCGTACTCAATCATGTTCACCCCGTTCAGGTTGGCCTCGGTGAAATCCGCCGCGCGCCGCACCTCAATGGTTTCTTTGAAGTAGCCGAAGTTGTCGTCGTTGAGCTCGTTTTCCCCGATAAAGGAAATGCAGGCAATGGCCACCAACAGGCTGCCGAAAAACAGCTTTTTGGGGTGGCGAATGGTGAAGTCTGCCAGGTGACCGAAGGCGGCACTGCGCTCGGTGTCCACCTTGGGTGCTTTGCGGGTAAACCATAGAATCAATTGCGGCATGACCGTCAGGGTGAACAGGAAAGCAAAGAACACCCCGATGGCGGACACCAGCCCTAGCTCGCGGAACGGCGGGGATTCACTGGATTGCATGCTGAGAAAGCCGATGGCGGTGGTGAGACTGGTCAGAAAAATCGGCTTGGCGTTGATGTCCAGGCTGGTGAGCAGTGCCTCCGTGCGGTCCTGGCCGCGACGCAATCCGGTCAGATAGGTGGACAGCAGGTGAATGCAGTCCGCCACCGCCAGGGTCAGGATGATGATGGGGGAGGCGAAGTTAATGTTGTTGATGGGGATGCCCAGCCAGCCCATGGAGCTGACGGCGATCACCACACTGAAAATGATGATGCCCACGGTGATGAGGGTGCCCGAGAACGAGCGAAGCAGCAGGCCCACCAGCACGATGATCACCAGCAGCATCAACGGCACCAGGGTTTCTGTGTCCCGCTGGTTCATCTCATTGAAGGCGTTGTTGAGGGGAGTCACCCCAGTCAACATGACCTCCAGTTGCGGATAACGCTCGGCAAAGTCCGCCCGGATCTCGCGCACCTTTTGCATAACCTCCGGGATGGCCAGCGTCTGATCCTCCGGCAGGTTCAATTGAATGTTGATGGCACTGACATGGCCGCTGGGGGAAATCAGCCGGTGCACCAACAACGGTTCATTGAGGGCAATGTTCTTGCGCCAGGCAATATCTTCGTCAGAAAGCTCGCCGGCATCCATCACCAGGTCTTCCACCATGAGGTCGTCACCGTCCACCACCGTGTTCTGGAAATTGGTGATGGAATCCACCCGCTGGGAATAGGGTACCTGCCAGGATGCTTCGGTCAGGGCTTCAATGGCGATCAGATTTTCGCGGGTGAAAATATCGCCGTTGGCCGGGTTCAACACCATCAGTACATTGTCGCTGGCACTGAAGCGTTGCTGGATCATCTCGTTGGCGACCAGCTGGGGATTATCTGCTTCAAAAAAGATTTTGTAGTCGGATTTGACGGTGAGGCGGGTGCCGCCAAAACCCACCAATACAATGGTCAGCAGGCTGAGAATGAACAGTGGAAAACGGTATTTTACCAACCAGAGTGAGATTGAATGATGCATGATAGTCAGTCCTTTGGAATCAATGCTTCCAGATGCCGGAAGGTGTTTTGGTAAGTGAGTAGATAGTCATGCTCCGTACTCAAAGGGTGCCAGTGGTATCCGTCCAGCAGGCAGCTCATCTGATGCAGGAGCAGGGTGTTGGTGGCAGACAGTTCCAGGCCGTTGATCAGGTCACGGGCGCCTTCCAGTACCAGCAAGCCAAAGCTCATGGCCCACAGCCCCAGGCACAGGTCGTCCACCTGGGTGTGCTCCGGCAGGGTGAGATCGCCGGACTGGATGGCCAGTTGAATCACTGCACGGATGGCGTTCAGTACCAGGGTATCCACCTGGTCCATGCGTTCCAGCCGCTCTGGTGAGGCTTTCTCCCGGATATTGTTGGTGCGGGCGGCGATCAGCAGGTCAAACTCTTCAGGAAAACGCTGGGTATAGAGCTGATAGCCCACCCCGATGCAGATGATTTTCTCCCGGCTGTTGCCCTGCCAGGTGAGGGCATGGCTGAACATGTCATACATCAGGCCCAGGCTGTCCAGGCATAAACCGCAGAGGATGTCCTCTTTACAGGTAAAGTGCTTGTACACCGTGCCTTTGGCGTACTCGGTGTGTTCGGCGATCTTGTCCATGGTGAGGGCGGAAATCCCGTCCGTGCGGATGATGTTGCGGGCGGCGTCCAGAAACAGCTTTTCCCGCTGCTCATACTCCCGCTGGCGTCTGGTCTGGGTGTTCAAAATGGATGCTCCGTCATAGAGTGACGATTCGTCACATTTTCAACAGGGCGCCAAGTTTTGTCAATCGGATATTCTGGTATAGTGAAACCCTGATTGAGCTTTTGCCGGCAGTAGGGTGGTAACGCTTTGATGGACAACTCTATTTTGGAACAACTGCATCCGGCCCTGGTGCCTTCGCTGGCGCAGGTGCCGAGGGGCGTTCCGGTGTCGCTGGTGACCCGGCATTCCATCCGCGAGCAACCCAAGAACCGCTTTGCCGGTTACGACGTGCCCCTGACGCCGGAAGGGGTGCATCTCGCCCGGGAGTGGGGGCGCAGCCTGGACCGGCCCATCGCCGCCCTGCATTCCAGCCCGGTGGGGCGCTGTGTCGAAACCGCCACCGCCATGGCCGAAGGCGCCGGCCTGGAACTGCCGGTCAGTACGCACAGCAGCCTGGTGGAACCCGGCAGCTATGTGGTGGATCTGCCCGTGGCGGGCCCTTACTTCCTGAAATTGGGGCCGCTGGCCTTTGCCCGCAAGCACCTGCGCAACGAGGTGCGCGGCGTGTTGTCGCCGCGGGAGGGCGCCCTGCGGCTGTTGCAGCATTTCCGGGATACCCTGCTGCAGCCCGGTACCTTCACTGTGCACGTCACCCATGACACTATTCTGACGTCCTTTATCTATTTCCTGCGCAGCGAGTCGGACATCGAGGAGGCCCACTGGCCCTGGATGATGGAGGGTGCCTTCCTCTGGTTTGAAGAAGAGGAGGTGCACTGGCTGTGGCGGGGTGAAGCCGGCAGCCTGGCGCTGGCGTGCCTGGAATAGGCGCTTAACCCTTAGAGCCCAGTCCTGCGCCGTGCCATGCCCTGCGGTGGCAGGGATTGCAGGTTTCCGTATAATGCCTGCTCCACTGTTCTGTTCAGGCATTTCATGACCACAGCACTTTCTGTACACGATCTCAAGAAGACCTATTCCGGTGGCTTTGAGGCCCTGAAAGGCATCAGCTTCGAAGTGAAGTCCGGTGATTTCATGGCTTTGTTGGGGCCCAACGGTGCCGGCAAGTCCACCACCATCGGCATCATCAGTTCTTTGGTCAATAAAACCTCCGGTACCATCAGTATTTACGGCGAGGATATCGACCGCAATTTTGCCGCTGCCAAAATGAACATTGGCGTGGTGCCCCAGGAATTCAATTTCAATCAGTTTGAAAAAGTGGGGGACATTGTCCGTACCCAGGCCGGGTACTACGGCATTGATAACCCGACGGCGGCGCAGCGGGCGGAAAAGTATCTGAAGCTTCTGGATCTGTGGGACAAGCGCGAGGAACGTTCCCGCATGTTGTCCGGTGGCATGAAGCGGCGCCTGATGATTGCCCGGGCCTTGGTGCACGAACCCAGACTGTTGATATTGGATGAGCCCACAGCCGGGGTCGACATCGAATTGCGGCGCTCCATGTGGACTTTTCTGAAGGAGCTGAATCAGCAGGGCACCACCATCATCCTTACCACCCATTATCTGGAAGAAGCGGAACAACTCTGTCGCAGCATCGCCATCATCGACCATGGGGAAATCATCGAGCAAAGTTCCATGAAAACCTTTCTCTCGAAGTTGGATCGCGAGACGTTCATCCTGGATCTGGGGAAAGACATTACAACCGTACCGCAGCTGGATGGGGTGCGCAGCCAGTTGCTGGACGCCCACACCCTGGAAGTGGAAGTGTCCAAGCAGGCACCCCTCAATGCGATTTTTGCAAAGCTTTCGGCTTTGGATATACCGGTTACCAGCATGCGCAACAAAGCCAATCGCCTGGAGGAGTTGTTTGTGTCGCTGGTGGAGCGCAAGCGTTAATTATGAAAGAGAATCCCTGACATGAATTGGCAACAACAGTTCAATGCCTTCAGCACCATCGTGCGCAAGGAAATCCGGCGCTTTATGCGCATCTGGGTGCAGACGCTGATCCCACCGGCCATCACCATTGCCCTGTATTTTGTGATCTTTGGTGAATTGATTGGCCGCCGTATCGGTCACATTGGTGAATATTCCTATATGGAGTACATCGTGCCGGGGTTGATCATGATGTCGGTGATCACCAATTCCTATTCCAATGTGGTGTCGTCGTTTTTCAGCACCAAATTCCAACGCAGTATTGAAGAAATGCTGGTGTCGCCCATGCCCAATTACGTGGTGATCGGTGGCTTTGTGCTGGGTGGTGTGGCCCGTGGTATTGCGGTGGGCGCCATCGTTACCCTGTTGTCCCTGTTTTTTGCCCACCTGAGTGTGGACAATATCTGGATCACCATAAGCATGGTGGTGCTGACGGCCACGCTGTTCTCGCTGGGGGGCTTCATCAATGCGGTGTATGCAGGGTCTTTCGATGACATTTCCATTGTTCCCACCTTTGTACTGACGCCATTAACCTATCTGGGGGGCGTGTTTTATTCCATTACCATGCTGCCGGACTTCTGGCAGGGGGTATCGCAGATTAATCCCATCGTCTACATGGTAAATGGGTTCCGCTATGGCATTCTCGGTATTTCCGACATCAACATCGGCGTGGCCTATGGCATGGTGATCACGTTTATTGTGCTGTTGTACGCGTGGGCGCACTGGCTATTGAAATACGGCGTGGGGATTCGCAGCTGATGAGTGAACAGACGCATGGCCCATTGGGGCAAACCAGCTCCTATCCGGATCAATACGACCCCGGTCAACTGTATCCGATTCCGCGGGAGTCCGGTCGGGTGGAGATCGGTGTGTCGGCACCGTTGCCGTTTTACGGCGAGGACATCTGGAATGCCTATGAGGTTTCCTGGCTGAACGGCAAGGGCAAGCCGGTGGTGGCCATGATGGAGCTGCGGGTGCCGGCCACCTCACCAAATATTGTGGAATCCAAATCCCTGAAATTGTATTTGGGCTCTTTCAATCAGTGGGCGGTGGATTCCACGGAGCAGCTGCAGCAGACCATTACGCGGGATCTTGCCGCCACGGTTGGGGCTGAGGTGGGCGTGCGTTTGTTGCCGTTGCAGCAACAGGGCCCGTTTGCGGTGCAGATGCTGCCGGGCCGTTGCCTGGATGAACTGGATGTGGAGGCCCACCAGTTTGAGGTGGATGCCAGCCTGCTGCGGGTGAAAGCGGGCCATACCAGTGATGTGTTGCACAGTCACCTGTTGCGCTCCTGTTGCCCGGTGACCGGACAGCCGGACTGGGGCAGTGTGTTGATTGAATACGAGGGGCCGCAAATTTGCGAGGAAGGTCTGCTGCAATATCTGATATCGTTTCGCAACAATCAGGAATTTCATGAGCAGTGCGTGGAGCGGATTTTTACCGACATCAGCCGCCGTTGTGCACCGCAACGGTTGGCGGTGTATGCCCGTTACACCCGGCGCGGCGGAATTGATATCAATCCCTATCGATCCAGTCAGCCAGGGGTGCCGTCAAACCTGCGTCTGGTGCGCCAATAGGGCACCAGGTGACGCGTGAGTCCACCTCATCCGGCTGCAGGGCCCAGGGGAATACCAAACCCCACCCATAACGCGAACACCAGGCTCCAGCCAAGCAGAAAAGCCATGGAGTAGGGGAGCATGAGCGACATGATGGTGCCCACCCCCAGATCCTTCTGATAGCGTTGCATGAACGCCACCACCACGCCGAAATAGGGCATCAGGGGGGTGATGATGTTGGTACTGCTGTCCCCCACCCGATAGGCGGCCTGTACGCTTTCCGGCGCAATGCCCAGGAGCAGGAACATGGGTATGAAGACCGGTGCCAGCAGCGACCACTTGGCCGAGGCGCTGCCCACCAGCAGGTTGATGAACGCCGCCATCAGGATGAATATCGAAAGCAGGAACACCGGCGGCAGCGACAGGGCATGCAGCCAATTGGCGCCTTTGATTGCCAGCACCATACCCATATTGGACCACCCGAAGTAATTCACAAACTGGGCGGCAAAAAACATCAACACCAGGTAACTGGCCATGGTGGCCAGCGTATCCTCCATATCCTGAATGACGCTGCCTTTGTTGCGGTAGCGCCGCACTGAGCGTCCATAGACCACTCCGCAGAGCGCAGCCACCAGCGAGATCACCGTGACAATGCCTTTCATCAGCGGCGATTGACTGATGGAACCCTCTGCACTGCGCAACAGACCTTGCTCCGGGGCCAGACCCAAAGCAATCAACACCAGGCAGGCCAACAACACCAGGCCCGCGTTACGCAAACCCTGCGCCTGGGCGCTGCTGGCTTCCGTTGTAGGGGGGGCGGCTGGCGCTGCCTGCCAGGCCGGCAGTGCCGGCAGGGTGACTTTCTCGGTAATCAGGGTGCCCAGGGCCGTAATCAAGAACGTGGAGGCGACGATGAAGTAGTAGTTGCCCAGCATGCTCACCTGCCGCTCGGGCTCGATGAGCTGGGCGGCTTCGGTGGAAATACCGGCCAGCACGGCGTCGATGGGGCCGATCAGCAGGTTGGCACTGTAGCCGCCGGAAACCCCGGCAAAGGCGGCGGCCATTCCGGCCAGGGGGTGCTTGCCTGCGCTGGCAAAGACGATACCGGCCAGCGGGATCAGTACCACATAGCCGGCATCGGCCGCCAGGCTGCTCATGACCCCGGCGAACACCACGATGGCAGACAGCGCCCGCCCACCGGCTTTGGCCACCATGCGGTTCAACAGGGCCCCCAGCAAACCGGATTTTTCGGCGATGCCCAGGCCGAGCATGGCAATCAGTACCGTGCCCACCGGCGCAAACTGGGTGAAATTGGTTACTGTGTGGGTGAGTATCCGATGCAGGCCTTCCTGGCTCAGCAGATTGGTCACAGTGACGGTGCTGCCATTGACCGGATGCACCGCGCTGCTGCCCAGGAGCGATAACAGCCAGGACAACACCAGCACCAGCAGGCAGAACCAGATAAACAGGGTGGTGGGGTGGGGCAGCCGGTTACCCAGGGTTTCAACGTAACTGAGAAACGTGAGTACCGGCCGGCTTTTCATATCAGACGATCAACTTGTCCCGTATGCGCTTGGCGGCTTCCTCCAGCGCTTCCACGACGGTGTCCTTGTCGTAATTGCGGATCTTGTCGATGTCCACGAACAGGGTGAAGCCGTCTTTCTCACACTCCAGGAAGCTCTGGGTGGCCCCCAGTTCCTTGCGGTGGTCCACGATTTCATAAATGGCCACGGTTTTGCTGAAACCCTTGACGTTGATCTGGCCGCGGTCCCGACACATGATCACATCCCGCACCAGGTTGTAAGTGGATTCCGCAATCAGGATCTCGCCAGGCTGGGCGACGGACTCCAGGCGACTGGCCAGGTTCACTTCACGGCCGATGATGGTGTAATCCATGCGGGTTTCGGCGCCGAAGTTACCCACGGTACAGTACCCGGTGTTGATGCCCATACGCACCTGCAGTGGTTTGCTGATGCCTTCCTTGCGCCATTGCTGTCGCAACAGTTTCATCTTTTTACGCATTTCCAGGGCCATGGACACACAGGCGATGGCGTCCTGCTTTTGCCCGCGGGAAGTGGGATCACCGAAGAAAATCAGGATGGCGTCGCCCACGAACTTATCAATGGTGCCACCGTATTTGAGCGCAATGCGCGACATCTCGGTGAAGTAGCTGTTCAGCAGGTCGGTGAGGGCCTCGGGCTGCAGCTCCTCGGAGATCTCGGCAAAACCCTTGATGTCGGAAAAGAACACGGTGAGCTTTTTACGCTGGGTTTCCAGTTTGACATCGGTCTGGCCGGAGAAGATGGAGCCCCACACCTGGGGTGGCAGGTACTTGGACAGCTTGCGCGACAGGTTGGCGGATTCCTTCTGGCGCCGCTTCAGCTCATCCTGAATGGAAATCAGGGTGCGGGCCTGCTTGAAAGAGAAATAGCCCAGCGCCGTGGCGTACACCGTCAGGCTCAACAGCCCCACTGTGAGGGTGGCCACATTGGGCGGCTGCAGGGAAAACTCATTGAGTTTAAACAGGGCAATCCCGATGATCGCCCCCAACAAAATGGCGAGCCCACTCATGATCCAGCCGAAAACACCGCCAATGGTGATGGTGCCGGCGCTGACGATAAAAAACAGGAACAGGGAAAGGGCAGGGTCAAACTGAAACAGCGCAATACCGCCCCCGGCGATGGCCGCGTCCAGCATGATCAGGCTGGCGTTGGCGCGGGCCGGTTGGGTTCGTTGCCAGCCGGAGGTGGTGAAATGACTCAGCCAGGGATAGACGAAGGACACCACCGGTGCCCACCAGAGCTGCTTGGTCAGATCGTTGGCCAGAATGGCGGTGACCAGGGTGAGGGTCACCAGCAGATAAGCAAAAATACGGATATAAGACGGTGACAGGTCTTTATTAATCAGTGTCTCAGGTGTTATGTCGAGTGCAAACTTGCTAGGCATCCATCTCTATCCACGCCGAATAAAGCACCTTTGGGGATCCAAATATTAAGTATTTCAAGGGCTTTGATAACGAAATTCAAGTTGTTTTGTCAGTTTAGTGGGAAGTTTAAGCGGTTGGCAACCTGCGAACAACTTCCTTTTTGTTGTAAAGAGTCAATCACCGACCAGCGGCTGACTTGACCAGCCGTAATTGCACCGGCGTCTCACTAGTATGGCCTGCTTCGGGGTAAATCGCCTGTAAATATTCACGGATTGAGGTGGTTTCCGGTATGTATTCCAGAATACGGGCGACGGCCTCTTCCATACTGACCCGATGGGCGGGGGAGACCAGGATGGGGTCCACGCCTTCCAGCACCCGCAGCACAGCAGCGACTTGTCCACCTTCGGACACGCGGAGAAAGCTGCCCCGTTCTGCGCTCAAGGTTCCACTGATGTGTTTGGGGCGCACCGAGCGGATGCCAATGGTGGGAACACTGGTGACCAGGCCTACGTGGGAGGCTACCCCGAAACGATCCTCTCCGGTGATGCCGCGGCCATCGCAGATGAACACATCCGGCACCCGTTTCAGTTTATTGAGGGCCGCCACTACGGCAGGCATGGTGCGAAAGGAATAAAGCCCGGCGTGCAGTGGAAACGCCGTGGCCTTGATCGCCACCTTGCGTTCCAAAAGGCGCTGGGTGGCTGCTTCCACCACCGTGATGCAAGCCTGCACGGTAGTGGATTCGTCACTCTCCGCGCTGGAGAGCAATGAGATCCGCCCTACCAGACGGGGACTGGGGCACTGACCTTCGGTGATGATCCAGGCACGCAGGTTCTTCTGAATCGCCAGTGCGTTCTCCAGGGATACGTTCCAGGAATGCAGGTTATGGGTCTTCATACCTGAGGCCCTACTCCGATTGGGTTGTCCTTAAGTATTAGCAGGATTTTGTGAACGCTATGAGAACTGGCTCAAAGTTTCAGGGATTGGTGGTCAAAAAGTGCCCAGGGGCGGCTTGCCACCGAATTCCTGTCAGGACATGAAGCACGGCGTGAAGCAGGGCTCCAGATACGCTATGATGCTGCCTTGGTCTGACCCCGGTTTCAGGTCAATATCTATTCAGTTTTCCTCATCTTAAGGCGAACTATGAGCAACATAATCAACAGCATGCTGGAGCGGGTATCCAACCCCAAGCTGGCCCAACCCTGCCCGGATCGCGCCCAACTGGAGCAGATGTTCAAATGCGCCGTTCGGGCACCGGACCATGGCCGCCTGCGCCCCTGGCGGTTTATTGTGCTGCAGGGGGAAGCCCTGGTGCAGCTGGGGCACGCGTTTGAGGCCTCGCAGCCGGAGGCGGATGAGGCCAAGCGGCTGCGGCTGCGTTCCATGCCGCTGCGGGCGCCCATGATCATCGTCAGTATCGCCACCCTGGACTGGGAGCATAAGAAAGTACCCGTTTGGGAACAGCAGGTTGCGGTGGGGATTGCCACCCAGCACCTGCAATTGGCGGCCAAGGAGTTGGGCTTTGGCACCATGTGGCGCACCGGTGAGATGACGGAAACGGAGAGTGTACGGGCCCATTTGGGGCTGGCGGACAACGAGCAGATTATCGGGTTTCTCTATACCGGCACGGTTGAGGGGGAGCCCCGGGCGGCGGACCTGCAGCCCCTTGACGAAATTGTCGAATATCGCGGCTGACCGCGAATAGCCGTTGATCTTTCCTGCCAAAACCAGTATCTTACGCGCCTCTTGTGAGGGCGAGTCTGCGTGTTAGGACGAGTCTGCGCTAACGAGAGTCTGGTCAGGTGTCCGAGCGGTTGAAGGAGCACGCCTGGAAAGCGTGTATACGTTTATAGCGTATCGAGGGTTCGAATCCCTCCCTGACCGCCAGATTCCCACTTCCCCCCGTAGTACCCGTCAAAGAAAGAACCCGTTAAAGATAGCACCCGCTACAGATCATCCAGCTCCGCTTTCACTTCCCCTTGCATCTGCACCGAGAAAATCTCCAGGCCGAAAATGCCCACTTTGAAGCTGTAGCCGAACGGCAGTTTCAGCCGCGCGGGCTTCAGCGAAAACTGCAGGTTGATGGGGGCCAGCTCCTTCACCCGCAGATCGTTAAGGCCGGCATCAAGCAGGATTTTGGGCAAGCTTTTGATGCCGGCGCTGATGTTGATGTCGGGCAGTTTCTCCAAGGCGAACGATGCCCCCAGTTTGGCTTTGATTTCCGGCAGCTCGGTCACCGCCGCATTCAGATTGATCGGTGCCAGCTTGTCGACGCTGGCGGACACATGGGTGTTGATGTTGGGAATGGAATCGATACTGAACTTGGAATTGGTGTTGATGGTGGGGAAATTGTCGAGACGGATATTGGAAAGGGTGTAATTCAGGTCGTTGATGGACGGCGGTGTCGGTGGTGTGTCGCCGCTGAGCAGGTTCTCGAAAATTTCAAACAGATTTGCCATGTGGGGCTCCCCAGTGCAGTGGCCTCATCCTCACAATAAACCCGGGTGGGATCAGGCCAGTTCATTTGCCGGTTCATGGTCGATCATCATATCACGAACAATCTGCAGGCGTTGGGCGCGGGAGACATGGATCTCGTCGAACAGGAACAGGTGCAGCATGCGCTGGACTTTGCGGGTGTTTTCGCCGGTGAGCCGTTCCCGGTACAGGCGGCGGTCCCAGGCGGCGCGGTCAATATAGACGATCTGGAACGCCATGGACTGGTTGCGGTATTGAAAGCCGTAGTGACGTTTCTTCTCGTTTTTGTCCACTTCCAGCAGGACGTGCAGTTTGCTGATGATGTCGTTGGCGTGGCACTTGCTGTTGTCGAGCCACGATTGGGCATCATCAGAAATCAGCACCTGCTCCATGTCCAGGTGTTTGGCCAGTGCCTTGAGGAAGGCGATGTCGTGGCGACGGGTGAGGCGATGCGCCAGACGATAGTCAATGATGGAAGCCGTATCCGTAGTATTGGTCATGGTGCCCCCCGCAGTTTGCTGATTTCAGGTCAGTCTTCTCAACAGTAGCGCGATGGCTGCGGGCCTGTCTGTTACGTTTTGTTAAAGTTGTATATAAAATAGCCTGACATTTTCCCGGGGCTGGTGAATGTGACCCGGTCCCAAATATTGAAGGCCCGTTTGAATAGCTGCATACTGCGCCGGCATACACTCCATTTACCGCTGCAATGAACATGCATGAAGAAAGGAAAGCCTATGTCGTTTGATCTACAAAGAGCCAGAGCTGTTGGGTCTTCCGTGCTTGCCTCCACCCTGCGGGGCTGGCGGGGCAGCAGTGCCAGCCGCTCCGTGCAGCCACCGGCGCAACTGTTGGAATTGTTTGATCGTGAAGGCTGCGCCCATTGCCGTTTTGTGCGGGAGGCCTTGACCGAGTTGAATCTGGATGTGCGCATCGTGCCCATCCCCTTGGGGGGCACCCGTTTTCGCACCCGCCTGATGGAAATCAGCGGTTCGGATCAGGTGCCCTATCTGGTGGACCCCAACACCGGCACCCAGATCAAGGGCAGCGATGCCATCGTCCAGTATCTGTTCGAACAATACGGGAATCGACCGGTGCCGGCCCAGCTGAAGGCCACCGGCGCCAATGTGGTCAAATCCAAGTTGGCCACGGTGGTGCGGGGCTCCCTGGGGCTGGAGGTGCGGCCTTCCAAAGCGGTGGATCAGGACATGACCCTGTACAGCTTTGAATCCAGCCCATATTCGCGTCTGGTGCGGGAGCGGTTGTGTGAGCTGGAGATCCCCTACACGCTGGTGAACATCGGCAAGCAGCAGCGGGCCGATGTGGGTCCGGCCACCTTCCGCCTGCACCTGGGGGAGTACAAGCCGCTGCCGAACACCAAGCGTTCGTCCATGCTGGCGGAGGTGGGAAATGTTCAGGTGCCTTACCTGATCGACCCCAACCGGGATACCAGAATGTTCGAATCGGCGGACATACTCCAGTACCTTAACCAGAATTACGCGCTGTAGCGGTTCAATATGCACGGGTTGCCCTGGTAGTTGCGCTGTATAGCGTAATAAAGATTGGCGCTTGGCGGCATTCCACCTATCATAAACACCTTATGATAAGAGCGATGCCGTTAGCGCCAACCTATGTTGCACACCTATGTTTTTTAGTGAAGACCGCAGCCAGTTTTTCCGACCCCTCACCAGTAAATACCGCGAACAGATCCTGGAATGCCTACGCCTGCTTTATGAGCGCCTGTACAGTGCCCGCGCTGACTATGGAGAATCCCTGCAGCGGGATCAGGTGATCGAGATTTTCGAAGAGGCACTGGCCCGGGCCCCGCAATTGGACAGTGGTGAGTACGGTAACGAAACCCGCTTTAAATCCGAACGCGAGCAGGCCTCGTGGATTCTGAATCAGTTGCTGGAATCCGGCTGGATGGAGAAGCAGGTGGATCAAGCCACCCTGCAAAGCACCTTTCCCTTCACCCGGGTGGGGCGCATGATCACGCAAAGCCTGTCGGAAATGGGCACGGCATCGGTGCGCACCCGGCACCGTAATACCCGCAATACATTGAATGCGCTGGAAGCGTTTCTCAGTCGTGGCGAAGTGCATGACTTGATGGATGCCTACGAGTATTCCGAACGCATCATCAGTGATTTCAGCGATGTGATTGCCGAGCTGGAAGAGCGTAAGCGGGAGCTGGTACGCCAGGTGGAAACCCAACTGCTGGTGCAGCAGGCCACGGACCATTTCTTTGAGTTCATGGAAAAGCGTTTTCAGCCGGATGTGTCCATTCGCTTGTCGGCGGACAGTGTTGAGAAGCACCGGGATGCGATTCAGGCAGTGATTGACAAGATCCGCCGCAAGCGCAAGGAATTCAAACGGGAAGCAGAACTGAAACTGCGGGAGTTGGCGCCGGAGCTGATTCAACCCGGCCAGTCCGTACTCTACTTTGTGTTGGATGCCATTGAGATTCGTATGCGCAATGCAGCGGAATTGATGTTGCCGGCGTTGCGGCGGGCCTTGCAGAGTTTTACCAAACGGGCCGACATCATCATCCGACAGCTCTCGTACCTCACCAGCCAACGCAACAACAGCGTGGTGGATGTGTGTCGAGAGCTGGCCCAACTGGAACGGTCACAACAGGATCAGCTGCTGGCCGGCGCCGGTGACGCCCTGGCGGGCCTGCACCTGCAATGGCTGGACCCGGATCAGGTGAGGCTGCAGCAGAAGCGGCGGGAGCAGGTGCTCTACACCCGCATTGATGAGGCCGGTGAGGTGGAAGACGATGCCCTGCGGGACGTGGCCCTGCAGCAGCAACTGGATCAGGCCTTTATTACGCACCACGAAGGCCTGCACGATTATCTGATTACCGCCATGGCCGGTGGCAACCGGGTCAGTACCCGGGATCTGCCGTTGCGCAGCGCGCGGGATGTGCTGGCCATGTCCCATGCCATCGAAACGGCCTCCTATCAGGCGGTGGACAGCGACTATCAATTTGTGGTGACACCCACCGGTGAAACCGCCGCCAACGACTACTTTGCCTGTTTCGATGTGTTCGAGATTGAACTGATCAAGAAAGCCAAACCGGAAACCGATACCGACGACTTATGAAATTGACTGAGCAATTGCAGCAGACCCTGAACGCCAAGCGCTTCACTCTGGATGAATTCAGTGAGCTATTGATTCGTTTGCTGGATTACGGCGTATTAAGCCGGGATGAAAGCCAGGTGGAAACCCTGTTGTACGATCGTTACGTTCAGCTGGAACCCCTGGTGCTGGATTACCTGAGCCCGTTACAAGTGCGCATTCAGCACGACACCCGGTTCGGCTTTGTGCGGGTGTTTCCGCCGGGTGCCCGGGTGCCGGGATTGCCGGACGATGATAACCAGGCGTTCGCCGGTGGTTTCCGAGCCGGCCTCACCCAGCAGGAGGTTGCTGTGGTGCTGGTGTTGCGGGCGGAATACGACAAGGCGCTGCGGGAAGGGCAGGTGGATGATCAGGGCTGTGTGCTGCTGTCGTTGGAAGCCCTGGGCATTGCGCTGCGGAATCTGCTGAACCGCAGCCTGCCGGAAAAAAAGACCGAGCGGGCCCAGTTGTTCCGTCGTCTGCGGCAGTTGCGGCTGATCCATTTTATTGCCAATGCTGAGGAAAATGTGGATGACGCCTGGCTCAAGATTCGTCCTTCCATCACCAGCTATGTGAGTGAGGCAGTGCTGGACCAGATTCGCGGTGAGCTGCCTGCCACCGAGCAGGACGCCGCCGATGATTCTGAAGGCCCGTTGGCCTCCACCCTGTTTACCCGTTCCGAAGAGGCTGAATAAATCATGTATCTGAAGAAAATGATTTACGTGAACTGGGGCAATATTCCACAGACAGAAGTGGAGTTCGGCCGGGTGAATCTGTTCTCCGGTGGCAACGGCTCGGGCAAAACCACGGCGGCAGACGGCATCCAGACCCTGATGACGGCGGCCCATGAAAATCTCTTCAACTATAACCCCGGCCAGGATGAAACCACTCAGCGAGGGCGGGGTGGTAAACAGGTGCGTACCCTGGCGTCCTATGTGCTGGGCTGTGATGACGGCAGTTACGCACGGCCGCAACAGACGGATGCCTACCTGGTGGGGGTGTTCACGCCCAGCGCCGGTGAGCAGGGCGAAGCGTTCAGCGTAGTGTTGGGGGCCCGTGCCCACCTGGACAGTGCCGGCCAGCAACGGCAGGCCCGCCAGGATCAGCTGATCTTTCTGTGTGTGCCCGGCCAGGCCCTGTATCTGGACCAGTTCGTGCGTCAATACCAGGATGGCAAGCATGTGGTGCCGTTGACGGATGTGGTGGATCTGTTGTGCCGGGAATACGGCAAGTCCGCTGTGGAAGTGTACGACAAGAAGGGCGCCTATCTGCGTCGTTTGTATGGATTGTTGCGCGGCCGCAAGGATGCGGTGTCAGACCGCGAAGCCAAACACGCAGCGCGCACCTTCGCCAACTTTATGGCCTACAAGCCGGTGAAAAGCATCAATGAGTTTGTGGCCGATGAAATCCTCGAAAAAAAGGATCTGGGGGAAGCCATTCGCACGGTCTCCGACCTGATGAAAACCATTCACGGTATGGAAGAGGAATCCCGCTCCATCATCCAATCCCTGGAGATACTGGAACGGTCCGCTCAGGCCTGTAAAACCTATACCGGCCATTGGGTGCAGCGGCAGGTACTGGATTACCAGGAGGCCCAGCGCGCACTGCAGGTGAAGCAGCGAGCCTATGTGAATTGCCGACAAAAGCAAAGTGCCTTGCAGGGGGAGATCAAGGAGCGGGATAACCGGCTGGATGTGAACAAGGCCCGTCGTCTGGAAACCCACGACCAGATTGTGTCCCTGGAAGCACAGCGCCGGGGTGTGTCTGTGCTCAATGAGAAAGATGAGCTGGCGCGCCAGGTGGAGCAGATGCAGCAGGAGCTGGCCCACAAAGCCCAACCGTTGCTGGCCCAGGATCATCAGATTCACGACAACATCAAACTGGCCAATGCCCTGCAGACCCTGCTCAGCCAGCACAGCTGGGGTGCGGAGCTGCCCGCCCTGGAAGCCAGGCCACTGAAGGAAAAATTACGCAAGGTGATTCAATCCGGCCATGGCGCCAAGGTGGATCTGGCCAATCTGTTCGGTAAGGATTGGGTGGACCTGGCGCCGCTGGAAGCGTCTTTGGATCAGGCCATTGAGGTAGAGAAGATCCACAATCAATTATGCAGTGAACTGCAAGGCTCTCTGGACGACAGCAAGCCTTCGCTGCGGGATCTGGTGGCCCAGTTGCGGGCAGACACCGAGCGGGCATTGCAAAACCGGCAAAAGCAGTTGCAGCAGAAGGAGCGGGAAATCGCCCAACTGGAAACCCGGCAGGTGAGCTATCCGCCTCAGGTGGAAGTGGCGCTGGCGGCGATCCGGGAACAGTGCCCTCAGGCAGAACCGCGGGTGCTGTGCGACTACGTGGAGGTGGAGGACCCGCAGTGGCAGATGGCCATCGAAGGTTATCTGGGGGGCGCCCGCTTTGGCATTGTGGTGCATCCGGAATATGAAGCCCAGGCCATTTCCATTGTGCGCAACCTGCCCGGTCGCCGCAGTGCGGCCCGGGTCGTGCAGGGCGGGCGCGCGGAAAAAGACGCCCAACGCCTCAGCAATCCCCGCGATTCCATCATTGATATCCTGTCCTTCCAACACAAGACGGTGGAGTTTTACCTCAAGGCAAGTTACGGCAATGTGGTGCGGGTGGACGATGCCCAGGCGCTGCGTGAGGTGGCTCGGGGCATCACCCGGGAAGGGTTGGCCGCCGGTAATTACAGCCTGTGGCGTTGCGATATCCCCGACAGCGAGCTGGTGTTCGGCCAGTACGCCCGGGATCGCGCGTTGGCCGCAAAACAGCAGGAATACCAGGATCTGTTGATTCAAGCCCAGACCGCGCAGGGCAACCTGGAAGCCATGCAGCGTTTGTTCAAGGCCATCGAGGGTATCAAACGCATTGATTACGCCACGTTGATGCAGGGCATCCTGGCACTGCACCGCAGGCTGCGTCAAACCGAAAAGACCCTGAATGAACTGGATACCGGCGAATTTCAGGTGCTGGATCAGGAGCTGTCGCTGCTGCGGGACAAGTACTCCCAGCTGGAAGCCGACCTGAAACAACTGGAAAACGAGAAAGGCCGCCTGGCCCAGGAGTATGACGCTGAAGTGGCCCTGGGCCGAAAGCTGGCGGATGAACAGGATAAACTGATCGAGCACGCGGAAGCGCGGGAGATGGCCGTGCGCGGCATCACCCGCATCCATCCCCAGTTTGATGTGGAAGCGACCTTGCAACAGGCAGACGCTACGCTGGTGGTGAATGAGCAGGGTTTCTACCAGGATGAACTGCAGCAACTGGATCGTCAGCTCACCGCCACCGCCAGTGAGCTTTATGAAGCCCTGCTGCGCCACAACCAATATTGCAATCCCGCGGACGTCATCGTTTATGATCCGCAGGTGGAGACTCTGCATCAGGCGGTGTTCTTCAAGCGCATTAATGAAGTGGCCCAGGAAGTGGACAACATCGCCAACCGTCTCAAGAACAATGTGTTGGTGGAAAAGTACGGGCAGTTGGCCAAGCTCAAGGATCGTTTCAATGAAACCTTCGTCAGTCATCTCTGCCACAGTATCTACCAGGCCATCAATGAAGGGGAGCGGGCGCTCACGGATCTGAACCGGGAGCTGGAACATCACCGCTTCGGCACCGACCGAGAACGCTATTACTTTGCCTGGCGTTGGGTGCCGGAATTCAAGGAGTACTGGCGTTTCTTCAAGGAAGTGTCCCAGTTACCCAACATCGGTGACGGCTCCAGTCTGTTCGACATGAACCTGCCGAAAGCGCTGTTGGCAGTGCGTGACAAACTGGTGGCCATGCTGCTGGATGAGGATGAACAGAAGGCCATGCGGGAGCTACAACGAATTGCGGACTACCGAAACTATCGCAGCTACGACATCTTCAAAGAACCGGAAGGCAAACAGCCTATTGCCTTGAGTCAATACGGCACCGGGTCCGGTGGGCAGTTGGAAACGCCGGCCTATATCATTCGCTCCGCTGCCGTCACCTCCGCATTCCGTTTCAACGAGGGCAATACCCATCTGCGTATGGTGCTGGTGGATGAAGCCTTTTCCAAAATGGATGAAACCCGTTCCCGCGAAGTCATACACTATCTGACCGATGCCTTGGGGTTGCAATTGGTGTTCATCATGCCCACCAGTAAATCCGGGCCGTTTATGGATGTCATCAGTCACCAGGCCGTGTTCACCAAGTGCCCCGCCAACCGCAAAGTGGGTGAGCTGAACACGCGGGTGCTGGTGGATCGTAAGCGCTGTAATCAGGATAAAATTGCGGAGTTGTGGGAGCAGTCCCGCCAGAATATTCGTGACCAGGTGACCCTGGATTTTATGGAAGGCATCAGTTGAACCATGGCGCAACCCGCTAGCGACAGGATCGTGAAACAGAGCTTCCAGCTGACCGAGCCCGTGGACAATGCCTGCGATTGGCTGGCGCAACACAGCGCTTTGCCCAAAGCGCGTATCAAACTGGCCATGACCCAGGGCGCGGTGCAGGTGAAGAAACCTCAGAGCAAGTGGCAGCGGCAGCGACGGGCCAGTGCGCGCTTGCCGGCGGGCACGTCGATTCGACTTTTTTATAATCCACAACTGCTTGCCATCAAACCGGCGCCGTTGGAATTGATCAGTGATCAGCGTCGCTACAGTGTTTGGTTCAAGCCGCCAGGTATCATGAGCCAGGGCAATGAGTGGGGCGATCACTGCAGTGTGTTGCGCCTGGTGGAGTTGCATTTTAATAATCAACGCCCGGTATTTTTGATTCATCGTCTGGATCAGGATGCCTGCGGTTTGATACTGGTGGCCCACGATAAAAAAATGGCGGCGCAGTTAAGTGAGCGGTTTGCCGGCCGGGAAATTGAAAAACAGTATCGGGTGCGGGTAGAGGGGCAATGGAATCCTGAGGTGAAACGCATCGAGATTCCGCTGGATGATAAATTAGCGATCACGAATATTTTGGCCGTGGAGCAAAGTGAAGATTCCGCACTGCTGATTCTGAATATTGAAACCGGGCGCAAGCATCAGATCCGTCGGCACCTGTCGCAAATGGGGCATGCGGTGCGTGGTGATGCGCAATATGGGGTCAAAAATTCACAGACATTGCATCTGACTGCAACAAAACTGTCGTATCAATGCCCTGTTGAAGGGCGATTCACCACCTTTGAACTGACACCTGAGCAGATACGTCGACACTGGCAGTAAATGTCGTTGACGGGCAAGGGCTTAGAGTTATAATCGAAATCAAGCGCTTTTTTGCTCTGATGTTTTTGCTTAGTTTTACGATCAGCAATGGCCGATCAGTAGAGGCGGTTAAGTGGGATATTCTGGTAACTGGGTGCTTGCGAATTGTACTTCGGTACGTGAAAAGAAAGTCTGAAAAAGTTAGGTATTTGGTATGTCAACACCCTCTCTTGGCAAAGTGAAATGGTTCAATGAATCTAAAGGTTTTGGTTTCATTGAGCAGGATAACGGTCCCGATGTTTTTGTTCATTTCAGCGCTATTACTGGCTCTGGATTCCGAACACTGGCAGAAGGTCAACGGGTTCAATTCAGCGTAGCACAAGGTCAGAAAGGCCCACAGGCAGAAAACGTCCAGGTGGTCGAATAATAAAAAAGGGGGTGAAGCCAAAACTTCACCCCCTTTTTTATTTCTATATTTAGTCTTCTTTTTCTTTGTGCACGTGCACATCCATCTGCGGGAATGGGATACCCACGCCGGCCTCGTCGAATGCGTACTTCACTTTCTCATTGGTGTCCCACAGCACGCCCCAGTAGTCAGCGGAATTAACCCAGGGTCGTACCACAAAGTTTACGGATGAATCCGCCAACTCGGATACGGCAATCACCGGAGCCGGGTCTTTCAAAACGCGGCTGTCGCTGTTGATGATTTCGGTGAGGATGTTCTTGGCCTGACGGATGTCGGCGTCGTAGGCAATTCCGAACACCATATCAACACGGCGGGTATCGCGGGCTGAGAAGTTGGTGATGGTGCCACCATAGACCTGGCCATTGGGCACGATCACTTCTTTGTTGTCCGGAGTTTTCATGATGGTGGTGAAAATACCAATGTGCTCAACCACACCGGTAACGCCACCGGCATCCACGAAATCGCCGTTCTTAAAGGGGCGGAACACAATCAGCATGACGCCGGAGGCGAAGTTCTGCAGGGAGTCTTTCAATGCCAGACCGACGGCGATACCGGCAGCACCCAACAAGGCAACCAGTGAGGTGGTATCTACACCCAGTTGCTCCAACGCGGCGATGATGACAAACAGCATCAATACCCAGCGCAGAATGGAGGCGACGAAATTCACCAGCAGGGCATCCATGCCGCCACGTTCCATTGCGTGTCGGGCAACTTTGACGATGATGTTGGCTATAATTCGACCAATAAAGAAGACAAGAATTGCCATTCCTATACTGATCGCCCACTCGAGCAGGAGCTCCTGAGAAAAGTCTTTCGGGATGAGATCTTCGAACATTAAATTGCCCTCCTATTGGTGTAAGAGGGCAATATTACAAATGCGCGGTTATAAATCTACCACATTAACCGAATTTAACGCTGGCCTTCATGGGCACAGCATCATTCTGGCGGGCGAGGAACTCGGGGCTCTGGAACCAGGCTATGGAATCCCGCAGGGAGATACGTACGTCGCGGGGATTGTATCCCAATTCCTTACGCGCTTTGCTGCAGTCCATATAGGCGTACTGTGAGGTGTATTTTACTTCTTTCGGATTGAGCAACGGCTTGGAGTGGGTAATGTTTTCGGCAATAAATTGTGCCAGTTGCGCACCGCCTTCCACCAACAAACCTGGCAGCGGAATCACGCGATCGGATTTGCCCAGGATCTCGGCGCACATTTTACTGAACTCCTCACCGCTCACGTTCTCGTTACCCAGAATGTAGATTTCCCCCTGGCGTCCTTTTTCTGCAGCCAGAATATGACCTGCGGCCACATCCCGCACATCCACCAGATTGAAACCACCCGGGAAGGAGAAACGGGCTCCACCATCAATCATCTGCAGAATGATACCGCCGGTGGGAGTCGGCGCCACGTCACCGGGACCAAATGGAAAAGCCGGGTTTACCACCGTCAGGTTCAGACCCTGCTCGGCAAAGTCCAGGGCTTCCTGTTGGCTCAGGTATTTACTCAGGATGTAGGGCAGGCCGTCGTATTGGTTAAAGGGCGTGGTTTCGTTGGAAGAGGCTTTGCCCGGTAACAGGCCGATGGCAGAAAGGGAGCTGGTGTAGACCACTTTCTTAACGTTGTCGGCGTTTTTGCAGGCCCAGAGGATGTTGCGGCTGCCCTGGATGTTCACTTCCCACAGGGGTTTCCAATCCGGCATCCAGGTGGCGTACACCGCCGCCAGGTGAAACACTGTATCCACATCCTGCACGATCTCGCGCACGAAGCCCTTGTCCAGCATGTCGCCACGGACGATTTCGGGGTTCAGGTGTTCAATGTTATCGGTGCGCTCGTTAGGCAAGGCGGTGGCCCGGACCTGGACCCCCATGGTGGTGAGTTGGTCCACTACGTGAGAGCCGATAAAACCGGCGGCGCCGGTGACCAGTGCTTTTTTCATGATCCTGTTATCCCTGTTCGAGTCCAAAAAACATGTTAGCTCAGTTAGTTATGGTGGCATTCTGCAGCAGCTCGACCTGAGCATAATCGGGCGCAATGGTGAGCCATCATTGCGTAACTCACCCCCTTTGTGAATGGCAAAAACTATTAGGACTTGATCAAAACGCTCGCGCTGATCGGCGCCGGGGTCAACCACCCGCTAATGGCCGGATTCCAGGACTGTTGGGGTTTTGTAACCGCAGGGGCGCAGTGCTTTACATTGGGTTGTTGTGGAAAATCAGCCGGTTAGTGTCGCCTCATTGTATTTGGTGGCAGTGGGGGCACACCCCCGGGATCGACTGCGATAACACCTTTGGCGCTAACCGTATGAATAGGTTGAGGAATTCAGCCCTGCCGCCGGTTTTGCCCCAAAATTGTGCCGGCTACAAAAATACGCATATAAAACAGCCTGATTCGCAGCGGAAATGACCACCTCAACTATATTGAAATGAAGTGAAAGCCCCGTATTTCGTGGCTTATCAGGCAATAAGCAGTTTGGAGGAAGGTGTCCCAATTGAGTGCGATCCGATGGTGGCTAATATTCGGTTGCATGTTGCTGGTTGCCGCCTGTGGCGGTGGTGGAGGCGGTTCGGGCGGTGGCAGCGGGTCGGACCAGACCCAAAGCAGTGGCTCAGGCAATGGTGAATCCGGCAGCTCAGGGGAAGCCGGTGGCTCCGGCGCGGACGGCGCATCCGGCAGTGACTCCGGTGGAAGCTCCGCTGGTGGCTCCGATCGGGCTGGCAACTCCAACAGCGGCTCCGGCGGCGCCAATTCCCGCTTCCAGGCACCCAGAGTGATTTCACTGTGGTCCGACGGTGTGGCGTTCGGTGAAGGCCGCATCATTGATGACACCATCTCGTTCTCCGGTACAGCGGAGCCCAACCACATTATCGAATTTTGGCTGAACGGCGTCATGAACGGGTCCACGGTGGTGGATCGCCAGGGGCAGTGGAGCCTGGATTATACGTTGATCAGCCTGGCCCCCGGTCCATACAGTGTGGATCTGGTCTCCATCTCCCCAAGCGGTGTGCGGGTGGAGTCGGCGCAATCGTTCCTGTTTCGTTACGATCCCACCGCGCCCATCGCGCCCATCATCAGCGCCGTGACCGGCGATTCCTATATTCTGGGTGACGGCTACACGTCGGATGGAACCTTGGTGGTGAACGGTACCGCGGAGCCCGGAATCACGGTCACGCTGTATCAGGATGGGGTGGCCATCGGTTCCAGCCTGGTGGATGACGCTGGCAACTGGGTGGTGGACCATTCGGCCACGGACTTACCTGACGGCAGCTACATGCTAACCGCCGATGGCGCGTTCCTGGATTTACAGAGTGCGATCTCGCCCCAGTTCCCGGTGACCGTGGATCGTGTGGCGCCAACCGCACCAGCCACGTTGCAACTGTCGGACGACACCGGAATCAGCGCCCTGGATGGGATTACCAGCGACGTGGATCTGGTGTTGAGTGGCACCACAGAGCCCAATGCACAGGTTCGGGTTCGTCTTGGGCCGCAATTGATCGGCAATGTGCAGGCGGATGCCGGTGGTAACTGGACGCTGGATTACACCACCAGCCCATTCAGCGACGGCAATTATGAATTCGCGTTAATGGCCACCGACAGAGCCGGAAACCAGTCCCCCTGGTCGCCGGCGTTTCCCCTGGTGATTGACACACTGGTCCCCAATCCGGTAGCCAGTATTGCGCTGTTGCCGGACACGGGCATCCTGGGTGACGGCATTACCTCCACCGGCGCCATCCAATTGGCCGGTACGGCCGACCCCGGCGATTGGGTAGAGGTGTTCGTCGATGGAGTTGCAGCGGGTCTGGCGCCGGTGGATGTGGACGGCAACTGGCTGCTGGATTTGACCGCTACGCCGTTGTTGAATGGCAGCTATGCCATTACCACCCAGGTGGTGGACACTGCAGGCAATCGATCAAGCCTGTCGTCGGCACTGGACATCGTGATCAACACTATCCTGCCCAATGTTCCGGCTATCACAGGCATCACTTCTGACAGCGGCGTTGCAGGGGATTACATCACCTCGGATACCACCTTGCTGTTGCAGGGCAGCGCAGATATCGGCGCAGTGGTCCATGTGCTGGTGGACGGCGTGGAGCAGGGCACCGCCAATGCAGGATTGCTCGGCAATTGGAGTTTCGACCTGGGTACCTTGGCGGATGGTCTCTATGTGGTTACCACGTTCTCCCACAACATTGCCGGCTCCCAGTCGGGTATGTCCGCACCGCGCAGTATCACTGTAGACACCTTGGCACCGGCGCTGCCGGCTTTATCAAATGTGGCGGACGACAGCAATCTGAGCGATGGCATTACCAACGACACCACGTTGATATTCAGCGGCAACGCAGAGCCCAATAGCACGGTGGACATGTGGGTGGATGGTGTGGCCCGCGGCACTGTGAGTGCAGACGGCAGCGGCGCCTGGCAGTTTGACTTGAGCGCAACGCCGTTCTCTGATGGCAACTATACCCTGAGCTGGCAGGCAGCGGATGCGGCCGGCAATGTTTCCGCCTTTTCATCCCCTTATGCATTGCGGGTGGATACGGCAGCGCCAGCGGCACCGCTGGTGCTGGGCTTCAGTGACGACACCGGCAGCAGCGGTGATTTGATTACTGCCGATACGACCTTGCTGATCAGCGGCAGCGCCGAAGCGGGTGCCACGGTGGAAGTGTTCGTGGATGGCATCAGTCGCGGCACCACCAGCGCCGATGTCACCGGAGTGTGGAGTTACGATTTGTCCGGATCACCGTTGGCGGACGGCAGCTACAGTATTACAGCAGAAGCGGTGGACGTGGCCGGCAACCGGTCTGTCACGTCCGCAGCGTTTTCATTGACGGTGGATTCCACCGCGCCCCCTGCACCGGTCGTCAGTGCCATCAGTACAGATACCGCGGTTCAGGATGGTGTCACCAGTGATGCAACCCTGGTGTTCTCCGGCAGCGCAGAAGTGGATGCCGCGGTGACGGTTTATCTGGATGGCAGCAGTATCGGCAGTGCAGTGGCCTCCGGTGGGGTGTGGAGCTTTGATTACAGCGGCACGGCGTTGGCGGATGGCAGTTACAGTGTGACGGCCACGGCCACCGATGTGGCGGGCAATGTGTCTGCAGCGTCTGCTGCCTTTGCGCTGGTGGTGGATACTGCGTTGCCGGCGGCACCGTTTGTGCTGGCCATCAGTGATGACACCGGCACAGCGGGGGATGCGATAACGGCAGACACCACATTGATCATCAACGGCAGCAGTGAAGCCGATGCAACGGTTGATGTGTATCTGGACGCTGTGCTGATCGGGGTTACCACAGCAGACGCCGGCGGCAACTGGGCGTTCGATTACAGTGCCACTGTCCTGGCCAACGGTACCTATACGGCGACAGCGGTGGCGACGGATCTGGCGGGCAATGTGTCTGCCATCAGCGCCGGCTTCAGCATCGAAGTGGATGCCGCTCCGCCCGCTGCCCCGGTGATTACCGGTATCAGCGACGATACCGCAACCGCGGGGGATGGCATCACCAACGACAGCACGCTCCTGGTCTATGGCACGGCTGAAGCAGGCGCAACCGTTACGGTCTATCAGGACGGCGTCGTCGTCGGTTCCACTGCGGCAGACGGCAGCGGTAACTGGAGCTTTGATCACTCGGCCACAAGCCTGGCCGGCGGCAGCTACAGTTTTACCGCAGTAGCAACGGATGCGGCGGGCAACGATTCAGTGGCTTCAAGTGCATATGCAGTCACTGTAGACTCGGCTCAGCCGCTGGCGCCGGTGATTGCAACCATCAGTAATGATACCGGGGCCACAGACGGCATCACCAACGATACCGGATTGGTATTCTCTGGCACCGGCGAGGCCGGCAGTACGCTGGACCTGATGCTGGATGGTGCAAGCATCGCCAATTCTGGAGTGGATGGCAGCGGCAACTGGAGCGTCGATTACAGTGTCACCATCCTGAGTGAAGGCAGTTACGTTCTGACGGCCACCCAAACCGACACGGCGGGGAATACTTCCCCCGTCAGCACCGCGTTTCCAGTGGTGATTGATGTCAGCGGACCGCAGATTTCCACCTTGTCCCCAGCGGACGGTGCGGTGAATGTAGGCCTGAATGACAATCTGGTATTGAACTTTGATGAGAATGTCTACGCCGACAGTGGCAACCTCGTGATCCATAATGCCGGTGATGATTCAGTGTTTGAAACCATTCCGTTGGGGGATGCCCGCATCACCGGTGCCGGCACCGCCACCATCACCGTCGATCCGGCTGGCACCTTGTTTGGGGGCAGCGGCTACTATGTGCTGATCGACAACGGTGCCTGGCGTGATGTCGCCACCAATGATTTCGCCGGAGTTGCCGCCACCAGTGACTGGAACTTCTCAACCGGTGCGATCACCTTGACCGGCTCCACACCGGCCGATGAAGACAGTGCCGTGTTGCTGAATGCGACCATTACGTTGAATTTCAGTGAAGTGGTGTACGTCAACAGCGGCAACATCGTGATCCACAAAACCAGCGATGGCAGTGTCTGGGATACCATCGATGTTACCTCCGGCCAGGTGTCCGGTAGCGGCAGTAACACCATTGTGGTCACGCAAACCGATGTGCTGGAGCCGAACACCGGCTATTACATCAATATCGATGCGGGTGCTTTGGAGAATGGCAACGGCGTTGGCTTTGCCGGCATTTCCAATAATTCCGATTTGAACTTCACCAGTCTAAATGCCTCCATTCCGACCATCACCAATGTCACGTCCAGCACCGCCGACGGTACCTATGGTGTGGGTGCTGCCATCAACGTATCGGTGCAATTCAGCGAAGCGGTGAACGTGACGTTGGATACACCGCAGTTGGAACTGGATATGGAAGGGGTGGATCGACGGGTGGATCTGGCCTCCGGTTCTGGCACAGCGACCCTCTCGTTCGATTATTCAGTGGTGTTGGGGGATGGCGCCCTCGACCTGGATTATACCAACGCCACAGCGCTGTTGCTTAATGGTGCCCGTATCCGCAGTGTTCAATATGCCAATGCGGATCTGACCTTGCCGGACCCGGCGGCGGCCGGTTCCCTGTCGTTCAATAAAGACATCGACATTGAAGCGCAGTCACTGGATGTGACCAGCATGACATCGGCGGATGGCTTCCAGGTGCAGGGCAGTGTCAGCGGTGAGCACATTGGTTGGGCGGTGAGTACCGTCGGCGACATCAATGGTGATGGCTTTGAAGACTTTGTCACCGGCGCGCCGGACAGTTCCGGATCATCCGGTTTGGCCTACGTGGTGTACGGTCAGGCGGGGGCCACCCGCAGCAACCTGAATTCCGCCTCCATCACCAACGGCATCAACGGTTTTCGCATCGTGGGAATCGGAGCCGTGGATAAAATGGGCGGAGCCGTGGGCGGCGCCGGCGACATCAATGACGACGGCTATGATGACCTGTATGTGATTGCGCCCCTTGATGATGATTACGCGGCAGACGGCGGAATTTTGTATGTGGTGTATGGTGGGGCCTCTAATGGCGACGTCAATGTGTCCAGCTTCAGCTCAGCGGTGGGCTTTCGGGTGACCACTGCTGAGGCCAATGCCCGCATCGGGGATTCCTTCACCGATTTCAATGGTAACGGCCAGGCGCTGGACGCCGGTGGTGACTTCAACGGTGACGGTATTGATGATTTGGTCGTGGGCATGCGTTACAGCGATGAGGACGGTGCTGACAGCGGTAAAGCCTACGTGATTTTCGGGCAGGCGGGGGCGACCCGAGCGGATGTGGACCTGGACATGATCAACCCCACCGGGCCCGACGGCATGAAAATCATGGGCGCCGGTGCCGGCTGGCAATTGGGGCAGGCGGCGCGTTTTGTGGGTGACTATGATGCGGATGGCTATGACGATGTGGTGGTGAGCGCCATCTTCTCGGATGCCCTGGGTTCCCAGGCGGGACAGTCCTTTCTGATTTTTGGTTCCCCGGGGCCGGTGTTCAATGCCATTGATGTGTCCACCCTGAGCGGTGGCAGCGGCTTTAAAATCCAGTCCAGTGTGGCCGGTGGCATTCTGGGTCACTCCGTGGCCGGCGGTGATTTCAACGGTGACGGCATCAGCGATCTGGTGGTGTCTTCCAATGGCAAAGACGGTAGCGGCCGGTCCGCAAACGGGGTGGCCTACGTACTCTATGGTAACGACAGCGGCAGTTATTCCAATATTGATGTGGACAGCATTCTGAGCAGCGAAGGGTTTGCGCTGTTCGGTGAGGCTGACGCCGATCAAATGGGTCACAGCCTGGCCAGTGCCGGGGATTTCAATGCCGATGGTGTGGATGACCTGTTGCTGGGGGCGTACCTCAATGCCAGTGGCGGAGCCAGCGCCGGCGCCGGTTACATGGTGATGGGAAAAGACGGTAGCAACCGTTCCGACGTTGACCTGGCGGGCATGACCAACGTCGACGGGTTTAAGGTGATAGGTGACAACACCGATGATCGATTGGGTCAGAGCACGGGCCAGGCGGATGTCAACGGCGACGGTTACACGGATTTGATTATCGGAGCCCCGCTGGGGGATAACGCAAGCCTCAACGCCGGTGAAACCGTGGTGATATGGGGCCGGGATTTCAGCCAGTCGGTTCAGGCCGGGTTGGTGGGGGACGCCAATGCCAACAACCTGGTGGGTACCAGTGGCAACGACACTCTGGTGAGCGGAGGTGGTGCCGACGCGATATCCGCCGGTGCCGGTGATGACATCATTCAGTTGGTGGATACGGACTTCTACAATATCGAAGGCGGCTTGGGCTCTGACACGATCCAGTTCACCACCGGCTTGAATAACCTGGATTTGACCAGCTTCGGACCGGAGGTGATCAACGGCATCGAAGTGATTGATCTGGGCGACAACGGCAATACCTTGACCTTGAGCCAGAAATCCCTCCTGGCACTGTCTCGCGAAAGCCGGGTGTTGTATGTGAAAGGCGGCAGCAGCGACGCAGTGAGTTCCAGCGCCGGCGACGGTTGGTGTTATACCGGCACGCGTTCGGTAAGCGGCACCACATACCATGTCTATCTGGATGAAGGTGCGGTGTTGTACGTGCAAACCGGTATTGATGTGAGTGCGGTGCCCAGTTTCAACAACACCCAACAGTACAGCTTCAACACCACGTCCGGCGGTGCCAATGTCAGTGGCAGCGTGAGGGACTTTCCGGTGCTGATCCGGATTTCCAACGGCATCGCCGCGACGCTGCAGGGCAGTCGCGCGGACCTGCGCTTTACCGACCGCGACCAGCTGAGCTGGCTGCCCTATGAACTTGAAATCGGGCCCTCGGGGCAGCTGAATGCCTGGGTTCTGGTGCCACAGGTGGATGGCAACAGCAACGCCGATTACATCGTGATGCATTACAATGACGTGCAAAATGGAGCGGTACCGGATCGACAAAATCCCACCAAAGTCTGGAAAGACTATGGCGCCGTCTGGCATTTCGATGAGGGGACGTCCGGCACCGCCTACGATTCCACCGCGTATCAGAACAACGCGCTGCAAACCAACGGCAATGTCGGGGATAACTCTGATCGCTTGATTGGCTACGGGCGGAATTTTTCTGGCAACGAGGTCCTGCAAGCGCCTTATGACCTGTCCTTCAATGCGAACAACCGGGCGTACACCATCGAGTCCTGGGTGCGGGAACCGGGGCTGTTTTTCTTTGGCTCCAAAGCGCGGCGGGAGATCCTGTCCCGGGGCACCGGTGGCAGCTACTGGAACATGACCAGTACCGCGGTCATTTTCTCCCTGGAATATTCCCCCCGCTTTGAGATTGGCAACGGCTCAGGTTCTTCCAACGTCAGCTTTGACGGCGGTGGCGTGTGGTTCACTTCCGAACAGTGGGTGCATCAGGTCATGGTGGTGGACCCCTCAGCCGGGGTGCGGATTTATACCAACGGCAGCCTGCAGGGTTCCACCGGTTACCGTAATATGGAAAACGGGCAAGCCTTCAAAATGGGCAGTTCGGATGCTGACTTCCAGTTGGATGAGGTGCGTTACGGCCGGTTTGCGGCAGACGCCAATCGCATACGGCTCAGCTACCAGAACCAGCGTTCCAGTGGCCACCTGGTTTCACCTTGATCCTGGCTTGCAGGTTCAGGCTTAAAGATCGTGGTGCAGCGGGCGGGTGGTGGTGGCGCCTTTGTTCACTTGGAACAGGTCCCGCATGTTGAGGAAGGGTTTCTCCACCAGCAGCCAGCACAGCACCCCGATGATCACCGTCAGCAGCAAGGACAGCACAACACTGATCAGGATGGTATAAACAGCCACGCTGGTTTGATCCAGGCCATCCACCAACAACAGGTTGTGATAGGCATTTTGTACGCAGGCATAGACCACAATGAAATGCACCAGGTACATGGAATAGGTGAGTTGGCTGAGGGGCTGCCAGCAACGCAGGGATAAAAAGCGGCTCAGCAGCCTGAATGAATCCAGGTTCAGGAACACCATCAACATAAACCAGGCGATGGCGGCGGCAAACAAGGTCCGGTGGGTGACCACATAGGCTCGGAGCCAGGGGCCCGGTTGGCTGAACTCTGCGCCCATCACAGGAAACAGCGTGAACAATAACGCGACCCCCAAGGCGCCGATCAGCGCGCCCCGACAGATCTGCCGGTGACGGCGCAACCAGGCGCTCAGTTCATCCTGCTTGAAGCAATACAGGTAGGCGGCAATGGCGCCGCACACGAAGGGGCCGTAGCGGGTGATGAGATTGTCATAAAGCTTCGCGTAGAACACCGGGTACACCCCGTCACCGATCAACATCTCGCGGTAACTGGCATGCCAGATTTCCGGGTAGTACCACATGACCCCCAGCCGAATCAGCAACGACAGCAACAGCATTCCTATCAGCACCGGCAGAATGGGTTTGCCAGCGCTTTTATACAGAACCGCCAGTATCAACGGCAGCATCAGGTAAAACTGTTCCTCCACCGCCAGGGTCCAGGTCCAATGCAGGGCCATTTTATCCACCGGCAGAAAGTTGTTGATGTAGAGGAGGTTGGTCCACACCCATTCATAATTGCGGGATTGCGACAGCCAATAGATCAGCACAATCAGGGCGTATATGGGTGTTAACCGCAGATAGCGGCGCAGGTAGAAGCGCTTCAGTTTGATGGTGCCGGACCGGTTCAATTCTTTGAACAGGATGACGCTGATGAGGAATCCGCTGATCACAAAGAACAGATCCACTGCTTTATCTGCGTTCCAGATCCACCACAGCCAGGGCGGAGCGGTATCGGTGAGGTTGAAAAAGATGTCTTTACCGGCGATCAGACCGTGAATGTATGCCGCGTGGAAAACCAGAATCCAGAAAAAGGAGAAAAAGCGCAATCCATTGATAAGGTGGAAGGTTTCGCCGCCCTGATCAAACAACGCTGAAAAATTTTGTTTCACCGACCACAGTCTGAGGCACGGTTTCAAGTTCAGCCGGGAGGCCTGATTCATCGGCTAGTACTTCTTTATTGTAATTTTAACGGCACAATGGCAGCAGATCGCTCCATTTCCTTTCAATTCAGCCACTTGACTCTATACTTGTAACAAGTGGTTCTTTTTCAAGCATCACTACCCAAACAGTTTGGTATCGGCCCGTCATGAATGGATTGCGTTTCGAAGCGTCACCGGATGGAAAAGAAGTCCACATTATAGTGAGTTGTTTGGACGAAGCGGCGCTGTCGGTCGAATTTCTGCAAAGCCAGTTCAATCTTACCGAATTCCGAAATTTTTATCTGCATGATTCTGCCCTGGCAAAAGTCCTGACACTGTATCGCAGTCGATTGGCAGAAAGGTCCACGCCTGATGAACACATTGAGCCAGTGCAGATGTTGGTGGCTGAGAAACGTCAGCCTGTGATCGCCTCCGAAATCGCTGAAGATCGCATGGCCTGCAAACTCATCATTGAAACCGCCTATGGCGCAGATAATCCTAAAGCAGAGGAATTAAAGTCCTATCTCGGAAAGGTCGGCGTGGTGAAAGGAATTAATGATGCCGTGTTGCAGGCCCTGAGCAATCAGCTGGACAACGTGCCTGCGGGGACCCAGATCACGGAGACCGTGGCCACGGGAAACCCGCCGGGGGCATCCCGCCAGGCCAAACTGGAGCGGCTGGTGATGCCCGTACAGGACCGCTTAATGCAACCGAAACTGCGGGATAACGGTACCGTCGATATGCACGATTTCGGCGAAATCGAAATGGTCGAGGTGGGCGCGGCGTTGGTGCGCCGGATTCCCCCGGTGGAAGGGGCAGCGGGATTCAATGTGATGGGGGAGTCTGTGCCGGCTCCTACCCCGCAGGATCGGGCGCTGAACCTGGGAGAGGGTACTGAAATCAGTGCCGAAGATGAGAATCTTTTGGTGGCGGCCCGGCGCGGTGTGCCGTTGAAGATCGACAATGGCATGATGGTATCGGACGCCTACTGCGTGGGGGACGTGGACCTGCAGACCGGCAATGTGGATTTTGACGGCACCGTGGTGGTGAAGGGTTCGGTCAAGGAAGGCATGCAGGTCAAGGCCACCGGTAAAGTGTTGATTCGGGATTTTCTGGAGTCTGCCACCGTGATCGCTGGCGACGACGTAGTGATAGGCAAAGGCATTCTCGGCCGGCAACGTAACCCGGCCGCGGGGGAGACACCGTTTTCAGTGATGGTGGAAACGCCGGGTACGGTATTTGCCAATTACATTCAGTATGCGAAAGTGGTATCCGCGAGCACGGTAACGGCGGCAAAACACATCATGCACAGCGATATTACGGGTACCGACATCACCGTAATCAGCCCCAAAAAAACTGAAGGCAAAATCCTGGGCGGGATCATCCGCCCCATACAGCGGCTGCACTGTAACACCCTGGGCGGGCCATCTTACATTCCAACAGAAGTGGATTTTTCCACCCGCATTGCCGAACCGTTGACGGAGTTGAGTACTCTGCAGGAGGAATTGAGTAGTCGCCTCAATGTTATCCGGGGCATGAAAGAAGCGTTGCGCCCCATCGAAAAAAATGCCGCTAACCAGGATGCTATGGACCAGATCAGAAAGATCAGCAACACCATTGCGCACTTCGAGAATCTGGTGGTGGAACTCAAACGTCGCCGGCAGCAGTTGATTGAACAGGTGCAGGCCATCAGTGAAACCTTTGAAGTGGTGGTGGAGCGGGCGGTTTTCCCCGGGGTGCAGTTGGTCTTCATCCAGCAGGCTTTGGCAGTGAAGCAGGAACGGGATGGCTGTCGAATCAAATGCAAGGATGACGCGCTGGCGTACTTTACCCTGGCCTGATCCTGCTAGCGATTGCTGTGCTTGATCGCGTACATGCGTTCATCGGCCAGCTTCAACAGCGTGGATCGGCTGCCGCTTTCAGAATAACTGCTGGTGCCGATGCTGAGATCGGAATTGGGAAACCCTTCATCCGTCAACAACCTGTGCAGGCTGGTAAGGTTCCATTGGATCTGCTTGCGGGAGAGCAACACGAACTCATCCCCTCCAATGCGATAAATATTCTGCTGCTGGCTTTGGCGACTTAACCACTGGGCGACCAGCGAGAGCAGGCGATCCCCTTCATTATGCCCATGGCGATCGTTGACCCGCTTCAATCCATCCACATCGATGAACGTCAAAAAGAAATCCTGAATGATGCCTTCGCTGTAATAGGCCTCCCAGGCCCGAATATCCCGTTCGAATGCGGTCCGGTTGGGTAATCCGGTGAGTTGGTCGGTGCTGGCCCGCTTGTCTGCATGCTGGCGGGATTTGCGCAGAAAATTAATGCGGTCCGCCAGGGCCAGGGCCAGGGCAATGGCATCGATCAGTTGCATCCACAGGGCCCACAGCAACTGGTTATCGAACAATGAGGTGCCGGCCAGATTTCCGGCCAGCGTAAACAAAAAGTATGTGCCCAGAATGCCAAAGCCTGCCACGTAGATCCGCGCGGGCCGATAGCCTTTGTTCAGGCGCCAGATGCCCAGCCCCAGCATGATGCAGATCCAGGAGTAGGTACAGATCACCAGAATCCATTGATAGATGGCCACCGGTAACATCAAGCCCAGGAGACCGAACACCACCAGGGCGATAGCACAGGCCCGCACCAGCAGGGCCAGCCATCCCCCCTGGGGCAATTTGAGGAACGAGATGGCGAACATCAGGCTGGCGGCACCGGCGATAAAAAAGGGCAGATACAGGGTGCTGGCGTCGAGGGGAATGTCGAAGCAATACAGCATGACCTTGAAATGCATGGCCCAGGCAAAGGTGCACAGCAGTTGATAGCCGGCATACCAGATGAACGACGAATCCCGGGTGGGATAATAAAGGAAGGCGTTGTAGAGCACCAAGGCCAGCATGGCACCGATGGCAATCAGAATCATGCTGGTATAGTTGAAATGATGTTGAGGGTACTGATTGCCGGGCATCAGGCTGAACAACGGTTGTTGTGCCACGTAGGGCGCTTCCAGTTTCACCCACACACTTACCGCCTGGTTTGAGGGCAGGCTTAGCGCTACATTGTTGGACAGATCAAACGGGAAGCGTCGCACATAACCGTTGTGACGGTGATGCTCCTCCCCGGCGCTCATGGTGTACACCTGTATGTGCGCCAACAGGGTGTTGGTGGTGAGCAGATACCACTCTTTTGTGTCTGAGTCGTTGTGGATATCGAACCGATACCAGAGTTGGGTGCGGGCATCCGTGATCGGCACCGGTATCAGTTGGTCTTTGGTGGGAATCCACATCGGGTCGTTACCCAGGCTGGCATCCTTCACCGTCATTGGCTCCAGTGACAGGTAATACTGCTCCGCTTTTTTCAACTCCACTGCGGCGGCAACACTGTGCTGGCTCCATAGTAGATTGCCCAGCAGGAAAACCAATGCCGCCAGCAGCAGCCGAGCGCATGCAGCAGATTTGGCGGATGCAGAATCAGGCGTGCCGAACACCAACAATCAGGGGGTCTCGAAGCTGACTTCGTTGATGCCCGGTTTGAACAGGAACGCCAGTTCCTGCAGCGAGTCGTTCAAGGTGGGGCGGAACGACTGGGCAAAAATATCCAGGATGGTCAGGGCGTTGAGGGTGGACTCCGAGGCGGACGCCTTGCGCAAGCGTTTCGCGATATGCTGATTGACGATGTGAATGTCTTCGTACACCTGCTTGAGGTCGGTAAAATGGCCACCGCTTTCCGGGTCCACCGGATCAAAGAACTGGAACAACAGGAACGTGGCACAGGCCCGGAACAGGGTTTCATCCTGGGTGGAGAAGGGCAGGTGGAACCAGGCCATGGGTTTGAAAAAGCCGGTATGGGGGCAGCCACTGGTGGCCATGATCAACCCGATCAGGGAGCGATAGGCTTCCTGCACCGTAGACTGGCTTTCCATGGTCATGTTGTCCTTGTGCACCCGCACCTTGACGGATTCAAACGCGGGATGGGCACTGAAGCTCAGGATCGGCGCTACCCGCCTGGCCAGGGGGCAATGCTCCGTGGTGGCGCTGTTGAGTGGGCAGTGGGGGCATTTGTCTACATCCAGGGCGGACCACTCCGGGGCGGCCCCCAGCGGTGCCGGGTGCTCCAGGGTGTTGGGATCAATGTCCACTTCGTACTGAAAATTATCCTGGGATTTGAAAATAAACTCGTAGCGTACGCGTTTGGTGTAATTTCTATCCATTTCTTCCGGCCCCGAAGCAATAGTAATATCTGTAAGTATAGATTTAATCTGAAGAATTCAATGTGAGAGTGAAATGAAGCCCACACGCATACTTTTGGTGGGAGGCGGCCACGCCCATATCGAGGTGATTCGGCAGTATCGCAGGCGCTTTGGCGACCAGGGGATCGAGGTTGTGTTGGTGAGCCCGGAGCCGGGCGCGGCGTACTCCGGGATGTTGCCCGGGGTGGTGGCCGGGCAGTATCAGGTTGACCAGTTTCTGATCAATCTGCCGGCATTGTGTGCGGACTCAGGTGTGCGTTGGCATCAAGGTCGCTTTGTGGCGTTGACGGAGGACCGGCGCTCCGCTGTGCTGGAAGATGGGAGCATCCTGGAGTTTGACTACGCCGCCTTCGATATTGGCTCCATGCCCCGCAGCCGCGAACTGTTGTCGGCACAGAGTGCAGGCAGTACAGGCGTCCTGCTGCCTGCCAAACCGGTCACCCCATTGCTTGCCGCCTGGGAGCGGTTTCTGGCTGGGCTGGCCCCGGGGCAGAACCGGACGGTGACCGTGGTGGGTGGCGGTGTGGCCGGCTTTGAACTGGCCCTGGCCATGCACCATCGCATTCGTGGTTACCAGCCGGGTCCGGACTGGCAGTGGCACCTGGTTTCCCGCTCAGAAGTCCTGGCGGAGCATAATCCGTTGATTCGCCGGGCAGGGCGCCGGGCGTTGGCGCAGGCAGGATTTCAGACTCACATTGGGGTGGCGTTAACAGGGGTGGAGTCAATCGGGCAGCAGGGACAGCAGTTGCAGCTAACTGATGGCAGTCGTCTGCGCAGCGATTTTACCCTGCTGTGTACGCCGGCGGCCCCGGTACAGGATCTGCGGGGGAGCCTGCTGCCCTTGACGGATGAAGGCTTTATCCCGGTAACGGAATCCCTGCAAGTGGTGGGGCATGAGCGTTTGTTTGCGGTGGGTGACATCGCCCGCTTCCCCACGCCCATCGCCAAGGCAGGGGTGTATGCAGTCCGGCAGGGCCCGGTGTTGGCTGCTAACCTGTCCAATATCATTGCCGGTCGTACTCTGCAGGCGTTTGTGCCCCAGGGGCGGTTCCTGAAACTGATTACACTGGGCGAGCGCAAGGCGATGGCGTCGCGGGGCTGGTTCTATGCCCGCGGTGACTGGGTGTGGCGCTGGAAACATCAGATTGATAGCGGCTTTATGGAGAAGTATCAGCGTTGAATCAGGCTCCGACAGATCAAACCAGAATGGACCCATTGTTGCTGCCCCGGCTGCAACAGTTGCAGGAATCCCTGCGCCATTCGGATCGACGCCTGCTGGTGCTGGTGGAAGGCAGTGCAGACTGGACGTTGTCCACCGTGCAGGGTTGTTTACAGGGCTTGCAGGCCCGAACTCCGCTCTGGTATTCAACCCGGGCGCCGGAATCCGCCTGGCGGTTATCGCCGGACAAAATCAATCATGAATTGGGACGCGAGGCGGATCACGGGGTGTTTGATGTCTACAGCGGATTGCAGGCGGATGCCCTGGCGGCCATCAGCGGCAATATCCGGGGTGGTGGCATGTTGTGGATGCTGTGCCCGCCGTTGCATCAATGGCATGAATTGGAAGACGGGTTGCGGGACAGGATTGCAGTTCAACCCTGGGGGGTGGCCGCGGTCAAAACCGATTACGCCCGGCGCCTGGCGTGGATTTTTCAACAGCAACTGAAGCATCAACCACCACCGGGGAATCCAAAGGTCGCCCGCATCACTGAGGATGAGGGCTTCTTTCTACCTGAGTTGCCTGCTGCCACAGTACCGCAGCGCAGCCCGGATGACTGGGGTTGTGTTACCCAGTGCCAGCGGCAGGCGGTGGAGGCGGTATTGCATGTGCTGTCCGGTCATCGCAAGCGCCCCCTGGTGATCGAAGCCGATCGCGGGCGGGGCAAAAGTGCCGCCATGGGGATTGCTGTGCAGCGCCTGTTGCAACAGGGCCGACGCATTGTGGTCACGGCGCCCCGACCGGAAAGTGCTGAAACCATTTTGCGCTTCGCGCGTTTGTCGGAGCCACCTGCAGATCATCACAATGAAGAGCCCCGAAATGAAGCGCCCCGAAGCACAGGTTCCCTGGAATTTGTCGCGCCGGATCGCTTGCTCAGTGCGCGGCCAGCGGCAGATCTGTTGCTGGTGGATGAGGCCGCCGCCATCGCACCGGACATGTTGAAAGCCATGTTGCGTCATTACGCTCGAGCGGTGTTCGCCACCACAGTAAACGGTTATGAAGGCACCGGCCGTGGTTTTGCGGTGCGCTTTCAGCGCTTTCTGGATGCCCAGTATCCCGGCTGGGTGAAAATGTCGTTGCAACAGCCGGTGCGCTGGCAGGGGGGGGATTGGTTGGAACAGTCCCTCAATCGCGCATTGCTGTTGCAACCGGCAGCGTTGCCCACCACGCCCGACAACGCGACTGCAGCTCCGGCGTTTTCCGAATTTCGTTTCCAGTGTGACGAGGCTTCTGAGGCGTGCTTGAACCAGATGTTTGAGCTGCTCATGACCGCCCATTACCGCACCCGGCCCAGCGATTTGCGCACCATGCTGGATGGTTCCAATGTTCGCCTGTTCACGCTGACCCAGGCCGACCGGGTGCTGGCGGTGGCCATGGTGGCGGCGGAAGGTGAGCTCAGCGGCGAACTGGCCCAGGCCATCGTGCAGGGCCGGCGTCGACCCCATGGGCAGGTATTGCCGCAAACCCTGGCGGTACACCTGGGGCAGGAGGCTGCCCTGGGGCAAACCCACTGGCGGGTGGTGCGCATTGCCGTGCAACCGGATCTGCAGCAACAGGGCTTGGGTAGCACGTTGCTGCAACACTTAGTACGAACCGCCCTGGCACAGCAGGTGGATTGCATCGGTTCGCTGTTTTCCGGCAGTCCGGCGGTGCTGGCCTTCTGGCAACGCAACGGTTGCCTGCCACTGCGGGTGGGCTACACCCGGGAGGCCACCACCGGCGATCACAGCCTGCTGGTGCTGCAGGGATTATCGGAGCCCGGGCGCCGGGTACAGCAGGCGGCCCTGGACTGCTTCAATGCTGACTTTCCCCTGTTGTTGCAGGGCAGTCATCGTCTGTTGCCGGCAGATCTGGTGGTGGGGCTGATGGCCGACGCTCCCGCTTCCGGCATCCGCTATCATGAGAGAGATCAAATCGGCCTGCAGCGGTATCTGGCAAACTGGACGCCCCTGGAGAACGTGGCCCCGTCCCTCTGGCGGCTGTTGTGGGGGCGGTATGCCGCCAACGGCCGCAGTCCTGCCCTCGACATCACGGGGCGCAGGCTCCTGGTCATGAAAGTATTGCAGAATCATACTTGGCAGGACTGCATTGACGCCCTGGGCTTGAGTGGAATCAAAGCTGCCCGGTCCTGTTTAAGGCAGGCCGTTGAGCAATGGACGCAAGTGTCTTGCTCGCCCACTGATACCACTACACCTGCGAATTCCACTTCACCCGCGAATTCCATCGACAATACGGCAGAAGGTGAATGAAAAAACACTACCTGACTCATTTCTTCGAGCCTTCCACCATTGCCATCATCGGCACCGGGGAAGGCAACAGCTCCATCGAAGCCCGCCTGGCGGAACGGCTCAAGGAGCAGTTCAAAGGCAAGGTCTGGCTGGTGCACCCACGCCAACGCTCCCTGCTGTCCGGTGGTCGCCATTTGGGGAGCTCTCGTCATTTCGAGACCATTGACCAGGTGCCCGGACGCCTGGACCTGGTGATCATTGCCACCCCGGATTCCATGGTGGCGGAGCAGCTGGATCGTTGCGCCGCGGTGGGAATCGACTCGGTGGTGGTGTTGTCGCATCTGGACGATCGCGATGGTTTCCTGCGCAGCCAGTTTGTGGAGAGTCTGCGGCGCCAGGCCGACAATCTCAATATTCGCATGTGGGGCCCCGATTGCTATGGCTTTGTGCGGCCGGCCCTGGGTATTCGCGCCACCCTGGATCGGGTGGACATCAAGCCTGGCAAGATTGCGTTGATTTCCCATTCAGGGGCCATTTGCCGGGCGGTGACCGATTGGGCCAATGCCAGTGGAGTGGGGTTCTCCACTATCATCTCCCTGGAACAGGCGGCGGGGGTCTACGCCGGGGACATTCTGGATTATCTGGTCATCGACCAACAGACAGAGTGCATTCTGATTTATGCGGAAGGGGTGCAGGATTCCCGCAGCTTTCTTTCCGGGTTGCGCGGTGTGGCCCGCAGCAAACCGGTGATCGTGCTGAAAACCGGGCGCCATGGGGAGGCGGTGGGGCAGCACCTGTCCCACACCGGCGCCTTGGTGGGGAACGATCTGGTGTTTGATGCGGCGCTGGAGCGGGCAGGCATTGTGCGGGCTTATTCCCTCACCGACCTGTTCCTGGCGGCCCGCGCGTTCCCCATCCATCGCAGTGTGCGCGGTGAGCGCATCGGCATCATCTCCCATGGGCTGGGCCCCGCCATCATGGCCTGCGATACCGCCTATGACCTGCATCTGCCATTGGCTGAGCTGGGGCATGATGCCTCGGCCCGGCTGGCCAGCTTGCGTTCGATGGATGCCAGCTCCAATCCGGTTTACAGCAGCCGTTTTGGCCTGAACGACGAGTTTATGGAAGCCTGCGAAATCATCGCTACCGACAAAAACGTAGACTTCCTGGTGGTGATTCTGACGCCGCCGCGGGGCAAGGTGGTGGAGGATGTGGATGAGCGCTTGTACAAAATTCAGAAAACCAGTTTCAAACCCATCGTCGTGTGTTGCATGGGGGGGGACAAGGTGGCGGGTATTCGCCGTTCCCTGCAGGAGCGGGGCATCCCGGTGTTCTCCTCTCCGGAAAATGCGGTCAAGGCCGCCAAGTATCTCACCACCTATTTCCGCAACCGCACCTACCTGATCCAGGCACCGGCCTCGGTGGCCAGAGATGTGCACCCCGATATTGAGGGGGCCCGCCTGATCATCGAAGGCGTGCTGCAGGAAGGCCGCAAGGTGCTGAACCAGTTGGAATCCCGCGCCATCCTCAAGGCCTTCAACATTCCCATCAATCCCTCCTGGAACACCCACTCCGCCAACGAGGCCCTGGTGGCGGCGGAATCCATCGGCTTTCCGGTGGTGCTGAAAATCAACTCTCCGGACATCAGCCACAAGCTGGATTTTTCCGGCATCTCGCTCAATGTGATGAATGCCCAAGCGGTGCGCAGCGCCTATAAAAAACTGATGGACGATGTGGCTGAGAAGAAACCGGACGCGCGTATTGAGGGCGTGATCGTGGAGCACATGGTGACCTCCAGTTCCAACCGGGAATTGCTGCTGGGCATCAAGAACGACTCGGTGTTTGGCCCGGTGCTGGTGTTTGGTCACGGTGGCACCATGGTGGAGGTGATGAACGACATTGCCATCAGTCTGCCGCCGTTGAACTCCCTGCTGGCCAACACCCTGATTGATTCCCCCAAAGTGGCGAAAATGCTGGACAGTTTCCGCAATATGCCCGCCGCTAACCGGGCAGAGCTGGAGCGCATCATTCTGCGCCTGTCGGAGATTGCCTGCGAGTTGCCCTGGATTCGCAATCTGGATATCAACCCCTTGGTGCTGGATCACGAGAAAGCCACGGTGCTGGATGCGGTGATTGAAGTGGACTATCTGCCACCGGCGCAGAAACGCTATGAACACATGGCCATTCATCCGTATCCGGTGTATCTGGAAACCAATTGGCAGATGAAAAACGGGGTGGACGTGAAGATCCGCCCCATTCGCCCGGAAGACGCGGAACTGGAAAAGTCCTTTATCGAAAGCCTGTCGGAGCAATCCCGTTATTACCGCTTCATGCACAATGTGAAACGGGTGACGCCGGAAATGCTGGCCCGTTTTACCCAGATTGATTACCACCGGGAAATGGCCCTGGTGGCGTTGGTCCAGAACAATGGCACCTGGGAGGAAATCGGGGTGAGCCGCTATGTATTGAACCCGGATGGCATCAGTTGCGAGTTTGCCGTGGTTGTCTCAGATCAATGGCATCGTACCGGTATTGGGTATAAATTGATGGAACTGCTGATCGAGGCGGCCCGCAACAAAGGGCTGAAATTCATGGACGGCATCGTGCTGCGGGATAATGTGCCCATGCGCAAACTGGCCCGCTCCATGGGCTTCGAGCTGCGGGATGACGAGAAAGACGAAGATCTCGTCTACGTCATCAAACGACTCTGATTCTCATACACCACTGACCTTAGTATTGAAGCCATGACCACTGCCTATATAAGCCACCGCGACTGCGAACTCCATGACATGGGCTTCGACCATCCGGAATCCCCCCGCCGTCTGAGTGCAATCCGTGATTACCTGATGGAGCGCCAGGTGTGGGATCTGCTGCAACAGGTGGATGCCCCTAAAATTGAGAAGAAACACCTGTATCGCGTGCACAGCCGGGACTATGTGGACGGGGTGTTTGCCCAGTTCCCCTTGCAGGACCTGAAAACCCTGGGGGACGACGTGGTGGCAAACCGCCACACCCTGGATGCCGCTTTACGCTCGGCGGGGGCGGTGTGCAAAGGGGTAGATATGGTGATGAACGGGGAGGCCGCCAATGCTTTCTGCGCGGTGCGTCCACCGGGCCATCATGCCGAGAAAAACCGCGCCATGGGATTCTGCATTTTCAGCAATGTGGCCGTGGCGGCAGCCTATGCATTGCATCAGTACGACCTGCAGCGGGTGGCCATCGTGGATTTTGACGTGCACCATGGTAACGGCACCGAAAACATTCTGCAGTACGACGATCGCATCCTGTTTTGTTCCAGCTTCCAGCATCCTTACTATCCGCACACCATACCGGACCAGAACCGCTCGAATATCGTGCATACGCCCATGCATGCCGGTACTTGCAGTGATGAGTTCCGGGACTGGGTGTTGCAGCAGTGGATGAACAAGTTGCAGCATTTCAAACCGCAGTTGCTGCTGATCAGCGCCGGCTTCGATGCCCATCATTCCGATCCACTGGCGGACATCCACCTGGATGAGCGGGACTATTACTGGGTAACCGGGGAACTCAAGCGGCTGGCGGACCACTGCTGTGAGGGGCGGATCGTCTCCAGTCTGGAGGGCGGGTATCACCTGGAGGCCCTGTCCCGCAGCGTTTATCAGCATATCAGGGTTCTAAGTGGCCTCTGACACGGATCTTGCGTCCCCTTTGGCAGGGTGCTAATTTGACTGACTTACCAATAAAAAGTAGTAAATGAGGGGAAGGGAACATGAGCATTTGTCATATGACTTGCTCGTCCGGACGATTGCCGGTAACGCTAGTAAACACCATTCTTAGATCACCATTCTCACCGGATCTGTCGGTGGAGCCCGCGAAAATCGCCCATTCGCGCCGCATGATGAATTTCTACGGCCGCTTGATGCCCCAGGCCCGGGGCGTGAAAATCCAGGCTATCAACTACGGTGGGGTGGCCTGTGAACAGCACCAGCCCAAACACGCCCCCAGTAACCGGGTGCTGCTGTATTTTCACGGCGGCGGTTATTGCGTCGGGTCGCCCATGAGTCATCGTCACATTATTTCCCGCCTGGCCAGAAAAGCCCGCATGCGGGCGGTGGCGCCGGACTATCGCAAAGCCCCCGAGCATCCACACCCGGCCCCCATTGAGGACGCGGTTTCCGTGTACCATGCCTTGCTGGAGGAGGGGGTCAAACCGGAGAATATCTACCTGGCCGGTGATTCCGCCGGGGGCAATCTGGTGCTGGCGACATTACTCAGACTCCGCGAAACCGGTGTGCCGCTGCCGTCGGCGGCCTGTTGTATCTCGCCCTGGACCGATCTTTCCATGAGCGGTACCACCATCACCACCAAGGAATCGGTGGATCTGCTGCTTTCCCCCGGGTTGCTGGAACAGTTTGCCGCCCACTATACCGCAGGCGCCAGTGCGGAAGCCCGTGGCAGCCGCTCCGCACTGTCTCCATTGGCGGCAGATTTGAACCAGTTACCACCTTTGCTGATTCAGGTTGGCTCGGAAGAGATTTTGTTGGATGATTCCGTCCGCCTTGCTGAGAAGGCCAAGAAAACAGGTGTGCAGGTTGAACTGCAGATCTGGGAAAAAATGCAGCACGTGTGGCATTACACCTTTCCCATGCTGAAAGATGGCCGTATGGCCATCGATGAAATCGCCTCCTTTTTTGATCGAAATCAGTAAACGCAAATTAATTGCAGTTGATAATAAACCTCATTAACGCTAGAGTGGTGCTCTTTTGGTGCGCCACTCCTTTGTCTTTTTATTGTAGTTATTTATGAAAATTGTCGCACCTTTTACCCGTACCGCCCTGGCCCTTGCCGTTGTGGGGTTGTCAGCTCATGCACTGGCTGACGCAGAATTTGAACGCAAAGTAGAACAACGTTTGGCCAAGCTGGAAAAACAGCAAACGCCAAAATCCGGCAGTGCTTTGGGAGAGAAAGTACAGGTGTCCGGATTGATTGAGATCGAAGCCACCTGGGGTGAAGGCTACGATGATGAAAGTTACAGCGACCTCACCGTGGCCACCGTGGAACTGGGGATTGCTGCAGAACTGAATGACAAGGTCGATGCTGAAATCGTCCTGTTGTACGAAGAAGACGAAACCGAACTGGACGTGGATGTGGCCACTCTGTCGTTCGAGAACCTGGTGGGTCCGGTGGATCTGTTGGTGGGCAAACAGTATTTGCCTTTTGGTCGCTTCGAAACTGCCCTGGTGAACGACACGCTGGTTCTGGAATTGGCGGAAACCAACAAAACCGCAGCGTTGTTCGGGCTGGAGCAGGATGGCTTTACCGTCGGGGCCTATCTGTTCGATGGCTCAACCGATCGTGAAAACAACGTAGAGAACTACGGTTTCACAGCCAGCTTCGGTCAGGACAACTTCAGCTTGGGCTTTGACTACATTTCGGCGTTGACCGAGTCTGACGCCATATCTGAACTGGTCGACCCCTTGCTGCTGGAGAGCGACGACGGCGCCGTGTCCCTGTCGGGTAGCCTGAGCGTGGATGTGATCACCATTGTGGCGGAGTACATGACTGCCATCGACGACATCGAGTTCGTCGGCAACACAGAATTCCAGCCGGAAGCCATCCAGGTGGAAGTGGATTTCGCCACTAATTTGGGCGGCCAGGAGTATAGCTTTGGTTTTGCCCTGCAAGAATCCGACGAAGCCGTGGCACTGGGCCTGCCGGAATCCAGACTGTCACTGGGCGGCTCAACCTCTGTGTATGAGAACGTCAGCCTGGCCGTTGAATTCTGGCACGATGAAGACTACAGCGAAAGCGACGGCGGCACCGGCGAAAAATCCAATAACGTAGTGGTACAACTGGCTGCGGAATTTTAATCATTAACTGACAACCAATTGGAGTAAGCACAATGAAATCAGTAGCTCGGCTCGTTCTTGCTGGGAGCATTCTGGTCGCAGGCCCGGTTCAGGCCTCTGTTACCGAACAGGGCGTCGTCAAGACCTATGGCGACATTGCCTATGCGGTGTTCAGTGATTCCCTGTCCACCGCGGAAAGCCTGCAAACCAAAATCGACGCTCTGGTCAGCAAGCCCAGCCAGGCTACTCTGGATGCGGCCCGCGTTGCCTGGAAACAGGCGCGGGTTCCTTACCAGCAGTCGGAAGTGTTCCGTTTTGGTAATGGCATTGTGGATGATTGGGAAGGCCAGCTGAATGCCTGGCCTTTGGATGAAGGTCTGATCGATTATGTGGCGTCCTCCAATTATCACCACGAGATGGGTAATGTGGGTGCCACCGCCAACATTATTGCAACCCCGTCTCTGAAGTTGGGAGGCACCACCCTGGATTTGAGTGAAATTACTCCGGAGCTTTTGGCCAGCCTGAACGAACTGGGTGGTTCTGAAGCCAACGTGGCCACCGGTTACCATGCCATTGAGTTTCTGTTGTGGGGACAGGATCTGAACGGCACCAAGCCCGGTGCTGGGCAGCGGGCCTATACGGATTTTGTGCAGGGTAAAGGCTGCACCAATGGACATTGTGACCGTCGGGTGGCCTATCTGAAAGCCGCTACGGAATTGCTGATTTCCGACCTCAAATACATGCAGGCCCAGTGGGCACCCGGGCAGGAAAATTATCGGGCGGAACTGGAGGCCCAGAAGCCCCAGGTGGCGATTACCAAAGCCCTGTTTGGCATGGGCAGCCTGGCCCTGGGTGAACTGGCCGGCGAACGAATGAAGGTGGCACTGGAAGCGAATTCCACTGAAGACGAGCACGATTGTTTCAGTGACAACACTCACTATTCCCACTTTTACGATGCCAAAGGCATCGAGAACATCTACTACGGCACCTATAAAAGAGTCGACGGCTCGGTGGTGAAGGGAGACTCCCTTGCGCAACTGGTGGCCGCCAAGAACCCGGAGCTGGCCAAGGCAACCGATCAGCAGTTCAAAGCCAGTATGGGATCCATGCAGGCACTGGTGGATAAAGCGGAAGGCAAGCAGCCCATGAAATTCGATCAAATGATCGCAGAGGGCAATGAGGAAGGGGCTGAGTTGATCAAGAACGCGATCAACGGTCTGGTGGCATTAACCCGCAAAATTGAGAAGGTGGCCACGGAGTTGGGTGTGGAAAACCTGTCTCCGGACAACGCGGACCATGATTTCTGATCGTGTGAATCAGGGTGACGATGTCTGTATTGTCTAAACCAAGGCCTCGCACTGCGCTGTGGGGCCTTTTGCTTTGTCTGCTGCCATGCTGGCTCTACGCCTTTGGGGAAAAATCCGGTGGCAACACCAGCGTCAGCAAAACCGACAATGATGCTTTCTCTCTAGCGGCCGCCAATCTGTCCTTTGAGGGCAGGCTGGACTTCAACGTGGGGAACAGCTTCTTTCGCAACCCCTGGGTGATCGCCCCGGCCACTACCACTGCTCGCGATGGACTGGGCCCGCTGTTTAATACCAACGGCTGTCAAAACTGCCACATCCGCGACGGTCGTGGACATCTGCCTGCGACGGGGGACGACAACGCCGTTTCCCTGTTGGTGCGACTCAGCCTGAAGCCTCAAAGCCCTGAGGACTGGCAGCGGATTCGCCAGCACGGCGTGATTCCGCATCCGGAATATGGTGACCAGCTACAGGATTTTGCCATCCCCGGTGTTGAGTCGGAAGCGCAGCTGCACATCGACTATGAGTATCACGAGGTGACCCTGTCCGGGGGGCAGGTGGTGCGCCTGCGCAAACCGATCCTCTCGCTGTCTCAACTGGCCTACGGTCCGCTGGACCAACAGGTGGCGTTCTCCATGCGCATTGCGCCACCCATGATCGGTTTGGGGTTGCTTGAGGCCCTGAGTGACGGGCAGATCAAGGCGCTGGCTGATCCGGAGGATGCGGATGGGGACGGCATATCCGGGCGTTGGAATCCGGTGTGGGATGTGACCCAACAACAGTTGGTGCTGGGGCGGTTTGGCTGGAAAGCGGAGCAACCTACGCTGCGGCAACAAAACGCGGCGGCCTTCAACGGCGATATCGGAATCACCAGCTCGTTGTTCCCGGCGGAAAACTGCACCTCGGTGCAGACGGCCTGTCGCCAGGCACCAGCGGGGGGCGTGCCGGAGGTGTCCGATAAAATCCTGAACCTGGTAACCTTTTACACTTCCCATCTGGCGGTACCTAAACGGCGCAACACGGATGACCCGCAAGTGAAGGCCGGTGAGGCGGTGTTCATGGATGCGGGCTGTGCCGGTTGTCATCGGGTCCAGTATGTGACGCCAGCGCTGGCTGACCGGGCGCCGCTTTCAGAGCAGACCATCCATCCCTACACGGACCTGTTATTGCATGACATGGGGCCGGAATTGGCGGATGATAGGCCGGTTTTTTCGGCCTCCGGCTCAGAATGGCGGACGCCACCTCTGTGGGGGATTGGGCTCACCGGTGTCGTGAGTGGCTTTGAGCATTACCTGCATGATGGCCGGGCGCAAAGTTTGCTGGAGGCAATACTGTGGCACGGGGGTGAGGGGAAACCCAGCCGCGATTATGTGGTCCAAACCAGTCCGGCGAAGCGGGATGCTTTGTTGGCTTTTCTGAACTCGCTTTGAATCTTTGACCTGATAATGTTGACCTGCTTGAGGGGGGCTCGTGGCAAGACGAATCTTATTGCTGACCATGCTGTGGCTGTTGCTGGGTTCCTGCGAGCGCACGAGCCCGGAAGAAAAGTGGATCACGGCGCTGAGCGCGCGCATTGAGGCGGGTTATCAGTCATTGCATAGCAGTAGCCGGGATCTGAACCGGCAGGTGCAGGAATTTTGCGTCCAGAATACGGATATCAACGTTCCCCGCCAGCAATGGCGCCAGACCATGGCGGCCTGGCAGGATATACAATGGGTGCGCTTCGGGCCCATCGTGGAACACAACGACGACTGGAAAATCCAGTTCTGGCCCGATAAAAAGAACATCGTGGCGCGCAAAGTGAACAAGATGCTCAATGAGCCGCAATCCATCACGGTAGAGGGGGTGGCCAACGCCAGTGTGGTGGTGCAGGGTCTGAGTGCAGTGGAGCTGCTGTTGTTTGATGAGCCTTACGTTACTCAGTTCACCAGCACCGGTACACAGTCTGGCGATCAATGTCAGTTGCTGACCGCCATAACGACCACCCTTGCCGCGAACACCGGCCGCATTGTGCAGGCCTGGCAGGATGCCCAATTCCAGGCCGGCTGGCTGGCGAGCGTGGGTCAACCCCAGGATGGGGTGCACGCCAACGCGGTATCGGACGCGGTGGGTGCCATGCTGACCCAGATGGAAAAGGTGAAAGTGGACAAACTGGGCGGCCCCCTGGGTTACAAAAACCGCAATCGACAGCCAAACGGGTATTTTTCCGAGGGTTGGCGCAGTGACAGTTCCCTGGACAACATAAAAATCAATTTGCTGGCCATGCAGGGCATCATGCAAAACAATGAGGCCTACGACCTGCGCAGATTACTGGAAAGCAAGGGTAATGCAGTCATTGCCGACGAATTCCAGGCCCGCCTCAACGACAACCTGGCCCTGCTTGCCACCATCGACAAGCCATTGCGGGAAGCGGTCATGGAGCCCGGCTATCGCCAGCAGCTGGAAGACCTGTACCAATCCCTGGGTGCACTTAACAGCCTGATCAAAACCAAGCTTACCAAGGCACTGGGAATCAATCTGGGGTTCAACTCCAACGATGGGGACTGAAGCGTTATTGGGGATTGCATCATGCTGAGAAGGGATTTTTGCAAGTGGCCATTGCTGGCCCTGGTGAGCGCGGGCGGTGTGGCCTGCAGTGACCCGCAATCAGTGGGTGTCGATGCCGGTTTCCGCGCCATCTTCAGTGGCTGTGACGACGCCAGGGGAACCCATTACATTGCGCACCTGGATCCGGCGGCACAGTTCGTGTCACGGATCGCCGTGCCGCAGCGGGTGCACGGTTCCGTGTATGCACCGCAGCAACGGTGGGCGCTGTTTTTTGCCCGTCGCCCCGGTACTCATCTCTATGTGCTGGACACCTCCAGCGGGCACCTGATCCACACACTTGAGAACGCCGCAGACCGTCACTTCTACGGGCATGGGGTGGTCAGTGCTGATGGCCATTGGCTCTACACCACCGAAAACAACCTCACCGACCTGAGTGGCGTGATCGGTGTGTACTCCCTGCAGGGTAAACCGAACAAGGTGGCAGAATTCGCTTCCGGTGGCATCGGGCCCCATCAGTTGGCCCTGATGCCGGATGGGCAAACCCTGGTGATTGCCAACGGTGGCATGGCCACGCACCCATCCTCTGAGCGGGAGGTGCTTAATCTCGAATCCATGGCGCCCAATCTGGCCTACCTGGATCTGGCCAGTGGTGCAGTCCTCGAGTACCACGAGCCACCTCACCACAAGATGAGTATTCGCCACCTGGATGTGGCCCTGGATGGTCGAGTTGTTTTTGGGGTGCAGTATCAGGGGGAATTGACAGACGCCGTGCCCCTGGTGGGCAGTCATCGTCGTGGTGAAGACATTCAATGGCTGGAACTGCCGGAGCCCGTTCAGCTCAGTGTCAAACAGTACACCGCCAGTGTCGCGGTGGACGCCGCCGGTGAGACTGCCCTGGTCAGCTGTCCCCGGGGAAACCTGATTGGCTGCTGGGATCTCGACAGTGGCAAGCTGCTGCAACAACTGCAGAGTCGGGATGCTGCCGGACTGTTTCGGGTGGGTAACCATACCCAGTCGGATAACCAGGAACAGGCAGTCAAGACCACCTGGGTGAGCAGCAACGGCGTAGGCGAGATGAGCCTGTTACAGGGCAATCGCGCCTCTCTGCGCAGCCAGTCACTGAGCCGCGGTGGCTGGCGCTGGGATAATCATTTAACCGTAATATAACCCATCAAGCCGGTTTTCATGTGCTCGATCACATGACAATGGTACATCCAACGGCCTGGGTTATCGGCCACGAACGCCACCTCCACCTGCTCATTTTTCTGCAGCAACACTGTATCCGTATGGAAAGTCTCAAAGGTCTTCTGATTTGAGCCCAGTACTGTCCAGATAAAGCCGTGCAGGTGAATCGGATGGCTATGGGGCGTCACGTTTTTCAAGCGAAAAATATAGGTTTTGCCCAGCTCCAGGGTGGCCAGCGGTTGCGGGATGTTGGTGGCGGACATGCCCTCCCAGGCACGCCGGTTGATGGTCCAGAACCGGTGATTGGGCTTGCCGTCGGCGCCGACCGGTGTCACCGCACCTTCCCATTCAAACACAAAATTCATGACCTCCGCCTGCGCCAGATCCGGTTTGGGGAGTGGGTTCGCCGGCAGGGCAGCCACTTGGCGGGGGGAGGTGATGGGTTCGCCGGCCGTCTTCAATTCCAGCAGGTTAAACAGCAACCGCCCTTTGGCATTTTTGATGGAAACGGTTTTCCCGCTTGCAGCGGGTGCGACCAATGCCACGTCCAGGCGCATGCCCGGCCCCATCTCATGCTGTTCCAGGGGAATGGGCTTGGCCACCGGGCTGCCGTCAATGGCGATGATCCAGGCCGGGTGGTCCGGTATCGCCACCTTGTACATCACCGTGTTGTCCACGTTCAGAAAACGCAGCCGCACCAGCGCCCCCGGTGGCACGCTGTAGGAAGGGTTCTGAATGCCATTGACGGATTCATAAGCGCCTGCGGTGCCCATCCGGAACGCCGCCCGCGGGCTGGTAAACGGGGCGAAACCGCCGTCATCCTGGATATGCCAGTTTTTCAGCAGCAGAGGCACATCCTGGTCAAAACCCACCGGCTCCGCTTCATCGACGATGATGGCGCCCACCAACCCCCGCCCCAGTTGTTCCAGGCTGTTCACATGGGGGTGATACCAGAAGGTACCGGCGTCCGGTGGAGTGAAGCGGTACACGAAGTCCTCACCGGGTTTGACCGGGGGTTGGGAGAGGAAGGGCACCCCATCCATCTCGATGGGAATGCGCAGGCCATGCCAGTGAATGGTGGTGGGCTCCGGCAGCCGGTTGCGGAACAGGATGCTGATCTCCCGGCCCTGTCGTGCGCGAATAGGCGCCGCAGGGAAACCTCCATTAAAACACCAGGCTGGAGTGCGGGTGCCCGGGATCAACTCAATGGGGGCCGGCTCCGCGGTCAGCACGTAGTCGTAATGCGGGTGGTCGTTGCTCAGGGTCATCTGCGGCAACCTGGCGCAGGCCGCCAGGGCCAAACCGGAACCGATGCCACCCAGCAAAGCACGTCGAGAGATAGGCATAATCCACCTTCTGTGTAATATTTATTCAAATTATCACCGATTGTTGATCGGCGCAGCCTGCGGGAAATCAATTAAATCATTATTTTTATGAGAATTTCTCCTGAATTCGCTGCTTTTTCCCTAACTTGATTAATCGTACTTCTGGCCTATATTGTTAAATTGTCAGACAATAATAACGATATAAACCTTGGCGGAGGTACACATGATTCTGGATTCAATGCTGAAGGGTATGCCGGTGGCAGCCCGGGCCCGGGTGGAAGAGGCCATTGATAACATCTCCACCGTACTGCAGATGCGTAATCCCAAAGTATTTACCTCCATGGCCCCTTCGGCGTTGCGTGGTCTGGCGCTGAAGCAGGGTAAACGCAAGTCGGTGGTGCACATGAACTCCGGCCATCCGGTGACCTTCGACCTGACCTATAAAATGGATTTCCCCGAGATGCGCCGCCTGTACCAGCGGGCCGTGGAGAACCAGTGGAATGCGGATCGGGATTTGGCCTGGTCCACGGATGTGGACCCCGTGAATCCAGACGTGCCCATCATCTCCAACGATTTCTTTCCGGACGATTATCTTGCGCAGCTGCCCGTGAAGCTGACCCCGAAGCAACGTATTGAGCTTAATTACAACATCGCCTGCTGGATGCTGAGCCAGTTCATGCATGGCGAGCAGGGCGCACTCTATGCCTCTGCCCAGGTCACTGAGAGCGTGGGCTGGATGGAAGGTAAGTTATTCGGCGGCACCCAGGTGATGGATGAGGCCCGTCACCTGGAAGTCTTCAATCGTTACCTCATGGACAAACTGAACAAGCGCTATGAGGTCAATGACAACTTGTTCGTGATCCTGGACGACCTGCTCACCGATGCCCGTTGGGATTTCAAGTTCCTGGGCATGCAAATTATGGTGGAGGGTCTGGCACTGGGGGCGTTCCGTACCATCCATAACATGAGCCAGGAACCCCTGCTGAAGAACCTGCTTAAGTATGTGATCAAGGATGAAGCCCGCCATGTGCACTACGGAGTGCTGGCGCTGAAGGACCATTTCACCCGGGAATTATCGGAGTCCGAGCGGCGTGAGCGGGAGGACTGGGCATTTGAGGTGGCGGTGCTGATGCGCAACCGGTTCATGGCCCATGAGATCTTCGAGGAGTGGTTTGAGGGCATCATCAGCCGTCAACAGTGGAATCAGCTCATCTCCAATTCCCCGGCCATGATGCAGTTCCGCCAGAATATGTTCAGCCGGCTCATCCCCAACCTGGACTTCATCGGCCTGATGTCGCCGCGCATTCGTCCCCACTACGCCCGCTTCGGCATGCTGGATTTCGTCAAAGGCAAGAACGCCAGTCAGCTCAGCGAGCAGGATATGGTGGCCGACCTGCACTGACGCACTGGCCCCGCTTGATTGAACAGATCCCACTGCAATCTGATTTCCGGTTTCATATTTTTGGAAATTAGATTGCAACCTCTAATTTTAACTGCCATAAAGACCTGTGAGTACGTGTAGTAGCTAGTGCCGAGGCTTGGCTGTGCTTGGGATTTTTTTATCAAATTGGGAGACAACGATGGCAAATGCATTTGGGAACCTGAATGCCGACAAGGCAAAACAGTGGGTCGAAAAACTGGAAGCACAGCTCCACAAAGCCCAGGAAAAAGTATCCGCCGCTCGCGATAAATTGATGAAGGCCCAGGAACGCTGGCGGATCAAGGCGACCGCTGCCGCACAAATGGCAGTGGAGCAGGCCCAGGATGCGCTGGAAGTGGCAATGCACGTGGTGGATGACACCCGCAAAGAGCTGACCCAGGCCAAACTGGAAGCCCAGATTATGCAGTTGCGGGAACGCTTTCTGGAAACCGAGCATAAAATGCGGGAGAAAGTGATTGCGCGGGAAGAGGAGCTGCGCAAGAAACTGGAGAAAGACCTTGAGGATGCTTACGACAAAGCCCGTAAGCAGGTGGAGGCCGCCCTGGAGAGCAAGTACGCCAAGCAGGTACTCGAATACACCAAGAGCTTTGAGGACAAGGTCAAGAGCGCCGCCAAGGAATTTGAAAAACGCGAGAAAGAACTGCTGCAACGCAGTGGACTCTCCATTACCCGCAAAAAGCCGGTAGCAAAGAAGGCCCCCGCCAAAAAGGCCGCTGCCAAAAAAGCACCTGCCAAGAAGGCGGCAGCCAAGAAAGCCCCTGCCAAAAAAGCCACCACCAAGAAAGCCGCGGCTAAGAAGGCGCCTGCCAAAAAGACTGCAGCCAAGAAAACCAGCGCGAAAAAATCCGCGGCCAAGAAAGCCTCTCCCAATACTCCGGCCTGATCGGATGAGCGTTCAGGGGCAGCTCAGGCTGCCTCTGATCCGAGGCGCGCTTTCAACATACTGAAGTGACCGGTTCTTGGTTGAAAAAGTCATTGTCTTTTTCAGACCCGGTGGTCATCATTGTCGTTTTCCATGGGAATCATTAAGGAGAACACTGTGGCTGCTGCATACATCGTAGACGCTGTAAGAACCGCTGGTGGACGTCGTAACGGGCGCCTGAGCCAGGTAAGCCCCGCCGACCTGGGGGCGGTTGTGATCAACGCCCTGTTGCAACGCAATTCCATTGATCCGGCCCTGATTGAAGACGTTATTTTTGGTTGTGTCAGCCAGATTGGTCCACAAACCTTCAACATGGCGCGCACCGCGATCCTGGCTTCTGACCTGCCCATCGAGGTACCCGGCGTCACCATCGACCGCCAATGCGGCTCCGGTCAGCAGGCCATTCACTTTGCCGCCCAGGCCGTGATGTCCGGCACCCAGGATGTGATCATCGCCGGGGGCGTGGAAAACATGAGTATGACCCCCATCGGTTCCCCCCTGCTGGTGGCAGCCAAAGCCGGTATGCGCGGCCCGTTCGATGGTGAAGCCATTTCTGCCCGTTACCCCGGTTTTGATTTCAGCCAGTTTGTGGGTGCTGAGCGCATGGCTGAGAAATACAAAGTGACCCGGGCGGAGTTGGATGATTTCGCCTACCAGAGCCACATGAAAGGCGCGGCGGCCTATGATGACAACCGCTTTGACCGTGAAATCATTCCCATGAACGTGACCGTGGAAGGGGAGCAGGTGGTCCACAGTGTGGATGAAGGTCTGCGCCGCAATGCCTCACTGGAGGCCATCCGGGAACTCGATCCCCTGCAGGAAGGTGGCCTGATCACCGCAGCGTCCGCCAGCCAGATCTGCGACGGCGCTGCCGCGACCCTGATTGTCAGTGAGCGGGCCCTGAAGCAATACGGCTTCACGCCGTTGGCCAAGATTCACGACATGGCAGTGGTTGGTTCTGATCCCACCATGGTATTGGAAGGCCCCATCCCGGCCACCCAGAAAATCCTCCAGCGCAGCGGCCTCAAAATTGAGGACATTGCTCTCTATGAAGTCAATGAAGCCTTCGGTTCGGTGCCCCTGGCCTGGAAAAACGCCATCGGGGCTGATCTGGATCGCCTCAACGTGAACGGCGGCGCACAGGCGTTGGGTCATCCGTTGGGTGCAACCGGTGCCAAACTGATGGCGACCCTGGCCTATGAGTTGATTCGTCGCAAAGAGCGTTACGGCCTGCTGGCGATCTGCGAAGGGCTGGGTACTGCCAACGCTACCATCATTGAGAACCTGCAGATCTAGGGTGCCCTGATAACCTGATCTAACGCCGGTCTGCAGCGCCCACGGGCCCTGTGACCGGCGACCTTTCTAAGCGGGCATACTCAACCTATAATCAGTTCATGAGCTATAGAAATGGTGCCCATCATTCCATGCATGACGCTACCTTGGCCCCCGGCACAGGAGGGCAACTCATTGGCGCTGAACTCCGTCTGCGTTCCCTGCAGGATGGTATGGAGTTTCCCCTGGACGCGGCTGAAATCCTGGTGGGGCGAGAGTTGGAGTGCCAGCTTACCCTGGAAAGTGGACACATATCCCGCTATCACGCCAAGCTGACCCTGATACACGGGGATTTGGTGGTGGAGGATTTGCGGTCCACCAACGGCACCTTCATCAACGGCCGTCGCATCTCGGCACCTCAGTCCCTCAGTGTGGGGGATGAGCTTCGTTTCCACGAAATGGCGTTTCGCCTGGTGGCAGGGAACACGGGCTCCGGTGCCGCTGACGCCACCGTTTTTCAGCAAGCATCCCAGGTACAGACCGGCACACCGATGCCGGCCGATCCGCTGCAACAGCCCGTCAGGGGGGAGCGCACTCCAGCACCCGAACCGGTTCCTGTGGTGGAAGAGGGCACCCGCCTGTTACACGCAGAGGATCTGAATCGGTTGCAGGGTAACGATCAGCCTGGTTCAGTGTCCATCGACAGCGGCAGTGGCCCCCGTTTGGTGATGCTGTCCGCCCCTGCCCGCGGTAAAGTGTATTCTCTGATCTCGCGCAACAAAAATGCCTGGCTGATTGGGCGCGGGGGCGACGCCGACTTCCAGGTCGCTGACAAAACCGTATCCCCCCAGCATGCGCGGATCCGCAAGCTGGCCCATGAATGGATTCTGGAATCCTGCGAGGGCAACAATCCGATTTTCATCAACAACCGTTCGGTGGAGTTCACCAGCCTGCATCCGGGGGACGTGATTCGGGTGGGGCGAATGGAGTTGATCTTCCGCATCGATGAGAAAACCCTGGTGCCCGAGATCCATCGCCGCAAGGCCCTGCCGGTTTCCAGAACCAATCTGGCCCTGGCGGTTGGGGCCCTGGTGGTGGTGGGCGTGGTGCTCGGGATTGTGTTGGTGTAGGCGTTATACCACCCGGGTTTTTTCCAATCCGCCAAAGGCTTTGAACAGATCCTTGCAGAACTTGGACAACTCCAGGCTCATCACCGCGAAATCCTGATCAAACTGTTGTGCCTTGCTTTCGGCGTCTGTTTCGTGGGCCTGTTCAATCAGCTGGTCGTCGAATTTCATGCGCTTGATGCACAAGTCGTCTTCAATAACGCAGTGCAGACTGTCGTTCCAGTTCACCGCCAGTTTGCTGCAGCGTTTGCCGGATTCCAGCATGGATTGTACTTCGTCGGCATCCAGATCCTGGGCCTTGCAGCGGATCACGTTGGCGCTGTCGCTGGGGTTGCTCAGTTCGCACTCCCGCTCCAGTTGGAACGGCGGGTGAGCATTCTGCTCCGCCAGCCAATGGGTCATCACATCGCTGGGCACCTGTTTGCTCACCGGCGGAATCACCGGCAGTGAGCCCAGGGTATCCCGCAGGTGACTCATGAACTGCTCCGCGCGATTTGAGCTGGAGGCATCGATCAGCAGCAGGTTGTCTTTTGGTGAAATGTAGCCGTAAATGCGATGACTCTTGGAAAAGGCTCGCGGCAGCAGGTCCAGCATAACTTCATCTTTCAGCTGGTCCCGCTCTTTCTTGAATACTTTACGGGCTTCCTTCTCTTCAATCTGGCGGGAGCGCTCGGTGACCGCTTCCTTCACCACCGAGGCGGGAATCACCTTGTCCTCCCGTTTGGCACACAGCATCAGGTAGCCGTTGCAGGCATGGACAAACTGAGGCTCCTGGGTATCGGATTCCTGCTCGATGGGGGGAACCCAGCCGTATTTGCTGAGATCCTGGCGGCCGCAGGGGTGGAAGGCTTTCTGCGCCAGCAGGTCCTGCAACGCCATTGCACCCAAGTCGAAGGGCTTGGTGAATCGATAGATGCGCAAGTTTTTGAACCACATGTTCCGCTGCTCCAACACGCTCCAACAAAAAGGGGGCCGATTATGAGACAATGCGCCTCCGTTTCCAACCCATCTCCGTATCCAATCCAGGGGTGACCAACTTGCCTTACCTTTGCGACACGCCGCAAAAACTGAAAAGTGACCTGACTCTGGTACTGGCCCATGGTGCCGGTGCGCCCATGGACAGCGACTTTATGGGGGCCCTGGCCGGCTTGATCTGCGCCGGTGGCATCAGTGTTGTTCGTTTCGAATTCCCCTATATGGCGCAAAGGCGTGAGACCGGCAAAAAGCGCCCGCCGGATCGAATGCCGGCACTGATGGCGGCATTCGAGCAGGTGGTGGACGAGCTGGGGGGTGCCGAAGCCTGCGTGGTGGCGGGGAAATCCATGGGGGGCCGGGTGGCGTCCATGCTGTTGGCGGAGAACCGGGCGCGGGCAGCCATTTCCCTGGGCTATCCGTTTCATCCGCCAGGCAAGCCGGATAACGTCCGCCGCGACCACTGGCCGCAGATCAAGCGGCCCTGGCTGATTGTGCAGGGTACCCGGGACCCGTTCGGTAAGCCCGGGGAAGTGAATGCATACGGTTTGCCTGCCAGCGCCCGGGTGCAGTGGCTGGAGGACGGCGATCACGATTTCAAGCCGCGTAAGGCCAGTGGGCTGACCCAGGGGCAACACTGGCAACAGGCGGCCGATTGGGTGTGTGAGTTTATGGTGGGGTTAGGCAAATGAAGATAAAGGCCATGTTGTTGTGGTGCGGACTCGGTGCCTTGTTGTGCGGTTGCGACCAGTGGGCGGTGACCCCGGCGGACATCAGTGGTCAACCGATTATCGGTCATTGGTACCTGGAGCAGACCACCCAGGAAGGGGAGGACCGGTTTTATCAGCGCTTATACCTGCACGTGCGGGAAGACGGGCGTGTGCTGTATGCCAATCGGTTATGCCGTAACGTGGGCGCCGGGGGCGCGTCCAGTCACAGCGAACTGATCCTCGATTACATGGCCATCAAGCGTATTACCACTCAGAAGATGGTGCTGCAACAGTATCCTTTAACACCCAAGTTTGAGCTGCGCCTGGGGCAGTGGCCGGATCAGGGCGCGGGCGTGTTTGAGGTGGATAACCTGACGTTGCAACCCATCGCTGCTGCCGCGGCGCCGGAATTTCGCAGTTGGAGCTGCCCCTGATGGACCCTTATGCCATGTGTCCTCCTTTCATATTCCTGGCCGCTGTGGCCAGCAGCGGACTGAGGTCAATGCAGTTGGTTGGGTGGGGAATGCTGTTGCAGCTGATGATGCGGCTGACCCCGGCTTGTTGCAGGGCCTCGGTGGCACCAGCTGCAAACAGGGCATGGGTGCAGGCGGCGTCCACCTGGGTACAGCCGGCTGCGCGCAATGCGATGGCCGCCTGCTGGATGGTGTGTCCGGAGCTGATGACGTCATCCAGCAGAATGGCGTGCCGTCCCTCAAAATCCTGATCCGGCAGCACCACGCGAACGTCCCGGTCCCCGAACCGTTCTTTGCGGGCGATGCAGAAGGGCAGGCCGCTGGTGTCTGCGGCGGCCCTGACCCATTGTTCCGATTCTTCATCCGGGCCCACCAGAATGCCGCGCCGGATGTTCCCGGTGCCGTCGCGCTGCCATTGCGCACCCAGGTAGTGGCCGATGACGCCGGCGGCGGGCAGGCTCACAGACGGGCAGTGGATGAAGGATTCCGACAGGTCGTTGATGCGGTGCAAATGTGGGTCGACGGTAATCACTCCTTCCAGGCGACTGGAAAGCAGCTCCCCAATGATGCGCTGACTCACGGCCTGGCCCGGTTCGAACTCCATATCCTGGCGCATGTAGCATAAATAGGGAGCGACCAGAATGGCACGTTCACAACCCTGGCTGCGGCTGGCGGCCACCGCCAATATCAACTCGATGAGCTTCTGGTTGGGGTGGTCCAGGCTCAGGTAGAACAGCACCGTTGGGGGCAACGGGCTGGGCACTTTGACCCGGCTTTCCCCATCGGGGAAACGATGCACTTCCACCTGGCCATGGGTGACTTGCAGTTGCTCTGCTAACAATTGGGCCTGAGCCCGGCTTTCCTCAAAACTCAACACCATCATGAATCGGCGTGTCCTCACCAGGTGAACTGCTGTTCTTCCGCGCGACCGATGCGGATGCCGGAGTTTTTCTCAGCAAAATGGCAGGCGAATTGGAAGTCCGCGGGAAATTGCGAGTGGATTCGGTACAAGGGTTCCCCCTGGCTGACCTGGTCGCCGATGCGCTTCAGTAAATAAACACCCGCCCCTTTGTCCATGGGGGCGCCGGCCAACCGTGCCACCCGGGCCAGCGTCAGGTTGTTCACCTCCACCACGGTGCCGTCGGTTGCCGCGGTGATGTCCCGGGTCAGATTGCCGAGCGTATATTGGACCGACTGTTTGCCCTGGGCGGCGATGATCTGTTCCATTTTATAAAGGGCGCGACCGGAGTCGAGTATGTCCCTTGCCACGTCATAGCCTTCACCACCGCGAATGTCGTTATCGAATTCAATCAGGCGGCCGGCCAGTTGCAGGGACTTCTCCCTCAGGTCATGGGGCGCTTCCGGATCATTGCGCAAGACCTGCAATACATCCTGGGCCTCCAGTACCGGACCGATGCCGCGCCCGATGGGCTGGCGACCGTCGGTGATGATGACCTGGGTCACCAGCCCGATGCGGTCGCCTACGTACTCGAACAGTTTGCGCAAATGCATGGCTTCCTTCATGGATCGCACTTTGGCGGTGGGCCCGGCTGGGATATCGATCAACAGGTGGGTGGAACCGCAGGCGCGTTTCTTTGACAGAATGGATGCCACCATCTGTGCCTGGGAATCAATGGCCAACGGCCGTTCCACCGAGATCAGCACATCGTCTGCCGGCGCCAGTTTGGCGGTACCACCCCAGGCCACGCAGCCCCGTTGTTCACGCACAATCTGGTGCAAGCGCTCCACCGGCAGATCCACCTGGGCCAGCACCTCCATGGTGTCGGCGGTGCCCGCTGGCGAGGTGATGGCGCGGCTGGAGGTTTTGGGGCAGAGCAGGCCGAAGGCCGCCACAATGGGCACCACCAGCATGGAGGTGCGATTGCCCGGAATGCCGCCGATGCAATGCTTGTCCACCACCCGTTTTTCCTCCCAGTCCAGTTTCTGGCCGGAGTCCACCATAGCGTTGGTAAGATAGAGCACTTCGTCCCGATCCAGGCCAGCCTCCGATACCGCCACGATAAATGCTGCGATCTCCGGTTTGGAGTAACGGTTGTGGGCGATGTCCTGGATGATCTGGTTGAACTTGTCCTGGGTAATGCGCTCACCGGACAGCTTTTCCCGCACGTACTCCATGGAGAGAGGCGGCTCAGCGTGGTTGACCCGGACACTGGAACCCTCTGCCACCGCCAGGTGATCAAAGGCCTGTTCTGACAGCCCCAATTGCCCGGGCATCACGATGCACTCGTCGTCCACCACGTTCAGCACCGCCAGAATGCGATGGCCATCCTGCTGGATCTCAATTTTACTCAGGGCCTGGAAACCTTCTGCTTTGTAGACCGGACACTCCCGATGCAGGTAGGCGACGTTCTCGTGATAGGTATCGATGGCAACCCGCTTCAGGTGCAGCACGGGTTGGGTGGCATTGGCCATGGGTATCTCCTTGTTTCTTATTGGAACATGATAAAACGGGCGGGGGAGGCAGACCAGGCATCCAAATCAATGTATTGCTAAAATTCCTATACTGTATAAATATACAGTTTATGGTGCGTGTCAGAAATAGCGCCAGAGTCAGAATCCGGGCGAGAATCAGCACAAGGGGCATGATGAGCAATCCAGACGGTTTCCATAAAGGACGTGGCGCGGTGAGCAACCGCAACGGTCGCTATTGTGCGGCAACGGTGATTCCGGAAGAGGACGCGCCACGTCCGGACCCGGCGACGGTATTTTACCGCGAGACCGCCAAATCCATCATCACCCGCAACCAGTCCCCGGATGTGCCCTTCGATTTCTCCATTAACCCGTATCGGGGCTGTGAGCACGGTTGCATTTATTGCTTCGCCCGACCCAATCACGCCTACGTGGATCTGTCACCCGGGCTGGATTTCGAAACCCGAATCTTCTGCAAGGATAATGCGGCTGAACGCCTGGAGGCACGCTTCCAGCAGCGGGGCTATCAAGCAGCGCCGGTGACGTTGGGCACGGCCACTGATCCTTATCAGCCGGTGGAGACAAGCCGGCTGATCACCCGCCGCTTGCTGGAAGTGTTACTGCGCTATCGGCATCCATTCAGCCTGATCACAAAAAGCAGCCTGGTACTGCGGGATCTCGATCTGCTGGAGGAGGCGGCCGGCTACGGTCTGGTGAACGTTATGATCAGTGTCACCACCCTGGACAATGACCTGAAAACCCGGCTGGAGCCTAGAACCGCCTCCGGAGCCGCCCGCCTGCGGGCCGTTTCCGCGCTGACGGCCCGGGGGATACCGGTGGGCGTGCTGATGGCGCCCGTGATTCCCTGGATCAATGACGGAGAGATTGAATCAGTGGTGGAGCGCTCAGCGGAGGCCGGGGCAGAGAGTGCCAATTTCATCCTGTTGCGACTTCCGTTGGAGGTCGCCCCCCTGTTTGAGGAGTGGCTGGCGGTGCATTACCCGGAGCGTGCCCAGCGGGTGCTAAATGCCCTGCGCAACAGTCGTGGCGGCAAGCTCTATGATGCGCGCTTTGGGGCCCGTATGCGGGGCACTGGGGCCATGGCGGAACTCTACGGGAACCGATTCAGGTCAGCCTGTCGTCGTGCGGGTATTCAGCATGGCGGAAGCCGTGAACTGCGCTCTGATCAGTTTTCTTTACCAAATAAAAACAGGCAATTAGGGCTCTTTTGAGTGTTTTATTAAGAAAAGTAAACGAGTGTTAGCTTAATGTTGATTTAGGTCAGTTTTTTATCAGGGAGAACTTGTTTATTCACTTTTGGGTGGGTATAGTCCGCCACGCTAATGAACGCCTGAAGTGTCAGGTTCCGAAGTCGAGGTGGCGTGATGTCAGTAGAGCAGTTTGAAGCGGTCTCCCTGTATGTGTGCGTATCCGGTCTGATTGCGTATATGTTTTTCATCATGTACAAGCTGGCGGCAGAGTCCAAAGCCGGCAAGCTCGGAACCTTTGCCATCTTCCTGACCCTTGGCCTAGGGATCTTCGGCTTCATTGCTAAGGAAGTGATCACCATCGTGATTGATGTATAGTTCAAGCGGCCATCCCGAATTTTGCAGAAACCTCCCTTTGTGGAGGTTTTTTTGTGCCTCGCTTCCCACACCCGCCCAAATAATATTCGAATAAATCGATTTATATGGTCGAATATATCCAATATTAATCGAAAAAATCGTTACCTATAATCTCTCCAACCTTAAAACAAACAGATTGGAGACGATCATGAAACCAGGTTTAATCAATACTCTTTTCGCAACGGACAACGGTTTGGCTGGGCTGGCGCTGCGGGTTCCCGCCGGCATCATCTTCGCGGCACACGGTGCCCAGAAGTTATTCGGTGCGTTCGGTGGCTATGGGTTGGAAGGCACCGGGCAGTGGATGGCTTCCATCGGCCTGGAGCCGGGTTACCTGATGGCCCTGGCTGCGGGCAGCGCGGAGTTTTTTGGCGGCCTGGCCCTGCTGGTGGGGTTGTTGACCCGCCCGGCGGCGCTGGTACTTGCGGTGACCATGTTGGTAGCCATCCTCTCTGTCCACCTCCCGCACGGCTTGTTCATGAGCAACAACGGTTATGAGTTCGGGCTGTCCCTGTTCGCCATCGCGCTGGCCTTGCTGTTCAATGGTGGTGGGGCCTGGTCCCTGGATCGTGTGGTGGTGGGTCGACTGAACGGCGGTGCGCGCAGCCGCCATCTGTCCGGTGTGCTGGCTCAATAAAACGGAGGGTATCGTCATGGGTTTGCTGGTTGAAGGTCGCTGGGTCGATCAATGGTATGACACCGATTCCACCAAGGGGCGCTTTGAGCGCTCCGCAGCCCAGTTCCGTAACTGGGTAACGCGGGATGGTTCCCGGGGCGCGTCCGGTCGTGATGGGTTCAAGGCCGAGCCTGGCCGCTATCACCTGTATGTGTCATTGGCCTGCCCCTGGGCACATCGGACGCTGATTTTTCGTCGCTTAAAGGGGCTGGAAACGATGATCGGGGTATCCGTGGTGAACCCCCTTATGCTGGATCAGGGTTGGACGTTCCAACCAGACCAGGGTGCCAATGGCGATGACGTGTATCAGTTGGCCTACCTTTACCAGCTTTATCTGAAGGCGGACCCGGAGTACAGCGGGCGGGTTACCGTACCGGTGCTCTGGGACAAGCACACGGAAACCATCGTCAGTAATGAATCTGCGGATATTATTCGCATGTTCAATAGCGCCTTCGATGAATGTGGTGCCAAGCCCGGTGATTACTATCCCGCACCCTGGCGCGATGAAATCGATCAGTTGAACCATCTTATTTATGAGACCGTGAACAACGGCGTCTATCGGGCCGGGTTTGCGACCCGGCAGGAAGCTTACGAAGAGGCGATCTCACCGTTGTTCAAAACCCTGGATTATCTGGAGCAGCGGCTCGAAGGGCGGCCATTCCTGTTGGGCGAGTCCGTAACCGAGGCCGATTGGCGTCTGTTCACCACGCTGATCCGCTTTGATGCCGTATATTTCGGGCATTTCAAATGCAATCTGCGGAGGATTGTGGATTACCGGAATCTGTCCGCCTACCTGCGCCGCCTTTACCAATGGCCCGGGGTGGCAGAGACGGTGGACTTCTACCATATAAAGCAGCACTACTATGGCAGTCACCGCACCATCAACCCCACGGGAATCGTGCCACTGGGTCCCCAGGTGGTGATCCCCGATTAACGGGTCAAGCGCCAGCGGATGGTTCGTTTTCGGTGGGATCAGGCAGCGCTGCGATCACCGCCAGCCAACCCTCAATGACATGCTGTTGGTTGATGACCGCGGTAATGGAGAGCTTGACTCGGCACAGAGTTCCGTCTCTGCAGGTGAAGAGCCACTGGTTGTCCTGATCCTCACCTTGTTCCAGCGCGGTGGTGAACAGCCGGAAGCCGCTGATGGTGACATCGTAACGTTGCTGGATGGCGCTCTGGAACGCCTCCAGTTGCACCCGGTCGATCAGGCAGTGGGGGAACGTGCGCCCCGCCAATTCGTGTTCTTTGAAGCCCAGCAAGCGAATGGCGCCACTGTTGCAATTCTGGATGCGGCCTTCCTTATCCATGGTGATCACCGCCAGGTTGGCGCTGTCCAGAATGGCTCGCTGCATTGACAGGCTGCGTTCCAGCAGTTTGGCGGTGGTCTTGTGTTCGTTGTTTTCCCGCTTCAGGTTCTGGGTGCTCACCTCCGCCGATTTGAGTGCCTGATTGAGTTGACGGGTGCGATGGTTGTACCACTGGGCCAGTTGTCCCAGTTCGTCGTTGGGGCCGAGGTCAAGGGGCAATTCCCGGCCATCCTGTGCCGACTGACGGATTCTGGCGGTCATGTCCTGCAGGCGGGAAAACAACACGTTCCATAAAAACACAGCACAGGCTGTTCCCCATATTACAATGATGGTGATGGAACCCAAGGTGACGGACTGGCTGATATTCAATGCAGCTTGCACCGAATCCTGAACAGGAAACACCGTGACGACTTTCCAGTGCGTGTGGGGCATCGTGTAGACAGTGACGTTGCTGTGTCCGTGGAGCAGAATGTCATCTTCCGTTTCAAAGTTGTCCAGCACGCGAATCTTGCGATCGCTGTTGCGGAAAAGATTATGGGCGATGAGGCGGGCTTCCGGCAGGCCAATCTGGTAGCTGCGCTCTGCAATCTGCTTTGCCGTATCCTTGATCTGCTCTGCGTCGCGATTGACGATGGTAGAGGACTGATGGCTGAGAAAATTTAGCCGGTCTGCCACTGGCCGAAACACCGGCAACTGAGTGGCCAGTTCGTCGATGTATATGAAATCGGTGAAGACCCGGTTGCGCTGATCCTGGCGGGCGGTGACTACCATGGCCGGGTCCGGAAACGAAATAAACTTGTTGTTGCGATCAATGACAAAGGCGTAACCACGACGTTCGCCAATGCGTTCCGCCACCAGGTTGGTTAACCCTTCCAGCTTCAGGTCGACGGTGGCAACGCCCTGTAATGCGAGGCCTTGGTAGATCGGCACGGAGCAGGTAACCATGGGTTGCAGCGAATAGGGGTCGGTATAGGAGCGGGACCAGTAGGCATTGCCATCGTCCAGGTAGGTGGCGGGCACATACCATTCCTCGTGGTGGTAGCCGGGGCCTTCTGCCCGATTGTAGTCATCAAAAAAGGTCAGGTTGTTGTCGGCTGTGCGCCCCCAGAACAGACTGGCCCGTTCCTGATTAGCGTCCACCCTGAAGGGCTCAGGCCAGATGCCGCCCCCTGCGATCACGCCCCGCAACGATTCCAGATCCAGCAATTTGGGAATGACGTCCCGCATCCCATCATAGTCGTCCGTGACAGTTTCCATCAGGTTGGCGATGTCTTTGGTGAGGGTTTCCGCCTGCAGAAACTGCACGCTGAGCTCTGTGACGATGTTTTCGCCGATCTGCCGCTGTAGGTCCTTGTGCTGTTGAACGAGCAACGGCAGCCCCCGGTACCAGATCAGCCAGAGGTTGGATGCAATCAGCACCAAAAACAAAACGAACAGGCCGATCGCGAGCTTGAAACGCAGACTGCTGGGCCAGTGCATTGGGGGCTGGGAACTCCGGTCGACAGAGGGTTTACGGGAGCTATTCAAATCCGTTGAGCGCTCATGCTGGTTCATGCCCGCAGTATACCCCAGTGCTTATAAAATTTTTAAGAAATTCAGGAATCTCTGTCTTGAGTCAACTAAATGGACGGCTTTCAACTTGCATTGACGCCAGTTTGCATTAAGGATGAATGTTAAACCGGTATGAAATGGTGAGGTCGTTATGTCTGGAGACAAGCATACAGATCCCTGGTTGGGCCTTGGGGGTGTAGACACCGTGTCCGATAAGCTGCAGTTCATGCACGAGGTGATGACTGGGCACATGCCGCACATCACCCGGGTTGCGGTGGCGTTGTATGATCCGGAAACGGATTACTTACGCACCTTTGTTTACAGCAGCAAAGAGGAAAGCCCGCTGACCCACTACCAGGCCAGGCTGGCGGATTGTCAATCTTTGGGTGAGATCGCGGCATCTGGACTGCCCAGGGTGGTCAACGATCTGAGTGTGTTCAACCAGTTTGGTGAAGAACACCAACATACCCGCGCCATTTTTGATGCAGGGCTTCGTTCCAGCTATACCTTGCCCATGGTGTGGGGCGGACATTTTTTCGGGTTCGTGTTTTTCAACGGCGATGAGGCGGATGTGTTCACGGAGCGTGTGCTGACGGAGCTGGATGTGATCGGTCACATGATCACGCTGTTGATTTACAATGAGCGTACCAATGTGCGGGTGTTGTTGGCCACCATCAAATCCGCTTTGGACCTGACTCATTCCAAAGATCCCGAGACCGGTGGCCACCTGGAGCGTATGTCCCGCTACTCCCGCCTGATTGCCCACAGCATTGCCCCCAGGCATGGTTTGGATGATCAGTATGTGGAAAACATTTTGTTGTTTTCGCCTTTGCACGATTTGGGCAAGCTGGTGATTCCCGACCGTATCCTGCTAAAAGAGGGGCCGCTCAATGAAGAGGAGCAGGAGGTAATGCGCACCCATGCGGAAGAGGGCCGCAAGCTGGTGGATAAGCTCTTGAAAAATTATGGACTGGATGGGGTGGAGCAGGTGGGTATGCTGAAGAACATCGCCTTGCATCACCATGAAGCCTGGAATGGCAGCGGTTATCCGGATCGCCTGGTGGGGAGTGCCATACCCTTGGAGGCTCGGATTGTGGCGGTGGCGGATGTGTTTGATGCGTTGACCAGTCGGCGCCCCTATAAAGAGGCGTGGAGCAATCGGGCTGCTTTTGACAAACTGAACGAGCTGGCCGGCGTGCAGCTGGATGCAGAATGCGTCCAGGCCCTGGTGGACAATGAAGACCAAGTGTTGGAAATCCAGCGGCTCTTCAAAGAGAACGCCTACGGGTAGCCGACAATGCGGCGGATGGATTGATACAAAGGCTTCAATCGTTCGTACAGTGGTGTGTACACCTCTTTGAACAGCTGGTCGTACAGTTTTTGGTTTTGTGGTTGGGGTGTGAACGCTCTGCCGCGGTGGGTCATGGCTTCTATGGCATGGCGATGGTCATCGAACAGTCCGGCGCCAATTGCACCATTGATCGCGGCGCCCAGTCCGGAGGTTTCATAGGTGTGTGGGCGCGTTGCCTCCATGCCGAAAATGTCTGCCGTAATCTGCATCACGCCGTCGCTTTGTGAGCCGCCTCCGGACACCATCAGGGTGTGAATGTTTTTGCGACTTTGCTTTTCCACCCGCTCTTTGCCTTCGCGGAGGGCGTAGGCGATACCTTCCACGATGGCGCGGTACAGGTGAGCGCGGGTGTGCACATCGCCAAAGCCGATTATGGCGCCTTTGGCTTCCGGCCCGGGTATGCGTAATCCAGGCGACCAGTACGGCTGTAATGTCAATCCCATGGACCCGGCGGGTACCGACGCCAGCAATGGCTCGAACAAGGTTTCCACGGCCACTCCCAGCTCGGCCGCCTGGGATATTTCCTCCCGCGCAAACTCCCGCTTGAACCAGTTCACCATCCAGTAACCCCGGTGCACGATCACTTCGGTACTGTAATGCCGGGGGATGGCTGCCGGGTAGGGCGGCAGCATGGGGGTGGTTTCGAAATAGCGTGGGCTGGTGGTGTTGAAGGTGGCTGTGGTGCCGTAACTGATATGGCCGATGGCCGGGGATAACGCACCGGAACCGATGACCTCGCAGGCTTTGTCGCTACCGGCTGCCACCAGGGGCAACCCACAGGGCAGACCGGTGGCATCGGAGGCGGCTTTGGAGATGCGGCCGATGACGCTACCTGGCAGGTGCAGTGATGGCAGTTGGCGGGGTTTGACGGTCAACGCCTGCCAACGCCAGTCGAAGGAACTGCACCAGCGATGCTGTTTGAAATCAAAGGGCAGATAACCCACTTGGCTGGCGGTTGAATCGGCATAGCGACCGCAGAGCTTGTGGTTCAGGTAGCCCGACAGCAGCAGGAATTTGTCCGTGGCCTGCCAGATGTCCGGTTGGTGATGGGCGATCCAGTTGCGTTCCGCCTGGGATCGATAGTAATTCAGAATGTCTTCGCCACCGGCCGCTTTGATCAGGTAGCGCCAGGGTCCTTTCAGCTTAGGCACCTGTTCCAGGTGCCGTTGATCCAGCCACACCATGGCCGGGCGCAGGGGCTTGCCCTGCCGGTCCAGGTTGACCACGGTGGAGCGTTGCGTGGTCAGCGCGATGCTGGCGATGGCGGCGCGATCCACGTTGTTGTTTGACCACAAGCCCTGGCAGGCTGCGCAGAGTTTATTCCAGAAATAGTCCGGGTCCTGTTCTGCCCAGCCGGGTTGGTCGGAGTAGTAGGCTTCGATGTCCACTTTGCTTTTGGCGAGCAGCTCGCCCTCCAGGCTGAACAACAGGGCCCGGATACTCTGGGTGCCGTTATCGATGGCGAGAAGGGTTTTATCCATCAGGCATCCGGTACCGAATAGTGCTGCTGCCACAGGTTGCGGTAGCGTTGCAGCTGGCGTTGCCACTGGGCCTCATCCCAGCCCAGCTCATCACGGCAAATCGTCTGCAATGGGCCAAACAGGGCTTCACCTCCGCTTTTCAGTAACAGGCCCAGGCGGGTGCGGCGCAGCAGCAGATCGTCCAGGTTAACCACGCTTTCCTCGCGGGCGCACCAGCGCAGTTCTGCCAGGCAGAAGCGGGTGGGGGGAATGGGGGTCAGCTCACCGTCGCGGGCAAGCTGTACGATGTCCCCGGCCCGATCGCCATAGCACCCAAGCAGGCGGGCGGCCTGTTCCGGGGCCAGGGGCGGTTGCGGTGCAGATCCCATGGTACTCAGTTCCGCTGGGGTAAGGGTTGGCGGGGTGATGATGCTGTTGCCACCGTGAATCAGGGATTTGATGTCGGCTCCCAATAGGGGGGCTGCGGCTTTCAGGGTGTCCAGTGCGATCAGGCGAAAGGTTGTTAACTTGCCGCCGCTGACACTCACCAAGCCTTGGTTCACCCACACCTGGTGATCGCGCTTTTCTTTGGATGGTGCTTTATTTCGATCCTTGCTGATTACCGGCCGCACGCCGGCAAAGGTGGACAGGATGGCGGCGCGATTAATTCCGGCAAGGGGGAACTGTTGTTGTGCCAAGTGCAGAAGATAGTCCACCTCGGCACTGGTGATTGCCGGTTCCGAGTTGAGGTCGGCATCATGATCCAGATCGGTGGTGCCGATCACCGTGGTGTTTTCCCAGGGGAAGATGAACACCGCCCGTTTATCCTGGGGGTGAAACAGGGTGAGGGCATCGGCGACCGGGGCCAATTCGTGGGGGATGATGATATGGCTGCCGCGCAGTGGGCGGATGGTGCGCTCTTGTGCCACCGGCTCCCGTAGATGGTCCACCCAGGCGCCAGTGGCGTTGATCACCACCCGCGCTTTCACCTCCTGTTGTTCGCCATCGACCTGGTTGGTCACCAGCACGCCGTTGACATCATGGTTGCTGTCAAACAGTAAGGATTCGGCCCGGCAATAATTCAAGGCCAGTCCGCCTTCGTGAAGGGCTTCATGCAGAACCCGCAGCACCAGCCTGGCGTCGTCGGTGATGGCATCGGTGTAGTAGCTGGCGCCTTTCAGTTGTTCCGGATTCAGGCCCGGCACCCGGGTCAGCAGTGCTTTGGCGTTGAAATATTGTTGGGTTTTGATGCCCGCCAGCGTGTCGTACACCTTGAGCAGGCTGTTGAACAACAATTTTCCCGGGATCTGGCCTTTGCGGATCGGGAACAGGTAACCCAGCCGTTCCACCAGCCCGGGTGCTTCTGCGATCAGCCGCTCCCGTTCCTGCACCGAGTGGCGGGTCAGTGCGATGTCACCCTGGGCGATATAGCGCAATCCGCCGTGTACCATCTTGGAGGAGCGACTGGAGGTGCCCCAGACAAAATCCTGCTGTTCCAGCAACAGGCACTGCAGCCCCAGGCGCGCCGCCTCCCGTAAAATGCCGGCACCGGTGATGCCGCCACCGACAATCACCAGATCCCAGGGTTGGGCACGCTGTTGAATCTGTTGCCAGGTGCCTTGTCGATCAATGGCCGTCATGACTGGGGTCCTCAGGTAACAGTTTTCCCGGATTCATATTGCCACTGGGATCGAAATAACGACACAGCGCGCGCAGGGTGGCGATGCCCAGTTCCCCTTTCTCGGCCTTGAGGTAGGGCGCGTGATCCGTGCCAACGCCGTGCTGATGGGAGATGGTGCCGCCCTGTTTGATAATGGCCTGGCTGGCTGCCTGTTTCATGCGCCGCCAGCGATCCTGGGTCTCGGCATAGGTCTTGCCGCAGCGAAACACGTAGGTGGTGTAGATGCTGGAGCCCTGCCCATAGATGTGAGACAGGTGCGTGAACACGTGAATGTTCTCCCGTGCCATTTTCAGCGTGTTGTGGATGGCATGTTCGATAGCGTCCACCGTGGCCGGCACCCGCGCCCAATCCACGGCGGTTTCCAGAGTGTCCACAGCGTAGCCCAGTTCCCACAGTGCATGCCGCAAATACGGTGAGCGGAAGCGATTTTCCCGCCACTTGTTGCCCAATAAGGTGCCGGTGTTCACACCACCAAAGCCGCGCAACACACGATTGGCCTGGGCCAATATGGCTTTGCAGTCTGCTTTGCTGCCGGTCACACCAAAGGTGAACATGCATTTATTCCGGCTGGCTCCGCGCAGACTCAGGTAGCCTTCCAGCAGGCTGATGGCGTGTTCGTGTCCGGCCAGTTTTAATTGAGTCCAGGTTTCTCGCGGATTGCTCAGTCGCATCATGGAAAGCGGCACCCGGGCCTGGGCCAGTGTGCGCACCGCCGAGATACCGCTGTCCCAGTCCGGAAAGAAAACAACGTAAAAATGTTCCTGCTCCGGTAATGGGCTGATGCGGACGCTGACATCGGTGATGATGCCCAGGCGGCCTTCAGAGCCCAGGATCAGTTCGCGCAGATCCGGCCCCGCGGAGGATGCGGGCAATGTGGGAATAGTGAGGGTGCCGGCCATGGTTTCCACCGTAGCGCCGGCAAACAGTTGCTCGATGCGACCATAACGCAAAGATTGCTGGCCACTGGAGCGGCTGGCCACCCAGCCTCCCAGGGTCGACAACTCCCAGGACTGCGGGAAATGCCCAAGCATGTAACCCTGGGCCGACAGTTGCGATTCCAGAAGGGGCCCGGGTGTGCCCGCGCCGAAGGTGGCCAGCTGGCTGGTGGGGTCCAGGTGCAGCAGGCGGTTGAAGTTTTTCATGTCCACTGTGAGCGTGGCGCGGTCGCAATCCCGCGGATTGATGTGACCCACCACAGAAGAGCCACCGCCGTACGTGATCAGCTCCACATCGTGCTGTTGGGCATACTGCAGCAACGCGCGTACGTCTGCGTTGGTATCCGGAAACGCCACACCGTCGGGAAAGGGGGCCATGTTCCCGGAGCGCATGGCGAGCCAGTCCGGCAGGCTTTGTCCGCGGGCATGACGTACCCGTTGTTCGGGGTCCATGGATACCAGTGGGTGCGCCGGCAATCGCGAAGCCGGGACCTGGTCCAGGACGGATTCCAGAGTCGCGTCCGGCAACGGACAACCGCTACCGATTTGTTGGGCGAGAAAACGTTGGGCCTCCGGCTTCAGCGGGAAATGATCAGCTTCATCACCCCAGCCATTCCATCGTCGCATGGGCGGTCCTTATCGGGTTAGTACACCCAGTATAGGAAAACATTGTGCGAGTTTCCCGCTAGTTGCGGATTCGCTGGTTCAGGCCGAAGGTGCGCTTCAACAGGCCGTCGCGCAAGCGGGTGGGAATAAGCCGGGCCATCAGCGGGAACGCTGTGCTGCCGTTGCCGATGGCCACGGTGGGCCGCGGGGAGTGTGCTTCGATCTTATGAATCAGTGTGCGCACAAATTCGCTGGTGGGGGTGGGGTTAGCCTGGGAGGCCTGAGCGCGTTTCTCGATCCCCGCTTTGGCCCACTGGTAAATGCTGTCTTCTGGCAGGGTGCGACTTAAAGAGGCCTCCGCGGCGTTGCCGAATTCCGATTCAATGGCGCCAGGCATCACCGTCATCACGTTGATGCCAAAGGGTGCCAGTTCCATTCTGAACGCATCGGACAGAGCATGCAGGGCGGCCTTGGTTGCGCAGTAGGCCCCGGAAAACGGCGTCACCAGAATGCCGGATACCGAACCCACATTGACGATCAGAGCCTGCTTACTTTTGCGCAGCATGGGCAGGCAGGCCCGCACCATGTTGACGGGTCCATAGACGTTGGTGGCGAATTGCTTTTCCAGTTCGTGGCTGGGCATTTCCGCCAGTGGGCCCATGGCACCGTAACCGGCGTTATTGATCAGGATGTCCACAATCAGGCTTTGCTGTTCAATGGATTGAATGGCGCGGCTGATGCTGTCGGGATCGGTAACATCTAATGCCAGTGTCATGATGCCGCGCTGGGCCAGGGGCTTGATTTTGTCTTCGCTGCGGGCGGTGGCAATGACCTTGTAGCCCTGATTATGCAGTGTTTCGGCCAGGGTTTTACCAATGCCGGATGAGCAACCGGTGATGAGGACTGTTCGAGTCATTTTCGCCTCTAACTGATTGTGAAATTGGGGAATTTGATCTTAACAGAGTTCTTGTGCGGGCGTGTGCCCGAAGCTTGGGCGGGGCATCCGCGTCATCTTTCTGCGGGTGTTTCTATTTACCTTTACGTAAACGTCAATTAAGATTTCCAGATCCTGTTGTATGGATCAGAGCCATGACAAAACCCGTTAAGGAAAAACGCAAAACCAGTTACAGCATCAGTGAGCTGTCCCGTGAGTTTGATATCACCACCCGCGCCATCCGTTTTTATGAGGATCAGGGGCTGCTGTCGCCCCAGCGAGAAGGGCAGAAACGCATCTACAGTCCAAAGGATCGCACCCTGCTCAAACTGATTCTGCGCGGCAAGCGCCTGGGGTTTACCCTGGCAGAAAGCCGTATCCTGTTTGATATGTACGATCCGGATTCCGGCAACATGAAACAGTTGGAGCAATTCCTGGCCATTCTGGATGACAAGGAAGCGTTACTGGATCAACAGCTCCATGATATTGAAATCATGAAGATTGAATTAAAAGAAGCCCGCCAACGCTGTCTGGATGCGATGGAAGCAGGCCAATAATGCAAGACCTTTCCCTTTATTTCTGACTTGAACACAAGGATCTTCCCATGAGTACGTTATATCCCTCACTCAATTTCGGTTTCGGCGACACCCTGGATGCCCTGCGTGATACCGTGCACCGTTTTGCCCAGGCCGAACTGGCCCCCAGAGCCGCGCAGATCGATGCCAGTAACCAGTTTCCGGCGGAAATGTGGAAGCAATTCGGTGATCTCGGATTGCTGGGTATGACCGTCGCGGAAGAATACGGTGGCAGCGCCCTGGGCTATCTGGCCCACGTCATCGCCATGGAAGAAATCAGTCGGGCGTCGGCCTCCGTCGGGCTCAGTTACGGCGCCCATTCCAATCTGTGTGTGAACCAGATTCACCGCAATGGCACCGAGTCGCAAAAGGCCCGCTATCTGCCCAAACTGGTGAGTGGGGAGCACGTGGGTGCGCTGGCCATGAGTGAACCCAATGCCGGCTCCGATGTGGTGAGTATGAAACTGCGGGCGGATAAAAAGGGTGATCGCTATGTTTTGAATGGCAACAAGATGTGGATCACCAATGGCCCGGATGCGGACACCTATGTGATCTACGCCAAAACCGAACTGGATAAAGGTCCGCACGGCATCACCGCGTTCATTGTGGAGCGGGGCTTCAAAGGCTTCAGTCAGGCGCAGAAGCTGGACAAACTGGGCATGCGCGGTTCCAACACCTGTGAACTGGTGTTTGAGGACTGTGAAGTGCCGGAGGAAAACATCCTGGGTCAGCTGAATCAGGGTGTGAAAGTGTTGATGAGCGGTCTCGACTACGAGCGGGTGGTGCTGTCCGGCGGGCCCACCGGCATCATGCTGGCCTGCCTGGATGTGGTGGTGCCCTATATCCACGAGCGCAAGCAGTTCGGCAAAGCCATTGGTGAATTCCAGCTGATGCAGGGCAAAGTGGCCGACATGTACACCATCACCAACGCCAGTCGCGCGTATCTGTATGCAGTGGCCCAGGCCTGTGACCGTGGTGAAACCACCCGCAAAGATGCCGCAGCCGTCATTCTCTACACCGCCGAGAACGCCACCCGTTGCGCCCTTGACGCCATCCAGACCCTGGGTGGCAATGGCTACATTAATGAATACCCAACCGGCCGCTTACTGCGTGACGCCAAACTCTATGAGATTGGCGCCGGCACATCGGAGATTCGCCGCATGTTGATCGGCCGGGAACTTTTCAACGAAACCGCATAAAACAACAATTCAGGAATGAGCACATGAGCATATTGGAAAGCAAAGTCAATCCTCATTCCCCTGAGTTCCTGGCCAATCGCAAGGCCATGGAAACCCTGGTCGCAGACCTCAGGGGATTGAGTGAAACCATCAAGAAGGGTGGGGGCGAGAAGGCGCAGCAAAAACACCTGGCGCGGAGAAAATTACTGCCTCGGGAGCGGGTGCAGCGCTTGCTGGACCCGGGTTCGCCCTTCCTGGAAGTGGGACAGCTGGCGGCTCATGATGTGTATGGTGAGGATGTGCCGGCGGCCGGTGTGATTGCCGGTATTGGCCGGATTCAAGGCCTGGAATGTATGGTGGTGGCCAACGACGCCACGGTGAAGGGGGGCAGTTACTACCCTCTCACGGTGAAAAAACATTTGCGGGCCCAGACCATTGCCGAGGAAAACCATCTGCCCTGTGTGTACCTGGTGGATTCCGGCGGTGCCAACCTGCCGCGACAGGATGACGTGTTCCCGGACCGCGAACACTTCGGCCGCATTTTCTTCAATCAGGCCAATATGTCCGCCAAAGGCATTCCGCAGATTGCAGTGGTGATGGGCTCTTGTACGGCCGGTGGGGCGTACATTCCTGCCATGGCGGATGAAAGCATCATCGTCAAAGAGCAGGGCACCATTTTCCTGGCGGGGCCACCGTTGGTGAAGGCGGCCACCGGTGAGGTGGTGACTGCAGAAGAGCTGGGTGGGGCGGACGTCCATTGCCGTACCTCCGGGGTGGCCGATCATTATGCGGAGAACGATGAACACGCGCTGCAACTGGCCCGCTCTGCGGTAAAACGCCTGAACCGGAAAAAACTCATTCAAACGGACGTGGTTGAGCCGGTGCCACCCCGTTATGATCCCTCCGAAATCTATGGTGTGGTGCCACCGGACCTGAAGACACCCTACGATGTGCGGGAAGTGATTGCCCGGGTGGTGGATGGCTCCGAATTCGATGAATTCAAGGCGTTGTACGGCACCACGCTGGTGTGTGGTTATGCCCGCATCTGGGGTATTCCGGTGGGGATTGTTGCCAATAACGGGGTCCTGTTCAGCGAATCCTCCCTCAAAGGCGCCCACTTCGTGGAGCTGTGTGCCCAACGCAAGATTCCCCTGGTGTTCCTGCAGAACATCACCGGGTTTATGGTGGGTCGCAAGTACGAATCGGAAGGCATTGCCCGTAACGGGGCCAAGATGGTGACCGCAGTGGCCTGTGCCCAGGTACCGAAGGTGACGGTGATCACCGGCGGCAGTTTCGGTGCCGGGAATTACGGTATGTGCGGCCGCGCCTATGATCCGCGCTTTATGTTCATGTGGCCCAATGCCCGCATTTCGGTGATGGGGGGGGAGCAGGCAGCCGGCGTGCTGGCGCAGATCAAAAAGGACAACATGGAACGGGCAGGGGAAACCTGGCCGGAGGCGGATGAGCAGGCTTTCAAACAGCCGATCATCGACACCTACGAAGCGCAGGGGCACCCCTACTATGCCAGTGCCCGCCTGTGGGACGATGGCGTCATTGATCCGGCGCAAACCCGGGATGTCCTGGGCCTGTCCATCAGTGCAGCGTTGAATGCACCGATCCCTGAAACCCGTTTCGGCGTGTTCCGCATGTAAGGTGATGACAATGGAATTTGTACAACTGGAAAAACTGGGTCCGATTGCCCGCATCACCATGAATCGGCCACAACTGCACAACGCGTTCAATGATCAGATGATTCTGGAATTGACCCAGGCATTTAAACAAGTCGGCAGTGACGGCGATTGTCGTGTGGTGGTGTTGCAGGCGGCAGGCAAGAATTTTTCTGCCGGAGCGGACCTTAACTGGATGAAAAGCATGGCAACCCTGACCCGGGACGAAAACCGCACCGATGCCCTGCAGCTGGCGGAGCTGATGCACGTGGTGTACAGCCTGCCGAAAGTGGTGATCGGAAAAGTGTGTGGCGCTTCCTACGGGGGCGCGCTGGGACTGATCACCGCCTGTGATATTGCCATCGCCGCCCGTGGAGCCACGTTCTGCCTGAGCGAAGTTCGGATTGGCCTGGCACCGGCTGTCATCAGTCCCTATGTGATTGAGGCCATGGGCATCAAAAACGCGAGGCGCTATATGTTGACGGCCGAAGTGTTCAACGCTGACCAGGCGCAGGCCATGAATGTGGTGAATGAGGTGGTTGCAGCGGAGGCGCTGGAGGAAGCGGTCATGAGCCTGGCGCAATTGATTGCAAAAAATGGTGGCCAGGCCATGGCGCGCTGCAAGCAACTGATTCAGGACATCGGCAAAGCGCCGCTAGGTGAGCAAACCAAAACAGTGACGGCGGAAGTTATCGCCGACCTCCGGGTGTCCCCTGAGGGGCAAGAGGGCTTGGCCGCTTTTCTGGAAAAGCGCGAACCCGCATGGAGAAGTACAGACAGTGAAGGGGCGACAGCATGAGCAGGAAATCACTCTTTAAGAAAGTATTAATAGCCAACCGTGGGGAAATCGCCTGTCGTGTGATCCGCACCCTGAAGCGTCTGGATATCGAGACCGTTGCCGTTTATTCCGATGCTGATCGTCAGGCCCAGCACGTTTTGTTGGCCGATGAAGCCTATTGGATTGGGCCGTCATCCGCCTCCGAAAGCTACCTGAATATGGATCGCATATTCGAGGTGGTGGAAAAATCCGGTGCCGATGCCATCCACCCCGGTTATGGTTTTCTGTCAGAAAACGCCAACTTCGCCCGCCGTTGCGCTGCCCATGATGTGGTGTTGATTGGCCCACCGGCCAGCGCCATGGTGGCCATGGGGTCCAAAGCCCAAGCCAAGCTCCTGATGGCACAAGCGGATGTGCCCCTGGTGCCAGGCTATCATGGGGAAAACCAGGAACCGGAATTTCTGTTACAACAGGCCCGCAACATTGGCTTCCCGGTGCTGCTGAAAGCTTCCCTCGGCGGGGGTGGTAAAGGCATGCGCCTGGTGCACGCAGAAGCGGAATTCGTTGAGAGCCTGGCCGCCTGCAAGCGGGAGGCGAAAGCGTCATTCGGCGACGATCATGTCCTGATTGAAAAGTATGTCATGCAGCCGCGCCACGTGGAAATTCAGGTGTTCGCCGATACTCACGGCAACGGGGTGTACCTGTTTGAGCGCGATTGCTCCATTCAGCGTCGTCACCAGAAAGTGGTGGAGGAAGCGCCGGCACCCAACATGGACCCGGCCATTCGTCAGGCGATGGGGGAGGCGGCCGTGCGGGCAGCCAAGGCCATCGGTTATGTGGGGGCCGGCACCATTGAATTCCTGCTGTCCGCCACCGGCGAATTTTATTTTATGGAGATGAACACCCGCCTGCAGGTGGAGCATCCGGTGACGGAGATGATCACCGGTCAGGATCTGGTGGAATGGCAGGTGCGGGTGGCCGAGGGCTTGCCCCTGCCACTGGCGCAGGATCAACTGAGTATTGAGGGCCACGCCATTGAGGTTCGGATCTATGCTGAAGATCCTGAGCACGAGTTTCTGCCCTCCACGGGCACCATTCGCTATCTGGGGACGCCGGATCAAACCGCCAACGTCCGCATTGATTCCGGCGTGGTGCAGGGGGATGAGATCAGTGTCTTCTATGACCCGATGATTGCCAAGCTGATCACCTGGGATGTCAACCGTGAACGTGCCATTCATCGCATGGAGCGCGCGCTGACCCAGTACCACATCGCCGGTCCGAAGACCAATATCGGTTTTCTGCAGAGTGTGATCGGCAATGCTGCATTCCAGCGGGCAGAACTGAGCACCCATTTCATCGATGACCATCATGCAGCGTTGGCCTTTGATTCGGTGCCTGCCACGGCAGAGGATTATATCCTGGCTGCGCTGTTCCTCTTTGCGCAGGGCCGTGGCCAGGGTTCGCAACATGAGCCCTGGAACACGCTTACCGGTTGGCAGGTTAACAGTGTCAGTTCACAGGTCTTTATCTTTCAGGGTGCGGATTCGACACTCCAGGTGACCTTGAATGAAGACAACGGCTCGGTGTCGGCCCAATGCGGCGATACCCGCTGGGTGGTGCAGGTGAACCTGCAGGGCCACCAAATGGTGGTGTCCGGTGACTACAGTGGTCGGGTGGCGGCATTCGCCCAGGCGGAACAGATCACCCTGTTCAGGGATGGCCAGTCCGTCCTGGTGGAGCAATATCGCTTTCAACATCGCGCGGCCGACGAAACCTCCGATGGGCACCTGAAAGCCCCCATGAATGGCCGGATCGTCAATGTGGCGGTCAAGCCCGGGCAAGCGGTGGCCGAAGGCGATTTGCTCATCACCGTGGAGGCGATGAAGATGGAGCATGCCATTCGTGCCAGATGTGCCGGAGTGGTGAAGGCCGTGTTCTTCGAGCAGGGTTCGCTGGTTAATGAAGGCGATGAATTGATCGAACTGGAATTGGACGAAGAGGAATAACTGTGGAAAACGTGCTGTGGCAACCGGATCAAGCCTGGATCGACAACACCAATATGCACCGGTTTATGGCGTTGGTACAGGCCCGTTGCGGGGTGTCTGTGGATGACTATGCTGCGCTGCATCGCTGGAGCTGCGAACACAGTGCAGCGTTCTGGGAGCGTGTGGTTGAGTTCTGCGGCATCCGGCTGAACGGAAATCCGGATAGGGTTGTGGACGACCCCGGCAAGCTGCCTGGCGCCAAATGGTATCCGCAGGCCACGCTCAATTTTGCCGAAAATCTGTTAGCCCCTGCCGGGGCTGCAGATTCCGCCCATAAACCGGCATTGGTGTTTCGCGGTGAAAACGGTCGCAGGGACGTCGTTACCTATCAGCAGTTGTACAATAAAGTGCAACGCCTGGCCGCTTTCATGCAACGCAACGGCGTCCGTAAAGGCGACCGGGTTGCGGCCGTCATGCCCAACTGCATCGAAACAGTGGTGGGTATGCTGGCGGCCACCAGCCTGGGGGCGATCTGGAGTTCCTGCTCTCCGGATTTTGGTATCAATGGCATTGTGGATCGCTTCCAGCAGATTGAACCGGTGATGCTGATTGCCGTAGACGGATACTTCTATGCCGGTAAATCGATCTCGATTCTGGACAGGGTAGAGCTGGTGCAGCACAAGATCCCCAGCATTCAAAACACCATTCTGGTGCCCTTTCTGCAATCCGATCCGTCTGTCCTGCAATCCGATCCGTCTGTGCAGAACCTGAACGCCACCACCCTTTACCCCGAGATAGAGCAGAATGACGCGCCTGGGAAACTGGAATTCACCCAGGTACCCTTCGATCACCCGCTTTATATCATGTATTCCTCCGGTACCACCGGCGTGCCCAAGTGCATTGTGCACACTACCGGAGGTACACTGCTGCAGCACCGTAAGGAGCACAGCCTGCACGCGGACCTGAAAGCCGAAGACGTGTTCTTCTATTTCACCACCTGTGGCTGGATGATGTGGAACTGGCTGATCAGCGGCCTGGCCAGCGGCGCTACTCTGGTGCTGTTTGATGGTTCTCCGTTTCACCCCAAAGCATCTGCCTTGATTGACATGATAGATGAAGAGGGCATCAGCCTGTTTGGCACCAGTGCCAAATACTTATCGGCGCTGGAAAAGGCCGGTGTCAAACCCCGGGAATCCCACCAGTTGAGTCGGTTAAAGGGAATCTTCTCCACCGGTTCACCGCTTTCTCATGAGAGCTTTGACTATGTCTATCGGGATTTCAAAGCCAATCTTTGCCTGTCGTCCATCTCTGGTGGCACCGATATCATCAGCTGTTTCGCCCTGGGCAATCCGCTACTGCCGGTGGTTCGTGGCGAGCTGCAGTGCATCGGCCTGGGCATGAATGTGAGAATTTTCGATGAGCAGGGCAGGGCAGTCGTCAATGAAAAAGGCGAGCTGGTGTGCCTGAATGCCTTTCCATCCTGTCCTGCCGGATTCTGGAATGACGCCGATGGCGCCAAGTTCCACGGTGCCTATTTCGACCGCTTTGATGGCGTCTGGGCTCACGGTGATTATGGTGAGATCACGGACCGCGGCAGCATGATCATCTATGGCCGTTCAGATGCCGTGCTCAATCCGGGTGGGGTGCGCATCGGCACCGCGGAAATTTATCGCCAGGTGGAGCAGCTGGATTTCGTCTTGGAAAGCGTGGTGGTAGGGCAGGACTGGCAGGATGATGTGCGGGTTATTTTGTTCGTTCGACTGAAAGAGGGCGAACACCTGGATGACGAGAAAATCGCCATTATCAAATCCACGATCCGAACCAATACCACACCCCGGCATGTGCCTGCTAAAATTATACAAATCGCCGATATACCCCGCACAATCAGTGGTAAGATTGCGGAATTGGCGGTACGTAAAGTGATTCACGGTGAAGCGGTGAAAAATACCGATGCTTTGGCAAATCCGGAATCACTGGCATTGTATTCAAATTTGGAAGCACTGCAGAGCTGAGATCTGCACCACGTGTGATGGGTTGCCCTGATGGACTGGATGTTCGGTAGTCGAAAAAACAAATTGAAACTCCCCACGGAAGAAGACGCGTTGCCAGGTCGGGCTACCCCTCTGAAAGTGGAGGTGTTACACGCCGTATTGCAAACCGAATTAAAGCCTCCGTACCCGGCGGGCACGGAAACGGCCTACTTTGGTATGGGCTGCTTCTGGGGCGCTGAAAAACTGTTCTGGAATGTGCCGGGCGTACACACCACCGCGGTGGGCTATGGTGCAGGGCTTACCCCCAATCCAACCTACGAAGAGGTTTGCAGCGGCCTGACCGGTCACAACGAGCTGGTGAAAGTGGTGTTTCATCCGCACCAGATCAGCTTTCAGAGGTTACTGAAAATTTTCTGGGAGAACCACAACCCCTGTGAAGGTATGCGCCAGGGCAATGATGTGGGTACCCAGTACCGTTCTGGCATCTATCCCACGTCGCCGGAGCAGCGAGCTGAGGCCGAGGCAACACAAGCAGCTTATAACCGGGCTCTGACTGAACGGGGCCTGGAACCCAGTACCACAGAAATTGTGGATCGCTTCGATTTCTATTATGCAGAGGAATATCACCAGCAGTATCTGGCGAAGAATCCTGCCGGCTATTGTCCCAACCATGGCTGCGATGCCACTGGCTTACCCAGGTTGCCAGACTAGCCTTGGCGGCATCTTAAATATGCGGACGCAATCGCAACTGTCATAGTCCTGCAATCCAAATGTTATAAAACGGCTGCATTCGTTGTAATGGAGCCTCCTTTCTTGACGCTTATACGTTCCGACCGGGTCCTTAAGGGCCTGCCTGAGCTTTATCAAATGGACCGGTGGCTTGAACAGCCGGATTTGCCCGCCCGAATTCACACACTGACCGCCATTGAGTGCGGTGACGATTGCCTGCCCATCTATTGTTTTGAAATCGGCAACGCCAAGGCGGACGTGCCCACAGTGATTTTTACCGGTGGCGTGCATGGTGTGGAACGCATTGGCACCCAGGTGATCTTGTCCTTCATGCACACGCTGTTCAACCGGATGGACTGGGATGAAAGCCTGGATGCGATGCTGGAAGACGTGCGTATTCTGTTTGTGCCGTTGGTTAATCCTTCCGGCATGTTGCGGCGTACCCGCAGTAACCTCAATGGCGTGGACCTGATGCGCAACGCACCCATTGATGCCACCGGCAAAGTGCCGTTTTTACTGGGCGGTCAACGTCTTAGTCGACATATACCCTGGTATCGCGGGCGTCGGGATGACCCCATGGAGAAAGAGGCCAACGCCGTCATCCGCATGGTGGAGAGCATTGTCAAGGAATCCAGCTTTGTGATCTCCCTGGATTGCCACTCCGGTTTTGGGCATCAGGATCAGGTCTGGTTTCCCTATGCCTATACGCCGGATCCGTTTGACGACATTGGGGAAATGTTTGCCCTCAGGTTGCTGTTTCGGCGCACCCATCCCACCTTCAGTTTTTATCTGATTGAACCCCAGTCCCGCAATTACACCACGCATGGGGATCTGTGGGATCATGTTTACAAACAAACCCTGAACACCCGTAAAGGCACTTATCTTCCCTTGACGCTGGAGATGGGGTCCTGGCTCTGGATCAAGAAAAACCCCCTGCAGATGTTCAATGCCCTGGGGGTATTCAATCCGGTATTGCCTCACCGCCACGAACGGGTGTTGCGCCGGCATCAATGTTTGATGGAGTTTTTGATCCGGGCGACAGCCAGCTTCAGAAACTGGCTGCCTCATCCTTCAGATCGCAGGGAATGGATGCACCAGGCGATAGAGTATTGGTATTAGCCTGATATCGGGCATGATGACCGGCTACAGACGAGGCCACCTCCTGCTGCAGCCCTTTTACAAACTTGTCCAGTTCCGTCATGTCCACGGGGCGCAGCGGTAGAAATTCCACGGTCGCGGTGATGCGCTTATAACGCAGCAGATTCCATAAATGCTCAGCGAATTCGTCATCACCAATAAAGGGAACCGGGTTCTTTTCTGCTGATGCCAGGTGGTAATGAATGGCCACCGGGCAGACGTTGATTGCAGTGTGTTGGGCTGCTTTGAACAGTTTGCCGTGAAAACGCCGAACCTGCCTGCCATCGCTGGTGGTGCCTTCAGGAAAGAACAAAACCGAGCGCCCTGCATCCAGATAATCGGCAATAGACCGTGACACCCGTTCTGCGTCACCGGAGCCTCTTTGAATGAACAGGGTGCCGGTACCATCCGCCAGTTTTCCAATGATGGGCCAGTTACGCACTTCGGCCTTCGACAGAAAATTCAGTTGGGACAAGCCTCCGATCAGAGGGATGTCGATCCAGGAGACGTGGTTACTGACAAACAACACGCCCTTGCCGTGTTCAGGTTTTGGTATTTCACCCCTGATCCTGACAGCAATGCCCAGCAGGCGGGTGGTCCGTGCCAACCACCATTGTTTGGTACGTTTCACCAGTTTGGTTTTATTGTTCCAGAGCGAGCCGGTCAGCACCAGCAACAGCACGCCCGCCAGAATGTGCAAGAACAGGCAGGCGGCTGACCAACATTGTTTTATCATGCCGCTTCGCGATCCTTCAGGAAGTGACGGGCGTAGCGATTGGCCACGTTATTGATGTCCAGCAGCACGAACAGGTCGGCTACGTTGAAGTCCGGATCCCAGCAGGCTTCACCACAGATGCGGGCGCCCATTCGGGTATAGGCTTTCAACAGCGGGGGGAAGTTCGCTTTGCCCTGCTGCAACCCTTTGCGCAGTTTGAAGGGGACTTTGGGGCTGACCCGGAACTCGTCATCCGCCATGTATTTTTCCCGGATCACCGGATTCAGTGCCGCCAGGGTTTCACCACCGTCTTCCAGGGATACGCTGGCGCAGCCGAACAGATACTGGTAATCGTTTTCCTGCATGAATTTTGCGAGAAAGGCCCACAGAACGGCGATGGTGGCTCCGTTGCGATGCTCGGGGTGAATGCAGGTGCGGCCGATTTCGAGAAAGCGACCGGGGCGGTCGATCACGTTGCTGATGTCAAACTCGTGGCTGGAGTAGTAACGGCCGAAACGCTTGGCCAGATCGCAGGTAAGAACCCGGGTATAGCCGATGATTTCCCCGTCGTGCTGAGTGCGCACTACCAGGTGGAGACAATGATCATCCAGTTCGTCCACGTCGATGGGATGGCCGTTCCAAACCATATTGACGGGCAGCTCGACTTTGTACTCTTCGCAGAACACTTCATAGCGCATTTTCTGTGCGCTGCGAATTTCCTGCTCCGTCGTGATGAATTCGGCAAAAATTCGAGGCTTTTGACTGAATTCCACTGAGCGCTGAGTAAGGTTTTGTTCCTGAAGCATCTTGATCTCCGCAATATATGAAACCTCGATGCTGACTTTAGATCGCTACTGTTGCTTGAACGTGAAGGATTAATGAATAAATTAAGACAGAGTCAGGTGGCATGTGACGTCATCGCATCACATGCCGGACAGGGCCAGATAACCGCTCAACCCTTGAGGCCGAGCATCGCTTTCTTCAAGGATTTCTGCGCTGGGCGATCCGATATCCAGATGCCAAACAGGGCGGATTTGAAGGCCACGTCGCCTTTGATCAGTTGGGCATTTTGTCCATTCTTGACGATTTGCACGCCGGCACCCGGCAGATAGATGAAATCGAAAATATCGCCTTCTTTGATGGGCTCAGCAAAGGTTGCCAGAAACTGGTCGATTTCAGTTTGCAGGGGTGCCGTTTCTCCGTGAGTGGCGTTCTCGAATCCCTCCACGGTGGCTTTGGTCATCTTCTCACTGGTAATCATGCCGGAGATGATGTGCAGGCGAATGGCCATGGGTTCTGACGCCTGCAGGATGGCATCCCCGTCGGTTTGCTTGGCAGGGAGGTAGAGGCCACCCACGTACAGGTCCAGCAACCATTTATCCCGGATACCGGCGCCATTCAGGTGCAATTCAGAACCTCCGGCTTGCAGGGAATCCGGCAAGGTAATGCCGCCAATGTCCAGAGAGTAGGCCGCAGAGCTCAGTATGCATGCGGCGAGCAGAGCGAAAAGCTTCTTCATCCTTTAAGTACTCCAATTGATCTAAAAGAGGGCAGAGTGTAGCCCTAATAAAATTAGCAAAATCGCACTATTCCCAGGGGGAGTGCGACGGCGCTAGTGTAATGGATTTTTATGGCCTTATAACCGGTCCTTTCGGACTATCGTCCTGTTTTTTCAGTTGGGCAGGGTTGGTGCTGGCTGTATAGAAAGTATTCGGCCCAGCAATGTGCCCGGGTCGTGCCACTAACTGTTTGATTTTTCCCGGCCATTTTGTCCTAATAGATGAAGCCGCATTGGCGCGGGGGACGGGTTGCACTGCCTGATTTGCTATTGACCTACCTGACATAAAACGGCAAGATACCTCGCGCTTTTAACTAGGGCGGTCAAAGTATAGGTAATTCGCTGTACTATTCTGTGCGGTGCCTGTACTGTCGACGATCGCGTGGTGTCCCCCTCTGATTCAGAAGCGGAACGACACCGTAAATCCACATTCCATTATAAAGCCGAGGGTTCCATGAAGGTTCTTGTTGCTGTCAAACGAGTTGTTGACTACAACGTTAAGGTTCGGGTGGCTGCTGATCACAGCGGCGTTGACCTGACTAACGTCAAGATGGCCATGAACCCCTTCTGCGAAATCGCTGTTGAAGAAGCTGTTCGTTTGAAAGAGAAGGGGGTTGCTACCGAGATTATCGCGGTGGCCGTAGGTCCTAAAGAAGCTCAGGAGCAAATCCGTACTGCTCTGGCGCTGGGTGCTGATCGTGGCATCTTGGTTGAAGCAGCCGATGTGCAGCCGCTGGGTGTTGCCAAATTGCTCAAAGCCATTGTTGATGAAGAAAAGCCTGAGCTGGTGATTCTGGGTAAGCAGGCGATCGACGGCGACAACAACCAGACTGGTCAGATGCTGGCAGCATTGGCTGGTATGGGTCAGGGCACTTTCGCTTCTGAAGTGAACGTGGCCGACGGCTCCGTTAAGGTGACCCGTGAAATCGACGGCGGTCTGCAAACGGTAGATCTGAAACTGCCGGCGGTTGTAACCACTGACCTGCGTCTCAACGAACCCCGCTACGCTTCTCTGCCCAATATCATGAAAGCCAAGAAGAAGCCCCTGGATATCAAAGCTCCGGGCGACTATGGCGTTGACGTTACTCCGCTGGTGAAGACTGTGAAAGTCGAGCCGCCTGCTGAACGTCAGGCAGGTATCAAGGTAGCCGACGTTGCAGAGTTGGTTGACAAGCTGAAAAACGAAGCGAAGGTGATCTAATGAGCGTATTAGTCTATGCAGAACACGATAATGCCAGCTTGAAGGGTGTTACCCTGAACACTGTAGCGGCAGCTCAGGCCATCGGTGGTGATATCACGGTATTGGTCGCTGGTTCCGGTTGTGCCGCAGTGGCAGAAGCTGCAGCCAAGATTGCAGGCGTTTCCAAAGTATTGCTGGCAGACGATGCCGCCTACGAACACCAACTGGCGGAAAACGTTGCCGATCTGGTTGCTGAAGTGGGCAAAGGCTACAGCCACATCCTGGCGCCTGCCACCACTTCCGGTAAAAACTTCCTGCCCCGCGTAGCGGCGTTGCTGGATGTGCAGATGATTTCTGAAATCTCCGGCGTGGTTAACGCAACCACATTCCAGCGTCCAATCTACGCAGGTAACGCGATTGCCACTGTTGAGAGCTCTCAGGCGACCAACGTGTTGACCGTACGTGGTACCTCGTTTGATCCGGTTGCTGCAGAAGGTGGTTCAGCTGCAGTCGAGAACCTGGGTGTTGCCAAAGATGCAGGCGTTTCCTCCTTCGTGGGTGAAGAGCTGGCCAAGAGCGATCGCCCTGAATTGACTGCTGCCAAGATTGTTATCTCCGGTGGTCGCGGCATGCAGAATGGCGACAACTTCGAGATGCTGTACAAAGTGGCAGACAAACTGGGTGCTGCTGTGGGTGCTTCCCGCGCCGCGGTGGACGCCGGTTTTGTTCCCAACGATATGCAGGTTGGTCAAACCGGTAAGATTGTTGCGCCGCAGCTGTACGTTGCTGTTGGTATTTCCGGTGCGATCCAGCATCTGGCCGGTATGAAAGACAGTAAAGTCATTGTTGCCATCAACAAAGACGAAGAAGCGCCTATCTTTCAGGTAGCGGATTACGGTCTGGTTGCTGATTTGTTTGAAGCGGTTCCTGAACTGGAAAAGCTTGTATAACACAGCAAGACAGGCTAAAAAGAAAGCCCGGTTTCGACCGGGCTTTTTTATTTTCCGGGAACATAATAAGAAGTAGGGGCATGCCAGTGGGGCTCACACAATTTCGTCTTTGTTCATGTGTTTCGCTTTTGATCCTGGCCCAGTACGGTTGGGCATCTGACAGCAAGATATACATTGGTGCCGCAGCGGGCTCCAGCAGCTATGCCGGCATTGACGACCTGTTCTACGAGCTAGGGGGGGGCGGCGAACAGAACTACGATACGTCAGACAGCGATGTTGCTTATCAACTCCAACTCGGGTGGGAGATATCCCGTTACGTAGCCATCGAAGTGGCCTACTCTGACTATGGCGATGCAGACAGCGAATATCGATACCAGAATCCGGATGTGAATGGTCACCAGGTGTCGTCCTCTGCGGAATACCAAGCCAACCTTACCGCGACCAACATTTCCATCAAGGGGATGTTGCCGCTGGGAGACAGATTCGGGCTGTATGGCAAGCTGGGCTATGCCAAATGGCTGGCGGAAGTGAGCTGGAATGAGACGCTCTATTTTGACGACCGGGTGGACACCCGCAGTACGGGCTCTGATGATGTGGATGGTAACGATATATCCTATGCGCTTGGACTGGATTTTCGTTTGACGGACAACCTTATTGTGTTCGGGGAGTATTATGCTCAGTTGACGGAGTACGAGGACGTTGCCGGCAACACCCATGACTGGTTTGACGCTTCCGCCGTGACACTGGGTTTGCGTTGGCAGTTTGACGTGGGCGTGTTTAATCGCAATGGGCCGCAATCCCAATACGGTAACCGCAAGTTGACCGCGTGTGACGACAAATATAAAGACATCTCGGGCGCCATCTGCAAGCGGTGATTATAAAGCCGAGCCTGAAGTGATTTATCCGCACAAAAAAGGGGCCTAAGCCCCTTTTTTAAATCAGAATCGGCCACCACATCAGGCCTGTTCAAAATCCTTGATCATTTTATAGAGTTCGTCTTTCAACAGCAGGCGCTCTTTTTTGCGTACCTCCAGATACTCGTCGCTGGTGTTCTCTGCGCCGGTCTCGATACGATGAACCTCGTGATCTTTCTCGTGGTACTGGTCGAATAGCTTGGCAAAGTGGTTGTTATTCATTTTCAGCTCATGAATGGCATCCCGGCTCTCAGGAAATTCGTGCAGCAAATCATGCTTATCCAAGGTCATTGGTACTCCCTTCTCTTTGTCGGTTAAGGAAAAAGCTCCCTTCTCATCTTCAGAATAGCGCACGCTACAGATGCTGCTTTGATCCATATCAAGCAGGAAGATTTTGGTTCGAATTGTCAGGTTCCCGGTATATTTGGTCATTTCCAACCCAAGTTTATTCTGTGTAGACTCTTGGGTCAGCTATATGGAATGAACCTATGTCGCAAACCATCGTGTCAAAAGAATTACAAAACGAATTGGAATCGGCACTGGCGCCAATCAACCGTCGACGTTTTATGAGCCTGGGTGCCCACAGTGCCCTGGTGCTGGGTCTCGGAACCTTGGTGTCTGCCTGCTCCAGGCACCCCGCGGGCGAGCTTCCTGCCGGGGACGTACTCACAGCATCCCAAGTTGCGTTCTTTACCCATTTTTCCCGCATTTTATTACCCACCGATGGCACCTCCATGACGCCGCTGGAGCAGGTGCCTGTGGTCGCGAATCTGGATCATCTGTTCGCCATGATGGATGAGAAGGTGCGCTCTGACCTGGGTATGGTGATCGATGTCTTCGAGCACGCCCCTCTGGTGACTGGCTGGCATTTCTCCCGTTTCAGTCGCCTGTCACCCACGGATGCGGTCGCCTATATTGATGCCTGGCAGTCCGGTCACCCCATGCAGCAGGGAATTGTCACCATCCTGAAAAAATTGGTGTATGCCAGCTACTGGCGGGAAGAGTCCACCTGGGCTCCACTGGGTTTCGATGGCCCGGTTTCCGAAAAATGGGGGCTGCCCTCGCTGGGTGAAGCGCCTTTGCCCACGCCTGCGAACCTGACCCAAGCCAAGAAGGTGTAAACAATATGATGTTGAATGTGACGACCGCGGCCCAGGTGAAGAGCACCTCTTTGAACCTGGAGGCGGATGCTGTGGTGATCGGTTCCGGCGCCGGTGGTGCCGTGATGGCCTACGAGCTGGCGGCGGCAGGCAAGAGCGTGATCGTACTGGAGGCGGGCTCCCATGTACCGTCTTCCCGCTTTAACGAAAAATTCCCGGATATGCTGGAACTGTTGTATCAGGACGGTGGCAATCAGGCGACCAGTCAGGGAGATTTGTTGGTATTGCAGGGTCGCTGCCTGGGTGGGTCCACGGTGGTGAATGGTTGCGTAACCTTCCGCGTGCCGGACTTTATCCTGAAAAAGTGGGCGGATGAATACGGGCTTACCAATCTGACCCCGGAGGTGCTGGCACCGTATTTCGATAAGATTGAATCCAATCTGGGTATCCACACCAATCAACCCCATGAGATCAATGAGAACAGCCGCAAGCTGCAACAGGGTGCAGAAGCCCTGGGCTGGTCGGTGAAACCGTTGCAGCGCAACATCCGGGAATGTGCCCTGACTGGCCACTGTCTCTCAGGTTGCAAAACCGATCGTAAACAGTCCATGCTGGTGACCTATTTGCCCTGGGCCTCTCACCACGGTGCCAGGATCTTCACCGACACCGCGGTGACGCGAATTGTGGCCGAAGGCGGACGCGCCAAAGGTGTGGAGGCGGAGGTTCGTGATCCGGAAACGGGGCGCACCGTGGCCAAGATGTCCGTGCAAGCCAAGGTGGTGGTGACCGCGGCCGGCGCCATCCAAAGCCCGTTGCTGTTCCAACGCAGTGAGCTGGGCAACAGCAGCGGTCAGGTGGGTAAGAACTTTGCGTGTCATCCCTCCACCATGGTGGTGGCGGAATTCGGCAGTGATGTATTCACCTGGCGCGGCGCCATGTTGGGCGTCTATGTGGATGAATTCGAGCACCCGGACAAGGGGGGATTCGTACTGGAAGGCGGTGGTGCCGGGCCCGTTGAGCTGGGTATGTCCACTGAACCCGGTACCGGTAAGGCCTATCTGGATTTTATGTCCAGGGCCAAAAACTACGCTTCCTGTGTCACCTTGATCCATGATCACAATGTCGGCCAGGTCAGCCTGGTGGACGGGAAAAAACAGATTGACTACCAAATCGCGGACAGCGATTTTCCGGCCATGAAGGCGGCGTTCAAGGCCGCCGCCAGGATTTATTTTGCCGCCGGTGCAGAACGGGTATTTCTGCCCACCGGTGACAAGCGCATCATTGAGTCGGTGGACGACATTGATGCGGTGGTAGACGGTATTGAAAACAATCCGTTTGCCATACGAATGGTGTCCTACCACCCTCAAGGCACCATGAGAATGGGGGCCGACCCCACCAACTCGGTGGTGAATCCCTATGGGGAAACCCACGATGTGAAAGGCCTGTTTGTGTGTGATGCGAGCCTGTTTCCCACCTCCATCATTGTGAATCCTCAGGAAAGCGTCTACGCGCTGTCGAACTATATTGCAGATCATATTCTGCAGGACCAGGCGGGCTACTTCGCCTAGGGGATCGTTAACCTGAGCGCTCCCATTCCGGGGGCGATCACGTTGCTGCTGGAATCAATTTGCTTCTGGAATCAATTTGCTTCTGGAAAGGAAATCGGGTTCCATGGGAATTGCATCCGGGCCCGCAAGCGGCGCCCGGTTTTCCCTTTCCCTGTCCGGATTAGTACCATGCACGGATTGATAGACAGTCACTGCCACGTCGATTTCCCCCAGTTCGATGCCTCGCGGGATGAGGTGCTGCGTGCCTGCCACCAGAACGGCATGTCCGCTATCCTGGTGCCGGGGGTGACACTGGCACAGTGGCCCAGACTGTCTGAAGTCATTCACGCGTACCCTGATGTGACTCACTACCCCCGGTTGTTGCCGGCCTATGGTCTGCATCCCTGTTTTATGGCGGATCATGCCGCTGAGTCAACGGCCGGGCTCATGGCCAGGTTGGACGCACAATTGGCGGAGGAGGCCGGTTGTGTGGTGGCTGTGGGTGAGATCGGCTTGGACAGCTTTCATAGCACGGCGGACCTGAAACAGCAGGTGACCCTGTTCGAGGCCCAGTTACGCATCGCTGGAAGTCATGGCCTGCCGGTGATCATCCATTCCCGCAAAACCCAGGACCTGGTTCTGAAATCCGTGCGCAAGCAGCGTTTTTCGTTCGGGGGCATTTTGCATGCGTTTTCCGGCAGCTTGCAGCAGGCACAGCAAGCGGTTGATCTGGGTTTCAAAATCGGCTTTGGGGGCGCCGCCACCTACGAGCGTGCCAGTCGCTTGCGTGGCATGCTGAAAGCCCTGCCCCGGGAGGCCATCGTTTTCGAAACCGACGCGCCGGATATTCCCCCCAGCTTTGCGCGGGATCGACCCAATTCCCCCTTCAATTTGTTTCGCATCGTTGAGATTTTGGCGCAGGTTCGACAGGAGTCCGTGGCGGATCTGCTGGAATACAGTAGCAAAAACCTGATAGGGGTTTTGAATTTAGCCGATTGATCAGCCCATTGCGACCGTTTTCGGGGTGTCTGGACGCATGACAGCGGCCCGTTTAATGATAAAATACGCGCCTGCTAATCCGGTTTGAAGTGGGCGAATGGCCCAATTGGGAGTAGTTATGACCAGGTCCGTTACCGGCCGATTGAAAGAAGATCCAAAAGTCATCGTGGAACGATTGGTGCGGCTGGCCGATAAACACGATGTTGAGTTTGAGGGCGACAGCGAGAAAGGCTATGCCAAAGGCAAAGGGTTCCATGTTGAATACCTTGTCGTCGGCGAATCCTGCACCCTGACCGTGACCAAAAAGCCGCTGTTGATTCCATGGTCTTTGGTGGAGTCCCAGCTGGAAAAACTGTTCAACGATTAGCGTTTGGTTTTATACGTTTTTAGACACAGAGGAAATAATATGAAGTCAGTAGATGCCGCGACTCTGCAAGAGTATGTTGGAAAGCCCATGGGGGCCTCAGAATGGTTCCAGATCGACCAGGAGCGGATCAATGCGTTCGCCGATGCGACACTGGACCACCAGTTCATCCACGTTGACGTTGAGAAAGCCAAGAATACCCCGTTTGGCGGCACCATCGCCCACGGCTTTCTGACGTTGTCCCTGCTGCCTTACCTGCAGTCGCAAATGTCCGAGTTGGTGATCCCCGCCGGTTTGAAGATGGGCATGAATTATGGCTTTGATAAAATCCGGTTTTTGGCACCGGTGAAGACCGGAGCCAAAGTGCGGGCCGTGGCCACTTTGAAAGAAGTCACTGAAAAAAATCCGGGCCAGTTCCTGTTTTCCGCAGAGTACAGCATTGAAATCGAAGGTGAATCCAAGCCTGCTTTGATCGCCGACTGGTTGTTGATGTACTTTGTGTAACAGAAATGGCCTGTAACACGATGGTGTGAAAAAAGGGAGCTTAGTGCTCCCTTTTTTAGTTTTGGCTGGTAAGCCTCTGCGTCACAACAGAATGTTCAATCCATTGGACAAGGTGAACATCAGGCTGCCGTTCAAGGGTGAGATCACACCGTAGCGGGTGCCGTTGAGCAGCAGGTAGCCTGCCACATCGTTGTCATCCACACTGAGATCCAGGTCCACGATGACGCCATCCTGGTTGGTCATCCGCACACCGTAATAGGGTGCAAAGAAGTACAGGATTTCATAACGTTTACCGGCCCATTCCATTACGATTTCGTCAATCAGGCCCAGGGAAATCTGCTGTGGTGTGCTGCGCACCGTGATGGTGGCGCGATCACTGTAATCCGGCAGATCGGTTTCAAACTGGAACTGGATTTCGCTGTCCAGCCCACCATCCAACGTGATGGAACCGTCAAACTGATCGCCGTTCAAGGATTGGAACGCACCCGCCGCGGTCATGCTGATATCAATGCTGTCCAGTCCCGCGTAGGGGGATTCGTCGTCTGCCGCTTCGGTCACTCCGCTCAAGTCCAGAGCCAGACTTAGATCGCCGTTGAAGGAGGTGGGGTTGCTGTTGTCCAGGGTGGTGAACTGGGTGTAATCCACGCTCAGGTTGCCGGATGCAGTTTCCGGTAATTTCAGATTCTGGATATCCAGGCCACCGTCAAACACCAGGTTAAACCGACCGTCGGTGATCTCCAGGATACCGGTCTCTGATTCGGCGCTGCCGTTGATGGTGAAGCCGTAGTTGGAGCGGTAGTTGTCACTGGCGGTGAAGGTGATGTCGACCATCACGTTATTGGTGGAGCCGTAGATGCGGGCAACGCCGTCCCACAGCGCAAAGTCTCCAGTCAGGCCATTGCCCAGGGGCAAGGTGAGATCGTTGAGAATATCGCACAGGGAGCGGCCGAACAGCACCAGGTTCAGGGAACCGTTGCAGATTTCTTCCAGCGACTTGCCGGCGATGAGGGAGCGGCAGGCCAGCCGCGCAAAATAATTGGCGAGGCTGTTGCAGGCGGCACTCAAGGCCGCGTCAGGCAGGGCCACCACAGGGCCGAACTGGCCCGCAATGGAGATGGCCTTCAGCAGGTTGGCCAGGTCGGCTCCGGTGGAGACGCCGATGGCAGATACCACGTCGCCAAAGGAGGGCTGGTCTGGTGACAGGCTCAGATACCCCTGCCACAGCTGGATGTCGGCGATAAAGCTTTCCATCACCTCGGCATTGGTGCCGCCAGCGGTTGGGGAAGGCTGCGCTGAAGTCAGGCTGCCGGATTCGCTGCTCAGCAGGCCTGCTGCTGCCAGGCTGAATTCACTTGCCAGGGTGTCCAGGTCCAGGGCCTGGGCGGTGGTCAAGGCCGCTTCAATCAGGTCCAGAAGAGTGGGCACGCTGCCACTGTCGGTATGCGTTATCAACTGTCCGTTATTGATCTGCAGCTGTTGCACGATGCTCTCTAATACCTGAGCCATGGCAACATCGTTGCTGATGCCTAACAACGCACTGGACATCAGGCTGTAACGCAGCTCATCGGCGTCGGCATTGGCGACTGCTGTGCTGTCGGTCAGGTCCACCAGATCTGTGCTGCTCAGGTCTGAGACTGCAAACAGGTTTTCAATCTGGGATTGTGCTACCGCGATGGAGACGTCGTTCAGGCCCTGGGGATAGCCGAGGGCCAACTGGGTCGCCAGGTGGGTCAGCGTTGAAATTCCGGCCTGGGTGCTGGCCGCAGAGGGCAGGGTGGTGGTGAGAATAAAATCACTGGGAGCGGCAAAGGATTCACCGAAATCGATGGTGCCATTCTCGTTCAGATCCAGTTCGCTCACACCGGTATAGTCGCCACAGCCACCACTGTAGTCGCAGACCATCTGCGTGTTGTTGCCATTGGGGGTCACTGCTATGTAAATGGGACCACTATGGCCGCGGATGGACAACCGATACTGGCCCAGACTGTCGGTTTCGGTGCTGGTGAGGACCGAGCCCACCTGGCCATTATCCAGCGCATAGGCGGTAACGATGGCGTTACGCACCACTCCTTTTACCACTTCGCCCTGGATGGTGCTGGTGCTGACCGAGGGGGAGGAATTGTCGTCGGAAGCATTGCCGTCGGAGCTGCCTCCACCGCCACAGGCCGCAAGGCTCAACGCAATCAGACCGGGAATAACACTGCAGGTTAAACGATTCAACAACATGCCAAATACTCAATGGAAAACCATGAATCATCGTAATCAGTACGATAGTAACAAGATTAAACATAGCCGGTTTCCAGAGGGGCACAGGAATTCTGTGAGTAAGGCTTCACAAATCCCTGAATAAGAGGTGGGTTAGGGGATAAATTGAACAGGGGCCCGCTTGACGGGCCCCAAGGATATCAGTTAGGGCGGTGGCGAAGGGTGAAAAGGGCTGCTAACAGAGGCAGCAGGAATAAGGGGAGCGTGCCACCAAAGCCTTTGGTGCTATTGGCGTTGCCGTCCGCGCTGCGGTTGAGCCCTTGTGCCTCCTGGTAATTGGCCACCGGATCGTCGTATTGGCTATTCTCCCATACGATGGGCAGCTCCAGGGTGGCTTGTGCATCGCTGTCAAACACAACGGTATTGAGTTCGGGTGTGGTGGCATAGCGCCAGTAGTCCGGGTCTTTGCCATCGATCACCAGCATCAACTGCTTGCCGACGGGAATGTCCACTGAGGTCCAGTAAAAATCCAGGATGATCTCTTCAACCTGCCCCTCTGTGGTGGCACAACCTTCTGACGCGTGGCAGGAGAAGGGGGCATGCCCTACCCAGTTGGCGATGCCGGTTTGGGGGTCCAGGTAGTACAGATAGGCAAAATACTGGGCCTTGTCTTCAGCGACCACAGACAGGTGCACTTTGGCTTCACCGCGCAAGCGTAACGGCTCAGACAGCACCGGGGTGGTGAACACCAGTCCGTACTCCGGCAGGATACTGTTGGTGTTCAGGGTGCGTCCGGTGTGGGCATAGGCCCCCTGGAAGCCGCCGGCATTGGCCACTTTGTCCAGGGTACTGAACTGCAGGTCCATGGCCACGGTGTTGCTGTACTCATCAGACAACAGGCCACCCTGGGCACCGGATTCCGGGATCAGATTGAACACTTTGATTTCATCCTCCGGCTGCAGGGAGCCATAGCTCTCCCGGCGGCCGGTATTCAACACTTTGGTGCTGAACGGTGCTGCCTGGTCGATGCCGTTTTCAATGCCTTTCAGATGATGATCAAACCACATGCCCACGTTCAGCCAGATGGTGTGGTCCTCATTGCCCAGCAGGCCCCCGGCCTCGCCGGAGCCGTGGATGCCGCGACTCAGGTCCAGGCGCCACGGCCCGTTGTACTGCTCCAACGCGGTGAACAGGCTGTCCGGCTGGAACAGGTAGTCATGCAGGTTGTTGGCAATGTACACGGCCGGTGGATTTTCGCGGCTGTTGACGTCGTCCAGGTAAGTCTTGGCGGAACGGACATAACCCCATTCCTTGGTGGCGGGCACGTTCTCGTGCAACTTCATGTTCATGTAGTTGGCTTCAATCTCCGGGCTGGGATTGTTGCTGGCGATGAAGGGAATTGGCTGGGCACTGGCGATCAGCAGGTTGATCCAGGCTGAATTGGGCGTATTGCCGGCCCACAGTGAGTCGATCAGGTCCACCCAGCCACTCATGGCCGCAATGGCTTTGACGCGAGAATCGGTAAACCCGGTCAGCAGGGCGATGCCGGCGCCATAGGAAATGCCGGAAACACCGATGTTGTCCGGATCCACGGGATAACCGTTAGCGCTGTCCAGCAGGTAATCGATGGCGGAGGACGCATCAGCATAATCTTCCACGCCGGCGGTGGTGATCTGTCCCGGTGAATTGTAAAACCCCCGCGCTGTGTAGCTCAGCACCACGTAACCGTTAGCGGCGAGCAATTCTGCCTGGGGTGCATATTCATGCTCATTCAAAGCCCAGCTGCTGATGAAGATGATCGCTGGAAAGCGCTCGCTGGGATCATCACTGGTGGGAACAAACACGTTCGCCGGCAGGTAGATCACCTCAGACGCCGGGTCGGCAGGGTGGAGCAACGAGGGTACGGTGATGTCGTCATCGTAGACCCAGAGGTTGTCCTCACTGATTTTTTCCGAAGCCTGGGTGCTGATCGCGAAGAATGAAAACAGAATAGTGGCGACTGCCACGACAAGTTGCCGCGGATGCATATTGGGTTCCCCTACGTCTTAAACTTTCTGAATTAAGATGTTGTTTATTGTTTTGTCAGGGCCCGGTTGTTGTTTGGATGTTGCCCTGAAACCGCGTCGTGGTGTCCTTATTACGCGCCCAGTATTTATAACTTTATGTAAAAAATGTGGCATCGACCGAAAGGACTATTTGGCGTCGGGGAGCGCATTAGCGCCCGTGTTTGACGGGAATTAGCAGCAAATCAGGTTGTTTTGTCAGCGTGAAGAGAACAAAAAAGCCCGGCACGGGGCCGGGCTTGGAGAGTGGGTGTTGCCGCTTGATCAGAACTTCTTGTCAATGGAGATCGCGCCGATGTAGGCGGTGGTTTCAGTCTCAAAGGGCATGGAGTAATAGGGGTTGTAAACCACATCACCTTCATTACAGGTGTTGGCGTTACTGGACTCACAGGCATCAATTTTCTGCTCGGAGTAGAGCACTCCAATGGCCGCATCCACTCGGGTGGTGCCGCTGATCTGCCAGCCGAATCCGGCCGTGAACAGGTCTGCGTCGCCGATGGGGAACAGCATATCAGCCGAGGAGCTGGGAATGGCGCCAGTGCGGGGCTCGTAGCCGGCACGCAGTACCAGGTTGTCGTTCCACTGGTATTCGGCACCGATGGCCAGTGACCAGGTGTCATCGTATTCACGGCGGATGCGCATTTCATCCGGGTCGGCGTTGTCCTTCAGGCCAAAATTGCCGGAGATGGTGTAGATGATGCTGGACAGGTTGAGGAAGTCTACGTTGTTGCTAAATTCGAACTGCAGTTCATCCCAGACACTGTATTCAACCCAGCGCAAATCCACATTCACTTTCAGGTTGGGCAGCAGCTTGATGGAGGTGCCGAAGGAGAGGTTCTGCGGCATGAGGTATTCCAGCTCCACGGTGCCTTTTTCAACCGCAGTGCCGTTGAAGGAAGCGCCGCCGACGGCACCCAGAATAGCGCCTGGAATCAGGGCCAGACCGTGGGTGGTGGCCTGGAATTCATCGGTGTTCTCCATTTTGTAGTCACCGGAAAGCTGGGACGTGGTCTCGCTCTGGTACAGGAAACCAAAGGACAACCAGTCATAGGGCTCATACAAAATACCGAAGTTGAAGCCCACCGACAGGTAGTCGTCCATTTCCAGTGACAGCCGGCCTACGGTGTCGTAGGGGCGGATAATGTGCAGATCGGTAAAGTCTTCCAGGTCGGTCAAAAACTGGGTGGTCTCCAGAGGGGCGCGAATGTAGGTGTCCAACGCCATGCCCTGGTAGGAGAAATTGACGCCCACCCCGAACGACAGCTTTTCGCTCACCGGAATGGCCACCGTGGGTGAGAAATAGGTGAGTCGGGTCACGCCCACGTTAACGCCCTGGTAGGAACCGGGATCGCCGTTACCATCGGCCGGGTCTTTGTCGTCCCGTATGTAGCCGATGCCTTGTGGTGAATACACAGCGGTACCAAAGGTCCAGCCGCGGGAGGGGTCTTCAAAGGCAATACCACCCGAAGGGAATGCCAGCAGAGGTACTTCTGTGAAGCCCACAAAGGGCAGCATCAGGCCAGGGCCCTCAATGCTGGTGCTGGTATTGGCGATCGGGTCATAGCCCCAGCACTGATCAATCTGATCCTGGGTCGGGGTGTCGCCGCTGTTACATTCCGGACGGTTGGGATCGTTTTTGTGGCCTTCGTAAAAGGTGCTTTTGGTGGTGTCAGTGGGTTTGGTGGGGGAGCCCACAGAGCCGTCGATGGTCATGTGCGCCGCCAACAGCTTGATGTTCATCTGACGGCCCTTGATCTTGGAAAGGCCGGCAGGGTTGAAGTGGATGGAATCAATTCCCGGTGGATCGGCGGTAACCGCATTCCCCAGGCCCAATGCCTTCGGGTTGCCGATGGTGACGTTATGCAGTAGCTGAGCACTTGCCCCAGTGCTGCCTGCGATGGCGGCCGCAAATGCCAGATAGCGAGCGTGTTGTTGAAGCATACGAGTTTTCTGATCCAGTTTAAGGTCTTTATCCATTTAGCGTATTCCCTTCCTTCGGCAGATTCAGCCTGGCCTCGGAGTGGGAACCCCCTCACTTTTTGTTAATATGAAATTTTTATTGCTTACGCATGGTGTTGTTTTTAATTGCCTTCTCGCCATGCTTTGAACGCATCATAAAGACTCTTATGGGACTTTCCGCTGTCCTGTTTTTTCTCGTCTTCAAAGGTTGTGATTTCACGTTCAAACTTGAGATCGTCCACTTCTTCCAGGTACGACTCGTCTTCTTCCAGGATGGAACTCACAGTATCGGTTGGGCTGTCCAGCCAGGTATTCAAGGTTTGTAAATCATCGGGCGAGAGAACTCCAGCCGCTTTTTTGAGTTTTAATGTGTTAAGAATGTAATCGTAGCGGGACACAGCGTACTCTTTGCGGGCCTGATAGACCTTGCGCTGCGCGGAAATGGCGTCCGTCATGGTGCGGATGCCGTTCTGCCAACCGGTTTTGACTGCCCGCAATGAGCTGTTGTTGGACTTCACCGCGCGCAGGCGGGCTTGTACGCTGGCCACGTTGGCATTGACCTGGGTGTGATATTGCCGGGTTTCCCGCAGGGCGTTACGGCGCGCCAGCTCAACGTTGTAGCGGGCTTCCTGGACGCGGTGGTCGGCTTCCCTCACTTGGGAGGAGGTGATGCCGCCGGTGTACAGGGGCAGTGATACTTGCACGCCGATAGTGGTGGTGTCTGAAGAGGGTGTGAAACCGCCGCCCACGTCGCGATGTTCATAACGCACAAAGAGGTCGGCAGTGGGAGCGTGACCGGCCTTCTTTTCTGCCAGCTCCTTTTCCGTTGCTTCCAGTGCGAACTGGGATGCGATCAATCGGTAATTGGTTTTCTTGGCAAAATCCTCCCATTCCGACAACTCATAAGGTTGTGGTGGCTCAATGGGAATGTTCTTGGGAAGGGGGTTGACGACATCGATGTAGGTGCCGGTGAGGAGTGCCATATTCTCTTTCATGACGTCCACCTGGCTTTGTGCGACGATCACGGCAGCCTTGGCAATGTCATGCTGGGCCTGCAGTTCGAACACATCGGTATCCCGCATCAGGCCCAGCTTGTAGCGGTTCTTGATTTCTGTAAGTTGGGTGCGGAGGGTTTTTTCTTCCGACTGGGCCAGTCTATATTCCTCTTCCGCCCGCAGCACACCGAAATAGGCCTCCGCGGAGCGAATCATCAGCTCCTGCTGGCTGTAAGCCAACTCAGCTTTGCTGGCGTTGTCCATGCTTTTGGCGCGTTTGTAACGCTGCCAGCGGTCCATGCGCAGGAGTGGTTGGGAAACAGTCAGGTCATAGATGGTGGCTTCGTAATCTTCCCGTGTGGTGGTGTAACTGCCGCAATCATCAATTGCCTGGTCGACGGTGGAGGGGTTGTTGATGATGGAGCAGGCAACAAACTCATTGATGCCGCCGCCATTGACGCCACCATCAAACACGGGGGTTTCACTCTCATAGAACTGCTTGCCCCAGGAGCCGTTCAGGCTGGCACTGGGCATTAAACTGCCGAATGCCTGCTCCATCTTTTCATGGTCAGCCAGGTACTTTTGTTTCTTAGCGGCCCATTCAGCGTCGTTCTTTCGTGCTAGCGCAAAAATGTCCTCCAGGTTCTTGGCGAAGAGCTGGGGGCTTAGCAGGCAGAAGAAAACCAACGAAAGGCGAGATACTGCGGCTCTTATTCTCATAAAATTATAGTATTTGCTTGTTATGCTTGGTATTTTTTGTGGCCCACTCTACGCCAGAAATGCCGCAAAAGAAAGCCTCCAAAAGGAGTATCCGCGACGTTCACCTCATGTTCTGACAAATCAGGCGTTTTACGCTTATTTGCTGATCATCATATAAAAAACGACTGCTAATTCAGTTGGCATCCTTGTGATTCTTTGTTAAGCCGCGGTTAAGCTGTGTAAACAAACGTTTGATTGATGCAGCCAGAGGCGTCTTTTTCCTCTCGCGGGGGCCCTATCAGATTGATTTTGCGAGGTTTTTGGTAGTATATTCCCCGCCTCAAAGCTGTATACGTGGTGTCTGTCTTTGATTAAAAATGCGAATTTGAATAAAGTATGCGAGCTACCTTAGATCTATAATTAAAAAACCGGTGGTATCTCGCCTGAAATTAATGGCTTACCTTGCCTTATTGATGAATAAGGTGCAGCTCTGTACATTAGCACGATATCGCCCGTCGAAATCCGCTGTCTTGATGTCCGCTGCTCCCCGATCAACAGCATCAATCTGGCGCAGGGTGTGATCGCATAATAAGAATAAACAAGCAGGAAATGTCAGTATGTCATTAGAAGTTGGGCCCATCTCCTTCAATCCCGCAGAGTGTTCCAATTTGATTGAGTTGCTGGAGGCTCGCGCCGGCCTGCATCCCGACAAAGTCGCCTTCACGTTTCTACCTGACGGAGAAGATCAGGGGATCACGGTCACCTATGCCCAGTTGCGGGATCAGGCCAGGTCCACGGCGGTGCGCTATGCTGCGGTGGCCAAGCCCGGTGACCGGGCCCTGATGCTGTTCCCTTCGGGCCTGGAATTCATCTTTGCGTTCTTTGGCTGTCTCTACAGTGGCATCATCGCGGTCCCAGCCTATCCCCCGCGTCGCAATCAGAATCTGGGGCGCCTTAAGGCGATTATTGATGACTGCGATCCCAGTCTGGTGTTGACCACCTCGAAAATTCTTACCGTGGCGGAGCCTCTGTTCGCGGAAACCGAAGGTTTGTCGCAACTGCAGTTTCTGACGGTGGATCTGGACCAGCAGGTACAACCGGCAGGGTGGCAGCAGCCTGCAATCAGCGCTGATACCCTGGCGTTCCTGCAATACACGTCCGGCTCCACCGGCAACCCCAAAGGCGTGATGGTCAGTCATGGCAACCTGATTTACAACGAGACCATGATCACCGCCGCCTTCAAAAGCCATGCTGAGGATGTCTCCGTAAGCTGGCTGCCCATGTTCCACGACATGGGGCTGATTGGTACCACCCTGCAGCCTCTGTATGTGGGTGCGACCTCGATTTTTATGTCTCCGGCTTCTTTCCTGCAGCGGCCCATGCGCTGGTTGCAGGCCATCAGCGACTATCGCGGCACCGCCATTTGTGCGCCGAACTTCGCCTATGAGTTGTGCGTTAACCAGATCACAGAAGAACAGAAGGCCACATTGGATCTGTCTTCGTTGCGAATCGTGCTGTCCGGTGCTGAGGCGGTGCGACCGGAAACCCTGGAAAGTTTTATTCAGGCATTTGAGGTCTGTGGCTTCAAGCGCCAGGCGTTTACACCCACCTTCGGTCTGGCAGAAGCCACCCTGATGGTGGCCTGCGCCCGGGAGGAGAACCGGCCACTGTTCACGGCAGTGGATTCCGTTGCCCTCTCAGAAAATCGCATCGAAGTGGCCGCAGCTGGAGCAGAACCGGAGAAGATCACCCGCCTGGTGTCCAACGGCGTTGCCCCCCTGGATACGGAAGTGGCCATTGTTGATCCGGTGTCCAAAGCCCGTGTGCCGGCAGGCCAAGTGGGGGAAATCTGGTCCAGAGGAGACCATATCGCCCAGGGTTACTGGCGGAATGAGGACGCCACAGAGGAAACCTTCCGCGCCTATACCGAAGACGGGGCCGGTCCGTTCATGCGTACCGGTGATCTGGGATGCCTGATCGATGGTGAGCTGTACATTACCGGACGGCAGAAGGATGTGATTATCATTCGGGGCCGTAACCATTATCCCCAGGACATTGAGTTCACGGTGCAGCAGAGTCACGTGGCGCTGAAATCCGACGCCGGTGCTGCCTTTGCCGTGGAAATCGATGGGGAAGAGCGGCTGGTGGTGGTGCAGGAAGTGGAGCGCAAGTACCGTATGCGCCTGGTGGCTGAGGTGGTGAGTGCCGCGGTGCGTCAGGCAGTGGCGGAAAACCACGAGCTGCAGGTTCACACGATTGTGTATCTGAAGCCCGGCGCGATTCTGAAGACCTCCAGTGGGAAGATCCAGCGCAGCGCCAACCGTCAGGCTTTTCTGGATGGAACATTGGAGCCCATTGCGGTCAGTGCGATGAACGCGGTGGAGCAGGGCGAACAGGAGAAGAAAGACATCGAAGCCGCTTTGGATTTGTCCAAGGCGCAATGGCAGGCGCTGCCTGATGCGGAAAAAGAGCCGCGGCTGATGCTATATCTGAAAGCGGCCATTGCCAGCGAAATCGGTGAGAAGATCGAACGCATCAGTGACGATGTCAGCCTGATGGGGTTGGGCATCGATTCCCTGCAGATCACCCAGCTGTTCACTCGGCTGCGGGACCGGTTTGAGATCAACCTGGAACTGCCCGCGCTGTTTGATGCCCGGGATTTCAGAGCACTGGCTGCGACCCTGGCGGACGCCATGGCCGGCGCTGCCGGTTCCAGCCTGCCGCCATTAACGGTGGTTGAGCGCAGCGAACTGATGCCCATGTCCTTCTCGCAGAAGCGCATGTGGTTTATGGATAAGCTGCGGGAGAACAACGTAGCCTACAACCTGCCATTTGCCCTGAAAATCCAGGGGGCATTGGATGTGGCGGCGGCGGAAAAAGCCTTTGAAAGTATGATCACCCGTCACGTGGTGCTGCGTACAGTGTATGTGGAAGAGGATGGCCATGCCTTCCAAAAGGTGTTGCCCCCATCACCTTGGAGCTTCACGCGGGAAGACCTGACTTACCTGAAGGAACCGGCTTTGAACCGTGCCATTCAGGATCGTATTGACCGTGAAGCCCGCAAGCCATTCGACCTGGCCAGCGGGCCGGTGATTCGAACCCACCTGCTGCAATTGCCTGCGCAGGAGGCGAGTGCCTTGAAGGGCCGAGCCGCTGAACAGTATCTGTTGCTGGTGACCATGCATCACATTGCGGCGGATGGCTTTTCGCTGAAAGTGATTACCGACGAGATTTCGTTTGCGTATGAGGCGCAAATCTCGGACGCACCCTCGCGGTTGCAACCGTTGACCGTGCAATATGCGGATTTTGCCCACTGGCAAAAAGATCTGTTCGACAGTGGTTTACTCAGTAAACAACTGGACTACTGGATGGAGCATCTGCGGGGCGTACCGGTGCTGGATCTGCCGCTGGATCACCCGCGGCCGCCGGAGCAGAGCTTCAACGGCAGCAATTATTATTTTTCCATTCCCAAGGAACAGGTGCAGGCCCTCAAGCAATTGAGTCGGGCCCAGGGGGTGACCCTGTACATGTCTCTGTTGACCTCGTTCAACGTGTTGTTGCACCAGTACACCCAAAGCGACGATATCTGCGTGGGCACACCCATCGCCAACCGCACAACGCCGGAGCTGGAAACCTTGATCGGGTTTTTTGTGAACACCCTGGCGTTGCGCAGTGATCTGTCCGGCAACCCCAGTTTTGCAGAGTTGCTGCAGCGGGTGCGCAAAGTGACACAGGGTGCGTTTGCCAACCAGGAAATGCCGTTTGAGCGGGTGGTGGAGCACCTGGGTGTGCCGCGGGATATGAGTTATTCGCCGGTGTTCCAGGTCATGTTTGTGTTGCAGAACAGCACCATTGATGAGGAATTCAACCTGGCCGGTGTGAATGTGGAAAGCCTGCACACGGCCCCCGGCACATCAAAATTTGACCTGACCCTGGAATTGTCGGAAGAGTCCGGCGTGCTTCATGGCGATCTGGAGTATTCCACCGACCTGTTCGAGGAAGACACCATCATTCGCATGGTGGAACACTTCAAACAAGTGATCGGCAGTGCCATTACGGACCCCAATCAAGCCATTGGCAGCCTCAATATCCTGACCGCGGACGATCGCCAGAGATTGCTGCAGGAATACAACGCGACGGATGCGGACCTGCCGTTAGACGACTGCATTCATTCCCTGTTTGAACGTCAGGTGGTCGCGCAGCCGGATGCGGTGGCGCTGGTGTCCGGCACCGAACGCCTGACCTATGGGCAGTTGAATGAGCGCGCCAATCGCCTGGCCCATTACCTGGTGGAGCTGGGTGTCACGACCGAAGCCCTGGTGGGCGTTTGCATGGAGCGCCAGTCCGATATGGTGGTGGCCTTGCTGGCGATTCTTAAAGCCGGTGGCGCTTATGTCCCTATTGACCCCAATTACCCGGCGGATCGGGTGGCCTATATGCTGGAAGACGCCAGCGCGCCGCTGGTGATTTCGCAAAGTTCCCTGGCCGCCATGCTGCCGGCCGCCGGTGCCGGTTTTCAGCCGCTGTTTCTGGATCAGGTGGAACCACAGTTGCGCGATGCCTCCACCGAAAATCCGGCTCTGGAAATAGCCGCCGATCGGCTGGCCTATGTGATTTACACCTCCGGTTCCACCGGCAAACCCAAAGGGGTGATGATTTCCCATGGGAATGCCACGGCATTGATTCATTGGGCGCTCAGTGTGTACTCGGCGCAGGATCTTGCCGGTGTGCTGGCAGCCACCTCCATTTGCTTCGATCTCTCGGTGTACGAACTGTTTGTCACTCTGGCGGCGGGCGGTAAAGTGATTCTGGCGGAAAACGTGCTGGCCTTGCCGACCCTGCCGGCGCGATCGGAAGTGGTGTTGGTCAATACGGTGCCGTCTGCCATTGCCGCGTTGTTGCGGGAGCGTGCTATCCCGGATTCGGTCAAAGTAATCAACCTGGCCGGTGAGGCTCTGGCCGCCAGTCTGGTGGATGGCCTGTATCAGCACACCAGGGTGGAGCGGGTGTACGATTTGTACGGTCCCTCCGAGGACACCACCTATTCCACCTACACCCTGCGTGAGCCGGGCAAGCCCGCCACCATCGGTCGGCCCATCAGCAATACCAAAGCCTATGTGCTCAATCAGCATGGTGCTCTGGTGGCGCCGGGTCTGCCCGGGGAATTGTATCTGGCGGGCACTGGCGTGACCCGCGGTTACCGCAACCGGGATGACCTGACCGCTGAGAAATACCTGCCTAATCCTTTTGCGGAGAGCGATCGCTTTGGCCGGATGTATCGAACCGGAGACCTGGTGCGATACCGGGAAAATGGTGACCTGGAATACCTGGGGCGTATCGACCATCAGGTGAAAGTGCGCGGCTTCCGCATCGAACTGGGAGAGATCCAATCGGTGATCAATGCGGTGGCGGACGTCCGGGACAGCCTGGTGGTGACTAAGGAGGATGCCGCCGGCAATAAATGTCTGGTGTCCTACCTGGTGGCGCCGGGTGTGGATCAGGGGGCGGTGATTGAAGCGGTCCGTGGCGCCATTCGCAGCGCCTTGCCTGAGTATATGTTGCCCTCTGCCTTTGTGGTGCTGGATGCATTCCCGCTGACGCCCAACGGCAAAATTGATCGGGCCGCGTTGCCGGAACCGTCGGTGAATGATTTGCTGGGCGATCAGTTTGTGGCGCCCCGTAACGACGCGGAACGCAAGATGGCCGCCATCTGGTGCACCGTGCTCAAGCTCGAAAAAGTCGGCGTTACCAACAACTTTTTTGAATTGGGAGGCCACTCGCTGCTGGCGACCCAGTGTGTATCCCGCATCCGGGAAGCGTTTGGTGTGGATTTGCCGGTGAAGCTGCTGTTTACCATGCCCACCATCGAAGCATTGTGTCAGCAGTTGGAGGCGGTGCACGGAGCAGGGGATTTGATGCCGCCACCGGTTACGCGGATTGACCGCTCCGGCGAGCTGCCCCTGTCCTTTGCGCAGATGCGCTTGTGGTTCCTCAACCAGCTGGAATCCGGCAAGTCCGAATACAACATCAGTACCTCCTATAACATGCCGGCGGCGATTCGGTTGAGCGGCAACCTGAATGTGAATGGGTTGCGCAAAGCCTTCCAGCAGTTGGTGGCCCGCCATGAAGCGCTGAGAACCTCATTTTTGATTGATGACGGCCAGGCAGTGCAGGTGATTCGGGAGCCCGCCGACTGGTTTATGGACGTGCGGGATCTACGCCATCTGGATGCGGAGGAGCGGGAGGCAGAGGTGATTCGGCTGGCGGAAGACGAAGCCACCCGCTCCTTCGATCTGGTGCTTGGCCCCCTGCACAAGGCACGCCGGATTCGCCTGATGCGGACGCGTTTGCTGCAGACCGCTGCGGATGAACATGTGCTCCTGCTGACCATGCATCACATCATCTCGGATGGCTGGTCCCTGGGTATTCTGATCGACGAGGTGGGGGCACTGTATCGCAGTATCGTGTCCGGCGCAGCCTCTACTCTGGAGCCGATCCACATTCAATATGCGGATTATGCCGCCTGGCAACGCCAGTGGATGGATGGCCCGGTGTTCGAGCACCAGCTTTCCTACTGGAAGCAGCAGTTGGCCGGTGTGCCGGTGCTGGAATTGCCCACTGATCGCCCCCGTCCGGCTCTGATGACGTTCAACGGCAGCTACGAACCGGTGCGGATCAACCACGGCCTGACCCAGCAACTGAATGCCCTGAGCCGGGAGCAGGGGGTGACCCTGTTCATGACCCTGTTGTCTGCGTTCTACACCCTGCTGTACCGCTACACCGGGCAGTCTGATCTCTGTGTGGGGACGCCGGTCGCCAACCGCGCCTTGCCGGAGTTTGAAAAGCTGATCGGCTGTTTCGTCAACAGTCTGGCGTTGCGGGTTAACCTGGAGGATGATCCAAAGTTCGTGGATTTGTTGTCCCAGGTGCAGGATGTGACGTTGTCCGGTTACAGCCATCAGGATCTTCCGTTTGAGCGCCTGGTGGACGCCTTGGGTGTGTCCCGCGACAAGAGCCATTCCCCCCTGTTTCAGGTGGTGTTCACCCTGCAGAACGCGTCAAACACGCTCAACGTGCAGATGCCGGATGTGGAAGTGGAGATGCTGCCCTCGGTGGCGCGGACCTCCAAGTTCGACCTGACCCTGAATCTGGAAGAAGGCCCCAACGGGCTGGAAGGCATGATTGAATACAACACGGATCTGTTTGACCGGGAAACCATCCATCGTATGGTGGGGCACCTGGAGCAGATTCTGGATGTGGTGGCGCAGCACCCCCACAGCCGCCTGTCTGAAGTGGCGTTGCTGAGTGATCACGAGAAAGACCTGGTGATCAATCAGTGGAATCACCAACCCCAGACCTACGCGTTCGAAGATACTATTCACCAGCGCTTCGAAGCCTCGGTGGCGGCGGCCCCGGAGCGGGTGGCGGTGTCGATGGATGGGCTCAGCCTGACCTATGGGGATTTGAACGCCAGATCCAATCGCCTGGCCCATTACCTGCGCAATCAGGGGGTCAAGGCCAATGATCTGGTGGGTGTGTGTCTGAACCGTTCGTTGGATATGGTGGTGACCATCCTGGCGGTGTTGAAGGCCGGTGGTGCTTATGTGCCCCTGGACCCAACCAATCCCCAGGAGCGCATCCACTTCATTCTGGACGATGCCGATGTGGTGGCCCTGATTACCCATTCTTCGGTGGCTGACGTCGTGGCCCGGGAAGGCATGACTCCGGTGGTGCTGGATGCGCTGGAGCACGAGCTTGACCCGTATCCGGACACCAACCCTGAACCGGTTGCCGGCTGTGATGATCGGGCTTACGTCATCTACACCTCCGGCACCACCGGCAAGCCCAAAGGTGTTTTGATTCCTCATTCCAATGTGATTCGCCTATTCACTGCCACCGATCAATGGTTCGGATTCAATCAGCAGGATGTGTGGACCCTGTTCCACTCCTTTGCCTTCGACTTCTCTGTCTGGGAGCTGTGGGGCGCCTTGTTCTACGGCGGGCGGGTCATCATCGTGTCCAGCCAGTTGGCCAAATCCACCGAGGATTTTTACCAGTTGGTGTGTGAAGAGGGTGTCACCGTATTGAACCAGACGCCGTCGGCGTTCACCCAATTCATCAAAATGGACGAGTACAGCCGGGATGGGGTGGCGCAGCCAAGCAAGCCATTGGCGCTGCGTTATGTGATCTTCGGTGGCGAGGCCCTGGATTTCTCCGCCTTGCAGAAGTGGAGCGACCACCATGGTCTGGACAAGCCGCAGCTGATCAATATGTACGGCATCACCGAAACCACAGTGCACGTGACCTACCATCGCATCACTGAGGATGACCTGGATCGCCGGCAAAGCCTGATTGGCCGCCCGATTCCGGACCTGGATCTGTACATTCTGGACCAGCACATGAACCCGGTGCCCATCGGCGTGCCCGGAGAGCTGCATGTTGGAGGTCAAGGCCTGGCCCACGGTTATCTCAATCGGGAGGACCTGACTGAAGAGCGTTTCGTGCGCTCGGAGTTCCAAGGTGCCGTGGCCCGTGAAGCCGGTTTGTACAAACGCCTGTATCGTACCGGGGATATTGGCCGCTACCTGGCCAACGGTGTGGTGGAATACATGGGGCGGGCCGATGATCAGGTCAAGATCCGGGGTTACCGTATTGAACTGGGCGAGATTGAGTCCACCGTAAGCCAGTTCAGCCAGGTGCGGGAATCCGTGGTGTTGGCGCGGGAGGATGTTCCCGGTGACAAGCGGTTGGTGGCCTATGTGCTCAGCGATGAGACCATCGACCTGGCGGAGTTGAAAACCTTTTTGGGTAAATCCCTGCCGGATTACATGGTGCCCAAAGCCTATGTGGTGCTGTCGGAATTCCCACTTACCCCCAATGGTAAGGTGGACAAGCGCAGGTTGCCGGCCCCGGACGACGGCTCAGTGGCGAAGAATGAGTACGTGGCCCCCCGCAATGACACCGAGGAAACCTTGTCGCAGATCTGGAAAGAAGTGCTGGGTCTGGATCGCGTGGGCGTGACCGACAATTTCTTTGATCTGGGCGGGCATTCCCTGTTGGCCACTCAGGTGGTGACCCGGGTGCGCGAGCATTTCAATGTGGAACTGGCGTTGAGTGCTTTGTTCGAGGAGCCCACCATCGAGAACATTGCCTTGCACCTGCTGCAGGCGGAGCTGGCCTCGGCGGATGACCTGGAAATGGCCGATCTGTTGGCCGAGATCGAAGGGCTGTCCGAAGAGGATCTGAAAAACCTATAATGAATCAATGCATTAAACGATGGTTTTCAGAGAAAAACTGTTCAAAAATAAGGCAGGCCTTCGGGTCTGCCTTAGCTGCTTTATAAAATACTAAAACAAACAACGAGACAGTAAATTTTGTGTGTTGGGGTTGATCTTTAACCTTGTGCTTGGGGCCTGCGACACCACTATCAATGGGCTATTAACTGAATGACTGATAAGAAGTTACTGAGCCGCCTGGCCAGTCTGACTCCGGAACAACGTGAAGCGCTGCTGAAACAGCTCAAGAAGAAAAAGGATCAGGGAGCAGAGCCCAGGAAAGATGCCATAACACGCTTCCAGCGCCAGGGAAACGACCGTGTTGCCATGTCCTATGCGCAACAACGGCTATGGTTTATCGACCAGCTTCAGTCCGGCAGTTCCAGTTACAACATTTCCGCAGCCCTGCGTTTGAAAGGTGCGCTGGATGTGGAAGCGCTGCGCATGAGCTTCGACGAAATCGTGCAGCGTCATGAAGTGCTGCGCACCACCTTCGTGTCGGAAGAGGGGCAGGGCCGTCAGGTCATCAATCAGCACCAACGCTGGGAATTGCCCACCATCAGTCTGGAGCCGCTGTCCAAGGAAGAGCAGGAGGAGGTGATCAAGGCACGCTTCAAGGGCGATGCCCATACCTCCTTCGATCTGATCAATGGGCCACTGCTACGGACCCGGCTGATCCGCCTGTCCAGTGTGGAGCATGTAATCATCGTCACCATGCACCACATCATCTCTGACGGTTGGTCCATGGGTGTGTTCATTCAGGAAATGGCGTTGTTGTATGACGCTTTCCGCCAGGATAAGACCTCGCCGTTAACTGATCTTTCCATTCAATATGCGGATTACTCTCTGTGGCAGCGGGAATGGCTGTCCGGGGATCGGCTGGAGCGTCAGCTGCGCTATTGGAAAACCCGCCTGGACGGCGTGCCGGTGCTGGAATTGCCGACGGACTATCCACGTCCGCCGGTACACAGTTATGACGGACGCAACCTGCAATTCTCACTTTCCAGGGAGTTGACCGCGGGTCTGAACGAGCTGGCCAAGCAGCAGGGCGTCACCCTGTTCATGGTGCTGTTGTCCGGGCTCCAGGTGCTGTTGCATCGTTACAGTGGTCAGGATGATATCTGTGTGGGCACGCCCATCGCCGGCCGCGTACGACCGGAAGTGGAAAAACTCATCGGTTGCTTCGTCAATACCCTCGCCATTCGCAGTGATCTGGAAAACAATCCCAGCTTTCTCGCCCTGCTGAAGCAGGTACAGCAGAACCTGACCGGCGCCTATGATCATCAGGATATACCATTTGAACGGCTGGTGGATGAGCTGGGCGTGTCGCGGGAGATGAGCCATACGCCGCTGTTCCAGGTGATGTTTGTGCTGCAGAATGCCACCACCGGCAGCCACCTCTCGTTGCCTGGTTTGGATATCGAGTTACTACCGGAAGAGTCCGAGACGTCGAAGTTCGACATCACCATCAACATGCGGGAAGACAAAGGGCAGCTGAAAGGCGATTTTGAGTACCGCACGGATCTGTTTTCCCAGGACACCATGCAGCGCATGGTGGGTCATTTCACCCGGCTGCTGACGCAACTGGTGGCCAACCCCGAACAGGGCATCGACACGGTGGATTTTTTACCGGCAGCGGAGCGCAACCAGTTGCTGTTGGGCTGGAACAACACCGCCACTGCCTATGAGCGTGACTCTGATGTGCTGGATGTGTTCCAAACCGTGTTGGAGGAAAGCCGTGCCCGGGTTGCGGTGAGCTGCGGTGATGATGCGCTTTCCTACGCTGAGCTGGACAACATGAGCAATCACATTGCCCACGCCTTGCTGGAGAAAGGCGTGGCAGCTGGTGATCGGGTTGGCCTGTGTGCCGAGCGCAGTATTGAAACCATTGCGGCCCTGCTGGGCATTCTGAAAGCCGGCGCGGCCTATGTGCCGCTGGACCCGGCCTATCCGGAAGACCGACTGCAGTACATGATCAGCGACAGCTCGGTGGCGTTGATCCTGGCCCATGGTCATCTGACGGAAAAACTGCCAGTGACGGAAGCGCAGCTGCTGTTGCTGGATGGCTTCCGGCAATCACGTGAACCGGTGGCCAAGCTGGAACTGCGGGTGGGTCCGCTGGCCCCGATTTATGTGATGTACACCTCCGGTTCCACCGGCAAGCCCAAGGGTATCGAAGTGATCCACCGCAACGTGGTGCGGTTGGTGCGCAATACCGATTTCATGCGCATGGATCCGGATCTGGCGTTTCTGCAATACGCGCCGATCTCTTTCGACGCCGCCACTCTGGAGATATGGGCGCCCCTGCTCAATGGTGGCAAAATTGTGGTGGCGCCCAAAGGGCAGCTGACCCCGGACGAAATTGGTACGGTGATCGCAGAGGGCGGGGTGAACGCTGCCTGGTTCACAGCAGCTTTGTTTCATTACATGGCGGAGTATCACATTGAGGTGTTCCGGCCGCTGCAACAACTGCTGGCCGGTGGGGATGTGCTGGCGCCGAAGATGGTACGTAAGGTGTTGGAGGAGCTGCCGGGTATTACGTTGATCAACGGCTATGGCCCCACAGAAAACACCACCTTCACCTGCTGTTATCCCATGGCTGCCATGGCGGATGTAAGGCACTCGGTGCCCATCGGCAGGCCCATTGCCAATACCACCGCCTATGTACTGGACAAGCAAATGCAACCGGTGCCCATCGGTGTTCCCGGTGAGTTATATACCGGCGGGGATGGTGTGGCCAATGGTTACCTGAACCGCGATGAGCTGAGTGCGGACGTGTTTCTGGATAATCCATTTGCCACCGCCAAAGGCGCGCGCCTTTATAAAACCGGGGACCTGGTGCGCTATTACGCCGACGGTCATCTGGAATATCTGGGCCGGGTGGATCAACAGGTCAAAATCCGCGGCTTTCGTATTGAATTGAGCGAAGTGGAGGATGCCCTCGGCAAGATCAACACCATCCGTGAAGTGGCGGTCATTGCGCGGGAGGATTCCCCCGGTGTGAAACGCCTGGTGGCCTACTACGTACCGGTGGAAGGGGCCAATCCCACCACCACAGAACTGCGCTCTGAACTGAAGCAGATCCTGCCGGAGTATATGATTCCATCGGCCTTTGTAGGATTGGATGGCCTGCCGGTTACCGCCAACGGCAAGTTGGACCGACGGGCTTTACCCAAACCGGAAATGGACGCCGAGTCTGCCTTGAAACGGGTGCCGCCGCGCACCGAAAAAGAGATGATCCTGGTGGACATCTGGAAACAGGTGTTGAACCTGGAAGAGTTGGGCATTCGCGACAACTTCTTCGAAGTGGGGGGTGATTCCATCCTCAGCATCCAGATCATCAGTCGGGCCAAATTGGCGGGCCTGCACATCACCACCAAGCAGATTTTCGAAAACCAGACCATTGAGGAACTGGCCGCGGTGGCCAGCGAAGTGGAATCGCCCGTGCTGGCGGAGCAGGGACTGGTGGAAGGGGAATTACGGCTGTCTCCAATTCAGCATTGGTTCTTCGATCACAAATTTGTGGATGAGCACCACTGGAACCAGTCTGTGCTGCTGGACGTCAAGGCCGAGCGCAGCCTGCAGTACAACGATCTGCGCCAGGCCCTGTGCGCGCTGGTGCTGCAGCATGATGCATTGCGCTTGCGCTTTGAGCGCACCGAGCAGGGTGTGCGTCAGTTCCTGGCCCCGGCAGCGGGCCTGGATACGGCGTCGTCAAGCGGCTTTGACAATCTGGTGCGGGTGGAAGAGATCGCCATCGACCCTGAGTCCGGTGCATCGGTGACAGCACACTGCGATCGTATTCAGGCATCCCTCAACCTGTTGTCCGGCCCCTTACTGGCCGCCGGACTGTTCACATTGCCGGGCGGTGAGCGCAAGCTGTTGCTGGTGTTGCACCATCTGGTGGTGGACGGCGTCTCCTGGCGTATTCTGCTGGAGGACTTCAACACTGCGTTAGAATGCGTACAGGCGCGGCAGGAAGTGAAACTGGGCTATAAAACCACGTCGTATAAGCAATGGGCCCAGGCCTTGCGCGAAGGCGTGGAGCTGGGGCATCTCAACAGTGAGATCGACTATTGGGAAACCGTGATCGAAAAAGAGAAGCCCGTACTGCCCCTGGACTACCCTGGCGGCAGCGCCACGGTGGCCGAAACGGTGGTGCATTCCGTCAAGCTGTCGGAGTCATTCACCCAATCCCTGCTGCGGGATGTGCATCAGGCCTATCGTACCGAGATCAATGACCTGCTGCTGACCGCGTTGGCCCGTGCCATCTCCGACTGGAGCGGCAACCTGGAAATCTACCTGGACCTGGAAGGCCATGGCCGGGAAACTTTCAGCGACAAGATTGACTTGAGTCGAACCGTCGGTTGGTTCACGTCCGTGTATCCGGTGCGACTGAAGTATGAAAACGGGCAATCGGTGCAGGACAATCTCAAGTCCATCAAAGAACAATTGCGGCACATTCCCGGCAAAGGGTTCGGCTATGGCGCCTTGCGCTATCTGGGCAGCCCCAAGCAAAACCGTTTGTTGTTGCAGGCGCCCCAGGCGGATCTGGTGTTCAACTACCTGGGCCAGTTCAACTCGCTGATCGAGAACAATCCCTGGTTTACGGTGGCGGCAGAAGATCGCGGCCATGAACACAGCCTGGAAAGTATTGATCCCCATCCCCTCAGCATCAACAGTCATATTGCCGGTGAGCAACTGCAGGTGGACTGGATATACAGCCGCTCCCTGTTCAAGCCGGAGACCATTCAAAAACTGGCACAGCAGTATATTTCCGCATTGGAGCAGTTGATCCAGCATTGCATTCAACCGGGCGTGTTTGGATACACCCCATCGGACTTTGCCCTGTCAGGACTGAATCAGGGACAGATCGACCGCCTGATCGGCAGTGAACGGGGTATCGAGTCGGTGTATCCCTTGTCGCCCATGCAGGAAGGTATGCTGTTCCACAGCCTGTTCGATAATGACGATGGTGTTTACTTCGAGCAGTTGAGCGTTGAAGTGTTGGGCGGCGTCAATCGGGAAACACTGAAACAAGCCTGGGGCAATGTGGTGAATCGTCACCCGGCCTTACGCAGTGCGTTCGTGTGGCAGGACATTGATCGGCCCCTGCAGATCGTGTACCACCAGATCAATATGGAAATCGTGGAGCTGGACTGGCGCCACCTGGGGGATGCCCAGGTGCAGGAGCGCCTGGACGCCTGGCTGGAAAAGGATCGCCAGCGCGGCTTTGATTTTGAACGGCCCGGACTGATGCGCCTGGCCTGGGTGGATCTGCCCGGCAATCGTTCCCGCCTGATCTGGAGCTTCCACCACATCGTGCTGGACGGTTGGTCCCTGCCGTTGGTAATGGGGGAAGTGTTCCAGACCTATGGTCTGATGATGAAAGGCGAAGACCCCCGTTTGCCACAGGCCGGTGCTTACGAGAATTTTATTTCCTATCTTGAAACCGTGGACAAAGGGGACGCTCTGCAGTTCTGGAAGCTGTATCTGGCTGACTTTGAAGCGGCAACACCGTTGCCGAACAAGCGTTCCTACAGTCTGACCAGCGAAAAGACGTTCCTGGAAAATGAATTGCTGTTGGACAGCGGATTCACCAGCCGGCTGCAGCAGTTTGCCCGCGATCAGCACGTGACCCTGAACACCGTGCTGCAGGCGGCCTGGGGTGTGCTGCTGGCGCGCTACAGTGGTGACCGCGATGTGGTGTTTGGTACCACGGTATCCGGGCGTCCGGCCGACCTGCCCAATGTGGAAAACATTGTGGGTCTGTTCATCAACACCCTGCCATTGCGCATCCAGCTGGACGGCAGCACCACCATCCTGCCGTTGTTGCAATCCATGCAGGACCAGCAAGTGGACCTGCGGCGCTTCGAATTCACTCCGCTGGTGGATATTCATCGGGTGTCCGGTGTGCCCGGTGATCAGAGCCTGTTCGACAGTATTCTGGTGTTCGAGAACTACCCGGTTGGGGAGGCGGTTCACAGCGCGGATGAGTTGATTGATTTTGGCCACATTACCACCATCGAGCATACAAACTTTCCCATGACGGTGATTGTGGAACCCAGTGATCAGCTGCGGGTGAAGTTATCCTACGATGCCAGCTGTTTTGACAGCGCCACCATTGCTCGGGTGCTGGATCACCTGAAAACCTTGTTGCACGGTATTCTGTCGCAACCGGATGTGCCCTTGTTGCGTTTGCCCATGTTGAGTGAGGTGGAACGCTCCCAGGTGCTGCATGAGTGGAACCCGGCGCCGGCCAACTATCCCCGCAACCTGTGTTTGCATCAGATTTTTGAGCGCCATGTAAAAGCCCATCCGGACCGGGTGGCGTTGATTGAAGGTGCCACTGAACTCAGTTATCAAGAGCTTAACCGCCAGGCCAATCAACTGGCCCGTTATCTGGCGGACCTGGGCGTGGCCGACGGTGCCTATGTGGGCATTGCGCTGGAACGCTCTAGCCGTATGATCGTCAGCATTCTGGCCACGTTGAAGCTGGGCGCGGCCTATGTTCCTCTGGATCCGGATTATCCGGCGGAACGGGTGGAGTACATGTTACGGGACACCCAGGCTCCGGTGGTGATCTCCATTACCGAGCTTTCGAGCAAGCTCAGCGCCATAGTGGCCAATGAGGAGATCCGCAGTAACCTGCTGTTACTGGACCAGGAAGAGGCGCAGATTGCCGGCAAAAGCGGTGACAATCTTATGCCCAATTTCGCCACGGATCCGCGGCGGGATGCCTATGTGATTTACACCTCCGGATCCACCGGTCGCCCCAAAGGGGTATTGGTGCGGCAGATCAGTGTGATCCGCCTGGTGCTGGACAGCAATTTCTTCACCCTGGACGCCACTGATCGGGTTTGTCACGTTTCCAACGTGTCTTTTGATGCGGCGATCTTTGACGTGTGGGCACCGTTGCTTAACGGTGCCGCCATGGTGCTGTTCACCAAGGATCAAATTCTGAACCCGGACCTGTTCCTGGAAGAGATGACCCGCACCGGTGCCAATACCTCCTTCATCACCACGGCGCTGTTCAATATGTACATGGCGACCGAGCAGCGCATCATCTCCCGCTTCAAATACCTGCTGGTGGGCGGTGAACCGCTGGACCCCAGTGTGATCCGTGCGGCAATCCGTCAGTGCAAGCCCAAGCATCTGATGAACGGCTATGGCCCCACGGAAAACACCACGTTTTCCACCTATAAAGACATTACGTTCCTGCCGGAACACGCCACCACCGTACCGGTGGGACGCCCCATCAGCGGCTCCACCGGTTATGTGCTGGATGAGTTCCTGCAGCCGGTCCCCATTGGCGTGAAAGGCGAGCTGTACGTGGGTGGCGATGGCGTTGCGGTGGGGTACCTCAACGATCCTGAACGTACGGCAAAATCCTTTATTCCCGATCCGTTTGCCTCTGATGCAGAGGCGCAGTTGTATCGTACCGGGGACATTGCCCGTTATAACGACGATGGCGAAATTGAAATTCTGGGGCGGGCGGACGATCAGGTGAAGGTGCGCGGCTTCCGTATTGAGTTGAGCGAGGTGGAAGCCAACTTGAGCCGGATTGACGTGGTACAGGATGTGGTGGTGCTGGTGAAACTGGACGCCGACAACCAGAAACGTCTGGTGGCCTACGTCAAGCTGGACGGAGCAGGTGATGCCCAGTCGTTGCGGCAAATGGCGCTGGAATACCTGCCCAAACATATGGTGCCGGCCTCGTTCACGGTGTTGCAGGATTTTCCGTTGACCTCCAATGGCAAGGTGGATAAGCGTGCCTTGCCGGAGCCCGTGTTCGAGAAGCAGGGCGAATCCGAATACGTGGCACCGCGGGATGAAAAAGAACGCACCCTGGTCAACATCTGGGAGCAGGTGTTGAAAGCCGACACCGTGGGCATTCACGACAATTTCTTTGAGCTGGGTGGGGATTCCATCCTCAGTATCCAGATCATCAGTCGTGCCAAGCGGGCGGGTATTCACATCACCGCCAAGCAGATCTTTGACTACCAGACCATTGCAGAGCTCAGTGAAGTGGCGCGTGAACTGCAGGATGTGGTACTGGCGGAACAGGGTCTGATCAGCGGCGACATTCCCCTCACCCCGATTCAACATTGGTTTGTGCAGAATCACCACGTGCGCCCCCAGCACTTCAATCAGTCATTGATGCTGAAAGTGGATAAGCGGGTGCACATGGATCAATTGAAGCTGTGTCTGGAATCCATTCTCTATCAGCACGATATGCTGCGTGCCCGTTTCCAGCAGGATGGCCAACGCTGGCGGCAGCACTATCATCCGGTGGAAGAGGTGAGTGAGTTGCTGGAAGCCTGCTTCGATCAGGTTTATCTGGCCGGGTTGCCCGAGAATCTGCGCGGTGACCAGATTGAGCATGTGGCCAATAAGGCCCAGGCCACCCTCAATCTCAGTGAGGGCCCTGTGGTGCGCTTTATCTATTTTGATCTTGGAGATTCGGAACCGGCCCGGCTGGCGCTCATCGTGCACCACCTGGTGGTGGATGTATTCTCCTGGCGCGTGCTGTTGGAAGATCTGCAAACGGCGCTGGGTATGGTGTTGCGGGGTGCCAAGATCGATCTGGGCAGCAAAACCACCTCGTTCAAGCAATGGGCTGAAGGCTTACAGAGCCTGGCGCAATCTGCGGAGTTGCAAGCAGAGTATCGTTATTGGGCCGCAGCACAGAACACGCCAGTTGCCACTTTGCCAAGACTGTCAGCCGACACCAATACACCTCTCAATACGGTGGGCTCGGTGCAGGTTGTGGAACGCAGCCTTGCCGCTGATCTGACCGACCGCTTGCTGAAGAAGACTGCGAAAGCCTATCGCACGGAAATCAATGACCTGTTGTTGACCGCATTGCAGCGCACCCTGGCGGATTGGACCGGCCAGGCAGCGGTGCAGGTGGATCTGGAAGGCCATGGTCGGGAGTTCATCAGTGAGCAGTTTGATATCAGCCGCACCGTAGGTTGGTTCACCAGTATCTATCCCGTCGTACTGACGGTGGATGCCAACGAGGGCGAGGCCGCCGATATTGGACGTGCTATCAAAGCCATCAAACAACGCCTGCGGGAAGTGCCCCGCAAAGGTCTTTCCTACGGTTTATATCGCTATCTGAATCCAGAGCCGGCGATGCAATCTGCGGTGTCTGAAATCAGTTTCAACTACCTTGGGCAATTGGACCAGGTGGTGGAAGAGGGTGGTTTCATCAGTCAGGCGCCGGAGCATTGTGGTGAGGAGATCTCCCCTCTTGGTGTGCGCCAGTATCTGATTGAGGTCAGCGCCCGGGTACAGAACGGACAGCTCGCCATGGCCTGGCGCTACAGCAAGCACCTCCACGATCAGGCGACCATGGAACAGCTGGCGGAAGGTTATCTGTCTCACCTGAATGCCATCATTGAACATTGCAGCCAGGGCCAGGCGTTTGGTTACACGCCGGCGGACTTCCCGTTGGCCCAATTGACCCAGGCCCAGGTGGATACCTTATCCAGTGTGGCCAATATCGAAACCATCCTGCCCCTTTCACCAGTGCAGGAAGGCATGCTGTTCCATGCGCTGTACGAGCCCGGCTCCTGGGTTTACTTCGACCAGATCATTGTGCCCATCCAGGGCCAGGTCGATGAAGCCGCGATGTTTGATGCCTGGCGAACCGTGGTGGCGCGGCACCAGATTCTGCGCACCGGTTTTGTGTGGGAAGGCTTGAACCGGCCCCTGCAGGTGGTGCTGGAGGAGGTGGACATCGACATCCAACGTTATGACTGGTCCAGTCTGGATGTGGACGCCGCAGACGCGAAGTTCAGGCGTTTCCTGCAGGATGATCGCAATCTGGGCTTCAATTTCAAGCGCCACGGCGTCATGCGCCTGAGTTGGATCACTTTGCCCAACCGTGAATACAAACTGGTGTGGAGCTTCCACCATATTCTGTTGGATGGCTGGTCCATGCCGGTGGTTTTCGGTGAGCTGTTTGCCACCTATGAGTCGCTTGTGGCCGGGCAGGAAGCCGTGCTGCCGGCCGCGCCGCGCTACCAGGACTTTATTGCCTGGCTGGTGGCGCAGAACGCGGATGCGGCCTTTGATTTCTGGCGCAACTATCTGGCCGGGTTCACTGCGCCCACGCCGATCCCGGTGAAAAACGCCCCGGCCTGGGTGGCAGAAAAACTGCGGACCGAAGAATCGGCATCGCGCTATCGGGAAAAAGAAATCGCCATCAGCGGCAGCCTGCTGAAAGGCCTGCAGGATGTAGCCAAACGTTATCGCGTCACCCTGAATCATATTGTGCAGGGAGTCTGGGGCCTGCTGCTGCATCGTTACAGCGGTGAGCATGACGTGCTGTTCGGCACCACCGTGTCCGGCCGACCGGCAGAGTTGCCCGGCATCGAAGTGATGGTGGGCTTGTTCATTAACACGTTGCCCATGCGCCTGGAAATTAAACCCGGTGCCAACTTCATTGATTGGTTGCAGGAACAGCAGGCATTGCAGTCCGAGGTTAAAAATTACGAATACAGCTCCCTGGTGGAAGTGCAGAAGGCCAGCGCCCTGTCGTCCAAACAGGCGCTGTTCGAGTCCATTCTGGTATTCGAGAACTACCCCATTGACGAAGCACTGGAGGAAACCCAGGCATCGCTCAATATCGGCGAAGTGGAAGCCTTCCAGCAGACCAACTTCCCCCTGACCCTGATTGTGATTCCCGGCAAAGAACTGGTGTTGCGTTTCTCCTACGACAGTTTCCAGTTTGAGCAAGATACGATTCAGCGCATGCTCACCCATATTGAACACATGCTGCTGACGATTCAGGGAACGCCTTCCATACGCCTTAACGAAATCCCCCTGTTGAGCATGCGGGAAGAGCAGCAGTTGGTGCACACCTGGAATGACACGGGATCTCTGTTTGCCTCAGAATCCACCCTGGTGCAGTTGTTTGAACAACAGGTGAGCCGCCATCCCAATGCCGTTGCCTGGGAATACGGGGCGCAGAAAATTACCTATGAACAGCTTAACCAGCGGGCCAACCGCCTGGCCCGACAGTTGATGTCCCAGGGCGTCAAACCCGGGCAGGATGTGGCCATCAGTTTTCACCGCTCCTTGAGTATGCTGGAAGCCATGCTGGCGGTGCTGAAGGCCGGCGCGGCCTATGTGCCCATTGATCCGGAGTATCCCCGGGAGCGTATTGAGCATATTGTGCAGGATACGGCGACGCCGGTGCTGATCACCTTCCGTGACAATGTGGACAACCTGCAGCAGCTGTCCGCGGGCGCAGCTGATTCGGTGCTGGCCATTGAACAATTGTTGGAAACCAGTGCCAGCCTGTCGCCGGAAAACCCGAATGTGCCACTCCCCAACGGCAGTCGCTCCCGCGCCTATGTGATTTACACCTCGGGTTCCACCGGCAAGCCCAAAGGGGTATGCGTGCCGCAGGTGGCGGTGAGCCGCCTGGTGCTGAATACCGATTATGTGGATCTCAAACCCGGTCATCGGATGGGGCATGCGTCGAACGTGTCATTCGACGCGGCCACCTTTGAGTTCTGGGGTGCGTTGTTGAATGGCGGCACTCTGGTGTGTGTGGATCGGGATACGGCGCTCAATCCGGAGCAGTTTGCGGAAGTGATTGCCCGCGACAACATCGAGGTGCTGTTCATTACCACGGCGCTGTTCAATGCACTGTCGAAACAAAAACTGGATGTCTTCGCCGGTCTGGAATACTGCCTGTTCGGTGGTGAGGCCTGTGACCCCAACCAGGTCAAAGCGGTTATCGAATCCGGTGCTGGACCCCGTCACCTGCTGCACGTATATGGTCCTACCGAGAACACCACGTTTTCTACCTGGCACGAAGTGTCCCAGGTGCTGCCCGGGTCGACCACCATTCCCATTGGCAGGCCTCTGGCTAACAGCACACTCTATGTGCTGGATGAATCACTGCGCCCGGTGCCCATCGGTGTGAACGGGGAAATCTACGTGGGCGGGTTGGGCCTGGCGGATGGCTATCTGAATCGGGATGACCTGACGGCGGCAGCATTCATTGAACACCCGTTCCGCCCCGGTGAACGTCTGTATAAAACCGGCGATCTGGGGCGCTTGCTGGCCAATGGTGCCCTGGAAATCTCCGGGCGCATGGATGACCAGGTGAAGATCCGTGGCTATCGGATTGAGTTGGGGGAGATCGAAACAGCCCTCAACCAATTGACGGATGTAAAGGAGGCGTCGGTGGTGGTGCGCAGCATGGCCAACGGCTCGCGCCAGCTGGTTGCCTATTGTCAGCGTCGAACGCCAGGTCAGGAGGTGTCCATCGCCGAGCTGAAATCCAGGCTAAAACAAACGCTTCCGGATTATATGGTGCCCAGCGCCATTGTTATGCTGGACCGATTGCCACTGAATCCCAATGGCAAAGTGGACAAGAAGGCATTGCCCGAACCCGCGGCGGAGCACTTCGCCGCCAATCAGTTTGTGGCGCCCCGCAATGACATCGAGCAGAGTCTGGTGGGCATCTGGCAGGAAGTGCTGGAGTTGGAGCAGGTGGGTGTGTTCGATGACTTCTTTGATCTGGGTGGCCATTCCCTGTTGATCAACAAGGTTGCGACCCGCCTGCAACAGCAGTTGGGCGTTGAGTTGCCCTTGCGCACATTATTTGAAGTGCCCACGGTGGCGGCTTTGGCTGAAATTATTCAAAGCCTTTCCGGTACCAGCGCGGATGCTGATGAGTGGGATGATGAAGATTATGAGGAAGGTTCTCTATGACGGTGTATGAGCTGATGGCTAAGTTGGGTGCTGCGGGCATCAAACTGTGGGTGGAGGATGGCCAGCTCAAATTCAAAGCGCCCAAGGGAGCGCTCACAGCGGACCTGAAGCAGCATCTGGTGGCGCAGAAAGCGGCGGTGATTGCGTTTCTGTCAGAAACCCGCATCGGTGAATCCGGTGGCGAATCGCAGATTCCTTTGGCTGACCGCAGCCAGCCGCTGCCGTTGTCCCATGCCCAGCAACGTTTGTGGTTTATCGAACAGCTCACGCCGGGTAGCAGCACCTTTCACATTCCGGCGGCGCTCTACCTGACCGGAATCCTGGATGTGCCGGCGTTGCAGCGGGCGTTTCTGCAATTGATCCAACGCCATGAAGCCCTGCGTACCCTGTTCATTCAGGAGGGCGAGGAACCCACCCAGGTGATACAGGACGTCGATCACTTTGAGATCCCCTTTGAATCCCTGCTGGATCTGCCGGAGGAGCAGCGACTGGCGGAAGTGAAAGCCCGGGTTGAAAAGGAAGTGCGCACCTCGTTTGATCTGGGGGCGGGGTTACCGATACGAGCGCGCTTATATCAATTGGACGACAACAAGCACGGCTTGATCGTTACCATGCATCACATCGTCACCGATGGCTGGTCCATGGGGATTTTTGTGCGGGAGATTTCCGCGCTCTATGCAGCGCAACGCATGGGGGCACAGGCTCCGTTACCGGAATTGCAGATTCAATACGCGGACTTTGCCGCCTGGCAGCGGGAATGGCTGCATGGGGATGAGCTGGAACGTCAACTGGGTTACTGGCGTCGGGACCTGGATCGGGCGCCGGCACAGCTGGCATTGCCCTTCGACCGCCCCAGGCCGGCCCTGCAAACCCTGAACGGGGCAACGCAGGACCTGCAACTTTCACCAGCCACCCTGGCATCCTTGCGGGCTGTCGCGCGGGCGTTCGACACCACTCTGTATGTGGTGATGCTGACTGCCTATAAAGTTGTGCTGGCAAAGTGGGCGCAACAGAACGATGTCTGTGTGGGCATGCCCATCGCAGGTCGTACCCGGGCCGAGGTGGAGGGGTTGATCGGATTTTTCGTCAACACCCTGGTGATTCGCACTCAGCTGGATGGTAACCCTTCATTGCGTGAGATTTTGGCGCAGGTGAAGGAAAAGGTGTTGGGTGCCCAGAGCCATCAGGACGTTCCCTTTGAAGCCATTGTGGAAGAACTGAATACGCCCAGGAACCTCAGCTTCTCTCCGCTTTATCAGGTGGCCATGTCTCTGACCAGTGGAGAGGGTACGGCCAAAAAGGCGATGGTGGGCGGGCTTGAAATTGAACCCATGCCCATTGAGCTGGTGGCTGCGCGCCTGGACATGACCCTGATGTTGGTGGACCACGGCGATAGCGTCGACGGCATGCTGGAGTACAATACCGACCTGTTCGATGCTCAGACCATGGCGTTGTTTCTGGAACATTTCCAGACAGCGCTTCAACTGTTAGGCGACAACCTGGATCTGCGCATCGCCGCCCTGGGGTTGTACGAGCCCGAGGCGCTGATCAATACGCTGGGTCAGGGTCAACCGGTGGCGGCAGTGTTGCCGCTCACGCCCATGCAACGGGATTTTTGCCTGGACAGCCTACGGGAGCCCGACTCAAATCGTAATACCATCGGTTACTACGTGAGAGTGCCCGAGTTGCCCAGTGCTCAGGTCATTGCAGCGCTGCAATCGGTGGCCGATGCCAATCCCTTCCTCCGGAGCCGGATTCGTGCCGGAACTCTGCCGGGCAGCGAGCCGCTGTATCAGGTGATTCTGGAACAGGATGCAATTCAGTTACAGACACTGGACTGGCGCTCTTCTGATATGGAAGCCAATGACGCAACGCTGACTGCATTGGCGTTGCCATCCTGGAATGTAGACGACCAACCTTTGATCCGGTATTTCTGGGTGGATGCAGACGCCGGCGAACATTACCTGGTGGTCGCTGCCCATCATGCCATTTTTGATGGCATCAGCAAGTTGCGGCATTTTCAGCAGTTCGCCGCGGCGCTCAAGGGTGAAGCTCTTGCCGCGGTTCCCGTTGCACAGGTGAGCCAATGGGTTACCGAGCGTGCAGCCAAATTCGACCGTGCGGACAGCCTGGCGTTCTGGGCCAATCAGTTGAGTGAATACGATACCCCTGCACTGAAAAAACCGGATGCAGGAGCAGTAGTGGTTCACAGTTGGTCCATTGAAGGGCCAGCGTTTGCCTGCTTGGCCCGCTGGTGTGAGGCGAACTCGGTTTCGCTTGCCAATTATTTGCGTACGCTGTACACCCTGGCGTTGCAGCAATGCTTCTATCATTCGGAACCCTTTGTGTTGGTGGACGCGGCCGGCGGTCGTGATGCCACAACGGAGCATTGGCTGGGTTGTGCGTTTCAGTTTGTGCCACACATTCAACACCGGCCTGAGGCGGATGGCGTTCTGGATCTGCTGCAACAAAACCGTGCATGGAAAAAATCCGTCGGTGATGCCCAGTTCGTTTCCATGCTGGCGCGGTCCACTCTGGTATCCAAAGAGGCCTTGGAGTTCCAGTACAATTACCGTCTGCCGGAGATCAGCGGTCCGGTTGATCTGCTGGGCGAACCTGCAATTCTTTGCCCGGTGCAGCCGGACAATGCCGGCACCGTGAAACTGCTGGTCACGCCCGCAGCGACGTCGGTGCAGTTGCGTTTGAGTCATCGTCAGCATGAGTTCAACGGCTTTGACCTGCTGCAACGCATGTCACAGGTACACGACCAGATTCAGGCCGGCGCCACCGGTCTGCAGGAACTGGATTGGCTGTTGCCACAGGAACGCAAACAACTGCTGCAATTTGCCCAGGGGCAAATCCGTGACGTGGGGCCAAACCTGCTGCAGCGGTTTGAGGCGCAAGTAAAAAAGCAGCCGGATGCCGTGGCGGTGATTCATGGGGAGCGTTCATTAACCTATGGCCAACTGGACACACTGAGCAATCAGGTGGCGAATCTGCTGCTGGCAAAAGGGGTCAGTCGTAGCGCCAAAGTTGCACTCTGTGTCAGCCGCAACCTGAACCTGCTGCCTTTGTTTCTGGGAGTGATCAAAACCGGCGCCGCTTATGTGCCCCTGGATGTGAATTATCCCGCTGAGCGCATTGCGTTTATTGTAGAGGATTCCGGTGCGGAGCTCCTGATCACAGAGCAATGCGTGTGTGAGCGCTGGTTGCCGGGGCAGGCACAACCGCAGCCATCGCGAATGCTGCTGGCGGATGAGCTTGAGACTCTGCTGGCCGGGGTTTCCCATTCGGCTCCGGCGGTGACCATTGATCCTGAGGATACCCTCTACTATGTGTACACCTCCGGTTCCACCGGGCAACCCAAGGGCGCCGGCGTTTACCATCGCGGCGAAGCCAACCTGCTGGATTGGTATCTGGAGTTGCTGCAACCCAACGCCGAAGACCGGTTTCTTTTAATTTCCGCCCTGGGGTTTGACCTGACCCAGAAGAACCTGTTTGCGCCGCTCTGCAGCGGTGCCGCCCTGGTGCTGCCATCCAGTGAAGCCTACGACCCGGACAGTCTACTGGTGGACATTGCCCGGCACCGTGTCAGCATCATCAATGGTGCGCCATCCGCCTTTTATCCCTTACTGGAATCCGCGGAACACACCGGCAGCCTGCGCCATCTGGTGATGGGGGGGGAGCCGATTCGCGTCGACCTGGTGCGGGAATGGCTGGCGCGCCCAGGCATCCGCGCCACGCTCACCAACAGTTATGGCCCCACCGAATGCAGTGATGTGGTGGCGTATTACTCCACCTCCAGTTTACCGTCGGAACAGGCGGTGATTCCGGTGGGCCAACCCATTGCCAATACCCACCTTTACGTGGTGAACCAACAGGGTAACCTGATGCCTCTGGGTGCTGCCGGCGAGCTGCGCATCGCCGGTGCCGGTGTCGGCGCGGGCTACTGGAACCGACCGGATCTGGATGCGGACGTGTTCAGCTCCTGTCCCTACGGCGCATCACGTTGGTACCGTACCGGGGACATCTGTCGGCTTAATTCCAATCTGGAAATTGAATATATTGGCCGTACTGATTTTCAAGTGAAGTTGCGCGGGCTGCGCATCGAGCTGGGTGAAGTGGATGCGCAGCTGAAAGCGTTGTCAGGTGTCAAGGATGCCCTGTGCCTGGTGAGGAATGACACGCTGATTGGTTATGTGCTGGCGGATAACGCGTTGGATGCAGATCAGGTGCGCCCACTGTTGGCCAACACTTTGCCGGAGTTCATGGTGCCTGCTGCCATCGTCACCGTGCCGGTGTGGCCGTTGACCCCCAATGGAAAGATCGATCGCAAGGCGCTGCCGGAACCGGTGCTGGATGGCAGCGGCGAGTTTGTCGCCCCCCGTAATGACAGCGAACAGCAGATCGCCGATATCTGGTGCCAGGTATTGAAGCGGTCGGAGATCAGCGTCAAGGCCAACTTTTTTGAAGCCGGTGGCCATTCCTTGTTGGCTACCCAGGTGGTGTCGAGGATTCGCAAGGCGTTCGCGGTGGAGATCTCGGTGCGGGCCCTGTTCGAAGCACCCACTATAGAAAAACTGGTGCGTTATATCAGCACTGCAGCCGCCCCCAGTGCGGATGCTCCGCCGTTATTGCCCCTGGACCCACCGAACCGGGATACCCTGTCCTTTGCCCAGTACCGACTCTGGTTTGTGGATCAGTTGAATCAGGGCAGCAGCGAGTACAACCTGCCGTCTGCGCTGAAAATCAGTGGCCCCCTGGACGTCAGCGTACTGGATCGGGTGTTTGGCGAGATCGTGGCGCGTCATGAAGTTCTGCGCACCAATTTCGGTGATGCGGACGGCATCCCGCAACTGATTGTGCACGAACCCCGGGCCTGGCATTCCGAGATTGAAGATCTCACCGGATTGTCAGCGCAGCAACAGCAACAACGGGTAACCCAACTGGTGGATGAGGACGCCGCCCGGGTATATTCATTGCAGCAGGAGCCCCTGCTGTCCACCCGCATTGTCAAGCTGGCGCCGCACACCCATATCCTGCTGCTCAACATGCACCATATCGTCTCCGACGGATGGTCCCTGGGGGTAATGGTGCAGGAGATCCAGGCGCTGTATCCGGCGTTTGTGGCTGGTCAGCCGTCACCTTTGCCACCACTCCCCATTCAATATTCGGATTTTGCGGTTTGGCAACGCAACTGGTTGCAGGGCACGACCCTGGAGGCATTGCGGGAATACTGGCAGGAGGCATTGCGCGGTGCCCCGGATGTACTGCGCCTGCCCACGGACAAACCGCGGCCCAAGCACCAGACCTTCAACGGTGCCCACTTTTCGCTGCAATTGGGCAGTGCACTGTCAGACAAACTCAACCGCTTCTGTGAACAGCGGGACCTGACCCCGTTTATGGTATTGATGGGGGCTTATCAGATTCTGTTGTCCCGTTATTCCGGGCAGCGTGACATCTGTGTGGGCATTCCCATTGCCGGACGCAACCGGGCGGAGCTGGAAGGATTAATCGGGTTTTTCATCAATGGCCTGGTGATCCGTACCCGAATGGAGGGCAACCCCTCCGCGGAAGACTATCTGCAACAGGTGAAAGAGGTGGCATTGGGAGCCTATGCCCATCAGGACATGCCCGCGGATCTGTTGTTGGACGCCATCAAACTGGAACGCACCGCGGACACCTCACCCGGTGCCCAGGTGGGTTTTGCCCTGCAGAACGTGGCCCAGGAAAACCTGCAGGCGGAAGCCGCCGGCCTGACCATTGAAACCGTGCCCCGGGAACACAAGACCGCCAAATATGAGCTGTCCCTGATTCTGCAGGAGTCGGAAGAGGGGTTTGGCGGAGTATTCGAGTACAACACCGATCTGTTCCTGGAATCCAGTATCGCCCGCATGAGCCGCCATTTCGTCCGCCTGCTGGAGCAGATGATCGATCAACCGGAGCACATGATCGACCAGTTGGAACTGTTCCCGCTGGACAGTCTGTATGAGCTGTTGGAACTGGATGCATCCCAGTGCGCATTGAGAACACTTTCCCCCATGCAGCGGGATATGTACCTGGATACGTTGCTGGAGCCCGACACCCTGAAAAACAGTCTCGGCTATCACTTTATCACTGACGGTGAGTTTGATGTTGAGCAATGGGTGACAGTAAGCCAGCAGATGGTACAGCAACATCCTTTATTGCGGGCCCGGATTCTGCGGGTCGATCTTCCTTATACCGATGTTGCCTATCTGCACATTCCCCATGAGGGCGCGATTAACCTGACCGTGGAAGACTGGAGCCAGCGGCAAACCAGCGATGCAGAGGCGGCGGATCATGCCCGCAATCTGATTTGGCAACCCTACGATATCCACGGTGAGCTGAGCCAGTACTTTGTCATCAAGCTCAACGGCGGGCGTCATCTGGTGGTGTTCCGCATGAATCATATTGTTCTGGATGGCGCCGGTATGGCGGTCCATTTAATGAACGCCATTGCCGGTGCCGAAGCATTGAAATCCGGGCAGGCTTGCCCGGCGGTACCGGACATTTTTGACCAGTATGTCGAAGACAACAGCCGTCGCACGGACAGCGCCGCGGTGCTGCAATTCTGGCAGCAGCAAAGCCAATCTCTGGAAGCACTGGATTTCTCTTTGCCACCTGAACACCAGGGCCATGGCGTCCGGGTTGAGAAATCCTTACGCTTGCCAGATGCCCACTGGCAACGCTTACAGGCCTTTTGTCGTGAGCAGAAGATTACCCCGTCCCTGTATTTCAAAGCGTTGTATGGATTGCTGATCAACGCCTATTGCCGGGGTGAGGATGATTTCTATATTTCGGAAGTGGTGGGCGGCCGCGTCGGGCAACACAAGCGCGCCTTCGGGAATTATTTTCAGGTGCTGCCGGTGGTGTTTCCCAAACACCTGTTTGTGGATCATGCACCCGTGAGTGCCTTGTTTGAGCACATCAGGCAGTACCGCAAGTCGTTGCGGACCCATGCGAATATTTCCCTGCTGGCCCAGCGTCGCCTGTTACCCCAGGGGCGGCTGCACTTCATGTTCAACTATTACAATTTCATCCCCTCGATGACATTGCATGGCACCGAGATCAAACTGAAGGCGTATCCACAGGTGCAGGATGGCCCGGTTCAGTTTGTGGTGCAGGAACAGGATGGTTACCTGGATCTCAACCTGATTTATCTGGATGACCTGTTCACCGACCTTGCCTTTCTGCAACGCATCGAACACCTCAGTGAGCAGGTGCTGGAAGAGGCGGTGGAAGGAGTCGCGACATCCACCCGGAAAGCCACCGGGAAAGCCGGGATGGACATCCAGAGCCTGGAGCTACGGCTCAACGCTGAACTGTCCTCCACCGGCAAGATCACCCGGGATGAATCCAGCGCTGACGCCGGGCTGCATTACCCTACGGTGGTGCATGGATTCCTGCAGCAGGTACAGCTGACCCCGGCGGCAGTGGCGGTGCAACAGGGAACCCGGCAGCTCAGTTACCAAGCGCTGGATCAGCAGTCCTCCGCACTGGCCGCACACCTGCACAGCCTGGGTGTGGAGAAGGGGCATCGGGTGGGGATCTGCCTGGACCGGAGCGTGGAACTGCTGGTGTCGGTGCTTGCTGTCCTGAAGTGTGGCGCAGCCTATGTGCCGATGGATTCCAATTACCCTCCGGAACGGCTGGCCTACATTCTGCGGGATTCTGCTGCATCCATTGGCGCCTCCGCACCGGTCTTGATCACCCAGCGTTGTGTCCGTGAGCGTTTGACCGGCATCATCGACGCCGCTGACTGTGCATTGGTGGAGTTGGATGGGGATACCCGGTGGCGGGATGCCGCTGCGGCCACTGTTATGCCATTTTCGGCCCTGACGTCGCCTCATTTGCCTAGCGCTGATGACACCATATACGTCATCTACACCTCCGGCTCCACCGGCCAACCCAAGGGTGCCCAGGTGACCCATGGGGGCGAGGTCAACCTGCAGAACTGGTATGTGAATGATCTGGGTATCGGGGCGGAGGATCGCTTCCTGCTGGTCAGCGCGTTTGGCTTTGACCTGACCCAGAAGAATCTGTTTGCCCCCTTACTGGTGGGGGGCTGTCTGGTGATTCCGGAGATGGATGAGTTCGATCTGGATGTGGTGGCGGGCACCCTGGTGCGGGAGCGGATTACCGTGGTGAACTGCGCTCCCAGTGCGTTTTACCCTCTGGTGGAAGACGGTTCCACGCCGGGCTATCCGTTCCCGGACCTGCGTTATCTGGTGTTGGGCGGGGAGCCCATTCGTCTACCCGCGCTGCAGGGCTGGCTGGCGCAATCCCGTTGCAAGCTGGTGAACAGCTATGGGCCCACGGAGTGTACGGATGTGGTGGCCTATCACATTCATGACCCGCAGCAATCGTCCTTGCAGCAGGGTTCGGGTCTTCCCATTGGTAACGCCATTGGCGGGGCGGATTTGTTTGTGGTGGACAGCGCTGACCATCGCCTGCCCGCGGGCATTGTAGGGGAGCTCTGTATCGCCGGCTCCTGTGTGGGTCAGGGTTATGTCAACAAACCGGAACTGACAGCGGCGGTCTTCAACCCCAATCCGTACGGAGCAGGGCAGTGGTACCGCACCGGTGACCTGGTGCGGCAGCGTGCCGACGGTGCCATTGATTACATCGGGCGAAAGGATTTTCAGGTGAAAATCCGGGGTCTGCGCATCGAATTGGGGGAGATCGAGGCCGCGTTGAAACGGATCAGCGGTGTAGTGGACAGTTTGACCCTGGTGCGCAACGAACAACTCATTGCCTATGTGGTGTCGGCCCAGAACCAGTCCACGGAGCAGGTGCGCAGTACACTGCGGCAGTCCCTGCCGGACTACATGGTGCCGGCGGTGGTGGTCACCCTGCCGCGTTGGCCCTTGACTCCCAATGGCAAGGTGGACCGTAACGCCCTGCCGGACCCGGAGCACTCCGGTCGGCCGGAATACGTGGCGCCGCGCAACGAAACCGAGGAAAAACTGGTGGAAATCTGGCGGGAAGTACTGGGCGTGGAGAAAATCGGTATTCACGACAGCTTCTTCGATCTGGGTGGGCATTCCCTGTTGGCCGCCAGAGCGGTGGCCAAATTCAGGCAGGTATTCGAGGTGGACATCCAGCTGCGGTCGCTGTTCGAATTGCATACCGTCGCTGATATTGCCCAGTACCTGGATACCATGAAGTGGGCGGCGCAGGCCGCAGAACAGGCCTCCGGTGGGGAGTCCGAAGCCGGTCGCGACGAAGGCTTCCTTTAGACGAAGGCTTCCTATCGTTATATCTGCTTTATTTTGATACGGGTTCGCCGCTTCTCAGCCACCGATCCACTGTGGCCAGGTGATAGGGGTTATACGGTGATAGGGGTTATACTTAGCCAAGGTATAACCCTTGTTGCTAAATGGATTAGGTGGTTGTGTGAAGGTGAGCCGTCGCTGCGGACTGCTGTGGTTATGGATTCTGGTGATATCCACCCAGGCCATGGCCGTGTCCGCGGAACCGGAATTCTTCACCCCGGAGATCTTGGTTTACGAGCAGATTGATAGCAGCGTGGCCCCTTCAGCAAGCACGGGTGTTGCAGATCTGCTGCAGCGCTTCCCGTTTCGTGGGGAAACCTCCGGCGCCAACAAGGGATACGCCTTCTCACCCCATTGGGTGTTGATTCCCCTGGAGGACATCGTCAGCCGTATACCCGCCGCGGAGCCATTGTGGCTGGAGTACGGTTATCCGCCGGTTGACTCCATCATGGTGTACACCACCTCCGGGTCGGGCTGGGCCCACATTGCCAGCACCGGGGACCAGTCACCCTGGAAAACCCGCCAACGGCACGGCCCCAAATACTATTTTAAACTGCCGCCTGGGACCTCTCATGTGCTGGTACGCCTGCAGACCATCGGTTCACTGCAATACCCCTTCACACTGTATTCTGAAGCCGGACTGGATCGATCGCTGTTGAATGATGGCGTCGTGGATGGCATGTTTTTCGGCGCGCTTACCATCATGATCTTTTACAACCTGTTCGTGTTCCTGATGGCGCGGGATACAGCCTATCTTTATTACGTGGTGCTGCTGACAGCCATTACCCTGTTCAAACTGGCCGTTACCGGCTACGGCTCCATGTACCTGTGGCGAGACGATCCGGCCTGGGTCAACAGCCATATCCAGCCCATCTCGGTGGGCATCTGCCTGACCTTCGTTGCGTTGTTCACGCGCCGCATGCTCGACATCAAAGCCCTCAGTGCCCGGCTGGATAAGGCCTTGCAGTTCTCCTGCGGGGTGAGTGCCCTGATGGTTGTGGTGGGACTATTGTTTAACGGTGGGTGGGTGGTGAAGTTCACGTCCACCTGGCCCTCGGTGGTGGTGTTGCTGGTGATTGCCGCCGGTGTGCTGGCGCTGGTTCGCGACCAGTCCGGTTCGCGGATTTTTGTGGCGGCCTGGGGCGCGGGGCTGTTTGGTGCCGTGTTGTTTTCGGCTCAGCAGCAGGGATGGCTGCCGGCCAATGAGTTGACCGTCAATGCATTGAAGCTGGGAATTGTATTGAACGTGGTGTTGCTGTCGTTCGCGCTGGCATCCCAGATTCGCCGCTTGCGCCACGAGAAAGAAACCTACAAACAGGAGGCCAGGCAGAACTACGAACTGGCCCTGGTGGACGGGCTCACCGGTGTTCCCAACCGGCGGGCCTTTGATGAGCGACTGGAACAGGAGATAGAGCGGGCGCGCAGGGACAATCGTTCCATTGCGCTGATGATGATCGATGTGGATTACTTCAAGAACTTCAACGACGCCTACGGCCACCAACAGGGGGATGATACCCTGGTACGGGCTGCGTTGATCATGCGTAACTGCCTGCGGCGACCGTCTGACAGTCTGTTCCGATACGGCGGCGAGGAATTCAGTGTGGTGCTGCCGGACACGGGGGAGGCGGGGGCCCGTCACACCGGGGAGCGGGTAATGAGCGCTATCCGTAAACTGGCCATTCCCCACAGCGAAAGTCCGTTCAAGCAGGTTACGGTGAGTATTGGGGTAGCCGTGGCCAAAACTGCTAATATTGAGGCTGAGGATTTTATTCAGATAGCGGATCAGGCACTCTATCAGGCGAAGCGAAAAGGGCGGAATTCCCTGGTTTTGGCCGAACAACGGGAGAACCCGGTGGTCAATATTGGCGATTATTTCAAAAACACACCAAAAGACACTCTGTAACCTCTTTAAACTTCCCGATAAATCCACGAAAATTAACGGTTTAACTCATCCTGATCAGCTCGCACCGCGTCAGGCGTAAACGGTACGTATACTAATAACAATAACAGCAGAAAACAGGAATAATATGAACGTAGTTGAGTTTCTGGCTTCTCTCGCGAAACAGGACATCCGTCTCTGGCTGGAAGGGGAGAACCTGCGTTTCAGCGCCCCCGAAGGCGCTTTCACCCCGGAAATCCGCGATAAAGTTGTCGCCAACAAGCCCGCCATCATCGAATTCCTGCGCCAGGCCCGCAAACTCAACGAAGCCGCCATCGAGCCGGTGTCCCGCGATCAGGCTCTGCAAACCTCCTATGGCCAACAGCGGCTGTGGATACTGGATCAGCTGAATCCCCACGACGTCACCTACAACATGTCCAGTGCCTTGCGCATTAAAGGGCCTTTGCGCGGGGATGTGCTGGAAAAAGTATTGCGGGAGCTGGTGAAACGCCACGAATCCCTGCGTACCTGTTTTGATGAAAACGACGGTGAGCCGGTGCAACGCATCCTGCCGGCCGATGGCTGGAGCCTGCTGCGGGAGGACCTGTCCGCCATGGAGCCGTCACAGCAACAGGCGGCGGTGGACAAAGCCGTCAGCACTGAGTCGTTGACGCCCTATGATCTCAAGAGCGGACCGCTGTTTCGTGCCCGGCTGTTGGTGCTGGGCGCAGATCACCATGTCCTGATCGCCGGCATGCACCATATCATTTCTGATGCCTGGTCCATGGAAGTGTTGGTGAAAGAGCTCAGCATCCTGTACATGGCATTCTCCTCAGGCATGGGGTCGCCGTTACCGCCTTTACCCATTCAATACGCGGATTATTCCGCCTGGCAGCGCCAGCAGATGGCTGGCGAAGACATGCAGAAACACATGACGTATTGGCAGGAAACCCTGGCCGGTGCGCCAGCGGTGTTGGCCCTTCCCACTGATCGGCCACGGCAGGATATTCCCTCCAATAATGGCGCTTTGAAGATGCTACCGTTACCGGCGGCGCTGGCGGACAAAATCAATCGCATGTGCAGCGAACTGGATGTGACCCCCTTTATGTTTTTCCTGGGGGCCTGGCAGTTGCTGCTGGGGCGTTATGCAGACAGTCAGGATGTGGTGATCGGGTCACCCATTGCCGGTCGCAGTCGTAGTGAGGTGCAGGAACTGATCGGATTCTTTGTGAATCTTTTGCTGATGCGGCTGGACCTTTCTGGTAACCCCTCGGTGGAGACCTTTTACCAGCGGGTCAAGAATATGGCCCTGGGGGCGTTCAGTCATCAGGATCTGCCCATCGACCGCTTGCTGGAAGTGATGGCAGTGGAACGGCAGCCCGGCTATCCGCCGTTGGCGCAGGCCGCGTTCCAGTTGATCAACCTGCAGGATGCCAGTACCGCCAATCCCTTTGGCGACGCGCCGGTGCAGATCGAGGCGATCCCGGCCAGCCATGTGGCGGCCCGCATGGACATGGTATTGGGGGTTGCCAAAACCGGGGATCAGTACGAGGCCAGTCTGGAGTACAACACGGATCTGTTCAACGACAGCACCGTGGCGGGCATGATGGATCAGTACCTGTTCCTGCTGGATGCCCTGGCTTCCGACCGCAGCCAACTGGTGGATGAGATCCAGCTGTACAATGACGCCCATCTGTTGCAGCAGATGGGCTTTGATGCCGACACCCACGATCTGTTGGCGCTCAATGCCAACCAGCATTCCATGGTGCTGGATCAGCTGGCGCATCCGCATACCATTCAGAATGCCTACGGTATTTATGTGGATCTGCCGTTGCGGCCGGATGTGCGCCTGCTGGAACAAGCCATCCAGGCGTTGGTGGATGCCTGCGCGGTGTTGCGTACGAAACTGGTGGAGTGCAGCCTACCGGCGGCCGACATGGCCTACGCGGTGATGCCCAAACACCAGTCCATTAGCCTTGAGGTGATTGACCTGAGCCAGGAGCACTGGCTGGACTATAACATCCACAGCGCAGCCCTGAAGTTGATGCATCGTGCCTACGATATCTTCAATGAGCCGTTGTTACGTTACTACCTTTTGCACCAAGGGGAGCAGTACCGCCTGGTGTTGGCCTGCCACCATATCGTGCTGGATGGTGCCTCCACCTATTTGTTCATGCAACAGGTGTTGAGCGGCTATCAGCAATTGTTGAACGGCATGGCCTTCTGCCCGCCACTGGACGAGGGTGCACGCCGTTTCCTGAGCTGGAGTTCAACCCAAACCGACACGCCTCAGGTGCTGGATTACTGGAGGCAGCGTGCGGCGGAAGTGGAACCCCTCAATTTCTCCTTCAGTGAGTACTACCGTGAACCTGGGCAGGAATCGGAATTTGGGGATGTGGTTCAGACCCTGGCGCTGGATCACCGGCAGCTGGCCACCATCCGTGAATACTGTGTGCAGCACGGAATCAATTTGCCTTTGTATTTCAAAACCCTGTTCGGCCTGATGTTGCAACATTATTGTCGACCGGATTCCGGCTTTAGCTTTGCCGAATTTTTTGCCTGCCGTCAGCAGGAATGGGCGGATGCACTGGGCTGTTTTTATCAGCAGTTTCCATCGGTGGTGGCCGCTGATCTGCTCAGCGCAGGGGCCACCCTGGTGGACTGGCAGCAGGGCTTGAAGGCCAGTCGTGACCTTGCCCGCTCCTTCCGTACGGTATCCTTGCGCAGCCAGCAGCAGATTCTGCCCAGCGGCCGCGCCACCTTTATGTTCAACTTCTACAATTTTGTTAACCGCATTGAGGTGGCAGGGGCCGAACTGCAGCCCGTGATGTCGGCGCCCAAGGTGGACGGGGGTGTCCAGTTCATCGTCAAGGATCTGGGGGATACCCTGGAATTGGAGTTGCGCTACGATGCGGCGGTGTTCAATGGTCACCAGTTTCTGCCACGGTTGATGCATCTGAATGAGCAGGTGCAGTTCGACCCTCCGGCTGCGGCCGCGCAACTGCAGTTCCTGTCTGCGGCCGAAGGCATGGCCATGCGGGCGCACGCCCATGTTCAGCCACTGGTGCCGGGGGAAACGGTGGTCCACCGCTTTCAGGCCAGCGCCGAGCAATGGGCCGATAACGTTGCAGTCATGGCACCGGGAGCGCAACTGACTTATGCAGAATTAAACGCCAAAGCCAACCAGCTGGCCCATACTCTGATTGAGCAGGGTGTGACGGCCAATGTGCGGGTTGGGATCTGTCTTGATCGCAGCACGGATCTGCTGGTGGCGATTCTGGGTGTGCTCAAGGCCGGTGGCGCGTATGTGCCGTTGGATCCTGCCTATCCCAAAGAGCGTCTGGCCTACATGTTGGAGGATGCGGCGGCGCCGCTGGTGATCACCGCGTCTTGCCACCGTGCCGTGCTGGGGGACGTTTCAACCCGAGTGCTGGAGCTGGATAGCAATGCGCAAATGATAGCACAGAAGAGCACGGCCAATCCGGATGTACCCATTGATCCCGCTAGCCAGATCTACGTGATCTATACCTCTGGCTCCACCGGCCGCCCGAAAGGTGCCATGGTCAAGCACAGCGGTGAGATGAACCTGCAACATTGGTATCTGGACCTGTTGGGTTTGAGCCACGAGGACTGCACTTTGCTGGTCAGTGCGGTGGGCTTTGATCTCACCCAAAAGAATCTGTTTGCCCCCTTGATGGTAGGGGCATCCATCGTCATGCCGGCCATGGAGTTGTATGACGAGCACGAACTGTTGAACCTGATTCGTGATCATGGTGTTACCTGGGTCAACTGCGCCCCCAGTGCGTTTTATCCCATCGCCGAACTGGCGGCTGCGGATGGTTATAAAGCATTGCGCTCTGTACGCTACCTGGTATTGGGAGGGGAGCCCATTCGCCTCTCGCCCCTGTATCACTGGCTTACCAGTGCCAATTCCCAGGCCCAGTTGGTCAACAGTTATGGACCCACGGAATGCACCGACGTGGTGTCTTATCATGTGCTGGATCGCATTGAGAATGATCAGCAGATGATCCCCATCGGCAAGCCGGTTCCCAATACCGAGCTGTTGTTGCTCAATGAAAACCTGCAGGCAGTGGTGCCGGGCTGCGTTGGCGAGATTTGTGTGGCAGGTGCCGGCGTGGGGCTGGGCTACATTAACCGCCCGGAATTGACCGCACAGGTGTTTGTGGATGTCGACCGCAGTGCCGGCAAAGTGTATCGCACCGGCGACCTGGGGCGGTTGTTGCCCAATGGTGATATTGAGTACCTGGGGCGCAAGGATTTTCAGATCAAGTTGCGTGGGCTGCGCATCGAATTGGGGGAAATCGAATTCGCCCTGAAACGTTTGCCCGCGGTACAGGACAGTCTGGTGCTGGTGCATGAGGATCGCCTGATCGCCTATCTGGTGGCACAGGCAGAGCCCCCTGGCTGGCGTGAAACCCTGCGTGATCATTTGCCGGAGTATATGATTCCGGCCTTGTTGATCTGCCTCCCGTCGTGGCCGCTTACGCCCAATGGCAAAGTGGATCGCAAGGCCTTACCGGATCCGGAACTGGCGGTGGCGGAACTGCAGGTGTACGTGGCACCGCGCACACCCACCGAGCAGACTTTGGTGGGCATCTGGCAGGAAGTTCTTCAGCGCTCGAATATCGGTGTGATGGATAATCTGTTTGATGTGGGCGGCAATTCTCTGCTGGCCACTCGCATAGTGTCCCGTATCAAAAAGCAGTTTGAGATTCCGCTGGGTGTGCGTGAATTGTTTGTGGCACCTACCGTCGCGGAATTGGCGATGGTGGTGGAGCGGGCCAACCAGACCAGGAGCATTCCCCCCATCGAGCCCCTGCCAGATGATGCGTTGGTGCCACTCTCTTATGCGCAACAGCGATTATGGTTCCTGGATCAACTGGAGCCCGGCAGCACCGCCTATAACATGCCGGGCGCGTTCCGCCTGTCCGGTCGTATCAATATTCAGGCGCTGCAGCAAACGTTGTATACCATCGTTGAGCGGCACGCAGTGTTGCGCACCACTATGACGCTGGTGGAGGATGAACCGGTACAGCAGGTGTTGCCCGCAGATCACTGGCAGCTGCAGTTGATTGAACTGGCCACGGCCTCCGCCGAGCAAAAACAGGCCCGCATCCATCAGGAAGTGGAAGCCCTTTATGGCCATCAGTTTGACCTTGGCCAAGGTCCGCTGTTTTATGTCAAGTTACTGGTGCTGGATGCCGCAGAATTTGTCCTGCTCATCAATATGCATCACATCGTAACCGATGGCTGGTCCAACGGCATTCTGATGCGCGAGCTGGGCATGTTGTACGACGCCTATTCCCATGGCCGCCGTTCACCCTTGCCGGATCTTAAAGTGCAGTACCGGGATTTTGCCCAGTGGCAGCGGCAGTGGTTATCCGGTGCTGAGCTGGAGCGTCAGCTGAGCTATTGGCGGCAGGCGCTGGCGGGTGTGGAAGTATTGAACCTGCCCACCAACTATCCGCGCACTGCCGACACCGGTTTTGCCGGCAACGTGCTCAGCTTTGAACTGGACGCCAACCTGAGTGCCAAACTGAATGCGTTGTGCAAACGTCAGGGTGTCAGTCTTTACATGGCCACACTGGCTGCCTATATGGTGCTGCTGTCGAAATACTCCGGCCAACAGGACATCGCGGTGGGCAGCCCCATTGCCAATCGTAACTTCGAAGACATCGAACCGTTGATCGGGTTTTTCGTTAACACCCTGGTGGTGCGTGGCGAGCTGGCGTCGGATATGACCTTCACCCAGTTGCTGGCCCAGGTACAGCAGAAAACCCTGGACAGTTACGCCCATCAGGATGTTCCGTTTGAGCGCCTGGTGGATGAGCTGGTGACCGAGCGGGATATGCTGCATGCGCCGTTGTTCCAGGTGTTGTTTTCCCTGCAGAACGTGGACGTACAGACCACTGCAGGCATTCCCGGAATTGAGTTGCAATCCATCGCCAATCATCAGGTAGTGGCCAAGTTTGACCTGGAATTCAGCATGATGGAACAGGGAGAGGTCATCGCCGGAGAGGTGGTCTATCGCACCGGGTTGTTTGATAAAGGATTTATTCAGCGCTTGATTCAGCATTACATCACAGTGCTGGAATCCGTGGTGCAAACCCCGGATACCCGTTTGGACGCGGTGAGCCTGATTACTCCGGACGAGGCTCAACAATTGTTCAGCTGGAACGACACCAGCGTTGAGTACGATCGAACGGTAACGGTTCATCAACTGATCGAAGCGCAGGTGGACCAAACGCCTGACGCACCGGCCCTGATTCAGGGCGAAAGGGTGCTGAGTTACCTGGCGTTGGAGCAACGTGCCAATCAGCTGGCCCGTTATCTACAACAGAAGGGTGTGGTGCCTGGTGATGTGGTGGCCATTATGATGGCCCGCTCACCGGAACTGATGGTGTCGATCCTGGCGGTGATGAAAGCCGGTGCCACCTATTTACCACTGGACCCGTCCTATCCGGCAGATCGTATCGATTACATGTTGCAGGATTCTTCGGTCTCAGTGTTGCTGGCAGATGACGCCCTGCGGCCGGAGCAAGAGGTCAGCGTTAGCACCCTGGTAATGGTTGGGGACATCACCACACAACTGGATGCCTTGAGCGCTGAACGCCTGCCCCCGCAAGGAAACGCCGACACCTTGCTGTACGTGATTTACACCTCCGGTTCCACCGGCCGGCCCAAGGGCACCGGAGCCCGACACCGAGCTGAAGTGAACCTGTTGAACTGGTATTGCCGGGATTTTGCCATGAGCCCCCGGGATCGGGTGTTGCTGATCAGCGCGGTAGGCTTTGATCTGACCCAGAAGAATTTCTTTGCTCCGCTGGTATCCGGTGCGGCCCTGGTGATGCCCCGCAGTCATCACTATGACCCTTATGAGCTTTTACAGGATGCCGGTGAGCACCGCGTGACCTGGATTAACTGTGCACCCAACGCCTTTTATCCGTTGCTGGAGGAAGACCCCGGCTTCACTCACTTGCAGTCCCTGCGTTGGGTGTTCCTGGGAGGAGAGCCCATCGACTTTGATCGGGTCGCGACATGGATCAGGCAGGGGAGCGGTAAGCTGGTCAACAGTTATGGCCCCACCGAGTGCGCCGACATCGCCACCTACCATGTGGTGGAGAATCTGGATCACTACAAAGCGGGTACGATTCCCATCGGCCGGGCCATCGATAATGTGAAGCTTTATATCGTCGACGAGCAACTGCAACTGGTGCCCCAGGGTGTGCCCGGTGAGTTGTGCATCGGCGGCGAGAGTGTGGGCCCCGGTTACTTCAATAATCCGCAACAAACCGCAGACAGGTTCGTTGCTAATCCGTATCTGGAGGATGGGTCAAACCTGTACCGTACAGGGGATCTGGCCCGCTATCTCAGTAACGGCGAAATCGAATACCTGGGTCGAATCGATGCCCAGGTGAAAATCCGCGGTTTTCGTATTGAGCCCGGCGAGATTGAAATGTTGCTGCGGCAGATGGACGGCATCAGCGCCAGCTGCGTGGTGGTGCGTGAGGACAGCAGTGGGCAGAAAATCCTGGTGGGCTATGTGGTGTCCGAGCAGGAATACAGCCAGTCGGATTTTCGCGCCTATTTACAGCCCCGTTTACCGGAGTTCATGATTCCCGCGGCGGTGGTTACGTTGCCGCAGATGCCACTGACCCCGAATGGCAAAGTGGCCAAGAACCAACTGCCGGCGCCGCTCTTGGAAGCCGCCGCCGAGCGGGAGATTGTTGCACCGCAAACCGATATTGAACGCCGGGTGCTGGCCATCTGGCAGGCGGTATTGCAACAGGACGCGCTCTCCATCGATGACGATTTTTTTGCGGTGGGTGGCCAGTCCTTGCTGGCAACCCAGGTGATGTCGCGCCTGCGCCGCGAGTTCGCGGTGAACGTTCCATTGCGGGCGTTGTTTGAGGCGCCGACCATCCGCAATATTGGGCAACAGGTGGAGCTGGCCTTGTCTAACCAGGCGACCGCGCTGCCACCGGTGGAGGTCATTGATCGCAGCGGGCATCTGCCCCTGTCCTTTGTGCAGCAGCAACTTTGGTTGCTGGATCAATTGGACCCGGGCACCGCCGCCTACAACATGCCGGTGGCGCTGCGCATTCACGGTGATCTGGATGTAGAGGCTTTTAAACACAGTTTTAACCAGATCATTGTTCGCCATGAAACCCTGCGCACCAACTTCAAGGTCATTGACGGAGAGCCGGTGGCGGTGATCCATGCTGCGGCGGCAGATCAGGGTCAGGAATACTGGGATCTGGAATACCGCGACCTGTCAGCGGAAGAACCTATTGCCCGGGAAGCAGCATTGCAACAACTTATTCATGAACAGATGGACCGCGGCTTCAACCTGCAGTCTGATCGTTTGCTGCGGGGTGTGTTGGTGCGATTGGATGACAGTGTGTCCGCCCCACAGCATGCCTTTGTGGGCGCGGTGCATCATATCGTCTCTGACGGATGGTCCTTGAATGTGATGACCGCCGAGCTGATGGAGCTGTACCAGGCAGCGATTGAACAGCGGCAAGCCCGTCTGCCCGAGTTGACCATTCAATATGTGGACGTAGCGGCCTGGCAGCGCAAATGGCTCAGTGGGGAAACCCTCCAGGAGCACGTTCAATACTGGCGCGACCAACTGGATAACGATGGCCAGGTGCTGCAGCTGCAGTCCGATTTTCCCCGGCCTGCGGTGATGACCAGCAACGGCGCGGTGGTCAAAGCGCACGTTGCCCCGGCCGTGGTGCGGCAACTCAACACGCTGGCGCAGGAGGAGGGAGCCACCCTGTTCATGGTGCTGGTCGCGGCCTATCAGTTGCTGCTGCAGAAATACACCGGCCAGGAGCGAATCAACGTGGGTACGCCCATCGCCGGTCGCGATTCCATCGAGACCGAACAGTTGGTGGGTTTTTTCATCAACACCGTCGTGTTGTCTACCGAGGTTCATCCGGAGCTCACGGTGCGGGAGCTGGTGCGGCAGGTGCGGGAAGTCACTCTGGGCGCTTATGCCCATCAGGCGCTGCCCTTCGAGAAGCTGGTGGAAGCACTGCGGCCGCCGCGGGATTCCTCCCGCACTCCGTTTTTCCAGGTCTTTATCAATCTGCTCAACCTGCCGCCCCAGGCAGATGGCCGCTTTGATCTCAACATTGAGCCCTTGCTGCAGGAAGATAACCACAGTCATGCCAAGTATGATTTCAACCTGTATGTGAGCGAAGAGGGCGATGGCAGCCTGGATCTGGTGATGGTGTACAACACGGACCTGTATCGGCCCGATACCGCACAGGGCCTGCTGAATCATCTCGCCCAGGTGCTGGGGAGCCTCAACGACCGCGCCGACCAGGCACTGGCGGCCATTAAACTGGTGGATACCGCGGCTGTAGACTGGATGCCGGATCTGACCGTAGCCCTGCCCAAACCGTCCTGCTCCAGTCCGCTGGATCTGTTCCTGCGACACGCCCGCGAGGACGCTGACAGGGTGGCAGTACGCTGTCAGAGCGGTACCATCACCTTCGGTGAGCTGGAGCAGCAAAGCCGATGCTTGGCCCAGGCCCTGGTTGCCCGCGGCATTCAGGCAGGCGATCTGGTGTCGGTATTGGCCACCCGTTCCCCGGATCTGATTATTGCATTACTGGGCATACTGCGGGCCGGAGCCGCCTTTAATATCCTGGATTCCGGATACCCGGCGGAGCGCCTGCATCGCATCCTGACGGAAGCCCGGCCTGCGTTGCTGTTGGATGCCACTGCCCAGGCCACGGATGTATCCGGGTTGCAGAGCGCGCTGGGAAGTGAACCGGGCGCTGTTTCGGTTACATTGGCCGATCTGCAACAGGAGAGCGGTGGTGATCCGTTTGTGGAACGACATGATCCCCATGGGCTCGCCTATGTGGCGTTCACCTCCGGTTCCACCGGCAAACCCAAAGGGATCAAGGCGGATTTTCAGCCTCTGGCACACTTCGTTGAATGGTACTGGAACGCCTACCAGATTTCTGCAGAAGACCGCATCAGCATGATGTCCGGCCTGGCCCACGATCCACTGTTGCGGGATATTTTTGTGCCGCTGGCCATTGGGGCCAGCATTGTGATTCCCGCTGCCGACTGGATGCTGAATCCGGAAGCTTTGTTCCAATGGTATGCCGAAAACCAGATAAGCGTCAGTCACCTTACCCCCTCCATGGCGCGCATGCTACTGGATACGGCACCGGCTGATGCACAATTGGACCGGCTTCGCCTGTTGGGTATTGGCGGTGATCGACTGCCACGCAAAGTGGTGGCCCAGCTCACCGAACTGGCCCCGGACGCGCGCATCGCCGCGTTCTATGGTGCCACCGAGACGCCCCAGGTGATGGCGACGTTCGACGTGATCGGGGAGGTTGATTCCCTGCCGGAGTTTATGCCGGTGGGCAGGGGCATCGAGGGCGTGGATATCCTGCTGCTCGATCCCTCCGGAGCGCTCTGTGCTCCGGGGCAGGTGGGTGAAATTGCAGTGCGTACGCCGTACTTGAGCCAGGGTTACCTGAATTCCGATGATTCGGTATTTGCATTGAATCCACATTCCGCTGCGGCCGATGATCGGATCTATCACACCGGTGACAAAGGTCGATACCGCGCTGATGGGATGGTGGAGTTCCTCGGCCGCCTGGACCAACAAATCAAAATACGCGGCTTCCGGGTTGAACCGGAGGAAGTGGAAAGCGCCATAGTCCGGGTATTGGGTGGAAACGCAGCGGCTACCGTGGTGGCCGGAAAAGACCCCCGTGGTGACGATTGCCTGGTGGCGTATGTGGCCGTGCCTGAAGCGGATTCTGACAGCACCGGTGATCAGGATGCGTTGCGGATGCAGTTGCGTAACCAGCTGCCGGAATACATGGTGCCGGCGCTGTTCATCCCGCTGCAACGGATACCGCTGACCCGTAATGGCAAGGTGGACAAACGCAGTCTACCCATGCCTGATGACTTCTGGGTGGCGCGGGAATATGTGGCACCGCGCACCGAGTATGAGGAACAGATTGCCGCCATCTGGCAAACGGTACTCAAGGTGGAACAGATCAGTGTGGTGGACAACTTTTTCGATGTGGGTGGTCACTCCCTGTTGGCCGTACAGATCGTGTCACGGGTGAAGGAGCAATACCAGATTGAGTTTTCCATGCGGCGCCTGATGGAAATTGCATCCATCGAAGGGATGGCCAGTTACGTGGAGAATGCTCTGTGGGTGCGGGGAGCAGAAGAACAGGGCGATGATGCTGGTGATGACTTCGAAGAACTTGAGATTTAAGCAGGATTCGAATTAGAGGTCTGGCCTCAACACAGTACAACGCAACCACATTACAAGAATGTCCTCCTACAGGTCCAATGACCGATTACAGGACCAGAATGTTTTATTACAGGACTAGAATGTCCCATTATAGGAAAAGTTTCGCTATATGAACGTGCTTGATCTGCTGACCAGTTTGCGCAAAGCCAATATCCAGATTTCGCTGGTGGACGACAAGCTGAAGATTAAAGCGCCCAAAGGGGCGGTGACGCCGGAGATCAAGCAGCAGCTTGGCGAAGCCAAACAGGAGATCATGGATTTCCTGCGCGAAGCAGCGGCCCCGGTCCAGGCTTCCACCTCCATTCCGGTGATTGAGCGCAGTGGTGAGCTGGCGCTTTCCTATACCCAGGCGGCGTTGTGGACGCTGGATCAAATGAGCCCAGGCAGTATTGCTTACAACCTGCCCATGGCGTTCAAGTTTTTCGGTGGCCTGGATGTGGCCATTCTGGAACGGGCCATTACCACCGTGATTGAACGGCACGAAGTACTGCGTCTGGTGGTAAGGGAAAATGACAGCGGCGAGCCCTATGCCCATATTCATCAGCCTGGCGCGTTTCAACTGCCAGTGCACGACCTGGTGATCACTGAGCACGACCACTATGACGCGGAGATCAAGGCGGCGGTGGAACACTACGCCTTGCAACCTTTCGATCTGGCGGCAGGACCATTGTATCGGTTCGACCTGGTTCAGGTTCGGGGTGGCAGCGAGTTGGTTGAGGCCCATGATCTGTTGGTCGTGTGTCTGCACCACATTATCTCCGACGGTTTGTCACAGAACCTGTTGGTGCGTGAAATTGCCATGCTGTATGCCGCCTTTGTGCAGGGCGCGCCGTCCCCTTTGCCGGAATTGCCCGTGCAGTTTCTGGATTACGCCGCCTGGCAGCGGCAGCGATTGACCGGTGACAAACTGGAGCAGGAACTCGCCTTCTGGAAGTCCCAACTCCGGGGTGTACCTGCATTGTTGGCCTTACCCACGGATCGGCCGCGCCCCATTATCCAAAGCAGTAATGGAGCCCGCTATCACTTTTCCATTCCCCCTGTCATCGCCACAGCAGTGATCAAAACGGCTCAGGAACAGGGCCATACCGTGTTTATGGCACTGATGGCTGCGTTGCAGATGGTGCTGTCCCGTCATGCCCGGCAAACGGATTTTTGCATCGGAATGCCCACCGCCGGCCGCCATCTGCAGGAAGTGGAAAACCTGATCGGGTTTTTTGTTAATGGTGTACTGGTGCGGGCGGACCTGAAGGGCAACCCCACCTGGAAGCACCATCTCGACAACGTCAAACAACGACTGATGGATGTGTTGTCCCATCAGGAAACCCCTGCGCAACTTATCATTGATCACCTGGATGTACCTCGCAATCCAAGTTATCCCCCGTTGGCACAAGTCGGATTCCAGCTGCAGAATTTTTCCGGATCGGTACAGGCTGGCCGCGATGAAGCCGCCACGCTGGATGCGTTCCGCAGCATGACCAATCTCTCCATGGAACCGGTGAAGCTGGAGGAGGCGGATTCCAAGTTTGACATGATTGTAAGTGTTGCACAGAACGAGACCGATCTGAGTGGCTACGTTGAATACAACACCGACCTGTTTGATGAATCCACCATTTCACGCTTGATGGCGCATTTCAATCAGGCATTGAACAGTATGCTGGAGGAGCCGGAACAACGACTGGAGAACATTCAGCTGGATTCCCAGGCGGCGTTGAGCGAGGAGCTTGGCCTGGCGGAAGGGGAGCAGCTGTGCCGCCTTACCACGACCCAGATGGCGTTTGTTCAGGATATAGAACTACGACCGGAAACACGACAATACGCTGTGGGATTCCGCTATGCCATCCCCAAACCGGTTGATCATGCCCTGCTGCAACGCGCCATCAACCATGTGATTCAAAGCCATGGCGCGCTGCGGGCCCGCTTCGTGCGCTGTGATCTTCCCTGGGCGGACAGCGCCTACCAGGTGTTTCGCACCCATCACTCTGTGGAATTGGAGTTGATTGATTTGGGTGGGCGTGACGATGCGGACGCGTTTGTGGCGCGCCACTTTGACCAGTGGTGTTACCGTGCCCACGATATTTTCGCCAATGAACTGATTCGGTTCCAACTTATGGTGAGTGGCGACCAGAGCTGGCTTTTGCTGTCCTGTCACCACATCATCCTGGACGGCATGTCCGGCATGGCGATGTTGCGCAAGATAATCCAATCCTACGAAGCCGGGCTCCCGCCGCAACAGGCTCAGACATTGCCTGCCTATGACGATTGCTTTGCCGATTATGTAGAGCGTCACCACGCTGCGGTGGATCAGGCCAGTGCTGTGAAGTTCTGGCAGGAAAAAAGTGCAACCACTGCGCCGTTGGTGTTTTCCAAACCCGGCACCTGGCCATCTAAGCGGGATTATCAGATCCTGACGCTGCCCATAGACGATACATTGCTGGCGTCCATCAATGCCTATTGCCGCAAACAGAAAACCCATCCCAGTACTTTGTACCGGCTGGTCGCCGCGCTCATGATTCAGGAATACTGTCGTCCGGAATCGGATTTCGTGTTGTGGGACATTCAAAGCGGTAGAAGCGCAGCGGAAGAGGGTGGTATCGGGGTGTTCTATCAGCAAGTGCCCTACATTATTCCCAGGGACCTGCTGGCCGCCAGCCGCAATGCCGGAGAATTCTTCAGTCAGCAACGCCAATACCGTCGTGAGATCAAGGATTTTACCTTCCTGTCGTTGGCCAGGCTCAATCAATTGTTCCCGGCTGGCTCCCTCAGTTTCCAGTACAACTATTTCAACTTTCTGGAGCCAGTGAGCATCGACGGGGTTGCCTCGTTGCCTTACACCTTTTCTTCTCATGTGGACAATACCGTACAGGTGTTCGTGAAGGATTACGGCGCGTCCCTGGAGTTTGAACTTTGGTTTGATGGGGCTGTGTTCGTGCCGTTGGAGTTCCTGCAGCGCATGGAGCAGGTGACCCGTCAATTGGTATCCGATCCGGCAACGCAATTCGCCCACCTGCAATTTGATCTGGCGGCGGAACGGCGCCAGTTGGCGCAATGGAATGATAACGCAGAGCCACTCACCCACAGCACCATACTTACCTGGTATCAGGATGCGGTTACCCGTTATCCGCAGCAAATCGCACTGATCTATGATGAGTTAAGCCTGACTTACTCAGATCTGGATGCGGTCGTCAACCAATGGGCGAACCTGCTGATGGAGCAGGGTGTGGTGCCCCGTGATCGCGTCGGGATTTTCCTGGGGCGCTCCCAATGGTCCGTGATTGCCGTATTGGCAGTGCTTAAAACCGGCGCTACTTACATTCCCATAGAATCGTCCTATCCCTGTGAGCGGGTTGAATACATTCTGTCGGATTCCCAGGCCCGGTTGTTGATTACCGAGCGCTGTCTGGAACAGAAGCTACAGAACTTTAAGGGTGTGCGCTTGACGCTGGAAGAGGTCAATGCCTCACTGCACACCTTCGCCGCAGAATTTACTCTGCCTGAGATCAAAGCTGAAGATCCGATTTATGCGATTTACACGTCAGGCTCCACCGGCAAACCGAAGGGGGCACTGGTGGCACATGGGGGCGAGGTTAACCTCCAGCGTTGGTATACCTCGCTCTGCGATTTTGGGGCCGATGACCGCACTCTGATCATCAGTGCATTCGGGTTTGACCTGACGCAGAAAAACCTGTTCGCACCGCTACTCTGTGGTGGTGCTGTGGTGATTCCGGCGATGGAGGAGTTTGATGCGGGTGTAGTGGCGGCCGAGATTCAGCGTCATGGGATCACCCACATCAATTGCGCACCCAGTGCCCTGTATTCCATTGTAGAAGACTGTGATCCGCAGCGGGCCCGTCAATTACAAACCCTGCGCTGGGTATTTCTGGGTGGCGAACCCATCCGCTTGTCAGCTCTGCATCAATGGTTGCAATATGCCGACACCGTTGCCCAGGTGGTGAACAGTTATGGCCCCACGGAATGCACCGACGTGGTGTCCTTCCATGTGCTGCAGAACATCGCCTCTGAGAACCAGCTGATTCCCATCGGCAAGCCCATCTGCAACACCGATTTGTTCGTGTTGGATGAAAACCTGTTGCCGGCGCCCCTGGGTACCGTGGGTGAGATCTGCATCGGTGGGGCCGGTGTGGGATTGGGATACATCGGTCGTGACGATCTGAATGCAGAGGTGTTTGTTCGCCCGCCGCTTGCGGATGGCTCAGCTTATCAAGGGCTTCTGTATCGAACCGGCGATCTGGGGCGCTTTGGCCCGGATGGCAACATCGAGTATCTCGGCCGGAAGGACTTTCAGGTTAAAGTGCGCGGTTTGCGCATTGAGTTGGGCGAGGTGGAGGCTGCCATCAAGTCCTTGCCGCAAATCGAAGACGCAGTGGTCCTGGTGAAAGAGGATGCTTTGGTGGGCTATGGCCTCAATGCTGCGGGCACGTTGCCGGCAGACTGGCAGGCACAACTGCGCTCCCGGTTGCCGGACTATATGGTGCCGGCTCAGCTTGTGGTGTTGGCGCAATGGCCCCTGACCCCCAATGGTAAAATTGATCGCAAAGCCTTGCCGGAACCGGCCACCCAGGGCATGGCCACTGAGTTTGTGGCGCCACGCAACGATCTGGAAAACAGTATTGCCACCATCTGGGCCCAGGTGCTTAAACTGGATCGGGTCAGCGTAGAGGACAGCTTTTTCGATCTGGGGGGGCACTCGCTGCTGGCCAACCAGATCGTGTCCCGCATTCGCAAGCTGTATGACATTGAATTGCCGATCCGGGATCTGATGCTGTTCCCCACGGTGGCGCAATTGTCCGGTCGCGTGCTCAAGGCCCAAAAGAGTGAACAACTGGGCCAGATCGTTGCCGTCTCCCGGCAGCAGCGCATCCCGCTGTCTGCATCACAGCAGCGTTTGTGGCTGTTGGACCGGATTGATGCCGGTAACCCGGCTTATCATGTCCCCAGTGTGGTGACCGTGCGGGGCGCCATTCAGGTTAAGCTGATTCAGGCGGCCTTTAGGGCAGTCGTCAACCGCAATGAAGGGTTGCGCACCATCTTCGCTGAAGATGAGCAGGGGCCGTACCAACAGTTTCTGTCGGAGTCAGACTGGCAGCTTACTTTCATCGACGGCCGTAATTTGGATGAGTCTGCCCTGAAGCAGCAGGTTTCCCTCCAGGTGTTAACGCCGTTTCAGTTGGATCAAGGCCCTTTGTTCCGAGGGGCCATTATACAGCGCGCCGAAAACGAACATCTGCTGGTGGTGGTGCTGCATCACATTATCACCGACGGTTGGTCCAATGCCCTGTTGGTTCGTCAATTGGGTGAGGTCTATGTCCGCCTGTTATCTGGTGGTGCAACGGAACTGCCTGCGCCCAGTCTGCACTACGCAGATTACGCTGTGTGGCAGCAGGAATACCTGGCGCACACCCTCGACACCAAGATGGCGTTCTGGCAACAGTCGCTGGCGGATGTGGCCACTTTGGAACTGCCACTCGATTACAAGCGCCCCCCGGTGCAGACCTTTGCCGGTGCCAGCATCCAGTTTACGTTGGGTGCAACGGTGAGCGCAGCCATGAACGCGTTGTGCAATCGTTTCCAGATGACGCCCTTTATGGTGTTGTTGGCGGCCTATGGTGCATTACTGCAGCGTTACAGTGGCCAGGAACGCTTCGCTGTGGGTACGCCGGTAGCTGGGCGGGAGCGGCCGGAGCTGGAAGACGTGGTGGGCTTTTTCGTCAACACAGTGGCGGTGCCGTTGGCGCCAGAATCCAGTCAGTCTTTCTCCCAACTGTTGGAGCAGGTAAAACAAACGGCGCTCAGTTGTTTCGAACATCAGGACATCCCTTTCGAGCAGATTGTGGAGGAACTCAATCCGGTACGGGATATGAGCCGGTCTCCGATTTTCCAGGTGATGCTGGCCTATCAGGATATTCCGTTGGGCGATTCCGCCATCGCGGCCGGGCAACTGGGAACCCTGTCCCTGGAGCCCTATGCGTTGGAGCTCAACACGGCCAAGTTCGAACAGACCCTGACCCTGTGGCCTGGTACTGAGGGGCTCTGCGGGACGCTCAATTACAATACCGATCTGTTCAGTGCCAGCAGTGCCCAACAGTTCGTGGATCATCTGCAACGTTTTTGCGAGCAGGCTTTCCAACATCCGGAACGACCGTTACACCGGCTTGAAGTGTTGTCCGCCGCAGAGCGTCAACAGCAATTACATGAGTGGAACCAAACGCAGTTCAACTACACCGCCGATCGTATCGAAAACCTCTTCACTCAAGCGGCCGGAAAGGCATCTGAGTGCATCGCAGTGAGCCAGGGGGACCAGGTTCTGACCTATGCTGAACTGGCCCTGTGTTCTGATGCGGTGGCGGCAACGTTACGCCGGCAGGGCGTTGAACGTAATGCCTTTGTCGGTGTGGTGTCGGATCGCAATCTTCACCTGATGTCGGTGATCCTGGGTGTAATGAAGGCCGGAGCGGTTTATGTTCCCGTCGATGGCGCTTATCCGGAGCAACGGATTCGCTACATCTGTGAACAGTCCGGTATTCGTACCCTGTTGTCCTTACCGCACCTGAGTGAAAACCTGCCTGCTGAAATGGATGTCCTGGATGTCACGGATCTGCCGCAGTGGCTGGCCGAGGCTCCAGACACTCAATCTACCGAGTCCGTTCAGTTTCAGGATGACGACCTCATCTACGTCATTTATACCAGTGGCTCCACCGGGAACCCCAAAGGTACCGGTGCCTATCACCGCAGTGAAGCCAACCTGTTGGCCTGGTACACCGGGGCGTTCCAGATGAATGCCAATGACCGGGTGCTGCTGCTCAGTGCCATTGGATTCGATCTGACGCAAAAAAATCTGTTCGCGCCGTTGCTCTGCGGCGCGCGCCTGGTGATCCCCGAGTTTCAGGAATATGATCCGCAAAAAATCATTGAGGTGATCGAGCGCGAGGAAATCACCTGGATCAACTGCGCACCCAGTGCCTTCTATCCCCTGGTGGACGCTGCAGGGGATTGGCAACGCCTTGCCTCACTGCGTTATGTGTTCCTGGGTGGCGAGCCGATCAATCTGTCACGGATAAGCCCCTGGTTACAACAGACCACTTGCCAGCTCATCAACAGTTACGGCCCCACAGAATGTGCAGATATCGCTGCCTGGCATGCCATTGATCTCACGCAGGATAGCGGCAAGTCCGCCATTCCCATTGGAAAACCCAACTACAACGTGCAATTGTATGTATTGGGGGAACATCAGGAGCTACTGCCCAGGGGGGCCATTGGCGAACTTTGTATTGGCGGTGACGGGGTCGGCCCCGGGTACCTCAATCAGGCGCAGTTAACCGCGTCTGTGTTCATTGACAACCCCTTTCAACCGGGCTCCAAACTCTATCGCACCGGCGATCGGGTACGTTACCAGCCCGATGGGGCCGTGGTGTATCTTGGACGTCGCGACCATCAGATCAAGTTGCGGGGTTATCGCATCGAAGCAGGCGAAATCCAGGCGCTCGCCAATCGTCATGAGGACGTCAAGGAATCCCTGGCGGATGTCATCCGGAACCCGTCCGGCGTGGACCAACTGGTGGTGTGGGTGGTCAGTCAGCGGCCCGAAGCGGAGTATCCTGCCCTGATTTCCGAACTGAAGCCGCTTGCCCGTCGGCATCTGCCCAGCTTCATGCTGCCGGATGCCTGGGTAGTGTTGCCGGCATTCACGCTCACTGCGAACGGCAAAATAGATCGTAAAGCTTTGCCACAACCGAGCTGGACTTCCGCGATGGATCGGTATGTGGCGCCCCGCAACGAACAGGAGTTGGCCCTGGCGGAGATCTGGGCCCAGGTGTTGCGTTTGGATCAGGTGGGTGTGCACGACAACTTTTTTGAATTGGGTGGTCATTCCCTGTTGGCGACCCAGGTGGCAGCGCGGGTGCGGACCCGCCTGGGCGTGACACTGCCGATCCGGGATCTGATGTCGCATCCCACCGTAGCGGAGCTGGCGTTGCGGTTGTCTGCTCATCTGCGCAGCGTGGATGAGCCCGACTTGGTGCCCGTGGCGCGAGACCAACGTTTACCCCTTTCCTTTGCCCAGCAACGGCTTTGGCTGCTGGATAAAATTGATGCGGAATCCCTGGCGTATACGGTGCCTTCGATCATCCGAATTCGCGGAGCATTGAAGCCATCCATCTTGGAAGCAGCACTGTCGGAAGTGCTGAATCGCCATGAAGGCTTGCGCACCCATTTCGGTGAGGACGAAGAGGGGCCCTATCAGAAAATACTTGAGCCACAGCACTGGCCTCTACCGGTGGTGGACGTGGAGCGCGAAGCGGGCAGCACTGAAGAGCAAGCCTTGCTGACCGAGTGCAAGCGCCTGCTGGCCATAGAATTAATGACTCCGTTTGATCTGAGCCGTGGCCCCTTATTCCGCACCCGGCTGTTCAGGCTGGGGGCGGATGACCACGTATTCATGGTAGCGATTCATCACGTGGTTACCGATGGCTGGTCCATGAATCTGTTGATCGAGGATCTGGCCCAGGCCTATCTGCAACTGGATCTTCATGGCGCCGTGATGTTGGACCGCTTGCCCATCCAATACGCGGACTTTGCCCAATGGCAGCGCCAGCGCCTTGACCAGGCTCAGCAACAACGACTGTTGGAATACTGGAAGCAGCAGCTCCATGGCGTCGAACCCCTCAACCTGCCTTTGGATTTCCAGCGACCGGCCGTGCAGAGCTATAACGGAAAAACCGTGCGCTTCAGCATTGGCAAACCGGTACGTGATGCGCTCTACCGACAGGCCGTCAACGACAACACGTCGTTGTTCGTTTCTCTGCTCAGTGGTTTATTTATTCTGTTGCGGCAATACTCCGGGCAAAACGATTTTTGCATCGGCACGCCAGTGGCCGGTCGGGAGCGGGCTGAACTGGAAAAGGTGGTGGGATTCTTTGTGAATACCCTGGCCATCCGGGCTGACGTTTCCGCCCGGGAGACCTTTACTCAGGTTCTGCAGCAGGTAAAGCAGTCCGTACTCGATGGGCTGGCGCATCAGGAGATGCCCTTCGAGCAGATTGTCGATGAGGTGGATCCCGCCCGGGACATGAGTCGTACACCGGTGTTCCAGGTGATGCTGGCCTATCAGAATCTGCCTCAGGAACAAGCCGCACTGTCTGGCGCTGATCGCCTTGGGGACATTGCGCTGGAGCCGTTCGATCCCGGTGTGGATTCCAGCAAGTACGAGCTGACCATGACCTTATGGGAATCCAGCGACGGTCTGGGTGGCTCCCTGCAATACAACAGCGACCTGTTCCTGCCCGCTACCATTGAGCGCATGGTCGACCATTACACAGCACTGCTGGAATGCGTTGCCTGCAATCCTGATCTGCCTATTCATCAACTCGAGTTCCTGTCTGCGGAGGAGCGAGAACAGCAGTTGATTGAGTGGAATCTCACGGCTCATGATTATGATCGCGAACTGACCCTGGACCGAGCGCTGACGTCCGTGCTGCTGCAGCACCGGGAGCGTATTGCGGTACGCTGTGGTGACGACACACTCACCTATGGCCAGCTGGATGAGTTGTCCAACAAAGTGGCGGCCGCGCTGCAGGCGCAGGGGATCAAAGCAGGGGATAAAGTAGCGTTCTGCCTCGATCGCAACCTGCACTTGCTTACTGTCTTGGTGGGCATCATCAAGGCCGGCGCCACCTACGTGCCACTGGATGCTTCCTATCCAAAACAGCGCTTGGCCTACATTCTTGAGCACGCGGATGCGCGCCTGGTGTTGACGCAGCAGCATTTGTTGTCTGCGCTGCCGGAGACAACGCCCATCCTGGTTTGGGAAACCTTACTGGCAGCCATGGAAACGCTGTCCGAAATGGTGACGCCGGTTCAGGTATCACCCGAACAACTGCTCTATGTGATTTTCACTTCCGGTTCAACCGGCAATCCAAAAGGCACCGGCGCATATCATCGTTCGGAAATGAATTTGCTCAACTGGTACCGGGGTGAATTCAATATGGTGGCAGAGGACCGGGTGCTGTTGATGTCAGCGGTCGGTTTTGATCTCACGCAGAAAAACCTGTTTGCACCTCTGCTGCAGGGAGCCGAACTGGTCATTCCCCACTTCAATGAGTTTGATGCCCATAAACTGAATGGGATCATTGCCCGTCATGGGGTGACCTGGCTCAATTGTGCTCCCAGTGCTTTTTATGCTCTGCAGGATGAACCGGCTGACTGGCCGCAACTGGCGTCCCTCAGGCTGCTGTTTTTAGGTGGAGAGCCCATCAACGTGCCTCGCCTTGCAGATTGGTTGCAGCACTCACGTTGTCAGTTGATCAACAGTTACGGTCCCACGGAATGTGCTGACATCGCGGCCTGGTATCCGGTGGATGTGAAGCGAGATTATCATGCTGCGGCCTTACCCATTGGCCGTCCTAACTATAACGTGCAACTCTATGTGCTGGGGGACCAACAGGAACTGTTGCCCACGGGCGCCATCGGAGAATTGTATATCGCGGGCGACGGTGTGGGCCCCGGCTACATCAACAACCCGGAGCAGACCCAGGCAGCCTTTCTTGCCAATGTCTATGCCCCGTCCGGCGCAGCCGACAATGTAGCCGACAATCCATCCGGAAAACCATCAGAGAATGCCACTAAATTCTACCGCACCGGTGACCGGGTACGGTATCGGGCGGATGGCAATGTAGAATATCTGGGGCGTCGCGATCATCAGATCAAGCTGCGCGGCTATCGGATTGAAGCTGGCGAAATTCAATCGGTGTTGAATCATGTGGATGCCGTCAAGGATAGCTTGGTGGATGTATTGAAAGAAACCTCCGGCCAACAGCGATTGGTGGCCTGGGTGGTGGTCACGGATACCCAGGCGGACTGGGAGCCCGTATTAAAGCAGGCCTGTCTTGATCGTTTACCCGCGTTCATGGTGCCCGATGCCTGGGTGATGCTGGAACGCTTCCCACTTACGCCCAATGGCAAAGTTGACCGCAAAGCACTGCCCGAGCCGCAGTTGCAGTCTGAGAAAGAGCATGTGGCGCCGGCAACAGAGCAGGAAGCAACTCTCTGCAAATTGTGGGAAGGGGTCTTGGGCGTTCAGCCGGTTGGGGTCACTGATAATTTCTTCCAACTGGGGGGGCAGTCGCTGCTGGCCACCCGCTTGGTGAGTCGCATGTCCCGTACTTTGGGGATGACCATTCCAGTACGTAAGCTGTTTGAACACCCGACCATTCGTTCTTTGTTACGGCAACTTGAACAGCAGCCCAACGCGCAATCCCAGATGCCGGTCACGCGGCGCCCTGAACCGGAACGAGCTCCCTTGTCCTTCGGTCAACAACGACTGTGGTTCTTCGAGCAGATGAATCCCGGCACTCAGGCAAATAACATGCCGGTGGCGGTGCGGATCAAAGGCCATCTGGATGATGGCGTACTGGAAAAAGCCTTTGCTGAACTGATCCGGCGCCATGAATCCCTGCGCACCTGTTTCGACACAGACGAATCCGGTAACCCCATTCAGCAGATTCAACAGAAGGTGCCTTTTGTCCTGCAGCGTTCCGACCTTAGCGCGTTAGGAGACGAAACTAAGGCAGCGCAATTGAATGCATTGATCACGGAGAACAGCCGCACGCCGATTTCTCTGTTACAAGCACCGTTGTTACGGGCCCATTTTATCAGGACCCACTGTATCCCGAACCATGCCGACTCTACAGCAAGTGAATCATCAGAGCAGATGTTGCTGTTGTGTATGCACCATATCATTTCGGACGGTGCTTCCCAGGTGGTGTTGTTCCGTGAGCTGATGACGCTGTATCTGGCATTTATTTCCGGCCAGCCGTCGCCGCTGCCGGAACTCACCATCCATTATCCCGATTTCGCCTATTGGCAGCGACAACGCCTGGACGACCAGTCGATGGCGCAGCAGCTTCAGTATTGGAAGCAGCAACTGCAGGGTGTGCCGGCGCTTCTGGATCTGCCCCTGGATAAACCTCGCCCCAAAGTTCAGACTGCACACGGGGCCACGGTGAACGCCACCTTACCGGAGCCGCTGACCCAAAATCTGCTGGCCCTGTGCGAGCAAGCGGGGGTTACCCCTTTCATGGCGACACTGTTGGCTTGGCAAGTGGTCTTGTACCGCTTCAGCGGCCAGCCGGATATCGTAGTGGGTGTGCCAACGTTGGGACGCAACAGCCCGGAGCTGGAAGGAATCATCGGCTTCTTCATCCAGAGCCTGGTACTGCGTGCCCGCTTTGATCGGAATCCGCTGCTCAGTCAAGCCTTGGGCGTAACCAAAGAAACCGTACTGGAAGGCTTTTCCAATGGCGATGTGCCCGTGGACAAAATTGTGGAACACTTGGGCATTGCCAGAAACCCGTCCTATTCCCCCTTGGTACAAGTAGCGTTCCAGTTGCTGGACAGTGCAGGTTTCAACACCGCGCAACTTGCGGAACAGGCCCGCATTGGCGATATGGAAGTGGAAATTCTCGGCTCAGAAACCGCATCGGCCAAATTTGATCTCACGTTGAACCTGACGCTGGATGGCGATCAACTTAACGCCTCTCTGGAATACAACACCGACCTGTTCGTGGAATCCACCGCCCAGGCTCTGTTGTCCGGTTTCGAGAACGTATGTAGCCAGCTGGTGGAGGCACCGGATACTCCAGTGGCGGCCGTAGACCTGCTGGCCAGCCAACAGTTGCTGCAGGCGCTTGATCTGGATTCGGCTACTGCAGAGAGCGTTCAGCCTCTCTCCGCCATGCAATATGACATGTTCATGGACAACCTGGTGAACCCGGACTCCCTGCAAAGCAGCCACGGTTGGAACATTCATATCCACCGCCGCCTGGATGTTGAATTATGGCAACGGGCCTTGCGGACCATTGTTGAGCAACAGCCCATGCTGCGGGCACGCTTCGTGGCATCCCAGAAAGCCAGTCTGGATATGGGTTACCTGGTCATCGACAAACAGACTACGCCACAAGTACAGTTGATCGATAAAAGCGATGTGGAGTTTTCTGACGCGGAACTGGCACAATTGATTAACCGTCTGGTGTACAAGCCCTATCATCTGCAACGGGATCCACTGGTTTCCTACTATGTGGTCAAGCTGGGCCCTGAACATTTTGTGGTGGTGACCGCAGCGCACCACGCGATACTGGATGGGGCGTCACTGAATGTGCTTTGGTCCCAGTGGACCCAGGCCTATGAGCGTTTAGCGCAGCAGGATTCCTATTCGCTGTCTGCCGTGCCCTATGCCGACTTCGTCGCGGTGGATCGGCACGTGATGGATACCGCACCGGTGCTCCAGTTCTGGCAGGAAAAGCTGGCCACGGTTGAGCCGCTGGCGTTCACCGTGCCGTCCCCGGTGCCGGCAGCCTCCCACTTTGTTACCCGGGAGTTGTATCTGGAGGATAGTCATTGGGATGCGGTGAAAGGGTTCTGCCGCAGCCGTCGTATAACCCCGGCCCTGTATTTCAAGTGCCTGTTTGGTTTTGTGGTGCAACAGTATTGCCGAGCCGATACGGATTTCTCCATTCAGGAAACCATGGGTGGCCGTATCAAAGGACACCATGAAGCACTGGGCTGTTACATTCAGGAGATTCCCTTTGTCTTCAACAAAGGGGCATTGTCGTCTGACCAGCGCTTCGTGGATTTGCTGGAATACGCGCGCCAGTTCCAGAAATCCATCAAGGATTTCCGCTTGATCTCCATCGGCAAGCAATTGCAGTTGTCACCTAAAGGCCGTATCGGCTTTATGTACAACTTCTATCAGTTCCTGGGGCAGACCGAATTTTTGGGTGAGTCATTCAGCCCGGAGGGAACCCCCAGCGATCCTGCCAACAATGTGCAGTTTGTGGTAACCGAGGTGGCGGGTCGTCTCAAACTGAATTTGTTCTATCACCGCCATCTGTTTGCCGACCTGGGAATGTTGCAGCGGATTCGTGCGCTCAGCCATCAGGTTTTGGCGCAGGCCGACGTGACCCTGGCAGAGCTTAATCTGGTGACCGAGCCCGGTGAACGACTCAGGTTACTGGAATCCTGGAATGATACCAGACGGGATTATGATCTGAGCCTGTGTGTCCACCAGAAATTTGAAGTGCAGGTACAGCGCACGCCTGGTGCCCTCGCCATCACCGACGACCAGGGCGCATTGACTTACCTGGAACTGAATCAGCGTGCCAATCAACTGGCCCATTATCTGATGGAACATGGGGTGCGCGAAAACCATCTGGTGGGCTTGTGCGCAGAGCGCTCCTGCGATTTTCTGGTGGGCATTCTTGGCATCCTGAAAGCCGGCGGGGCCTATGTGCCTATGGACCCGAAGTATCCCGACGATCGCATCGACTATATGATCCAGAATTCCGACGTGGGGGTATTGATCACACAACAGCATTTGCTGCCAAAGTCGGACTCAGCCCCGTCCACCCTGCATCGGGTGTGTCTGGACCGCGATTGGCCGCAGATCGCCAGCGGTTCCATGAACAACCCGAACCTGCCGTTGGGGCCGCGCAACCGGGCGTACATGATTTACACCTCCGGTTCCACGGGTTTGCCCAAAGGGGCCATTGTGCGCCACGACGGAGCCATCAACCACATTGAGGCGGAATGTGAAGTGTTGGGCTTTGCGGATGCGTTCAGCTTCCTGCAAACTGCACCTGCATCATCGGATATCTCTGTGTGGCAATTCGTGGGACCCATCACCCGGGGCGGCCAGGTTGTGGTGCTGGACGATGTCACCCATTCCCGAAAGCTGTTCCAGAAAGTGCAGCAGCATCAGGTTGACGTGGTGGAACTGGTGCCCGTGGCCTTGCAACTGTTGATGGAATACGTGCGCCAGCTGCCCCAGTCCGAACGGGAGCTGCCCTCTCTGCGCTGGATGATGGCCACCGGGGAGGCGGTGTCGGTGGAACTGGTGAACGACTGGCTCGAACTCTTCCCCAATATACCGGTGGTCAATGCCTATGGCCCCACAGAAGCCGCGGATGACGTTATTCAATGCTCGATCCGGCAACCACTGCCGGCAACTCAGAAGTCCGTGCCCATCGGCCGACCCCTGGGCAATCTCAGGGTCTATATTCTGGACCCGCTGCTGCGCCTGGTGCCGCCCGGTGTGCCGGGGGAGATCTGCATCGGCGGAATCGGGGTGGGTGAGGGCTATTGGCGCAATCCGGACAAGACCGCCGCTGCCTTTGTTGCTGACCCCTATTGCGGCCAGGCAGGTGCGAAAATGTATCGAACCGGGGATCTGGGTCGCTGGTTAGCCGATGGCACCGTAGAGTACCTGGACCGGGTGGATAACCAGGTCAAGGTGCGCGGCTTCCGCATTGAACTGGGTGAGGTGGAAGCCGCGCTGTCTGCGTTGCCCGGCGTGCGGGAAAACGTCGTCATTGTGCGGGATGACCTGCCCGGTGGTAAGGCTTTGGCAGCTTATGTTGTGGCCGGTCAGGGCGTTGCCGATCAAGGGGGGCACTCCGGTCCGAACCTGGACCCCCAGCGCTTGCGGGCGCAGCTGCGGGAATCCTTGCCGGACTTCATGGTCCCCGCTGCCATTACGGTGATGGATGCCCTGCCGTTGACGCCGGCCGGTAAGATTGACCGTAAAGCCCTGCCCAGGCCGGTGGCGATTCAGCTGGGCGGTGCGGAGTACGTGGCACCCAGAAACGACGTCGAATCAGCCTTGGTCACGATCTGGGAATCCTTCATGCCGGTGGAGCGTATTGGCGTCACCGATAATTTCTTCGAGCTGGGCGGGCATTCCCTGGTTGGGGTGCGCATTATGGCGAAAGTGAACAAAACCTTCGGCCTGCAGCTGCAGGTGGCTGCACTGCTCACCACCCAGACCATCGAAAAACTGGCTCAACTGATCCAGGGCGGGCAGGGCACCGATGATCTTCTGGTGCCCATTGAAGTGTCCGATCGGCCACCGCTGTTTATGATTCATCCCATTGGTGGCGATGTCCTGTGCTATGCCGACCTGGCTCGGGCGTTGCGGAATCAGTATTCCGTCTACGGGCTCCGGGCCCAGGGCCTGGACGGTACTCAGCCCCCGCTAGGCAGCCTTGCGGAAATGACTGAACGCTATGTGGGCCTAATCCTGAACACCCAGCCCCAGGGACCATACTCCCTTCTGGGTCAGTCCATTGGCGGTATTTTCGCCTGGGCTGTGGCGGCCAGGCTGGAGGCGCTTGGTCATCAGGTGGCGGACGTGGTGATGCTGGATACCTACAGTCCGCAGCATCTGCGGGGCACTCGGGATTCCGGCGCGGCGCTTCTGGGCAAAGCGCTGGGTGTACCCCTGGCTAATCCAGATGAAGTGGGTACGGCTAAAAGCAGCGAGGAAACAGAAGCTTACCTGACCAGAATCCATGATCTGAGTGTACAAGCCGGTGTGTTGCCCGCGGAAATGTCGCGGGCCCAGTTCGCCGCGCTCTATGCAGTGGTACTACAAAATCACACCATTGCTTCACAATATGAAGTGGAAAAAATTGCGGCCAGAGTGCATCATTTCACAGCGTCTGCTAATGTATCCGGCGGTCACTCTGGCGCGACTTGGCAAGGACTTCTCCCTGAGCCGGTTTCCCACGAGGTGGACGGTGGTCACGAATCCATGATGCAGGGCGCACTCGCCGTCACCCTGGCAGAGTCGATTCTGGATCGGCTCCATCTCGATAACAACAATAATGAATGAGGCGTTGAATGCTAGTTGATGTGTTTCAGCAGTATGAATCCGAAGTGCGTTCCTATTGCCGTGCTTTCCCCACCGTATTTACCAAGGCCAAAGGGTCCCACATCGAGGCTCAGGACGGCACGCGCTATCTGGACTTTTTTGCCGGCGCCGGTGCGTTGAACTACGGTCACAACCCGGATCTAGTGAAGCACCGCCTGATTGAATACCTGCAGGAGGATGGCATCCTGCATGGCCTCGACATGTACACCGATGCCAAGGGCCATTTTCTGGAGGTGCTGCAGGAATCCATTCTAAAGCCCCGCAACCTGGATTATCGGGTTCAGTTTTGTGGCCCCACCGGCACCAACGCGGTTGAGGCGGCCCTCAAGATTGCCCGTAAAGTTAAGGGCCGGCGCAATATATTTGCTTTTCAGGGTGGCTATCACGGCATGACCCTGGGGGCGCTGGCCTGCACCGGGAATGCGTACAACCGCAAAGGGGCCGGCACAGCCTTACCGGACGTCACCTTTATGCCGTTTCCGTTTGGGCCCATGAAAGACATCGACACCATCGCCTATATGGATGCAGTGCTGTCCGACAGCAGCTCCGGTATTGATAAGCCCGCCGCCATGGTGCTGGAAACCATCCAGGCGGAGGGTGGTGTGGTGGTGGCGCCGGTTGAATGGTTGAAGCAACTCAGGCAGCTCTGCGATAAACACGATATTCTCATGATCGTAGACGACATCCAGGTCGGCTGCGGTCGCAGCGGCGGCTTTTTCAGCTTTGAGCGGGCCGGCATCGTGCCCGATATTGTGACCCTGTCCAAATCCATCAGCGGTTGTGGATTGCCGCTTGCTATTGTTCTGCTAAAGCCTGAACTGGATAAGTGGCAACCCGGTGAGCACAACGGTACCTTCCGCGGTAACCAGTTGGCGTTCGTGAGCGGTGTGGCCGGCATTGAACTGTTCCAATCCCTGGATATTCCCGCTCAAGTCGCCGAGAAATCCCAGCTGGTGCAGACTGAATTGCAATCGATGATAGAAAACCTGGATCCGCGCATGGAGTTGCGGGGGCTGGGTTTAATCTGGGGTGTGGACCTTACGCCCTTGAAAAACGAAAAGCTCATCGATCAGATCACTACCAATTGCTTTGAAAAGGGCCTGATCATTGAAAACGCCGGCCGCAAAGGTCAGGTATTGAAGCTGCTACCGCCACTCACCATTACCCAGGATGAGTTGCTCACGGGTTTGCATATTATCGAACGAGCAATAAAAAAAGCCCTGTAAGGGCTTTTTTTATTTTATGCGCCAGCTCGCTGTACTACAGAGAATCCAGCTTGGTCGCCAGTTCCCCACAAAATGTTTTCAGCTCAGCCATAGTACAAAGTGCCCTGGGGCAACCGATGATGATATTGGTGGTTTCGTTATACGAAACAGCGGCAACATAGAGCGGCTTGTTCTCGAACGGAATCGGTACACCAAATTGTGAAAACGGCTCAAACCCATCGCAGGAGAACAGGTCGTTGTTGACTTCCCCCAGATAGCTGATGATGCCAGAGCCGCGATAACGCTGTTGCTTATGCAGGCGCTGCAGGGAGTCCGGGTGGGTCCGGAACAGTGATTTAGGTAACCACTTTACGAATTTGTGGTTCTCCTTGAACGGGGCCAAATCCATTTTTTGCCGCATGGCCCTGACGATTTGCGAACGGATCTGATTCAGTGTGCTGTCGCTGCTGACGTCCAGGTCGATGGCGCCGCTGCAGTTGGCGATGGTGAGGCCTTCCTCGTCCGTCATATAACGCCGCAGGTCCGCCGGGATGCGAAACCCCACATGGCCTTCGCCGAAATGTTCCCGCGCCAACTGACTGCAGGCGAAAATCATCTTGGCGGCAAATTTGTTTTTGTCACCGCGCCAATCAAAGCGACTCCAGTGACAACCGGACAGGGTTTCATTCAGCGTGCCCTTTATCACCGGCAGGCAGTGCGGTGGGCTGGCTGTCCACTCGGGGCGCTCTTCCCGCATGGCGATGTCCCATTCGGTCAGTTTGGAGGTTGAGCCCAGCGGCGCCTCGCCCCGCAGAATGCGGAATACCTCATTCATCAGGTGGACAGTGCCACGACCGTCAGTGATGGCGTGATGGGTTCTGAACAAAATGTGGAGCCCGTTCGAGGTGCGAATTTTCGCGATCTGGCAGGGGGGCTCCCGGCGCAGGTCGATGGGGTTACCCAGCAGCGGAGCACCCTCTGAGGTGCTGCTGTCCCAGTCGGGCGCGTCCAGCTCCTCAACCGTGGGGTCAAGCCCCTCCACCCACCGGCGCCAGCCCCAGACTCCCTGTAATCGCAATTTGAATCCGGGGTTGGCGGCCACCGCCTGCGCCAACGCCGATTGCAATCGATCACGCTCAATATCGCCGTTCCCGATCACGAAAAACTGATTCACAGTGGGAGAATAATGGGGCAGGTCAGTGGCAATGTAGGTGAATTCGAGGGGGGATGGAATCCGATAAAAACTCATAAAATCGTTATTATTGTTGCGAGATCGTTAACTATACCATGCCAGGATTATAGGGTACTATGACCAGCCTTACTAAAATAATAATCGCGGTCCTGTAAGTTGATGTCAGGCTTGAAGCTTTTCTATTTTATCCTCTTTGGCCAATCCATTTCTCTGCTCGGCTCCTCTCTCACAGGCTTTGCGCTGGGTGTCTGGGTGTACCAAACCAGCGAATCTGTGATGGAGTTCACAACCATACTGGTGGCGTCCACCCTTCCTGGTATCGTGTTGGGACCCTTCATCGGCAGCTGGATTGATCGCCTCAATCGTAAAGCCCTGTTAGTGGGTGCCCAGAGCGGCAGCGCCGTTGTCATCGTAGCGCTTGCGGTTTTGTATCACTTCGAGATGCTGCATTTCTGGTACATCATACTTTTGGTGGCGCTGGCTTCAGTGTTTGCGACCGTGCTGCAGGTGGGGTTCACATCCACGGTCACCCTGATAGTCCCCACCGATGATCTCAATAAGGCCAATGCCGCGCTGGGTATCGTGTTGGGCCTGGTGCAGCTGGCCGGACCCTTTCTCGCGGGCAAAGCCCTGGATACCATCGGTATCTCCACGATCCTGCTGATCGACATCGTCAGTTTCCTGTTTGGATTGGGTACCCTTATCGTCGCTTCGGTGCCTTCCATCCCGAAAGCTGTCAAGGAAGGTACAACCACCGTCTGGCAGGAAGTCAAAGAAGGCTATCTGTTCCTCAAATCCAAACCCGGGGTCTTGGGTGGGCTCTACCTGTTTACCCTGATCTGGTTCAATGTGTCGGCGGTGCAGGCGCTGATCACACCGTTGGTGCTTTCCTACGCCACGCCCAGCGAAGCCGGCCTGATCATGTCCGTCGCCGGCGTCGGAGCCCTGGTGGGTGGTGCGCTTATGATGACCTGGAAGGGGCCGGAACGCCGCATGTATGGGATTCTGGGTGCGGCCCTGGCCATTGCGGTGGTGTTGGTGCTGCTCCCGGTTTACACCAACCTGATGTGGATTGGCGGTTGGGCGTTCCTGATCATGGCGTTGGCGCCGGTGGCCACCGTCTGCAGCCAGACCCTTTGGCAGCGTAAGGTCCCGGTGCATTTCCACGGTCGGGCTTTCAGTTTGCGCAACACCATTATGAAAGCCGCTCAGCCGGCCGCATTCCTGAGTGCGGGGTTCCTGTATCAGAGTGTCTTTGAGCCGTTGATGACCGAAGGTGCTGTGTTGGCGAACCTGTTCGGGCCCATATGGGGCATTGGGGAGGGCAGGGGGATAGCGTTGTTAATCAGCCTGTTCGGGGTGTTGAGCATCGTTATGGTGTTGATTGCCTGGGGGATTCCCGCCATTCGTCTCGCCGACACCGAGCTGCCGGATGAAAATGTAAACCGCGGGCCGGCTGTGACCTAACAGTCATATGTTCTGTGTATGCTTTATGTGAACTGTGTAAGTTGTGTAACGCGCTGTTTTTAAAGTGTTAAATTTTCCCACTTCTCGTATCAGGGGTTTGACGGCGAAGGCATGCACGCGTTAAATGGATGAACATATATACAAAAACCAGTTTCAAATGGACTTGGAACGAGCGTTCAGATAATATTGGTTAGTCTTCGATCAATAAGGCTGCTCCGTCACCCATTGGGGGATCAAGCATTAAGAGGCTTAATCTCGGTATGACCTGCAGTTTTGATAGAACCTCAAAGCCAAGTTCAAACAATAATAAAACGGTGGTTCAGGGCATGATGGCAACTCACTCCGGTATTCCGCTGCGCAGCAATTGGTTCCAGGTTCCGCGACCTGTATCGAACCCTCGTCTTCGCCTGTTCTGCTTTTCCTATGCCGGCGGCAACGCGTCCACCTACCGTGACTGGCACACTCATTTGCCAAAAGATGTTGAGGTTTGCTCGGTACAGCTCCCCGGCCGTGGCAACCGGTTCAAGGAAAAGGCCTTCACTGACCTGGATACCCTCTTGAATTCCATGCTGCCGGAGATTGAGCCCTACACCAACACGCCTTACGCGTTTTTCGGCCACAGCATGGGCGCCCAGGTGGCATTCGAGTTGGTACGAAAATTACGTGATCGAGGCTGCCCTGAGCCGAAATGCCTGATCGTCTCCGGGCGTCGGGCGCCGCAACGGCAGAAAAAATCCAAACCCATTTATACGCTTCCAGAAACTGAGTTTCGTGACGAAATTCGGCGTTTGAATGGCACCCCGGAAGAGGCCCTCAACAATCCCGAGCTGATGGATTTGGTGAGCCCCATTCTGCGGGCGGATTTCCAGCTGATTGAAACCTGGATTTATCAGCCCTCTGACCCACTGGATGTGCCGGTGATGGCCTTGGGTGGCGTCAAGGACAACCAGGTGTCCATGGACGACCTGGAGGACTGGAGCAAGGTCACCAAAGGCCCATTCTGCCTGGAGTTGTTTTCGGGTGATCACTTTTTCATCAATCAGGTGCCGGATTCGCTCCTTTCCACAGTAAGTCACGCCATTGAGTCCGTTCTGGGTGGTGCGGAAGGCCTGCTGGCCACCCGAAAAACGTCCTGACCTGCATTACCTTGCAGCCCTTTTTAACTAGTCGGCACCCGGGTTAGTTGCTAGAGTAGTGTGTATCGCAAATAGTTTTCGCATCTATTTAAAAATCAACAGCATTTCGGATAAGATGCAGTTCACTGTGGTCTAATGCCCACGCAGATTTCTTCCCCTCCTGCTCGACGTCGAAACCGGATCAGATCAGGGCTGGGGGCGCTTAACAAGAAGACTAGAAAATGACAAAAGCTTTGAAATTTCTCTTGCCCGTTGTGGCAATCGCATTGGGAATAGTCGTATCAGTGGTGCTTTTTGTTTCGCGCCCCAAAGTTGAACATAAGCCTCTGAATATCAAGGCCCCTCTCGTTACCATTGCCGAAGTCCGCGCCACCAGCCAAAGTATCCCAGTGTTCACCCGTGGCACGGTCACCCCGGGAACCGAGATTCAGCTTATGTCGGAAGTAAGCGGGCAGGTGCTGGAGCTGTCACCCAATTTTGCCAATGGCGGCTTTTTCCGCAAAGGTGAAGTGCTGATCAAGGTTGACCCCATCGAGTATGAGGTCAACATCAAGCGGGCAGAGGCCAGTGTGGCCCAGGCCCGGCAGGCCTATTTGCAGGCTGAAGCTGAAAAGCGCGCCCGCAGCCGGGTTAAAGGAAACAGTACTGAGCTGGGGCGTTATGAAGCGCAGTTCAAACAGGCTCAAGCGCAGTTAGAAGCCGCACAAGCTGAACTGCAGGCGGTAAAATTACAACGTGATCGCACCATTATCCGTGCGCCTTTCGACGGCCGGGTGCGCCTGGCTGCGCTAAACGTCGGGCAGTATGTGCGTCCTGGCCAACAGATGGGTTCTATCTACGCGGTGGATGTCGCAGAAGTGCGCTTGCCCCTGTCTGATCGCCAATTGAGTCTGGTGGAAGTTCCCAATCGCTTCCAGGATGCGCAGAATCCGGTATTCCCTGAAGTTACCCTGACCGAAAAGTTTGCCGGTCGCACCTACACCTGGAAAGGCCAGGTGGTACGGGCAGAGGGGGGCGTGGATGAGCGCAACCGCCTGCTCTATGTGGTGGCTCAGGTGCGCGACCCCTATTCACCAGACCCGAATCAACCCGGCCGCCCAGAGCTGGTTGCTGGGTCTTTTGTGGAAGCCACCATCGATGGCCGTCGCTTTGAAAAAGTCTTCGAGGTGCCCCGCAAAGCCTTGCGTAACAGCTCCCAGCTTTGGGTGGTGGACGCCAACAGCCAATTGCGTGAGCGCGATGTCGCCATCATCTATAAAGGAAAGGACAGTATTTACATCAGCTCCGGCCTGCAGGATGGCGACCGGGTGGTGCTCAGCCAGATGGATATTGCTGTGGACGGTATGACCGTTCGTACCAAGGAGGAAGATAACTTCCAGTATGAGGTTGAGCCCAAGAAAACGGACAATTTGTTTGGTGCGGCGTCGTCAGCCGAAAACCAAACCATTACGCTGGATGATCCCCGAGTAAAGCAGTTGGCGGAACAGGCCAAGCAGGCCTATGACAATCTTGACGGTGAGCAGAAGCAACAACTGAAGCAAAATGTCCAGGCTCTGGCGCAGCAGGCCAAGGATTTGCAGGCGGCACTGAAGCCGGCGAGCACGCCCCAGCCCTCGGCAATTCCCAAGCCCACTGAGGCGACTGAACCCAGAGCAACCGAACCCAAGGCGCCTGCAGGTGAAACCCCGATGTCGCCACTGGCAGCACAGATTGCGGAAGACCTGGCAGAGGAGGGCCTTGCAGCAGAGGCTGCGCAGGTTCCTGCAGAGCCCCTGGCACAACCCCAGCCTTCATCCGGCCAGGTTGCAACTTCGAGCCAACCTCCGGCGGAGCCGTCGGCCGCTTCAACCCAATCCAAACCCGCCAACGCTCCGCAAACAGCAGCCAGATCTTCCGTGCCGGATGGCAAAATCACAATTTCAATCGTCAGTGCACCTGAGCCTTTGGTGGAAGCCGTACAATGAACGCAATTATTGCCTGGTTTGCGGAGAATAAAGTCGCCGCCAATCTGTTAATGGTGTTCATTGTTGTGGCCGGTTTTATCAGCCTGCAGGACACCCGTAAAGAAATCCTCCCTAATATCTCCCTGGATCTGATCACTATCACGGTGCCGTATCCCGGCGCATCCCCGGAGGATGTGGAGAAGTCCGTACTCAATCGCATTGAGTCCGCCATCTATGATCTGGAGGGGATCAAGTCACTGTCTTCCAAAGCCACCGAACATTTAGGTGTGCTGACCCTGGAAGTTGCCTATGGGGTTGACAGTAAAAACCTCCTCAACGAAATCAAAGCGCGTGTGGATGGGATCGGTACGTTCCCGGCGGATGTAGAGCGCCCCATAGTGCGCGAGATTTCTGTGCGCAACATGGTGGCGTATGTCGTGATCTCCGGTAACGCAGATGAACGCTCGCTCAAGAATCTGGCCGCCCAGATCGAAGAGGACCTCACCACCAGGCCCAATATTTCACAGGTTTCCCTGGCGGCGAGCCGCCCCTATGAAATCGCCATCGAGGTGTCCGAAGCCGCTTTGCAGCGCTATGGGATGAGCTTTCTGGAAGTGGCCAATGCGGTGCGACAAAGCTCTGTGGATCTGCCCACCGGGGTCATCAAGACCGCACAGGGTAATGTCTCGGTCAAGGCCAAAGGGCAGGTCTACTGGGGTGAGGATTTTGAAGATATCGTAATTCGGGCACTGCCCGATGGCGCCCAGGTGTTGGTGCGGGACGTGGCCACCGTTCTTGATGGCTTCAAGGAAGGCGTTTCGCTCAGTGAGTTCAACGGCCGCCCGGCGGTTGCGTTAGCGGTGTATCGGGTGGGTGACCAGAACATCCTCGATGTGTCCCGCGAATTGCATGACTATGTGGCGAATCCTTCCACCTATATTCCGGAGGGGATTCACCTCGACGTATGGCAGGATTCTTCGGTCTATTTCAAAAGCCGAATGGACCTGCTAAGCGAAAACGCCATCAGCGGATTGGCGTTGGTGTTCATCATCCTGCTGCTGTTCCTGCGTGCCCAGCTTTCTTTCTGGGTCAGCCTGGGTATCCCCATATCCTTTATGGGTGCCTTCATGATGCTGCCGTATTTTGACGGCTCCTTGAATATGATCTCGCTGTTCGCCTTTATCCTGGTGCTCGGGATCGTCGTGGATGATGCGATCATCGTTGGTGAGAACGTGTTCACCAAGCACCGGGAAGGCATCGCCGGAGTACGCGGAGCCATCCTGGGTGCCCAGGAAGTGCAAAAACCGGTAATCTTCTCCGTGCTGACCACGATAATTGCATTCGCTCCACTGATTATGCTGCCTGGTCCAGAAGGTAAGCTCATGAAAGTGATTCCCATCGTCGTCATCTGCACGTTGATGTTCTCACTGATTGAGTCATTACTGGTGTTGCCCTCCCATGTTTCGGGTATTTCTTCTGACGAGTTTGATCGCATCCCGGTGATCGGATACATCCAGAAAAAATTCTCACTGGGTCTGGAGCGCTTCGTTGAGAAAGTCTACAGCCCGTTTTTGGAAACCTGCCTGCGCTGGCGCTATACCACTTTGTTTGGTTTTATTTCCATATTGCTGGTGGCGCTGTCCCTGATGGCCTCCGGCTGGCTGAAAGTGGTGTTCTTCTCCACCATCGAAGCAGACACCGCCAGTGCCACCATCAGTTTCGCCCAGAACACCACACCAGAGGCGGTAAGAGACGGCATCAAGCGCGTTGAACGTGCTGCCATGGACCTGCGTGCGGATTTGCGTGCCGAAACCGGCACCGAACAGATCCTGAATGTGTTCACAGCATTCACCAGCGACACGGCGGGGCGCATCGTGGTGGAGATGGCGCCGTCGGAAAACCGCAAAATGTCGGGCCAGAAAATGGTGCGTCAATGGGAAGAGCGGGTTGGTGATATCCGCGACGTTGTGGAGTTGGAGTTTAAGGCCACGTTAAACCAGCCCGGCTCTATCGTGGATATCGAGCTGGCATCCAGCAGCCTGAGCGATCTTAAGTTGGCGGCAGATGGGCTGAAGGAGCGCATGGCAGCCATCAACGGCTTGTATCAGATCACGGATTCGTTCCAGCGCGGTAAGCAGGAGCTATTGATCGAACTGAAACCGTTGGCGCGCAACCTGGGCTTGAATCTGGATGATGTCGCTATGCAGGTCCGACAAGCCTACCATGGTGCCGACGTGCAGAATATCCAGCGTGGGGAGCAGGATATCAAAGTGGTGGTACGCTACCCGGCTGAAGAGCGCAGTTCATTGTGGTACCTGGAAAACATGTCCATCCGGATGCGGGATGGTTCCACGGTACCCCTGCTCACGGTGGCAGACATTGAGTACGGAGAGGGTGCAGCACAAATCAATCGACACAATCGACGTCGTGTCATTCGGGTGCGTGCCAAACTCGATGACAGCGTCACCAGTACTGAGAAAGTCATGTTTGCCCTTAAGGATGAATACCTGAACGCCATTCCCGAAAATTTCCCGGGAATGAGTTGGGACATCTCCGGTGTGCAGCGTGAAAAAGACGAATTCAAGGCGTTTTTGGCCAAAGCCTATTGGATCGCGATTCTGGGCATGTACGTCATGATGGCCACGCTGTTCCGTTCATACGCCCAGCCACTGATGGTGATGTTCGCGATTCCGTTCGGGATTATCGGCGCGTTATTAGGGCATTTGCTATTGGGGATGCAGATCACGCTCTGGTCTCTGGTGGGAATGATCGCAGTGAGCGGCATTGTGGTGAATGACAACCTGGTGTTGGTGGATTTTATGAACCGAAACCGGGAAAAGGGCGTGGCGCTAATGGATTCCATTCGGCAGGCCGGAGGCGCGCGCTTCAGGCCCATTATGCTGACGTCGCTTACTACCTTCGGTGGGCTGGTGCCACTGATGCTCGAAACCAGCCTGCAGGCCCAGTTCCTGATTCCGATGGCGGTATCCATCGCGTTTGGTGTGCTATTCGCCACGCTTGTCAGTCTGGTGCTGGTGCCGGCAACTTACTACATTTTGCATGACGCCCAGCAGCTGTTCCGTGAAACCATTTTGTTCTTCAGTGGTGCAAAAACAAAAACCATTTCAGTGGCCGAGGAGGTGGATCAATCGTTCGATAGCGAGTCGGAGGATGATTCCGGCAAACTGCAGTGGCATGTTGGCCTGGACGAAGCCTATGAGCTTGGTCACAAGGAAGGTCTGAAGGGCGATGAGCCCAGAGTATCTCCGTTTGAGCTTGAAGTGCTGTCAGCCAGTTGGGAAGCCGGCTGGGATGACGGTCACGAAGAGTTTCTGGCCAATAACAAAGCATCGACCTGAGGGGAATCATTTGAACACTGGTAAGGTGATGAAGTCTGTGTTGACCTGTGTAATTCGTACGACGACCGTTTTGGCTATGGCTCTGTATCTGCTCCTGGCTGGGTGTTCAGATGATGAAGGTGGCCTGGCGAAAGTGGAGAGCAAATCAGCTGAGCGCGGTGAAACCAGCAACGCAGTCCACAGCCTCGAAGATGGCAGTACCTATCAAGGCCAATTGCAGAACGGTGATAAGAATGGGCAGGGCGTTTACATCTGGCCTAATGGTGACCGATACGACGGCGAGTGGAAGAATGGACTGATGTCCGGCCAAGGCACCTTTGAAGACAAGCAGGGTCACGTTTATTCCGGGCAATGGCAGCAAGGAAAATTCCATGGTCGTGGCATTTACCGCTGGCCCAGTGGTAGCCGGTATGAAGGTGGTTTTGTAAATGGCCGCAAAGAGGGCGTCGGTACCTATGAGTGGGCGGATGGCCGTGTCTACCGTGGCGAATTCAACAATGATTTGAAGCACGGTAACGGCACCTACACCTGGCCCGATGGCCGCAAGTACATGGGGGAATTCAGAGCGGATGAGCGCTCCGGTCGTGGCAAAATGCTCTATCCCGATGGCGAGATATATGAAGGTGAATTTGTGCAGGGAGTGCGTGCAGGTAAGGGCACCCGAAGCCAAAGCGATGGCGTCGTTTATGAAGGCGAGTTCCGCGACGATATGGCTGAAGGGCAAGGCGTCATGGAATGGCCTACAGGTGAGCGCTATGAAGGGCAGTTCGTAGCGGATCTGCCCAGTGGGGTTGGTATCAAAACCTGGCCCAGCGGAAATCGCTATGAAGGCGAATTCCGCTCCGGGGTCATGGATGGACGCGGTGTGCTGACCTTTGCCGATGGGCGCGTCTATGATGGCCAGTTCCAATTGGGTAAGCGCTCGGGGAAAGGTACCTTGCTGTGGCCGAGCGGTGAGAAGTACGCAGGCGAATTCGTCGACGGTATGCGAGAGGGGCGTGGTGTGTTCACCTGGCCGGATGGCAGCAAATATGTCGGCGGCTTCCAGCAAAACGCCCTCCATGGACGGGGAGTGTGCTCAATGGACGGTGCTGATACACCCTGCCGTTTTGATCGTGGTGTGAGAATTGAGTAGCGTCGCTCAGGACTTCAGTGCGCTGAGGGCTTCCTTGGCGCTTTGAAAACGCTTTTCGGGGTTTGGGTCCAGCATCCGTGCAACGAACGCAGATGTCTTGGCATCCGTAACATCCATCAGGAAATTATCTTGCTGACGTTGGTTTGAGGCAGCAAACAACACCTTGTCGCGCTTGGTGGCACCTTCATTCCAGCGTCGATTGCGCAACAATTCGTACAACAGAATCCCCGCTTGATACAGATCGCTACGGTGATCCCACTTCTCGCCCCTGGCCTGCTCCGGTGAAATGAACGACGGTTTGGCCAGCCATTGATACGCTTCCTTGTTTGCCTGCTTTTGGAAATGGGAGCATCCAAAATCCACCAGGTAGATCTTCTGTTTGGTGTCAATCAGGATATTCTCGGAGCTGATATCGCCGTGTACCACCGGTTTGAGGCTGGTGTGCAGGTAATGCAGTTGCTCCAGAAGCTGGCCGACGATGTCTTTCGCAAGTTCTTTAACTAGGGCGGGGGGAAAGCGTTGCTGTTCCTGCGACAGGTTGATTAGCTGGAAACCTTCAATAAATTCATAAGCATAGTAGGCTTTGCCATCAATCAGCCCCCGTGAGCGGTATTTCGGCAGCTGGGGATGATGAAGCTCGCGCACGATCTGGCTTTCCGTTGTGAACTGCCTCCTGACCGCTTGGTGATTCAACCATTGCTCCCGCACCATTTTTACCGCTAGCTTGGGTTTTCCCTGCTCCAGGGGAATGCCTTTCATAACGATGCAGATACCGCCCTCGGTAAAGGGTTCCATGCGGTAGCGACCGATGTTCAGCTGAACCTCGAATGGGCGTTGGATATTGGATTGAGGGGCGGCTGGCGTAGCAGATTGCTTGGTGGTGGGCTTGCGAACCGTTGCCGGTGGCCTGGATTGCGGGCTGGCGACCTTGGGTTCACTTTGCTGCTTCTTTGAGCGCCACGAGAATAGCCACGTCAGATTCATAGAGAGGTTGAGCCCTTAAACGCCAAACTGGAAGTAATAAGTTGTTTTTGTTAGATAACCTAATAGTTTACACGGTACTCAGTGAATCGCAAAGAATCTCTTCCAGTGGGAGAAATGTCTGTAAATTACATCAAAAAACGTCAATATATTGTCGGGTGCGAGGTGCCGCTGGTTCGCTGTTATGTGCGTTCGTCGGAAAAATTAAACTGCCGGCCTCGAATTCTATTGACTAATAAAGAGCCGATAAAGCAGTATATCAATCATCGATCTTTGTCTATCTCTTTGACGGCATTCGTTCTAAAAAGGCTAGCCAAAACGATGGAAAATAAGTAAAGTACTTTTCGAGTCCAGCTCAAAAAAAGTACTAAGAACGAAAACAACTATAAAGGGGCTAATTCCTGTGGAAATCAAATCTTCTCGCAAAATGTCCAACAAACGAATCACTGGCCAGGGTATGTCTGAGTATCTGGTTATCGTAGGCCTGCTGGCTGTTGCCGGTATCGCTGCGATGGGCTTCATGGGTGGTTCAGTCCGCCAATCCCTCGCCGCGTTCGCCGCAGAGTTTGCCGGTGATACTACCGCCAACGTCGATGCTATCAAGGGTAACGCTCAGGCCAATGCAAACGCTGCAGAAGACACTTCTGTTGCTGGCCTGGATAACTACCAGGAAAACAACGACAACCTGGGTGACACCCAGACCGTTGCTGTTTCCCGATAAGATCGGATAGCGTTGGCCTGGTTTCAGGCCAACGCTTCGTTCATGCTGGCGGTGCATTGCATATTGCTACGTCGTTAGCGTCGCGGTGATGAAACCGTACCAAATCAGGTCCCACTATATAAGAATAACGACCGAGAATTATGAGAGCAGTCCATCGATTTTCCCACTCCTCTCAATCAGGCCAGGTTTTTCCTCTGGCACTGGCGGTTCTGGTCATCGCCTGTGTAACCTTCTTTTTTGTTTTCAATAGCGGTCGAGCAGTCAACGAGAAGATCAACCTCGTCAATGCTGCCGATGCCAGCGCCTATTCCGGTGCGCAGATCGCCGCGCGCCATCTCAATTTTATGGCCTATACCAATCGGGCCATGATCGCCAATGAAGCCGCTATAGGGCACCTCTACAGCTTCCAGGTCGAAGTCAATATGCTCGGTAACATTGCCCAGGATGCGGTCAATAGTATTTCCGGAACCAGTTTGCTGGGGCAGTTGGGGCGCCTGATATTGACGGCCATAAACCCGGAGCTTCCCAACTATATTGAGTTCCTGAATCAGGTGATTCAGCCTTTGGTTGACAGCTCCAAGGTGTTCACTGGCATGTTGTCGCTTATGCTCGATGCCAACAATGCCACATTTACCAATTTCCAGGAGCAGGCCTATATGGACCTGATCCAGGCGGATCCTAATACGCGGCAAACGGTAGTGGATAAGGCTATGAGCGTCGTGGCGTCTTCCTACCTTGAGCGTGCCAGCGCCCCGATTCATGTGAATGATTACAGTGAAACACTGAGCGAGTTCATTGCACAATCGGATAACCCGGCGGTGGTTGCTGCAGCCAACCAGGCCAATGGCGGTTCCGCACAGCACTTGTGTGAGATGATTTTGTTCGCGACGCCCGGGGCGGAAACCGGTGGTGCTCTGGGCAGTTCCTACAGCGCCCGTGCCCAGAACTGCCAGCAGGCATTGTCTGGAGCGGGTAGCTTGAGCCTGACAATTCCAGGCACGCCTTTGGCGCCTGAAGCAGATGGTGGACTGATGATTGATGCCATCCGTCAATCCACAGCTCAGATGGAAAACGCTACCTGGATTCGGGATCGGAACGTAGATAATTACTCCATATTCGGTATTTTCAGGGCGGATCGGGCTGGTAGTACCCAGGTTGGGTACAATAATGGCAGTATCAACTGGGTGGCTGATAATGACACGCTCCGGGTGAAACTGTTGGGGATTCCCTTCTACAGCACCAGTGATAGCGGCAGTGCAGCGGGCAACGTGGATCAAGCCAGGGCTATGGTGGATGATCTGGCCATTCAGGGCCTGCGTTTGTTCGGCTTGTGTGAAGACGACGGCGCAGTAGACTGCAATGAGCTGGCCAACAACCAATATGACAGTATTCAGCGCTATGCAGCGTTGGACCCTAATCGCCAAAGCGTTGCGATCACGGCATTTCTTGAGCAGAACAACTGTTCCGACCACATTGGGGTTGATGAAGAAGGTAATCGGAGGGAGGGTTGGCGCGATAACCTGTCCATGTTCGAGGAGCCGGTGTGCAATAAAAGCGTCTACGCCATAGGTCAGGCGGAAGTGTATTTTCAGCGGCCTGATTGCTACGAGCAGGGTAATGCCAGTTGTTTCGCGACCGACAATGGGTTCGCAAGACTTGATAATGGTAACCTTACTGAGGCCCCCAATCTTTATAATCCGTTCTGGCATGCTCGTCTGATCGCTACCAGTGTGGGTGACGGCAATGATTAAGCAGCGTGGGCAGGCCATGTCGGAATTCCTGGTGTACATGGCCTGGTTGATCCCGTTTGCGTTTATGGCTGTTGCGATCGTGCAGATGATCAAGGTTCAGACTCAAACCCATAAAGCCGCCCGCTATGTGGCCTGGGAGCGAACCGCTTACAGCGGGGAAGAGTATCAGGATCGCTTAAGTGACCCAATTAACGGGTTTGATGACGAGGTGGCTACTCGCTTTTTCCTTCAGGAAGAAAGTGGTTTTGATAGTGAAGGTGGCATCACCTCTGGACGTTGGACTGACAGGCAGTCCCGCCAATCCATTGTGGATCTGGATGATGGAATCCGGATCCGGGAGCCAGATATCAATGACACCTTTATCAATGATGCAACGGGGTTTCTTGAGTCCAATTCATCCCGGGTGAATTGGTTGCAGGAGCGCAGCGATGTGGAGCTTAACGCCATTGCTGCGGCTTCGCTCCAGGTGGATTTCGATGCCGAGAATACTTATGCATTAACGTCTACCTCCGGCTTTACACCCCATGTCGATGCGTCGTATGTGCTGATCGCAGACAGCTGGGCACCTGGCAATGAGTCAGCCTACTCGGAGCGGGTGCGAGGGGTGAGGGAATCGGTCTACAGCAACGCGCAGCGCTGGTATCAGAACACCCAGGCGACCCGTTTTCTGGCGCCTATTTTCAATGAGATTGATGAGAAACTGTTTGTAAACGGCAGCGACTCATTCGATATGGTCTCCGGCAGTCAATCTGTGGAAGTACCTGAATCCTTGCTAGAACCCTATGTAGCGCCGTAACTGCGCAGTGTTGCACTCAGGGTTATGATGTTCTCGAAATCCCCCTATCTATTGATGTTGCTCTGTCTGCTTTTGGCGTTGCCAGGGCAGGTGGCAGCAGGCTTTCGGGACCCGTTAAGCGTGGAATTACCCGAACTGGAGGTGATCGAAGGGGCGCAGTGGTATTGGGCTGGCCGGCGAATGGCTGTCAACAATGTACCCATGTCGATCAAGCTCTTTTCTTTTCCTGGAACCCAGGAGCAGGTCAAAGCGTTCTATTTGGGGTTGTGGAAGACCCGTGGCCACGGCAAGCTGACTCAAAAGGCGATTGGGGATATGTCGATTCTGGGTTACCAATTGGATGGGTTCCAATATTCCGTGCAGTTCTCCCAGCAAGGGGAAGTGGTGGATGGGAAGATCGTGGTTACGCCCACCCCTTTGAACTACGAGGAACGCAGGAAAACCAGTCTGCCTTTGCCTCCCCGATCTCGCATATCCAGTGTGGTTGAATCCATTGAATCCGGTCAGCGCTCAGAGTCGGTTACTTTTGAGAGTTCCCTGGATGTACCCCAGGTGCTTGATTTTTATCTGACCCAGTTAAAAAACGACCAGTGGGTACAGTACTCGGGCTCAGGAGACGGCTATGGGGGCGCTGTTGTCAGTTTTCAAAGGGGAGGAGAGCTGTTACAGTTGAACATAAAGGGGTTACAAGGTGCTAACAGCACTTTCAGTCAGGTCCTAATAAACTGGGTCAAATAGGTCTATAAGAACAAGAATATGAGCATTCGAATCCAGTCCGGCAGTATCATGTCAGAATATCTGGTGGTGTTGGTCTTTATGGTCGGCGTTGTCGGATATGCCATAATGGGTGGCCTTGGTGGGCCCGGAGATGTCGAAGGTGGCATGGACGGGGACAGCTCCACTGATGACCCCACCATCATCTCGGTGCTCAATGATAAGCAGCATGAGTTTGCCAGAGATATATATCAGCCGTAGTGGTAGTTGCGATGAAAACCAATAATAAAAACAGCATAATACTATTAATTTGCGCATTGGCAGCCGGAACCGGTGGCTGGTACCTGTCCTCTAATCACATTCAGAATGAGATCAGCTCCTACAAGTCCAGTTTCGAGTCGGAACGCGAAGCAGTCGATGTGGTGGTTGCCAAGCGCGACTTGGCGGTGGGTGATGAGCTCAATACTGCTACGGCTTCAGTGAGAAAAATTCCCCGAATCTATGTGCCAGCGGAAGCGATCATGCCGTCCCAGTTTGCAGGCATTCAGGGGCGACAGTTGATTCACCCCATCAGAGCCGGTGAACCCATCCTGGCATTGCACGTCAGTCAGGTGAAGGTGGATGGCTTGGCGAGTCTGCTGCGGGAAGGCGAGCGCGCCATCACACTGCCAGTGTCGCAACTGGACACTTTTTCCGGCTTTCTGGCGCCGGGCGATTATGTTGATTTGATGATTACCCTGAAGGACGGCGCCACCAAGAGAACCGTGCCGTTGGCCCAGAACCTGAGGGTGCTCGCCACAGGAAGCGATTTGGATGATGGCATTCCTGAAAAGAAAAAGGTCCGCTACAGCGAGATTACAGTGGGCGTGTCCCCCTTGTATGCAACCCGCTTAATCCATGCGCAAACCGTCGGTGATATCAGCCTGTTGCTGAGACGGCCGGAAGATGAAACGGACCGTTTTGAAGATTACGTGACGTTGGATAACCTGGTTGATATCCCTAACGAGGTTAAGGTCCAGGCGCCACCGCCAACACCGCCAAAGCAGGAACCGTGGGGGTTCGAGGTGATTCGCGGCGGCAAGCGCTCATAAAGATAACAATAAAAAGGATTATTGAAGTATGGCTAAGACCACTGTGCGGGCTGTCCTGTCTGCATTCCTCGTTCTGTGTTCACTCTATGCACCACAGCTACCCGCAGCTGAGGATGCCTACTCTGGAACCGTCAATATTATTCAGGGGCAGACCCGTCTGATGCCCTATCCCGGTGTGAACCGGGTGTCCATTGGTCACCCGGATATCGCCAACGCCCAACCGACCGGGCCGGACGAAATTCTTCTGACCGGTCTTAAGGCCGGTGTGACGGACCTGCGTATCTGGACTGATGGAGGGCAGCAGATTCGCTATCTGCTGAAAGTGGTGGACAATTCCTGGGTGCAGATCCTGGAGGTGGCCAATATTGTGTTGGCGGATGTAGAAGGCGTTAATGCCCGCGAAGAAAACGGAATAGTGTTCATCGAAGGGCGGGTATTGCGGGAGCAGGATATCCCGATTCTTGAGGATATGAAAAAGAAACTCTCTAAAGAAATCAGCGGTGGCACGGTGGTGTTTAACATTGTCCGGCCCAAGGTCAGTCTGCAAGCCATGATCCTGTTGGACGTACAGGTGGTTGAGGTACGCCGGGATGACTTGCTGAACCTGGGTGTGGAGTGGGGCACCACGGCGGCCGGTCCGTTTTATAATTTTTCCGGCGAAGTGCACGGTGTCGTGGATACCCAGAAAATCTCTTCATTATTCGGCATCAACACCGGTGTGGCGTCCACCATCAATATTTTGCAATCCAATGGTATCGCCAGGGTGCTGGCTCAACCCAAATTGGTTACCAAAAGTGGTTCCAAAGCGGAGTTTCTGGCCGGTGGCGAGATCCCTATACCCATTCGTGGTGGTGATGGGGAGTTGACCGTAGAGTTCAAGCAGGTGGGTGTCATACTGGAGTTCGAGCCAGTGGCCGATCCCGATGGATTCATTAACACCAAGCTGAATGTGGAAGTCAGCGCGGTGGATGAAAGTGTGGAAGTGTTGGATATACCGGGTTTCATCACCCGCAAAACGAACATGGAAATGAACGTGCAAACCGGACAGGCCATGGTTATTTCTGGAATGTTGCAGGCCCAGGACAGCAAGGCCGTGGCTAAAGTACCAGGTCTGGGCTCCATTCCTATCCTGGGTGAATTGTTCAAATCACGGGATTTTCGTGAGAGTACGACCGAGCTGGTTATCTTTGTAACCCCGTATCTGGTGGACCCTGACAGTAAACGCAATCAGGATATGCTGGATTATGCGGAGAAGCTGAGCTCTGATGCCGGTGATGATATGAAGTACAGCATATTTGACTGAGGCTGTAGGCAGGCATTCGCTCCATGTTGAAATTCGAAGTCATAGACAGCAATAAAAACAAAACCATTTTCGAGTTTCCCCGAGGTAAAGTTGTGCTCGGAAAAGGGGACCACTGTGATGTCATTCTCACAGACAGTCATGTGTCCCGAAATCATGCCGAAATTCTGGTAGACGATAGCAGTGCCCGGCTGGCGGATCTTAATAGCACCAACGGGACCTGGGTGAATGGTGAACGGTTATTGGCTGAAATGATCTTGTCCGAAGGGGATTCTCTGCGCTTCGGGGAGATCACCGTGCGCATCACCGCCGTTCCTACTATAAAATCGGTGTTTGAAGAGGGGACCGATCGCAGGCAGAAGTTAGAGAGCGTCGAGCAGGAAAGCGAAGAGCTGGTGGCACTCAAGCGCCGCATTCATTCTTTGATTCTTGATTACCTTGATCTGCGTAAGCGCGCCAACCTGCAAACCATGGGGCAGGATGAGCTGCGGATTGAGGCAGAAAAAGCCACTCGTGAAATCATACAAGATCACGTTGAGCGCATTCCGGATGGAATTACCAAAGCGGAACTGCAGCGTCAGGTGGTGGCGGAAGCCGTCGGCCTGGGGGCTCTGGAGCCATTGGTTAACGATGATGCGGTGACTGAAATTATGGTCAATGGTCCCGATCAAATTTACGTGGAAAAAGATGGTCGCCTCACTTTGTCGCAGAGCCGCTTCTCCAGTACCCAGTCCTTGCTCGCCGTTATTGACCGCATCGTGGCACCGCTCGGTCGCCGTATAGATGAAAGCTCGCCCATGGTGGATGCCCGACTTCCAGACGGCTCCCGAGTCAATGCGGTTATTCCACCTTTGGCCCTGAATGGCCCTTCCATTACCATCCGTAAGTTCGCCAAGAAAAATCTCTTCATGTCGGATTTGATTCGTTTTGGGTCTATCTCCGAACCGATGGGGTTGTTCCTGAAAGCCGCAGTGGAACTGAAACAGAACATTGTTATCTCAGGTGGAACCGGTTCAGGTAAAACCACCTTGCTGAACATACTGTCGAACTTCATCGGATCGGAGGACCGTATCATCACCATCGAGGATGCGGCCGAACTGAAGCTCAATCAGCCTCATGTGGTTGCGTTGGAAAGCCGACCGGCGAACGCTGAAGGCAAGGGTAAGGTGTCCATTCGGGATCTGGTGATCAATGCCTTGCGGATGCGCCCAGACCGCATCGTGGTGGGGGAGTGCCGCGGTGGCGAGGCCTTGGACATGCTGCAGGCGATGAACACCGGACATGATGGGTCACTGACCACGGGGCACGCGAACTCACCTGGGGATTTTCTCAGCCGATTGGAAGTGATGGTGATGATGGCAGGGGTGGACTTGCCCTCCCGTGCCATCCGCGAACAGATTGCCTCTGCCGTGGACATACTGGTTCAGCAAACCCGCCTGGCGGATGGCACCCGTAGAATCACCCACATTATGGAGGTTGTCGGATTCCAGGATGACAAAATCCAGCTTGAGCCGATATTTCAGTTTATACGGAAAGGCTATGATGCCAATGGGAAGATCGCCGGAACCTATAGACCCACCGGATACATTCCAAAGTTTTACCGTAATTCAATAGAGCAGGGCATAGAATTGGATCTGTCCCTGTTCGGGGATCCGGCCCAGGATGTCACTACTGAAAACGGTAATGGTAGCCTGGCGTCATGAATGAGCTTCTGCAGATCATACAGAGCAATGCACAGCTGGTGGCTTTCGGGCTCATTTCCGTTGCCTTTTTTTGTGTTGCCTGGGTGATGATCAACGTCGGCAAGCAAGTGTTTTCCCTGTACCAGAAGAACTTCTACCAGCAGGTGGACAAGGGCTTGCGGGATGTGGTTGTAATGATGGAGCCTGGCCAGGTGTTCACGCTCACGTTCGTTACCGCCATCATAGTGGTGCCTCTGGTGTTCTGGATCGCAAATGTGGTGGTGGCCTTGATAGTAGCGGTGGTCATATTCATTGCGCCGTCGTTCGTTTTGAAAGTGATGAAAACACGACGCTCGGATGAATTTGTTGAACAGTTGCCCGATGCGCTTTCTTCCATATCCTCCTCACTGAAATCCGGCCTCAATCTGGTTAAGGCTTTTCAACAGGTAGCGAAAAACCAGCCTCAGCCTTTGGCTCAGGAGTTTACGCAAGTGCTGGTGGAGTATCGTGTTGGTACAGATCTTGGGGATTCTTTGGATGCCATGGCCAAGCGCATCGACCGTGACGATCTTTTGTTGATGAACTCCGCCATTAAGATTTCCCGTACGGTAGGGGGGAATCTGGCGGAAACCCTGGAAGTGCTTTCGAAAACTCTCCGGGAGAAATCCAAGGTGGAAGGCAAGATTCGGGCGCTGACGTCCATGGGTAAAGCACAGGGTACATTGGCGACCTTTTTTCCGGTATTTATTGGCTATGTCTTTTACAAGATCGAGCCGGAAGCCATGTCCATGCTGTTCACCACCAAGCTGGGTTGGATCTGGTTGGGGATTATGATTGGCATGTCCATTATGGCCTATATCATGATCGAAAAAATTGTAAATGTGGATGTATAGGTGCAATAGACGATGACCCAATACATACCCATTCTGTTGATGTCGCTTTCTGTCGGACTGGCCGCTTTCGCCTTGGTGAATCTGTTCCTGCGCACACGGGTCAAGTCAAAGGAAGATTGGCGTGATCCACCGCCACTGATCTACAAGTTGTTCAAACCCATCGTAAGGTTGTTTTCGTCAGACATGCGCGGTGCGATGTCCGATCGGCTCTATAATCGCATTAATACCCGATTAAGCACCGGTGGCATGAACTATGCCATTCTTGCGGAGGAGTTCTTTACGCTGAAGTTTGTGTGTCTGGTGTTTACGTGCCTGGTTTCCTATATGCTTTTTTCCATGCCGACTGAGCAGGGTGGTGAGGTCAGGTTGATCATCGCAGCCATGATACCATTGGGCTTTTTCTATCCGGATATCTGGTTGAACGACAAGGTTATACGTCGTCGTAATCGGGTAGCAAAAGAGTTTCCGTTCCTACTGGATTTGCTGGTGCTGTCGATGCGCGCGGGCCTGAACTATTCCACCTCACTGGGGCAGGCCATCTCCAATTTGCCTGAGGGGCCGGTCAAGGACGAATTTGGCAAGCTGCTGCGGGAAATCCGGGCAGGGAAGGTGCGTCGCCAGGCGCTGCTGGATCTGGCGGCACGGATGGACACAAAGTCGATTCACAATTTTGTCGCAGCCATTAACCAAGCCGAAGAAACCGGTGGAGAAATTGTTGAGGTCTTGACGCTTCAGGCCGAGCAACGTCGAAGCGAACGCTTCAATCAGGCGGAAGAAGCCGCCAACAAAGCGCCGGTTAAGATGCTGCTGCCTCTCGTGCTCTTCCTGTTCCCCATTATTTTCATGCTGATCGGGTTTGTCTTGGTGGTGAAGTTATCAGAGACAAACTTCCTCCCCAAAATCATCGTTGATCTTCTGGTGTAGCCTGATGGTGGGTGTTTGTAGGGCAATATCTTCCAGGACCGGAAAGGCCAGGTCCACGGGCTTGGCTCGCGTGCGCACGGCCAACACCTTCTGGTCCCGCTTTATCGGGTTGCTCAACCGCTCCAGCCTGGCTGAGGATGAGGGTCTATTAATTACACCGTGCGCCAGTATCCACACGTTTTTCATGCGTTTTACCATAGATCTTGTGTTTCTGGGTCAGGACAACCGCGTATTAGGGGTCTCCAGCAACGTGCGCCCTTATAGAATTAGGCTGTCGCCCCGTGGCACCTGCTCCGTTCTGGAAATTGCACAAGGTAACGTTAAGAAAACAGGAATTCACTTGGATGACCGGTTGATATTTGATTAAATGCTTAGTATTAGAAGAATAATATTTCGCGGCCTGGTCCTCGGGCTGCACGCAGGGCAGTGTAATGAACCAGAATTCCGATAATTTTGTAGTCGAATCAACCCCCGTCCTCGATCTGAAAAAACACGGACTCGAAAAAAGTCACAGTGAGCCGGGTCTGGGGCCGGCACAATCCTGGGATGCCGATCGCACGGAAGTCTACGCCGATATCGAAGATTCCGATGCTATTGCCTCCCTCATCGCTGACACCGGAGAGTCCTATCCAATCACCACGTTTCCTTTCATTATCGGTCGCGGTAGTGAGTGTGATTTGGTATTACAGGGCAAGGGTGTGTCCCGCAAGCATGCAGAAATTGTATTCCAGTCGGGCCGCTTCGTTGTTAACGATATGGAAAGCCTCAACGGTATCAAGGTCAACGGTTATAAAGTTGCCCGGGTTATTCTGGAGGAAAACGATGTAATTAAGTTGGGGGAGGTTTCCCTGACGTTCCATTCCGGAGAGGGGGGCGCGGAGTCGACTCCAGAGACCGTAAAACAGCCCAAATCCGGGCTTTTTGGCAAGCGCAAATCCGAAGCGGTAGAACGGGATGATACTTTCGGGCCCAGTCCTGCCAAGAAAATAGCAAGTGCGGCGGTGCTGGTGCTGGCTGCCGGCATTTTTGCCTACGCCGGGATGCTGTATTTTCAGAGGGGGTCAGGCCCTGAAGGGATTGCACTGAACGCGCCGATGCCCCCCGTCAATCAGCCGGCCACGCCCCCTGCGAGTACCCAACCGCGCACCAGTGCGCCTGTCGATGTTGCACCGCCTGCCCAGACTGCTGCTCCCGCAGTGCAGAAGCCTGCTCCGGTGCCCCAAGTGGCCGATGTGGCGGCTCCACCTCCTGCTTCCTCCATTGCGCCACCTCCCAGCTTGGCGATTGCACCGGCGCGGGTGGAAACATTGTCAGACCCTGTTCCCACGGCGGTGGTTCCGCCTCCGGCGGCGCCCAAGCCCGCGCCCAAACCGGCCCCCAACCTGAATAGCCAGGCTGCCGCTGCCCAGTCCACGGCGCAAAGTCTTTATATCCAAGGTAAGGCTCCGCAGGCGTTGGATGAGCTGAAAAAATACATCGGTAATGCTGCCGTCTCGGCCAGTTATCAGGATCGGGTCAAAGCCAGTTACCGGGATATTGATGCCCTGTATTCCCAATACACAGACGCGCAGAAAGCGTTTGCGGCCGGCGATAAGGATCGGGCATTCAGCATCTGGACCGACTTTATGTCCAGGGAATCCGCTCTGCTTGATGGCCAAAAGAGTGTTTACAGTCGTTCAATTGTTACCAAGGTGATGGACGAATATGTAGAGCGCGGCAATCGCGCATCCAATGAAGGTGACTACCACAGTGCCTATAATTATTGGAGCAAAGCGGTTGAGCTTGGCGACAGTGTCAGCGCCAAGATTGCGATCGACAACCTCAACAATAAAGCACGACAGCTCTATCGCCAGGCTCTGCGACTGGAATACGTGAATACGAATAAAGCAAAAGCCATGTGGGCAGAGGTCACCCAGTTGCTACCGCCGGGTACGGAGTATCATACCAAAGCGAGTGCTAAACTGGCCTGGTATGAAAAATGGGGAAGCTGATGCGTCGAGTTTTGTTGTTGGCTCTTATGGTTGGCGCATTGCTCGGCTGTGCCGGAAACCCGACCAGTATGTCAGGCGCGTCATCTATTAAGATGTCACCCACTCAGCAGCTGATGCAGCAACTGAAAGTGCATTATGATCAGGGCGAAATGCTGTATAAGTCAGGGCAGTTGGAGCAAGCTCGAAAGGAGTTTGAGTCCATGCTGCAATTAAAACCGGATGAGCCCAATGCCAATTATCGTTTGGGCACCATTGCTTTTCGTCTGCGTGAGTTTGATGAGTCTGCCGCCTACTTCACTGCGGTTATTCAGGTGGACCCAAAGCATCTCAAGGCCCATTACAACCTGGCTTCCATTCGTTTAATGCAAGCTGAAAACCATTTTAAGTACTACGCTGCGTTAGTGGAGCCGGATACCGATTTGGCCAAGGTTTCCAAATTGATAGCAGACATTGATCGTTTTAACAGTAAGCGGTTGCCAAATGGCAACGAGCAGAACCTGGATCAGCTTGCAACTTCCCTTAAAAAATAAAAAGAATGGTACACGTAGTCACTCTTAGTCAAAAAGGCGACAAGTCTGCCGTCAACGAAGATGCGTGTCTGGCGCTGGCCAGTAAGGGTGTTTTCGTCGTCGCTGACGGTGTGGGAGGTGGTCCCTCTGGTGACTTTGCTTCGCGCACGTTGGTGCAGGAAATCGAAGCGTTATGTGCCACTAGTGATCAGCCGGAAGAAGACCTGCTACAGGCGATCCAAAGTGCAAACCTTAAGATTTACCAGGCAGGCCAGGATCCCAAGCTGAACGGCATGGCGACCACGGTAGCCGCCATTGTGATTCAGGGTGAATCGCTGCTGGTGTGCCATGTTGGTGACAGTCGGGTTTACCTGCTGCGTAATGGTGATATGAGTGCGTTGACACGCGACCACTCCAAACTGATTGCCAAGAATGACGTGCAAAAGCAGGTTGTCACTAATGCCCTTGGAATCAGGGAGTCTGTCAAAATTGAGATCAGTCGATTCTCTCACTTGATAGGGGATCAACTGTTGTTGATGACAGACGGTATCAGCGATGTTGTAAATGAACGGCGCATGCACCAATTGTTGTCGGTGGAGGGGCGTTCTACATCGGAGAAACTCAAATCCCTGGTGGAGGAAAGTGAAATGGCCGGGGGGAAGGACGATAAAACGGTGCTCTGTGTTTTCTGAACTCAGAAGGAGCGGGCAATGCGAATGTTAAACAAAGCATATGGATACAAGCAGGCGGGCGTTACTATGGTGGAGACCATGTTGGTCATGCCCATCATGCTCCTGATTGGCTTCGGAATTGTGCATGCCGGCCTGGTTTATCAGGCGCAAGCTAATCTGGAGTATGCTGCGTTGATGGCGGCCCGGGTGGGTGCAGCTTCGAATATCGACATGGCAGCCATGAAAAAAGAGTTGGAGTACCGCATGCGTGCCACCAGCGGTGTGGATGGCAGTGACGCTGATGTGGTGACTGAAGAACTGAATAAGATGGGAATTGAAGTGTTAAACCCGTCTTACCAGATGTTTTTGGATTGTGGCCAACAACCAGTGATCACCAGCGGGTGCGCAGAACCATCCAACTGCGAGATACCCTATTTCGGGATGCAGTTTTTCGATCACTCAGCTACGATTTGCTCCAATGTCAGTATTCAGGATGCCAACATCCTTCGTATCCGTGCCACTTATACCTATAACAGTCGAATCCCATTCTTGAATCGAATCCGTTTTGTCGGTGAGGGGGCGCTCCCGCCGGAGCAGGACGGCATTACTGTCTCCGCGGTGGCTACCGTCCGCATGCAATCGCCGGCCCGCTTATCATATGATCTGCTTGACAGCTACAACAATGCATCAGGAGGAGACTAAGCGCTTCAGCAAGCTGGAGGTATCCCAGCGACCTCCGCCCATTTTTTGCACCTCTGAATAAAACTGATCCACCAACGCTGCAACCGGCAGGTGCGCGCCGTTTTTCCTCGCCTCCTGCAGGCAGATATTTAAATCCTTTCGCATCCAGTCAACCGCGAAGCCATGATCGTACTGATCCTGATTCATTGTCTTGTGGCGATTATCCATCTGCCACGACTGGGCGGCGCCTTTGCCGATAACATCAAAGACCTGTTCAACATCCAGCCCTGACTTTTGTGCGAACTGCACACCTTCGGCCAAACTTTGAATCAAGCCCGCAATACAGATCTGGTTCACCATTTTGGTCAATTGGCCTGCGCCCCATGCCCCCATCAAGCTGGTTTGTCTTGCGTAATGGTTCATCACCGGTTGTACGCGGTCGAAGCATGTCTGCTCACCACCGCACATGATGGTCAGTAGTCCGTTTTCGGCACCTTGCTGTCCGCCTGACACCGGAGCATCCAGAAAGCCTGCGCCTTTCGCCTGCAGAATTGACCCAATCTCCTGCGCTATTTGCGCCGACGCAGTAGTGTGATCAACCAGAATGCTGTCAGGGCAAATAGAGTGAATGATGCCATTGGTGCCAATGACTACTTCGCGCAGGTCCTCGTCATTACCGACGCAGGTGAACACCAGTTCGGCATCCATGGCGGCGGTGGCCGGGGTATCTGCTGAACTGCCAGTGAACTGGTCGAGCCAGTTCTGGGCTTTCTCTCGGGTTCGGTTGTAGACGCACACATCCAACCCTGCATTGGCAAGATGTCCCGCCATGGGATAGCCCATGACACCGAGTCCAATAAATGCAACTTTCATTATTATTCCTTTCGTGCAGGTGGGGGAGACTCAAATAATAGCCGAAAAAAAAGGCCGCTTGCGCGGCCTTTTTTCTTATCGCTTGTCCAGCGGCACAAAGTCACGCTGTGGTGAGCCGGTGTACAACTGACGGGGACGACCGATGCGGTAGGAGCCGCTGATCATCTCGTGCCAGTGGGCAACCCAGCCAACGGTTCTAGCCAGCGCGAAGATCACGGTGAACATGCTGGTGGGAATCCCGATGGCTTTCAGGATGATGCCAGAGTAGAAGTCCACGTTGGGGTACAGGTTCTTCTCAATGAAGTAGCTGTCGGAGCGGGCGATGTCTTCCAGCTTCATGGCCAGTTCCAGCAGTGGATCCTTGATACCCAGTTCGCCCAGTACCTCGTGGCAGGTCTCACGCATTACTTTGGCACGGGGATCGTAGTTCTTGTACACGCGGTGACCAAAGCCCATCAGGCGGAACGGGTCGTTTTTGTCCTTCGCTTTGGCGACGAATTTATCAACATTGGACACATCGCCGATTTCGGTGAGCATATCCAATACCGCTTCGTTCGCACCACCGTGAGCCGGTCCCCACAGGGCTGCGATTCCGGCTGCGATGCAGGCGAAGGGGTTCGCGCCGGAGGAACCGGCCAGGCGTACAGTGGAGGTGGATGCGTTCTGTTCGTGATCCGCGTGCAGGATGAAGATTTTGTCCATGGCCTTGGCCAGGATGGGGTTCACCTCATATTCTTCGCAGGGAACGCCGAACATCATCTGCAGGAAGTTCTCAGAGTAACTGAGGTCGTTCTTCGGATACATGAACGGCTGGCCGAGGGAGTACTTGTAGCACATGGCGGCCAATGTGGGCATCTTCGCGATCAGGCGGAATGCCGCAATCTCGCGATGACGTTCGTCGGAGATTTCCAGGGAATCGTGATAGAACGCTGACAGGGCACCGACGACACCACACATGATGGCCATGGGGTGCGCATCGCGCCGGAAGCCCTGATAGAAATTACGCAGCTGTTCATGCACCATGGTGTGATTGTTGATGGTGCTTTCGAACTTTTCTTTCTCGGCGGCGTTGGGGAGCTCTCCGTACAGGAGAAGGTAGCAAACTTCCAGATAATCTGAGTGGTCTGCCAGTTGATCGATGGGATAGCCTCGGTGCAACAGAATGCCCTTGCCGCCATCAATGTAGGTGATTTTCGACTCGCAGGCGGCAGTGGAAACAAAGCCTGGGTCGTAAGTGAATACACCCTGTGCAGTCAACTGGCCTACGTCAACGACGTCAGGACCGATTGTGCCAGAATAAATGGGAAGATCGAGGGTGTTTTCGCCTAGGGTCAACTGAGCGCTTTTCTCAGTCATATTACTCTCCTGTACTCGGTTAGCAGGCAGTCCAGCAGGAATTGTGCCGAAACGACCAACTGTCTCCCTGATAGGAAGCCAGCTGTGCCTACGTGCTCGTTAATATGGAGCCTCTGCATTTAAGCCCTGTGTCACAAAGGTAATTGTGCCACGATGAACGGCTTTGTCGTGAACGTATTTGACTACTTATGCTCAAACGCCTCAAATCAGGTCGAGCTAAAGTGGTGGCCAAAACTAATCACTCAACGAAAGTTTGTCAATTTATTTCAGGCGTGAGTGATTGTTTTAACAGCAAAGACCGCTAAGTCACACATTTCAGGCTCATTGTAGTGCATGACGGCATTATTGTGCGCCAATCTGGGTATAAATGCTTGTTATACAAACGTCTATATCCCCAATAGATCAATTGTATTTCAATGTCTATGGGACTATACTTCGGCCCCGAATGAGAGAGGGGCACAAAATTCGGGGTTATTTAACTTCCTGATTTTTCTTGCCTAACTATTCTCGGAACTTCCTTCAACGCTCCATTTTGGAGCCACAGTCGCAGTGGTTAGAACCGTGAAAAGTCAACGACCTGTTAATCTGGATATCACGACTATCAAGTTTACGCCGCAAATGATTGCCTCGATTACCCATCGTATCGCGGGGGTAGGGATCTTTGTTGGTATGGCTTTCCTTATTTGGGGTTTGGGCTTGTCCCTGCAAAGTCAGGAGTCTTTCGATCAGTTGAAAGAGTGCATGGACAGCGTGATCGCCAAGCTCATCCTCTGGGTTATTCTTGCCGGTTTCATCTATCACTTTGTGGCTGGTGTTCGTCACTTGTTAATGGATGCCGGGTATTTTGAAACACTGGAGGGATCCAGGGCGCTTTCCATTCTGGTGTTGGTGGCGTCCGCTGTTCTTATTCTTGCTGCGGGGGTGTGGGTATGGTAACCAGCGTTACGAGTTTGGGCAAAAACGGCCTGTATGATTGGGTTATCCAGCGCGCCACTGCGGTTATTCTGGGTGTTTACTTTCTGTGCATGATGGGGTTCTTCATTGCTAACCCTGATCTGACCTTTGATAAGTGGCAGACCTATATGTCGACTACTTATATGCGCGTATTCACATTGATTGCATTGGTGTCCATGGCTGCTCACGCCTGGGTTGGTCTGTGGACGATCTCCACAGACTATCTGACGACCCGTCAGATGGGCGCCGCAGGCACGTTTATCCGAATTGCTTTTCAGGCTGTATGCGCGCTGGTAACAGTGGTGTACGTGGTGTGGGGCATCCAGATTTTGTGGGGTATTTAAAAGATGGCCAATATGCGTACTTTAACGTTTGACGCAGTAATCGTTGGTGGCGGTGGAGCCGGTATGCGCGCTGCACTGCAACTGGCTCAGTCAGGTCAGAAGACTGCGCTTATTTCCAAGGTGTTTCCCACTCGATCTCACACTGTGTCTGCCCAGGGTGGTATCACTTGTGCGATCGCCAGTGCAGACCCCAATGATGATTGGCGTTGGCACATGTATGACACCGTCAAGGGGTCTGACTATATCGGTGACCAGGATGCTATCGAGTATATGTGTAGCGTCGGTCCTGAAGCGGTATTCGAATTGGATCACATGGGGCTTCCATTCTCCCGCACGGAAGCTGGCCGGATCTATCAGCGTCCATTCGGTGGCCAGTCCAAAAATTTTGGTGAAGGTGGTCAGGCTGCGCGGACCTGCGCGGCGGCAGACCGAACCGGTCATGCTCTGCTGCATACCCTGTATCAGCAAAACGTACGCAACAACACCAACTTTTATAATGAATGGTATGCCGCAGACCTGGTTACCAACCAGGACGGCGCAGTAACCGGCGTTATCGCTATCTCCATGGAAACTGGCGAGTCGGTTTACTTCAAATCCAAGGCTACCGTCTTTGCCACAGGGGGCTCCGGCCGTATTTACGCGTCCACGACCAACGCCCTGATCAACACCGGGGACGGTGTGGGTATGGCGCTGCGGGCTGGATTCCCGGTACAAGACATTGAAATGTGGCAGTTCCACCCCACCGGTATTGCCGGTGCCGGGGTTCTGGTGACAGAAGGCTGTCGTGGTGAGGGTGGTTATTTGGTGAACAAGGATGGCGAGCGCTTCATGGAGCGTTACGCACCCAACGCCAAAGACCTGGCGGGCCGGGACGTAGTGGCCCGATCCATGATGCAGGAAATTCTGGATGGCCGCGGTTGCGGGCCTGAAGGCGATCACGTTTTCCTGAAACTGGATCACCTGGGTGAAGAGGTTCTGCACAAGCGGCTGCCTGGTATCTGTGAGTTGTCGATTACCTTCGCCGCTGCCGACCCGGTCAAGGTGCCCATTCCGGTGGTGCCGACCTGTCACTATATGATGGGGGGGATTCCCACCAACATTCATGGTCAGGCGATCATGCAGGACGCCGATGGCAAAGATAAAATCATCGACGGCTTGTACGCGGTAGGCGAAGTTGCCTGTGTGTCTGTGCACGGCGCCAACCGTTTGGGAGGTAACTCCCTGTTGGATCTGGTGGTCTTCGGTCGGGCCGCGGGCCTCTTCATTGAGAAGGCTCTGAAAGAAGGTATCGAACACCGAGATACCTCAGAATCCGATTTGGAGCGTGCTTACAGTCGTTTGAATCGCCTGGAGGCTTCCACCTCTGGTGAAGATGTCGCCAAACTGCGTAAGGAACTGCAGACTAATATGCAGAACAATTTCGGCGTGTTCCGCAAAGGCGACTTGATGATACAGGGCGTTAAGAAGCTGGAAGAGCTGCGTGAGCGCATTGGCAATACTCATCTTGTGGATAAGAGCAGCGCGTTCAACACTGCGCGTATCGAAGCCCTTGAGTTGGATAACCTGTTGGAAGTGGCCGAGGCGACTGCGATCGCAGCGGAAGGCCGTAAGGAAAGTCGCGGTGCTCACAGCCGCTATGACTATCCGGATCGTGATGATGAGAACTGGTTGGCTCACTCAATCTACGACCCTAAAACCAAGAAGCTTTCCCAGCGCGCTGTTAACTTTTCACCCAAGCAGGTGGAAACGTTCCAGCCCAAGGTCCGAACTTACTAAGGTGAATCGATATGTTGCAGGTTAGTATTTATCGCTACAATCCGGACACAGATTCTGAGCCGTTCATGAAGGATTACCAGATTGAAACCGGTGGCAAGGATCTGATGGTGCTGGACGTCCTGAACCTTGTGAAAGAGCAGGATTCCTCGTTGGCCTATCGCCGCTCTTGCCGGGAAGGTGTGTGCGGCTCCGACGGTATGAACATCAATGGCAAGAACGGCCTGGCTTGTATTACCTCTATCTCTCAGGCAACCGGTGGCAAGGGTAAGCTGGTATTGCGCCCTCTGCCGGGATTGCCCGTAGTGCGCGACCTGGTTGTGGATATGACCATGTTCTACAACCAGTATGAGAAGATTAAGCCGTATCTGGTGAATGATACGCCGGTACCCCCGATCGAGCGCCTGCAGACCCCGGAAGAGCGGGACAAGCTGGACGGGCTGTATGAATGCATTCTGTGTGCCTGCTGCTCTACATCCTGTCCATCCTTCTGGTGGAATCCGGATAAGTTCATTGGGCCGGCGGGATTGCTGCAGGCTTATCGCTTCATCGCTGACAGTCGTGACACCATCACGGAGCAGCGTTTGTCGGACCTGGACGATCCTTTCAGTCTGTTCCGTTGCCGCGGAATCATGAACTGTGTGAACGTATGCCCCAAGGGTTTGAACCCCACCAAGGCCATCGGTCACATCCGATCACTGCTGCTGCAACAGGGCACATAAACGTTTGTTTATTGGTCGGAAGTCTATATAATTCTGTGGTCTCGGCCACCTAAGCGATTCCCTTTAGGTGGTCCACTGAAAAGACGCTACACTTGATGTTGGGAATGCAGGGGTGTCGGTCAACTAATGTTTTGGCACCCTCTGTGAATTTCCTTGCTCCGCCCAAAAAGCGGATGCAGGTTGATTTTTGAAACCTTAGGGCTATCGGTAAAACCGAACTATCTGGAAGCGCATTTGGCTCAACCCGCCAGTCGCAAACCTAACATGTTTACACGTGTCCGTTGCTGATTCGCGTCTCTGCAGATAGTGTCCTAGATCGACACGGTGATCTGCAATGGAAGATAGTTTGATGTATCG
>NZ_RCHN01000002.1 GCF_003671495.1 Ketobacter sp. | reverse complement strand
TCTGATGCTGCTGAACTTTTACTTTGTGGCAAATCACAGTGAGCAGTCAGCGAAGTACGTAACCAAAGCGACAGAATTGAGGGTACTCTCTCAGAGGATCGCGAAAAACGCCCTGGAAGCGGCGGCAGGTAACGCGGATGCGTTCTCCTTCCTCGATCAGGCCCGGGTGGATTTCGGATTGGAGTGGGATGCCATCAAGAACGGCTCCCCCGATGAGGGTATGGCCGCCGACTCCGTCTTCATCACCAGCGCGCCCCAGGAAATGGCGGACGTGGAACGGGTGTGGAAGCAGGTGTCCGACAGCTCCGACGTGATTCTGGAAGGTCGCCAGACGGTGATCAACCTGCACGATGTGGCGCGGGCCTTGAACGACAACATTCCGGTACTGCAGGAAGAATACGACCTGGTGGTACAAACCCTGGTGGACAGTAAGGCCCCTGCTGACCAGGTGGCGGTGGCCCAGCGTCAGTCCCTGCTGGCGGAACGTATTGTGCGATCGGTTAACAAGGTGTTGGAAGGGGGCGAGGACGCGGTGATGGCCGCCGACAGCTTCGGCCAGGACACTGAGCGATTTGGTCGCGTACTGCAGGGCATGCTGGAAGGGGATAAGTCCCTTGGCATCACCCGGGTGCGGGATAAGGCCGCGGTCGACTCCCTCAACGAAATTTCTGATCTGTTTGCCGGTGTGGCGGAAAGCGTCGACGAGATTCTGGAAAGTTCTCCGGAACTGTTCCAGGTACGGGCGGCGGCCAACGGCATCTTCACCGATTCGCAAACCCTGCTCACCGAAACCGGTGCCCTGGCCCGCTCCTTTGAGGGCACTCCGGTAGCCGGCTTCTGGTCCACCCTGTTCGGTATCATCTTTGCCGGTTTGGCACTGCTCTTCCTGCTGTTGGTATTCTTCAGCGTAATGGCCCAATCCCGCGCCCAGCTGGCGGAAGAAGCCCAGCGTCGTGAGGAAAAAGAAATGCAGAACCAGCACAACCAGGAGGCAATCCTGCGACTGCTGGATGAACTGGGCGACCTGGCGGACGGTGACTTGACCATCCAGACCACGGTAACCGAGGATTTCACGGGCGCCATCGCGGACTCCATCAACTTTACCATCGACCAATTGCGCTCGCTGGTATCGACCATCAACGAAACCGCGGTACAGGTATCCGCAGCGGCCCAGGAAACCCAGGCCACGGCGATGCATCTGGCGGAAGCATCCGAGCACCAGGCCCAGGAAATTGCCGGGGCCTCGGCAGCGATCAACGAGATGGCAGTGTCCATCGACCAGGTATCTGCCAACGCCGCCGAATCCGCGGCGGTAGCGGAGCGGTCGGTATCGATCGCGAACAAAGGTGCTGAGGTGGTACAGAACACGATCCACGGTATGGATACCATCCGTGAGCAGATCCAGGAAACCTCGAAACGGATCAAGCGACTGGGTGAATCCTCCCAGGAGATCGGTGACATCGTATCGTTGATCAATGACATCGCCGACCAAACCAACATCCTCGCATTGAACGCTGCGATCCAGGCCTCTATGGCGGGTGAAGCAGGTCGAGGCTTCGCGGTGGTAGCGGACGAAGTACAGCGCCTTGCGGAACGGGCATCGGCGGCAACCAAGCAGATTGAAGCGCTGGTTAAAACCATCCAGACCGACACCAACGAAGCGGTAATCTCCATGGAACAAACCACCTCTGAGGTGGTACGCGGAGCCCGCCTGGCGCAAGACGCGGGTGTGGCCCTGGAGGAGATCGAGAACGTATCCAGTAACCTGGCGGACTTGATCCAGAACATCTCCAACGCCGCACGGCAGCAGGCAGCGTCTGCAGGTCACATTTCCAATACGATGAACGTTATCCAGGAAATTACCTCGCAAACCTCTGCCGGTACCACCGCGACCGCAACGTCCATCGGTAACCTGGCGGAACTGGCGGTACAGATGCGCAATTCGGTAGCCGGTTTCAAACTGCCGGAAACCGGAATGTAAAACACCTTGGCCCGGTGACCTTGTTGGAACCCGGGCCAATCAAAGGTGCCATGGCCGGGAGCGATGTCAGTGCCAGCAGAACGATGGAGTCTTCAGAAAGCCGAGTTGAACGACGAACAGTTCGCGCGCTGGCGCAGTTTGCTCGAAGATCGCACCGGCATGCAGTTGACCGTCGAACGCAAAACCTTTCTGGAAACCAGTCTCAACATCCGCATGCGGGAAATCGGCTGCACCAGCTACGACACCTACTACGACAAACTGATGTCCGGTTTGGCAGGCGAAGTGGAGTGGGCGACGCTGGTGGATCGCCTTACGGTTCAGGAAACCAGCTTCTTTCGTCATCCCAGCTCCTATGAGTTGGTGCGCAACTATTGTGGCAATCTCTATGAAGAACAGGGACGCAAACACATTGAACTGTGGAGCGTGGGCTGTGCCACAGGTGAAGAAGCCTATTCCCTGGCCATGGTGATGGAAGATTTGCTGAGCCAGCAGCAGGAAAAGCGTTATTACGGCATCACGGCTACCGACATCAGCCTGCCGGCACTGGCCAAGGCGCGGGAAGGTGTATACAACGCCCGCAAGCTGGATCGTGTGGATCAACGTTATGTCCAGAAGTATTTTGAAAACCATGAGCGCGGTCGATGTCGTGTGGTGCCGCGCTTGAAAGATCGAGTCTGTTTTGCGCGCATCAATGTACTGGATTTGCGGCAGGCACCGGTTCAGAACGTGGATCTGGTGTTCTGTCAGAATCTGTTGATTTATTTCCAGAGCCTGCGCAAAAAAGACATCGTTTCCCATTTGGCTGATCGGTTGGCACCGGGCGGCATGATGGTGCTGGGTGTGGGTGAGGTGATTGACTGGCAACGGCCGGACATGAAGCGCATCCAATATAAAGACACCCTTGCGTTCGTCAAACGCAATCATTCTTAGATCAGTCAGGATAACCAGAGCCAGGAGCTGACATGGCCGAACAACACGATTTTCAAGCGCTGGATTGGGTAAAAGGTGAAATCGAAGAAACCCTGAAGCAGGCGCAGCAATCGTTGGAAGCATTCGTGGACAATCCCGAGGACTCCACGCGCATGCGCTTTTGTCTTACCCATTTGCATCAGGTGGCCGGTACCCTGCAGATGGTGGAGTTCTTTGGCGCCGCGTTGCTGGCCGAAGAGATGGAGAACCTGGCCATCGCGCTGATCAACGAGAAAGTGCAGCGGGTGGAAGATGCGCAGGAAGTGCTGATGAAGGCCATCCTGCAATTGCCCGTGTACCTGGATCGGGTGAAGGACGGCCAGCGGGATATGCCAGTGGTGGTGTTGCCGTTGCTGAACGATCTGCGTGCGGCCCGCGGCGAGCCCCTGTTGTCGGAAACCGCGTTGTTCAAACCGGATCTGGAAGCCGGTGGTGAAGCGGCACCGAAAGAATCCGTATCCCAGGAAGCCCTGGCACAGCTGCCGCAACTGTTGAAAAAAATCCGCCAGCTCTATCAATTCGCGCTGGTGGGCTTGATCCGCAATCAGGACATGCCCACCAACCTGGGGTACATGGCCAAATCCCTGGCCAAACTGGAGCAGCTCTACAGCAATACCCCCATGGGACAACTGTGGTGGGTGGCAGCGGCGCTGGTGGAAGGGGTGTCCCGTTCCTACATTGAGCTGGGCACGTCCGTCAAAATGCTATTCGGTCAGCTGGACCGCCAGCTCAAACACAGCATCGACACCGGTGCCCACCGCGATGAAGCGCTGCCTACGGATCTGTTGAAAAACCTGCTGTTTTATGTGGCCCGGGCGGAAGGTGAAACCACCCGTATTCAGAAAGTGAAGGCCGCCTTTAAACTGGATCGGGCCTTGCCGTCGGAAGAACGCCTGGACGATGAGCGCCAGCGCCTGACCGGTCCGGATAAAGAAGCCATTGCGTCCGTGGTCTCGGCATTGTTGGAAGAGCTGGGCAGTGTGAAGGAAACCCTGGACCTGTTTATGCGGGGCCAGGTTCACGATGGCACTGACCTGCGCACGGTGATTCCGGTTTTAAAGCAGATTGCCGATACCCTGGCGGTGCTGGGGGTGGGCAATCCCCGCCGGGTGATTGTGGAACAGATTGATACCATTGGCCGGATTGTCGAGCATCCTGATTTGCCGGATGACAATCTGCTGATGGACGTTGCTGGTGCCCTGCTGTATGTGGAAGCCACCCTGCAAGGCATGGCAAATGATCCGGCCGCCGGCGCCGGAGAGGGCGATGAAGACGAGTCGCAGTATGTTTCGCCGGAGCAGATCAGCAAAGCCCGTTCTGCCGTGATCGAGGAGTCACGAACCGGCCTGGAGAACGCCAAAGAGGCCATTTCCGATTACATTGGTTCGGGCTTTGACCTGGGTCCACTGCAGGCGGTGCCCGATATTCTGCACAGTGTCCGTGGTGGTCTGCTGATGGTGCCGCTGGCCCACCCGGCGGCATTACTGCAAAGCTGCATCAACTTCATCAGCGAGCAATTGATTGACGGTGCGGTGCAGCCGGACTGGAAGCAACTGGATACCCTGGCGGACGCTATTACCAGTGTGGAATATTATCTGGAGCGCTTGGGCGATCGCTTCCCCGGAGATGAGGACATTCTCTCCATTGCGGAAGAGGCGGTGTCCGCACTGGGTTATCCGGCAGAGCGTATTGACCCCAGTGAACTGGCCCCCACGCTGTTGGCTGCGGAACCCAGCGCTGCGCCGCTTGCTAATGAGCCTGTTGCCGAAGCCGATACCGGTGCAGCGGAGCTGGAAAGCCTGGCCGGTGACGAAGAAGATGAGATCATCCAGATCGAATTCACAGAAGAAGACCTGCAGGAAGCCGGGGCCGCAGTGACAGAATCGGTGGCGGAACCCGAGCCGGAAGATGATGACGACCTGATCGATGAGGAAGTGATTGAAATCTTCATCGAAGAGGCGGGGGAAGTGCTGGAGACGATCCAGGAATACCTGCCGCAATGGAAAACCAACTACGACAACGAAGAAGCGCTGAAAGAGCTGCGCCGTGCCTATCACACATTGAAAGGCAGTGGCCGCATGGTCGGTGCCACGGTGGTGGGCGAGCTGGCCTGGTCAGTGGAAAACATGCTGAACCGGGTGCTGGACAATACTATCCCCACCAATGATCAGGTGACGGGCATCGTGGACCGGGTTACCGAAGTGATTCCCGTTCTGGTGAAAGCCTTCGAAGATCGGGTCAAGCCCACTTTGAATGTGGATGCCCTGGCGGCAGTGGCCGACGCCCTGGCCAAAGGCGAACAGCCCCCGGCCATTCCGGATGACCTTTCCCTGGCGGCGGCTCCCGCAGTTACAGCTGAGGAACCGGCCCCACTGGAAGAGCTGCCCGTTGCTGCGGACCTGCCGGTGGTGGAGGATGGCAGCGGTGAAATCGATCCGGTGCTGGTGGATATTTTCAGCCAGGAGGCCTCTTCGCATCTGGAGACCCTGAAAGCGTTCCTCGCCCAGGACCACAACGATGTCCTCAGCGACGATATGCTGCGTGCTTTGCACACCCTGAAGGGCAGTGCGCACATGGCAGGGATCACCCCCATTGCCGAACTGGCGTCTCCCACGGAGCGCTTCTTCAAGGAATGTCATTTACAAGGGGTGGCGGCGTCCCCCGAGATTCTGCAGCTGCTGGACGATTTCGTGCAAAACGTCGAGCAGGGGCTGGAAGACCTGATGTCCCATCCGGCAGCACCCATCGCCGGCAGCGAAACGCTGTTGCAGCATTTGGAGCAGCTGCGGGAAGAGAAACTCAAGCACAGCGAAGAAGAACCGTCGGCCCAGGCGGACCCCCAGGTGGTCAGTATGTTCCTGTCCGAGGGCATGGACCTGATCATGGATGCCGGAGAAGTGCTCCGGCACTGGGAACAAAACCCCGTCCCGGGTGAGGACCTGGACAAGCTGCGCCAGGAATTGCGTATCCTGGCCCGCAGTGCCAGCGCCGCCCAGCTGAACGAAGTGGTGGAGCTCAGCATGACGCTGGAAGAGCTCTACGAAGCGGCGGCCAATGGCATGATCACCCCTGACCCGCTGTTCTTCCGCACCGCTCACAAAGCCCATGAAGCCCTGGTGAATATGATGGACTTCATTGCCGCCGGTCAGCCAATTGTGGCGGATGAGGCGCTGGTGCCGGAGCTGCAGGCGTTGATGGACCAGGCCCCGCAAGTGAGTGAACAGCTGGAAGCGGCTGAGCAGGAGCAGCCGGTTGCGGCAGACCATGAGCCGGATCTTGAAGCACAGCCGGAGTCAGAATCCCTGGAAGCGTTGTTAGAAGAGCCCTTAGATGAACCGGTAGCAGAGCAAGAAGACCTGCTGGAAGAAGCGGACTTCAACACAGACGAGGCGGACTTCGGCTTTGAGCTTGACTCCGAGTCGGAGCTGGAAATTGAAATGGATTCCGCGCCAGAGCGGGATGCAGAACCCACCTCAGAGCCCACCTCCGAACCTGAATTCGAGATGCAGTTCGAAACCGAGCCAGAAGCTGACATGGAAATGGAAGCTGACTCGGATGGGGAGCCGGAAATAGAACTGGAAGCCCCCGCGTTCGAAGCGGAAGAACTGATCATCGAAGATGACGGCGAAGACACCTCCGAATTCAGCGTTGAGGAAATCGACGAGCTGGAAGAAGAGCCCATGGCGGCCACTCCGCAGGAAGATCTGGCGGGGGATTACGATCCCGAGCTGGTGGAGATCTTCCTGGAAGAGGCATCGGAAATTCTGGACACCACGGCGGAGCAGTTGCAGGCCTGGGTAGAGCAGACAGATAACCTGGACATCGTGGCGGGACTGCAACGCAGCCTGCATACCCTGAAAGGGGGCGCGCGCATGTCCGACATGAAGGAAATGGGAGACCTGGCCCACAACCTGGAAAACCTGTACGAAGGCCTGTGTATGCGGAATTTCACCGCTACCCCGGCCCTGTTCGATCTGCTGCACCAGTGTCATGACCGCTTGGCGGTGATGTTCGAAAGCATCCAGAGCGGCCAGCAGGCGCAAGCGGCGGATGACCTGATTGGTAAGATCGATGACTTTACCCACGGTCGATTGGAAGCCGAGGCACCGTCAGCACCAGCGGAAGTGGAGCCGGAAGAACCGCCCACCCTCACGGTGGCACAGGCCCCCGTTTTCGAACCGCAACCGACCGAAGATACCGCAGCCCTGTCCGCCCTGGGTGGAAGCGGGGAAGAGGTGGATACGGAAATTCTGGAGATCTTCCTGGAAGAAGCGGAGGAACTCACCGAGGGCATCGACAATACCATCAATGCCTGGCTGTCAGAACGGGATAACCACGAACACCTGGACGAAATGAAGCGTCTGCTGCATACCCTGAAAGGGGGTGCCCGCCTGGCCGGTCTGGTGCATATCGGCAACCTGAGCCACAACTTTGAAACCTTCATCATCCAGAGCGAAACCGATCGCGTGGACATGGGGGATGAGTTCTTCGCCAAAGTGCAGGCGGAGCACGACAAGCTGTTTGAACAGATGGATCACCTGCGTCAGCACGGCAGCGAGCTGATTTCCTCTGCCGGTGAAGCCGACGCGGTCGAGTTCGAGTTCACCATGGAGGAAGAGCCGGCCCCTGAAGACTTGCAGCCGGCCGCCGAGACAGCGCCGTCGAGCGACAATGTGGTGCCCATCACCCCGCAACCGGAGCCCCAGGAAGCGTTTGTTGCGCCCAAGCCTGATGAGATGTTGCCGGCGTCGGCCTTCCATACCGACGATAAAAAGCGCGCCAGTGGTGAGAGCGTCAAGGTTTCCTCCGACTTGATGGAAAACCTGGTGAACCTGGCCGGTGAAACCTCCATTTTTCGCGGCCGGATCGAACAGGAGATCACCGACTTCAACGGGGTTATCGGCGAGATCGGCATGACCATCGACCGGGCCCGTGAACTGCTGCGGCGTCTGGACATCGAAACCGAAGCCCAGATCCTGTATCGCTACCAACAGGCCCAGACCGAAGGCGAGGAGTACGAAGACTTCGACCCCCTGGAGATGGACCGTTACTCCACCCTGAATCAGCTGTCCCGCTCCCTGGGTGAAACCGTATCGGACATGATGGACCTGCGGGACTCCCTCACCGACCGTGCCCGCGACGCGGAAACCCTGTTGATCCAGCAGGGCCGGATCAATTCCGAATTGCAGGAAAGCCTCATGCGCACCCGCATGGTGCCGTTCTCCCGCATGGTGCCGCGTCTGCGCAGAATCGTGCGGCAGATCGCCGGCGAAGTGGGTAAGAAGGCGGAACTGGAAATCATCGGTGCAGAAGGTGAAATGGACCGGACCGTATTGGAACGCATGGTGCCGCCGTTGGAGCACATGTTGCGTAACGCGGTGGACCACGGTTTGGAAACGCCGGAACAACGGGCCGCCGCCGGTAAGAAAGACACCGGGCGCATCACCATTCACCTGGCCCGGGAAGGGGGCGAGGTGGTGCTGCGGCTCACTGATGATGGTAAAGGCATCAATCTGGACGGTGTGAAGAAACGCGCCATCGAACGTGGCCTGATGAAAGCAGACGCGCCGCTCACCGATAAGGAAGTGATGCAGTTTATCTTCAAGCCCGGCTTCAGTACGGCAGAGAAAGTGACCCAGATCTCCGGCCGCGGTGTGGGGATGGACGTGGTGCACAGCGAGATCAAGCAGCTGGGCGGTAACGTCAAGCTGCACTCGGCGCCGGGCGCCGGCTCCCAGTTCACCATCCGCCTGCCGTTTACCGTGTCGGTCAACCGCGCCCTGATGGTGCGGGTGGGCGAAGACCAGTACGCGATTCCTCTCAACAACATCGAAGGTATTGTGCGGGTCAGCCCCTACGAACTGGAAGCCTACTATCAACCGGATGCGCCCAAGTTCGAGTATGCCTCCCAGCAATACCGCATGCGTTATCTGGGCCGTTATGTACACAATAACCCGATCCCCAACCTGACCAGCCACACCAAGCCCATTCCGGTGTTGCTGGTACGCGGTGGTGATCATGCCGTGGCCTTGCAGGTGGATGCCCTGCTGGGCTCCCGCGAAGTGGTGGTGAAATCCGTAGGGCCGCAACTGGCGGCGGTCAGCGGGATTTCCGGTGCCACCATCCGCGGTGATGGTAGCGTGGTCATCATCCTCGACCTGAACGCCGTGATCCGGGCCGAACAGGCTCAACTCAGCCTGGAAGAAAATATGGAAGAGGCGGATCAGCCACGGGCCAAGGAAGAGGTCAACGAGACCCCGCTGGTCATGGTGGTGGACGACTCGGTCACGGTGCGCAAGGTAACCAGTCGCCTGCTGGAGCGCAATGGCTTCGACGTGGTGACCGCCAAAGACGGTGTGGACGCGATTACCCAGCTGCAGGATATCAAGCCGGATGTGATGTTGCTGGATATTGAAATGCCGCGCATGGATGGCTTCGAAGTGGCTACTCTGGTACGCCACGATGAGCGCCTGCAGGATACACCCATCATCATGATCACCTCCCGTACCGGTGAGAAACACCGCGACCGGGCCATGAGCATCGGTGTCAACCGCTACATGGGTAAACCTTATCAGGAAACCGTATTGCTGCAGACCATAGAAGATCTGATCAAACAGGAAGCCTAGTGTGTCCGACAAGCCCGGCCCCCCCAAAGGGGCAAACCCCCGGGTGGGGGTGATTGCAGACTCTACACTGCAACGACACGTGGTCTGCAAGGCCATCGAGTCGGCGGGCTATGGCGTGGCGGTGACCTTGTCCCCGGACAAAGTCAGCGACGATCTGATTACCGGTGACCAGGCCGATGTATGGCTGGTGGACATTGAGGACGAAGACAAATGGTCCGACTTCATTGTCCACCTGTTTGAGGCCTCCCGGGCACCGATCCTGCTGGGGGAAGGCAATGCCCCCAGTGTCAGCAGTTTGCAGTTCCAGCGTTGGGAACGGAAGATCTACGCCAAATTGAAAGACATCGTGGGCCAGCCCCGGCCGGAGGACGCGGTAATCCAGTCCCTGGCCCAGGCGGCCATCGAGCCGGTTTCCCCTGAGCTGGATGACGAGGCCGAAGGGGAGCCTGCCACCAACGTATGGGTGCTGGGAGCGTCCCTGGGTGGTCCGGCGGCGGTAAAGGAATTTCTGGATGAGCTGCCGGCCGGTTTGCCCATCGCATTTGTTGTGGCCCAGCACATCGACCCCGGATTTCAGGATACGCTGAGCAAAGTCTGGGGCCGCAATTCCCATTTTCGCTTCAAGGCGCCGTTGGCGGGGCGTTGCGTAAGCCATGGGGAAATTGTCATCGCGCCGGTGGAGCAGGTGATGACAGTGAACCAGTTTGGCCGGGTGGAATTGTTTGAAGAGCAGTGGGACGGGCCCTATTCCCCCTCCATTGATCAGTCCATGTCCCTGCTGGCAGATCACTTTGGTGTGCAGACCGGGGCTATACTGTTCAGTGGAATGGGCAACGACGGTGCCATTTCCGCTGCCAAACTGCGACAGATGGGCATTGAAGTCTGGGCGCAAAGCGCGGAAACCTGCGCCAACAGTTCACAACCGGATTCGGCGCGGGCCGCAGGCTGCGTGACGTTCAGCGGCTCGCCCAAGCAGTTGGCGCACAAACTGGTTGAGTACGCAGCCAAGCACTATTCCGAATCATTGATTAATTAGACGGAACATACTCATGTCTCAAGTACCTGAACAGATTGCCAGCCTCCTGATCCCCATGATCGGCCGTCCGTTGCTGATCCCCAACGTGGCGGTGGCAGAGATCGTCAGCTGGGACCAGCCGGACAAGCGGGAAGACTCACCAGACTGGATGCTGGGCACCGTGGAGTGGCGCGGGGTGGCGTTGCCGGTGGTTTCCCTGGAGCTGATGAACAACCCGGAGATCGAGGATGCCGCACAGGGCGCCCGCCTGGCGGTGATCAATGGCGTGGGTGAATGTAAGCTGCCGTTTTATGCCATCTCGGTGCAGGGCCTGCCCCGCCTGGTGCGGGTGTTTCCGGAAGAGCTCAGCAGCGAGGAGCAATCTGAGGACCTGGCCTACGATACCCTGGTGATGGTCAGCGGTGAACGGGCGGTGATTCCGGATCTGGCCAACGTGGAGCGCCAGCTCAACCAGTTGGTGTGAAATCAGCGGATTTTCCTCCAAAACGCAACTTTTTCCGTTTTCCGTCGTAATGAATTATATAGAATTCGAGTTGGCGGAATCATCAAGCCCGCACCCGGCGGGCTTTTTTGTATCCACTGACCTTTTCATCCCTTTGGCCGGCAGTGATTGCTGATCCGGCCCTGCAGCATGCAGTATTGAGTGGCAGAACGACGAGACCAGCATGACAGGCGGCGAAGTTATCGAACACCAATATACCGAGAAAGCCAGGGCAGAGGCTGACCAGCTTGACCATTTGCTGGCCCGCATTACCTTGAAGGACCAGAAGGCCCTTCAACAGCTGTACCAGAAAGTGTCCGGCAAACTGAATGGCATCGCCATGAAGTTATTGAACGATGCAGACCTGAGCAACGATGTGCTGCAGGAAACCTTTCTGCAGATCTGGAACAACGCCGGCGAGTATCGGCGTGACCAGGGGGAACCCATGACCTGGATGGCATCCCTGCTGCGCTATCGGGCCCTGGACAAGCTGCGGGCGGAGAACCGCGAGCAGAAGCGCCGTAACCAATACGAAGAAGTGCAGACCCTGTTCGGGGAAACCAGTGCCGGGTCCCCCATGGCCGGTCTGCTGCAGCAGGACACCGATACCAAACTGGGGCGCTGTCTGGAAACCCTGGATGCCCTGAACCGCAACGCCATTCTGATGGCGTATTACTATGGCTACAGTCGAGAAGACATTGCCATCCATGTGGAGCAACCGGTGAATACGGTGAAATCCTGGCTGAAACGCGGCTTGACGAGGTTGGCACAATGTCTGGGCCATTGAGATATCAGAATCCGGAGCTGCAGGACCTGCTGGCCTCCAATTACGTGATGGGAACGCTGCGTGGACGGGCGCGTCAGCGCATGGAAACCCTGATGCAGGATAATCGCACTCTGCGCGAGCGGGTTCAGCAGTGGGAAGCCAAACTGCAACCGCTGCATCAGAATACCCCGGAAGTCGCGCCCAGAAACTCCACCTGGGACAGTATCGCCAGCGCCATTGGCGGGGCCGCCGACCCAATGCTGGCCACCCTCAAGAAGAAGCTCAACTTCTACAAATATTTCTCCGGTTTTGCGCTGAGCTGTGCCCTGGTGCTGGCCGTGCTGGTATTGCAGCCGACGCCTCCGCAACCGGCCGCCATCAATTATGTGGCGGTGATGAAGGATGAGGCGGAGCGCCCTACCATGGTGGTGACCCTCACCAAAACCGGCCGGCTGTTGGCGCTGGATATGCTGGAAAAGCCGCAGGTTGAGCAGCACCAGAATCTGCAACTGTGGGCCGTGTCGAAAGTAGATGGCAGTATCAGCAGCCTGGGTGCGATTCAGGTGGAAAAACACATTGAGAAAGCCCTCACCAAACCGCAATGGGGATTGATTGCGGATGCGGAATACCTGTTGGTGTCGGTGGAGACGGCGACGGGGGTGGCACAACCCAGTGCCCGAGTGGTGGCAAAAGGGCTGTGCGTGAAGGTGGAAGGTTGGCAGGCTAAAACCGGTTAAGAGGGTGGAGTAAGAGAACGCGCCAACCTCAGTTGGCGCTCACTTCCAGCTTCTGTTCCTTTTGTTCGATCACCGCTTTCAGCTCACGATATTCCTTGCAGCCAAAAAAGCAGGCTTCATCCAGTCGGGTCAGCATATCGCGGGCCTGGTCCAGACGATTGGTTTCCACATACAGCTCCCCCAGGTATTCCATGGCGCCCTTGTGTTTCGGGTTCAGGGTCAGAGCCCGCAGATAGTATTTCTCCGCCACTTCATAGTGTTTGAGCTTGCGGTTGCTGAAGCCCAGCAGGTTATAGGCGTCGGCATTGTCGGCGTCCTTGGCCACAATTTTCTCCAGGTCCAGAATGGCGGCATCGTATTGTTGGGCATCGATTTTTTTGGAGACGCCGCCCAGGGCATCGGATTCCCCCCAGGATGAGGGTTTCGCGGCATAGACCGGTGCCGACAGGGCGGAAACCAACAGGGCGCAGATCAACGGTTTGGTGTAATTCATGACAATATCCTTCTCTCAATGATGAATGTGGGGTGTTCCTCTAGCATTACGTCGCCAGTGGGGAAAAAGTTGCATGCCTTTGCCGATATTCCGCAAGGCGTGGACCGGTTGAGTGGGCGAGGAATCCGGTGTTATAGTGAGTTCCCACGCTGGTACAGCCCTGTTTCGGTGCAGTTTGCGATAATGCGTCTCCCTACATTCACCCCGCCCAGAATCCCGGTTCGCTCAGGTATAGCCCTTGGCCTGATGTTGGCGCTGGTGTGGAGTCTGCTCAGTAGCACAGCCCATCAGCACCAGGATGAGCCCCTCGGTGTCCATGGGGACTGTGTGTATTGCCTGGTGCAGCAGCAGGTCAGTGGCGCGGCCTTCCTGGCCCTGGGGCCCCTTCCCGTCGTCACTGCTTCGCCCGCGCCGGAACCGGTATGGGTGGCCGTGCCAGCGCTACGCCCCCTGTGGGTGTTTCACGCCCGCGCTCCCCCTTCACGCTCCTGAACCGAGTCCGTCTGGGTGCCTGAACGGCATCTCAATCCGATCTGTGTTTGGAGAACATTATGTGCAAACCCTTTACTGCGGCGGGGCTGTTGCTGTCTGCTGTGCTGTCTTCCGGAGCGCTGTCCTGCTGGGCAGCGGAAACCCAACCGCGTCAGCATGACGCCCACGTGCATGGCGTCGGCACCATGAACGTGGCGGTGGCCGAAGGCCAGCTGCTGATTGAATTATCCATACCCGCCCATGACCTGGTGGGATTCGAACATCAACCGAAAACCCCACCGCAGCGGGCGGTGCTGGAGCAGGCGTTAGCCCGGCTGCGGCAGGGTGGGGCCCTGTTCGTGACCGATGCTCAGGCGGAGTGTCGTCTGCAGCAGCAGGACGTGGCGTCGGCCCTGCTTGCGGTGGAAGCCAGCGCGGACGCGGAGCACCATCATCACGATGAGCACGATGAGCACGATGAGCACGATGAGCACGATGAGGGCCACGCGGAGTTTGAGCTGCGCTATCAGTTTGAATGCCAGCAGCCGGCCCGATTGAACACCCTGACCATCAATCTGTTCAGTGAATTTCCCGACCTGGCGCAGCTGAAAGTCCAACTGATTGGACCCGGCGGGCAGAGCGGTATGGTGGCCCGTGCCGGAAACAATCGGCTTGTGTTGCGCTAGCCTGGTGGGGAGGGGTCTATGACGAACCGGAACGCGATACATCTGCAAGGGGTCGAATTTGGCTGGCAGCAGGGGGTGCCGGTACTGGATGTTACGGAGCTCACCGTGGCCGCAGGGGAGAGGGTGTTCGTCAAAGGCCCCAGTGGCAGTGGTAAGACCACTCTGCTGAGTCTGGTGGGGGGCATTGTGACTCCCCAGCGCGGTACGGTGCAGGTTCTGGGTCAGGATCTGGGGCCGTTGAGTGGCGCCCAGCGGGACCGCTTCCGGGCTCACCACATCGGCTTCATCTTCCAGATGTTCAACCTGATTCCCTACCTGACGGTGTTGGAAAACGTGTTGCTGCCCTGTCGTTTCTCCCGCCGGCGACGCGGGCGTATAGCAGCGGCCGGTGAAACACCCCGGGCGGCGGCCACGCGGCTGTTGCAGCAGCTGGACCTGTCGGCGTCTTTGCTGCACGTGCCGGTGACCCGTCTCAGCGTGGGCCAGCAGCAGCGGGTGGCGGCAGCCCGGGCGCTGATCGGTGCGCCGGAACTGGTGGTCGCTGACGAGCCCACCTCCGCCCTGGATACGGATCGCCGCCGGGCATTCCTGTCCCTGTTGCAGCAGGAGTGTCAGCGCAGCAACACCACCCTGTTGTTCGTGAGTCACGATGATGCCCTGGAGAATGCCTTCCAGCGCACCGTTCACCTGCCTGCCATTAACCGTGCCTCGCGGCAGGAGGTGGTGGCATGAGCCTGCTCACACTGGCATGGAAAAGCATCCGCAACCGGTTGTTTTCGGTGGTGCTCACCGTGGTATCCATTGCGCTCAGTGTTCTGCTTTTGGTGAGCGTGGAACGGGTGCGGCACGAGGCGCGGGAAAGTTTTGCCAACACTGTGGCGGGTACGGACCTGATCGTGGGTGCCCGCGGTGGCCAGGTGCAACTGTTGTTGTACTCTATTTTTCGTATGGGCAACGCCACCAACAATATTTCCTGGGAGAGTTATCAAGAGCTTCGCCAGCACCGGGATGTGGCCTGGACGGTGCCGTTGTCCCTGGGGGATTCCCATCGTGGGTTCCGGGTTCTGGGCACCAATGGGGATTACTTTCAGCATTACCGGTTTGGCCGCAAGCAGGCCCTGAGCTTCCGTGCCGGTGCAGCCTTCGACGGGGTGTACGATGCGGTACTGGGGGCCGATGTGGCGCGGGAGTTGGGCTACGGTATCGGTGAGTCCATTGTGTTATCCCATGGCACCGGGGAGGTGAGCCTGCAGGAACACGGTGACCAACCGTTTCGGGTGGTGGGCATTCTCGCCAAAACCGGAACACCGGTGGACCGTACGGTGCACATTCGATTGCAGGGTATGGAGGCCATTCACGCGGGCTGGGTGGGTGGTCGCCCCACGGCACTGTCGCGGTTGCGGCGGGCGCCGGACCCGGAGGCATTACAGCCGAAATCGGTGACGGCGGTGTTAGTGGGGCTGAAATCCCCCATGGCGGTGTTTCAGCTGCAGCGCTATATCAACGAATATCGGGCGGAACCCTTACTGGCAGCCATGCCGGGGGTGGCGTTGCAGGAATTGTGGGACACCCTGGCGTTGGTGCAACAGGCGTTGCTGGCCATCTCGGTAATGGTGGTGTTGGTGGGGATTACCGGTATGGCCACCGCCATGCTGGCCGGGCTCAACGAACGGCGACGGGAAATGGCGGTGTTGCGCAGTGTGGGCGCGCGGCCCTGGCATATTTTTGTCCTGGTGCAGGGGGAGGCGCTTATCATCATGCTCGTCAGTGTCGTACTCGGTGTGTCGGGTATGTATCTGCTGCACCTTCTTCTGGCGCCCTGGTTGGAGCAACAGTGGGGGCTGTACCTGTCCCTGCGCGGCTTGTCGCCGACGGAGTGCTGGTTGTTGGGCGGCGCGTTGGTCAGTGGCCTGTCCGTGGGGCTGGTTCCGGCTTATCGCGCCTATCGGTTCTCCCTGGCCGACGGCATGACCGTGCGGCTGTGATCGGGGCTCTACTCAGAGTAAGACTCAGGGTAAGACACAGGGCAATGGCAATAAAGAGGACACACCAGGTGAAACACAGCACAGGATGGTATTCAGTGGCCGGCAAATGGCTGGCAGCGATCATGATGATGTTCAGCTGCGGATGGCTGCAGGCGGAAACAGCAGCTCAAACAGCAGCTCAAACAGCAGCTCAAACATTGGAATGGGCGGACCTGATTCCGGCGGGGTTCGACGCCGACGAGATCATCGATGAGTATGATCGCAAGTATCGGTTGAGTGAGTTGTCGGATGAGGACCCCAGGCTGCAAGAGATGATGGCCAAGGTGGAAGCCGCCTACCAGGCGGCACCGGTAAAACCGGAATTGAACAACACTCCCGCCCGGATTGCCGGCTATGTGGTGCCTCTGGCAACCGATGGCACCCGGTCATCGGAGTTCTTACTGGTGCCGTATTTCGGAGCCTGCATCCATGTGCCACCGCCACCGGCGAATCAGACCATTCTGGTACGGGTGCAAGGGCCCGAGGGTGCCGCCATCCGCAAACTTTATGATGTGGTGTGGGTGAGTGGCGTCATCAAAACGCAATTCTTCGACAGCGGCATTGCGCGGGCGGGTTACATTCTGGAGGCGGGCCAGGTGGAACCGTATGAGTAAGTCGAGCCTTGGGAGATAAATTCGGGGGTTATAACAGGAAATCACCCCAGGACAGTTGCACCAGGCTCAACAAGACCACCGGCGCGGTTTCGGTACGCCATACCCGGGGGCCCAGGGTAATGCAGTCAAAACCGAAATCCTTTGCCTGCTCCACTTCCTCATCGGCAAAGCCGCCTTCCGGGCCCACCGCAAAACACAGGCTGGCGGGGGCCTCACCGCTGAAGGGCGTGCCGGGAAGATCTTCTGTGTGCAGAATCCATTTGCGCTCGGCTTCCACGGTTTCTGTCCAGCGCAGCAGTGTCTGTGGTGGATGCAGGATGGGAACAATGTTCATGCCGCACTGCTCGCAGGCGCTGATCAGCAGATTGCGCCATTGTTCCAGTTTTTTCTCCATACGCTGGCCGGAAAGCTTGACCTCGCAACGTTGGCTCAGCAAGGGCGTGATCTCGGTGACCCCCAGTTCCACTGCTTTCTGCAGGGCATAGTCCATGTGGTCCCCTTTGCCCAGCACCTGTCCCAGGTGTACCTGAACCGGCGATGCGCGATCCACGTCATTAAAAAAATCCAGTGACACTTTCACCCATTTCTTGTCGATTTCTGTTATCTGGCCGTGGTACTCGCCGCCGGTGCCATTGAACAGAATCACGGCGTCGCCTTCGGCCATGCGCAGCACCTTACTCAGATGGCGACTGCCGTTTTCATCCAGTTGAACCGTATTACCTTCCAGCAATGGCTGATTTTGAAAAATTCGTGGCGTACGCATAGGGCGGGTTCAGGCTTTCTCAGCTATGGGCTTATTTCCCATTTTAGAACACAATGACGGCTGCTGTCCCCATTGCAGATTTGGAGGTGAAGGTGACGAGACTGTTGGGATACGTGTTTTTGCTGGCGGGGATCGCCCTGCTGGTCGTGGGGGTAAATCAACTGGGGCTCTATGTCCAGGCGCCGGACCAGTTTCCCATTTACCAGAAACTGGTGGCGTTGCCGGCGGCGGATCGCACCATTGATCTGCAGCAGGGGGCTATGGTGCTGCCGGTGGGCTTCTTCAAGGTGAGCGGCATGCTGTCCATTCTGCTGACGGGGTTTTTGCTGGTGTCGGTGGTGAAGCTGTTGGTGAGCACCGGGCTGGGGATGATCAAATCCGATACCCGGGATCTGGCACGGCAGTTGATCAGTGAAATTCGCAAGCTGGAACACCGGGATCTGAACGGATGAGCAGCTTCCCGCTTTGGGCCCGCTACAACCAGGCCATGAACCAGCGCTTATACCAGGCCTGTGCGCGTTTGCAGCCCGGCCAGTTCACCGAGGAACGCGGCGCCTTCTTTGGTTCCATCTGCCGGACGTTGAACCATATCCTCATTGCCGATACCTATTGGCTAAGCCGCTTTGCTGAGGACAAATCCGTGGCGGTGCTGTTGGACGGCGTGGGCAAACCCATCAGGATTACGGCCTCTGACCAGGTGGTGTATGAGGATCTGGCGGGCTTGACCGCCTGGCGCAAACGCATCGATAAACAAATCGTTCGCTGCCTGGACATCATGGAAGCCAAGGGCGCGGATTTGAATGCGCTGATGACCCATCGCCTGGTGGATGGGTCAACGGTTGAGTTCACCGTGAATAAAGCGCTCAGCCATTGGTTCAATCACCAGACCCATCATCGGGGCCAGGTCACCACGTTGTTGACCCAGCTGGGGGTGGATGTGGGTGTCACCGATCTGCTACTGATGGATCTGGGTTAGGTGTGGGCGATTTGCCTCAGTCCCGGGTCGCCAGTTCAATCCCTTCCCAGGCCACTTTGGCCAGGTGATCAATCTGCTCCTCGGTGATGATGTAAGGCGGCATGAAATACACCACGCTGCCCAGGGGGCGTAACAACGCCTGATGCTTCAAGCCGTGCTCGTACACCCGCAGGCCCCGCCGCTCCTGCCAGGGGTAGGGGGTTTTGCCGGCTTTGTCCTGCGCCATCTCGATGGCCAGAATCATGCCGGTCTGGCGCACCTCCGCCACATGGGGATGGTCGGCAAAGTGGGCCGTGGCGTCGGCCATTTTCCGGATCAGTTTCTGGTTGTTGGCGATGACGTTGTCCTGTTCGAAAATATCCAGGGTCGCCAGTGCGGCGGCGCAGGCCAACGGGTTGCCGGTGTAACTGTGGGAATGTAAAAAACCGCGCAGGGTTTCGTAATCGTCGTAGAAGCCCTGGTAGATCCGGTCATGGGTCAGCACTGCACACAGGGGCAGATAGCCGGCGGTGAGCCCTTTCGACAAACACATAAAATCCGGGGTGATGCCAGCCTGTTCGCAGGCAAACAAAGTGCCGGTGCGGCCGAAGCCAACGGCAATTTCATCGGCGATCAGATGCACGTTATAACGATCACAGGCTGCCCGCAGTTTGGTCAGGTACACCGGGTGGTACATGCGCATGGAACCGGCACACTGTACCAGCGGCTCCACAATCACTGCGCAGATTTCCTCGTGATGGGTGGCCAGCAGAGCGTCCATTTTTTCAAACTGGCGCAGGCTGTAACTTTCCCAGCTTTCACCGGCTTCCCGATCGTAGCAGTCCGGGCTGGGGGCGGTGAAGGTGGTCATCAACAGGGGTTCGTAGGTTTTCTTGTAAAGCTCCACATTGCCCACTGCCAGGGCCGCCAGGGTCTCCCCGTGGTAGGAGTTGGCCAGGGTGACAAATTTGGTTTTGCGGGTGTTGCCGGCGTTCAGCCAAAAGTGAAAGCTCATCTTCAGGGCCACTTCGATGCCGGAGGAACCGTTGTCGGCGTAGAAGCAACGATTCAACCCCTCCGGGGTGATGGCCACCAGTCGCTCCGACAGCTCGATCACCGGTTCGTGGCTGAAACCCGCCAGGATCACATGTTCCAGCTGGTCCAGCTGCTGCTTGACGCGGTCGTTGATGCGCGGGTTGGCGTGGCCAAACAGATTCACCCACCAGGAGCTGACCGCATCCATATAACGGTTGCCTTCAAAATCCTCCAGCCAGATGCCGTCCCCTTTCTTGATGGGAATGATGGGCAGAGTTTCGTGATCTTTCATCTGGGTGCAGGGGTGCCACAAAACCTGAAGATCGCGCTGCATGAGGCTATGATTCAAAGACATGCTGTAACCGGTGGGTAATGAGTGAATGGGTAGAGTAAAGACTCTGCCAGCGGTGTGCAAGCGTGGGCTCAGGGGCCGCTTCCAGGCTGGTTTTGCCGTTGCAGAGGGTCCTGAATAATTCACGATTACCGCTTCAAAACACTATTCCAACCCAGTGGTTTGTATAAAATACGCAGTCGTATAGCCGCCGCGCGGGGAGCGCCCATGGTAGACCTCTTTAACTTGTTTCTGCTGATTCTGGCCAGTGCCGTTTTCGCCATGTCTGAAATCGCCATGGCCGCCGCCCGTAAAATCAAACTCATGGTGATGGTGGAGGAAGGCAACAACAAAGCCGCCGAAATCCTGGCCCTGCAGGAAAACCCCGGTGCTTTTTTTGCCATGGTCCAGATCGGACTGAACGCCATTGCCATTCTGGGCGGTATTCTGGGGGAGGCGGCATTGACCCCTTATGTCCGCGAACTGCTGGTGATGGTTTATTCCGGAGCGCTGCTGGACCAGGTCAGCTTTTTCATTTCCTTTTTTATTATTACCGCGCTGTTCATCCTGTTCGCAGACCTGTTGCCCAAACGGCTCGCCATGATCATGCCGGAGAGCATTGCCATTCGGGTGATTACCCCGATGCGCTGGGTGACCCTGGCCCTGACACCGCTGGTGATGTTTTTCAACGGCATCACCAACGGGGTGTTGCGCCTGTTGCGCCTGCCCACCGAACAGAAGGAGGTGGTGACCACGGAAGACATTGTGGCGACCATCGGCGCCGGGCTCGATTCCGGTTCGGTGCAGCCCCAGGAGTTGCAGATCATTGAAAACGTGTTTGAGCTGGAACAGCGCACCCTCTCCAGCGCCATGGTGCCCCGGGACAGCATTGTGTACTTTGATCTGGCGGACGACAGCGCCCACATCAGCCAGGTCATCATTGATCATCCCCACAACACTTTTCTGGTGTGTGATGGCAGCCTGGACAAACTGATCGGGCTGGTGGATTCAAAAGAGATTTTACGCAAGGTGCTGAAGGGGGAGCCGGCGGCCATCAGCGTCGAGGAAATCAACCAGAACGTGTTTTATCTGCCGGAAACCCTGAGTATGGCGGATGCCCTGAACGCATTCCGAATCGAACCCCAACAGTTGGCGGTGGTGGTGAACGAGTATGCCCTGATTGTCGGTGTGGTCACGGTGAAGGATCTATTGGGCGGTTTTATGGGGGAGCTGATCACACCCGCCGGTAAAGAGCAGATTGTGCAGCGTGACGACCAGTCCTGGATCATGGACGGCCTGACCCCCATTGTGGATGTGATGCGTTACCTGGGGCTGGATGAGTTTCCGGATAAAAGCCAATATGACACCATCGCCGGTTTCATTATTTATCAACTCAGGAAGCTGCCGAAGCTCACCGATCATGTGACGCACGCGGGATACAAGTTTGAGGTGATTGATCTGGAGGGGGTGCGGATCACGCAGGTGCTGGTGACCCGATTACCACCAGCAGACTGACGCGTGTGTTCAGCTGTTCGTTACTGCGAGCCTGATACAGTGGGTTCGCTGTAGTGGCTCAGTTGGACCAGTAGCGCCTCGGTTTTTTGTTCCATCAGGGCGACGTCGCCGCGGGATTCCACGTTCAGACGCACCAGGGGTTCCGTATTGGAGCAGCGCAGATTAAAGCGCCACTCCCCCATATCCATGCTCAGGCCATCAATCTTGCTGATGTGTTTGGCTTCACTGCGGTAGTGGGCTTCGATGGCGTTAATGGCGGCAGCGGAATCGGCAATGGTGCGGTTGATTTCGCCACTGGCGGGAAACCGGGCAATGCGTTCGTCCACCAGTTGCGACAGGGTTTTTCCGGTTTGTGAGAGCAATGCCGCCACCATCAACCAGGGGATCATGCCGGAATCGCAGTAGGCAAAATCGCGAAAATAATGGTGGGCACTCATCTCGCCACCGTAGATGGCATCCTCTTCCCGCATGCGGGCTTTTATGAAGGCGTGACCGGTTTTGCTCTCCACCGCGACGCCACCGGCCTGCTCTACCAGTTCAACGGTATTCCAGGTGAGGCGGGGGTCGTGAATGATGCGGGCACCCGGCTCCTGCTGCAGGAACAGCTCCGCCAGCATGCCGACGATGTAATACCCTTCAATAAATCGTCCGCTTTCGTCGAATAGAAAACAGCGATCAAAATCCCCGTCCCAGGCGATGCCAAAGTCCGCTTGTTCAGACAGCAGCGTGCGCCGGGTGAGTTCGCGGTTTTCCGGCAGCAGTGGATTCGGCACACCCTGCGGGAAATGGCCATCGGGCTCGTGCAGTACTTTGACGAACTCAAACGGCAGGTGAGGCTCCAGCGCATCGATCACCAGGCCGGCACCACCGTTGCCGGCATTGACCACCACTTTATAGGGTCGAAGCGTTTTGACATCCACATAGCCCAACAGGTGTTGAATGTAGTCGCCGGTGATGTGCAACGGTTGCACGGTGCCGGGTTGAGCGGCATCCTGGAAGGTGCCGGGCACCTTGGCTTTAATGTCCAGCAGGCCGTTGTCCGAACTGATGGGGCGGGACCCTTTGCCCACCAGTTTCATGCCGTTGTAGTCCTTGGGATTGTGGCTGGCGGTGACGGCGATGCCGCCATCCAACCCGTAATGAAAGGTGGCAAAGTAGATCTGTTCGGTGCCACTCAGGCCGATATCGTAAACGTCTGCACCGGCGGCGGTGATGCCCCGGCACAACGCCCTGGCCAGTGCCGGGCTGGACAGGCGAATGTCGTAACCCACGGCCACCTTGTGGGCGCCGGTGACCTCGACGTAGGCGCGGCCAATGCGTTCAATGATGTCTTCATTGAGTTGGTCAGGAACCCGACCACGAATGTCGTACGCTTTGAATGCACTCAAATCCACAGCACTATACCCCTGGGCCTTCGTTTATTAGCCCGCAGGGTATAGCGTTGTGGCAGGAATCACAAGCCGAGATTGTTCCAGATGGCCAGGGTCGGTTCGGCCTGGTTCATGGTGTAGAAATGAATGCCGGGGGCGCCCATGTCCAGTAGCTCTTCACACAGGCTGGTGACGATCTCTTCCCCCAGCTGTTTGATGGACTGTTCATCGCCGCGGAATCCTTCCATGCGCATGCGAATCCAGCGTGGGATTTCCGCCCCGCACATACCGGAAAAGCGCATCAGGTTGTCGTAGTTGATGATGGGCATGATGCCGGGATAAATGGGAAGATCCAGGCCCATTTTTTCACAGCTGTCGACAAAAAATTTATAGGCATCCACGTTGAAGAAGTACTGGGTGATGGCGCTGTTGGCACCGGCCTGTACTTTGGTTTTGAAGGCCTGAAGATCGGCCTCCATGGATTTTGCCTGGGGGTGCATTTCCGGATAGGCCGCCACTTCCAGGTGGAAATGATCGGCGGTTTGCTGGCGAATAAACGCCACCAGATCGCTGGCGTATTTCAATTCCCCCAGGGAGGCGCCCATGCCGGAAGGCAGGTCACCGCGCAAGGTGACGATGCGGTTGATGCCATTGCTTTGGTATTGTGTCAGCAGTTGCGCCAGTTGGGCTTTGGTATCGCCCACACAGGACAGGTGCGGCGCGGCGTCAATGCCGGTTTTGGCTTTGACGTTCATCACCGTTTCAAAGGTGCGGTCGCGGGTGGAACCGCCGGCGCCATAGGTCACGGAGAAAAAGCTGGGCTTTTTCTCGGCCAGTTCCTGCTGTACCAGATTCAGTTTTTCCACGCCGACATCGGTTTTGGGTGGAAAAAATTCGAAGCTGAAGCGCTTTTCGTGTTGTTTTTGAGAATTCATGTTCTGCTCAGACTATTCACTTGAGTGCCACGGTCAGCGTCAGTGGAAGTGGAGTCTCTTTCAGGATCGCTACAAGCACATCCCTGTGCGCTCGGCAGCGGCCGTCCATGGCCGCTGACGTCCTGAAATAGACTCCACTCCCACTGACGCAGCAATGTGCCAGCGTCAGGTAATCAATACTTATAACTTTCCGGCTTGTAAGGTCCATCCACCGGCACATTGATGTACTTGGCCTGGGCGTCGGTCATGCGGGTAATCACCCCACCAAAACCCCGCACCATCTCCGCTGCCACTTCCTCGTCCAGCTTCTTGGGCAGTACTTTCACATACAGTGCGGCTTTCTTCTCCGCTTCTGGCAGATCCGCGAACTTGCGCTCCCACAGATACATCTGTGCCAGCACCTGGTTGGCGAAGGAGCCGTCCATGATGCGGGATGGGTGGCCGGTGGCGTTACCCAGATTCACCAGGCGACCTTCGGACAACAGGATCAAATGATCGTTGCTGTCGGCATTGCGTACGATCTTGTGCACCTGGGGCTTCACTTCCTGCCATTCCCAGTTTTTGCGCATGAAGGCCGTATCAATCTCGCTGTCGAAGTGGCCGATGTTGCAGACCACGGCGCCGCTCTTCAGGGCTTTCAGCATGTTGGCATCGCACACGTTCACGTTGCCGGTGGTGGTGACCACCAGATCGGTGTTTTGCAGCAGGGCGGTGTTGATGCTGTCGGCGCTACCATCGTTGATGCCGTCTTTATACGGTGACACCACTTCGTAACCGTCCATGCAAGCCTGCATGGCGCAGATGGGATCAATCTCGGTCACTTTAACAATCATGCCTTCCTGGCGCAGCGAGGCGGCAGAGCCCTTGCCCACGTCACCGTAACCAATCACCAATGCTTTTTTACCGGACAACAGGTGGTCGGTGCCGCGCTTGATGGCGTCGTTCAAAGAGTGACGGCAACCGTATTTGTTGTCGTTCTTGGATTTGGTGACGGCATCGTTGACGTTGATAGCGGGAACCTTCAGGGTGCCGGCTTCCAGCATTTCCAGCAGACGGTGCACACCGGTAGTGGTCTCTTCCGAGATGCCGTGGATGCTGTCCAGCATGTGGGAGTATTTGTCATGCAGCACCAGCGTCAGGTCGCCGCCGTCGTCCAGAATCATGTTGGCATCCCATTCCTTACCGTCTTTCAGAATGGTCTGCTCGATGCACCACCAGAACTCTTCCTCGGTTTCCCCTTTCCAGGCGAACACGGGAATGCCAGCGGCGGCGATAGCCGCGGCGGCGTGATCCTGGGTGGAGAAGATGTTGCAAGAGGACCAGCGCACATCCGCACCCAGTTCCACCAGGGTTTCAATCAACACGGCGGTCTGGATGGTCATGTGGATACAGCCCATGATCTTGGCGCCTTTCAAGGGCTGCTCGGCTTTGTACTTGCTGCGCAGCGCCATCAGGGCAGGCATTTCACCTTCAGCGATTTCGATTTCGCGACGACCCCAGTCGGCCAGGGAGATGTCCGCTACTTTGTAGTCGGTAAAATTGTTTTCCAGTACGGCATTCATGATGTTTGCCTCTTCCTAAGGTGAATTAAAGGTTTGCCGCAGCGCGCAGGGCGTCGGCTTTGTCGGTGTTTTCCCAGGTGAAGCCCTGGTCTTCACGACCGAAGTGACCATAGGCTGCAGTAGCGCGGTAGATGGGACGACGCAGGTCCAGCATCTCGATCACACCACGGGGACGCAGGTCAAAGTGCTCCCGTACCAGATTGGCGATCTGCTCTTCGCTGACTTTGTTGGTGCCGAAGGTGTTGATGGAGATAGAGGTGGGTTCGGCCACACCAATGGCGTAGGACACCTGGATCTCACACTTGTCCGCCAGGCCGGCGGCGACGATGTTTTTCGCCACATAGCGACCGGCGTAGGCAGCGGAGCGGTCCACTTTGGAAGGGTCCTTGCCGGAGAACGCGCCGCCACCGTGACGGGCAGCACCGCCGTAGGTGTCCACGATGATCTTACGGCCGGTGAGTCCACAGTCGCCCACCGGGCCGCCAATGATGAACTGGCCGGTGGGGTTGATGTGGTATTTGGTGCCTTTGTGCAGCCACTCGGCAGGCAGTACGTGCTTGATCACTTCTTCCATGATGGCTTCACGCAGATCGGACTGCTTGATGTCTTCGTCGTGTTGGGTAGACAGAACCACCGCGTCAACCGCAACCGGTTTGCCGTTTTCATAGCGCAGGGTCACCTGGCTTTTGGCATCAGGGCGCAGCCAGGGCAGGATGCTGTTCTTGCGCAGGTAAGCCTGACGCTGCACCAGACGGTGAGAGTAGTGAATGGCTGCAGGCATCAGTACATCGGTTTCGTTGGTGGCGTAACCGAACATCAAACCCTGGTCACCGGCACCCAGATCTTTCTGTTCGCCTTCGTCCACACCCATGGCGATGTCGGATGACTGTTTGCCAATGGCGTTCAGAACCGCGCAGGAAGCACCGTCAAAGCCCACGTCGGAGCTGTTGTAACCGATGTCCAGGATCACCTGGCGCACGATGTCTTCCAGATCCACATAGGTGTTGGTGCGCACTTCACCGGCGATGATGGCCATACCGGTTTTCACCATGGTTTCCACGGCCACACGTGAGTGGGGGTCATCTTTGATGATGGCATCCAGCACGGCATCGGAAATCTGGTCGGCCATTTTATCGGGATGGCCTTCGGAAACCGATTCGGAGGTGAAGATGGAATATTCGCTCATTGCACTCGCTTCCTTTTCAAACGGTCAAAAAACAGGGGTCAAAAAACAGGGTTCAAAAATATCAGGGTTAAAATCCAGTTTCAGGGTTTATCAAATCGTCTGACCTGTATCTGGAAACCGTTACGCAATCCCATATACAGGCTTTCCGTACTCACCAATCCGGCGTCCTGCGCCCAATCGGTCAATTCCTCCGGGTCGAAGCCCAGCCACAGGTCACCGCAGCTGCGTTTGGCCCAGTCCTGATCGTGGCGACACAGGTCCGCTACAATCAACGCGCCCTGGGGCTTCAGCAGCCGGGCGCAATCTTCAAACACGTCTGCCGGTGACGGTACATGGTGCAACACCATATTGCAGACAATGCGATCCACCAGAATACCTTGCTGCACCGCATCCTCGGTGTCCGCCTGCAGCAGGGTCACGTGGTCCAGTTGCTGCTGTTGGCGCAGGGCTTCGGCCTTTTCCAGCATTTCGCGGGAAATGTCGATGGCGGTGACCGCGCTGAACAACTGCGCCAGGGTAGCCAAGAATGCCCCTTCTCCGGGGCCGATTTCCAGTGCCGTCTGGCCCTTATGCGGATTGGTTTGTAGCAGCAGGTCTCTTACGCTTTCAGCGTATTGATCAAACAGGGCAATCAGCTCCTGCTGCTCCCGAAACTGCTCCGCATGGCGATCAAAAAACTCCCGGGCCACTTCCTCCCGCTCCTGCTTGATCGCCTCAATGCGTCCGGCGGTGTGGCTGCTCAATGCCACCTGGTCGATGGCCTGGAACAGGGCCGCCAGCAGCTGGCCTTGCGGTTGCGCGAGATCCGCCAGTGCCCGTCGATAAAAGATGGAATTGCCTTCCCGACGGGTGGTGACGGCTCCGGACTTGGCCAGCACCTTCAGGTGGTGGCTCATGGCGGGCTGCTTCATAGCGAAGATGTCGCACAGCTCCAGCACGCCAAAGGAGTCGGTTTTGAGGGCCCGCAACACCTCCAAACGCAATGGATCACCGGTGCCCTTGCACAATTGGGCTAAGGAATTAAGGTGATCGGCAGCAATGGGAGGGAGACCAGCATTCATGGGGGGAATACTAGCAGCGTTTTCAACCTATATCAAAATATTTTGATATAGGT